>JAMPAI010000010.1 GCA_023667315.1 Ruminococcus flavefaciens
GGGGGGACGACAGCACACACCGTAAAATAAAATAGCACGGAAAACACCGGGAAGAATCACTTCCAATGTATGTATACAAAACACCATAAAAAAAATTGTAAATAATTCTTAAGCAACAACAAAGATATCCTAACCGGCCAACGGATTACATTTTTTGGGAGATAAAAACGCCTATGCCATACATTTTTTTGGAGATAAAACAGTAAAACATTGATTATCAATAAAAGTAATTCCGTATCGATTTTTTTAGGGCAAGACTGTTTCTTTTTGTATTTTTGTACGGATAAAGGGTTTTATGAATGAACTATCTGAATCAGTTTCACAAAGAGCAAACAGAGCGTGGACTCAGGCAAATCGCCGAATGGCAGAGACAGCCGATCGACTTCGCGACCGAATTGAAGCGGGTGCGGGAACGGGAGGAACGTTGTCGTTGTCTAGAAACCAAGGGAGACAAACGGCAGTATCATCTATGTTATTGATGCCGGACTCCACCCTAAAGACTGACTCCATCGACATTTGAGTTGGCTGAATACATGCGAGCGAAAGCGAGCAACCAACCCGCGCCACGAAGCTGGCGTTTTTTTGAAACGGGAAAAAGATGTAACTTCGCGACATCGTTGGAAAGTTGGCAGAGTGGTCGATTGCGGCGGTCTTGAAAACCGTTGAGGCGCGAGCCTCCGGGGGTTCGAATCCCTCACTTTCCGCAAAAAAATGTTTTTGAACGGTGATCTGCTGCGTTGTCAGCCGAAGTTTATCTCGGTCACGTACGAAAGTACGCTCCCTCGAAAACTCCGGCTTCCGCCTTGCATCTCACCATTCAAAAACATTTTTTCTTGCCAGAATGTTCTGATTTCTGCTGCGTTGTCAGCCGCAGTTTATCTCGGCCACGCACTTTCACCCCCTACCGCACAATTTCTTCGGCCAGCGCCTTTTCGTCCACACCGTCGAAGTTGCCGGAGGTCATCCACAGCAGGTTGGCGTTCTTCCAGTCCATTACCTTCAGGTCGTTCACCAATACGGCGCTGTCGCTATAGACCCGCAGGTCCTTGCGGCCGAAAGCCCCGTAGATCATATCGGCGGAAATCGGTTCCAGTTTCTTGTGTTCCACCGCCTTGGGGTTGAAATAGACGAAGGCCACGTCCGCCTTGTCCATACATCCTTTATAGTGCGAGAAGAAAATCTTGCTGAGGCTGCTGAACGTATGCAGTTCCATACAGGCCACCAACTTACGCTGCGGATACTGTTCCTTTACCGCCGCGATCGTGGCCTGCAGCTTGGAGGGCGAATGGGCGAAATCCTTATAGACCGTAACGGCCTGCACCTTGTTTTCCGCAATCTTTTCCAAGCGGCGCGAAGCCCCCTTGAAGCTTACGATACTGTTCAGGAACACCTTGTCTTCCACGCCCAAGGCTCGGCATACCTGCCATGCGGCGAAGATGTTCTGCATATTGTGGCGGCCGAACACCTGCAAAGGATAAGATTCTCCCCCGTAGAGCAACTCCGTGCCGTTTTCGGCAACGCGGTATTCGGGCACATCGTAGGGGCGGAAGGTGATGTCGGGGCGTTCCTCCTTAAGGTTTTCGGCGATTTTACTCACCTCCGCATCGCCCTCGTAATAGGCGAAGGTGCCCTTGGGCTCTATGCTCTTGGCAAAGATATCGAACTGGGAAACATAGTTCTCGAAAGTGGGGAAAACGTTGATGTGGTCCCAGGCGATGCCGTTCACGACCGCGATGTCGGGATGGTAGAGATGGAACTTGGGACGGCGGTCGATGGGCGAGGTAAGGTATTCGTCTCCCTCCAGCACCATCACCTTGGCCGTGGAACTCAGGCGCACCATAATGTCGTAGCCCTCCAGCTGCGCGCCCACCATATAGTCGCATTCCATGCCGGCATCCTTAAGCACGTGAAGGATCATGGCCGTAACCGAGGTCTTGCCGTGGCTGCCCCCGACCACCACCCGTGTCTTGTCTTTCGACTGTTCGTAAAGGTATTCGGGATAGGAATAGATCTTAAGCCCCAGTTCCTTGGCGCGCAGCAGTTCGGGATTGTCCGCGCGGGCGTGCATGCCCAGAATCACGGCATCCAGGTCGGCGGTGATCCGTTCCGGAATCCAGCCCGGAGCATCCGGCAACAGGCCGTAGCGTGCCAGACGGCTCTTGGCGGGATCGAAAATCTCGTCGTCCGAGCCGCTTACCTCATATCCTTTCAGATGCAGGGCCATCGCCAGATTGTGCATGGCGCTGCCCCCGATGGCGATAAAATGTACCTTCATGTCTGCCGGTCTTTCGGTGGGAAACTATTTCTTGCGCGCCAGCAAGGCCTCGGCTTTCTTTACGATGCCGGCGGTGTTCAGACCATAGAAGTCGAGCAGTTCCTGCGGCTTGCCGCTCTGTCCGAATCTGTCGTCCACACCCAGCATTTCCATGGGCACGGGATAGTTGCGCACTAAGAAATTGGCCACCGCATCGCCCAGACCGCCGTTGAGCTGGTGTTCCTCGCAGGTAAGCACACAGCCAGTTTTCTTAACCGAGGCCAGCACGCAGTCCGTGTCGAGGGGTTTGAGGGTCGCCATATCGATCACTTCGGCCTTGATTCCTTTCTCCTGCAGGGCTTCGGCCGCTTCCAGAGCCGGCCATACCAGATGGCCGATGGCGATAATCGTGATATCCGAGCCTTCCTGCAGCACATAGCCCTTGCCGATCTCGAACTTGCGGTCGGCCGGCGTGAAGTTGGGCACGGTGGGACGTCCGCAACGCAGATAGACGGGCCCCGCGTACTTGGCCACCGCCACCGTTGCCTGCACGGCCTGGTTGTAGTCGCAGGGGTGAACCACCGCCATACCCGGCATCATGCGCATCATACCCATGTCTTCCAAGGCCTGGTGGGTGGCGCCGTCCTCGCCCACGCTCAAGCCCGCGTGGGGTGCGTAAATCTTTACATTGGCCTGCGAATAGGCCACCGACTGGCGTATCTGGTCATAGACGCGGCCGGTGGAGAACTCGGCGAACGTGCCCGTAAAGGGAATCTTGCCCGCTACCGCCAAACCCGCGGCGATGCCTATCATGTTGGCTTCGGCGATACCCACCTGGAAAAAGCGGTCGGGATAGGCCTTGGCGAACGCGTCCATCTTTACCGAACCCGTAAGGTCGGCGGCCAAAGCCACCACCTGCGGAAGCTCCTGGGCGGCCAGCATCAGGCCGGCGCCGAATCCGGAACGGGTGTCTTTCTTTTCGGTGAAGGAGTATTTATTCATGGTCTTTATGTTTTTCGATTGTTTACAAATTAACGTCCACCGTCGCGCCCGGATTGAGCACGAAGGTTTTCTCGCGCGTGGCGGAGGTGCGCAGGTTGTAGCGCGAGCGGTACACCACGCGGTAGGTTCCCGGCCTCAGGTAGAGGCTCTCGCTGGTCTTGTCTTCGGAAAAGCTGTGCACCAGACGCTGGCTGCCGTCTTCCTGTATCGAATACAGGGTGCCGTAGCCCGAGCCGTTGCGGCGGAACACCAGGATGCCCAGCATCGGCAGATCGACGGTGGTGGTCTTGTTGGGGCTTATCTCCACATCCTTGAGACTTACGGGCGGCAAGGTAAGGATATCCACGTCGTATTTGCCCGCCAGGTAGCGGTTGTTGGCGTTGATATACTGTACGTTCACGATCTCGGTCTGACCCGGCTTGCGCACCACGCAGGGCGTGGTCTCGGTTACCGAGGCGCGCGAGCCCTTCATCGACACCAGCAGGTTGCCCTGGGCGGCCGGCAGCGCGATGGTGTTGTGGCGGCCGGTACGCACCACGATCGAATCCATGCGCAGGGGCGGCAGGGTGTGCACCACCATGTCGTAGACGTGCAGCGGGTCGAGCGTAAGCGTGTCGGGGCGGCCGTAATAGTTGAGCGTGTGCACGTAATTGTAGATCACCTTGCCCGAAACATGGTCGTAGAAAGTCATGTTAAGGTTGGTTACCGAAGGCGAACCGTCGGCGTCCAGCAGGTTCACCTGCGCGGTGGTGTTGTTCAAGGCCTGAGAAATCACGATTTCGAAAGCGCGCACGAAGTCGTTCTCGTCGGAGGCGTCGAAATATTCGCCCACGCACTGGAACTCGTTCGAGAAATCCTTGCCGATACCGATGATGAAGGGTTTGAGCGCGATGCCCTGTTTCTGCAACACGCGGGAAGCCGCGCAAGGGTCGCCCCCGCACTCCTCGATGCCGTCGGTAATCAGGATAATGAGGTTACGGCAGTCTTCGCAAGGCGGAAAATCCTTGGCCGCCTCCGTGAGCGAATACGCGATGGGCGTGGCACCCTTGGGCACCAGTCCCTTGATCACCTGCACGATTTTCTTGCCGTTGCCGAACGAAAAGGGCACTTCCAGCCTGCTGTCGTTGCAGTCTAAGGGCGGATAATGGCTCTGATGCCCGTAAACGCGCAAAGCCAGCTGCACATTGTCCAAGGTGCTCAGCGAGTCCACGATTTCCGAGATAAGGCGTTTGGAAATGGCCATCTTGGACGCGCTCTGCCAACGGGCGTTCATCGAGTTGGAGGCATCGTAGATAAGCAGGATACGGTTCAGCGGACGCGCCCCCTCCTGCCCTCTCAGGCCGAGACAGCAGCCGAGCAACAGCCCTACAACCGTAACACTCCTTAAGAAACGAAGTCTTGCCCGCATTTCCCCCTATTTTTTGTAATCGCCGTAGGGCGTTTGCAGCAATTGGGCCAAGGCGGCTTCGGCCTGTTCGTCGTTGGGCGCCGTACCATGCCATTTGGCCAGGTTCGCCATGAAATCGACGCCGTGGCCCATTTCGGTGCGCATGACAATCATCACCGGCTTGCCCTTGCCCGTATGTTCTTTGGCGGTTTTCAGCGTTTTTTCAACCTCCGCCACATCGTTGCCGTTCATCGTAAGCACATCCCAGCCGAAAGCGGTGAATTTGGCGTTCAAATCGCCCAGATCCATCACATCCTTGGTGGCGCCGTCTATCTGCAGGCCGTTGTGGTCCACCACCGAAATCAGGTTGTCCACCTGTTTGGCGCCGGCATACATGGCGCTTTCCCAGATCTGGCCTTCCTCCAGTTCGCCGTCGCCGTGCAGGGTATAGACCAAGTGCCTGTCGCCGTCCATCTTCTTGGCCAAGGCCATCCCGATGGCGTTCGACATACCCTGTCCCAGCGAGCCGGAAGCCATGCGGATACCAGGCAGGTTGTGGGCGATGCTGGGATGCCCCTGCAGGCGGCTGCCCAACTGGCGCAGCGTGCCTAACTCATCCACGGGGAAATAACCGGTACGCGCCAACACACTGTAAAGCACCGGCGCGATATGCCCGTTGGAAAGGAAGAATACGTCCTGATTCCGGCCTTCTTTCGTAAAGCCTTTAGGGTCATGTTCCAAAACGTTGAAGAACAATACCGTCATAAAGTCGGCGCAGCCTAAGGAGCCGCCCGTATGACCCGACTTGGCGCCGTGTATCATACGTACCACGTCGCGCCTCACCTGAGTCGCCATTTGTTGCAATTCTGCCTGTTGTAACATGATTTCGTGTTTTGTATCCCGTCAATCGAACTCCATTGACCTGCAAATGTAAGAAATATCAAAAAAAATTCCGTCGCGTTTTTTGTTTTCGTAATATTGCCGCATGAAAACCAGGAGGATTCATTCGGCCAAAGCCTTTCCGCTGGCTGTAGGGAGCGGTTGCCTGGCCTCGTTGCTGCTGCCCGGATACGGCATGGAGTCTCTTTTTCTGGCACGTGCCTGCTATACGTTCCTATTGAGCCTCGGCCTGGCCCTTATCGCCGAAAAAAGGGCCCCGGCCTGCGCGTTTGTCTTTCCGGCGGCGCTTTTTTTCTGCATCCTCACAATCTGGAAATCTCCCGTAGCCTTCAAGGCCGACGGCATCCTGATGGCGATAGGCGCGCTTTTCGTAATCTGGCCCTCGCGCTTCCTGGCCTTGGGCGAACTGATGGCGGCCTTCGTTTTCGGCTTTTTCTACTGGACGGAAACCCTACGGCTCGCCGGCAAGGCTTCCGGACTGTCCACCCTCGCCCTCATCTCCGCCGCGCTGCTGTTCCTTACGGTATTCTTGCAGAACGCAGCCCGCTACAACGCCCAAAAATCGGTGCAGCACTTCTCGCTGCCGGTACTCCTGGGCAACCTGATTCCCCGCCTGGATAAAAGTTGGCGCACCACTTCCCCGTCTCCCGCCTGGGCATTCCTTGTTGCCGCCCTGCATATAATAATTGTATTTTTCGGAATCCTTTTTATCAACTAAGCGTACGAACGAAACGACTTGCGCTAAACGCAAAACGTTCACAAAAAAAAGAAGAGAGACACATCGCGCACGCCAGTGCGCAAAAACTGCGCGGCGGGTAAAAAGCCCGCCGCGCAGCGACAAAAACTACTCGTTATAGGGTTCGAAATTTTCTTTCCCCACCCCGCACATCGGGCAAACCCAGGAATCGGGAATGTCTTCGAAGGCGGTGCCGGGCGCGATGCCGCTGTCGGGATCGCCCTTGGCCGGATCATACACGTAGTTACAGATCGTGCAAACGTACTTTTTCATGGCTGTAAGTTTTAAAAGTGCAAACACGAAGTTAAGCATTTTTGCCGAAAACGCCCCGTATCATGGCTTAACAAAAAGTTTTGTATCTTTACGTTTTGTGTTTCATTGCAAGGAGGCAAAAATGAAAAAGATCGTTCACCTGAGCCTGATGCTGACGGCCATGGCTTTTTGTTTCGGACATGGTTCCGCCGCCAACGCGCAAAAACGCGCTTCATCCAGAAATATCGAAGGCGCCTGGCAGATTGCGGAACTGCAGGGCACGCCGGTGGAAGCGGGCGAGGAAATTCCCTACATCAACATCAATCTCTTGAAAAAAAGCATGAACGGCTTTGCCGGCTGCAACTATATCCACGGAAGCTTTCAACTGAACGCGAAGAAGCGGCACCTGCAGTTCGGCGCCGTGGCCTCCACGCGGATGGCCTGCCCGCAGCTTGAATTGGAATCCAAGGTGCTGCTCCTATTGCAGCAGACGGCCTCCTACCGTATCGAAGCACCTCAGGATGCCTCCGACAGGCTCATCCTCTTGGCGCAGGACGGTTCGGTACTTATGCAATTGGCACGCATGATGCCTTTGGACGGCCGCTGGACGGTATCCAAGGTCTATGATGTTCCCGTTCCCGAAGAATCGGAAGTGTTCCTTGTGTTCAACTCCACGCAGAACATGGTGTACGGCAATCTGGGATGCAATACCTACAACGCCTCTCTGGAATACAATCCCCAAAAGAAATCGCTCGTAAAATTCGGCAACGGGCTTACCACGCTGCGCCTGTGCGAGGGAATGGACACGGAATCCCGACTGTTGAAAGCCTTCCAGGATATTGTTTCCTACAAGAAATTCTCCGACCACAAGGCCATTCTTTGCGATACCGGCGGCAAGGTGCTGATCGAGCTGACCCGCTAATCCTCCACAATTTCGCTCAGTTCCAGCCAACGGTCTTCGAGTGCGGATAATTCGGGCAGTATTTCGGCGATGCGGCGCGAAGCCTCGGTAATCTTACCGGCATCGGTCTCCGCTCCCGAAAAGACGCTTTCCAGACGCTGTTTTTCCTCTTCCAAGGCCGCCATCCGGGCGCTTATCTCCCCGTATTCCTGCTTTTGCTTGAACGTAGCCTTGGGTTTCTGCGTTGCCGGACGGTTATTCTGTATGGCCTGCTGCCGTTCTTTCTTCTCTTCCTGCTTCGCCTCCTTCTCTTTTTCGGCCTTTCTCTTCTTGTACTCGCCGTAGGTGCCGTACCAATCCTTTATCCTTCCATCGCCCTCGAACACGAAGATATGGTCGGCGATATGGTCTAAGAAGCTGCGGTCGTGGCTCACCATAAGCAGGCATCCCTGGTAATGGCTCAGAAAATCCTCGAGCAGCATAAGCGTATAGACGTCTAAGTCGTTGGTGGGCTCGTCCAGTATCAGGAAATTGGGGTTCTCCATGAGCGTGCGCAACAGGTACAGGCGGCGGCGCTCCCCTCCGCTCAGGTTCGAGAAATAGTTATACTGCGTGGAAGGCTCGAACTGGAAATAATTCAGGAACTGGGAGGCCGAGATCTCGCGCCCGTCCTGCATCTTGACCACCTCCGCCACTTCCTTCACGATATCGATGACCCGCTTGTCCTCCTTCTGCGGAAGTCCGCCCTGGGTGTAATAGCCGAACTGCACCGTCTGTCCCACCCGGATATGCCCTCTGTCGGGTTTCAGGTTGCCGGTAAGCATGTTCAGCAGCGTGGACTTGCCGATGCCGTTCCGTCCCACGATGCCGATTTTCTCACCTTTCTTGAAGGTATAGGAGAAGTCGTCCACCAAAGGCGTTCCGTCGAAACTCTTGCAGAGATTGCTCACCTCCAGTATCTTGTTGCCCAGGCGGCGGCTTTCCACGCTCAGTTCCGGCACCTGGTCGTCGATACGCTTCATCGCCTTTTCCCGTACCTGGTCGAAAGCATCCACCCGCGCCCTGGCCTTGGTGCCGCGCGCCGAGGGCATGCGCCGCATCCATTCCAGTTCGCGGCGGTAGAGGTTCCTGGCCTTTTCGATTTCGGAACGCTCTATGCTCTCGCGCTCGGCCTTCTTTTCCAGGAAGTAGGCGTAATTGCCTTTGTAAGTATAGATCCGGGCGTTGTCGATTTCCAGTATCTTGCTGCACACGTTGTCTAAAAAGGTGCGGTCGTGGGTCACCAGCAGCAGCGCCAGGTTCTGGCGGCGCAGGAAGTCTTCCAGCCACTCGGTCATCTCCATGTCGAGGTGGTTGGTGGGTTCGTCCATCAGCAACAGGTCGGCGCCTTCCACCAGCACCCGCGCCAAGGCCGCCTTCTTCTGCTGTCCGCCCGAAAGCTCGCCCATCTTCTGCTCGGTCTTGGGCAGTTGCAGCCGGTACAGCACTTCCTTTACCTTTTCCTCGTAATCCCAGGCTTGCAGGCGTTCCATTTTTACAGTGGCTTCTTCGAGTGCCGCCTGCAATTGGGGCGTATTGCCCTGCTTCTCCATATCCCAGAGCAGCTGCTCGTATTCCCGGGCGGCCTGCAGGGCCGGAATCTGACCCGAAAAAACGAAGTCCATCACGCTCTGCTGCGGGTCGAACTGCGGCGTCTGGGGCAGGTAATCCATGCGGATGCCGTTTCGCGTAACCACCTGTCCGGCATCGGGCAGCACCTTGCCGCAGATAATGTTGAGCAGCGTGGTCTTGCCGGCGCCGTTCTTGGCAACCAGCGCGGCCTTCTCGCCCTTTTCCAGGCCGAAAGTCAAGTCGGCGAAGAGGCGTTTTTCGCCATAGGTCTTGGATACGTTCTCAACCGAAAGATAGTTCATGGCAGCAGCGTGTCTTGTACGAAAGGATCCGAAAATTCGGGATTACTTATAAAGGATTCATCCCCCAGGGTAAGCAGAAAGGCCTTGAGGCACTCTTTCTCGCTCTCGGTAAGCTGGACGCCCCCCGCCTTTACGTGGTGCATGAGGGGCGATATGTAGGGCGAATACTGCACGTTCTCGCTGTATTGGTCGATCACTTCGTCCAGGGTGGAGAAACGTCCGTCGTGCATATAGGGCGCCGTATAGGCGATGTTGCGGAGCGTGGGCACCCGGTACGCCCCCCGGTCGGATTCCTTGCCGGTAACGGAAAAACGGTCGTGGGGATCAGTGAAATGTTCCGGTGCGTCGAGGCCGTTGATCAGGTTGTCGTAAGTGGTAAAGAGCATATTGCCGTTCCCGCCGTGGCAGTGAAAGCAGTCGGCGCCATCTTCGGTGGTAAAGAGCACGTAGCCTTTCATTTCCTTGTCGCTCAACTGCACTTCGCCCCGCAGGTGGCGGTCGAATTTGCTTTGCGAGGACACCAACGAGCGCACGAACTGCGCCAAGGCCATGCAGATGCGGTCGAAATTTACCGTAGGCGTGCCGAAAGCGGCCTTGAACAAGGGCGGATACATCTCGATGGAGGCGATCCGTTCCACGATCTCCTCTTTGGTAGCGGCGAACTCGGCACTGTCGAGCAGGGTGTTGGCAATCAGGGTTTCCAGCGTGCCTTGCGGATATTCGAGGGAGGAAGTCCAGCCTAAACCGCGTACATTGTAGGCCACATTGACCAGGGGAAGCGGCACGTGCGCCGTGTAGAGCCCCGCCGCCCCGCGCATTCCGCCATCCCTAAGGCGGCTGTTGTCAGCCCCCGCGTCGAAACCGTGCTCCTGCCGATGGCAAGAGGAACACGAGAGCAGGGAGTCGGCATCGCGCTTGCCCCCGATCCGGTAGTCGTAGAACAGGTACCGGCCCAGCAGCACGCCTTCGGAAGAGAGCCGGTTGTTGGCCGGGATATTGGTGGCCGTGGGAAAATACGGTGGCTGCGGAAAGTCGACATAGTGCACCTCGGCCGGTTTCTCAGGGCTTTCGACATAGCACGAAACCGCCAGCAAGGCCAGCAAGGGCAACAGCAGGAGTTTATCGAACCGAAAAGACATCGCGTGCGTTTTCTTTAATGATCAATTGGGCCTCCGGGTTCTGCATCACCGAGCCGCCGAATTCCCTGAAATCCCATACGGCAGGATTCCTGAACCAGTTGGCCACCTCCATGTTGATCGTAAGGGTCTTGGTCAGTCCGTCGGTAAGGAAAAGGCGCAGGGTGTCGCGCAGGCATACCGCGTTGGTGTCCGTACCCGCATGAAAGCCAAAGGGATAGAACACGGTGTCGGAGGCGTCGGGCGCATACCAGCCGTTCAGTTTAAGGTGGTGGTAGCCGCCCCCCATCGCATCGGGCCAGAACATCAGGCTCTCGGGCGCGTCGGAAAAATGCCCCGATTGGTTGTAGGCCGTGTTCAGGCCATACACGAATTCCACGTACTCATACACATCGGCTTCCAGTTTGCCCTCCAGATTCCACTGCAGCGTGGAGGGAATGTCCGAATCCACGTAATGCACGCGGTCGCTCTCTTTGGTAAATCCGCGGCGTTCCCCGTTGCGGTTCACGAACACCGGGTCGGACACGAAATACTGTATGTTGTCGATCCGCAGCACGTTCCCGGAGGCAATCGCATAGTCTCTGGTATCAAAAACCAAGGCCTCCCCCTCGAAGGTAAACCCGAAATTAAAGGCCACCTTGCCGCTCATGCCGTCTTTCTTGCAGGAAACCATGCAGCCAAGCAACAGGCACAAGGCCAAGGGCAGGATCGCCTGTAATCCACGCGAAGTTTTCATAACCCGCGAAGTTATGCAATTCTGCCCTATCTTCCTTATCTTCGCGGGATAAAATTCCAAGGCGGCCTGCATATGATCGCGATTTCCGAAGAACTGAAGCAAACCTTGAGCATACTGCCCGACAAGCCCGGCGTCTATCAGTATTTCGACGAGAACAACGAGCTTATCTACGTGGGCAAGGCCAAGAACCTGAAACGGCGGGTCAATTCGTACTTCAACCGGGACCACGAGGGCAAGGTGCTGGCCTTGGTAAGGAAGGTAAGGAGGCTGGAATATATCGTGGTGGATACCGAGGCCGACGCGCTGCTGCTCGAAAACAACCTGATAAAGCGCAACAAGCCCCACTACAACATCCTGCTCAAAGACGACAAGACCTACCCTTGGCTCTGCCTGTCGAACGAGGAGTTTCCGCGGCTTTTTCCCACCCGCCGCATCGTGCAGGACGGTTCGGTGTATTTCGGCCCCTACCCCTCGGTAAAGACGCTCAACACGCTGCTGGAAATCATTCACGAGATCTACCCCCTGCGCACCTGCCGCCACCGTCTGGACGAGAACTGCATCGCAAGCAGGAAAGTGCGGCTCTGTTTAGAGTACCACATGAAACGCTGCGCCGGCCCTTGCCAGGGATTGCAGACCCAAGACGAATACAACGAGCAGATAAGCCAGATAAAGGCCCTGATACGTGGGCATATCACGCCCGTGCTGCAATCGCTGACCCGGCAGATGATGCAGGCTGCCGAGGCGCTGGAATTCAAGAAAGCCCAGCTGTTCAAGACCAAGATCGAACTGCTGCAGAATTACCAGAGCAAATCCACGGTGGTGAACCCGAGCCTGTCGGATCTGGACGTGCTGGGCACCAAAGAAGACGGACAGAGCATCTATTTCAACTACCTGCACGTGGTGGACGGACGGGTGATCCAGGCGCACACCATCGAGGTGAAGAAAAAACTGGACGAGACGCCCGCCGACCTGCTCGAACAGGCCATCGTGGAGTTCCGCCAGCAATTCGACAGCAAGGCACCCGAAATCATCCTGCCCTTCCAGCCTTCGTTCGAACTGAAGAAGCTTAAGTGCACCGTGCCCCAGATGGGGGAAAAAAAGAAACTGCTGGAACTTTCGCTGCAGAACATCAAGTACTTTATCCTGGAGAAATCCAAGCGCATGGACCTTACCGACCCCGACCGCCGCGGCAAGGAACTGATGGCGCAGCTGCAGAAGGCCCTGGGCATGGAGAAACTGCCGCTGCACATCGAATGTTTCGACAACTCGAACTTCGAGGGCGACTACCCGGTGGGGGCCATGACGGTGAGCCGCAACGGCAAGCTTTCCAAGCGGGATTACCGCCATTTCAACATCCGCACCGTACAGGGCGCCAACGACTACGCCACGATGGAGGAAGTCTTTACCCGGCACTATGGACGGCTTATCGCCGAAGGGCAGCCCCTGCCCCAGCTCATTATCGTGGACGGCGGCAAGGGGCAGATCACGTCGGCCTACAAGGTGCTGTCGGAGTTGGGTATCGAGAAGGAGGTGTTTTTAATCGGCATTGCCGAACGTCTGGAAGAAATCTACAAGCCGGGCGACCCGCACCCGCTGCTGTTGGACAAGAAATCGGAGGCGCTGCGCCATATCCAGCTGCTACGCGACGAAGCGCACCGCTTCGGCATAACCCATTACAGGAAACGCCATCTCAAGGGATTGATCAAGACCGAACTCACCGAAATCAAGGGCATCGGCGCCGACACAGCCTCCGTATTGCTGCACTATTTCCACTCGGTAAAGAAAATCAAAGAAACGCCCCTGGAAGAATTACAGGCCTGCGTGGGCAAGGCCAAGGCCGAACTGGTATGGAATTATTTCCACACTTAATCCGTCAATTCCGCCAACACGCTGAGGCCGCCCTTTACCTTCTGGTCTTTTTTGACCTTTATTTCCGCCTTGGCAGGAAAAAACAGATCCACGCGTGAACCGAACTTGATGAAGCCGAGCTCTCCGGCGGCCGAAACCTCCATGCCCACCTTGGCATAGGGCACGATGCGCCGCGCCACCGCGCCGGCAATCTGCCGCACCAGCACTTCCGCGCCCTGCGGCGTCTTTATAACCACCGTGTTCCTCTCGTTCAGCACCGAAGACTTTTCGTGCCAGGCCACCAAGTACTTGCCCGCATGGTAACGGCAGTAAACCACCTTGCCCGATACCGGATAGCGGTTCACGTGCACATTGGCGGGCGACATGAATACCGATATCTTGGTGCAGGGACCCGCAAAATATTCCGGTTCGTCCACCCGGGCTATATCCACGACCTTGCCGTCGGCAGGCGAAAGCAGGAGGTGAGATCCGGGGTCGGCGTGTTCCCTCCTCGGCATCCTGAAAAAGAACACCACAATACCCCACAACACGATACAGAGCCCCCACAACGGCCACAGCAGCCAATGGTTTCCTCCTTCCATAAACGCCAGGGCGCCGGTAAGGAACATCAGCAACGTAACCCAAAGGATACTGTTGGTGCCTTCTTTATGCAAATAATAGCCTGCCATGCTAAAACAAATTCAAGATAAACCATATGAGCGAAGCCACGGGAGCGGCCAGCAAGACGCTGTCGAAACGGTCCATCATGCCGCCGTGTCCGGGCAGGAAGGAGCCCGAATCCTTGACCCCCGCCTTTCGCTTGAGTTTCGATTCCAACAAATCGCCCGCCATGCCCGCCACGATGGTGAACACCGAGAACACCAGCCAGCGCAGGCTGGCTGTACCGGGCAGAAAGAACATCTTCCAAAGGGAAGCGAACAGCATGGCGAACAAGAAGCCGCCCGCCGCGCCTTCCCAGGTCTTGGAGGGCGAAACCTTAGGGCACAGCTTGTGCCTGCCCCAAAGGCTTCCCGTAAGGTAGGCGAATATATCGGAACACCAAATCAATACAAAGAAACCGATCAGCCCGTAGGTGCGCATCATCACATCCAGCAGCCACACGCAGAACCAACCGAGCGTTACATAGAGCACGCCGAGCGCCTTGCCCCATCCCGTGGCGCAGAGGCGCGAAATCTCCACGCAGCAGAAAATCCATAGCAGGCACAGCAGGCCGAGCAGGTAAAACTCTCCGACCAAGGCCGCGCCCACAATGGCCGCCACGATGACCGCTCCGGTCAAGGTACGTTTCAACAGCTCGCTCATTGTTCCTCCATATGATCGATCAACACTAAATAGACCTGCTTCGGCCCATAGCCGAGTACAGGTGTTCCGTCCACATCCACGAAATGGCTCAAGCCCGTCCAGAGCGAGGTCATGGACGGCATGTCCCCGGGCTTGCAGACTTTCCAGAACGTACGCAAATCGGGCAGTATCTGTTCGCTCAGGGCGATGAACACGATGGTGTCGGCCTGGGCGAAGATACGCCGGCCGGCCGATGAAGCGTCGAAAAGAATGCTCCCGTCGTTGGCGATCAGACAGCGGCAGGCGCAGATCCCCACGCTTTTGAGCACGCCGTCCAATGCTTCCCTTCCATAGGAGATGCCCGCCCATTGCAGGATGGGTTCCACCGATTCGTCATGGCAGAAGATATGGCCGTTCCATTGGTTGTCCTGCGTCAGGAACTGCAGGGACTGCACGGCTTCCTCCATGTTCTCGCAATACACGAAGCGGCCGCCCCTGTGCACGAAATTCTCCGCGAACACCACATCCAGTGTCGCGCCGGCCGGCACAAACACCGAACTGTCCAGGTCGATGGCACGCTTTACGGTTACCGGTGCGGCGGTAAGCGCCTCGCGGATACGCTTCAGGATGCGTTCTTTCGGGGTTATTTCCTGCATGGAGTCCATAATACTATGCCTGCGTAGGGGTTTCTTCTTCCGTATCTTCCAGCTTGGTTTCGGCCTGCGCGGAGGTTTCTTCTCCGGGACGTTTGCCGAATATCTCTTCCAGATCCTCGCGGAACATCACTTCCCGTTCTATCAGCAAGGCCGCCAGCCTGTCCAGTTTCTCGCGGTTCTCGCGCAGGATGCGCTTGGCCTCTCCGTAAGCGGTGGCAATCAGCGCGCGCACTTCGGCATCGATGGTTTCCGCCGTCTGCTCGCTGTAGGGCTTGCCTATCATGAATTCCTGCTCGCCGCTCGAATCGTAATAGCTCAGCGTGCCCACCTTGTCGTTCATGCCGTAGTAGGCCACCATCGCGTAAGCCTGTTTGGTTACCTTTTCCAAATCGTTCAGGGCGCCGGTGGAAATCTGGCCGAACACCACTTCTTCCGAGGCCCGGCCGCCCAAGGTGGCCTTCATCTCGTCCTGCATCTGCTCCAGGGTGGTAATCTGGCGTTCTTCGGGCAGATACCAGGCCGCCCCCAGCGATTTGCCGCGCGGCACGATCGTCACCTTCACCAAAGGATGGGCGTTGGGTAGCATCCAGCTTACCGCCGCGTGTCCAGCCTCATGGTAGGCGATCACCTTCTTTTCTTCGGCCGAGATAATCTTGCTCCGGCGTTCCAAGCCGCCCACGATACGGTCTATGGCATCCAGGAAATCCTGTTTCTCCACCTGCTGTTTCTTGCGGCGGGCGGCAATCAGGGCCGCTTCGTTGCAGACGTTGGCGATATCGGCACCCGAAAAGCCGGGCGTCTGCTTGGCCAGGAAATCCACATCCACGCTCTCGCTGAGCTTGATCGGCTTCAGGTGTACCTTGAAGATGGCCTTGCGTTCCTCCAGTTCGGGCAGTTCCACGTTGATCTGACGGTCGAAACGTCCCGGCCGCAGCAAGGCCCTG
Source organism: Ruminococcus flavefaciens (assembly GCA_023667315.1). Taxonomy (GTDB): domain Bacteria; phylum Bacteroidota; class Bacteroidia; order Bacteroidales; family P3; genus Pullibacteroides. The sequence goes on from JAMPAI010000010.1 coordinate 15,968, forward strand.
TCGAGTATCTCGGCCCGGTTGGTGGCCGCCAGGATAATGACCCCGCTGTTGCTGCCGAAACCGTCCATTTCGGTAAGCAGCTGATTGAGCGTGTTCTCGCGTTCGTCGTTGCCGCCCGTAAACGAGTTCTTGCCCCGGGCGCGCCCGATGGCGTCGATTTCATCGATAAAGATAATGCAGGGTGCCTTTTCCTTGGCGCTCTTGAACAGGTCGCGCACCCGCGAGGCACCTACTCCCACAAACATTTCCACGAAGTCAGAACCCGATATGGAGAAAAAGGGAACCTGCGCCTCGCCCGCCACAGCCTTGGCCAGCAGGGTCTTGCCCGTTCCCGGAGGGCCTACCAGCAGCGCCCCCTTGGGAATCTTCCCGCCCAAGGAGGTGTAGCGCTTGGGATTCTTCAGGAAATCCACAATTTCCATGATTTCTTCCTTGGCTTCGTCCAAACCCGCCACATCCTTGAAGGTGGTGTTCACCTTGGTGTCTTTATCGTAGAGCTGTGCCTTGGATTTTCCGAAACTGAACATGCCCATGCCGCCGGGACCTCCCATCGCGTTCCGTCCCACGCCACGGAATATCCACATCATCAATAAGATGGAGAAAACAATCCAGATCAGCATCGAGAACAGGCTGTTTTCCCAGAAACCCTTGCGCGTTTCGGGAACCGGCTCCACGGTGGGCGCATCCATAATGGCCTGCTTCGCCGAGGGCGACTTGCCTACGGTATCAGCCATCTTACTGTCCCACTGCACCTTGCGCACATCCTGCTGGAACGATTCGAGCGTAAGGAATTTATAGACGTAGAACTTGGTGTTGCTGTGTCCGTCGGGACTGCGCAGGTCTTCGTACGCGGTGTCGTCATAGATGCGGTCGGTTTTCAGGAACACTTCGGCGTACTGGTTGTTCACTACCACGATATTCTCCACATCGCCTTTCCTGAGCATCTTCTCCACCTGATGCCAGGTGGCGTCGTAGCTGCGCTGGCCACCTACACCGCCCGACGAGAACTGCAGGTAAAGGAAAAAAGCCAGAAAAGCGGCGTATATCCAATAGATGGTCCGAAACCTGCCGCCCCCTTTCCGCTTGCCCTGGCCGGGTTTGCTCGGCATCGGGCTGTTCGTATTGTTGTTCATCTACTCGTTTCCTCCTTTAAAATGTTTTATGCCCGAATCCCCCCAGAGTTCCTCGAGCCGGTAATGCTGGCGAACGCTGTCCAGAAAGACATGCGCCACCGTGCCGCCGAAATCCAGCAGCACCCATTCGGCATTGTTGTAGCCTTCCTTGTGCAAGGGGTCGATGCCGAACTTCAGGTACATCCGTTCCTCTATCTCGTCGGCGATCGCCCGCACCTGCGGACCCGAAGTGGCCTCGCACACCACGAAGCAATCGAAAGAAGCGCCGGGAATACCGCGCAAGTCCATGCTCAGGATGTTCGCGCCCTTTTTCTCCCCCATCGCTTCGGCAATGCACCTGGCCCAGTCCGGTTCCGTAATTTTCTTCTTCGCCATTAACGTTCTACTGTTGCTTCAAGTCTTCCAGCATCTTCCGCAAGGAATCGTCCCATTCGGGAATCTCGATGCCGAATTCCTGTTTGATTTTTGTCTTGTCCAGCACGCTGTAGGCCGGCCTGCGGCAGGATGTGGGATATTCCGCCGTACTGATAGGCAGCACCTTGCAGTCCTTGCCCGCCATCTGCATGATGGCGGAGGCGAACTCGTACCAGGAACATTCGCCCTCGTTGCTGTAATGATAGATCTCAAGCCCCTGCCTCTTGGAAAGATCGGTCTGCAGGATAATGCGGATAATCGCGTCCGCCAGATCGGCCGCCCAAGTGGGGGTTCCCTGCTGGTCGGCCACCACCATCACCTGCTCCTTTTCGTCCCCGAGGCGCAACATCGTCTTCACGAAGTTGTTGCCGAAGGCCGAATACAGCCAGGCGGTACGTATGATCATGCCGCGCACGCCCTTTTCCATCATGGCGTTTTCGCCCGCCCGTTTGGAAAGCCCGTACACCCCGATGGGCCTTACTTCATCGGTTTCCGTATAGGGTTCGTACGCCGTGCCGTCGAACACATAGTCGGTGGAGATGTTTATCATAAAGGCATCGCTTTCCACGCAGGATTCCGCCAGAATAGACACGCCCTCGCCGTTTACGGCAAAGGCCAGCGCCCGGTCGTTCTCGGCCTTGTCCACCGCCGTGTAGGCGGCGCAGTTCACCACCAGATCCACCTTGTTTATCTTCATGTAATTCTGTACATCCGCACGGCTGCAGATATCCAAAACATCCCTGTCCACAAACAAAAAGCGGCAATGCGAACAACGGGCATCCTTGGTCAGACGGCGCAACTCCGAGCCGAGCTGTCCGTTACATCCCGTTACCAATACCGTGATCCTTTCCGCCATATCTTGTTTATTTCAAAAAAGTCAAACAACTATTTCTTAAGCCCGCACAATTCGTTCTCGAAGTAGGCGATGGTCTTGGCCAAACCTTCTTCCAGCTTGATTTTCGGTTCCCAACCCAATTGAGCCTTCGCCAAGGTGATATCGGGCTTGCGCTGGGAGGGATCATCGGCCGGCAGCGGCTGATAGACGATCTTGGAACGGCTTCCGGTCATACGGATTACCGTTTCAGCCAACTGCTTGATCGTGAACTCGCCCGGATTGCCCAAGTTGACGGGACCGATAAACGAATCGGGCGTATCCATCATCCTGAGCATTCCCTCGATCAAATCGTCCACATACTGGAAACTACGGGTCTGGCTGCCGTCGCCATATATCGTGATGTCCTGGTTTTGCAGGGCCTGCACCACGAAATTAGAAACCACCCGGCCGTCGTGCATGAACATACGCGGCCCATAGGTATTGAAGATACGGATAATCTTTACCTTGACCCCGTTCTGCCGGTGGTAGTCCATACACAGCGTTTCGGCACAGCGCTTGCCTTCGTCGTAGCAGGAACGGATGCCTATCGGGTTCACGTTGCCCCAATAGCTTTCCACCTGCGGATGAACATGCGGGTCGCCATACACCTCACTCGTGGAGGCCTGCAGGATCGGAGCCTTGATACGCTTGGCGAGCCCCAGCATATTGATCGCCCCCATCACCGAGGTCTTTACCGTCTTGATGGGATTGAACTGATAGTGGATGGGCGAAGCCGGACAGGCCAGGTTATACACCTGATCCACTTCTATGAAATAGGGCTGGGTAACATCGTGGCGGACCAACTCGAAAAACGGGTTGTCCAGCAGGTGAACCACGTTCTTTTTCTGTCCCGTAAAGAAGTTGTCCAGACAGATAACCTCATTGCCCTCGTTGAGCAGCCTTTCGCACAGATGCGATCCGATAAAACCCGAACCGCCCGTCACCAAAATCTTTTTCATCGCGCAAAAACTATAGGATACCTACGCCGTGGTACTCAAAACCGGAATTTTTCAAATGTTCTTTGTCGTACAGGTTACGCCCATCGAACACAACAGGATATTTCAAGGTATTCTTCACCTTATCCCAGTCGGGATTGCGGAATTCGGTCCATTCGGTTACCAGGAACAGCACGTCCGCATCCTCGATGGTTTCGTAGATATCCTTGCAATAGGTGATGCTGTCGCCGATACGGCGCTTGCATTCGTCCATCGAAATCGGGTCGTAGGCGCGCACCTTGCAGCCTTCTTTCAGTAATCTGTCGATCAGCACCAAGGACGGAGCCTCCCGCATGTCATCGGTATTGGGTTTGAACGCCAAGCCCCAGAACGCCACCGTCATGCCTTTCATATCCTTGCCGAAACGCGCCTGGAACTTACGGAACAGCAGGCTTTTCTGATCTTCATTCACCGATTCCACGGCCTGCAGCACCTGCATCTGGTAATCGTTCTTCTGCGCGGTGCGGATCAAGGCCTTTACGTCTTTGGGGAAGCACGAACCGCCGTAACCGATACCGGGATAGAGGAATTTATTACCGATACGGCTGTCGCTGCCGATACCCTCGCGTACGCTGTTTACGTCGGCGCCCACCAGTTCGCACAGGTTGGCGATGTCGTTCATAAAGCTTATTCGGGTGGCCAGCATCGAGTTGGCGGCGTACTTGGTCATTTCCGCCGAAGGAATATCCATAAACAGTACCGGATGCGCGTTGAGCGTGAAAGGACGGTACAGACGCCCCATCACTTCCTTCGCCTGTTCGCTTTCCACCCCCACCACGATACGGTCGGGATACATGAAATCGCGGATCGCGGAACCTTCTTTCAAGAACTCGGGATTGGATGCCACATCGTAGGCTATCTTTGCGCCCCGCCTGTCCAATTCTTCCTGAATGGCGGCCTTCACCTTCCTAGCCGTGCCTACCGGAACGGTACTTTTGGTCACCACCAGCATATAGTGGTCCATGTTCTGCCCCACTTCCCTGGCCACACCCAGCACGTATTTAAGGTCGGCGCTGCCGTCTTCGTCGGGCGGGGTGCCCACCGCGGTGAACACCACTTCCGAATCCTTGATGCCCTCCTTAAGCGAGGTGGTGAAGGTTATCCGGCCTTTCTGGATATTGTTCCGGAGCATGTCTTCCAATCCGGGTTCGTAAATGGGCGGAATGCCCTGCTGCAGCATGGAAACCTTCCTGGCATCCACATCCACGCAGCAAACTTGCGTGCCCATCTCGGCAAAACAGGTGCCGGTAACCAAACCGACATAACCCGTTCCAACAATCGTTATCTTCATGGTTCTTCTATTTTCAATTAACAACACGCGCCCAAACACATCCTTATCGTCCTTATCGCGCGTACGCAAAACTGCAAATTTAACAAATTTCCGTTGCTGAAGATATTTAAAGAAATCCTGTCGCCCTTCATGACGGGTCTCGAACCAAAAAAAGGATAAGCTTGCAAAATTTACTACTTTTGTAAGTTTGAACCTATTGTTTTAATTACCATGGACTACGATTTCAAAAAAATAGAAGCCGCCTGGCGCGGATACTGGGCTCAAAACAAGACCTTCCAGGCCCGCAACGATTCCCAAAAGCCCAAATTCTATGTGCTCGACATGTTCCCCTATCCCTCCGGGGCGGGGCTTCACGTGGGGCATCCCCTGGGCTATATCGCCAGCGACATCTACGCCCGATACAAACGCCTGCAAGGCTACAACGTGCTGCACCCGATGGGCTTCGACGCCTACGGGCTGCCCGCCGAGCAGTACGCCATACAGACCGGACAGCACCCGGCCGTAACCACGCAGAAAAACATAGAACGATACCGCCACCAGCTGAACCTGCTCGGCTTCTCGTTCGACTGGGACCGCGAGGTGCAGACCTGCGACCCCGGTTACTACCACTGGACCCAGTGGGTGTTCATCCGCCTGTTCCACTCCTGGTACAGCAAGAAGCAGCAGAAAGCCCTGCCCGACACCCAGCTTGTCGAACGGCTTGAGAAAGAGGGCAACGCCGCCCTTCTGGAAGAAGCCGCCTGCTCGCCCCACGAGGTGTTCAGCGCACAGGACTGGGCCGGATACGACGAGAAGAAGCGTTCCGACATACTGATGAACTACCGTCTGGCCTTTCTGTCGGACACGATGGTGAACTGGTGCCCGAAACTGGGCACGGTGCTGGCCAACGACGAAGTGGTGAACGGACTTTCCGAACGCGGCGGATTCCCGGTGGAACGCAAGCTTATGAAACAATGGTCGCTGCGTATCACCGCCTACGCCCAGCGCCTCCTGGACGGCCTGGACAAGCTGCAGTGGAGCGACAGCCTTAAGGAAATGCAGCGCAACTGGATAGGCCGCAGCGTGGGCGCCGAAGTACGCTTCGCCTTGGACGGCAAGCCCGACGAGTGCCTTACCGTGTTCACCACCCGTCCCGACACCCTGTTCGGCGTAAGCTTTATGGTGCTCTGCCCCGAGCACGAAAATATCGGGGAACTGACTACTCCTGAGCAGAAAGCCGAGGTGGAGGCCTACGTGAAATACGCCAAGAACCGTACCGAGCGCGAGCGGCAGACGGAAGTGAACAAGGTAAGCGGCGTGTTTACCGGTTCCTATGCCATACACCCCTTTACGGGCGCGAAACTGCCCGTATGGATTTCGGAATACGTGCTGGCAGGTTACGGCACGGGCGCGATCATGGCCGTGGCCGCCCACGACAGCCGCGACTACCGTTTCGCCAAACACTTCAACCTGCCCATAAAGCAGGTGGTGGAAGGCGGCGACATCAGCACCGAAGCCTACGAGACCAAAGACGGCAAACTGATGAATTCCGAATTCCTGAACGGACTCGAGGTAAAGCAGGCCATCGCCCGCATGGTGGAGGAAATCGAAAAACGCGGCCTGGGACGCGCCCGGGTCAATTACCGTCTGCGCGACGCCATCTTCAGCCGCCAGCGCTACTGGGGTGAACCCTTTCCCATTTACTACAAGGACAGCATTCCCCATACGCTCAACGACGACCAACTGCCCCTGCGCCTGCCCGACATCGACGAATACAAGCCTACCGAAGCGGGAGAACCGCCCTTGGCTCGCGCCAAGAACTGGACCACGCCCGAAGGCTATCCCCTGGAAACCTGCACCATGCCGGGATTCGCCGGCTCCAGCGCCTACTACCTGCGCTATATGGACGCCCGCAACGGCCACGAACTGGTATCCAGACAGGCCAACGAGTACTGGCGGCAGGTGGATTTATACGTGGGCGGCGCCGAACACGCCACCGGCCACCTGATCTATTCCCGTTTCTGGAACAAATTCCTCTACGACCTCGGTCTGGTGTGCGAGGATGAGCCTTATAAGAAGCTTATCAACCAAGGCATGATCCAGGGGCGGAGCAACTTCGCCTACCGCCTCAACTGGGCCAATTACCGGAGCGTTGTCGCACAGGATCCGCAGACGGCCTTGCCCGGCATTACCGAGGCCATGGCCCAGGAAGGCAAAAAACTCGTGTTCGTGTCCAAAAACATCGCCAACCGCGAACGCTTCTGCGACCCCGTGCACGTAGACATTCACCTGACCGACAACGATATCCTCGACACCGAGGGCTTCAAGAAATGGATGCCCGACCTGGGCGCCGCCGAATTCATATTGGAAGACGGCAAATACGTCTGCGGGGCGGAAGTGGAGAAGATGTCGAAGTCGATGTACAACGTGGAGAACCCCGACGAGATTGTGGAACGCTACGGCGCGGACACCCTGCGTATGTACGAGATGTTCCTCGGCCCTGTGGAACAGTCCAAGCCTTGGGACACCAAGGGCATCGAGGGCGTTTTCCGTTTCCTGAAAAAATTCTGGCGTACCTGCTTCGACGAAGACAAAGACGGCCTTGCCCTTGAAGACGGCACGCCCACCGCCGACGAAATGCGGGTGCTGCACCAGACCATCAAGCGCATTACCGACGATACCGAACGTTTCTCGTTCAACACGGCCGTAAGCGGATTCATGATCGCGCTCAACGAGCTTTCCGACCTCAAATGCCGCAAAAAGGCCGTTTTCGAGCCCTTTACGGTGCTGTTGTCGCCTTTCGCGCCCCATATCTGCGAGGAAATCTGGAAGGCCTTGGGGCATGAAGAAAGCATTTCGTACGCCGCCCTGCCGGTTTACGAAGAAAAATACACGGTAAAGAATTCATTCAACTACCCGGTTTCGTTTAACGGCAAGATGCGTTTCAATATGGAACTGCCGCTGAACCTCGCCCCCGCCGAAGTGGAAAAGGCGGTCTTGGCCGATGCCCAGGCGCAGAAATGGCTCGAAGGCAAAACACCCAAAAAGGTAATCGTGGTGCCGGGCCGGATTGTCAATGTGGTGATGTAGGGGATTCCCCGCAATCTTTACGTGGCTACAAAAGCGCAGGAGTCTAAGCTTTTTGCTTACGCTCCTGCGCTTGGTTTATTTTTTCCTCTTCTGATTTTCTGTAATTTACAAAAGATTTTTCACTTACAGGTTCGATAAAAATCGCTTTTCGGGATTATCTATATAGCAAGAATATAAGATACATTTTGATACAACTTTTCCGTTGCATTTAAAATATTTGTGTAACTTTGAAACCACAAGAATATGACAACAAAGAAAGACGTTGAGTATTTTTTAGAGCAATTCAAGATTAAGCTTGACGTTTACGACATCGTTTTCCGCATGCGGACAAACGATAAGAATGAGAGGACTCTTTTCTCCCTGGATATCACCCCTTTCTATCGAAAAGAGCTGATACGCAGTTTGGAAGTGCGCGATTACAGCCGGGGGCCGCTCGTAGATGAACTCTACAACGGCACGGAAATGTGGGTGTTCGGAAAGGATGTAAAAGGGCAGGAAGTTTATATAAAGATAAGCATGGGGAAACCCGGGAAACGCACGATTTGCATCTCGTTTCACATTGCGGAATACCCTATGCACTATCCGTTTAAGGAATAGTTATGAAAACTCCAAATTTGGCAAAAAGAATGCAGAGTCCGTTTGCGGACAACGATACAGCCCTGCTTTGCAGCGAACCGGCCAAGGCGGAATATCGCGGCGAGATCTATTCGTACACAAGTTATTGGTATCAGTGCAAGAAAAGCGGCGAACGCTTCAGCACCAACGAGAGCGATGCATTGTGCACAAAGCAGGTTCACGAGCAATACCGAGTCCGGCACCATATCCCCTCTGTAGAGGAAATAGTAGCCCTACGCAAGCGGTGCAAACTTTCCGCAGCCAAAATGAGTGCGCTGTTAGGCATCGGCATCAACCAATACCGCCTTTACGAGACGGGAGAAATGCCCTCACTGAGCATAGGGAAAATCCTCTACGCCCTCTGCCACAACCCGGCCACACTGAACCTCTACCTCGAACTTTTCAACCCTGTTGGCCTCGACGGGCGGAACAGACGGGTTTCTGTCTTATGACAGATGAAAATGCGCCATGTCTTGGTGCATGGATATTATCAGGTGGAAGTCGCCGAGATCTGGGCGGTCATCGAAAACGACTTGCCGCTGTTAAAGACACAAATCGAGCGGTATCTAACCGAATAAACGAAACCCCGACAGGATATTAACTCTGCCGGGGTTTTGTTTGTGCCAACTTTCTGAGCGCAGGGGAATAGGCCTTGGTTTACTCTCCTGCTTTAGGTGGGGATTAAACTAGGAATTTTTCTGTAAGGTGATGTTGACTTCCACGCGTTCACATGCCTCTACCGTTAAGGATTTTCTATTGGTTTGGTATCCAGATTTCTGCACCGTAATCGTGTATTGTTGCGGTTCTTGGTCAGGAAATTCAAAAGTTCCGTCTTCCCCGCTCGATGCAGTTTTCCCTCCCGGCGACAAAGTCACATACGCTTCAGGAAGCGGTTTCTCCGTGTCCACATCCGCAATCGTACCGTAAATCGCACCGAAGTTATCGGGTTCCGTTTCCGTTGATTTGCAAGACACCGTAAGCAGCAATGCCGCCACTGGAATCAGCCATTTAAAAAGTCTTTTCATTGTATAGGTTTATTTTGTTACTATCGGTTATTCTGTTCACAAACAATACACCGAAACGCTACAAATATAGGTGATTTTTTTGAATTTTAAAATACAAGTATTTGAGTATCAAGTAATTTTATTATTATAATTTGGGATTATGGCGGGTGTACGGGGCGTAGCGTGCGGAGGCTCAACGCGTTGAGCCTCCGCCAGGAGAAAATCCCGAACTCACGGTTCAATCCGTGCTAAATTGTAATAATAAAATTTCCGCAGCAAGGCACAAATCCCGGAAGTCGGGGAATTTTTACCGGCAATGAAAACTACAAACAAAAATTCTTGAGATCGTAAAACATCAGCCTCGTTTCATCGGCTTCGTCCAACTCTGTAAAAAACTGAAAGCCGTTTCTTTCGTAAAACCGCACAGCCGAATTCAACGCATCTACGGTAAGGAAACGACAACCAAGTCGTTTAACCGTAGTAAATACATACTTTATATTGTCCAAAACAAAAGTACCAACACCATTGCCGGCAAATTTTTCATTTACAGCAAGTCTCCCTATTTTTACCGCCGGATAGTTCTTTCTGCGCTTGGGGTTCGGGATCTGCCGGTTCAGCTTATTCCACACAGACTTCTCTTCCGGATTAAATGAGATTTTATCGGCAAGAAGGCTAAAATAAGCAACCGTTACATTTTCCAAAGGGTCTTCAAGCAGATACGTTACCGCCATAAGTTCTTTTTGAAAATGCTTGGCATCCTCAAAAAGAAAATCATTCAAATCATTTTCCGCACATTGAAACGGCTTGATTGTGGTATCGGAACCAAGTTGAACCTGAACTAATTTCGAAAAATCCATCTACCACTGAAAGTTACTGATAGACTTCATTATCTCGTAGGCATTACGCGCCCGCTCCTTCTCCTGTTCGGATACCGGCTTAGGCTGCGAAATCAGCCGTTCGAAACGTTCCGCATCCTTGCCGTAAAGTTCGGGCGTTTCTTTTATTGGTTTTGCCATTTCTACTTTTTTATTGGTTCAAGTACAAAGATAACAATTTATCGCTATCTCCGCACCTTATGAATGCCCGAAGCGGGAATGATATAACAACGAAACCGCAAGGGATTCTGTTTTAAGAATTATGCGTAAATTTGCTGCTTTGGCAATCCTACGATGATACAGGAAGAAAACGCGAAATTCGAGAAGAAGAGGATCCGGAGCGCGCATGTAACCACTGTGCTTTCTATCGCCACGGTGCTGTTCCTGCTGTGCATCCAGGGGCTGATGATGGGCTACACCCACAAGGTTTCCGACTATGTTAAGGAAAACATCGGCCTTACCCTGATGATCAAGGACTATACCCGCGAGCAGGACATCCTTGAAATGAAGGAAATCATAGACCGATCGCCCTTTGTAAAGAGTTCGCGCTATATCAGCAAGGCCGAGGCCGCCAGGGAACTTCAGGACGACCTGGGGCAGGATTTCGTTTCCTTTCTCGGCTACAATCCCCTGCTGCCCTCCATCGAGATACACCTCAAGGCCGATTACGCGACCCAGGACAGCATCGCCAAGTTCGAGGAAGAACTGACCCGCTACCATATCGTAAAGGAAATGTTCTACCAGCCCGACCTCATCCAGCTGGTAAACGACAACGTGGCCAAGATAAGCTTCTGGCTGGGGCTGATAAGCCTCTTTATCCTCGTGCTGGCGGTTTACCTGCTCAACAACACCATGCGCCTGCTCATCTACTCCAAACGCTTTACCATCAACACCATGCAGCTGGTGGGCGCCACGGCTTCCTTTATCCGCCGCCCCTTCCTGCGCAAGAGCATGCTCCAGGGGCTTTTGGGCGCGGTCATCGCCATCGCCGTGGCCTCGTTCGGACTTATCGTGCTGCACAACCGGGTGCCCGAGATCATCAACGGACACGACTCGGGCATGATTCTCCGCGTGTTCACGATCGTTCTGCTTATCGGCCTGCTCTTTACGCTGGTATCGGCATGGTTCTCGGTAAACAAGTACCTGCGCATGCGCAATTCAGACAACCTGTACAATTAGACATATCATGGCTATCACTACCGAAAAGACAACGCCCGCCAAGGCTTCCAAGCCCCAATCCGATAAAAAGATGTTCGATTTCGCGTTCGGACGCAAGAACTACATCCTCATGATCGCGGGCATCGTGGTGCTGGGCATCGGCTACCTGCTGATGACCGGCGGGGGCAGCAAGGATCCCGAAACGTTCAGCTACGAGCTGTTCAACACCCGCCGCCTAGTGATCGCGCCCTTGGTTATTCTGGCCGGCATCATCATCGAGATCGTGGCCATCATGAAAAAGCCCGAATAAGGCATGGGCTGGTTCGAAGCCCTTATACTGGGCATCATTCAGGGGCTTACCGAGTTTCTGCCGGTGAGCAGCAGCGGGCATCTGGAAATAGGCAAGGCGCTCTTGGGCGTGGAAGCCACCGACGACCTGCTCTTTACCGTAGTGGTGCACGGCGCCACCGTGCTGAGCACCATCGTGGTGTTTTGGAAAGAAATCCTGAAGCTGTGCAAAGGCCTGTTCCGTTTTGAACTGAACGCGGAAACGATCTATGTCTTCAAACTCCTGCTTTCGATGATTCCCATCCTCGTGGTGGGCGTTTTCTTCAAGGACCGGGTGGAAGCCCTGTTCGGCAGCGGCCTGATGCTGGTGGGCTGCATGCTGTTGCTTACCGCCCTGCTGCTTACATTGGCCAATTACTTAGGCAGCGGCAAGCGCGAGATCTCGTTCCGCGACGCCTTTGTCATCGGCCTGGCGCAATGCGTGGCGGTGCTGCCGGGGCTTTCGCGCAGCGGCACCACGATAGCCACCGGCCTGCTGTTGGGCAACAAGAAAGAGGCGGTGGCGCAGTTCTCGTTCCTTATGGTGCTCATTCCCATTCTGGGCGAGAACATACTCAGCCTGGCCTCGGGCGAAATATCGGCCTCCACCATTCCCTTGTCCTCGCTGCTTATCGGCTTCTGCTCCGCCTTTGTATCGGGCTGGGCGGCCTGCAGGTTCATGCTTCGCATCGTAAAGGGCAAGAAACTGGTTTACTTTGCCGTTTACTGCCTTGTCGTGGGCATTCTGGCCATTATCCTCTAAATTGAACGCCATGAAAACGGGAACTTCCGTTTTTTTTAAAACGCTTTTGCTGTGGGGGTTTTCCTATGCCCTTGCAAATTTCATTCCCTTGCGGGCGCAAGCCCCCTGCCGTCCCGATCCGGGCAATCTCAAACGGGCGGAGTTCCATTACGAGAAGGCCATGACCGCCTACCGCGAAGGCCTGCACACCGCTGTCTGGAAGTATCTGCAGATTGCCAAGAAGACCGAGCCGTGCTTTGCCAAGACATATCTGCTGGAGGCCGTGGTCTATGAAGACGAAAAGAAGAACGACAGCGCGATAAAGGCCTATCAGAAGGCACTGGCCATCGACCCGGACGTGTTTCCCAACGCCTATTACAGCCTGGCGCGCCTGCAGGCCACTTCCGGCCGTTACGCCGAGGCCGACGAAAACCTGCGCACCTACCTCGCCTACCCGAACATCAGCAAGGCCATGCGCGAGAAGGCGCAGCTGCTGCAGTTGCGCAACAAGGAAGCACTCGACCTGGCCAAGGACGCCGTGCCCTTCCAGCCCAGAAACCTCGGCGCCAACATCAATACCGAATACGAAGAATACCTGCCGTTCGTAACGGTCGACGACCAGATGATGATCTTTACCCGCCGCTATATGCGCCCTGCCGACCCGCCGGTGCTGGAAGAAGACTTCTTCTATTCGCTGCGCGACACCAACGGGGCCTGGCAGATGGCTCAGCGCATGGAGGAACCCATCAATTCCGACGACAACGAGGGCGCGCTCTCGATTTCGCCCGACGGCCGTTACCTGTTCTTTGCCGGCTGCAACCGCTCCGACGGCTGGGGTTCCTGCGACATCTACGCCTCCATAAAGCGCGACTACGGCTGGAGCAAGCCCTTTAACCTGGGCAAGCCCATCAATACCTCGCATTGGGAATCGCAACCCTGCCTATCTTCCGACGGACGCACGCTCTATTTTACCGGCACCCGTCCCGGCGGCTTCGGCAAAAGCGACCTGTGGCGCAGCCGCCTGATGCAGGGCGGTGTCTGGAGCGAACCCGAGAACCTGGGGCCGAACATCAACACTTCCGGCGACGAGAACTCGCCCTTCCTGCACCCCGACGGCAAAACGCTCTACTTCGCCTCCAACGGTCACGGCGGCATGGGCGGCATGGACCTGTTCGTGAGCCGCATGGACAGCAACGGCAACTGGTCGGTTCCGCAGAACTTAGGCTACCCCATCAACACCAGCGCCGACGAAACCACCCTGAGCGTGAACGCCCGGGGCGACACCGCCTATTTCAGCAGCGACAACCTGGGCGGTTTCGGCAAGAAAGACATCTACTCGTTTCCGCTCTACGAGCAGGCGCGCCCCACCACGGTCTCGTTCATGCGCGGCTTCGTGGCCGACGCCAAGACCCACAGACCGCTGGCCGCCCGCTTCGAGCTGATAAGCCTTAAGACCGGCATCACCCGCATTTCCTCCACGGCCACCGCCCAAACGGGCGAGTTCCTGGTCTGCCTGCCGGTGGACGAGCCGTTCGCGCTCAACGTTTCCTGCGCCGGCTACCTATTTTACTCCGAACACATCGCCCTCGACTACGGCAACGCAACCAAACCCATGGAAAAGGAAATATGGCTGCAACCCATCGAGAAGGGAACCCATATCGTGCTGGAAAACATATTCTACCAAACGGACAGATACCAACTCGAGAAATCCTCGACCGGCGAACTGGAACGCCTGTTCCTCTTTCTGGCGCAGAACCCGGGCGTACGCATCGAGATAAGCGGACACACCGACAACGTGGGTTCGGCGCAATATAACAAGACCTTGTCTGAAAACCGCGCCAAGGCCGTGGCCGACTACCTTATAGGCAAAGGCATAGACCCTGCGCGCATCGTGGCGGTGGGCTACGGTTTCGACAAGCCCGTGGCCGACAACCAAAGCGAGGAAGGCCGCGCCAAGAACCGCCGCACCGAACTTAAAATACTGTAACATGGCGCTCGATTTCGACCCGGAAGCACCGCTTTCGCCCAACGGCAACTATTTCGGTTTTCCCTACACACAGCAGGAATCCAAGCTGATATTGGTTTCCGTGCCTTGGGACGTTACCACCTCCTACCGCGCGGGCGCGGCACAAGGGCCGCAGGCCATACGCCAGGCCTCCCTGCAGTTGGATTTCTTCGACTTCGAGATTCCCGACGCCTACCGGCTCGGTATCGGCACCCTGGATTTTGCAAAATCCGAAAAGATAGCGGAAGGCTCGGCGCAGTTACGCCCCTTGGCGGAAACCGTCATCGAACAGGGCGAGGACAATACACCCGAAGAACTGGCCAAGGTAAACGCCGGCAGCGCTTTCGTAAACGATTGGCTGTACGACACGGCCTCTGCGCTGTTGGCGCAGGGCAAGCAGGTGGGCGTGGTAGGCGGCGACCACAGTTCCCCCCTGGGACTGATGCGCGCCTTAGGCGAGAAACACGGTGCCTTCGGAATCCTGCACTTAGACGCCCACGCCGACTTGCGCAAGGCCTACGAAGGCTTTACGTACTCGCACGCCTCCATCATGTACAACGCCCTGCAGCTGCCCCATGTGGAAAGATTGGTGCAGATCGGCATCCGGGACGTATGCCAAAGCGAACAGAATCTGGTAAGGGAATCGAACGGAAGGATACGGCAGTTTTCGGATATGGAAATTCAGAAACGGCTTTTCGAAGGCTATACCTGGAACGATATCTGCCGCGAGATCATCGACGCCCTGCCCGCCAAAGTCTATGTAAGTTTCGACATCGACGCCCTGCAGCCCGCGCTCTGCCCGCATACGGGAACGCCGGTGCCGGGTGGACTGGAATTTTCCCAGGCGCGCTATCTGCTGTCTCTGTTGCGGAAAAGCGGAAAACAGATCATAGGCTTCGACCTCTGCGAGGTAGCCCCGAACCCCGCCGACCCTGCCGATGAATGGGACGGGAACGTGGGTTCAAGGATTCTGTATATACTTTGCAACATGCTGCTGGCCCCGGCAAAAGCCTAATAGAGTTTAAGGCTGTAGTCGCGCGCGCCGAAAATGGAGCTGCCGATACGCACCAGGGTACTGCCCTCCTCCATCGCGACCGGGTAGTCGTCCGACATGCCCATCGATATTTCCCTGAAATGCTCCTCTCCTGCAAAATAGCCGGTCTGTAAGGTCTGGAAGATATTCCGAAGCGAGGCGAACTCGCGGCGCACCTGCTCCTTGCTGTCGGTAAAGGTGGCCATGCCCATCACCCCGTCTATACGCACATTCCGCATGGCCTTGTATTGCGGCGATTCCAGCAAGGCTCTGGATTCAGCAAGGTTCAGCCCGAACTTGGTCTCCTCTTCGGCGATATGGAACTGCAGCAGACAGGACACCACGCGGTTCTCCTTGGCGGCCGCCTTGTTCACGTCTTCCAATAACTCCAGGCTGTCGATGCTGTGGATCAGGCTCACATAGCCGATGATGTACTTTATCTTGTTGCGTTGCAGATGCCCGATAAAATGCCATTCGATATCGGCGGGCAACACCTCGTGCTTGGCGCGCATTTCCTGCGCCTTGTTCTCGCCGAACACACGCTGCCCCGCATCGTACACTGCCTTTATTTCTTCTACGGTCTTGTACTTCGATACCGCCACCAAGCGCACGCCCGGTTTGATCGTGGCGGCCACTTTTCTGTAGTTTTCCTGTAACATCACGCGTAAAGATGCAAACGTTTTATAAAACTCAAACGGATTTCCTCCCCCTCGGCCAAGGTATGCAGGTCGGGAAGCGCCAGACGTTCGTCTAACTGCGCCACCGTAAAATTGAACTTCGCCCCGTTCTTGACCTTCACCAGGTAGGAGCCGGCGCCGGGCAAGAGCTTATGAGGGTCCGACACCAGGCAGGCACCGTTCCGATATACGCCCGACAAACCGTAGGCATAGCCCAGCAGTTCGTTGGCCTGCGCCACGTTGCCGTCCTCCAGCAACTGGCGGATGCGGGTCGAGCTTACGTGCTGTTTCTGCACCACCTGTTCCGGAAAGCGGTCCACCGCGAAACCGTAACGCCTGCCGTAATCGAGCATCTGCTCGTAACTGCCTTCCCTGTTATGCCCGAAGTTGTGGTTGTAGCCCACCACCATCTTCTTCACGCCTATTTTTTCCACCAGAATCTTCTCAATAAAACCGGAATACGGAATCTTGGAGAATTCCTCGTCGAAACGCACCATCACCAGCACGTCCAGACCGGCCTTGGCCAGCAGTTCCGTTTTCTCGGCATCGGTGGAAAGCAAGCCGAAACGCTGCGCATAGGCATCGAACGAATGCAGCACCAGACGCGGATGGGGCGAGAATGTTATCAGCACGCTGTTGCCCCGTATCAGTTCCGCTTCGTGCTTGAGCAGGCCGATAATGCACTTGTGCGCCGCGTGTACCCCGTCGAAAGAACCCACGGTAACCACCGGATTCTTGACCGGCTTCCAGTTTTCCAGTCCGTGAACCAATTCCATGGCTAAAAGTCGATGCTTAGGCCCACCATAAAGTTAAAGCGGTACGAAGGCACGTCATACCAACGGAAATAACGCTGGGATATCAGGTTGTTCAAGTCCACGAAGGCCGTCATACGCTTGATAAAGCGGTACTCGGCGCCTATGCTCCAGTCGAAGCAGCCCTTGAGCGTAACTTCGCTGCCTTTCCTGTCCCTCGCCTTCATGTTGGTGTAGCCCTTCATCGTGGTATAGACCCACACCCGGTTCACGATATTGTAGCGGAAATCCAGGTGTGCGGTAAATTCGGGCATATAGTAGAGTTTCTTGCTGTAATGCGAGTATTCGGCATCCACGTGTGCCAGAATCTTCTCGCTCCAAAGGAAATTCAAGTCGCCGCGCAGCTTGAGGCTGAACACTTTCCCGCTGTATAGCGGTGTAAAATCATTGTATCCGTAAAAATTGAAACGGGCACCGTAATCGTAGCGGTAATAGTCGAAACTCAGCACATCTTCCATAAAATGGGCCGAAACCTGCAGTTTGTAGTCGATATGGCGGCTGAAATTCCCACTCAAGCCGGCGTAGGCGTTGAATTTATCGCGCGTAAACTTCAAATCGCCGTACATCAAGGGATGCAGGAAGGGATTGGTTGCCGAAATCCTGTCCACCGTGTTGCGTTCCACGCCGCCTCCCGTTCCGATAAAGAAGGTGAACGCGCGCGGAATGATATGCAGTTTCAAGTCCACCACCGGATTGAACTGGAATCTGGCGCCTTTCTCCACGCCGTCGCCCCCGCCATGCCCGTAAATATGGAATACCAAGTCGGCATTCAATTCCACAAATTCGTACTTAAAGCGGATGGTCGGCTGAAAATTTACATGATAGGCGTTGCGCAATACGTTTCCCTTGTGAAATTTCTCGTTGTTCACGCCATACCAATAACTGTCGTTGATTCCGTCGCGGTACATATTGTCTTCGAAACGGAAACGGCCGCCTATGCTGAACATATCGGCCGAACGCCGGTTCTCGACCACCACTTTCGACACGCCCCCGTCGAGAATAACCGTATTCTCAATGGAACGCCAGTTGGTAAGGTTCAGGTTGTAATCCGCCTTGGCGTCGAAACGCAAGTCGTTGTATGCGGAGGCATTGTCTGTAAAGGTAAGTATGCCGCGCGCGTTCTGGAACCAGCGTTTCGGCTTGTTCGCCGCGCTGTTGTTCGGCATCCCCCCCACTTCATTGCTCCCCTTGATGCTTTCTATGATCGCCGCGTCTTCCTTTCTCGCCGAATCGTTGATCCCGTAACAGTTCACCGCCTTCTGGCCGTACATGATTTCCAGGGCTGTATTGAACTTCTCGCCGAACAGCCGTCCCACCACATTGGCCTCGTTGAGCGAATGGTCGGTCTTTACGCTGCTGTAGTCCTTTACCTTACCGTAGGCGGAATGATGCCGGTAGGCGGCCGCCACCTCGTACTTGCGGTTGCGCCCTATGGCGAAATTGGCGTCCACCAAAGGCGAGAGATGGTTGCCGAAACCCACCTTGACGCTGTTGTTGAACAACTTGGGGATTGGCTCGCCCAACACCTTGGCCGGCTTGATGTTTTCGGTGGGATACACGGTGGCGAACGGACGAGAGACAATCTGTATGTCGGAAGGCGGAACCAGTATGGACGTATCGGCGGTCCGCGGCATGAACACAGGCTTCTCCACCGCGCCCAGTTCCGGTTGGTAGGGAGCGGTAACCACCACGTTCTCGTTATAGCCGTTCTGCGTCTTGCCGTTGTCCTGCGCCTGAACCGAAACCATGCACAGGCTTCCCGAAACACCAGCAATCAATATGGATTTTATTTTCATTGTATCTTTCCTTTTCTTGGTTCAAGCCCCGCTTACATGGCAGGCAATACGATTTCTTCCGGCTCTTCGTAGCGCGAGGAACGGAATTCCTGCTCGCTTTCCAGCCCGGCCGATTCCCGCTGCAGGATCATCTCCATTTTCTGCGAGGCGAGGTCTTTCAGGTCGTCGCCCTCATAGTTGTCGATAATGCTCTGCAGTGTCTGCTTGGCCTGCAGGATGTTGCCTTTCTGATAGTAGATGTCCGCCCAAAGCAGATAGGTTTTCACCAGATAGTATTCGTTCATGGACGATTGGCTGATGTAGTCGAAAATCATGCGCTCGGCCTCGTCGTACAGCCCCGCCTTCACGCGCTGTTCCAACAAGGCATAGCGTGCCAGCGACGAATAATCGGTATTCTGAGACTTGGCCAGCACTTCGTACTGCTGCATGGCCAGTTCGTTCTCGCCGATAGCCGGAGCGGTCTGGGCAATCAGGTAACGGGCCTCCTCGATCTCCTGTTCCGATACCCCGTACTGACGTATCACTTCCAAGGCCGATTCCACCGCATCCTTACCCATGCCCAATATCCGCAGGCAGCGCATCTCGCCCACCTTGGCGGCCACGGTCTGCGCCTGTCTGGTTGCCGTTTCCTTAAGCTTGCGGTAATAACCCAAGGCCGGTTTGTATTCCTTGTCGGCATAACACATATCCGCCAGCTTGCGGGTGGCTTCCTCGGCATCGGGCACCGGCAGTTGCGAAATCTTGGTGTAGGCGGCCTTCAGGTTCTCGCGGTCGTTGTTCCTTTCGGCGCAAAGGGCGGCGTTCCGCCATGCCTCCACCGCGAACAGACCCTCCGGATAGGTGTCCGTATATTTCTTGAACGCATTGAACGCCTGCACATAGTCTTCTTCCAGCAGGAAGTTCTCGGCGGCCATATAGGTAAGCGAGTCCTGCTCGGCCTCGTTGATCTTGATGTTGGGCAACTTGTTCACATAGGCGAAGAACTTGTCGATCTGATTCATCGACATATAGATGTTGCGGATACTCACCAAGGCCTGCCGCCCCTCTTCCGTGGAAGGATTGCGCTCGGCCACGTGCTTGAAGCAACGCAGGGCCTCTTCGTTCCCGCCCCGGTTAAAATAGATCAGCCCCATCTTCGACCAGGCCGAAAGCGCCTGCGGGGAACGCGGGTAACGGTCGCGCAAGCGGCCGTAATAGAGCAATGCCTTGTCGGCATCGTTCAACATCATGCAGGTGGAGGCCAGTTCGCTGTAAACGCGCGGCATATAGGGCGACTGGGAGAACTGCTCGGTCATCTTCTGCAGGTATTCCGCCTTCGAGGCATACAGCCCGCGCGCCCCCTGACAGAGGGCAATCTGCAGGTAGGCGTAATCGGCGGGCTTGTAACCCTGCTGCAAGGCCGAGGTATAGGCGTTCACCGCCGCCTCGTATTCTTCCTGCATATAGCGGCAGTCGCCCAGGCGCCCGTAGGCATCGGCCACCAAGGCGGCATCGTCCAGGGTGGCGGGGCGTTTCAGAAAATCCTCGAAATAACGTATGGCCAAGGGATAGTTCACCATTTCCATAGCCGTATATCCCAGATTGTAGAGCGCCTGCGCGTATTCGGGCTGCCCTTGCGCGCCCGAAGCCTTTACAAAACGGTCGTAGGCCTTCTGCGCCGTGGCATAGTTGCCCGCCACGAACTGGCATTCGCCCTGCCAGAAACAGGCGCGCGCCGTCAGGACTTCGTCGTAGCCGTTGGCCACGCAACGTTCAAAAAAAGACAGCGCCGTTCCGTAGGCCTTGCGCTTGAACGATTCCACGCCCTTGTTGAACAGCAGCCGCTGTTCGGCCTCCTTTAACTGCGGCGTGTGCTGCGGTATCTTTTCGAGCGAGGCCAGAGCCATGTCGTAGTTCTTGGTGGTCATGTAGATGCTCACCAGATACGAATAGATGCGTTTGTTGTAGGGCGATTGCGGATAAGCTTCCAGAAAATCCTCCAACACCTTGACGGATTCGTGATAAGGGGTCAAGCCCAGCTCGTAGGCCAGTTGCGCCTGATGGTACATGGCGTCCTCGCGCATCACCTCGTTCTGGCCGCGGATCTTGGCCACGTCGGCAAAGGCGTTCATCGCGAACTTCTTGTTGCCCTGCATCGCGTAGCAGTACGCCAGGTGATACAAGGCGGTCTGCCTCAAGGCATCGTCCGGATTCAAGGGCAGCACACCCTGAAAATGATAGGCCGCCGAATCGTAATAATGGTTCTTGTAGTAACAATAGCCCAGGATAAACCGGCCGGCGGCATCGGGCACCACCGACGAATTCTTGAAGAAAGATACCATATAGGGCAAGGCTTCCGGATAACGGCCCTCCTTATAATACGCCTCGCCCAAAAGGCGGCCAATCTCGGCGGCCCGCTGCGGGTTGCGCGCGTTCTCCATCAGTTCCGGCCCCGTTTCCAACACCTTCCTGCTGTCGCCCAGGGCATGGTGGCACTGCAGCTGGAACAGCGGCACGATGGCGGAGAACGTGGGGTCGTCGGCTATCATGTTGAAGGCCTCCAAGGCATTCATGTACATGCCTTCGGTGTAAAGGATGTAGGCGTAATAATAGGTGGCCACCACCTGATAGCGGTTCTCGTGGTCCTTGAGCCGGGCGAAGGCCAACTTGGCCTCCGCATATTTCTTCTGCACGAAAGCCGCGTAGCCGCTGCGGAAATAATAGCGGTCGGCTTCCTCGCCCTTAAGGCTCGCCTCCACCGGATCCACCATCTTGAAGTAGTTATAGGCCGAGGTATAGCGTTTGTAGTCGTACTCGAAATTGGCCAACTGCAGGTAGGCGGTGTTGACACGGTTGCTGTTGGGATAGGCCTCCACGAAATCGCGCAGGGCCGAGGCTCCGTTCTTATGGAACAGCAGCACGTCGCACATGGCGCGGTAATACATGGCTTCCGATGCGAAATAGGTGTTTTCCACCGGGTCGATACGCCGCTGAACCACCCCGAACGCCCGTTTGGCCGCACCGTACTTGGCGTTCTCGTACAGACGCACCGCATCGTAAAATCCCTGTTCGGGCTCGTCGTAACGCGCCGTGTTCTGCGCCTCACCCCAGGCACACAGCCCCAGGCACAGGCAACCCAGCACTAACTTCTTCTTGTTCATAAGGCTACCGATGTTTGGGTTTAACGGAAAACTTCATCTTGTAATCGTGCGAGACCGCGCCTTTGGCTATGTTGTCCAGCTTGCGGCGCAACATCGTCTTGCGCAAGGCGTTGAGGCGGTCAACAAAAACCTTGCCGTTCAGGTGGTCGCACTCGTGCTGCAGCACGCGCGCCACATAGCCGTCGTGGGTCTCGTCGTGAAGCTCGCCCTTCAAGTCCATATAACGGATCTTGATGCAGGCATGGCGTTCCACGTCTTCGTGCACACCCGGAAAGCTCAGGCAGCCCTCGTTGAACGCCCATTTCTCGCCATCTTCCTCGTAAATCTCGGGGTTGATCAGGGCTTTCCTGAAACCGGCGGCCTTGGGGTCTTCTTCGGCGAAGGGCGTGGCGTCCACCACGATCAGTCTTATCGAAAGCCCTATCTGCGGCGCGGCAAGCCCCACCCCGTTGGCTTCCTCCATGGTCTGGAACATATCTTCCACCAAGGTTTCCAAGCCGGGATAATCGAGGTTTATCTCTTCGGTCTGACGACGGAGCGCCGGGTCTCCGTAAGCAACAATGGGATATATCATGATTCTTTGAATTGCATATAGGTTTGCAAGATCAGCGTGGCGCTCACCATATCCACCGTGGCCTTGTCCTGACGCTGTTTTTTCTTCGCCCCCATTTCGAGAATGGAACGCTGGGCGATACGGGAGGTAAAACGCTCGTCGACCCTTTCCAAGGGTATCTGCGGATAGGCTTTCCGGAAGCGGTTCACGAAAGGCGCGATAAAACGCTCGCTCTCGGAGGGCGTGTAGTCCATCTGCCGGGGCTCGCCCACCACCACACAATCCACCGCCTCCCCGCCCATATAGTCTTTCAGGAAGTCCCACAGTTCGCCGGTGGCCACGGTCTGCAAGCCGGTGGCGATAATGCGCAAGGGGTCGCTTACGGCAATGCCGCAACGCTTCCTTCCATAATCGATGGCCAAAATCCTGCCCATGAGTCCACAATAATCAAATTGCGCGAATTTAGGCAAAAAGAGAACTTTTGTGCGGACACGAAAAGATATTTTCCAACCTCAGACTGTTGAAAAAAGAACGTTTAACTTAAGCCGAGAGCAGAAGCCAAGCTTGCTTGGATTATGCCGAGGCGAGTTAAAGGTCGGTTGAAAACCAACGTTTTGATTCAGCCAAACGGGCAGAGCCGAACTTGTTCGAGCTATGCCGTGGCGCAAAAACGTGCCTTGAAAAGGAACGTAAAACGGATTTAATACCGGTACTCGGTAACGTTGAAAACGGGCGTATTCGAATAGAACACCCGCAGGAGCTTGAGCATTTCCTCGCGCGCCTCCTCCACCGTATCGGCGAAGATGGCCTCGTTCTTCTCCCCGATACTGTTGTTCATCACGATATAATTCTCATGCTCCCTGTTGTACTGGAAAACGAAATAATAAGTCGGCTCGTGCTGGATGATGAAAGACTGTTCGGGTTCAAGCAGGGCCACGAACAACACGAGAGCCTTCTCCAAGTCCGGCTCGAAAACGTTATCACCGTCGGCGGACGCCACGCAGAAGGCCTGCTCGAAAACATCGTGCGAGAAGTTGGCCAAGGGTCTGTTGTAGTCGGCGGAACTTACCAGCGTCAGGTCAATATACGAACTTTGCGCCCGCACGCAGGAAAGACCGCCCATCAGAAAAAGAAGCGGTAACAGAAGTATGTGGAACCGTTTTTTCAGCATACCCAAAACTGCAAGGTTTCGTGTTGCAAATATAAAACCCTTATCGCGAATAACAAATTTTTTTTATCAACGGATAACCCCTCTCGGACGACGCAGAACCACGTTCTCCATCCGCTCGTCGGAGTCGAACCCGTCGCCCTCCAGCACCAGCCCGGGACTTACCTTGCGCACCGCCACATCCGAATAGATCTTCTTTGCCTGCTGGTTCCAGAACAAGGCCTCGGTATAAATGGTGTCGAGCGAACGGTAGTCATAAACCTGCACGTTGCCGAAGAACTTCATCAGCTTCTTTTCCTGCAGGTTGATGGCCGAATCGGCGAACATGAGCACATCCACCGTGCTGCCGTCTTCGTTAAAGAAGGTGGACTTGATGCCCTTGGGGAACACCTGGTGCGGCTCGGCATCCGCCTCCTCGCCCGTATAGTTGCTCATTACCGGATATTCCATAAACACCTGCGCCTTGCCCGCCTCGGTGGCCAGGGTGCTGGAACCGTAAACCGTCTGCCCGGGCGCGGTCGAGATATCGTCGAAAGGCATGAACACCGCCTTCCTGTCCTGACACGAGCAAAGCAGGAAAGCGGCGGTCATACCCGACAGAATGATTGAAAGACCCTTATTCATCGTTTTTTCCATAATGCCTACCGGCTGGCGCGGATGGTGGTGGTATGGCTGAACCAGCAGGAAATCGTGTAGGTGTCGCCTTCCTTAAGGCCGTAGGTGAACAGGTCGTCGGCCGAGGGGAAGTGCGCCGAATAGGTGGACACCAACTTGCCCACGGTCTCGGCCAGCGAGGGATCCACGTTGCGGGCCTTCACGAACATATCCACGGCGGCCCAGTAGGGGGCGCGGGCGGCCACCGGCGTTCCGTCGCCCTTGCAGTTGCCGGCACCGGCGGCGTAAACCATACCCAGCAGCATATATGCCTTGCCGCTGGCCGGATTGATTTCCAATGCCTTGTTGCAGGCATTGCGGGCTTCGCCGAAACGGTTCAGCTTCATATAGGCGTCGCCCAAGAGCAGGTAGGCGTTTTCCTTGTCGGATTCGGCCTCCAGCTGGTCGATCACATCGGCCGTCAGGTAGGCGACCGCCTTGGCCTGGTCGCCCTTCGAATAGCACATCTTGGCCATCATATAGGCGCTTTGCGGCGTGGGTTCCAGCCCGTAGAGGGCTTCGGTCATGTTGAAGAAGATTTCCGAGTCGGTGCAGGAACGCAGGTTCAGCATGCGGGTCGCCTTCTTGAGGAAGTTCACGTCCGAAGAAGCCGTCTCGAACTTCTTGGTATAGATGGGAATAAGGTCCTGACAGGCGGCATAGGGTTCGAACAAGGCGTTCAGGCCGTTTTCGCGTTCGGAAATCTTGTCGTTGGCGGGATTCATCTTCGCGATGGTTTCCAAGGCGGTGGAGGCCTGGTCGTAGGCGTTGATCAGGGCTTCCTTATCCATCAGGCCGGCCTTGAAGGCATCGCAGCACGCGCCGAAATACATTTCGGGAATGTTCTCGAAGTTCTTTACCTTGGCCGATTCTTCCACATATTCCATGGCCTGGTTATAGACTTCCAGATATTCCTTGATGTTCTTGGGGCGATAGGTGCGCATGTCGGCGGCCTTCATGCCCAGGCAGAAGCCGGTTTCTCCGAAATACTGGCGGCGCAGATCCCAGAGGTTCACCAGCTCGTCGATGTACTTGCCGCGCACGGTGGCATCCTTTTCTTTGGCAATCATGTTCTTGAGGATGGTATTGCCGCGGATGAAGTTGTTCTTTGACGAAGTGGGGCAAAGTTCCAGCACCTTTTTCCATGCCCCGTAGGCATCGGTGTAGTTTTTCTGCTTAAAGAACTCCTGATATACCGACAGGTTCTGAAGGCAGCTGATACTGTCTTCGGGGTTCGCCCCGTATTTTTGCGCATGCACGGACGAAGCGCAAACCAAGGCCAATGCTACAACAAAAATCTTTTTCATGGTTATTATCTCCTTATTGTTATTTGCGGTTAATCGTATTTGGGCTTCACGAACCAGGTTTCCACCGACGAGAAACTTACGCCGATACGCATGTAATCCTCGCGTATCTGCCCTAAGTTCAACGAGCCGGTCTTGCCGTATTGCAGCCCTATGTTGATGAGCGAGCGCGACTTACGCACCGGTATGCCCACCCCTACGCTTACTCCGAACGACTGCAGGCGGTGCCCGTCGTAGGAAATGCACTGCTGCTGGTAGAAACCGCCTATCCGGTAGGCCACTTTCCTTGCCTTGGAAACCGCCTGCGGGTCGTTCTTGAGTTCCGCCCCCACATTCACCGAAAAGGTGTTCTCGAAATAATCATAGGTCTTTCCGTAGTCCTTGAAATCCTTCCACCACGTGTATGCAAAATCTATGCCGACCACGTACTGCCCCCGTTTTTCGTACGAGATTCCCGCCCGTACCGAGGAGGGGAACACCACCTTGCCCTTCTGTGCGGCGGCGGGCAGGAAGGCCGTGTCTGTATTGGAAGAGAACACACCCTGGGCCATCGTGGTGCGCTTGCCGTACAGTGTGGTGGCGAAACTATAGGTGGCGCCTATGGTAAGGTAATTGTCTTTATACACCCGGGCGGCATAGGTGATGCCCAGATCGGCGGAGAAGCCGTTGAGTCTGGTTTCCGTATAGAATTTGGCCTGACCCGCATAGGCGGCCAGGCTGTCGTCCAGATAAGAGAGCGTGGCATCCTGTTCCAGCTTTCCGAACATATAGGCGAGGTTCACCCCTACCGAGACGGGGCCCCAGCCGAAAGCATGCCCCCAGCCTACTTTAGACAATCCGCCGTCGCCGCTGTGCAGCAACTGGGTCTGCCCGATATGGGGAATGGAATCGGAGAAAGAGGACGAACGGTAGTTCATATCGGTAACCGGCAGCAGGAAAATGGCCATCTTGTACCATTTGCATACCGGGAAATAGAACTCAAGGTTGCTCAGGCCGCCCGAGGTGCTTTGGTTGTAGAGGTTCTTTCCGTCCAACCTCTGCTCCAGCTTATTCATTCCCAAATTGAAACCGATGTCGAAACGGACGCTCAGCGTATCCACGCCCGTGCGGTAGGATGCCGGGTTGAACGGATTCATGTCGCCCAGTGCCGACAGCCCCACGGCGATACCGCCCATCGACATATTGCGCACGTTCAGATAAGGTTGTATGGTTCCCGCCCCGAAAGCGGAATAGGGAGACAGCAAGCCTGTCTGAGCCCGCAACGACGACGGCAGCCCCAACAAACAGATCAAAGCCGTCAAGAAGAGGGCTTTCTGGATGTTTGCCTTATTCACTGCCATTCAAGTCTAAAATTTCGTTGAGGCCACGCAGGACCAAATTTTGGTGGGCAAATATCCGATAATTAAAGGACTTTTCAAAATAGCCGGCGTTCCCTCCCGTAAGCACGACCGTAAGGTCGGGAAAGCGTTTCCTGTAGCGTTCCACATAGCCCTGCACCTCGTAGCGGAGGCCTTCCAGCGCCCCGCTGTATAGGGCGGTCTGGGTGTTGTCCAGAAACTCGGTGTCGCGTTCCTGACGGATGTCCACCAAGGGCAGCGCTTCGGTAAAGCGGTGCATGGCCCTAAGGCGCATGTTGAGTCCCGGCGAGATGGCGCCGCCCAGAAAGCAGGCATGCTCATCGACCACATTATAGGTAACGCAGGAACCGAACACGATGCAAAGCACGTTCTGCCCCGGATAGAGGGAGGCCACCGCGGATGCCACCGCGATACGGTCGCGTCCCAGCGTTTCGGGATTCTTATAGTTGAGCGTTACCGGAATCTTAAGGTCGGGCCGGTACGACTGCCAGTCGATGAAATACGGGAAATTGGCGAGCGACCTGGCCAGGAACACCGGTTCCCGCGCCACCGTGCACACGATGGCCGCGTCCAGTTCGGGATATTTCCGGCGCACGCTCTCTATATCGGGGGGGGTGATGGCTTCGTGCCACTGGGTGCAAAGCAGGCGCTTGCCGTCGAACACGCCCAGTTTGGTAACCGTATTGCCTATGTCTATTACTAACTTGTGTCGCATACATCAGCAGACCACGCGGCGGAGCATGCCCGAAAGCATGCCCTTTACCCGGTCCAGGTTTTGTTTTTTGGTGAGCAGAGCCATCAGCTCCGCCTCGTCTTGCGTTTCCTTTATACGTGCGGCCACCTTCTCGATCATGTCCTTGACGCGCTTCAGGCGGAAGCCCTGCACGGCCTGCAACACGGCCGCGTCCAGCACCGGCCCGTGGTTCTGTTCGGTGTGCACGTAGATGTTCTTGCTTTCCCACACCTTGCTTATCTCGAAGCGCGTGGCCGACAGATCGGCCACCAGGGCGCGCAGGTCGGGTTCCTCGCTCAAGAGCAGGTCTTCGGCGGCGGGAATCTCCCCCCGGTCGTAAGAACCCGCAAATATAGAGAAAAGACGGTTCTTGAGCGGGTCGTCGAACGAAAGTTCGTCTTGCTGCAGTTCCATCACGATATAGGCGCACACGGGCAACACCTGTTTTTCTTCCTTCCCTTCGGCGTTCAAATAGGTCTGGCGCGTGTTCGAACGCCCGTAGTTCACCAGCAGCCGCATCAGCTCGCGTTCCAGGGTCTGCTGCAGGGCCTGCGCCTCCGATTCGCGCACATCCTCCTCGCTCTTGGCCTGGGGCGGCAGTTCGGGCAGCTGTTCGGCCTCCTGTTTGGTATGCTGCTTCTGGAAATCGCTGCGGAAAATGCGGTTCAGCTTCTGGTACAGGTCGGCCTCGGCGATACCGAGCAAACGGCTGCATTCCTGTATATACACGGCGCGCTTTATCTCGTCGGGTATCACCGAAATGCTGGTGAGAATGTTGTCGATGAGCTCGGCGCGCCGGATGGGGTCGTTGCCCACATCGGCCAGCAGCAGGCGGGTCTTGAAGGTGATGAAATCGACCGCGTTCGCCTTCAGGTATTCCAATATCTCGTCGGTGGAATGGGTACGGGCGTAGTCGTCGGGGTCCTGGCCGTCGGGCAGCAGCACCACGCGCACGTTCATGTCTTTGGCCAGCACCATGTCGATGCCGCGCAACGAAGCCTTGATGCCGGCCGGGTCGCCGTCGTAGAGCAGGGTCAGGTTCTTGGTGAAGTGCGAGATAAGCTTTATCTGGTCTTCGGTGAGCGAGGTGCCGGAGGAGGCCACCACATTGGTGATGCCCGCCTGGTGCATGGAGATGACGTCGGCATAGCCCTCCACCATATAGGCCATGTCCTGCGCCACGATCTCGCGCTTGGCGAACGGAATGGCGTACAGCACGTTGCTCTTGTGGTAGATGTCCGATTCGGGCGAGTTCACGTACTTGGCCTTGGTCTTGTCGCTTGTAAGGATGCGTCCCCCGAAGCCCAACACACGCCCCGAAAGGCTGTGTATCGGGAATATGACCCTGCCCCGGAAGCGGTCGTAGAGCTTGCCGTTTTCTTCTTTCTCGATGGTAAGCCCGCTCTGCACCAGGAATTTCTTGTCGTAGCCAGCCTTCAGGGCCTCCTGCGTAAAGGCGTCCCAGCTGTCGGTGCAGTAGCCTAACTGAAACTGCTTGATGATGGCGTCGGTAAAGCGGCGTTCGCGGAAATACGAAAGCCCGATTGTGCGCCCCTGCTCGCTTTCCCAAAGGTTTTTCACGAAGTATTCGGCGGCATGCTGGGTAACGTGGTAGAGCGATTCCCGGTCGTTCTCGGCCTTGGCCTGTTCGGGCGTGAGTTCCTGCGCCTTGATTTCTATATTGTATTTCTGCGCCAGGTAGCGGAGCGCCTCCACATAGTCGAAATGCTCGTGTTCCATGAGGAAGCTTACCGAATCGCCCCCTTTTCCGCAGCCGAAACACTTAAAGATGCCCTTGGCGGGCGACACGATGAACGAAGGCGTTTTTTCCTGATGGAAAGGACACAGGCCCAGATAGTTCGCCCCGCGCTTCTTAAGCGAAACGAACTCGCCCACCACTTCGTCGATGCGGGCGGCCTCGATAATAGCCCGTTTGGTTTCTTCAGGTATCCTGTACGCCATAAGGGAGCAAAGGTACAAAAAAAGCGTTCTGAACGGCCACCTGCTTCGCCGGGAGCCCTATGGGAGCTTGGTCACGTACTGAAGTACGCTCCCGCGCATCCCATAGGGCTCCCGGCAGTAAGTTCGGCGAAGCAGATTGCCGTTAACCCCCATTCCTCTCTAAAAAAACGGTTTTAATGGTGAGATGCGAGCCGAAAACCGGAGGGGCGCGCGGGAGCGTACTTCAGTACGTGACCAAGTGCCCCGAGTTTTTCGGCGAAGCAGATTGCCGTTAAAACCGTTTTTTTTCCGTACATTTGACAATTAAACGAGTAGAAAACATAACATACACATTGTGTTCAGATTAGATAAAAACAGCCTTTCCAACTTAGAATTGTCGCTGCAAAAAGAGTTTATCTGTGTATCGGAGAACGGAAGCTATGCCTCCACCACCATTGCAGGCTGCAACTGCCGCAAATACCACGGATTGTTCGTTTGCCCGCAACCCAAGTTGAACCAAGACAATTTCGTACTGCTCTCCTGCGTGGAGGAAACCCTGTCGCAACATGGGCGCGAATTCCATCTGGGCGTGCAGAAATACGCCGGAGACGTGTTCTCCCCCAAGGGACACAAATACGCCGAGCGTTTCGAATACAGGACCCATCCGGTCTGGACCTATCACATAGGCGGCGCGGTGTTGCGCAAGGAACTGCTGATGCACCCTGCCAAGAACCGCCTGCTGATCAAATACACCCTAGAGGAAGCCCACTCGGAGACCTTTATGGACATACGTCCTTTCCTGGCGTTCCGCGACGCGCACGAGCTCACCGTGCAAAACGATGCCGCCTGCACCCAGGTGCAATACGTGCAGCACGGCATAAAGTGCAGGCTTTACCCCGGCTTTTCGGACCTGTGCATGCAGTTCTCGAAAGAATGCGGGTTCTCCGACCAGCCCGACTGGTACAAGAACGTAAAATACAGCGAGGAAGAACAGCGAGGCTATCCCTGTCACGAAGACCTCTTTACGCCCGGCCACTTCCATGTGTCCCTGCCCCTGCACGAACCGGTGTATGTAAGCGTGGGCACGAGCCCGATGGCGGATCCGGCCAAGGCCGCCGCCCTGTTCGAGGAAGCCGTGGAAAAACTGCCGCCCCACGAGGGCATGGACAGCAGCCTGAAGGCCGCCGCCCGCAGCTTTATCGTAAAGAAAGAAGACCGCCGTCAGGTTACGGCCGGTTACCCATGGTTCGGTTCCTGGGGGCGCGACACCTTTATTTCCCTGCCCGGCCTTACGCTCTGCACGGGCAACACCAAGCTGATGGGCGAGGTACTGCGCAGCATGCTCAAAGACCTTTCCAACGGGCTGTTCCCGAATATCGGCTACGGCGGAGAGGCCGCCTACAACTCGGTGGACGCCCCGCTGTGGTTCGTGTGGGCGGTGCAGCAGTACGCCCTGCACACCAAAAAGACAGCGCAGGTATGGGGCGAGTTCGGCCAGGCCGTAAGGCAGGTGATCGACGGCTATGCCAAGGGCAACGGCTTCGGCATCGGCATGACGCCCGAAGGCCTGATCTATGCCGGCAAGCAAGGCTATGCCCTTACCTGGATGGACGCCGTGGTGCACGGGCATCCCGTTACCCCCCGCGCCGGCATGCCGGTGGAGATAAACGCCCTGTGGTACAACGCGGTGATGTTCGCCATGGAGTGCGAAAAGAAATGTTCCGAAGCCAAACGCCCGGCTTTCGTAGCCAAATGGAAGCCGCTTATGGACAAGTTTCCCGAAGTGTTCAAGGCGAACTTCTGGAGCAAGGAGAAAGGCTACCTGGCCGACTGCATCGACAACGGCTCGCCCGACTGGAGCATCCGCCCCAACCAGATACTGGCCGTATCTCTGCCCTACTCGCCCGTAAGCGACAAGGTGGGACAATTGGTGGTGGAAACCGTAAAGACCTGCCTGCTGACCCCACGCGGCCTGCGCACGCTCGCCCCCTCCGACCCGCGCTACCGCTCGGTGTATCAGGGTCCGCAGGAAGAACGCGACCGCGCCTACCATCAGGGCACGGCATGGGTGTGGCTCACCGGCCACTTCGCCCAGGCCTACCTGCGGGTCTATGGCGAGGCCGGCAAATCCTTTATCGAACGGCTGTACCTGAATTTCGAACCCGCCCTGTGGGAAGCCGGAATCGGGTCCATTTCCGAAATATACGACGCAGATCCTCCCTACGCGCCCAAAGGGGCTTTTAGCCAGGCATGGAGTGTGGCAGAACTGCTCCGCATACGTAAAATGTTATCTTAACAGCAGCTGCCATGAAAGTATTGATGTTCGGCTGGGAGTTTCCTCCCCATATCAGCGGCGGCCTGGGCACGGCCTGCTTCGGCATGTGCAAGGGCCTGCTGGCGCAAGGCGTGGAGGTGATTTTCGTGGCCCCCAAGATGCACGGCGACGAAGACGCTTCGGTGGCGCAACTGGTAAACGCCTCCGATGTGGAGATAAACCTCTGCAACCCCATTTACCGCGAGCTTTTCCATCACCTCACCTATATCGAGGTGGGCGCCAACCTAATTCCCTATTCGGGCTTCGGCCAATACCTCGACCTGCAGAAGGTACGGGAGGGCAAGACGGTGTTCGACGCCAGCGCCTACACCCACCAAAAATTCGATTTTTCGGGCGAATACCGCGCCAACCTCATGGAAGAGGTTGACCGCTACGCGATGGTGGCGGTAAAGGTGGCCCAACAGCACGATTTCGACGTGATACACGCCCACGACTGGCTTACCTACCGGGCCGGCATCGCGGCCAAGAAAGCCACCGGCAAGCCGCTGGTGATACATGTGCACGCCACCGAGTTCGACCGCAGCGGCACCAACGTGAACAGCGTGGTGTTCGGCATCGAGCGCGAGGGCATGCTGGCGGCCGACCATATCATCACCGTGAGCAACTACACCCGCGACATCGTGATTAACCGCTACGACATCGACCCCGGCAAGATAACCACCGTATATAACGCCGTGGAACCCAAAGACAGCGACCCCCAGGTGCAGACCGGCGCCAAGAAGACCGCAAAAAAACGGCGGATCGCCGTAAGGAAACAGGAGGCGGAGGAACCCGTTCCCGAAGAAAAGCCCAAGCGCAAGATCGTTACCTTTTTGGGTCGCGTCACCTATCAGAAAGGCCCCGAATACTTTGTGGAGGCCGCCCGTCTGGTAATGGAGAAAGACCCCGAGGTGGAATTCGTGATGGCCGGTTCGGGCGACATGCTGCATTCGATCGTGCGGCGTGTGGCGGCCCTGGGCCTAGGCAACCGCTTCCATTTTACGGGTTTCCTGCGCGGGGCGGACGTGGACAGGATGTACGGCATGAGCAGCGTGTATGTGATGCCGTCTGTTTCGGAGCCCTTCGGCATCTCGCCCCTGGAAGCCATGCGCTCGAACGTGCCGGTGGTCATCTCCAAGCAGTCGGGCGTGGCCGAGATCCTGAACCATGCGCTGAAGGTGGATTTTTGGGACGTGGACGCGATGGCCGACGCCATCTACGCGCTGCTGCACTACCCCGCCCTCTCACAGATGTTCGCCGAAATGGGGGGCGCCGACGCCAAATCGCTCAAATGGAGTTCGGCCGCCGAAAAGATAAAACGAGTTTACCAAAGGGTATGTCCCTTTTAAACACATACAAAGGATATTATGAATACGTTCAGCCTTGTCTTTAAAGTTCATCAGTTGTTCTACCTGCGCCCCTACCGCTTTTTCGATATCGGGCAGCGGCACAACTATTACGATGACTACCGCAACAAATACATCCTCAAACGTTTTTCGGAACGTTCGTACTATAAGGCGAACCGCCTGATGCACGAGCTTTGCGACCGCTACGGCGACCGCTTCAAGCTATCGTTCGTGTTCAGCGGCACGGCAGTCGATCAGATGCAGTGGTACGCGCCCGAACTGCTGGAAGACTTCAAGCAGCTGCTTACCCGCCCCAATGTGGAGATTCTGGCGGGCGACGACAGTTGCAGCGCGCTGGCGGTGATGGACAGGAACCTGTGGAAAGCCCAGGTGGAACGCCACCGCACGCGCATGAAAGAGGTGTTCGGCAAATGCAGCGACATCCTGGCGGGCACCGAACTGCTGTACGACGACCAGATCGGCAAGGCCGCCGCCGAAATGGGCTACAAGGGATTGTTGGCCGAAGGCGCCAAGCCTGTGTTGGGCTGGAAAAGCCCGCATGTGCTCTACAAGCATCCCGAATGCGACCTGAACCTAATCCTGCGCGACGGCGTGCTGAGCGAAAGCGTGAGCCTCCATTTTTCCGACAGCGCCCCGCTTACCGCCGATGCTTTCGCCCGTATGGCCGCCCAGGACAAGGAATCGATTCCCGACGGAAGCCATGTGAACTTCTACTGCAACTACGCCACCTTAGGCGAATACCAGGAGGAAGAACAGGGCATCTTCGAGTTTTTCAGACACCTGCCGCAAGAAATCATGCAGCAGGGATTCGACTTCGTTTCCCTGTCGGAACTCTGCGCGCTGCCCGACGAAAGGCCGGCCCTGCACGTGCCCTTCACCACCTCGGTGATGGATGAGGAAAAAGACCTTACCTTCCTGTACGCCAACGAACTGCAACGCGATGTCATCGCCAACTGGAAAAAGGTATGCCCCTCCTTGCGTTCCTGCCCCGTGGAAGAACTGCAGAAGGACTTCCGTTTCCTTACCAGCGTGGAACACCTGGCGTTCATGTCCACCAAATACTTTACCGAAAAACCGTCAATACGCTACCTGAATCCCTACGATTCGCCCTACGACGCCTATATCGACTATATGAACATCTGGTCCGACTTCACGCAACGTTTGCAAGGACTCTAAAAAACCATTTCCATGCAGGATCCGAACCGTTTTCTGTTTAAGAAGTATATCGCCCAGTCCTCCGATTTCGAACCTTTCTCCCTAGACATCGAGAAAAGCGAAGGCATTTACCTCTGGGACAAGGCCGGCAAGAAATACATCGACTTTATCTCCGGCATCTGCGTAAACAACGTGGGGCACCGCAATCCCGTGGTGCTGAAGGCCATCGAGCAACAGATGCAGAAGTATCTGCACGTAATGGTGTATGGCGAGTTCATCCAGCAGCCCCAGCTCGACCTGGCGCAGGCGCTTTGCGCCAACCTGCCTCCGCAGCTGCAGAAGATCTTCCTGCTCAATTCGGGTTCGGAAGCCATCGAGGGGGCGATGAAACTGGCGCGGCTCTACAACCACCGTTCCCAGATCGTGTCTTTCTCGAACTCCTACCACGGCAGCACGATGGGCGCCATGAGCGTGCTGGGCAACCCGCCCATCCGCCAACGCTTCGACCCGCTGCTGCCCGAACACCTGCTGCTGGAATACAACAACACGGCGCAACTGGAGAACATCACCGAAAAGACCTGCTGCGTGGTGGCCGAAGTGATTCAGTCGGGCGGCGGCATGCGCGAGGCCACGCCCGGATTCATGCAGGCGCTGCGCGAACGCTGCACAAAGACCGGAACCCTGCTTATCTTCGACGAGATTCAGAGCGGTTTCGGACGCACGGGCAAACTCTTCGCGTTCGAACACTACGGGGTCGTGCCCGATATCCTCTGCCTGGCCAAGGGCATGGGCGGCGGCATGCCCATCGGCGCGTTCATCGCCAGCCCCGAGCTGATGGCCCTGCTCGACAACGAACACCCGCTGATGGGGCACGCCTCCACTTTCGGCGGCCACCCGCTCAGCTGCGCATCCTCGCTGGCGGCGCTCAGGCTTATCCTGAGCCCGGAGGTGCTGCCTATGGTGGAAAGCAAGGGGCAGCGCATACGCCGCCACCTGCAGGAATTGCCGCAAGTGCGCTCCGTTTCGGGAAAAGGATTATTTTTGGCGGCCCATTTCGACAGCGAGGAGGCCACCGCCAAGGTGCAGGAACGCTGTATGACAAACGGTTTCATTACGTTCTGGCTGTTGTTCAACCATACGGCCCTGGCGCTAACCCCGCCGCTCACCTCCACGAACGAAGAAATCGACCTAGGCATGGAAATCTTTAAACGGTCGGTGCGCGAAGCCGGCATTTAACACAACACCTAAAACGACATATCATGTTTACAGGAATTGTAGAAAAAACAGCCAAAGTGGTGAAGATTGAACAGGAAGGTTCCAATTTTCACTTCACGCTCCAGACCCCCATCGCCAACGAGCTCAAGATAGACCAGAGCATGGCGCACAACGGAGTCTGCCTTACCGTGGTGAAGTTGTTTCCCGAACAGCAGCAGTACACGGTTACCGCCATGGACGAGACCATGAACCGCACCGACCTGCGTTTCTGGCAGGTGGGTACGGAAGTGAACCTGGAACGCTCCATGCTGATGGACGGCCGCTTCGACGGGCATATCGTGCAAGGACACGTGGACAGGACTGCCGTTTGCCAGAAGGTGGAGACCTTAGACGGCAGCTGGAAGTTCTACTTTAGCTTTGAACCGGGCAAGGTGGAAAACGGCGAGGTGCCTCCCTTTACGGTGGAGAAAGGCTCGATCTGCGTTAACGGCGTAAGCCTTACCGTGGTCGATTCCCAACCGGGCCTGTTCTCGGTGGCCATCATTCCCTACACGTTTGCAGAAACCAATTTTCACAACATCAAGGCAGGAAGCACGGTGAACATCGAATTCGACGTGCTGGGCAAGTACGTTTCCCGTCTTTTTGCCGAATACATGAAACAACAAGGAAAATAAGTCTTTTTTTCGCAATGAAGACCAAGAAGAACATTGCCTTGGTGTGCGGTGGCTACTCCAAGGAAAGCGTTATTTCGGTGATGGGTGCCGAATCGATCGAGAAGCACATCCCCACCGACCGTTACCGGGTTTTTAAAATCGTGATCGAACCCAACCGCTGGTACTACAAATCGCCCGACGGGGGCACCGAGGAAGTGGACCGCAACAACTTTACCCTGGCCGGAAACATACACTTCGACCTGGCCTACATCAACATTCACGGCACACCGGGCGAAAACGGCCTGTTGCAGAGCTATTTCGACATGCTGCACATTCCCTACACCACCTGCAACGCCTGCACTTCCGCCCTTACCTTCCACAAATTCTTCTGCAACTCGGTCTTGGCGCACCACGGCGTGCGGGTGGCCGATTCGGTTCGCCTGTTCCGCCACGAGAAATACGATGTGGAAGAAATCGGCAAACGCCTGGGTTTCCCCTGCTTCGTAAAGCCCAACGCCGAAGGTTCCAGCATAGGCGTAAGCAAGGTAAAGCAGGTGGACGACCTGCAGGAAGCCATCGAGAAGGCGTTCGGCGAAGACAAGGAAGTGATGGTGGAAAAGTTTATCGACGGCAAGGAATACTCCTGCGGCCTGATGCGCCTTAAGGGCGAACTGCTCGTGTTTCCGCTGGCGGCCATCGTGCCCAAGAAGGACTTTTTCGACTACGAGGCCAAATACCAGGGGGCTTCCGACGAAATCGTGCCGGCGCCCATTGCGCCCGAACTGGCGGCCGAAATCGGCGAGATCGCCAAGAAGGTATATCACCTGCTGAATTGCAGCGGGGTGGTGCGCTGCGACTTTATCGTGGAAGAAAGCACCCAGAAGCCCTATTTTCTCGAAGTGAACACCACGCCCGGCCAGTCGGAAGAAAGCATCGTGCCCAAACAGGTGCGGCAGATGGGCTGGAGCCTGGAAGAATTCTACACCAACGTAATCGAAGAGGCGCTCAACAGATAAGGGCCGATACAGCAAGATTCCGTCAAGCAGGCATTACCTTACGCGTATCGTGGTGCCTGCTTTTATTTTGCTGCTCTTCATGTTGTTGAGGATGCGGATCTGGTTCACCGAGGTACGGTACTTGCGGGCGATCGAGCTGAGCGTCTCGCCCTGGCGTATGCGGTGATAGCGCGCGCCCGATGAAGATGATCCGTAGAGCGTTTCCTTACAGATGGGGAATTTATCGCGGATCAGGCGGTACTCCACGAAATCGATCAGGTACTGCGCGTCGATGGGCGCGCCCAGGTAACGCACCTCGAAGTGGAGGTGGGAACCCCGGCTGCGGCCCGTGTTGCCGCCCAAGCCGATGGGGTCGCCCGACTTGACCACGTGGTTGGGCTGCACCAGCAACTGGCTCATGTGGGCGTAGTAGGTTTCCAGACCGTTCTTGTGGAAAAGGATCACGATATTGCCGTAGGAATAGTTGCGCTGGGCGATACGCACGATGCCGTCGAAAGCCGCCCGTATCGTGTCGCCGGTACGCAGCCCTACATCGGTGCCGTAGTGCATCCTGCCCCAGCGGAAACCGAAGGGCGAGGTAAGCCGCCCCTTGAACGGATGCGTATAGACGCCGGCCGAATCCAGGAGGGTGATCCACACGGTATCGTTGCCGCTGATCACGTCGTCGGGATGGCGGTAATGCAACACATTGGGGTTGAACGAGGTATAGGCGAAATTCTCGCGCAGCTGCCACAGCTCCTCTATTTCTTCCTCCTCCACCTCGCGCTGCCAGAGGTGGTACATCACCGAACTGTCGTCGCGGCTCTCGTACACATCCTCGAACACAATGCCGGCATACGGATTGGGAATATGCAGCGCCGTATCGGAAAGCACCGACGCACGCAACCCGCCCCCCAAGAGGATAAAAAACAACAAGATATTTATTTTCAACAGAATACGATTCATCGTGGCGGCTTCTCTCTTTTTTAAAGCGTGTAAAGGTACAAAAAACCGCTTTTCCGTTAATTTGGCTACTTTTGTTTTATGAAAAACCTGCTGCGTACCGGAATCCTTTTCCTGCTGTGCCTTATGGCCACAAGCGCGGGCTTCGCGCAAAAGGCCCCGCGCATCGTCTCACTCTCCCCCTCCATCACCGCCACCCTGCAACAGATAGGCGCCGACAACGCCATCGTGGGGCGGACCACCTACTGCCCGGCGCCTTTGGACGGCCGGCCCAATGTTACGGTGGGCAACGTTATGGAAACCAACATCGAACAGATTATCGGGCTAAAACCCGACATCGTGTTCTGCATGGCCTTCACCAAAGCCGAGACCATCGAAAGACTCAGGGAACTCGGCATTACGGTAAAGGATTACCGCACCCCGAAGAACTTCGACGAGATCTGCGGGCAAACCGTGGAGATAGGCCACTGGGCGGGCATCGAGAAACAGGCGCTGGCCTTTGTGCTGGCCGAGCGGCAGAAAGTGGAGGCGATCAAAGACGAGTTCTCCAGCCGGCCTCCGTTCGCGCAACCGCCCGCCGTGTTCTTTCAGATCGGCGACAATCCGGTGTTTCCCGTTATCGAAGACACCTATATGAACCAATACCTTACCTTCCTGGGACTCGACAATATCGTAAAGGAATACAAGGGCGGCGGCATCTCGCGCGAGTACGTGGTGGCGAAGAATCCCGAAATCATGTTTATCAGCCGTATGTCGGGCATGGGGGAAGAAGCGGCCGCCTACTGGAAGAAATTTCCCTCCATACGCGCCGTAAAGAACCGGCGCATCCTGATGGTGGACGACACGGAAGCCTGCTGCCCCACCCCGCTCTATTTCAGGAAAACCCTGGAGTTTCTGGCCGATTACCTGCGTAAACTGTAGCGTTCCATGGGCAAACGTTTCTTTCTCTGGCTGTTTTCTGCATCGCTGCTGTTGCTGCTTTGCTTTCTTTTCTCGCTCTCGTGGGGAGAAAGCCTGCTGTTTCCGTGGCAATGGGGCGGCTTGGAAAAAGACGGCATGGAAATGGCCATCATCCGCCATATCCGCCTGCCCCGCAGCCTCACCGCCCTCTGCATAGGTGGCATGCTGTCGATGTCGGGCTGCCTGCTGCAGGGGCTGTTCAAGAACCCTTTGGTGGAACCCTACACCCTGGGCATTTCGGGCGGCGCCTCCCTGGGCGTGGCCCTGGCGGTGGTGCTGGGGGTGTCGCCGGCGCTCGGGTTCTGGGGTATCGGAAGCTTCGCCTTTGCCGGAGCACTGGCCGTAAGCGTGCTGATACTGCTCTACGGGCGTTTTCACAGCGGCACCGGCAACCTGCTGCTGGCCGGCATCATGACCGGCATTCTCTGTTCGTCGGGCACCACGCTGCTCATGAGCCTTTCCTCGCCCCAGGACATGACCCGAATCCTCTATTGGACCATGGGTTCCCTCGAAAGCAACGATATGCCCCGCAGCCTGATCCTGTGCGTGTTCGCAGGGGCAGGACTGGCGTCGGGCATCCTGATCTCCCAACGGGTGAACCTGCTCTCGGCAGGTAGCCGCAACGCCCGCCTGATGGGCGTGAACACTGCGGTGCTGGTGCCGGCCCTGCTGACACTCACCTCGCTGTTGACGGCCGTAAGCACGGCTCAGGCGGGCATTATCGGTTTCGTGGGGCTGATCGTGCCGCATATCCTGCGCCGCCTGAGCGGCAACGACTACCGACTGCTGGTACCCCTTTCTTTTCTCGGCGGCGGAATCTTCCTGCTGCTGTGCGACCTGATCGCCCGCAGCATCATCGCCCCCTCCCAGCTGCCCATCGGCGTGGTGAGCGGCATACTGGGCGGTTCGGTATTCATCTATCTGCTGTTACGCAAAAACAAGGAAGCATGAACCGGGATTTGCTCTGTGTGGAACACCTCTGCGCCCGCTATCCAGGCGGGTTCGAGCTGCGGGACATTTCGTTTGGCCTGCCCTCGGGCTGCATTACCGGCGTTATCGGTCCCAACGGTTCGGGCAAGAGCACGCTGATAAACGCACTCTGCCGCGAGATTCCCGCCACGGGTTCCGTATCGGCCTGCGGCCAAGACTTCTGGGCGATGCCGGTTCACCGACGCGCCCACATGCTGGCCGCCGTGCCGCAATCCATCGAGAAACTGCCGATACCGCTTATGGACTTCGTACTGATGGGACGCACGCCCTTCAAGAAATGGTACGAACTCTCCCATTCGCAAACCGACCGGCAGGAAGCGATCAAGCATATAGAAGAAACCGGGTTGTCGCGCTTCAACCCCTACCGCAAGCGGATCGACGAGCTGAGCGGGGGCGAACGCCAACTGGCCGCCATCGCGCGCGCCCTGTGCCAGCAGGCGCGTGTCCTGCTGCTGGACGAGCCCACAGCCAACCTCGACCTGGCGCATCAGGTAAAGATACTGCGCACGGTACGCCACATCACGCAACAGAACAATGCGGCCACACTGCTGGTGATTCACGACATCAACCTGGCCGCCGCCTTCTGCGATTTCCTGATTTGCATGAACGACGGCCAAATCGCCGCCTATGGAAGCGTGCCCGAGATATTGGATAAGGAACGATTGGAAACCATATACAAAACGCCGCTCTGCATAGGCTCTCACCCGCAAAACGGCGTTCCCGTGGTATTTCCCGTTTATTGAATCTTATAGAAGGATCAGCGGCTACATAGGATCCGAAACATCGTCGGCCAGACTGTCGGCCAGGTCGTTCACATCGGGGCTGCCTTTTTCGTTCACGTTTTCTTCGCCTTCCACCTCTTCCCCCGGCATATCCGAATCGTAGTCTTCATCGATGCCCATATCCACGTTCACATCCACCTTGATAAGGTAGTCGGCCTCGGGCGTGTACAGCCCCACCGCGTAAAAGGCATCGCCGTTGGGCTTGGGATAACGCAACACGTAATCGGCATAGCCTTCCGGATAACGTTCATCGAACAAGGCCTTGATTTCGGGCGTCATCTTGTCGTAACTGATGATGCGGCAGAGTTTTTTCTGTGCCGGAGCCGCCGTCTTACCGACCGGCTCCTCTTTCTTTGCGGGAATCGGTTTGGCGGGCGCAGCCTTGGCGGGCGTTTCCTTTACAGCGACCTTGGGCTGGGATTTGGAGGGAACGGGAACCGCAGGCTTCTTGGCAACCGGTTTTTGAACCGTTTTTTTAGGCTCGGGCTTCTTGGCGGCGGGCTTGCTTGCCGTAGGTTTCTTCACCTCTTTCTTGGCTGCCGCCGGTTTTGCAGCCGTCGTTTTCTTTTTCGGAGCGGACTTAGCCGGTTTTTCCGCAACTTTGGCAGCCACGGCCGCCTTCGTTTTCTTTACATCCTTGACGGGTTTGGCCGCCTTGGTTGTCTTGCTTTCGCTTTTCTTTGTTGCCATATCAAATAACTATGCCTGCATCGCAACAGGAACCGAAGTGCAAAGAAAGTAATTTTTCCATAAAAAAAAATAGTTTTTCGCCAAGATTTGAGTTTATGGCAGGTATTGTTACCTTTGCGTTCGGTCAAAAGCAAGAAAGACATGGAGAAAAAGATCTACAGCGACGGCTCGTACGTAATCCGCGAGTATTGGGAAAACGGGCATATCCGCAAGGAAAACCGTTACAATCCGAACGGCAAGTTAGACGGGGTGTGCCACTTCTGGTACGACAACGGACAGCTGATGCGCCACGCCTTTTATGTAAACGGCCTGGAAGAAGGCGTTGTAAAGCAATGCCATGCCGACGGCAAGACCAGTTCCGAAGAAACCTACGTACACGGCAAGCTCAACGGCCCCTGCAAGATGTGGAACGAACGCGGACAGCTCTACAAGGAAACCTTTTTCGAAAACGACCGTCAGATCTACGGTATATTGCACGAATATCACGACAACGGCAAACTGTTGCGCAACAAGATGCTGCGCGACGAACAGCCGCACGGCATCTGCCAGGAATACTACGACAACGGACAGGTTTGCGAAGAAACCATCTACGAAGAAGGCCTGCGCGAAGGAATTTCCCGCAAATGGGGTGCGCACGGCCGTCTGATCGAGGTGAAATCCTATAAGAACGACCTGCTGGAAGGCGAATACAAATGGTGGAGCCGCGAGGGCATCGTGCTGATCGAGGCTTTCTACCACGAAGGCCTGCTGCAAGGGGTCTGCAAGCGGTATTTCGAAGACGGGCCGCTGGAGTTTGAAGAAAACTACGAGAACGGCAAACTGCACGGCATCCGCAAGACCTATTACGAAAACGGGAAATTGAGAACGGAAGAGAACTACGTGAACGGCGAACAGCAGGGTCCGCAGCGTATGTGGAACAAAAACGGCAAGCTCAAGAAAGAGTTCGTGATCGACAGCAGCATAGGCTCGACCGCGAAATTTTAATACCTTTGCCGAGGTTTTCGGGGTGTAGCGCAGCCCGGTAGCGCACCTGCTTTGGGAGCAGGGTGTCGCAGGTTCGAATCCTGTCACCCCGACTATGATTTCTTTCTTTGTGGCCCTGGCCTTACTGGTGGCGGGCTATTTCGTTTACGGAAAATTTGTGGAAAAAGTGTTCGCGCCCGACCCGGCGCGCACCACCCCTGCCGTGGCGCATCCCGACGGGGTCGATTTTATCCGGCTTCCGGCCTGGAAGATGTTCATGATACAGTTCTTGGACATCGCCGGGCTCGGCCCCATCTTCGGCACGATCCTGGGCGCCATGTACGGCACAAGTTGCTATATATGGATTGTGGCGGGCTGCATTTTCGGCGGCGCCATGCACGACTATATGGCCGGCATGCTCTCGCTGCGCAACGACGGCAAGAACATGCCCGAAATCACCGGAAAGTTTCTCGGCGGCGGCATGAAGCAATTCAGCCGCGTGGTCTGCATCCTGCTCATGATCATGTGCGGCACCGTGTTCGTTACCGGTTCGGCCGGGCTGCTGGCCAAGCTTACACCTGCAAGCCTCGACATCACCTTCTGGAGCATCGTTATCTTCTGCTATTTCATCCTGGCCACCTTGCTGCCCATCGACAAGCTGATCGGCAAGATCTACCCCGTGTTCGGCATCTGCCTGCTGTTCATGGCGCTCGGCATCATGGGCGGGCTGGTCTATCACGGCTGTTTCCGCGCGCCCGGCAGCATGCCCGAACTCTGGCAGGGGCTCTCCAATATGCAGGGACTGGCCGGCGGAACATCCAAGCCCATTTTCCCCATGATGTTCATCTCCATTGCCTGCGGCGCCGTGTCGGGCTTCCACGCAACCCAGTCGCCGCTTATGGCGCGCTGCTTCTCTTCCGAAAAACAAGGCCGTCCCATTTTCTACGGTTCCATGATTACCGAAGGCATCGTGGGGTTGATCTGGGCGGCGGCCGCCACCTATATCTTCCATAATTCCGGCCTGATGGCGCAGATAGGGCTTACCTATGCCGACGTGGAAAGCCAGGGCGGCCCCTTGGTAGTGAACGGACTCTCGAAAGCATGGTTAGGCACATTCGGCGCCGTGCTGGCCATTATCGGTGTGGTGGCCTGCCCCATCACCTCGGGCGATACGGCCATGCGCGCCGCCCGCCTTATGGTGGCCGAGATTTTCGGCTTCGAACAGAAGAGACTGCGCAACCGCCTCTACCTGGCATTGCCCCTGTTCGGCATCTCCCTGCTGTTGCTTACCGTTTTCAGCAACCAGTTCGGCGTATTGTGGCGCTACTTCGCCTTTATCAACCAGCTG
The DNA here is from genome assembly GCA_023667315.1 of Ruminococcus flavefaciens. Lineage (GTDB taxonomy): Bacteria > Bacteroidota > Bacteroidia > Bacteroidales > P3 > Pullibacteroides. The sequence continues at coordinate 60,034 of JAMPAI010000010.1, forward strand.
CTGGCCATGTGCACGCTGTGGGTCATCACGGTATTCCTCTTTAAGCACCGTCCGGGCATGAGATATATTATGGCCCTGATTCCCGCCCTGTTTATGACGGCGGTCATCTTCACCTACTTTTTCCGCGCCCCCGAATGCCTGGGCGGACTGTTCGCACAAAACGCCTTCTATCAAGACACGCTCGCCTATGTGCTGGGCGGCATCGCCACCCTGTCGGTTTTCGGCATCTTTATCCGTTGGGCCGGCAAATCTCCCCGAATGTTGAACGCCGACTAATTGGTAAGGCCATAAAACGAAAGAGGCTCCCGACGGGAGCCTCTTTCGTTTTATCCGGAAAACCTTTTAGGCATTCATCGACTTGATGCCCATCTTGGCGTATTCGCCGCTGTCCAGCTTCGCCTTTACCTTGTTGAATACATCGAGGGTGTATTTCACGTCTTCCAAGGTGTGCACCGCCGTGGGGATGATACGCAGGATGATCATGCCCTTCGGGATTACGGGATAGGTAACGATGGAGCAGAACAAATCGTACACCTCGCGCACATCGTAGGTAAGCTGGGTGGCTTCGGCCACGCTGCCGTTGAGAAACACCGGGGTCACGCAGGTGTTGGTCTTGCCGATATTGAAACCGCTGTCGCGGAAACCGCCCTGAATCGCGTTTACGATCGTCCAGAGTTTTTCGCGCAGTTCGGGATGGTCCTTCATCATCTGCAGACGCTTCTGCGCACCGATAACCAAGGGCATCGGCAAACTCTTGGCATAGATCTGCGAGCGCATATTGAAGCGCAGGTAGCGGATAATTTCTTTCTTGCCCGCCACAAAGCCGCCGATCAGGGCAAAACTCTTGGCAAAGGTGCCGATATGAAGGTCGATGGCCTCTTCGCATCCGAAGTGTTCGCCGATACCGCGGCCGTTGGGACCCATCACGCCTACCCCGTGGGCATCGTCCACCATAAGGCGGAAATCGTATTTCTTCTTAAGCTCGGCCAGGCCGCCCACATTGCCCGCCTCGCCGGTCATGCCGTACACCCCTTCGGTAATCACGAGGATGCCGCCGCCGGTCTTGGCCACCACTTCCTGGGCTTTCTTGATCATGCGCTCGGCATCTTCCATATCGTTGTGGCGGAACTTGAAGCTCTGACCCAGGTGCAGACGCTTGCCGTCCATCAGCGAAGCGTGGATCTCGGCATCGAATACAATCACGTCGTGGCGATCCACCAAGGCATCGATAGTGGAGACAATGCCTTGATAACCGAAATTATAAAGGTAGGCGGCTTCCTGACCTACAAAGTCTGCCAGCCCCTGCTCCAGTTTCATGTGTTCCACGGTCTGTCCCGAAAGCATGCGGGCGCCCATGGGGTAAGCCAGGCCGTATTGGGCGGCGGCTTCGGCGTCCACCTTCCTCACTTCCGGATGGTTGGCAAGGCCGAGGTAGTTGTTCAAACTCCATACAAGGCGTTCCTTGCCGTTGAACATCATGCGGTTGGAAATAGGGCCTTCCAGTCTGGGAAACATGTAGTAACCGTCGGCATCGTCGGCATATTTGCCGAGCGGACCGAAATTCTTGAGCAGTTTTTCAAAAATATCCACGATAGTAGGGTTTTATTGTAAGCGGCAAATTTAGCAAACTGTTTTGACTTTTGCATCCGATACCGGAGAAAGATTGAAAAAACACCTCCGGAAACCTCAAAAAGTAAGTTTTCAAATACTTGCAACCTTGTTGCAAAACCTTCTTCCTACCTTTGCGCACCTTACAAAGACTATATATTTATGGAAAGCAAAGAGAAAGCAGCGTTAGCGCGGATTATCACGGCCGGCCTCCTTTTAGGTTTGTCCTTTATTCCGCTCCTGCCCTACTGGGCGGGCGTTTCCCTTTGCCTGGCGGCCTACCTCGTGTGCGGACTCGAAGTGTTGGCCGATGCCTGCAAGAACGTTGTCAAGGCACGTTTCTTTGACGAGAACTTCCTGATGGGCGTGGCCACCGTGGGCGCTTTGGTTATCGGAGAATATCCCGAAGCGGCGGCCGTGATGCTTTTCTTTCAAATCGGGGAACTGTTCCAGGACCTGGCGGTGGGAAAAAGCCGCGCCTCCATTTCGGCACTGATGGACATCCGGCCCGAATTCGCCAATCTGGAAGACGAAGAAGGCAATTTTACCAAAGTGGATCCCGCGCAGGTGCCGGCGGGAAGCACCATCATCGTGATGCCCGGCGAGAAAGTGCCCATCGACGGCACGGTGGTTTCCGGACATTCGGCCATCGATACCGCCGCCCTTACGGGCGAAAGCATTCCCAGAGACGTCGTTCCAGGAATGGACATACCCGGCGGCAGCCTGAACATCTCCGGACTGCTGCGCATCAAGACCGATACGCTCTACGCCGATTCCACGGTGGCCAAGATTCTCGAACTGGTTCAAAACGCCCAAAATGGAAAGGCCGAAAGCGAGAAATTCATTACCCGCTTCGCCAGATACTACACCCCGGCCGTGGTAGGCATCGCCGCGCTGCTGGCCGTAATCCCGCCTCTTCTTATCGGCGGCACTTGGGCGGAATGGATTCACCGCGCCCTGGTGTTCCTGGTGGTTTCCTGCCCCTGCGCCCTGGTGATCTCCATTCCCCTTACCTTCTTTGCCGGCATCGGCGCCGCCTCCAAACGGGGCATTCTCGTAAAAGGCTCGCAATATCTGGAGAACCTGTCGAAAATCCGCACGCTGGTTTCCGACAAGACGGGCACCCTGACCCAAGGGGTGTTCGCCGTGCAGGGCCTTTATCCCGTTACGCCCGGCGACGAGGCCCGATTGCTGGAACAGGCCGCCCTGGCCGAATCGTTCTCCACCCATCCCATCGCCCTCGGCATACGCGAAGCCTACGGGCAGACCCTTGACACGAAGCGGGTGGCCGACCTGGAGAACATAGAAGGCGAAGGGGTATGCGCCACCATCGACGGACAGAACGTCTATGTGGGCAACGAAAAACTGATGCGCCGCGCCGGCGTGGATTTCTACCACAAGCATCCGGTGGGCATTTCGATACACATCGCGATGGCCAACACCTACCTGGGCTATATCGTGCTCTCCGACCGCGTGAAAGCCGAATCGATCCATGCCGTGGCCGCCGCCAAGGAAGCCGGCATCGACAAGACCGTTATCCTGAGCGGCGACCGCTACGAAGTTACCAGTGCGGTGGCCCATACCTTGGGCATCGACGAATGCTACGCCGAACTGCTGCCGCACGAAAAGGTGCAGAAAGTGGAGGAACTGCGGCAAAGGAACGGGGGGCTGATCGCCTTCGTGGGCGACGGCATCAACGACGCGCCGGTACTCAAGGCATCCGACGTGGGCATCGCCATGGGCGCCATGGGCAGCGATGCCGCCATCGAAGCCGCCGATGTGGTGATTATGGACGACAATCCCGCGAAAGTGGCCACGGCGGTGCGTATTTCCAAACACACTTTGCGTATTGTCCGGCAAAATATAATTTTGTCTATCGGTATTAAGCTTTGCATCCTGATTTTAGGTGCTTTCGGCCTGGCCAACATGTGGCTGGCCGTGTTTGCCGATGTGGGCGTTACGGTAATCGCCGTCTTGAACGCCATACGGGCCATGTATTTGAAAAAAACGATATAAGATGAGATATAAGATGCTTGCCCTGTTTATCGGGGCCGCCTTGTTATGTACAGGATGTGATTGGCACTGGCGCAGTCACGAACACCAGGACGAGCACGGGGAACACGAGGGGCACGACCATGCCTCCGAGGCGCTCCTGCACCGCGAGGCCGACGACCATGACCACGACCTGCACGACGATCACGACGAACACGATGATCTTGAGGAAGCCCTCCAGCATAACGAGGCCGACGGTCACGACCACGAAAGCGAAGAAACGCTCCACGCCGGCGAAATCCACTTTACGCACGAGCAGGCGCACGCCGTGGACCTGAAGGTGGAACGGATCGACCCGGCCCCTTTCCGCGCCGTGATCCATACCGGCGGCATGATCCAGTCTTCCCAGGGCAGCGAACAGGCGGTGGCCGCCACCTCGAGCGGCCTGATGTTCTTCGCCAACTCCTTCCTTACCGAAGGGGCGGCCGTGAAGGCCGGGGATCCCTTGGTGAACATCTCCTCCGACAAACTGCAGGAAGGCGACCTTATCCTCAAGGCCAAGATAGAATTCGAGACCGCCGAACAGGAATACGAACGCGCCAAGAAATTAGTGGGCGACAAGATCATCAGCCAGAAGGAATTCAACGAAATACAGGCCCGCTACAAGACGGCCAAGGCCACGTTCCAAGGCTTGGCCGACAACCTTTCCTCCTCCGGGCTGGCGGTAACCTCCCCCATTTCGGGCTACATCAAGAAATGGCTGGTGCAGAACGGGCAATACGTAAGCATGGGTGAACCGGTGGCCATTGTGGCCCAGGACAAGCGCCTGCAACTGCACGCCGATGTTACCGAAAACAATTTCAAATACCTGCGCAACGTACACAGCGCCAACTTCAAGACCGCCTACGACGACGAGGTCTATCAACTGGCCAACCTCAACGGCAAGCTGCTTTCGTACGGCAAATCGGCCGAAGAAGGTTCCGCCTATATTCCCGTAACCTTCGAGTTCGACAATATCGGCGATATCGTGCCCGGTTCGTTCGCCGAAGTATATCTGCTGGCCAACAAGCGCGAGAACGTGCTTACCGTGCCCCTCTCGGCCCTGGTGGAAGAACAGGGGCAGTACTTCGTGTTCGTGCAGCTGGAAGACGAGATTTTCCGCAAGAACCACGTGACCCTCGGCCAAAGCGACGGCACGCGTGTGGAAATCATCAAGGGCATCCATGCCGGCGACCGGGTGGTTACCAACGGCGCCTATTCGGTTAAACTGGCCACGGCCAGCACCGCCATTCCCGGACATACCCATTCCCATTAAGCACGGAGGTCGCAATGTTTTTGAACAACATCATCGGATTTTCGCTCCGCAACCGCATGTTCGTGATTACGGCCACGCTCCTGTTGCTGTTGGTGGGCGTATTCACGGTCAGGAATATGGACGTGGACGTATTCCCCGACTTGAACGCTCCCACGGTGGTCATCATGACCGAAGCCTCCGGCATGGCGCCCGAAGAAGTGGAGCTGTTGGTGAGCCGTCCCGTGGAAACCTCGGTAAACGGCGCCAAGGACGTGCGCCGCGTACGTTCCTCCTCCACCACCGGCTTTTCGCTGGTGTGGGTGGAATTCAACTGGAACACGGATATCTACCGCGCCCGGCAGATCATTTCCGAAAAAATCGCCAACATCAAGGACGAACTGCCCGCCGGCGTGGGCACGCCCACCATGGGCCCCCTCTCCTCCATCCTGGGGGAAATGATGATCGTGGGCATCACGGCCGATTCCACGTCCATGCAGGACCTGCGCACCATGGCCGACTGGACGATACGCCCGCGCCTGCTTACCGTAGACGGCGTCACGCAGGTTTCCATCCTGGGGGGAGAGACCAAGGAATACCAGATCCTGCTCAATCCCGACAAGATGAAGCACTACGACGTTTCGCTGAACGAGGTGATGGAAGCCGTGGAGGGAATGAACCAGAACGCCACCGGCGACATCCTGTATAACTACGGCAACGAATACATCATCCGCGGGATGCTCTCGACCACCGACATCGACAAGATGGGCAAGGCCGTGGTGAAGACCGACAACGCCCACCCCATCCTGCTGAGCCATATCGCCAAGGTGCAGATCGGCAACCAGACGCCCAAGACCGGCGTGGCCTCCGTGCGCGCCCAGCCCGCGGTCATCATGACCATCAACAAGCAGCCGCAGACCAATTCGGTAAAGCTCACCAAGAAAATCGACGAGGTGCTGGAGGAACTCGAGTTCTACCTGCCGGCCGACGTAAGGCTTTCCACCGACATCTACCGTCAGGCGGACTTCATCACCAACTCCATCAACAATGTAAAGAAATCGCTCTACGAAGGCTGTATCTTCGTGGTGCTGGTGCTTTTCCTCTTCCTGATGAACGTGCGCACCACCGCCATCTCGCTGGTAACCATTCCCATCTCGCTGCTGGTGTCGCTGCTTACGCTGCGGCTTTTCGGGCTCACCATCAACACCATGAGCCTCGGGGGGATGGCCATCGCCATCGGCTCCCTGGTGGACGACGCCATCGTGGATGTGGAAAACGTGTATAAACGGCTCCGCGAGAACCGCTACCTGCCTGTTTCCTCGCGCAAACCGTTCATGCAGGTGGTGTTCGACGCCTCCAAGGAGGTGCGTATGCCGATCCTGAACTCCACGCTGATCATCATTGTGTGCTTCGTGCCGCTGTTCTTCCTTTCCGGCATGGAAGGCCGCCTGCTGGCGCCGCTCGGCATCGCGTTCATCACCGCCCTGTGCGCCTCCACCCTGGTAGCCCTCACGCTTACTCCGGTATTGTGCAGCTACCTGCTCAACAACCAGACTTCCGACGAAAAGGCCGACCGTCCGCCCCTGCTGACCCGTCTGCTCAAGAACGGATACACCAAAGCCTTGGACTGGGCCTTGCGCAACCGCGCCTTCGTGCTCACGGGAACCGGGGTGCTGCTGTTAGTGACCCTGTTCGTGTTCTTCAGCCTGGGCAGGAACTTCCTGCCGCCTTTCAACGAAGGCTCGTTCACCATCAACGTAAGCACCATGCCCGGCATCTCGCTCGACGAGTCGGACCGTATCGGCCGCAAGGTGGAGGAAATCCTGCTGGAGATTCCCGAGATACAGACCGTGGGCCGCAAGACCGGACGCGCCGAACTAGACGAACACGTGCTGGGCGTAAACAACTCCGAGCTCGAGGTGCCTTTCGTGCTGGGCAAACGCTCCAAGAAAGAAGTGGTGGCGGAAATCCGTCAGAAAGTAAAGAGCATTCCCGGCATCAACCTCGAAGTGGGCTCCCCCGTCTCGCACCGTATCGACGCCATGCTTTCGGGCACGCAGGCCAATATCGCCATCAAGCTTTTCGGCACCGACCTGAACCATATGTTCGAATTGGGAAACGAGATCAAGGAAGTGATTGAACCCATCGAAGGCATCGCCGACCTGAACGTGGAGCAGCAGATAGACCGCCCGCAGCTGCAGATCATCCCCAAACGCGAGATGCTGGCCAAATACGGCATCTCATTGCCCGAATTCGCCCAGATTGTGGATGTGCTGCTGGCCGGCAAGGTGGTCTCGAACGTCTATGAAGGCAACACCTCCTTCGCCCTGACCCTGAAGGCCGACGAACCTTTCCGCCAGAGCGCCGAAAGGATACGGAACATTCCCATCGACTCCAAAGACGGCAAGATTCCCTTGGAAAACGTGGCCTACGTGGTTTCCGGCTCGGGTCCCAACACCATCAACCACGAGAACGTGTCGCGCAAGATCGTTATCTCGGCCAACGTGTCGAGCGGCGACCTGCACAGCGCCGTCAAGGCCATCCGCGAAGCCATCCAGGAAAACATCGTGCTGCCCGAAGGCTACAGCGTGGAATACGGCGGGCAGTTCGAGAGCGAGCAGGCCGCCTCGCGCGTGCTGTTCTGGACCTCGATGCTCTCCATCCTGGTAATCTTCCTGCTGCTGTTCACCCAGTTCAAGAACGTGGTGCAGTCGGCGGTGATCCTGCTGAACCTGCCCCTGGCGCTTATCGGCGGCGTGTTCGCCATCAAGTTTACGGGCGGAAGCCTCAGCATTCCCGCCATCATCGGATTCATCTCCCTCTTCGGTATCGCCACCCGTAACGGCATCCTGCTGATTGCCCGCTACAACGACCTGCGTCTGGAAGGTTTCTCGCTCAAACAGTGCATCATGATCGGTTCCGTCGACCGCCTGAACCCGATCCTTATGACCGCCCTCACCTCCGCGCTCGCCCTGATCCCGCTGGCCATCAGCGGCGACCTGCCCGGCAACGCGATCCAAAGCCCCATGGCGAAGGTTATCCTCGGCGGATTGATCACCTCCACCCTGCTCAACGGCTTTATCGTGCCCATCCTATATCTGCTGATCAACCGGAAGGCATACCCGGGAACGGGCATGCGGGCTCCGGTGGAATTCACAACCCCCAAAACGACTGCCTAATGAAACTGATACGTTATGGTGCGGTGGCGGCTTTCGCCTTGCTGAGCCTGCCTTTACGCGCACAGAACACCATAGACGAGGTCCTGCGGCAAATCGAGGTCAACAATGCCGCCCTGCAGGCCCTGCGGCATGAAACCGAGGCGCAGAAGCTGGAAAACAGGAGCGGCATCACCCTCGACGATCCCGAAGTGGAGTTCGGCTACAACTGGGGCTCTCCGGCTTCGGTAACCGACAAGATAGAACTGAGCGTTACCCAGAGTTTCGACCTCTCGGCCGTGGCCGGACTTAAGGGCAAGGTGGCCAAGGAACGGAACAAACTCGTTGACTGGCAGTACCGGGCCGAACGCCGGCAGATCCTGTTGGAAGCCAAGAACCTGTGCCTGGAATTGGTCTATTACAACGCCTTGGAGGAACTCCTTTCCACTTACAGGCATCAGGCCGGACAACTGGTGGAACACCAGCGCAAGAGCCTGGAACACGGCAACAGCAACCGTCTGGAATACAACAACGCCGTGCTGCGCCTGGCCGCCGTGGAAGGCGAGTACACCCAGGTGGAAACCGGCCGGAACTCGGCCATCGCCAGGCTGACGGCCATGAACGGGGGCAAGCAGCCCGAATTCAACGCCACCGCCTACGAAACCTTGGGCATGGAAGAGAACTTCGACGACTGGTTCGAACGGGCCTCGGCCGAGAACCCCGAACTGCAGTCGGCCGAACAATCGGTAATCGTGCAGAAGAAGCAGCTGGCGCTGTCTAAGAGCCAGTGGGCGCCCTCCATATCCTTAGGCTACGCGGGCGAGTTCGAGGGCGATGAAAGCCACCACGGCATTGCGGTGGGCCTCTCGCTGCCACTTTGGGCGAACCTCCATCAGGTAAGGCAGTCGAAGGCCGCCATGCAGGCCGCCCAATACCGGGAAGAAGACACCCGGCTCCAATTCAGAAGCTCGCTGGAAATCCTCTACCGCCAGACCCTCGGCCTGAAGCGGGTGGCCGAGATCTACCGTGCCTCGCTCAACGAGTCGGACAACCGCAGCCTGTTGCAGAAAGCGCTCGACGAAGGCAATATCTCCGTATTGGACTACCTTACCGAAATGGAACTCTATTACGAAGCGGTGCGCCGCACCCTGGAGGCCGAGAAAGACTTCCGCCAGGCGCACGCGGAACTGAGCGCGTTTGAGTTGTAGCGCGATTTTGCTTATCTTCGCAATCGCCTTACTCTCCGGGTAAGGCGATTTTTTTAGCTTTTCGCATGGAAAACCCGTTCGACAACATACATACCCCCAACGACCTCAAGCAACTCTCCACCGAGGAGCTGGTAGAGGTGGCCGACCAGTTGCGCGGATACATCATCCGCATGGTCTCTTCCCATCCCGGCCACTTAGGGGCGAGCCTGGGCACGGTGGAACTTACGGTGGCCCTGCACTACGTCTTCAACACCCCCTACGACCGCATTATCTGGGACGTGGGGCACCAGGCCTACGGGCACAAGATACTTACCGGACGCAAGGAACTGTTCGCCACCAATCGCACCTACGGCGGCATCAGCGGCTTTCCCTGCATGGCCGAGAGCGAATACGACGCCTTCGGGGCCGGCCACTCCTCCACCTCCATCTCGGCGGCCTTGGGCATGGCCACGGCTTCGGTGCTCAAAGGCGAGAAAGACCGCCAGCACATCGCCGTGATCGGCGACGGAGCCATGACCGGCGGCCTGGCTTTCGAAGGCCTCAACAACGCCGGCGTTTCGCGCAGCAACATCCTGGTGGTGCTCAACGACAACGGCATGTCGATCGATGCCAGCCGGGGCGCGTTGAGCCGCTACTTTACGCGCATGACCGCCTCCAAGTCGTACAACAACTTCAAGGACAGCGTGTGGGACATGATGGGCGGCAACACGCGCCAATACTACCCCAAGCGCTTTATCAGCAAGATCTCGGGGGCGCTCAAGTCGCTGATCTCCCCGCAGGCAGGCAACCTGTTCGAAGCCCTGAATTTCCGCTATTTCGGTCCCATCGACGGGCACGACCTGCCCACCCTGATCGCCGTCCTGCAAGACCTAAAGACCATACAGGGTCCCAAGCTGCTGCATGTCGTCACCAAGAAAGGCAAAGGCCTCAAGGAAGCCGAAGCCGCCCCCACCCTTTACCATGCGCCGGGCAAGTTCGACCTAAAGACGGGCAAGCTCATCCCCTCCGGCATCAACCTGAGCCTGGCACCCAAATATCAGGACGTATTCGGAAAGACCATCATCGAACTGGCACGGATGAACCCGAAGATCGTGGGCATCACGCCCGCCATGCCTACGGGCTGCTCGCTGAGCATGATGATGAAGAAGATGCCCGAACGGGTGTTCGACGTGGGCATCGCCGAACAGCACGCCGTTACCTTTTCGGCGGGGCTGGCGGCCGAAGGCATGGTGCCTTTCTGCAATATCTATTCCTCCTTCGCCCAACGCGCCTACGACCAGATTATCCACGATGTGGCGCTGCAGAAGCTGCCGGTGGTGTTCTGCCTCGACCGCGCCGGCCTGGTGGGCGAAGACGGTGCCACCCACCACGGGGCGTTCGACCTGGCCTTCCTGCGCCCGATTCCCGACCTTATCGTGGCCTCGCCCATGAACGAGCGGGAACTGCGCAACCTGATGTACACCGCCCAGCTGCCCGACAACAGGCTACCGTTCGTTATCCGCTACCCGCGCGGACGGGGCGTTACGCCGAGGTGGAAAACGCCGCTCGAAATCCAGCCGGTGGGAAAAGGCGTATGCCTGCAGGAAGGCCGCGACACGGCCATCCTCTCCATCGGACATATCGGAAACAACGCGCTCAAGGCCATCGAGAAGGCACAGAAAGAGAACCCGAAACTTTCGGTAGGCCTGTACAACATGATTTATCTAAAGCCCCTGGACGAGGCGCTGCTGCATAAGGTATTCAAACTCTACAGCCGCATCATCACCTTGGAAGACGGTGTAATCAACGGAGGGCTGGCCTCCGCCGTCTGCGAATTCGCCGCCAGGAACCGTTACACGCAAGAAATCATCCCGCTCGGCCTACCCGACCGTTTCGTAACGCACGGCAGCGTGGAAGACCTGCACAAGGAATGCGGCATCGACGTTGACAGCATCGCAAATATCCTGTTGAAAAAATAGACCCTACCCGATGCGGCTCACGCCCTCTTGGGTCTGACGGTAGCGCTGGCCGCTTTCGGGGCAGACGGCCTCCCCTCCTGCATCGAACTTCAGTTTGTGGCCGTATTCGCTCACCCAGCCGGTCTGCCGCGCGGGATTGCCCACCATAAGCGCGTAGTCCGGCACGTCTTTCGTAACAACGCTCCCCGCGCCAATCATCGCGTATTTTCCGATAACATGACCGCAAACCACAGTGGCGTTCGCCCCTATACTGGCTCCCTGCCGAACCAAGGTCGGCTTATACTGGTCTTTGCGGGCGATGGCCGAACGCGGGTTGATGACGTTGGTGAACACGCACGAAGGCCCCAGGAAAACATCGTCCTCGCACACCACGCCGGTATAGATCGAGACATTGTTCTGCACCTTGACCCCCCTGCCCAGCCTCACCTTGGGCGACACCACCACATTCTGCCCTATATTGCAGTCCTCGCCGATCTCGCAGCCGGACATGATATGGCTGAAATGCCAGATTTTAGTGCCTTTTCCGATAAGGCAGGGCATATCTACGATGGCGGTGGGATGCTGGATGTATTCGGTCATGGCAAAGGTTTTGGGGCTCAAAGTTACGCCATAAACGCAAAAAATCGCTACATTTGAGGTTTGTTTTTACGCAAAGACAGGAATCATGGAAAACTTCAAGCCCACGGGCTACCAACTCCAAACCATCGCCACCGGCCGGATCTTTACGGACAACGGCTGGGTAATCGACGACCCGCAATGCGACTCACCCTCGCTGGTGCGCGCCCTATACGACAAGAAGCAGCTTGAACCGAAAGACTTGGGCTGCGGCATCTACCGTTTCGCCGATTGGCTTCCGGTTCAACGCACGCTGCAAGGCTCCTGCGCGCCCGTTACCTACAAAAGCGAGAAACTGGCGCAGAAACTGGGACTGAAGAACCTCTACATTACCTTTAACGGCTATTTCCCGGAAATCGGCGCCACGATGAGCACCTGCTCCTTTAAGGAAACGGAAGCCTATTCGGTATGCGGCCGCCTTTCCGCGGATTGCGGCAAGGTACTGGTGGTGGCCTCGGCCGGCAACACGGCGCGCGCCTTCGCCAAGGTGTGCTCCGACAACCGCATCCCCCTCTTGCTGAGCGTGCCCGAAGACAACCTGTCGGCACTCTGGTTCGAAAAACCGCTCAACAGCTGCGTAAAACTGATCGCCTGCCAGAAAGGCGGCGACTATTTCGACGCCATCCACCTGAGCAACCTCGTGCTTAAATCCGACCGTTTCCTGGCCGAAGGCGGCGCCAAGAACATAGCCCGCCGCGACGGAATGGGCACCACCGTGCTGTCGGCGGCCACATTCATCGGCCGCATTCCCGACTTCTACTTTCAGGCGGTGGGCAGCGGCACGGGAGCCATCGCCGCCTGGGAAGCCAACCTCCGCCTGATCGAAGACGGACGCTTCGGCAAGCACCTGATGCGGCTCATGGTGTCGCAGAACGATCCTTTCCTGCCGATGTACAAGGCATGGAAGGCCGACTCCCGCCCGCTTCTCCCCTACGACGACAACCAGGCAAGGCTGGATGCCGAAGCCATCAACGCCAAGGTGCTTTCGAACCGCAAGCCCCCCTACAGTCTGGCGGGCGGCCTCTACGATGCACTCAAGGCCACGAAGGGCGATGTATTCAAGGTAACGAACGCCCAGGCCGAAGCCGCGCAGAAACTGTTTTTGGAAACCGAGGGCGTGGACATCTATTCGGCGGCGGGCGTGGCACTCCACTCGCTGATGGAATCGGTGCAGGACGGCACGGTAAAGCCCGAAGACGTGGTGATGCTCAACATTACGGGCGGCGGCGAGAAACGCTTCCAGCAGGACAAGCAGCTGTGGATGCTCAAACCGGATCTCGTGTTCCCCCTGGATCCCGATCCGCAGGAAGTGCTGGACAAGGTGTCGGCCCTGTTTGCCTAAACCGGTTTGGTCGTGTCGCCTAAAACATTTAATTTCGCGCTCTCAATGGCTTCGTAGCTCAGCTGGATAGAGCAACAGCCTTCTAAGCTGTGGGTCGAGCGTTCGAATCGCTCCGAAGTCACTTCGTCTTAAAAAGCGAAAGGCTACGGTTTCCGTAGCCTTTCGCTTTTCTATCCAAATCTCTTTTATTCTTCGACAGGTTCGCCCAAAAGTGTTAAATTTGAACTTGCTAAGTTTATTGGCCACTAACTTCCGATAATGTTTCCTTATCGGAAATATGTAACGACAATGACACCGGAAGAAACAGCAAGAAAGAAAATAGACCAGTGGTTTCAGGACGCAGGTTGGAATGTAGTCGATCGCGATGAATACGAACCGGGATCCACTGCCGTTGCCATTCGGGAAGGCCTGTTGAAAGGCAATCTTGAAGCCGATTATTTCCTTTTCATCAACGGAAAGGCCGTAGGTGTGTTGGAAGCCAAACGGGAGGATATAGACGCTTCTTCCGATAAAGTGTGCGAACAGGCTGTTTTATATGCCAAAAGTGTGCCCAACATCTATCAAACCTATCAAAAGCCTCTTCCCTTTCTTTTCACCTCGAATGGCAAGAGCTTATATTTCTGTGATTTTCGAGAGAAAGATGCGAGTTTCAAGCAGATAATGGCCATTCCCAAGCCTTATGAATTGGTTAGACGCTTAGGAATAAGCGATTACTTTGCCGGACTTCCGGCCTTGCGCAAAAAAGGCTTGCGCGATTGCCAATACGAGGCAGTGTCAGAGTTGGAAAAGAGTTTCAGAAGTGGAAAGAAACGAGCCTTGATGGTGTTGGCCACGGGGGCAGGCAAAACATACACGGCTTGCCTTGCCGCATACCGCATGCTGTCCTATACCCCTATGCGTAGAATCCTGTTCCTTGTAGACAGGAATAATTTGGGCAAACAGGCGGAAGGCGAGTTCGGCACATTTCGGCTAACGGAAAACGGAGAGGCATTCAACACCATTTTCACGGTAAACCGGATTCAATCCTCTTCCATCCCTTCTGACAGCAATGTCGTGATTTCAACCATACAGCGTTTATTCTCCTTTTTAAAAGGAGAAAAGATTGTAGATGACGATAGTGACGATGACAACGAACCGGAAGAAGAGGTGACCTTGCCTCCCAACCCCAATTTGCCGCACGATTATTTTGATATGATTGTCATAGACGAGTGCCACCGTTCCATTTACGGAAATTGGAAGAAGGTATTGGAATATTTCGATACGGCAAAGCTTGTGGGATTGACCGCCACACCCGTTCCCGAAACGATGGCGTTCTTCAACAATAACCGTATCGTCAACTACACCTTGGAGAAAAGTATCGTGGACGGCGTAAATGTAGATTGCCGCGTATATCGAATCAAGACGCAGGTCTCAGAGAGCGGCGGCGCCATCCTGGAGGGAGAGAAGGTGCAAGAAGAGACCCGTTACACGGGAGAGGTGAAAACCATCCGCAACAAAGAGGCAAAGACCTACACCGACAAAGAGTTGAATCGGAGTGTCGTCAATCCGGCACAAATCAAACTGATACTTTCCACGTATCGCGATGTAGTCTATACCGAACTGTTCAATGATCCGAAACGGGAAGCCAACTTAGACTATCTCCCCAAGACCTTGATATTCGCCCTCAATGAAACGCACGCCACCAATATTGTGCAGATTGCCAAAGATGTGTTTGGGCGCAAGGATGACCGCTTCGTTCAGAAAATCACCTATTCGTCGGGCGACAGCAATGAATTGATACGCCAGTTTCGCAACGACAAGGATTTTAGAATCGCCGTAACCTGCACCTTGGTTGCCACTGGAACGGATATAAAGCCGCTTGAAGTGGTGATGTTTATGCGCGATGTGGAATCCGAACCTCTTTATATTCAGATGAAGGGGCGTGGCGTACGGACCATAGGGGATGAACAACTGCGCAATGTCACCCCAAATGCAAGAAGCAAGGATTTTTTCTACCTGATCGATGCCGTAGGCGTTACCGAGCACGAAAAGGGAATACCGGAACCGGGCGGTTCCAGAGAAAACATCTCCCTTGAAAAATTGTTGGAACGTATCACGCATGGTTATCTTCCCGATGATTACCTCAGACGGCTGGCGGCGACGCTTTCCCGCATACACAACAAAGCCGACAAATCGCAGCGGGATGAGTTTACCCGTCTGGCTCATGAGGATATGCAGACGTTGGCAACAAGGATATACGAGGTCCTCAGCCCCGAGACCCGGACACCATTGCCTCCATTCAACCATGTCAACGAACCGAACAACGAACGCAAAGGGTTGGTTGCGCCGCTTACCAACCATGCAGATGCCCGACGCTACCTGCTGATTCTTGCCGCAGGTTTTGTCAATACGTTGATGCCGGGAGAGGACACCCTTATCTTCAAGGGCTTTTCTTTAGAAGAAGCCCAAAGCACAACCGATGCCTTTGAAAAATTCTGCAAGGAACACAGCGACGAAATAGAGGCTCTGCGCATTATCTACAACAATGAGGGCGAGCCGATAACCTATGCAATGCTAAAGGACTTGGAGAACAGGCTCAGAATGGCAAACAGCCATTTTACCCCCAAGCAACTCTGGAATTCGTATGCCATTGTCAAACAGAGTGAAGTAAGGCGATCCACAACCAAAGAAGAAAGTGAGGCTCTTACCAATATCATACAGCTCGTGCGTTTTGCCTTCGGTCAAATCAAACGACTGGAAAGCGCGGTTTTCACCTCCAGACAATACTTCAACCTTTGGTTAGGGCAAACCCAGCGTGGAATAACCGAAAAACAGCGTGAAGTGGTAAGCCGCATCGTGGATTATATCGCATCCAACGGAGCCTGTACCGTCAGGGAAATTCGCGAGGACGACGCCACCCACGCGGCACAAATGATTCAGGCCTTCGGCAATATGAAAAAGGCCGATGAGGCGTTACAATCTCTCTATACCTTTGTAGTTTTAAGAAAAGCGGCATAATATGGCGGCAAATACCACAACCGAACAAACGCTCACCAAGAAGGTCTGGAATCTGGCAACCACCCTTGCCGGACAAGGCGTAGGCTTTACCGATTATATCACTCAACTCACCTATCTTCTGTTCTTGAAGATGGATGCCGAGAACGTGGAGATGTTTGGCGAAGAGTCGGCCATTCCTGCGGGTTACCGGTGGGCGGATCTGATTGCGCTTGACGGTTTGGAATTGGTCGGGCAGTATGAAGAAACGCTGAAACGGCTCAGCGAACAGGAAAGCCTGATTGGCACGATTTACACCAAGGCGCAGAACAAGATAGACAAGCCTGTTTACCTGAAGAAGGTCATTTCCATGATTGACGAGGAGCAATGGCTTATCATGGACGGCGATGTGAAGGGAGCCATCTACGAGAGCATACTCGAAAGGAACGGGCAGGATAAGAAAAGCGGTGCCGGACAATACTTTACGCCTCGTCCGCTTATCAAGGCTATGGTGGATTGCATAGCCCCGCAAATCGGCGAGACAGTCTGCGACCCTGCCTGTGGCACAGGCGGCTTCCTGCTGACGGCTTATGATTATATGAAAGAACAGTCTGCAAGCAAGGAGAAACGCGATTTCTTGCGGAACAAGGCTTTGCATGGCGTGGACAACACCCCCTTGGTGGTGACCCTTGCTTCTATGAATCTCTACCTGCACGGCGTGGGGACGGACCGCAGCCCGATTGTCTGCGAGGATTCGTTGGAGAAAGAGCCGTCCACTCTTGTGGATGTAATACTTGCCAACCCGCCTTTTGGAACACGTCCTGCCGGTTCCGTAGATATAAATCGCCAGGATTTCTATGTGGAGACGAAGAATAATCAGCTGAACTTCCTTCAACACATGATGCTGATGCTTAAAACGGGGGGACGCGCCGCCGTGGTCTTGCCGGATAATGTGCTTTTTGAGGGCGGTGCCGGAGAAACCATACGCAAGCGGTTGCTTACGGAATTCAACCTGCACACCATCCTTCGTTTGCCTACGGGGATATTCTATGCGCAGGGGGTAAAGGCCAATGTATTGTTTTTTACCAAAGGGCAGCCGACAAGAGAAGTCTGGTTTTACGACTATCGCACGGATGTAAAGCATACATTGGCCACTAATAAGTTGGAGCGTCATCATTTGGATGATTTCGTTTCTTGCTACATATCGGATAACCCAAGCGGGCGGAATGAAACCTATGATGCCGAGAAAAATCCGCAAGGACGTTGGCGCAAATATTCTGTAGAAGAAATACTTGAACGCGACAAGACAAGCCTTGACATAACATGGATAAAGCAAGGTGGTGAAGACGACAGCCGCTCGTTGGCGGAACTGATGGCCGATATAAAGGGTAAAAGCCAAACGATAGTTTCCGCAGTGGCCGAACTTGAAAAGTTGCTCGCAAATATTGAAGAAGACTGAGTTATGGAAAACAACAAGATAAATATACCAATAGAGCAACAGTTCGGAGAAGTCGTAGATATTATTCTCCAGCATAAAAGCCGTGCATCAAGTGCTGTCAACGAAGCGTTGTTACTCACGGCATGGCATGTCGGTGAATATGTGTCGGACAAATTGAAAAGCGAGGAATGGGGTGGCAAAGTGGTAGCGCAGTTGTCTGAATATATCCGTTCGCAGCAACCAGACATTAAGGGGTATAGCAGAAGGAATATCTATAATATGGTCATGTTTTATGACGAATATTCCTCTGAAATATTTTGTGCAACGGTAGAAAAGTACCTGAACTCTGAATTTGTGCAGCCAGCGACTGCACAAATCCAGGCCAAGCAAATATCCACATCAAAAAGCAATGCTGTAATTGTGCAGGCACTGCCTGCACAAATTGCCCAAATGGACTCCGGGCAAATGCCCGAAATATTGAAATTGACAACATTGACAAATCATATAGAGATTCTTTGTCGATGTAAAAGTTGTGAAGAACGAATGTTCTATATACTTTATGCCTATAAGGAACATTTGGCAAGTCGTGAACTCCGGCGTTGTATTTCCAATCAAACATATACTACCCTATTGAGTAGTAAAAACAATATGTCGCAAGGCTTGCTTGCCGCCTATCCCAGTGCTCCTATCATATTCAAGGATACATTGTTTGTGGATTTTCTTAATTTGCCGAAGAAGTATAGTGAAGCAAAGTTGAGAAATAGCATGGTGGAACATATGAAACAGTTTATTCTTGAACTCGGTAAGGATTTCATCTTTATGGAGCAAGAATATCGTCTGAATATTGGCGCATCTACATTCAAAGCCGACTTATTGTTCTTCCATCGAGGCTTACAAGCTTTGGTGGCAGTGGAATTGAAAAAGACAAAGTTTCACCCACGCGACCTTGGGCAATTGGAATTTTATCTTGAAGCGCTCGACAGAGATATAAAGCGTTCCAACGAAAATCCCTCTATCGGCATTATTCTCTGTCCAGATGCCGACAAGGTTGTGGTGGAATATGCGATGAGCCGAAGCATGAGCCCTACGATGCTGGCCGAATATAAGCGCATCCTCATTCCGCAAGAGCGTATGCAACAGCAACTGAATGAGTTTTGCAATTTGTTCATGAAAAAAGATTGATTGTCATGGACACCAAGAAACTCCGTCAAAAGATACTCGACCTTGCCATTCGTGGCAAACTCGTTCCACAAGACCCGAATGACGAACCGGCCTCCATATTGCTTGAACGAATCAAGGCCGAAAAGGAAAGGTTGATAAAGGAAGGCAAGATAAAGCGCACAAAAACTTCCGCTACGCCCCATTATGAGCAGGTGCCGTTTGAGGTGCCGGAT
>JAMPAI010000011.1 GCA_023667315.1 Ruminococcus flavefaciens
TTTCTCTATACGTTTTATCCCCGTATAGTGTCAACTTTTTTTAGGGAAAGACAGTGCTTCTTTCCTTTATTGTTCCGGCACAAAATCTAAGCCATACACGAACGTATGTTTTTCACTCAAAAGTGTACGGCAAGGAACGTTCTTTCCGCATTTCAGTGCCTTCCAATGCCCCGACAGGAGTGAAATTCAATCTTCTGTATGTATTGGATGCAGATTACCTGTTCGATGTGGCATCCTCGACAGCCATCTATATGCAAGCCTGCGACCTTATTCCGCCCACGGCGGTAGTTGCCATCGATTACGATCCTCCCGGAGACAAGATAAACAATATAGGCTGGAATGAGAATGATTTCTCACTGTATGAATCCGGACAAAATTTATATCGTTATATCAATGATGAAATTGTTCCTTTTGTAGACTTGATTTTGCCATCTTCAGGTTTCCGAACCATAATGGGGCATTCTCATACCGCGAACTATCTTACCTACTATCTTCAGGCCAACAACACGAACTTCCAATCCTATTTATTGATCTCTCCGGATCCTTGTTGGTGGCAAAGGATAGAAGACTCCATGCCAGTCGTTTCTATTGGGAGCGTTCCATTTCCCAAGGATTTCACAGCCAAAGAAAAACAGCAAGAGGCCATAATCAGAATCATACAGCCCACCCAACAAGGTTCAATGCATGGCCAGATAGACCATCGTGGAAATTATCCGACACTATTTCCATTTCAGGAGGCTCCTCTGGAAGGTATGCACACCTATGATTCCTTATTGTGCGACGGATTGCAAAACACGGGATTCAAAGATGTCAAACTACTCAACGTTCCTTCTACCTATTGGGGCGTGATTCCCGACGGTATTCCTGTGGGATTGCGAAGTCTGTACGATCGCTATTGGAATATAGACAGCCTTGACCGGTTTGTCCATGCCTCCCGAATCAATAACCCGATAAATCCGCCTTCAGGCACAAACGTTTGGGATTTTTTTGAGAAACTCAACCGGGAACATATCCAGAAGTACCACCAACCCCTTCGGCTGTCTTCTTCAATATGGGCATTCCCTCGCCGCGCCATAGAAAATAAAGATACCGTTTCTTTGAGGAAGTTATGGGAGTACTATACGCAGGTATTGTCTGTCTCTTTCCCAGAATCCGACGCTTTATCGGCAATGGGGTATCTGGGATGGTGGCAAAGCAAAGACCAAGAAGCGATAGAATTTTATGAAAGGAAACTTGCGTTGGATGCATCTTCGGGAAAAGATTTTAACAATGATGTCTGGAGCGCAGACAACCTGTTAATCGAAATGCTCTGCCAGACGGGTGATTTAAATCGGGCATGGGAGTTGCTGGAACAAGTGAAGTCCGTTACACCTTTGGGAGCCCGTGTAGCCGCTTGTTATCAGCAGGGATTGATATCGGCCAGATTCAGATACCGGATGTGCGAGGGAATTCAACGACTTCAGGAAGCATTAGCCTATCCGGCAGAAATAAGAAGATGGATCGGCTGCAATGCGGGCGCCTCGCCCGAAGTGGCGGAAATGGCTCTTGAATTTTTGAAACGGAATGCGGATTGCCGGGATTCAGCCAATACGTTGGTGCGGCTGACCAACCTTAAATACTCCCCTTATGCTCCTGCTTTCTATGAATCAAAGGCGTGTTTCTATACGGATGATACCAAAACCTACGGGAAATCGACTTGCAAACAGAAACGAAATAAACAGAAACAGCGCAGGAGTAGAAAAAACAAAAGCCTTGAGCGATGAAAAGCAGACTATACTCGGCGTGCATGTGGGTACTTGGTGCATTGTTCGGCATGGGTAGTGCATATGGACAAAATCCATATTACCCCACGGCATCGTATCTTTGGCAAGAGACCACGTATGATACAGCCTTTGTGCAGGTGTTGTACAAGATGGAATTTTGGAACCAGTGGCATTCCGAACGGTATGAAGATTTGAGAATGTTGGAAATCGGTATGAATTACCGTAAGGATTATAGTTTACGTCTTGACATTCTTGACAGAAAGACAAAAGAATGTACAGAACGTTTTGAAACGCCTATGTTCAGGCTGGATTCTGCTGTTTATCCGTTTGAATGGTTTGTCGGAAAGAATAATTCGTGGAGTACATTTAGAACCATCTATGGGGGGCCTATTCTCCGTTGGCCAGAGAAAACACCCGACTTTACTTGGCAATTGCTGGACGAGGCTGATACGGTGGCAGGCTTCCTGTGTCAAAAGGCAAAAACCTTTCACGGTGGAAGAATCTATGAGGCTTATTATTGTTCGGACATTCCTGTAAGTGCCGGCCCTTATATATTCGGCGGTTTACCGGGACTGATACTGAAAATACAAGATACAGCAAGCCTTTATAAATGGGAGATTGCCGGGATGCAGCACGGGAAGTACCCGATTGCGGAGAAACAGTTTTTATTTCAGAAATCCAACAAAAAGAAAGCAACCGAAGTGATTTCTTTTATGTTCGCTCATCCATTCAAATTTTTGGTAGAGGTATTGCATATGGACTTGATGATTCAGGATGGAAAAGGCGGCGCATATAGTCCGGGTGAAAGAGAATTCGGTATCTCGTGGTTTTATGAACCGATTGAAATAGAATAGGTTGTTCATTTATCCAGTATCTTTAACTTCGTTGAAGATACTCCGCCTCGGCAAAGGGCAAACTATCGTTTGCCATGCTTTTGGGGGAAGCGGGTATCTTTAACTGCGTTGAAGATACTCCGCCTCGGCAAAAGGCAAACTATCGTTTGCCCAAGAGCAAAGGGGGCGGCGAACATCTTTAACTTCGTTAAAATGCCCGCCGCCCCCTTTGCTCTTCAGGAAAAATAAATTTTTCCTTTGCTCTCGGCTTATTCGTATCTTTGACTGCGTCCTAGATACTTTGTCTCGGCAGAAAACAAGCAAGCTTGCTTTCTGCTCTCGACTTATTCGTATCTTTGTAAGTTTTTGTAAACCCGTAAAAGTTATTTCATCATGAAGAAAGTTATCGCCACTGCCAATGCTCCCAAGGCCATTGGCCCTTACAGCCAGGCCATCGAGGCCGGCAACCTGATTTTCGTTTCCGGACAGCTGCCCGTTGACCCCGCCACCGGCAAGGTTGCCGAAGGCATCACGGCTCAGACCGAACAATCGCTCAAGAACATCAAGGCCATTCTGGAAGAAGCCGGCTGCACCATGGACAACGTGGTGAAATGCACCTGCCTGCTCAGCACCATGGACGACTTCGCCGCCATGAACGAAGTGTATGGCAAGTTCTTTACCGGCAACTACCCGGCCCGCGCCGCCTTTGCCGTCAAGACCCTGCCCCTCGGCGTATCGGTAGAAATCGAAGCCATCGCCGCGAAATAGTCATGGATCATCAGCAACTGCTTCACGGCCCTTCCGCCCTTACCGAGCGGAAGGGCGTGGAGAAACCCTCTTCCATCAACCCGCGATTCCTGCAGAACCTTGCCCCCAGAAAACCTGCCGAACTGAGCGCAGACGAATACGTGCAAGGCATCCTGAACGGGAACCGCACCCTTTTAAGCCAGGCCATCACCCTGATCGAGAGCACCCTGCCCCAACACCAACGCCTGGCACAGGAAATCATAGCAGGATGCCTGCCCCATTCGGGAAATTCGTTCCGTCTGGGCATTACCGGTGTGCCGGGCGCCGGCAAAAGCACCTTTATCGAAGCCCTCGGCTCGTATCTGGTGCGCACCGGCCACAAACTGGCCGTACTGGCCATCGACCCCAGCAGCGAACGCTCCAAAGGCAGCGTGTTGGGCGACAAGACCCGCATGGAGGAACTCTCCGCCATGCCAAACGCCTTTATCCGCCCTTCCCCCTCGGCCGGTTCCCTGGGCGGAGTGGCGCGCAAGACCCGCGAATCGATCATTCTCTGCGAGGCGGCGGGATTCACCCATATCATCGTGGAAACCGTGGGTGTGGGCCAGTCTGAAACGGAGGCCTACAACATGGTGGATTATTTCCTGCTGCTGCAATTGGCCAACCTGGGCGACGAGCTGCAGGGCATCAAGCGCGGCATCGTGGAGATGGCCGACGGCATCGCCATCAACAAGGCCGACGGCGACTTTATCCAAAAGGCTCAACTGGCGCAGCAACAGCTGCGCAACGCCATATCCCTTTTCCCCATCGGCCCTTCGGGGCTGATGCCCACCGTGGAGACCTGTTCGGCCAAGACCAAGGATGGCATCGACCGCGTGTGGAACCATATCCTCGAATTCGAGCAAAGCTGCCGGAAAAGCGGTGCCTTCGACAAACGGCGGCAGGAACAGTTGGGCAAGGTGTTCCAGAACACGATAGAAGAAGAACTGCGCGCGCATTTCTATCGCCGCGAAGGCATCGAGGAACAGCTGGAAGCCTTCCGCAGCAAAGTCTATGAACGCCAGACCAGCCCCTATGTGGCCGCACAGAGCCTTATCGACCGTTACTTCAACGACCTTCAGGCAAAAAACGGCACCGCACCGAAAACGGCAGGTTCCGCACCGGGCACGCCTGCTCCCCAAACGGCCAAGGCTGTTCCCGTAACGGTAAACAACGTCAAGGAAACGGCGCGGCTCCAGAAGATAGCCCACCTCATTCCCCATTTCGAACACGCGCTGGCGGTGGACGCCGCCTGTGCCGGCAATCCGGGAAAGATGGAATACCAGGGCGTGCAGGTAAACAACGGCAAGGTAATCTTCAGGATGGGGCCTTTTCCCGATGGCACCAACAACATCGGCGAGTTCCTGGCCATCGTTCACGCGCTCAGTTTTCTCAACGCCCAGGGCTTTCCCGACACGCCCGTCTATTCAGACTCGGTAACGGGCATGGCCTGGGTGCGCAAGAAAAAGGCCAATACCAAGATAGCCGCCACCGCCCGCAACAAACCCTTGCTGGAATTGGTGGCCAGGGCCGAGAAATGGTTGCAGACACATACCTACAGAAACCCGATCCTAAAATGGCAGACCGAGCGATGGGGCGAGGTTCCCGCCGATTTCGGACGTAAGAAATAAAACACAATCATACAAAAGAATACAATGGCAGGACAATGGCAGAATGCTTATCTTTTCGAGGTAAGCTGGGAAGTGTGTAACAAGGTGGGCGGAATCTACACGGTAGTGAGCACCAAGGTTCCCTCCATGCAGGAACGTTTCGGAAAGAACTATTTCGCCATAGGTCCCGACGTCTGGAAAGACAAGGACAACCGCGACTTTATCGAAGACCGCCACCTGTTCGCCGACTGGCGCAAATACGCCGAAAGCAAGGGTATCTACTTCCGCATCGGATACTGGAACATAGCCGGCAAGCCCATGGCCATCATGGTGGATTACCGCTCGCTCATCGCCAAGAAAGACGAGATTCTGGCCGAGAACTGGCGCGACTACCGGCTCGACTCCATTTCCGGCCAATGGGACTACATCGAACCCGTGCTGTTCGGCTACGGGGCGGGCAAGGTGATCCAGAGTTTTTACGAATACCACGTATTTCCGCAAGAAAAGGTGTTCGCCCATTTTCACGAGTGGATGACCGGATCGGGCCTGCTCTATCTTAAGAAGAACCAGCCGCAGGTGGCCACCGTGTTCACGACCCACGCCACCGTACTGGGCCGCTGCATCGCCGGCAACGGGCTGCCCCTGTACAGCGAGCTCAACAGCTATAACGCCGACGAACTCTCGAACCGTTTCGGAGTGCGCGCCAAGTTCTCGCTCGAGAAGCTCTCGGCCGTACACGCCGACTGCTTTACCGCCGTAAGCGAGATCACCCACAACGAATGCAAGGCCTTCTTAGGCCAGCCGGTAGGCGTGGTGACTCCCAACGGTTTCGACGACCATTTCGTGCCCGGCCAGTCTGAATTCGAAGTCAAGCGCAAGGCCGCCCGCGCCCGCCTGTTCAAGGTGGCGCAGGCCGTAACGGGACAAAAGGTGTCCGAAGACGCGATGTTCGTGATCAACAGCGGGCGCTACGAGTTCAAGAACAAGGGCATCGACCTGTTTATCGACGCCCTGGCCAAACTGAACGCCGAACCCGGCCTCAAAAAAGAAGTGGTGGCCTTTATCTGCGTGCCGGCAGGACACGGCGGGGCGGCCGTAAGCCTCGACGCGGACAATCCGCATGCCGACGCACCGCAGTGCTGCACCCACTACCTGAACGAACCCGATTCCGACCCGATCCTGAACCGCCTCCGGCTGGCCGGACTGCAGAACCGCCCCGAAGACAATGTAAAGGTAATTTTCTTTCCCTGCTACCTGGACGGCGAAGACGGGGTGTTCAACCTTCCGTACTACGACCTGTTGATCGGCTTCGACGCCTCGGTGTTCCCCTCCTACTACGAACCCTGGGGCTACACGCCCATGGAAAGCATCGCGTTCAGCATTCCCACGCTCTCCACCTCGCTGGCGGGCTTCGGCCGCTGGGTACGCGATATGCAGCAGGCCTCCGAAGACGGGGTCTGCGTAATCGAACGCGACGACATCAACGCCGCCGAGACCGTGGCCGCCATCGGCGCGTTCCTCAAGGACTTCGCCGCCGGCACCCGGCCTGAGCAAAGGCGCGAGGCCGCCTACAGGCTTTCCCGCTCCTTCCTGTGGAAACAGCTGGCGGACTATTACGACCAGGCCTACGCCAAGGCATCCGCCAAATGGGAAAGCCATCCCTCCCTGCTCGAGAAAGACATGCCCGCCAGCCAGCAGCAACTGGCCGGATTCGCATCCAACCAACCCCAGTGGCGCAAGATATTGGTAAACTACAGCCTGCCCGAAAAACTGGAAAAACTTCAAGTATTGGGCAACAACCTGTGGTGGTGCTGGGACACGCAGGCGCAAAACCTGTGGCGGCGCATCGACCCGCAGGCCTGGGATGCCTGCGGACACAACCCGCTGGCACTGCTGTCCTCGCTCAGCGCGGGGGCTTTGCAGCAGTTGCAGCAAGACGGGGAATTCCTGAACGAACTGCAAGAGGTCTATGCCCGTTTCGAAGCCTATATGGCGGAAGGAAAACGCAAACAGGGCCCCAAGGTGGCCTATTTCTGCATGGAATACGGCCTGCACGAAAGCCTTAAGATCTATTCCGGCGGCCTGGGCATCCTGGCCGGCGACTACATGAAGGAAGCCAGCGACAAGAACGTGGACATGGTGGGCATCGGCCTGCTGTACCGCTACGGCTATTTCGAACAGCAGATAGACGGCAACGGCAACCAGAACGCCCGCTACATCCCGCAGGTGTTCTCCAAGCTGCCGCTGCTGCCCGTGCGCGACGAGAACGGCCAGTGGCAAACCGTTACCGTGTCGCTGCCGGGGCGCAACCTGCTGGCCAAGGTATGGCAGGTAAACGTGGGGCGTGTGCCGCTCTACCTGCTCGATACCGACATCGAGGGCAACACCGATTTCGACAAGAGCATCACCCACCAGCTCTACGGCGGCGACTGGGAGAACCGCTTCAAGCAGGAAATGCTGCTGGGTATCGGCGGCATCCGCATGCTCAAGAAACTCGACATCGCCCCCGACGTGTTCCACTGCAACGAAGGCCACGGCGCGTTCACGCTTATGGAACGCCTGCGCCACTATGTGGAAAGCGAGCACTTAGGTTTCTGGCAGGCGCGCGAACTGGTGCGCGGTTCCTCGCTGTTCACCACCCATACACCCGTTCCGGCCGGACACGACGCCTTCGACGAAGACATCGTGCGCACCTATCTCGGCGCCTGGGCCTCGCGTATCGGCATCTCCTGGGAAGACTTCATGGCCTTGGGACGCATCGACAAGGAACATACCGGCGACAAGTTCTCGATGAGCCATCTGGCGGTGAACCTTTCCTCGGCCGTAAACGGGGTGAGCCGCATCCACGGCAGGGTGTCGCAGGAGATGTTCGCCCCCCTCTACCCCGGTTTCTACCCCGACGAAGTGCCCGTGGGCTACGTTACCAACGGCGTTCACCTGGACACCTGGGCTCATCCGGCATGGAAGGAACTCTTCCTGAAATATTTCGGAAAAGAATATAAAGACAACGTTTCCGACGCTTCCAAGTGGCAGAAGATCTACGATGTGCCCGACACGGAACTGGCCGGCATACGGAGCGCACGCCGCGCAGAACTGATCGAGTTCGTAAAGAAACAGTTGCAGAAGGAATGGCCGCAGCGGGGCGAGAGTCCGCAAAACCTCGTCAAGGTGCTGGAACGGCTCGATGCGAACGCCCTCACCTTAGGTTTCGCCCGCCGCTTCGCCACCTACAAGCGGGCGCACCTGCTGTTCAAGAACCCGCAGCGGCTGCAACGCATCGTAAACGACCCGCAGCGTCCGGTGCAGTTTATCTTCGCGGGCAAGGCGCACCCGGCCGACCGCGCCGGCCAGGACCTGATACGCCGCATCATCGAACTCTCGCGTCAGGAAGAATTCCTGGGCAAGATCATCTTCCTCGAGAACTACAACATCGACATAGCCAAGCACCTGGTGCAGGGCGTGGACATTTGGCTGAACACCCCCACCCGCAGCATGGAGGCCTCCGGCACCAGCGGCGAAAAGGCGCTGATGAACGGAGTGGTCAACTTCAGCGTGCCCGACGGATGGTGGGCCGAAGGCTACCGTCCAGGCGCGGGCTGGGCGCTCAAGGAAGAGGCCACCTACGAGAACACCGGCTACCAGGACGAACTGGATGCCGAAACCATCTACTCGATGCTCGAAAGCGAGGTGATTCCCGCATTCTACGATGCGCGCGGCGCCGGAAGCAACCCGGCCTGGCTCTCGTACGTGCGCAACAGCATCGCCCAGATCGCGCCCCACTACACGATGCGCCGCCAATTAGACGACTACTACCGCCAATACTACCTGCCGCTGGCAAAAACGCATCAGAAACTGCAGGAAAACGACCGCCGCCTGCT
Organism: Ruminococcus flavefaciens; assembly: GCA_023667315.1. GTDB lineage: Bacteria > Bacteroidota > Bacteroidia > Bacteroidales > P3 > Pullibacteroides. Next base: position 8,871 of record JAMPAI010000011.1, read on the forward strand.
TACCGACATGACCAAGTGGATTATCCGCATGTCGGGCGCCTGGTCGGAAATCCGCGCCGTGTCTTACCAGTGCCGCGACTCCACGAACGAGCCCCTGCAGACGGGGCAGGCCAGCACCTTCGGCATCACCCTGGATATCGCCGGGCTGGATCCCGGGGAAATCGGCGTGGAAGTGGTGTTCGGGCACAAAGTGAACGACCGGGTGAACAAGCTGGAGAGCGTTTGTCCCATGAAACTCGAATCCTCCGGTGACGGGCAGGCCACCTACACCGCCAGACTCGTGCTGGACGGTTCGGGGGTCTATGACTACGCCTTCCGCATTTTCCCGCAGAACGAGGAGTTTCCCAACCCCAACCGTTTCCGGATGATACGGTGGTTCTAACTCATTTTCCGTCCCGGTCGGAAAACCGCTCAAAATTTTCTATATTTGCGAGCCTTTTTCCCTCCGGGAAGATGGGTAAGACTGAACCCCAAATACTAAAAACATGGAAGATTTCAGAAGTAAGGATCGCGAAAAGGAAGAAGTTTATTCCAAAGCCGTGAAAGCCGGGAAACGCACCTACTTTATGGATGTAAAGGAAACCAAGGCCGGCGACCTTTACCTTACCATCACCGAAAGCAAGCGCATGTTCGACGAAAACCAGAACAGGTTTTTCTACGACAAGCACAAGATTTTCCTTTACAAGGAAGATTTCGAGAACTTCGTTACCGGTTTGCAGCAGACCATCCGCTTTATCGAAACCGGCGAGGTTCCGCCCGAAGATCTGCTCGAACGCAACGAAGTGAATCAGGACGACATCGATTTTGACAACTTGGGCAAATAGCCTTATCTGCAATGGGAAAAGTAATTTCTATCACGAACCAGAAAGGGGGTGTGGGCAAGACGACCACGGCCGTGAACCTGAGCGCGGCATTGGCGGCCTTGGACAACAAGGTGCTGCTGATGGACGCCGACCCGCAGGCCAACGCGACCTCCGGCGTGGGGCTTAATCCCGACCATCTGGGCGGCAGCATCTACGAATGCCTGCTGGGCGACATGGAGCCGAAAGACGTGGTGCAGAAAACCTCCATCAAGAACCTTTCGCTCATTCCCTCCCATCTCGACCTGGTGGGCGCCGAACTGGAAATGATTTCCGTGCCCGACCGCAACATGGTGTTGCGCAAGAGCCTGCAGGAAGTGCGCAACCAATACGATTACGTAATCATCGACTGCGCGCCCTCCTTAGGCATCATCACCACCAACGCCCTCACGGCCTCCGACTCGGTCATCATTCCCGTCCAATGCCAGTACTACGCCCTGGAAGGCCTTACCAAACTGCTCAACACGATACGTATCGTGCAGAGCCGCTTCAATCCCGACCTGGAGATAGAAGGCATCCTGCTCACCATGTACGATGCCCGCACCCGCCTGTCCAAACAGGTGGTGGAGGAAGTGCGCAACCACTTCCAGCAATTGGTATTCAATACCTTGATATACAACAACACCAAGGTTGCCGAAGCCCCCAGCCACGGCATCTCGATTTTGGAACACGACATCAACAGCATCGGTTCCATCAATTACCTCAATTTGGCCAAGGAAGTGATTCAACGCGATGCCGAACGCCGCGCCCAACCAAGCGCGGAAACCGAAAAGGCCGACGCGTAGCCTTGCTTACGAACCCCGATAAAACAACAGGATTATGACTGCAAAAAAACCGGCATTGGGAAGAGGATTAGCCGCCTTGATGGGAGATGCTCCCGCCGAAAACACGCCATCTTTCGGACACACGGGCAGACATGATCCCGTTTCCCATATCGACGAAGACGGAGTGATCGGCGCCATCGCCGCCGTTGGCATCGACCTGATCGACGCCAACCCCTTCCAGCCCCGCAAACAGTTCAACGACGAATCGTTGGAGGAACTCTGCCAGTCGATCCGCACCAACGGGGTGATCACGCCCATTACGGTGCGCAAGGTGGGCAGACGCTACCAGCTCATTTCGGGCGAACGCCGCCTGCGTGCGTCCAAGCTGGCCGGCCTGCACGAGATTCCCGCCTATATCCGCATGGCCAACGACAACGAATCGTTGGAAATGGCGCTTATCGAGAACATACAGCGCGAAGACCTCAACGCCATCGACGTGGCCCTCTCCTACCAGGCCCTGATGGACGCCTACAAATACAATCAGGACGAACTGGGCAAGCGCGTGGGCAAGAGCCGCAGCGCGGTGGCCAATTTCCTGCGTCTGCTCAAGCTGCCGGCCGAGATACAGTTGCACCTCAAGGACAACAAGCTTTCGATGGGTCACGCCCGTTGCATAGCCGGGGTGGAATCCGAAGAAAAACAGCTGGAACTGGCGCAGGCCGTCATCAACAAAGACCTTTCGGTGCGCCAACTGGAAGAACTGGCGCGCAGGCTGACCCAAAAGCCCGAGCCCAAGCCGGCCAAGACCGCCCGTACAGAACTGCCCGACTGGTGCAAGGCCGCCCAGGAGAACCTCTCCGGCAAACTGCAGGCTGCGGTAAGCATCAAGAACGGCAAGAAAGGCAAGGGCAGCATCGTTATCGACTACGCCTCACAGGAAGAACTTCAAAAGATCCTGAACCTCCTGAATGAATAAAAGCATCAAAAGCCTCAGGCATTGCGTCTGTCTTGCCGCAATACCTTTTTTGCTGCTTTTCTCCACAAGGGCGGAAGCACAGTTTACGCCCGCTCCCGACGCCAAGCCAGACCTGGCCGTCTCCACCACACTCGACACCCTGCCCCGGGGCAAGAAAAAGCCGTTGTTCGAAGCCTCTCCCGGCGTGGACCGCAAGCTGCTCACCTTCGAGCAACGCAATTCGGGCGCGTTCAAACGCAAGAAGAAAGGCGGCCTCAAATCGCCCGGCATGGCCGCACTCTGTTCGGCCGTGGTGCCCGGCCTGGGGCAGATCTACAACGGCCAATGGTATAAGACGCCCGTGCTCTATGCCGGGGTGGGCGTGCTGGCGTACTTTACCGACCAAAGCCTGCGCGGCCGCAACCTCTACGGAAAGGAAATCAAGGCGCGCGTGGATTCCACCGGCGCCCTCAACCCGAAACTGGCCGATTACTCGCTCGACGAGATCCTGACCTTGCGCAACTATTACGAGCAGAATTTCGAGCTCTGCCTCATCATAGCCGGAGCCGTCTATCTGCTCAATATCGTGGACGCCATCGTGTATGCGCACCTGTCGTCGTTCAACGTGTCGCCCAACCTCGCCATGTCGGTAAAACCCTACGCCCGCACGAACTTCAACCTGATCAATTCCTTTCCCCTCGATGCGGGTATCAAAATATGCCTTACGCTCAAATGAAAGAATCCGTTGAACAGCCCCTGCGCATAGCCCTTCTGGGCTACGGCCGGATGGGCAGGGAAGTGGAGCAGGCTGCCTTGCGGCAAGGCCTCGAGATCGTTGCCAAGATCGACAACGAAAGCGACTGGCACGCGAACGAAGCCTTGAACGGCGCCGACGTGGCCATCGACTTCTCGATTCCCGCCACCGCCCCGGCCAATATAATCCGCTGTTTTGAACGCCGTCTGCCCGTGGTGGTGGGCACCACCGGCTGGTACGACCGCCTGCCCGAACTTAAGGAACGCTGCCTACGCGAGAAGCAGGCGCTTTTCGTGGCGGCCAACTTCAGCATAGGCGTGCATGTCTTCATATCCACCGCCCGCTTCCTGGCTCAGAAAATCAACACCCAGTCCGACTACACGCCCGGCATCCAAGAGATACACCATATTCACAAATTGGACAAGCCCAGCGGCACGGCTCTGGTGCTCAAACAGAATGTGTTGCCCGAACTGCGGGGCATCGACGACATCGAGATCGCTTCCGTGCGCGAGGGCGAGACCATCGGCGTTCACCGCCTGGATTTCGACTCGCCCGCCGACACCATCGAACTGACGCACACCGCCAAGAACCGCTCGGGATTGGCCAATGGCGCGGTGCAGGCCGCCTGCTGGCTGCACGGCAGAACGGGATTTTTCGGAATGGAAGACATGTTAGGGTTTTAGGTCATGAAAAGGTTCTTCTTTTTTCTGTCTTTATGCCTGACGGCGTTCACAGTCAAGGCGCAGGTGCCCTACCCCTCCTACGCCGACCTGCACTCGCCCAAGATCGACAGCATTGTCAAGGGCATGAGCCTCGAGGACATGGCCGCGCAGACCATCGTGCTGCGTTCCAAGGCCAAGCCCACCGCCGACTACATCGTGCAGATGCGGCAGATGCTCTCGGCTCACCCCTATGGCGGTGTCTGTTTCTTTGCCGGCACCACGCCCGACATGCTGACGCTGCAGAAAGTCTATAAGCAGGCCTCCAGACTGCCACTCTTCATCACCATCGACGGGGAGTTCGGCCCGGCCATGCGGCTCACCGACCTCAAGAAACTGCCCCGCCAGCAGACCTTGGGCGCCATCGCCAACAAAGACCTCGTGTACGAGGCCGGACAGGAAGCCGGCCGCCAATGCCGCTTGCTGGGTATCCAATGGAATTTCCTGCCGGTGGCGGACGTGAACAACAATCCGAAAAACCCGGTCATCAACACCCGTTCGTTCGGCGAGGACCCGCAGGAAGTGTCGCGGCTTTCCGCCCTCTTCCTCAAAGGCATGCAGAGCCAGGGCGTGATGGGTTCGGCCAAGCACTTTCCCGGACACGGCGATACCGAGACCGACTCGCACAAGGCGCTGCCTTTAATCCGCCACAGCCGGCAGGCCATCGACAGCATCCACCTGCCGCCCTTCAGGCAGCTGATTGCCGAGGGCGTGGAAAGCGTGATGGTGGGACACCTGAACCTGCCGGCCTACGACAGTTCGGGGCTTCCGGCCAGCCTCTCGCCGCGTGTGGTAACCGACCTGTTGCGCAAGGAACTGGGCTATCGAGGACTTGTCGTTACCGATGGCCTGGAAATGGAGGGCGTTCGCACCACGCTGCAGAAACTGCCCGAATACCAGAGCATGGGCGAAGGCATGATCGAGGTGCAGGCACTCAAGGCCGGCTGCGATGTGCTGCTGCTGCCTGTCAATCCCACGGCCACGGTAAAGGCCATCGCCAAGGCGGTGCAGAAAGGCATACTGCCGCGCGAACGTTTGGAAGATGCCTGCCGGAGAATCCTCTACTACAAGACCCGCCCCGATTTCGTGCAGGACTACCAAGCCTATCCCGCCGCGGCCACCATGCGCGACTTGCCCGCCTTCCTGCGCGACACACTCAACGGCCAGGCCAATGCCGAACTGCTGCAGGTGCTGTACAATCAGGCAGTAACGCTGCTGGAGAACGACCGGGGCATCCTGCCGATTTCCGTCTGGGAATACCCCAAGAAACTGTGCCTTTCCATAGGCGACGGCAAAGCGGGCGCGTTCTTCAAGCGTTTGCAGCAATACGACCCCGACATCGAGCAAATCAACCTCAAGCGCGATTTCGACCCCAAGCTGCCCGACGACACCAACTTCCTGCAACGTTGCGCTGAATACGACTTGGTGATTGTGGGCATCACCAACACCAACTATACGCCCGCCAAGAACTACGGCATCACGGCACAGTGCGTCCGGCTTATCCAGAAACTGCAGGCTTCGGGCGTGCGTGTGGTGCTGAGCGTCTTCGCCCCTCCCTATTCGCTGTTGCCGTTCTATAACATGAACCGCATCCGCGCCATCCTGTGCGGTTATCAGGAAACGGACGAAAGCCAGAAAGCCTGCGCCGACGTGATTTTCGGCGCCCTGCCGGCCAAGGGGAAACTGCCAGTAAGCATCGAGAAGTACTGGCCGGCTGGACATGGCTACACCACACAGGCCGACCGCCTGCACCACGGACGCGCCAAAGACGCGGGTCTGAATGAACGCTGTCTGGCCCAAATCGACTCGATCGTGCTGGAGGGTCTGGAACAGCAGGCCTACCCCGGCTGCCAGGTGCTGATTGCCAAAGGCGGCACGGTGGTCTATGACAAATGCTTCGGACGCGAGAGCTACGACAGCCTGGCGCCCAAGATATCGAACGAAAGCATCTACGATGTGGCCTCCCTCACCAAAATCATGGCCACCACACTGGCCTACATGCGGCTCTACGAAAACGGAGACTACCGTCTGGACCAGACGGTTCGGGACGTGATACCGAGGCTTTCTTCCACCAACAAACGCTACGCCACCTTCCGTCAGATGCTGAGCCACCAGGCGGGACTGAAGGCCTTTATCCCGTATGTGGAAGACAGCGTGTTCAACGGGAAACCGATTTTCGACACCGCCTATTCCTACGAATACCCCACGCAGGTGGCCGCCCGGCTGTACCTGCAGAACGGCTACGAACGCCATATCCGCCGCCTGATCGACGAAAGCCCGGTAAACGCGCGCCGCCCGTATGTTTACAGCGACCTTGGCTTCTACTACCTTAACGAGGCTTTGGAGCGGCTTACCGACACCTTGCTGGAAGGCTATGTGGAGGCCAATTTCTTTCATTATCTGGGGCTGAAGAACACGGCCTTCCATCCGCTGCAGTATTTTCCCCTGAACCGCATCGTGCCTACCGAAAACGACAGCACCCTGCGCCACCGCCTCCTGCGCGGCTTCGTGCACGACCCATTGGCGGCGCTATTGGGCGGGGTCAGCGGCTCGGCGGGACTGTTCTCCACCAGCCGCGACATCGCCGTGATCTGCCAGATGCTCCTGCAACGGGGTGCCTACGGGGGCATCCGCTATTTCGACAGCTGCACGGTGAACATGTTTACCTCTTCTTCGTTCTCGCAGGCCGACAACCGCCGGGGCGGCGGCTTCGACAAACCGCCCTTGAAACCCGACAAGAACTCGCCCACCTGCCCCTCGGCATCGCCCTCCAGCTACGGACACAGCGGCTACACGGGAACCTACTGCTGGATAGACCCCGAACAAGACCTCATCTACGTGTTCCTCTCCAACCGTGTCCACCCCACCTACAAGAACCGGAAGATCTCCCAGCTGAATATACGCACCGGAATTTTGGAGTGCCTGTATGAAAAATGATTTCGGACGGCAATCTGCTGCGTTGTCAGCCCGCGCTCAACTCGGTCACGTACAAAAGTACGCTCCCTCGCAAGCGCGGACTTCCGCCTTGCATCTCGCCATCCAAAATCATTTTTCACCTGCTGAGGACAGCAACCTGCTGCGTTGTCAGTCTGCGCTTAACTCGGTCAGGTGCCGTTCCATCTTCCTCTTTTCGTTGTAGGAATAGAGCCACGACAGGAAAGGAATGGCGCGCATCAAGGGATAGAAAGCGGCAAAGAGCCGCGAGGGATATACTTTCTTGCGGTTCTTCCGCAAGCCTCTTAGAATGGCGTCCGCCACCTGTTCCGGACGCTGGCGGATAAAGGGCAAGGGCGGCTCCGGCTCTCCCGAAGCGCGGGTAAAGAAGTTCGTTCGGGTGGCCACCGGATATACGCGGAGAATCCTCAGCCAATCGGGCTTCTCAAAGCGGTAGGTACGCCAAAAGCCGTCGATGGCCGACTTGCTGGCACAGTAGAGCGCGTAATACGGCAGCTGCACCATCGCCACGGCCGAAATCAGGCTCACGAAATATTTGGAAGACTTCGCCTCCCCACAGTCTTTGTTGGCCTGCAGGAAATGTTGCAGCATATGTATCTGCCCCAAGGCATTGAGGTTAAATATCCGTTCGGCATGTTCCCAGTCGGGTCCAGCCAGCCGTTCCCGATAGGCAAATCCGGCATTGGCGATGCACAGGTCTATGCCGCCGAAAGTATCGAGCATATAGCAAAAAGTGCGGTCTATGTCTTCGGGCCTCGAAAAATCGGCGGCAAACGGAAACACCACGCCCGGCACCTGCGGGATGGCTTCGGTATGCCGCGCCACGGCCACAATCCGGTTGCCCCGCCCCGCCGCCAACCGCTCGGTCAAAACCCGCCCGATACCCGACGAAGCCCCGGTAATCAATATCCTCAGATTCTCCAATTTCATAACGATACCTTTTCTTTTGCAAAGGTACGCCAAAGAACGGCCTGTGCCTTATCATTTTAAAAAATTTTACAGACTGACAACCAACCATATACGACAAAACAATTCGGGCAAACTTCGATAAAAACAGGATTCCGGGATTTATACTATACAACCCATTAAAACCAAGGCCATGATTCCCCAACAGAAACAAACCGAAGAACGCCCCTACATCCCCACCTACGTAATCTTCGAACTCGACGGCGAAGAAATCGTCTGCTTAGTGAACCGCCTCGGCATCTTCCAGGTAAAGAACCCATTGGAAACAGCCGGGCACAGAGACCAAGCCTGCTATGCCGAGGCACGATAATGGTCGGGACACACCGCACGCAAGCAAAACGAGCGTGCTAAACCAACCGCCTAAATCAAGCCATAGGTAAAAAGCGTTTTGGATGGCCAGATGCAAGGCGGACATTCTTGCAAGGGAGCGTACCAAAGCCCACCACGAAGCAAAGTAAAAGCGTTTTGGATGGCCAGATGCAAGGCGGAAGCCCATTCTTGCGAGGGAGCGTACCAAAGCCCACCACGAATCTAGATAAAAGCGTTTTGGATGGCCAGATGCAAGGCGGAAGCCCATTCTTGCGAGGGAGCGTACCAAAGCCCACCACGAAGCTAGAAAAAACTATTTTGGATGGTGAGATGCGAGATAAAAGCCGTAGGAACGCGCGGGAGCGTACTGAAGTACGTGACCAAGCGAGCCTACGGCTTTTAGCGAAGCAGATCGCCGTCCAAAATAGTTTTTTACGTTTTTTGTTTTTCTTTTTTGGCCGCCGGAAACAAAATATTGTTCAAAATCAGCCGATACCCCGGCGAATGAGGATACAGGTTCAGGTCGGTGGGCGGATTGCCCACGAAATGCTGGTAGTCTTCCGGATCATGCCCCCCTAAGAACGTCCACGTACCCTTGCCGTAGGTTCCGTGGATATAGCGGGCCTCGCCCAAGGCCTCGTTCTGACCCAGCACGGTAACGCCCGGCTTGAGCAGGTCGCGGCGGAAAGCCGTGGTCTGCCCCATGAAACCGTGCACCACCTTCTCGTGGTTCTGGCACAGCATGGTGGGAATCCAGTCCCACTTGGCCGAAAACTCGAAGAGGCTGAAGAAATCGTTCTTGGCGTTGAGCGAGCGCGGACGGCTCAATGTAACATCGATATCGGAAATCTCGTACAGATAGGGGTCGGTAACGATCTTGAAGTCGCGGAAGGCGAAGGTCTTGCCATAATCTAATTTCTGCTGGGCGCCGGATTCGATGGGGTCGCCGTCGAAAGGCACGTCGCAGATATCCACGCCTTCGGCGGCCAGAGCCACATCGTAGCTGTCGGGGGCGGAGCACATGGCGAACAAAAAGCCGCCTCCCATCACGAAATCGCGTATCTTGTGCGCCACGGCGAGCTTAAGCTGCGAGATCTTGGTAAAGCCGAACTCGCGGGCGGTGGCTTTTTGCACCTGCTCGTCCTCGATATACCAGGCCTGATGGCGGTGCGAGGCCCAGAACTTGCCCAACTGCCCCGTAAAGTCTTCGTGGTGCAGGTGCAGCCAGTCGTAGACTGGCAGTTCGCCCGCCATCACATCCCGGTCATAGACCACATCGTAGGGAATCTCGGCATAGGTAAGCACCAGTGTAACCGCATCGTCCCAGGGCAGCTTGCTCTTGGGCGAATACACGGCGATCCGCGGGGCTTTCTGCAGGGGCACCTCGTCCATATTCGAGGCCGCGTCGCCGATCTCGGCGCGTATCGCGTTCACCGCCGCATCGGGCAGCACCTGCGCATACACATCGCGTATGGCGCATTCGCTTTCTATCTCGCGGCTGTACGGCAACAGGAAACTGCCGCCCCGGTAGTTGAGCAGCCAGCTTATCTGCCCGCCGTTCTGCAATACCCAATAGGCCATACCGTAGGCCTTGAGGTGGTTGGTCTGCACCCCGTCCATGGGCAACAGCAACTGCGCGGCCACAAGGCGCTGCCCCGCCGCCGGAAAAAGGCAGGCCATGCAGAACAAGAGCCTTAAACGGAAGAATGTCCGCTTCATGTTTTTCGGATGCAGAAAGTTTTTAAACCTTGCTTTTGATGATGCGCGTGCGGCAGAAAGGCGGATTGTCTCCGCTCTGTTCGGCGGGAAGATCGTCGATGCCCGAGGGATAGGTGACCACCGAGCCCATGCCGGCCGGATTGTCGAAATTGGCGTTGGGTGCCATCGGCGAGTAATCGCCGCCGAAATCTTCCGACATATTCTCGAAACGGGCGTAATTCTTGATGAACCGCAGCTTGACCGAGCCCGTGGAGCCGCTGCGGTGCTTGGCGATGTTCAGCTCGCAGGCGCCTTCCACATTGCTTTCGTCCGACTGTCCGTAGTAATCGGGGCGATAGATGAACATAACCATATCGGCATCCTGCTCGATGGCGCCCGATTCGCGCAAGTCGGAAAGCTGGGGCTTCTTGTCGCCACCGCGCGTCTCCACCGCACGGCTCAACTGCGAGAGCGCCATGATGGGAATCTTGAGTTCCTTGGCCAGACTCTTCATCTGCCGCGAAATCTGGCTTATTTCCTGCTCGCGGTTGCCCTTGTAGGCATCCCCGCCCCGCATCAGCTGCAGGTAGTCGATAAAAACCATCTGTATGTTGTGCTGCTGCTTGAGGCGGCGGCACTTGGCACGCAGCTCAAACATCGTGAGCGCCGGGGTGTCGTCTATATAAAGAGGTGCTTCGGAAAGTTTGCCCACCCGTTCGTTGAGCGCCTGCCATTCGTAGGCTTTCAGGTCGCCTTTCTTCAACTGGCTGCCGCTGATATTGGTTTCGGCCGAGATAAGGCGGGTCACCAGTTCCACCGACGACATTTCGAGCGAGAACACCGCCACCGGCACATTGAAATCGACCGCCATGTTACGCGCCATCGACAGCGCGAAGGCCGTCTTACCCATACCGGGGCGGGCGGCCAGAATGAGCAGCGTGCCCTTCTGCCAACCGCTGGTAATCTTGTCTAGATCGGGAAATCCCGAAGGAACCCCGCTCAAACCGTCCTTTTTCTTGGACACCTCCTCCACTTCGGCGATGGCCTGACGCACCAGGAGGTTGATGTCGGTATAATCGCTGCGAAAACTGTTCTCCCCGATGGTAAGCAGCTTGGATTCGGCCTCGTCGAGCAGTTCCATGGGATCGGACGATTCCTCGAACGCGTTCTTGGTGATGTCCGAGCCGATCTTGATCAATTCGCGCTGCACATACTTCTGCTGCACGATCTTGGTGTGTTCCTCGATATGCGCGGCCGATGCCACCCGGTTGGTGAGCGAAGACACGTAATACGCGCCGCCGGCCACTTCCAGCTCGCCCGTTTCCTTGAGCTTGTTGACCACCGTCATGATATCCACCGCCTGCGAAGCGGTGAACAGCGCGGAAACGGCGTTGAAGATGACCCGGTGCTCGGGTTTGTAGAAATATTCGGAACGTAATATATCGATGGCCGTATTGATGGCGTCCGGGTCGAGCATCAAGGCGCCCAACACGGCCTGTTCCACTTCCACGGCTTGAGGAGGAAGCTTTCCCTGTTCTAATACCGGATTGTTGTTCAAAGCGTTACGAACCGCCCGCTTTCTCTGGTTGGCAATGTCGTTTATCATGCCGCAAAGGTACGACACCGCCCGCCTATCCGAAGAATTTCCGCCCCTGTGTTTTTTAACAGTTGATATTGTTGATAAATTTTACAACCAACACTATGCCAAAAATTTATCAAAGAACTTTATCAACATGGGATTTTCCTCCCCAAAAAACTTAGAACAGACGGTCGCGGGTGTCGTTCTTTTCCAAATCGTCCAGGCGTTCCAACAGGCGGTTTTTCAGATCGCTTTCGGGCATGGAGGCCAACTCTTCGGAAATCAGTTCCTTACCGGCCTTCACCGTGGCTTCGCTGCCGTAATCCTTAAGATATTCGGCCAAAGTCATCAGGGCGTTGGGGGTGCAGAACTTGCCGATGAAGCCGGGAATGGCGTACTCCATAAAGTGCTCGCCCGTGCGCCCCACCCGATAGCAGGAGGTGCAGAACGAGGGAATGAACTTCTGCTCCACCAGCCAGCGTATCGTATCGTCCAAGCTTCGGTTGTCAGCTATCTGAAACTGCTCCTTTTCCAGATCCTGGGCTTCCGTAGCCGATTCCTTTTCGTGGTAGGCCCCTATTTCCAGGCGGGTTCCGGCATCGATCTGCGACACGCCGAACTGCATCACCTCATTGCGCAGGCTTTCTTTCTCGCGGGCGGTCATGATCAGGCCCGTATAGGGAACGGCCAAACGCAGCACCGCCACCAAATGCTTGAAATCGGCATCGCTCACCGCGTGACGGAGCGCGAAATCCAGGCCGTTGGCCGGCTGTATGCGCGGAAAGCTTATCGTGTGGGGACCTACCCCATAGCGACCCTGCAGGTGAAGGGCGTGGGAAACCAGTCCCAAGGCCTCGAACTTCCAGTCGTACAGGCCGAACAGGGCACCGATGCCCATATCGTCGCAACCGGCCTCGAAAGCCCTGTCCATCGCGTTCAGTCGCCACATATAATTGCCTTTGAGCGTATTGGCCGGATGATATTCGGCATAGGTGGGCTTGTGGTAGGTTTCCTGGAACACCTGGAAGGTGCCGATGCCCGCCGCCTTCACGGTCTTGAAGCCTTCTATATCCAGGGGCGCGGCATTGATATTGACCCTCCGTATCTCCCCGTGCCTTTCCTTGGTCTGGTAAACCAACTGCACCGTATGGGCGATGAATTCGGGCGAATACAAGGGGGATTCGCCATACACGAGAATCAGGCGCTTGTGCCCGAGGTTCTCCAGCCCCTTTACTTCCTGAATCAGTTCCTCGTCGCTGAGGGTGCGCCTTACGGTGGTCTTGAGGCTGCGGCGGAATCCGCAATACAGACAGTCGTTCACACAATGGTTGCCGATATAAAGCGGGGCGAACAGCACGATTCGGTTGCCGTAGATATCGCGCTTAAGCTTGCGCGCGGCCTCAAAGATACGCTCCAGCAGCTGCGGGTCCCGCACCACCAGCAGAGCCGCCGTCTCATCTAAGGTAAGCGGTTTCTTCTCCATGCTCTTGGAAAGCACGGCATCCACTTTTCCGGCATCTTCCTTTTGGGAAAGGGCGGCGAGAATCCGTTTGTCGTCTATAAAATCGACCGCCCCTTGGGTCAAACGCATATCCATCTTACAAGATATTGAACAGTTGTTCCTTTATTTTTTCCAGTTCGTCCTTCATGCGCACCACCAGTTTCTGCATCTCTGCATGGTTCGCCTTGGAGCCCAAGGTATTGATCTCGCGCCCCATTTCCTGCGCGATAAAGGCCAGCTTGCGCCCCGCCCCCTCTTCTTCCAAGGTATCGCGGTAATAGCGGCAATGCTTGGCAAGACGCACCTTTTCTTCGGTAACGTCCAGTTTTTCGAGATAGTAGATCATTTCCTGCTCCAGGCGGTTGCGGTCGACCGCCCCGTCCTTGCTCCATTCGGCCAGATGCTGCTCGAGGCGGGCGCGGATGGCCGGCACCCGTTCCTGCTCGTAGGCATCGGTCTTCCCGGCCAGTTCCTCGATGTTCGACACGCGCAGTTCCAGGTCTTTCTTCATGACCTCACCTTCCTGCATACGGCTTTCATCCAAACGTTTAAGGCATTCGTCCGCCAAAGCGAGCAAGAGCGTTTTCTCACTCTCAGACACTTCGTCGGCCAGGCAATCCATCACCACACCCGGCAGCCTCAGCAAGGCGCCCATATGTTCACCGGCGTCTATACCCCGGCTTTCCAGTTCCCGGCGATACACGTCGAGCTGTGCGGGATTTATATGGTACAGATTCTTGGCGGCCTCGCCCTGCGCCACGGAAACCATCAACTCCACCTTGCCGCGCGAAAGCACGGCGGCCACCTTGGCTCGCAATTCCGGTTCCAGCCCCCGGTACTCGGCGGGCAGTTTCAGGTTCAGGTCCAAGGTCTTGGAGTTGATGCTGCGCGCCTCCACCTGAAAGATGCGTCCGTCCGTTTCTTTCCGGCACTTTCCATAGCCGGTCATCGACTTGATCATAATCTATTCCTCTTCAAATTCTATGCGGAAGTCGTCTTCCGTCTTGTATTTTTTCTTCTTTTTCGCTTGAACCGTATCGGTTTTGGCGGGCGTACGGTCGGTTTTCTCCATCAGCCCCTCTTCCATCTCGATAATGAACCCTCCGTTCTCCCGGTGCTTTTCCTGCGCCTTCTGTTCCAGTTTTTCCTCTCGCTTGCGGCGCATGTCCGAATATTCGTCGCGCAAGGCTTCCCTCAGTTCGTTCCGGTTTTCCTGCAGGCGTTCCCTGGCGCCCTGCCGCGCCTTATTGAAGGCATACTTTATCTCCACATCGGGCAAGGTGCCCGTAATGTGCAGGGGCAGACGCACCCGCGAGCCTCCGCCCGTGACCACGCCGAATTCATCCTGGTTCCCTATCCGTTGCGCCCTGCGGCGGCTAAGCAGGTCTGACAGCTCGATGTTCACCAGATAATCCACCTCGTTGGCGAAGGTATGGGTACCGCTGAACGAGAGGTTCCCCGAGCTGGAATTCACCTGCATTTCGGGAATGCTTATCGTGCCGTCTGCAATCTCGATCACGTTCCGCAGGGTGGCGAAACGGATGTCCTGCAGGTCGTCCTCGCCGGTAAAGCGCGAGATCCTGCGCAGGCTTTCCAGGTTCTGCAGCACACCATCCCTTATATCGAGTCGTGTCCACAGCTGCAATCCCGAGGCGTCTATCCTGTTCCCTTCATTCAGATATTCGGCGGACAAACGGAAATCGGCCGAGAAAATCCCCCCGATATTGCCGTAGGTAATCTGTTGCTGCCCGAAATTCCCGAACGATTTAAAGCAGGAACTTATATCCATATCCTGCATACGACCCTTGAGATTCACCAACCAGCCCTCCTGCCGCCTGCTTAGGGCCGCGCTGCCTTCGAAATTCCCCTGCAGGGCATCGAAATTCAGGTTCTCGAGCGACAGGTCTTCCCACGAATAACGCAGCAATCCCTTGAGATGGCTTATACGGATATCGGGCACATAGAGCCTATCCACCGATACTTCCACATCGGCATACAGGTCTTTGAGCAGGTTCCTGCCCCTGCCCGAACCGCCCAAGGGCACGGTATCCTTGCGTTGCGCCGTATTTTCGGCCCTCTGCATCCAAACCTTCAGTTTGTCCCAGTCTAAATCGGGGCTCTGCAAACGGGCGGTGGCGTAAAGGTTCTGCCCTTTGAGCAACAGATACGGCAGCAGGTTTTCCACAAAAAGCCGGGCCTCTATCTCGGTCTGGTCGGCCAGCACCTTGAACGGCTCGGTCTTTACCGTCCTCGGTTCAAAGGCCACATAAACACGTTCGCTTTTCAGGCTACGGCCGTCAGGAAAGTCCAAGGTGAAATCCCGCAGGCGCAGGTATCCCTGCGTGCGGGCGTTCGAAAAATCGGCGGCCTTCCATTCCCTGGGATTCATGGAGCGGAAAGTATGCGCGAAGGACAGCCTGACATCGGCCGTTCCATGCATGCGGTAGCCCGGAAGCAGTTTCAGGAAATCCTGCAATCCGGCAAGTTCCGCCGAGAGCGACCCCTCGTAACTTATCGTGGGATTCTTGAAATTCTGTATCGAGAAGCGACCCGATACCGTGCCCGTGGGCAGTTTGGCCGAGAGGGTGTCAAACACGAGGCGGCAGTTCTCCACCTTGCTCCGTGTGCCGTTGGTAAAGGCTCCGCGCAGATTGACTCCGGTGGCCTTCAGGTTCGATTTCTTGTGGCGCACCTGCCCGTCGGCATAACTGAACACCGCATGCACAAGCAAGGGCGCGCGCGTATAATCGCCCTTGATGCCCATATTGAACGCCAAACGGCCCTTAAACGCGTAACCGTCTATATAGCGGCGCGATGCAGAGGGCAGAAGCCCCAAAAGAATCTCCACCCGCAGGTCTTTTCCCGTAAAGGAAAAATCCATGTAGTGCCTCTTCTTGCCGTAATCGACGTAACCGGTGGTGGCGAAAACCGAATTTTCCACCTTGACGATGCCTTTCTGCACGTTGAAGCGTTTTTCCACCCCCTCGTTCGAGAAACGCACATCCAGAAACGCGTCTTTCTCCTTAAGGAACACGAAACCGGAGGCCTTCATGGAATGGATGTCCACGTCGCCTCTAAGCTGGAACACCTGGCCTTCCCGATACAGATCGCCCTTGGCCAGCACATTCCGCGCCAGCACCTGGTAATCGTGTGCGCCCGGCATATCCCGGAAGCGCACCAGGGTATTGCGCAACAACACCTTACTGAGATGGAAGCTTACCGGATGGGCCAGCGTGTCTTTCCTTTTCCAGATAAGGTAGTTGTAGTCGCCCTGTCCGTAGTGTTTCAGATTGAAATCACCGCCCCTGATCAGGATTTCGCGAACGATGTACTGTTTGCGGAAGATATCGCGCAGATTGAAGCTGAGGGCGATGTTCCGCGCATGAAAGAGTTCTTCCGGATCCTGCACGTCCGCACCGTTGGCCGACACCCCTTCGAACGAGACCGAAAGCATCGGGAATTCTTTCCATATCCGCAGGCGGATGTCCTGCACCGAGACGGGCGTAATGAGGTTGTGGTTTATCTCCTGCACGAACAGACGCTTTATTTCCGTGCGGTTGCAGTAGAGATAGGCGCCTAATGCGGCCGAAAGTACAAAAACGACTCCGCAGAACCAGAGCGTGAGACGCAAGACATACCTTTTCCATCCCCTCTTTTCAGGAGTTCCGAAAACGGCTTCGCTTATCATGATCTCCTTGCGTCCCATACGCCCTTACGTCTGGATTATTCAGCCTTCTTGCGCGTGGTGCGTTTTTTGGCGGGAGCTTTTTCGGCCTCGGGCTCGGCAGCCTCGGTTTTCTTGCGCGTGGCGCGTTTCTTTACCGGAGCCTCTTCCGATTCGGGTTCGGCCACCTCGGCCTTCTTGCGCGTGGCGCGCTTCTTTACCGGCGCCTCTTCCGATTCGGGTTCGGCCACCTCGGCCTTCTTGCGCGTGGTGCGTTTCTTTACCGGCGCCTCTTCCATTTCGGGTTCAGCCACCTCGGCCTTCTTGCGCGTGGCGCGTTTCTTTACCGGTGCCTCTTCCGATTCGGGTTCGGCCACCTCGGCCTTCTTGCGCGTGGCGCGCTTCTTTACCGGTACCTCTTCCGATTCGGGTTCGGCCGCCTCGGCCTTCTTGCGCGTGGCGCGCTTCTTTACCGGTGCCTCTTCCGATTCGGGTTCGACCGCCTCAGCTTTCTTACGCGTGGTGCGCTTCTTTACCGGTGCCTCTTCGGCTTCGGCCAAGGCTTCAGCTTCGGCCAATTGTTCGGCGGTAAACACTTCTTTCTTTTCGACCGTTGTTCTTTTGGTCATCGCCTTGCCGCCTGCATTCACTTTCAGGAAATTGATTTCCTGTTCGGTAAGGAAACGCCACTGACCCCGCTTGAGGTCTTTCTTGGTAAGTTCGGCAAACAGCACGCGATCCAGTTTGGTCACCTCGTAGCCGAAATGTTCGAAAATACGGCGCACGATACGGTTCTTGCCCGAATGCAGCTGAATCCCCACTTCCTTGCGGTCGCCTTCTTCCACGTAGGAGATCTCATCCACTTCGGTAAGCCCGTCTTCGAGCATGACACCCTTGGCGATGACCGACAGGTCCGACTTGGCCAGCGGCCTGTCGAGGGTTACGTGATATATCTTGCGCGCCCCGTGCGAGGGGTGAGTCAGGTTCTTGGCGATATCTCCGTCGTTGGTAAAGAGCAGCACCCCGGTGGTGTTGCGGTCCAGACGCCCTACGGGATAAATGCGCTCGCGGCAGGCGTCGGCCACCAGTTCCATCACGGTCTTGCGGTCCTGCGGGTCTTCCGAGGTGGTGATATAGCCCTTGGGCTTGTTCATGAGCAGATACACCTTCTTTTCGGCGTTCAGGGTCTGCCCGCCGAACTGAACCTTGTCGTTGGGCCCCACCAAGGTGCCCAGTACGGTGCAGACCTCTCCGTTCACCAAAATTACGCCCGACTCGATCATCGTGTCTGCCTCCCGGCGCGAACAGATGCCGGCATTGGCGATATAACGGTTCAGGCGGATATAGCCCGCCTCTTTCTTGCTGGTGTTTTCGGCATGGCGCGCCTGGTCGCCCTTTTCCTGACGGCGGCGCGGACGGAACTCATCGCGATTGAACGAACGGCGGTCATCCCTTCCGAAAGAAGGCCTGCGGCTGTCGCTTCCGAAACGACGTTCCCCGCCGAATCCACGTCCTTCTCCGCAGTCTGCACGATTGAACGAGCCCCTGCGGTCATCGCGTTCGAAACGGTTTCCTCCGCCAAAGCGGCGTTCCCCTCGGTCTTCACGGTTGAACGAACCCCTGCGGTCGTCGCGCTCGAAACGGTTTCCTCCACCAAAGCGGCGTTCCCCGCCGAATCCACGGCCTTCTCCGCGGTCTTCACGGTTAAACGAGCCCCTGCGGTCATCGCGTTCGAAACGGTTTCCTCCGCCAAAGCGGCGTTCCCCGCCGAACCCACGGCCTTCTCCGCGGTCTTCACGGTTGAACGAGCCCCTGCGGTCGTCGCGTTCGAAACGGTTTCCTCCGCCAAAACGACGTTCCCCGCCGAATCCACGGCCTTCCCCACGGTCTTCGCGCCTAAACGAACCTCTGCGGTCATCGCGCTCAAAACGGTTTTCGCCTCCGAAACGGCGTTCCCCGCCCTCAAAGCGGCGCGGCGCACGTTCCCGGCTTTCGCCTTCGTCCCAGGAATCACTTACAAAAGGATGTCTTCTTTCTTGCTCTCTCTCTGAATTAAACGATCTGTCATCGTTGCGGCGGCCTCTCGGACGCCCTGCTCCGGCGCGTTCCCCGCGGTCGGATCTCTTGTTGTTGTACATCATGTATATTTTAAGAATCTGTAAAGGTACATTATTTAAGGCAATCCGAGAAATCGGATGTGCAGACCGTTTTCTTATAGGCAAAAAAAACGGGCGACAGGTTGATCCTGTCGCCCGTTCATCCGGTTTATGTTTTTGCTTATTCGGCCGGAACTTCTGCCGCAGGGGCAGCGGGAGCTTCCGGGCGGGGCAATGCTTCCTTTACGATAATGGTGCGGCCTTCCCATTCGGCACCATCCAAGGCGGCAATCGCTTTCTTGGCATCGTCGTCATTCGCCATTTCCACAAAACCAAAGCCTTTGGAACGACGTGTGCCACGTTCGGTAATGATACGGGCAGCAGTAACTTCGCCGTACTCGGCAAAGATTTCTTTGAGGTTTTCGCTACGAACTTTGTAGTTCAGGTTAGCAACAAAAATGTTCATAAATAAATTTGTTAAGTATTTTGTGCCGACTTTCAATCAGCCAGCATGCAAAGGTAGCCATTTTTACCGATATTACAATAACATTTTCAATTATTTATTTTTTATCGGCACATTTCTTCCCAGCTCGGATAGCGTTCCCAAGACCGCCAATCGCCCTCTGGCGACCGCTCAAGGCACTTAAAGGCGGCCCCGTTGGTAATTATAACAAAACGTTCCTGTGTAGCAATATGATACCGCATCGCCTGCTCCAGAACCTCTTGGTCGAGCGCCACCGAGGGGCGTTTGCACTCCACCAACAGCACCGCCTCCCCTTTTTTGTTCCTTACCCGCAGGTCTGTCCTGAAAAAATTGCCGTACACCTGCAAGCCCGTCTCCACCGAGATATAGCCCGCCGGCACCTGGCATTGGGTGCACAAAAAGCCGATTACGAACTGCCGGACCTGCTCTTCCGGGGTCAGGACCACGTATTTCTTACGTATCGGGTCGTAGATTTCTTTTTTTCCGTTCCTTTCGATTACACGCATACGTGCAAAAATAATTAGAAATACGTAACTTTGCAGGTTATGAAAAGAATACTCCTGCTTTCTCTCCTTATCGGATGTTTCGTTTCGCTTTGCCCTGTCAAGGCGCAGGATCCGTTTTCGACCCGCGCCGCCACCTTTAGGTTCGACCCGGCCAAGAAATCGAACTACTTTCTGAAAGAGAACGAATTGCGTTTGAATATCTACGGCACCGATGCCCAAAGTACGGGCCGGTTCGTGGTACCCGCGACAGATCTTTTCCGCTACACCTACACCGATACCGCCAGCGTTTTGGGCTATGTAAAGCCCATTATTCCGGCTATTCCCTCCGATTTCAAGTACATCACCGATATATGCCTGAAAGCCAAGGCCGACTGCCGGATACATTATAAGATGTGGAAAGCGTCCGCTTTCGGAACCCTGTTCTTTACGATCGTAAGTCCCGTGGCCAGCCTTTCGGTGGCGGTTCCGGCCTCGCTCACACCGCCCCGTATCGAGAACCTGGGGCTTTCGGATGTGGACATGCTTCAGGACGAGCTTTATTTCGGAACCTACCGCCGGGAAGCCAAACGCCTTAAGAGCAAGCGTATCTGGACTGCCTACGGAATAGGCTTCGGCATCCACGTAGGTATCCTGTTCGGCATTATCTCGGCCGTAACCAACTAAATTTTCCGGATTTTCAGCCTTCGCCCTGCAAGGCCGCACAACGTTCCACGGCGGCTTTCACTCCCTGTATGCCCTCGAATACGATGGCCAGTTTCGATTTCACTTCCTGCAACCTGCACTCGGCGGGATGATCCTGCACGAAAGCCAGTATCTTCTCGAACACCGGCGACTGATAGTAGGCCGATTCGTTGGGTGCGGCCAGCACCACGGTCATCCGGCCATTCTTCAGGCTCACCTTGTCGAATCCTAATTTTTTGGCCTCGCGGCGCAGCGCGATGGTGCGTATAAGGTCTAAGGTGGGCGCGGGAACCGGCCCGAAGCGGTCGGCCAGGGATTCGGCGAAAGCCTTCAGGTCGCTGTCGGAAGACAGGCCGTCCAATTTCTTGTACAGGCTCAGGCGTTCGGTGATATTCGACACATAACTGTCGGGAATCAGTATCTCGAGGTCGGTGTCTATCTGGCAGTCGGCAGCGGCAAAAAGTTCATCTCCCCCGTTTTTCGAAACCAGCGAATCGGGCACGGTCTCGCCGGCCTGCAGGCGTTCCTGACGCAATTCGCGGATGGCGTCGTCCAGAATGCGCTGGTACATCTCGAAGCCTATCTCAGAAATGAAGCCGCTCTGTTCGCCGCCCAGTATATTGCCCGAACCCCGGATATCCAGGTCGCGCATGGCCACCTGAAAACCGCCGCCGATATCGGAAAACTCCTCGATGGCGCGCAAGCGGCGCTTGGCCTCGGGCGTAAGCAGGTGCGGGGGCGGCGCCACCATATAGCAGAAGGCCTTCTTGTTGGAACGCCCCACCCGGCCGCGCAGCTGGTGCAGCTCGCTCAGCCCGTAACGGTGGGCATCGTTCACGATAATGGTATTGGCGTTGGGCACGTCCAGACCGTTTTCCACAATCTTGGTGCACACCAGTATGTCGTACTCGCCTTCCATAAAGCCGAGCATGATTTCCTCCAGCTTGTCGCCCTCCATCTGCCCGTGCGCCACGGCGATATGGGCATCGGGAACCAGGCGCTGCACCATACCGGCCACTTCCATGATGTTCTGCACCCGGTCGTGCACGAAATACACCTGGCCACGGCGCGAAAGTTCGTATTCCACGGCATCCCGTATGCGTTCTTCCGAAAACGGCATGATTTCGGTGGCCACCGGATAGCGGTTGGGCGGCGGGGTCTGTATGATGGACAGGTCGCGCGCCCCCATGAGCGAGAACTGCAGCGTGCGCGGAATGGGCGTGGCGGTCAGCGTCAACGTATCCACATTCACTTTAAGGGTCTTGAGCTTTTCTTTCATCGCCACGCCGAACTTCTGTTCCTCATCGATAATCAGAAGCCCCAGATCCTTGAACTTTACGTCTTTGCCCAGCAGGCGGTGCGTTCCTATCAGGATATCCACCGTGCCGGCCTCCACTTCCCTTAGCACCTGTTTCTGCACCTTGGAGGTACGGAAACGGTTGATGTATTCCACCTTGCAGGGAAAGTTCTCCAAGCGTTCGCTGAAGGTCTTGTAATGCTGGTAGGCCAGAATCGTGGTGGGCACGAGCACGGCCACCTGCTTGCCGTCGCAAACCGCCTTGAAGGCCGCCCGCACCGCCACTTCGGTCTTGCCGAAACCCACGTCGCCGCATACCAAGCGGTCCATGGGCTGGGGCGCCTCCATGTCGCGCTTCACATCGTTGGAGGCCTTGAGCTGGTCGGGCGTATCTTCGTAAAAGAAAGACGATTCCAATTCGTTCTGCAGATAGGAGTCGGCCGAGAAGGCGAAACCCTTGCTTTCCTTGCGGCGGGCGTACAGGTCGATCAACTCGCGCGCCATATCCTTTACCTTCTGCTTGGCCTTGTTTTTCTGCACCGTCCAGGTGTTGCCCCCGATGCGGTTCAAGACCGGCGCCACGCCTTCCCGGCCCGTGTAGCGGGTCATCTTGTGCAGCCCGTGAATGCTCAGGCGGAGCATGTCGTTGTCTTTGTACAACAGGCAGATGGCTTCCTGCTCGCGCCCGTTCACCATTACCTTTTCCAAACCGGCGAAGCGCCCCACGCCGTGGTCAACGTGCATGATATAGTCGCCCGGCTTGAGCGCATAGAGTTCCTTGAGCGAGAGCGCCTGGCTGTCGCTGCGGCGGGGCTGCACGCTGAAGCGGTGATAGCGTTCGAATATCTGATGGTCGGTAAAGCAGGCCAACTTGAGGCCGCTGTCCACAAAGCCTTCGTGCAGCGAGAGTTGCAGCGGGGTGTAACGGATAGGCCTGTCGGGCTTGGAGAGTTCGAAGAAAACGCGGTCGAGACGCTGGAACTGCTTGGCGTTTTCCGAAAGGATAATGTATGTGAAGCCGTGGTCGGAACCGTCCAGTATATAATCGGCCAGAAGCTCGAACTTCTTGTTGAACACCGGCTGGGGTTCGGTGGAGAAATCGATGCGGTTGTCTATGACAAACTTAAGGCTCGCGCCCAACTCCACCAGCCTGTGCTGCCGCATGAAGTCTTCTATTTCACTCGGGCTGCAATACAGTTCGCCGGGCTTGGAACGGGGCACGGTCTTGTCTAACCTGCCGTAGGCTTCCTCCGCCTTCTGCATGGAGGAACCGAGCGATTCCAGACACCAGGCGGCGTCTTCGACCCACAGACAGGCGTCTTTTTCGAAATACGAGAACACCCCCACCCGCTGCTGAACGCTTACGCACTGCTGTATGTCGGGTATCAGGCTCACCTGTTGCAGGCGCTCCACCGAAAGCTGGTTGCCCACCTCGAACGAGCGGATGGAACGCACGCTTTCGTCGTCGAACTCGATGCGGAAGGGCAAATCGGCGGAATACGAGAACACGTCGAGAATACCGCCGCGCAAGGCGAACTCGCCGGGTTCGGCCACGAAATCCACCAAGCGGAAATGATAGCGGTCCAGGAATTCGGTAAGGAAATCCTGCGTGATCTGCTCGCCCACATGGATATTCACCGTATTGGAAGCCAATTGCTTGTTGTCGATCACCTTTTCGGCCAAAGCTTCCGGATAGGTAACCACGCGCAGACCCTGCTTGCGGTTCTGCAGGCGTTCCAGCACTTCGGTACGCGAGAGCACGTTGGCGTTGTCCACGCTCTCGCTGTCGTAGGGACGGCGGTAGGAAGCCGGGAAAAACAGCGTTTTCTTGCCCTGTCCGTGTCCGGGTTCCTCGCCGGAAAGTTTTTCGAGGTCGTTGCAGAAATAGGCGGCCTGCTCCCGATCGCGGAGAATAAAGAGCTGGTTGCCGGAAAACTCCTGCGCCAGCACATGGCAGACCACCGCCTGCGCCGAGCCTGCCAGCCCGCAAAGCGCCACCGCACGGGGAGAATCACCCGCCAATGCTTCCTTGGCCTGCCTCACGCGGCCGTCTTGCGCGTATAGATGGAGTAAATCTTCTTTTTCCACGGATGCCGTTCCTCTTCTATCTGATTAGGGCGGCGAATTTACGAAAATTTGAAAACGCTTTTTTACTATCTTTACACGCTTTTTGCTAAACGTTATGGAAAGAATCGCCGTATTTCCGGGTTCGTTCGATCCCTTCACTAAAGGTCACGCCGATTTGGTTCGCCGCGCGCTGCCCCTGTTCGACAGGCTGGTGGTGGCTATCGGCATCAATGGAGAGAAACGGGGTATGTTCCCTGTGGAAGTGCGCAAGGCCTGCATCGAGGCGGTGTTCAAGGGAGAAAGCCGGGTCAGCGTGGAGACGTTCGACACCCTTACCGTGGATTTCTGTCAAAAGACGGGGGCGCACTTTATCCTGCGCGGACTGCGTTCTTCCATCGACTGGGAATATGAGAAAAGCATCGCCGGCGCCAACCGGCAACTGATGCCCGGAATAGAAACCGTCTTCCTGGCCGCCGACCCCACGGTGGAATGCGTAAGTTCGTCGGTGGTGCGCGACATCTTGCGCTACAGGAAAGACATCTCGGCCTTCGTGCCCCGCGAAGTGGCGCGGATCATAGACGGATACCTGCAAAACGCTTAGCCATGCTGCTTTCGGTCGTTATCGTAAACTACAACGTAAGGTCGTTCCTCGAACAATGCCTCAACTCGCTCAAGCAGAGCCGGGAGTTGAGCTGGGGTACGGATTTCGAAGTGTTTGTGGTCGATAACCGTTCGGCCGACGGTTCGGTGGAAATGGTTCGCGAACGCTTTCCGGAAGTGCGCCTGATCGCCAATCAGGAAAATCTCGGTTTTGCCAAGGCCAACAACCAGGCCATCCGTCAGAGTTCAGCCAAGTACGTGCTGCTGCTCAATCCCGACACGCTCATGGAGAACGACACGCTCAAGAAGTGCCTCGACTTTATGGAATCCCGTCCCGATGCGGGCGGCTTGGGCGTAAAGATGATGGACGGCCAGGGTCGCTACCTCAAGGAATCCAAGCGGGGGCTGGCCACGCCCGCCACCTCGTTCTACAAGATAAGCGGCCTGTGCAGGCTCTTTCCGCATTCGGAACGCTTCGCCGCCTATTATATGGGACATCTGGACGAAAACGAGACCAATCCGGTGCAGATCCTTTCGGGTGCGTTCATGCTGCTGCGCAGGCAGGCCTTGGACAAGGTAGGGCTACTGGACGAAAGCTTCTTCATGTACGGCGAGGACATCGACCTCTCCTACCGCATCCTTTTGGGCGGCTACAGGAACTATTATTTTCCGCAGACGCGCATTATCCACTACAAGGGCGAGAGCACCAAGAAAGGCAGCCTCAACTACGTGCTGGTGTTCTACAAGGCCATGGAAATCTTTGCCGAGAAGTATTTCTCCAAAGGCCGATACCGTTTCTACATCTACCTGCTGCGTTTGGCCATCTGGTTCCGCGCGGGGCTGTCCATCCTGTCGCGCATGCTTAGGAAAGTGCTGCTGCCGCTCACGGATGCCGTGCTCTTTTACGCGCTCCTGTTTATCCTCTCTTTCCTTTGGCCGAAATTCGCCAAGGGGGACGCCTTTTTCTATCCCGACATTTACCGTTGGCTGATCTTGCCGGTCTATGCAGGCATGCTGGTGGTGTCGAACGCGCTCTTCAAGGCATACCGTGTTCCGGTATCCCTAAAACGATGCGTATGGGGAATCGCGGGCGGCATGGCGGGATTCCTGCTGCTGGGCGCCTTGCTGGGCGCGCATTGGCAGTTCAGCCGCTTTATGGTGGTGGCCGGAGCCTTGCTCTGCCTCTGCATGGCGGTGGCGGCAAGATGGGTGTTCTCGCGCGTGTTCAAGAAAAGTTTTCCGTTGGCCACGCGGGGCAACCGGCACTATCTGGTGGTGGGCAAGGAAGGCGAAGGTCAACGGGTTAGTCGATTATTGCAAAACGAGCATGTTCCTGAGGCCCATATCCATTTCCTGCGTCCCGAAAACGCCCTGAGCCTGATTCTGGAACAGATACGGATCAATAAAATCGGAGAAGTGGTTTTCTGTGCCCAAGACCTTAACTTCGACCAGATCCTGCTGTTGGTAAGCCTGCTGCAAAAAACAGGCGCCGAGAGCAAGATCATCTCTCCCGGCGCCGATGTTCGCGTAGGCTATAAATTCAAGGTGAACTAATCCTCGACCGGCTAACTGAGGCCTTCGATCTGTCCGTTCACCAAATCGATATGCAGCGCCTGCGGCTTGGCGGGCAATCCGGGCATCCGCATCATTTCGCCCATAATCACCACAATCATCTGCGAACCGCAGTTAATCTGTATATCCCGCACCTTGAGCTCGAAGCCGGAAGGCGCGCCGAAAGCCTTGGGGTCGGAGGAAAACGAATACTGGGTCTTGGCGATGCAGATCGGGAAATGGGAAATGCCCAGTTCCTTGATCTGCCTGAGCTTCTTTTCGGCCGCGCCCGCATACGAAACCTCGGCCGCACCGTAGATGTCCCGGCACAGGCGGGTCACCTTTTCCTTAACCTCCATCTGGTCGTCGTAGGCATATTTCAAGGCTCCGGAAGGCTTCTTCTCGATGGTCTCGACCACCGTCCCGGCCAATTCCACAGCACCTTCCCCACCCTTGGCGAAGGCTTCGTTGACGGCGAATCCCAAGCCGAGTTCGTTCTGGCAGTGCTGCCGCACGGCCTCGATTTCCTCGGGGCTGTCGTCGGCATGCTTGTTGAAGGCCACCACCACGCTCTGGTTGAACCCTTTGAGAATGGCCGCCTGACGGTCTAAGTTCGCGAAACCCTTCCTAAGGGCTTCCATATTGGGCTGCGCCATTTCCTTTTCGGAAACTCCGCCATGAACCTTAAGGCTGCGGGCGGTAACCACCAGCACGCTCAACTTGGGTTGCAGGCCGGTCTGACGGCATTTGATGTCGAAGAATTTTTCGGCGCCCAGATCCGCGCCGAAACCGGCCTCGGTAATGGCGTAGTCGCCGAAGGTAAGCGCCATCTTGGTGGCCAGCACCGAGTTACAGCCGTGGGCTATATTGGCGAACGGCCCGCCGTGGATAAAGGCCGGGGTATGCTCAGTGGTCTGCACGAGATTGGGTAATAGCGCATCCTTAAGCAATACGGTGATGGCACCCGCCACGCCAAGGTCTTTTACCGTAAAGGGCGCGCCCTCGTTGGTAAAGCCTAACAGCAGGTTCTCGATACGGTGGCGGAGGTCCTCCAGGTCGCGGCTCAGGCAAAGGATGGCCATCAGTTCGGAGGCCGCCGTAATGTCGAAGCCGGTTTGCCGCAACACCCCGTCGGTATCGGCGCCCATGCCCGTGACGATATTGCGCAGACAGCGGTCGTTCACGTCCAGCACACGTTTCCAGCGCACCTCGCGCAGGCCTTCGGCGGTATAGCGGTTCTGGTAAATGTAGTTGTCGAGCAGCGCGGTAATCATGTTGTGCGCCGAGGTAATGGCATGGAAGTCGCCCGTAAAGTGCAGGTTGATGTTCTCCATGGGCAGCACCTGGGCATAGCCGCCCCCGGCCGCCCCACCCTTCATCCCGAAACAGGGGCCGAGCGAGGGTTCGCGCAAGGCCACGATGGCTTTCTTGCCGATTTTGTTCAATCCCAAAGCCAAGCCGATCGACACGGTGGTCTTGCCCACCCCGGCCTTGTTGGGCGAGATGGCCGTTACCAGAATCAGGTTGTGGCGCCTGATCTTTTCTTCGTCGATCTGGCTCAGATCCACCTTGGCGATGTTCTTTCCGTAATGGAATATCCTGTCGGCATCCATGCCGGCTGCTTGGGCGATTTCCTCAATGGGTTTCAAGGGCGTTTCCCTCGCGATTTCAATATCCGATTTCATGGCTCGTTTAATTTCAAGGCCCGATGTTCCGAGCCGTTTTGCCAGGCGAAGGTAGCAAAATTTAAGTTTACATTATTTTTTAAGCGTCTCTTTTCTCCGATACTTGGCTGAATCTCCCTACCTCTTTGCAAAAATGCCTGCCACAAAAACTGCGGCAAAAAATATGATAAATTTTCCGTACCTTCGCGAGTTATTTTTGGACGCACCGGCAACCGCCCGCGCCAAATGAATACCCGAAGAGCGGGAGCAGAAACCGCGAAAGCAAAAAATAAAAACAACATACTGTCATGAAAAAATCCGACAAAAGCAACGACTGGAAAGTCAAATTGGGACTTGCCGAAATGTTGAAAAACGGCGTCATTATGGATGTTACCGATGTGGAACAGGCCAAGATCGCCGAAGATGCCGGTGCCATCGCCGTCATGGCCCTTGAACGCGTACCCTCCGACATCCGCGCCCAGGGCGGTGTCGCCCGTATGAGCGACCCCAAGATGATTATGGAAATCAAGAAAGCGGTGAGCATTCCCGTTATGGCCAAATGCCGTATCGGCCATATTGCCGAAGCCCGCATTCTGGAAGCCCTCGATATCGACTTTATCGACGAAAGCGAAGTATTGACGCCCGCCGACGACGAATTCCACATCAACAAGCACGAATTCCGCATTCCTTTCGTCTGCGGATGCCGCAACTTAGGTGAAGCCCTACGCCGTATCGGCGAAGGTGCCGCCTTGATCCGCACCAAGGGCGAAGCCGGTACCGGAAACATCGTGGAAGCCGTCCGCCATATGCGTTGCCTCATGGCCGGCATCCACCGCCTGCAGGCCTGCAGCAAGGAAGAACTTATGACCGAAGCCAAGAACCTCGGCGCCCCCTACGACTTGGTTTGCTACGTAGCCGAACACGGCAAGCTGCCCGTGCCCAACTTCTCTGCCGGTGGCGTGGCCACCCCCGCCGACGCCGCCCTGATGCGTCTCTTGGGTGCCGAATCGGTGTTCGTAGGTTCGGGTATCTTTAAGTCGAAGAATCCCAAGAAAGTGGCCAAAGCCATCGTGGAAGCCACCACACACTACAACGACGCCGCCAAACTGGCCAAGCTGTCCGAAAACCTGGGCGAACCCATGCACGGCATCGACGTACGCCAACTGGACGAAAAACAACTGTTCGCCAACCGCGGCTGGTAATCTTATATGAAGACCGTAGGCGTTTTAGGAATCCAGGGAGCCATCGAAGAGCACGAGAACAGCATCCGAGAACTCGGACTGAACACCGTGCGCGTGCTGGCTCCCGCGGATTTAAAGAAGATAGACGGCATTATCCTGCCCGGCGGCGAAAGCACCGCCATGGGCAAGCAGTTGGAATGGTTCGGCCTGATGGAACCCTTGCGCAAGGCCATCGCCGACGGAATGCCCGCTTTCGGCACCTGCGCCGGCATGATCCTGCTGGCCAAGGAAATCGAAGGCAGCACCCAGACCCGCATCGGTTTGATGGACATCCTGGTAAGGCGTAACGCGTACGGTTCCCAGTTAGACAGTTTCGTTACCGATCTGGAAGTGACCGGCTTCAAGAAACCCCTGCCGGCGGTGTTCATCCGCGCCCCGCGTATCGAGAAATGCGCCAGGAACGTGGAGATCCTCGCCTCCTATCAGAAGCATCCCGTACTGGTGCGGCAAAAGCATCTGCTGGCGGCCAGCTTCCATCCGGAACTTACCGACAGCACCGAGCTGCACCGCTACTTTACCCAAATGATCTAAGCATGTTCAACCGCCGATTCATACGCGAAAAAGTGATCCAGGCCAGTTACGGCTTTTTTCAAGGCGGTGCCGAAAGCGCCATGGCCTGCAGGCAGAACCTGCTCGCCGGCTTGGAGCAGACCGCGCAGCTGTATTATTTCCACCTTAAGTTCATCGTGGATCTGGCTGCCTTGGCCAAGGATCGCTACACCCAGGCCAAGGAAAGAGGCCGCGAGGCCGAAAGCCTGGAAGGCCTGCGCCGGATGGCCGAAAACACGGTGGTGGAACACCTTGCCCAGGATGTCAACTTCCTGCTGAAAAGCGAAAGCTACCGCCCCGAGAAACGGGCCTACGGCGATTTGCTTTCCACGGTATATGACAGCCTCTTTTCACTCAACAAGGAAAGTTCTCCGGCCATGAAGGCCGCAAAAAAAGCGGAAGACGTGTCCGAAGACCCGTTTGAACGCGACCGCGAATTCCTGCGCAAGCTCTACAAGCGCAAGATCGCCGAGCATGCCGCCCTGCGTTCCTTCTGTGAAGAACGTTCCATTTACTGGGAGTCCGACTACGAGAGCGTTACCTTCTGGGTCTATTCGCTCTTGGGCAAAATGAGTGCCGAACGCAACAACAACGTGGACGAAGGCCTGAATGCCGAAAACGAAGACGTGAAATTCGGCCTCACCCTTCTGGACAAGACCCTGATGCACGCCGAGGAATACAACGAGTACATCGCCCCGCGCCTGCAGAACTGGAATCACGAACGCATCGGCGCCATCGAAAGGCTCCTGCTCTGCGTGGCCATGAGCGAACTGGTAAACTTCCCCTCCATTCCCGTCAAGGCCAGCCTCAACGAATACGTTGAGTTGAGCAAGCAGTTCTGTTCCAAAGAAAGCACGCCCTTTGTAAACGGCGTGCTGCACCGGCTTACCATAGACTTGAAAGCCGACAAGAAAATGCAAAAAAGCGGCCGTGGCCTCATTTAGCCTCCGGTCGAATAATAACCCTTTAATACTTTTGAAATGAATTTATTGAACATCTTATTGCAAGCCGCCACACCCAAAAACGGCGCCATGCAACAAATCCTGCTGATCGTCATCATCCTGGTGATTTTCTATTTCTTTATGATCCGTCCCCAGATGAAACGCAGCAAGGAACAGAAAAAATTCCGCGACAACCTGCAGAAAGGTCAGAAAGTGATTACCATCGGCGGCATTCACGGCAAGATCGTGGAAATCCAGGACACCACCGTTACCATCGAAGTGGAAAACGGCGCCCGTCTGTGTATGGAAAAGAGCGCGATCGCCTCGAGCATCGGCGACCAACTGCCCGACAACAAATAGCATGTTGCGCATCGGGCTTACAGGCGGTATGGGCTGTGGTAAATCTACCATAGCCCATATTTTTTCCGCGCTCGGCATTCCCGTATATCATGCCGACGAACGGGCAAAGCACATTTCCAGACAAGCGGAAACCAAGGCCTGCATCGCGCGGCTTTTCGGCCGGGAAGCGGCGCAAGACAAGAAGGCACTGGCCGCCATCGTGTTCAACGACCCGCAGCAGCTGGCCCGGCTCAATGCCTTGATTCATCCCTTGGTATTCAGCGACATGGAGGCCTGGTTCTCGGAATTGGAGACCCTGCACACCCCGCCTCCCTACGCCCTGGTGGAAGCCGCCATCCTGTTCGAAAGCGGCATGGACAGGATGTTTTACGGCATCATCAATATCGAAGCCCCAGTGCAGGAACAGATCGAACGCTGCATGGCGCGCGACCGCTGTACCGAACCGGAGGTAAAGGCGCGGCTTGCCCGGCAGCTCTCCGCCGAAGAAAGAAGAAAACGCGCCCACTTTACCATATCGAACGCTTCCGAAGAACCCGTGTTGCCTTCCGTTTTAGAAATAGATTCGTTGCTACGCCAAGAGGCGTCGAAGCCCGATTCTCAGGGCAGATAGACCGCGCCGCCTATATTGTCGCGACGGGCGCCCGTTACCGAATGCAGGCAATTGGCCTGTTTTTGCAGGCGCAACGCGCCCAAGAGCGCGAAAATCAAGGCTTCCTTATAATCGATCAGCATTTTCGAAGCGGCCACCGTTTCCACCTGTGCCGTCACCTGAATGCGTTCCTTAAGATAGGTGTTCAAGGCTCCGCCGCCGGTAAGCAGCAAGGTTCTTGGCTTTCCTTCCATTTTCGCAGTCAAATCCGCATTCCTGCAGGCCCGTCCTATCTGAAAGGCGATATGTTCCACCAAGGTATGCAGCAGATCCTGCTCCGTTCCCTTGGTTTCCCATTCTTGCACCACCGGCAGGAAATCGTGTCCGAACCACTCGAAACCCAAGGTTTTCGGAGCGGGAAGCGCGTAATACGGCAAACGGTCCAAGGCTTCCTTTAATCCGGGCAGCAGCCGTCCGCTCCTTGCCCAATCTCCCCCGGCATCGTAGGCTGCGCCCAGTTTCCGGGCATAATGGTTCAAGGCCATATTGCAAGGCGAGATGTCGAAAGCGATACGTTGTTTTTCGCTGTTTTTGTAAGAAATATTGGAAATTCCTCCCAGATTCAGACAGAAATCGTATTCGGAGAACAGCAGTTCGTCGCCTATGGGCACCAAGGGCGCGCCCTGTCCGCCCAGGGCGATATCGGTGGCGCGGAAATTGTTCACGATCATCAGGCCGCTTTCGGCCGCCATGGCCGCTCCGTCGCCGATCTGCAAGCCGAAGCCGTTCTGCGGCTGGTGGAACACCGTATGCCCGTGCACGGCAGCGAAGTCGGGCTGCAAGGCATATTCCTTCACGAAATCCTTCAAGGCCCTGCCCACAAAGTGTCCGTAGTCGGCGTGCAGGCGCGCCAGTTCCAGTCCGCTGGCATACACTGCCTCAGCCAAACGCGCGTGCAAATCCTCGGGGTACGGCAGTGTCCTCGCCTGCTGCAGCTTATACGTCCAACACCCGGCATCGTCCTGCGCGAGAAGCACGTAAAGGATGTCCAGGCCGTCGAGCGAGGTACCCGACATACAGCCTATCGCCTTGTATGCATTCATCAGACAAGTCCCTTTACGTGAGGTTTCCCGGCCACGAAATCTTTCAGGTAGAAGGGTTCGAAATAGGCCTCGTCTTCGAACTTTCCCTGGACGAACGCCTGCTCGGCAAGCGGCGGCATATGGCGCGCACCGGGCTTTATCTGCGTATGGAACACGGCCTTCGCCTCAGCCTCGAACAGACCTTGGCATTTGGCGCAGCCGTCGCCGCAAAAGAACAGGGTATGCTGCGGCAGGTATTCGGAAA
This sequence comes from Ruminococcus flavefaciens, assembly GCA_023667315.1. Lineage (GTDB taxonomy): Bacteria > Bacteroidota > Bacteroidia > Bacteroidales > P3 > Pullibacteroides. The sequence continues at coordinate 41,568 of JAMPAI010000011.1, forward strand.
ACGAATCCCCATCGATGATACGGGCCTCCACCGGACGGACCGGTTCGCCGCCGGCCTTGTAGATTGCGGTATAGACCTCCATGCGGCCGGCATCGGTCATGGGGCAGAAAAGCGCGTCGACAGGCAATTTGTTCCCGGATTTCAATTCCTCGGCGCAAGCCACCGCCATGGCCTGCAAGGGACTGACCCGGATAAGCGGTTTATCGAGCGAATACGCCAGGCCTTTGGCGGTGGAAACGCCGATACGCAGCCCCGTATAGGAACCGGGGCCTTCGCCGATGGCCACCGCATCGATTTCCTGCGCCTTCAAGCCCGCCTCTTCCAACACTTCCTGCACGAAAACGGCAATGCGGGCGGCGTGTTCGTTGCCCTGGTCGGTTTCGCGCCAGGCTATCGTCTGCCCGTTCTTCGAAAGCGCCACCGAGCAATTGCGGGTGGACGTCTCTATATTGAGAATAATCGCCATAGCCTTGATTTTTCATCCGACGGGAATTGCCATAAACCCGCCCAATCACGGCATAAAATTAGCCCATTCCCGAATATCCCGTATTTCCGGCACTCCGTTTCTTTCCACATCAAGGTGTTAACTCCGTTTTTCCATGCCCGTTCTTTCCCCACTTTGTTATATCTTTGCTATTAAAACAGAAACACGCGGTCCGATGGCATCTTTCCTTCCCAATTTCTTTCCCCAGCCCAAGCATCGTCAATTCGACATACATCCCCGGTATTACGATCCCGAAAAGGAACGCTTAGACAACCTCAAGAAGAAATACGACACCTCCACGCCCGAAGACGAGAAGCTGGCGGAAGCCAAGATACGCATACGCGAGTCGTTTCAGCGTAACCAAAAGAAACAGAAAGGCCTGCTGTCGAACCGGCGGCTGTTGATCTATCTGGTAATCCTATTGGCCCTCCTGTGGTGGGTGCTCAAATAAGGCGGTGAACCGGCATGGAGAGCGTCATCAACATACTTCCCGACTTCGTGGCCAACCAGATTGCCGCCGGAGAAGTGGTGAACCGGCCCGCCTCGGCGGTCAAGGAACTGCTTGAGAACGCGGTGGACGCCGGTTCCTCCAAGATAGAACTGCACCTTACCGACGGAGGCCGCACCCTGATACAGGTGGCCGACAACGGCTGCGGCATGAACGCCCAAGACGCCGAACGCTGCTTTATGCCCCACGCCACCTCCAAACTGGCCAAGGCCGACGACCTGCACCACATCCGCACGATGGGGTTCCGGGGCGAGGCGCTGGCCTCGATCGCGGCCGTGGCGCAAGTGGAACTGCAGACCCGCCGCGAGGAAGACGAAACCGGCACACGCGTCTGTATCGAAGGCAACAAGATAACGCAAAAGGAATCCTGCGCCTGCGCACAGGGCACCAACATCTGCGTGCGCAACCTCTACTTCAACACTCCCGCCCGCCGTCAGTTCCTCAAGAGCGACGAGGTGGAATACCGCTACGCCGAAGAAGAGTTCAACCGCATCGCCCTGGCACAACCCGGCATCTGTTTTCAACTGTACCGCAACGAACAGAAGATAAACCACCTCGAAGCCTCCAACCTGAACCGCCGCATCGTGCAGCTGTTCGGCAAGGCGTTCGAGAACCGTCTGGTAAAGATCGCGCAGGAAGTGCCTGGCCTAAAGGTGGCCGGATATATCTGCACCCCCGACTACAGCGTGAAAGGACGCGGCAAGCAGTACCTTTTCGTGAACCGCCGCATTATCCGCCACGGCGGGATCTCCAACCTGATCGAACGCGCCTACCAGGGGCTGCTGCCCGAGGGCAAATCGCCGGCCTTCTTCATCCATCTGGAGATGGAGCCGGAAGAAATCGACGTAAACATACATCCCACCAAGACCGAGATACGGTTCAAGAACCAGGATTTCATCTACAAGGTGCTGTTTGCCGCCGTCAAGTACGCCTTGGGCGTGAACCAGGTAAGCGACAGCATCGATTTCGGCTCCGAACAGGTCCTGCCCTACCGGTACAGACCGCAAGGCTACGTGCCCGAAGCCCCCAAGGTAAGGCTGAATCCCGGCTACAATCCCTTTACCAATCCCGCGCCCGCAACCGAGGCCACGCCCGACTACCGGGAAGCCTACGCCCGCAACTTCGCGCTGATGCAGGAGAACATGCAGGTGGCCAGCGCCCCCGTGCAGATGCTGCTGGACTGCGTGGACGAAGTGCAGGCCGACACCAAGATGGATACGCCCGGCGAACCTGCGTCCCCCGCCACGCCCGAACGCGTGCGCATTTTCCAACTGTTCGACAGCTATATCGTTACCCCGCTTAAATCGGGGCTGGCGCTGATCGACCAGCAGGCCGCCTCCGAACGGGTCATATACAACAGCTACAGCGAGCCCGAAAACGGCAACATTCCCTCCCAACGCACGCTTTTTCCGCAAACCGTGGAATTTTCGGCCTCCAGCACGCAAACTATCAAGGAGATAAAAGAAGAGCTGGGCACCTTAGGCTGGGCGGTGGAATGGATCGGGGGAAATTCCTTTATGGTGAACGCCATGCCGCAGGGCGTGGAGGAAAGCCGCACCCAGCAGATTCTGGAAGAAATCGCCTCCGCCTGTGCCGGACGTTCCCTGCAGACGGAAGCCGAAAAGCGGCAAAGCATCGCTTTGGCGGCAGCCAAGGAACTGGCCATAAAAAAAGGAACGCCGCTTTCTCAAGAAGAAATCTTATATTTGACCACCCAATTGTTTTCCGGCCCGGCCCCCGAGCTTTCCCCGTCCGGAAAACGCGTGATACGGATTCTGGACAAAGCCGCCGTGGAGGGGCTTTTCGGCCGCGCCGCATCACCCAAAAACCAAACGGAAAATGTATAACCAACAAGATAATTACCGCATTCAAGGGTTTTCCTTCCTGCCGCCGGTGGTAAAGAACCTCTTGATCCTGAACGTACTCTTTTACCTTGCCGACATCAGCCTGGCCACACGGGGCATCGACCTGAGCCGCTGGCTGGGGCTGCATTATTTTACCGCCCAGAACTTCTACCCCTTCCAGTTTATCACCTATATGTTCATGCACGGAAACTTCTCGCACCTTTTCTTCAACATGTTCGCGCTGTGGATGTTCGGTTACGCGCTCGAAAACTATTGGGGAAGCAAGAGGTTCCTGCTCTATTACCTGGTGACGGGTATCGGCGCGGGGCTGATCCAGAGCGGGGTACAGGCCTGGGAACTGGTTCCGCTCATGCAGAAATACGACCCGTTCTCGGTGCAGCAGTATGTAGACAATATCGTTACCGTGGGGGCTTCCGGCGCTGTGTTCGGCATTCTGCTGGCGTTCGGGATGTGCTTTCCCAACGTGCCGATCTACCTCTATTTCTTCATTCCCATCCGCGCCAAATGGTTCGTGATTATATACGGTGCCATCGAGCTTTTTGCCGGTATCGGCGGAACGGCCGACGGGGTGGCGCACTTCGCCCATCTGGGCGGCATGATATTCGGTTTCCTGTTGATCCTGTACTGGAAGAAACGCGGCAGCCGGATCCGATAAATAAAACGATTGTAAAAGATTAAAATCCAATAACCATGATCACAAACAACTTTGCCTGCCGTCACAACGGGCCCAATCCCGAACAGACGCAGAAAATGCTCCAGACCATCGGCGTCAAGAGCATGGACGAACTGATCGACAAAACGGTTCCGGCAGCCATCCGGCTCACCCAGCCGCTCGATCTGCCCCAAGCCATGAACGAATACCAATACCTGAACCACCTGCACGCCTTGGCCGCCAAGAACCAGGTGTTCCGCTCCTATATCGGCATGGGCTACTACAACACCATCACCCCGGCCGTGATTACGCGCAACATCCTGGAAAACGCCGGCTGGTACACTTCCTATACCCCGTATCAGGCCGAAATCTCGCAAGGCCGTCTGGAAGCCCTGCTCAACTATCAGACCGTTATCTGCGACATGACCGGACTGCCCCTCACCAACGCCTCCCTCCTGGACGAAGGCACGGCGGCGGCCGAAGCCATGATCATGTTCTACCACGGCAGGAGCCGCGACAAGGTGAAGGCCAACGCCAACGTATGCTTCGTGGATGAACGCGTGTTCCCGCAGACGCTCAGCGTTATCGAGACCCGCGCCCACCTGCTCGGCTTCACGGTACAGACCGGCCGCATGGAAGATTTCGAATTCACGCCCGAGGTGTTCGGCGCCATCACCCAGCAGGTTGACCGCAACGGTCAGGTTCACGAACTGAAAGCCTTTATCGACAAGGCACACGCCGCCGGCGCGCTGGTGGCCGTGGCCTCCGACCTGATGGCACTGGCCGTGCTCCGCGCACCCGGAGAAGACGGTGCCGACTGCGTGTTCGGAAACAGCCAGCGTTTCGGCCTACCGATGGGCTTCGGCGGTCCCTCGGCCGGATTCTTCGCCTGCACCGACAACTTCAAGCGCTCCATTCCCGGACGTATCATCGGCATTACCGTAGACGCCCAGGGCAACCGCGCCCTGCGTCTGGCCCTGCAGACCCGCGAACAGCACATCAAGCGCGACAAGGCCACCTCCAACATCTGCACGGCGCAGGCCTTGATGGCGGTTATGTCGGGCATGTACGCCGTTTATCACGGCAAGGACGGCATCCGCGAAATCGCGCTCGACATCCACGCCAACGCCAAACGCCTGGCCAAACGCGGTGCCGAATACGGCTTCAGACAGCTCAACACCGTGTTCTTCGACACCCTGTGCTTCGAAAGCCCCGTATCGATCGAAACGGTACGCAAGATCGCGCTCGAACACCGCATGAACTTCAACTACATCGACGACAAGCATTTCAGCATCAGCATCGATGAAACCACGGCATTGGAAGATGTACGCGAGATTATCGGCGTACTGGCGCAGGCCGTGGGCAAGGAACACGTTTGCGAAGGCGGGAAGTGCTGCCACGGACATTGCCCGCACGAGGTTCTGGAAGACATTCCCGAATCCCTGCGCCGCAGCACGCCCTATCTGGAACACCCCGTGTTCAACACCTACCACAGCGAAACCGAGATGATGCGCTACATCAAGAAGCTCGAAGAAAAGGACCTTTCGCTGAACCGCGCCATGATTCCGCTGGGTTCCTGCACCATGAAACTGAACGCGGCCGCCGAGATGATGTGCCTGAGCCTGCCCGAAATGGCGGCCATCCATCCCTTCGTGCCCGCCGACCAGGCCCAGGGCTACCACGAACTCATCGACCGTCTCGAAAAAGACCTCTGCGAGATCACGGGCTTCGCCAAAGCCTGCTTCCAGCCCAATTCGGGTGCCGCGGGCGAATACACCGGCCTTTCGGTAATCCGCGCCTATCAGGAAGCAAACGGCGAAAGCCATCGCAATATCTGCTTGATTCCTGCTTCGGCACACGGCACCAATCCCGCATCGGCGGCCATGGCCGGCCTTAAGGTGGTGGTAGTCGCCTCCACGCCCGAAGGCGAGATCGACGTAAACGACCTCAAGGCCAAGGTGGACGAACTGGGTAAGGACGTTTCCTGCCTCATGATCACCTATCCCTCCACGCACGGCGTGTTCGAGGAAGCGGTGCTCGACATCCTCAACATCGTTCACTCCTGCGGCGCGCAGGTGTATATGGACGGCGCCAACATGAACGCCCAGGTGGGCTTGACCTCGCCCGGCCACATGGGTGCCGACGTATGCCACCTCAACCTGCACAAGACCTTCGCCATGCCCCACGGGGGTGGTGGTCCCGGCGTAGGCCCCATCTGCGTGGCCAAGCATCTGGCTCCCTACCTGCCCGACCACGTAATGGTTCCCGTAAGCCACACGGGCCGCAACGCCGTTTCTTCCTCGCCCTACGGCAGCGCCTTCATCCTGCCCATCACCTACGGATACATCCGCATGCTGGGTGCCGAAGGCCTCAAGTCGGCCACCGAATACGCCATCCTGAACGCCAATTACCTGCGCGCCCGCTTAAAGGATCACTACAAGATTTTCTATACCGGCAAGCAGGGCATGAACGCCCACGAAATGATTCTGGACTGCAACGCCTTTATGATGAGCGCCAACGTGCAGGTGGGCGACATCGCCAAGCGTCTGATGGACTACGGTTTCCACGCGCCCACCGTGGCCTTCCCGGTTCACGGCACCCTGATGGTGGAACCCACCGAAAGCGAACCGCTTTCCGAACTCGACCGTCTGGTGGATGCCTTTATCGCCATCCGCGCCGAAATCAAGGAAATCGAAGACGGCAAGGCCGACCGCGAGAACAACGTGATCCACAACGCCCCGCACACCCAGCAGGTGGTCTGCGCCGACGAATGGAAATATCCCTACTCGCGCAAGCAGGCGGCATTCCCGCTTCCGCACGACGACAAGTACTGGCCCACGGTAGGCAAGGTGGACGACGCCTACGGCGACCGCAACCTGCAGTGCCGACTGGTATAAGTCACGCCACATTTTTTGAATTTACCAAAAGGAGCCGATTTCATCGGCTCCTTTTTTTTATAGCCCAAGCCCGACCCACGAGGAAGAATCCATAAACTATCGTAGATTATGATTAAAAAGTCTCATAAACTGCCGTTTTGAGAGGAGTACCTTGTTTCTTCTTTGTTTTATACTGAATTTGTATTATTTTTGTTTCCTTGTTATCCAAGACAAGCTACGGAAACCGATAAACCCTAAATACACAATATCATGAAAAAACTTTTTTATCTTTTGGCCGGCATCGCCCTGCCGCTTTTGGGATTGGTTAGCTGTAAGGACAAGCTTTCCGATGAACCGGACACCGCCGGTTTGACCGATGCCTATACCGGCGCCATCATGGGCACGGTAAAAACCACCGACGGAAAATATTTCCCGGAATGCAGCATGTATTTAGCACCTCTTGATTTGGTAATCGATATATCGAAAGATGGGAAATATTCCTTTGCCCGCCTGAATCCCGGTAAAAACTATTGGCTTGGGCCCGAAGCGACAGAATCGCTTGATTTTCCTTATGGCACTGGTTGGGTATCCGTTTCCGTCGACGGACAGACATACGTATATGGTGATGGCAACGAGGGGTATGACATGTATGATAAGGAAGGAAATGTTTGGAATGAGAGTATAACTGTAACGGCGGGCAAAATAACCCGCGTTGATTTTGTCTGCCCTAAAGTAGGATCTATAGACCTCTCCTGCAGAGATAAAGAAACCCATACTGACATCAAAGATGCGGAAGTGGAACTGCTCCCCCTCGGCCTCAAAAAAACAACCAACCGTGAGGGAGAGTGTGAATTCTGGGATTTGGAAGCAAACAAAACCTATACCCTCAAGATTCATAAGGATGGTTACGCCGACTACACGGAAGAGGTTTATGCAGCGAAATGGAATGAAAAGTGGGAAGAGTGGGAGACCCCCGAATTATCTATAGAGCTGGAACCGTTACATTAAGCCCTGCACAAAATTCTAAACCAGGAAGTTCCGGGCTTCACCTTATTTTCCATCGTCTATCTCGGTTGGGGAAACGGGTTCCCAAAGAAGCCACTGGCCGCATCTTCAAGATTATCAAACCACCAATACAAAAAAGGGCGGGATTCCTTGGAATCCCGCCCTTAAACGAAATCAACACAGCCTGAACCGCGCCTGTAGTTCCTCTATACGGGCCATCAACTCCTCAAAAGTGAGTTTTTCGCCGTATATCATGGCCATCTTCATGTCTTCGTAGTCGGCTTTCATCCGTTCCCGAAGTTCTCCCTTGGGACAAAAGGATATGGTTTCGGGCAAATCCAATGTATAATCGACACCTCCTACATGGTAAAAACGTTGGCGATGTTCTATGATTTCCCGATATAGTTTTCTATCGGCAAGCGCAGTGGTTGCGAAAGAGGTATCCATCAACCGTTCCAAATCATAAAGATGACGGCTCATCCGTATATGACGTGGATTCTTTCTTTGATATTCTTCATTCAACAGAAACGCCTTTTCAAGAAAAGTACGAACAGGGGATATGATAGGTATGTCAGCAACAGTTTCATCATCCAATTCTGTGAATGCCGCCCCGACAAGAGATGTGATGCGTTTGATCTCAAACGGCTCTTTCATGGAAAGGCAGCTGATCTCCACTTTCACGACCGGACGAATATATTGTCCTGATTTCACCTTAGGCCTATAATGCACCTCTATTTCTACCGGATCGCTATCATGGTCCACAGAACGCCCATCGGCCTGATATATTACAGGTTCAAGCCGACACTCCCCCAATCCACAATCCAAAAGTTTCGTCTCAAACTCGTCCATGAACGCGCCGAGAATATAATCCCGATTGACCATACGCAATTTCTTCACCTGATTGTTATTCAAAGCCGCCGCACATTCCTTGCCTAACACATCAAGATGAAAATCACGATACAATGCAATATCTATATCTTCTGAAAAGCGATCAATCAAATTCCACCCCTTACTCAAGCTGGTTCCGCCCTTAAACAACATATAAGGTGCAGGTGTCATGGAGAACAATACTTTAAGTATCGCCGTCACCCACCAATCCTTTTCAACCGCACTTTCTGTTATATCCTTAGATGCAGCTACAATATGTACCGATTGCTGCCTATCGGCATCCGATGCGTCAATCCATTTCATTATATGTCTTCTTTATATTCATTATCATTACCCGTATCCAATTGGGTGCATGGGCAATATCTGCTTGCCAGGTTTTCTCTTCCGGATTCTTTTTCAAGATACCCGCCGCAATGGATCGAACCTCATCCGTAAGATTATCCCGCCCGATGGATTGCAATGCCAATACGAGAATCGGCATTATTTTTCCTTTATAAGCGAATGTATCAGGTGCCCGGTGTTGCAGGGTGAGCGTGCGTTTCCCTACTTTGATTTTTCTAGATGTGCCCGATGTCAGATAAATCGGATTCATAGGCACTTGTGTCGAGAACCCAAGATAGTTCTCTGCCGTTGTTCCATGCGGCAATAATCGGGCCGCATCCCGTTTGGCAATCGCTTCCGCTATTTCTTGCAGCGTGGGCATCACCATACCGAATCTTGATTCCTTCGGCTTCACATAGATTCCAAACGCCACCCGAGCCAGTTTCCCCATTTTGGAAAACTCAGCCAAAACATTGGCTGCATGCCGGGTATCAATCGGCATGAAACTATCCGGCATAAAGATAGTTCCTTTTTTACTCCTGTTTATCTTGGATAATATCCGTTGCTTTTGCTCCATCTTCGTCCCAATAAATGAAAATAAACATATTATTTTCATTTTTAACAATTGCAAATCTACAAATTTAAAACCATATACACAAACATTTAAATAGAATTTCAAACGCTTTCACATCATCATTAACAAAGTATAGCAGACCACATACAAAAAGCCGGAGCATTCGAAAATGCCCCGGCTTGCATTATTAGCTTCTATTCACTGTAGAATCTTAGATCGCGTATCCCCGCAGGAAGTCCACCGACTTCTGAATGAGGGGGTACATTACCGTGTCGTCTTCGATAAACGCCACTTCCTTGCGGTAGGCGGCGAGGAATTTCTCGAGGATGGCCGAGGTCTTTACCGGACGGCGGAACTCGAAGGCCTGAGCCGCGTTGAACAGCTCGATGGCCAATACACGCTCGGTATTGTCCATTACGCGGTAGGCCTTGGTGGCCGCGTTGGCCCCCATGCTCACATGGTCTTCCTGACCCTGCGAAGACTCGATCGAATCCACGCTGGCAGGGCAGCACAGCTGCTTGTTCTGGCTCACCACCGAAGCCGCGGCGTATTGCGGAATCATAAAGCCGCTGTTGAGACCGGGTTTCTTGACCAGGAAACTGGGCAGACCGCGCTTGCCGGCAATCAGCTGATATGTGCGGCGTTCCGAGATATTGGCCAGTTCGGCCACGGCGATGGCCAGGAAATCCTGCGTGAGGGCCAGCGGCTGTCCGTGGAAGTTGCCGGCCGAAATCACCATGTCCTTGTCGGGGAACACCGTGGGGTTGTCGGTAACGGCGTTGATTTCCTCGAAGGTGATGCGGCTCACGTATTCGATGGCGTCTTTGGAAGCCCCGTGCACCTGCGGGATGCAGCGGAACGAATACGGATCCTGCACGTGTTCCTTCTTGCGGGCAATCATCTTGCTACCCTTGAGGTATTTGCGGAAAGCCGCGGCGGTGTCCACCTGCCCCTTGTGGCGGCGTACATCCTGAATTTCGGGATAGAAAGGCTCGATGCGGCCGTCGAAAGCTTCCAGGGAGAGCGCGCCCACCAGGTCGGCCAGACGGCTCAGACGCCTTGCCTTAAGCACGTTGTGCACCGCGAACGAGTTCATGAACTGCGTGCCGTTCAAGAGCGCCAGGCCTTCCTTGGAGGCCAGTTCGATAGGCTTCCAGCCGTATTTCTTCAACACGCCCGCGGCGGGTTTCTTCTCGCCCTTCACCCATACTTCGCCCAAACCGATCAAGGGCAGGCACATATGCGCCAGGGGAGCCAGGTCGCCCGAGGCACCCAGCGATCCCTGCTGATAGACCACCGGCAGCACGTCGTTGTTAAAGAAGTCGGCCAGACGCTGGATAGTCACCACCTGAACACCCGAATTGCCGTACGAAAGCGACTTTATCTTCATGAGCAGCATCAGCTTCACCACTTCTTCGGGCACGGGTTCGCCCAAGCCGCAGGCATGCGACATCATAAGGTTCTTCTGCAGCTGCGAGAGCTGTTTTTCGGAAATGCTCACGTTGCAGAGCGAACCGAAACCGGTGGTTACCCCGTAGATGGGCTCCTTATGGGTCTTGGTCTTCTTGTCTAAGTAGTCGCGGCATTTCTTTACGGCCGCCAACACGTCTTTCGACAAGCTTATCTGCATCTTGTCGTTGATGATCCGTTCGATTTCGTCGAAACTGAGATCCTTCAGGGTGATCTCGAAAACGTTCTTTTTCATATCGTCGTTTTTATATTTGCCTTATTCCGCCGGGCACACGGCCTGCGCCAGTTCCTGCGGGGAAACGGAACGCTGCTGTCCGGTCTTCATGTCCTTTACCACAATCTCGCCCGACTCGTGTTCCTTCTCGCCGATAATGACCACGAAGGGAATCCTGAGGCTGTCGGCATAGGAGAACTGTTTCTGCAACTTAGCCGCCGAGGGATAGATCTCCACGGCGATGCCCTGCTGCCGCAAGGCCTGCGCCGGAGCAAACGCCCAGGCCTGCTCTTTCTCACCGAAGTTCACGAACAGCACCTGCGTGCCGCTCACCAGGCTTTCGGGATAGAGGTTCAGGTCGTTGAGCACGTCGTAGATACGGTCGGCACCGAAGGAGATGCCCACGCCCGACACACCCTTGAGGCCGAAAATGCCCGTCAAATCATCGTAACGCCCGCCGCCGCAGATACTGCCCATCTCCACATCCAGAGCCTTCACCTCGAAGATGGCACCGGTATAGTAGTTGAGCCCGCGTGCAAGGGTAAGGTCGAGTTCACACGGCACCTCCACGCCCATCTGCGCTATCAGCGAGAACACGGTATCGAGTTCCTCCACGCCCTTCAATCCGGTGGGGCTGTCTTTCAAGAAAGCCCGCAAGTCGTTCAGCTTTGCCGCCACATCGCCCTGCAGATGCAGTACGGGAAACAGTTTCTCTATGGATTCGGGGCTGATGCCGCGCGCGCCCAATTCGTTGCGCACGCCTTCCTCCCCTATCTTGTCCCACTTGTCGATGGCCACGGTAATGTCGGTCATCCTTTCGGGGCAGCCGATGGTCTCGGCAATCCCGAAAAGCACCTTGCGGTTGTTTATCTTCACCAGCACGCGGATGCCCAGCTTGCCGAACACCTCGGCGATCATCTGCACCAGTTCGGCCTCGTTGCTCAGCGAATCGGAGCCCACCACATCGGCGTCGCACTGGTAGAACTCGCGGTAACGACCCTTTTGCGGACGGTCGGCACGCCACACCGGCTGTATCTGGTAGCGCTTGAACGGAAAGCACAACTCGCCTTGATGCTGCACCACAAAACGGGCGAAGGGCACGGTAAGGTCGTAGCGCAGCCCCTTCTCGCTTATTTTGGGCAGCAGGGCGCGGCTCATCTTCCCGCTGTCTGCGTTCTCACGCCAAAAGCTTTCCGCATCGGCTCCCGTCTTGTCCATGAAGTTGCCCGAATTGAGAATCTTGAACAGCAGTTTGTCGCCCTCCTCGCCGTACTTGCCCATCAATGTGGAGAGGGTTTCCATGGCGGGCGTCTCGATGGGCTGATACCCGTGCAGACGATAGACCTGGCTTATGGTATCGAAGATATACTGACGCCTGCGCATCTGCAGGGGCGAAAAATCGCGGGTTCCTTTAACCGTGCTTGGTTTCATATCCTAAAATAATGTCAAATCCTGATATAACTTGAACGAACGCCGGTGCCAGGGGCTGGGTCCGTTCCTTAAAATGGCGTCGTAATGCGCCTTGGTGGGATAGCCTTTGTTCACATCCCAACCGTAGAGCGGGCATTTTTGATGCAGTTCCCGCATAAAGTCGTCGCGGAAGGTCTTGGCCAGGATGGAGGCCGCCGCAATCGACAGGTATTTCCCGTCGCCTTTCACCACGCACACATGGGGCACCTTACCGTAGGGCTTGAAGCGGTTGCCGTCCACGGTAACGAAGGCCGGCTGCGGGTCCAGTTGCCCAAGTGCCCTATGCATGGCCTGGATGGAGGCGTTCAGGATATTGAGCCTATCTATCTCCTCGGCATCCACCCGTGCCACGGCATACGAGAGGGCATCGCGCATGATTTCCTCGCGCAGGGCGTAGCGGGCTTTCTCGCTCAGTTTCTTGGAGTCGTCAAGGCGCGGATTGCGGTAGTCGGGCGCGAAGATCACGGCGGCAGCGAACACCGGCCCCGCCAAAGGGCCCCGACCCGCCTCGTCGCAACCGGCCTCCAAGGTTTCCTGACTGTAACGGGAAAGCAGCACGGCTATTTCTTGATCCGTTCAATCAGGCTTTCGAACAGGATACGCCCGTCCGTATTGCCCAGCACTTCCTCGGCACAGCGTTCCGGATGCGGCATCAGTCCGAACACATTGCGTTTCTCGTTGCAGATGCCGGCAATGTTCTCGAGCGAACCGTTGGGATTGGCTTCCTTGCTCACGTTGCCCTTTTCGTCGCAATAGCGGAACAGCACACAATCCTGCCTGTTCAGCTGCTTGATCGTGGCCTCGTCGGCGAAATAGCGGCCCTCCCCGTGCGCCACCGGCACCTTGAGCACCTGCTTGGGCGCGCACTTGGCCGTAAAGGCGGTCTGGTTGGTCTGCACCTGCAGGTACACGTTCTTGCAGACAAACTTCTGCACGTCGTTGTGCAGCAGGGCGCCCGGCAACAGATGCGACTCGCACAGAATCTGGAATCCGTTGCAGATACCCAGCACGTAGCCGCCCTTGTTGGCGAAGGCAATCACTTTTTCCATGATGGGCGAAAAGCGCGCGATGGCGCCCGAACGCAGGTAATCCCCGTAGGAAAAACCGCCCGGAAGCACCACGGCATCGACCCCTTGCAAGTCGGTGTCCTTATGCCACAGTTGAACCGATTCCTGCCCCAACACGTGTTTGAGCACATAGTGTATGTCGTGGTCGCAATTCGAACCCGGAAAGGTCACTACCCCGAATTTCATAAGTATTTAATGTTTAAGTTGTTTACTGATTGTTTTTAGACTACAGGTCTTCGCGGCAAACGGGCATGGTCATGCAGCGGCAGCCGCCGCCCCCGCGCACCAGTTCCGAACTCTCGATGGTATAGACCGTGGGGCGGCTTTCGTCCTCGGTCTTTACCTTGGCCTTGCCCGAGACCACGTCCCAGGCGTCCACCACCTCGAATCCGGCGTTCGAAAGGGCTTCTATCGTGTAGTTGTTGCGGCCGTAGCCCATGATCTTGCCGGGGGCGAAGGCAAAGAAGTTGGCCCCGCTGTGCCATTGCTCGCGTTCCTGATACATCGGGTCGCCGCCAGCGCAGTAGATGGGCTTGTAGTCGTAGCCCAGGTTGTGCAGGGCCTCGAAGATATTGGCGCAAAGGCTTTCGTGCACCACGCCGTTCTCCACCTTGAGCAGGCGCGTGGCGTAGTGGTTCTCGTCCAAGATAAGCGGTTTGTAGGCCATGCAGTGGGTTCGGCTCAAAAAGGTGAACACCATGTCGAGATGAATGAACGACTCGGGCTCGAAGGGCAGTTCCTGCGTGATGACGTAGAACAGATCGCTTTCCCGGCGCTTGAGCGAGATAAAGGCATCGACCCCGTTGCGGTTGGAGCGCGCCCCCTGCCCGATAACGAACACGTTGGGCGCCGCCACCTGGAAATCGCCGCCTTCCAGACGGGTGCAGGCCGGAACGCTGCCCCATGGGTTCAGGTGGGAGTTGTTGCGGGTGAACACGGGATGGTAGCGGTAGATAAGGTCGGTGATCAGGATCTCGCGCGAACGCACCTGGGTGGCCATATGGGTGGGCATCGCGTGGGAATTGAAGCAGACGCCGATATCGCGGGTAAAGTAGAGGTTGTAGAGGGGGTTGAAGTCGGTGCCGGCCACGCCCTGCACCATGGCCTTGGCCAGTTCTTCGGGCGACATGACGGCCAGCGTCTCGTCCAGCCTGGCCGCGTGGGCGGGGCGGGCTATCTTCTCCATCAGGAACTGACGGGCTTCGGGCGAAGACTCGAGCACCTCGGCCAAAAGGTCGTCGATGTAAAAGGGCGTGCAGACCTGCCCCAGCACGGCTTCCAGCTGCCGGTATTCCTTTTGGGCGGCCTCCATGCCGAGCAGATCGCTGTACAGGGCCTGATGAATCGTGGAGGGGGTCATTTTTTCGATTTCGGGACCGGGTCTATGCAACACCACCGCCCGAAGGCGGCCGGTCTCGGAATTAAGCTTGACTTGCGCTTCCATATATGCTGTGTCTTTTTTTTCGATATTCGGGAGATGCCGCATTACCCTCGGCACCAAAAGGGCAAATTTAACGAATTTCCCGCACTTTTGCTGTTGGAAAATCGGTTACCTCTTCAGATCAAATACGGTCGCCTTTAAAACCTTAAGTCTATTTGTTACAAAAAGACATACAAAAACAAAATCAGTTGTCAAGGAAAACTTGACATCTAGTTCTTGTGGACTGAAAAATCGTATTCATTGCTCGAAGGTGTTTGGAACGAGAACACAGTCTTGCCGTTCTTGTTCGTTATCGCAAAATCCCCCAACGTGATTATATCCATACCTATCAAAACCTCGCAGCCATTCAAAATGCCTTCAATAACCGTAATTGCACGAACCCCAACGCCATTAGGCAAAAACATATTCACTTTATACAAATTGGTAATTCCCTCACCTCCGGCATGGAACATCTTTGATTTCGCAAACGGAATTAAATTCAATTCATCGGCAATTTTTTTCGATATGGTAGAAATGGTTGCACCCGTATCCCACAACGCCGTTGTGCGAACCTCCGGCTCCCGGGCACCCGCCATATCCGGATTAAACGCCCGGCCTTCGTATCGCTGGGTAAAAGACTGTATTTTCTGCTGCATAACTAAAAGGCAAAGGCGGATGAACAAATATTGATGGTGTAGGCACTCTGACCCGGAGTGCAAAGTTGAACGATAAAGTTCCCTAAACCGTACTTTTCGGCAGCCCGAAAGAACGCTTCATCTTCAGAATCAAACGTTTCAACAACGGAATTATCCTTTATAACAAGATATTTCCCATTGTACTTGCTCACCAATTCATCCTGATTGGCAAGATACCATTCAAATAATTTATCCAAGTCTGCCATAACCGCCGTCTCCTTTCGTTTCGAACGCTACAAATATACGAAAAGTCGAGTGCAAAGCCAACCAAAAGTCCACTTTTGTGTTGGCCTTGCCGAGACGAAGTATATTGAGCGATAGCCAAATATACGAAAAGCCGAAATCCATGCAAAATCATCTACCAGAATCATCCTGTCCGCCATGCATCCTTTGTTCAAAAACAAAAATTTATATTATTATAATTGGCCGCATGGATGGTATTTACGGCACGCATCCGCCATTCTACTCCGCTCGGAACCAAGCTGGAAGCAATGGACAATTATAATAATATAAATTTTACCTTTTTTAATGTTCAATAAATAAAATTGACAATTTGTAATACTTTATATACTTTTGCAGCGATACACGGAAGTCATAGACTGCCCAAAATCGCCCAAAAACAATCATAAAACCCAACAAAAAGATGAAAAAACTACACCTGTTCCTATGCCTGCTCATAGCCAGCATAACCACCTGTTTTGCGCAGACCGACACGATACGGTTCGAGACAAGCGGTCACAAAGAATGCCGTATAACCATATACGCCCCCATCGGTACAGAAATCATGGTACAGCAAAAAAATGAAGAACCCCAAGTCCATCTAGTGAATGGCTATGTCAATGATTCATCCGCCACCACAATCCAGTTCTCATCTCGGAATACCTGCATATTATATGCCGTACAGGGGGAAATCACCGGTATGGACGGCCACTACCTGCAGTCGTTCGAAGCCGACAACTGCCCGAACCTTCGCCACCTGCTGCTTGAAGGAAATCCATCCCAGACGGTAGTATACGGCATTCTATCCAATTGTCCGTCCCTTCAGGAACTGCAATTTGACCTAGATCTATACTATGACAATAAACCATCCCTAACGCTACGCAACTGCAACAATCTGAAGACTCTTGAATGCCTACTCCCATTCGACATAGACTCCTGCACTTTCAGTAGCATCAGGAAATTACATTGTCGCCATATCTATAACTCTAAATCCTTAGACCTGAGCTTTTGCAAGAATTTAGAAGAATTAGACTGTTCCGCACTTAATTTGAGAACATATCCTTCCGACCATGGTAATTCTTCTTATACCATTTATTCCACTTTAGAGAATTTAAACCTGAGCGGTTGCACAAACCTAACAACGTTAGCATGTGACCATCAAGCCATTACAAATTTAGACCTGAGTCATTGCCCGAACCTCAAAACACTGTCCTGCCGCGGAAGCTGGGGCAAATTCACGGGCGATCGTGGCCACAGGGACGGCTACTACAGCCGCGGGTTCCTGAAAAGCCTGAACGTAACGGGTTGCGACAGCCTACAGTCGTTGGACTGCCGCAACAACCCCTTGGACAGATTGAATGTAAGCGGCCTGCAGAGCTTACAGCATTTATATATCCCGGGAGGGTACGGAGATCAATCCATAAAGCGCCTGAACGCAAGCAACTGCAAGGCTCTATCCACCTTAAGCCCTTTCTGCGATCCAAGAGGCCAAAAAAGATTCCATATTGACTCTTTGGATATAAGCGGCTGCACCAACCTGCAATGGACAGAGATATCGGCCGAGGATCTATGCATAGGATCTTTACACTACCTTGACGTGAGCGGATGCCCGGTAAGAAAATTAAATTTAGACGGTGTTTCCTTAAAGAGCCTCAGAGTAAAAGACTGTGACAGCTTAACAAGTATATCCTGCGACAACAATTATAACCTAACCCAGCTCGATGTAAGTAGTTGCGGCAGTTTGTGGCATCTATACTGCTCCAATAGCAACCTGTTCCATCTCAATGTAAGCGGCTGTACCCGCCTGACAGAGTTACACTGCGACAACAACCAACTGACCCAACTCGATGTAAGCACCTGTCCTCGTTTGAGAGAGTTATACTGCGGCAACAACCAACTGACCCAGCTCGATGTAAGCGCCTGTCCTCGTTTGAAATGGTTATCCTGCGACAACAATAAACTAACCCACCTCGATGCGAGCACCTGTGACAGCGTGCTGCTATCCTGTGATAGCAACTTCATCTCCACTGCCGATGATTTAATTGCCTCAAAACATATTAGAGGCATAGACGCTGAACACAACACGCTGCCATTGTCTGAATGTTATAACCTAATTTCAAAATATGGAAGTGAAAAAATTAGCTCCTTATCTTCATACATCTCCATCACTTGCTCTTTGGACAGTGTGAACCTCGAAGGGGAGATGGTGATTAATGGACGTACCACCTCTTTGGAGTTCATATATGTAGATGGCATACCCGCCCAACAGGGAATAGATTACATCATCGACGGAAACGGAGTGAGATTCTTACGAAGCGGCACCTTCACTTTCGATCTTACAAACTTAAATGTGCATGGATGGCATAGTGTCTATGTTCACTATTCCGTAAGCGTTCTTGAGACCGTAGCCCAACCTAGATTCACACCTTTCCGCGATACGGTATCCTCGGGCACGAAAGTGTCGATTTACTGCGCCACGGAGTCAGCCAAGATCTACTACACCCTTGACGGTTCCGAACCTTCAGATTCTTCACTGCTCTATGAATCCCCCTTCGAACTAACTGCCTCCTCCACCATCAAAGCAATAGCCACCAAGGAAGGATTCATCAATTCAGACGTGGCCACAGCCTCCTATATCGTTAAAGATCCCGACCCCAACGTTTCCAACGCCGTGCAGAACCGCCTGGCGGCCTTCCGGGCCTACCCCAATCCTTGCGGGGAAACGCTTTACCTTAAGCGGGACGGCGAGGAGAACGCGGCGAACATCACTTGCTTCCGCCTGCTGGACCTGCAGGGTAGCGAACGGCTGCGCCTGCGGGGCGACGCCTCTCAGATCGACATGAGCCAACTGCCCGCCGGCGTGTATGTGCTGGAGGCCACGGACGGGAACGGCGCCGCTTTCCGCCACAAAATCGTGAAGCGGTAGCAATCTCCGTTTTTAATGTGTACGGGGGCGGGCCGGGGAATCTCAGCCCGCCCCCTTTATCTCCGCGTTGCGCGACACAAAAAATTTCGCTACATTTGCCACCGCTAAAAAGAGACACGCATCATGAAAAACAGTGTGAAATTCGCCATACAGGCAGGTTTGATCGTGGTAGCCATCGTGCTTGCCGTTCTTATTTACCGCAGCATCATGCAGCCGGTTAACTTTAACCGCGACGTGGATATGCGCAAGGCCGTGCTGGTTCAGCAGATGAAAGACATCCGCAAGGTTCAGCAGGAACACAAGAAGGCCTACGGAAGCTATATCGCCACGGGCGACAGCCTGATCGCCTTCCTGCGCGACGGCCAGGTTCCCTACGTGAAGATGATCGGTACCGTGCCCGACTCCCTTACCGAAGAAGAAGCGGTGGCCAAGGGCATCGTGTCGCGCGAGACCTTTACCGAAAACGCTTTCGCCGTGCTGTTCCCCGACCACGAAGCCGACAAGGAAGCCTTCCTGCGCCAGCTGATGCGCGTTCCGTTCAACCAATCGGGCAAGCTTATCGAAATGGAAGCCGGATTCATCTCCAAGAGCGGCTACCAGGTACCCGTGTTCGAGGCCAAGGTTCCCTACGAAGACCTGCTGGAAGGCCTGAACGAACAGCAGATCACCAACAAAGTGGCTCAGGAAAAGACCTACAACCGCTATCCCGGCATCAAGGTAGGCAGCATGACCGAAGCCATTACCGAAGGGAATTGGGAATAACGGCATAGGTTCAATCATTTCAACGCCCCGTCCGCAAGCCTGTGAACGGGGCGTTTTAGCAAAAACAGCACTATGGGAGCGAGCATAACCTGCCTTAAGCGCAACATCAACCCGAACCTGGCCAACTACAGCGACAGCAACCTGCGCCTTTGCGTGAGCCTGCAGCAATACAGCCTCGACCTGGGCATCAGCAGCATCGAGAACCGCAACCCGCTGGCCCTGGCATCGTACAGGCTGGATGCCCGGCAGAGCTTTACGGCCAGCCTGCAGGAACTGGTGGACTACGAGAAACTGCTCGACCCTTCATTCGTTTACGGCAAGCGTATCTTCAGCGTGCCCGACTTCAAGTCGACCCTGATTCCCGAAAAGCTGTACGAGGCCGAACACGGCAAGGAATACCTGGACTCGCTCTTTCACCTGAACGGGCGCGAGTGCATTACCTGCGAACTGGAACCGAATACCAAGAGCTATATCCTCACCGCCTTCAACCCCAATTACCTGAAGACGGCGCAGACGATGTTCTGCCAGGACGAGCAGATCGGCTTCCTGAGCGTATATGCCTGCCTGATCCGCGAGGCCTTCCGGGTGTCGCAGACCTACAAGCGCTTTGCACACCATATCTTGCTGCACGTGCGCAACGGGAACTTCGACCTCTGCGTAAAGGGCGATGAAGGCCTGCTGTTCCTCAATTCCTTTCCCTGCCCCAACTTCGACAACCTGCTCTATTACTTCCTGTACGCCATCAACAGCCTTAAGATCGACCTGGGGTCGGCGGCCCTGTTCCTGTGCGGCCACGCCTCCGAACAAGACCTGTTGCCGAGACTGGAGGAACACGTATATGCCTGCACCTACCTGCCGGCGCCCGCCGGGGTGAGGTTCTCGCAGGAAATGCCCTACGACCGTTATTTTATCTGCCTGTAGCCATGCGTATCATCAGCGGAGAATTCAAGGGACGCCGTTTCCAGGCGCCCGACACCCTGCCGGTCCGTCCCACCACGGACGCGGCCAAGGAAAGCCTGTTCAACATTCTCGGGAACCATCTGGAATGGGATGAACTGGACGTGCTCGACCTGTTCGCGGGCATCGGCAGCATCTCGCTGGAGTTCGTGTCGCGGGGGGTGCGCCAGGTGCACGCGGTGGACTCGTACGCGGGCTGCGTGAAGTTTATCCAGAGCATGGCGCAGAAGTTCCAGATGGACAACCTGCACGTGTTCCGTCAGGATGCCTTCGACTACCTGAAACGCTCGCGCTTTTCCTACAACCTTATCTTCGCCGACCCGCCCTACCAGATGGAGAACATAGCCGAGATCCCCAATATCGTATTGAACTCGGATTGCCTGGTAAAAGACGGTTTCTTTATTCTCGAACACTCGGCCCACTACAATTTCGAGGCCGACCCGCGCTGCATAGAGGAACGCCGCTACGGAAAAGTGCACTTCAGCTTCTTCCGCAAGGTGGAGTTGTAAAATAAGGTGAACCCCAAAAGTTGGAAAACTTTTGGGGTTCACCTTAAAAAACCTCGGGATTCACTTCTTTTTCTTTAAGCGATACGTTTTTATAACCGTTTTGTTAACACGCCCCTACCTTACTACAATTCGTCGGATTGTCGCCCGGCCATCCTGTGCGATGGCACGAATCATATATACACCGCTATCATGAAGGGTATAAGTATGCGTGCCAGAACCGACTGGATTGCGGGCAAAAAGTTTGCCACCCGCATCGTAAAACTCGAGCGTCACCTCAACGGGAACATCTATCGAGAACTCACCATCTGTAGGATTGGGATAAATATTCACCCCTGCCAAACCATTCGTCTCATTTAAGGATGGAACAACCGGTTCTTCAGGTTCGAAAACCTTGCAATCAAGCGTAATGATGGCCGATGTATCTCTTCCGACCACAGATATGGCACGAAGAACGGTCGGTTCCTTGATGAGGATGCCTCCCGTATAGGGGATTGTGGGGCGTGCATCCTCTCCTATTCCATAGTAAATTGCCGTTTGCGCATCTTCTCCGCGAAGTAAAATATCCTCCCCCTTTTTAACCATAACGGTAACAATCGGTGCGGGAATAGCCTTCGGAACAAAGGTATCGCATCTGGAAAGAACAAGATAGCATTCAGAATAATCGGAATATTCTTCCTGCCCCCCTTCATAAACCGCACTTACCCTATACTCATATCCACATTCCTCTTGACCTCTACAGATTAGATTGCTGTCAACAAATGTCAAATCCCGTACCAGCGTATCGTTGAGTTTGACCATATCGCGATATACATTAAATCCCACAAGCTTCACTTCCTTACTGGATGTTTTACGCGCATCGATGCGCACCGCCTTTTGCTGCAGATAGGCTTGGGGGTCTGAAGCCGCAACGGATTCATCCAAGTCGCGTTGGCGGACCACCAATGCATTGATGCAAAGGTTGGCATCTATTCCTGAAGCGTTCAACGTAGTGAATGTAGCACCACCATCAACTGAAATCAAATCGGAATATCCTCTTTTCCCAGGACCCAAGTCATACACCAAAGCGTATTCACGCGCCGCTTCCAGAACGCCAAAATTGCATGAAGCGCTATATCCTACCGCTATTTCTTCCTCTTGCTTCATCTTAACTACAATGTCAAAATATATCCGGTTCCATTCCCCTACATAAAAACGGCCGTTAAAAGGTTTGCTATACATCAATTTATCATCTACAAATACCACCGTGCTGAAAGACTGGAAATTTTGAGTGCCGGGCACAAATTCAAGCCCCACCAAATAAAGGTCTTCATCAAATAAATCCATATCGTTCCAACCGATGCAGCAAAATAACGTTTGGTATGCCGGATCCGGATTTGCTCCCCCAACGGGCATACCGCAATACCCGTAAGCCATCGGTTCTTCAAAATAAGGCAAATCCCATGAAAGGGTAACATCGTATGCACTGTCTGCATTCTTTAGAGCCTTAACTTTCAGTGTGGCAGGCGGTTGAGGTATCCCTTGCCCTGTAAGGATGATGGCAACGCTGTCCGAAGCCCTGCATCCACCATCGTAAAAAGCCTCCAGGCGATATGCATAGCGTGTATTAAGTTCAACAGCTTCATCCCTATATCTGAGATCAATAAAACTTGGCTGGGAAATCAACCTCCCATCGCGATAAAGGTTAAATCCCACAAAATCTGCCGTAGATTCTGGTTCCGACCATGTCAACACCACAGACTCATTCGATTCGTAGGCCTGCAACTCTCGGGGTGCGGTACGTGCGGCACAATAATCTTGAGCGAAAAGACCTTTGGTTGCGAACAGCATCATGAACATTGCGAGCAAAGTCTTCATAGAAAGGTACAAAAATCGTTTCATTTTATTGTTTTTTAATTTATTACAGCCCATTACATCATTTCAATCAACAACAAATATACATTAATTATTAATCAAACAAAACAAATTAACCTTGAACAACGTAAAATTTATATTATTATAATTACAAACTTCAAGACAACATAGCATACCGGGAATAAAAATATCCTGCCTGCCGTGTCGGTTTATCCTTGATTAAATCATAATAATATAAATTGCCGACACTTGCAATAGGCTATGGATAAATAACCCTCAGTTCCACAAACCGACGGGCATCTCTCCTTTAAGTACCGTTTTTTTTGCATAGGTCGAGCCATAATGTTTATTCCTTCAGTCCGAAAAAGCATTACGAATCAATCGCTCACCCCCATTTTCGTAAAAATCGCCAGTATGGAGTACGTTTTTTACGTAAAATTCGCCAGTTGAGAGGACGCTTTTACTGACGTCTATGCATAGCCGAACATACGCCCTAAAGCAAGAATACAGAGAACCGGGGCATTTCCCCTACCCGGCGAATGTCCATAATAGAACGACACCTATTATCAGGGCTATGACTGATTTTATAGTCTTGAGCAACACGAACTTGCGGCGCGATTCTGAGAGCAACAGCAATGAGGTGTGGCCGTCTTGCACGATGGCGTTGGCGAAGAATACGCCTAAGGGCAGCACGCCGGTAAAATACAGCTGGATAAAGAGGAAATGCGGCCCCGACTGCGGGATCCAGCCGATGGCCACGGCCGCCAGCAACAGGAGGAACTGCCGGCCGAGGTCGTTTTCTATCCATGCCTGCAAGTTCACCGACTGTTGGAACACGGCCAGGAAATAGAGCGTGCCCAACGTCCACAGAAAGATGGACGGCAGATGTTTCTGAATTAAGTGGTGATACAGATGCTCCTGCAGAAAATGCTCGTTGGCCACCAACACCATGGCCAGGGCCAGGATGGTGAGCACGGCGAACACGATATGCTCGAAATCGAGCGGACTGTGCAGGCGGCCGAAAATCACCACCAGATAGCCCACCAACAGAACCACCAGCAGCGTCTTGGCAAACGACCAGTTCCTGAAAAGGCAGGCGAACTTCCGCCAGCCCCGCGTTCCCTTCTCGAAACAGGACAAGCGCACGTCCTGGCCCTTTTCCCTATGCAGCTCCACCTTGCAGGGAAACCGCTCTCCCTGCGGGGCAGGCTTGGCAAAGCGGTTGCACACGGTTCCCACGCCCAGCCCCAGCAACAGCAGGCTCAGCTCCACCCATACGGTAACCTCCGGCTCGACGGCCAGCATACGGAAGGCATCGTCGCCCAAGGCCGTAAAGGCCGCCGCCACCACCGCGCCGAAACCTATGGCCCGGTGTGCGTAGAGGCTCACCACCATCAATCCGCCCACGCAGCCGGGAATAAAGCCCAGCAAGGCCGCCACCAGCAGCTGCACGAACGGATGCCGGTCGCCCAGGAACAGCACACCGCCCCCTTTGCCCATGCGGTACAGTTCGATGAACTCCATGAGCATCAGAACCACCATGACAAAGAACACGATATGTATCGTTTCCCACAAAGGCTGCATCCAGTCCATGCGTTTCTAAAAATAGGTTATGTTATCCAAAAAGAGCGCGTGCGCCGGCATCGAGGTGCCCGCCCGGCAGCGGTCTTTGGCCAGAATCAGTTCATCCAGGTCCGAAAGCGAGTAGCGGCCGTTGCCCACGCCCAGCATCGTGCCCACCATAGCGCGCACCATATTGCGCAGGAATCGGTTCGCCGTAAACACGAACTCCCAGGTGTATTGCCCCGTCTGCACGAAATCGGCGCGGGTCAGGGTGCAGAGGTTGTTCTTGTTGTCGGTATGCAGTTTGGCGAAAGAGGTAAAATCCCGGCACTCCAGCAGGCGCTGCCCCGCCCGGCACATCAGCTCCGGATCGAAGGCGAAGCGGCATTGATAGCTGAACCTGTTTTCGAAGGGGTCTTTGTGCGTGTGCAGGCGGTAGCGGTAGGTGCGCTTTTTGGCCGAAAAGCGGGCATGCAGGCTTTCGGGCACCTCGAACACCGAGAATACGGCGATTTCCCTATCCAGCATGGCATTCAGCTTATACACCCAGTCGCGGCGGCTTTCGAACGGCAGCGGATCGGCTTCCCAGTCGAAATGCGCGTAATACGAGGCGGCATGCACCCCTGTGTCCGTGCGGCCGCAGCCCACCACCGGAATTTCCCGCCGCAAGAGCGTGGAAAGGGCGTCCTGCAGGCAGGACTGCACGCTGCGCCCGTTGGGTTGCTGCTGCCAGCCGCAATAAGGCTCGCCGTTATAGGCCAGATGGATAAAGAAACGCTGCACGCCGCCCTTATTTTTCGTTGGTGGCGGCAGGTTTGGAAATCGACTCGCGCATCTGCGTGTCGGCCTTGATGTTTTCCAGGCGGTAGTAGTCCATCACGCCCAGGTGTCCGTTGCGGAAAGCGGCCGCCAGCGCCATGGGCACTTCGGCTTCGGCCTCGATCACCTTGGCGCGCGCGTCCTGCGCCTTGGCGCGCATCTCCTGTTCGAGCGCCACGGCCATCGCACGGCGTTCCTCGGCCTTGGCCTGGGCTATGTTCTTGTCGGCATTGGCCTGGTCCATCTGCAGCTGCGCGCCGATGTTCTTGCCCACGTCGATATCGGCGATATCGATGGAGAGGATCTCGTAGGCCGTACCCGAGTCCAGACCCTTTTCGAGCACCACGCGCGAAATCGAGTCGGGATTCTCAAGCACCTGCTTGTGGGTAACGGCCGAGCCGATGGAGGTTACGATACCTTCGCCCACACGCGCCAGAATGGTTTCCTCGCCCGCACCCCCTACCAGTTGCTTGATGTTGGTGCGCACCGTAACGCGCGCCTTGGCGATCAGCTGGATGCCGTCTTTGGCCACGGCCGCCACGGGAGGCGTGTTGATTACCTTGGGATTCACCGACATCTGCACGGCCTCGAACACGTTGCGTCCCGCCAGGTCGATGGCCGTGGCGGTCTTGAAGTCGAGGTTCATGTTGGCCTTGTCGGCCGAAATCAGCGCCTGCACCACCAGGTTCAGATGGCCGCCCGCCAGAAAGTGGGCTTCCAGTTCGTTGCGGTTCAGTTGCAGCCCCGCCTTCTTGGCGGCAATCAGGTTGCGCACGATAATCTGCGGCGGCACCTTGCGCCAGCGCATCAGTATCAGCTGCAAGAGCGAGATATGCACGCCCGAAACCAGGGCGTTGAACCACAGGCCCACCGGAATAAAGTAAAACAAGAGCCACAGCAGGAATATACCCACGATGACCACTCCTACAATAACACCAACTTCCATTGTATTCTGTTTTTAAGTTTTCTAAATCTATTCCACGTCTTCCCTGACCCAGACCTTGCCGCCCTCTATCTTCACCACCTTGACCGGGGTCTTGGGGTCGATGAACGAAGACTGCGAGGAGGCTTCGTAAAAGTCGCCCTCCACCTCCACGGTGCCCATCGGCGCCAGGCGGGACGAGGCCACGCCCTTCATGCCCACCTGAAGTTTGGAGGCATCCACGTTTACCTTGCCGTCCACGGTGGCGTTCAGTTCCAGCTTGCGCCAGGTCTTGCTGCGGAAGATAACAACCAGCAGGATTACCGAAAGCACCAGCACCACCGCCAGCGTGATATAGCCCGCGCGCGAGCCATGGTGGGTAAAGGTGCCGTAGATGGCATAGCCCAAGGAGGCCAGCCCCGCCACGCCCGCCAAGGTCGTGCCGGGAAACACCAGCAATTCGAGGGTCACAAAAATGAACCCTACCAGAATCAGACAGATAATCAGAAAATATGACATATCGCAAATCGTTTTACCATCGTCCGCCGGCACCGCCACCGCCAAAGCTGCCGCCCCCGAAACCTCCGAAGCCGCCGCCGTAACCGCCGCCTCCGCCGCGCGAAGAACCCATCGCCCCGCCAAGCCCCCACAGCATGCCCGTAACGGCTCTTTGCAGGCCCGGATCCACAGCGGTCTTGCCGCCGCCTTTTCCACCGCCTTTATTCTTGTTCTTCTTTTTTGATTCCCTTGCCATCAGCACCGAGAACACCACGATACCGGCCAGGATAAGCCCAACGGCCACGAGCACCATCCAGTCGGAAGGCATGTATTCCTCCACGGATATTTCTCCGGCCGCCAAAGGCATGATGACGCGCAGGGCCGCAATCACGCCCGAGGCATAGTCTTCCTGCCTGAAATAGGGAATCATCTCGTCTTCGATAATGCGCTTGCAGACCGCATCGGATAGAACCGGTTCCAGGCCGTAGCCGGGGGCGATAAACACCTCGCCCGCACTGTTTTTGGTCTTGGGCTTGATGAGAATCACCACGCCGTTGTCGTACTTGGCGTTGCCCACACCCCAGCGCTCACCTATCTCGTAGGCCGCCTGCGCCACCGAATAGCCTCCCAAATCGGGCAAGGTCACGATGGTTATCTGATTGGATGTACTGTCGTTGAAGGCCACCAAAAGACGCTCCAGGCCTAAGGCTTCCCTGCCCAGCACGCCGGCATAGTCGTTTACCAGGCGCGGCGGCACGGGTGCGGGCGGAATCACCGAGGCGAACCCGCACGGAAGCAGCCACAGGAACGCGCCTATAAGCCATGCGAACGGACGCGCGCTATGAAAAAACCTGCGTCCCATATCTATTTTCCAAAATCAAAAGACACTTCTGGCGCGTTTTCAGCCCCTTCGGAGGCTTCGAAATAGCCTTTCTTCTCGAAACCGAACATGCCCGCCACCAGATTGCGCGGAAAACGGCGGATCGAGGTATTGTAGTCGCGAACGCTCTCGTTGAACTTCTTGCGTTCCACGGCGATGCGGTTCTCGGTGCCTTCCAGCTGCGCCTGCAGGTCGCGGAAATTCTGGCTCGACTTCAAGTCGGGATAGCGTTCCACCGTTACCAGCAGACGGCTCAGCGAACCGCTCAGCGCATCCTGCGCCTTCTGGAACGCAGCGATGTTTTCGGAAGTCAGGGTATTGGCATCCACCTTTACCTGCGAGGCTGCCGAACGGGCTTCCACCACATCCTGCAAGGTGGAGCGTTCAAAATCGGCGGAACCCTTTACGGTATTCACCAAATTGGGTATCAAGTCCATGCGGCGTTGATACACATTTTCCACCTGGCTCCAGGCCGCCTGCACCGCCTCGTCTTTGCGAACCAGGCCGTTGTAGAGCGATACACACCAGGAAACCACCACGATAACCACTGCCACGATAAGCAGCGCCACACTGTATTTTTTCATATTTTCTGTATTTTGCGTCAAACCTTGTAAAGTTACGAAAAATTCCCGAACCCGGCCGATAAAAAAAAGGCGGCGGCCGATCGGACCGGCCACCGCCTTTCAACAGGTTCCGTAAAATCCGGAATTATTTAATCATGTCCACACTGCGTTTCAGGAAACGGTGCAGGCCTTCGCCTTTCAGCAAACCGTTGCTGAGCAGCGCCAGGTCGATCAACTGCCCCACCACCGGGTTTTCGGCACCGTATTTTTCCAAGAGGTCGCGTTCCTTCTTGCCCAGGTCGTTGAGCGAACGGTCCAGGTCGGCGATACGGTCTTTGTCGGAAGCGGGAATCTCTTCGGACTTGGTGTCTTTGTTGAGCGCCTCGATATCGTCTTTCTGCTTCTGCAAATCGGCCTTTTCCTTTAAGATCGGAGCTATCTTGTCGCCCAAATCGGCCTTTTCCTTCTGCAAGAGTTCCTTGATCAGGCGATGGTCGGCGTTCACCACCAGGTTCAGCTGGTCGCCCATCTTGCCGTAGAAGCCCATATCGGGATTTATCTCGGCCATGTCCTTCATGCGGCGCATGAACTCGGAACGGGTAATGAGCACCGGATCGGCCTCCTCGCCCATGTTCTCGAAAGTTACGGCATACATGCCGCCGTCTTTGGGCAGCTGGGCATTGAAGATGCCGCGCAACTCGCTCTGTTCCTGCACGTCGAGGCTCAATTGCTTGGCTTCGTCCTTAACGATAAGGCGGTCAATCACATCCGAATCCACGCGGGTAAAGCGGAAATCGGGGTTCTTCTGCTCCATGAAATTGAGGAAAGGCGTGTCGAAGGTTCCGTCCATCACCAGCACGTCGTAGCCCTTGGCCTTGGCCGCCTGTATATAAGCGTATTCGTTGTCGGTCTTGGAGGCATAGAGGAACACCAGTTTCTTGTCCTTGTCGGTCTGGGCATCGGCAATCGCCTTCTTGTATTCTTCCAGGCTGAAATACTTGCCGTCGGTATTTTTGAAGAGATAGAACTCCATGGCCCGTTCGGCAAATTTCTCGTCGGTGAGGATGCCGTACTGCACGAAAATCTTCAGGTCGTCCCACTTGCTTTCGAAATCGGCGCGCTTGTTCTTGAACAGGTCGAGCAGGCTGTCGGCCACCTTCTTGGTGATATGGCTCGAGATCTTCTTTACGTTGCGGTCGGATTGCAGATAGGAACGCGAAACATTGAGTGGAATGTCGGGCGAGTCGATGACCCCGTGCAAGAGCGTGAGGTATTCGGGCACGATGCCTTCCACCGTATCGGTAACATACACCTGGTTGCAGTAGAGCTGAATCTTGTTCTTCTGCAGTTCCATGCGCGAGGAAATCTTGGGGAAATACAGGATGCCGGTAAGCGTGAAGGGGTAATCCACATTGAGGTGGATATGGAACAGCGGGTCGGCGGCCATCGGATAGAGGTCGTGGTAGAAACTGCCGTAGTCTTCTTCCTTAAGCTCGGAGGGCTTGCGCGTCCAGGCCGGATGGGTGTCGTTGATCACCAGATCTTTGTCGGTGTCTTTGTAACCGCCGTCCTTCCATTCCTTTTCCTTGCCGCAAACCACTTCCACGGGCAGGAAGCGGCAGTATTTCTTAAGCAGCGACTGAATCTTCTCCTCGCCCGCAAACT
Source organism: Ruminococcus flavefaciens (assembly GCA_023667315.1). GTDB lineage: Bacteria > Bacteroidota > Bacteroidia > Bacteroidales > P3 > Pullibacteroides. Next base: position 71,211 of record JAMPAI010000011.1, read on the forward strand.
CGAGGTCTTCCTTGGTGAGGTGCAGCACCACATCGGTTCCGCGTTCGGCCTTGTCGCATTCCTCCATCTCGTAGTCGGTGGTGCCCTGACAGCTCCAGTGAACGCCCTTGGCGTCTTCCTTGTACGAACGGGTAAAGATTTCCACCCGGTCGCTCACCATGAAGGCCGAATAGAAACCCAAGCCGAAATGCCCGATAATGGCGTTGGGCGAATCCTTGTATTGCTTGAGGAACTCTTCGGCGCCCGAAAAGGCGATCTGGTTGATGTATTTTTCCACTTCTTCGGAGGTCATGCCGATACCGTTGTCGGAAATGGTGAGCGTTCCTGCCTCTTTGTCAGCCTTGACACGTACCTGCAGGTTTTCCACACCGCCCTTGAACACGCCCGAGGAGGCCAGGGTCTTTAACTTTTGGGTGGCGTCCACCGCGTTCGACACCAACTCGCGCAAGAATATCTCGTGGTCGGAGTACAGAAACTTCTTGATAATGGGGAACAAGTCCTGCGTGGATACGCCTATCTTTCCTTTGCTCATGGCTATTTGTTTTTTTGTTGACGCGGCAGTCTACAGCCAATTACGTGCCAAAGCCCGAAACCTGCAATTCTGGCAGTACGGAGGAATATGGTTTCGCGGTTTGATTCAAAAACCGTATATTTGTCGGTTAAACCTAAAACAAGAAATATATGCCGGCACGCGTTCTTTGGATCGATGATGAAATCGACTTGCTCAAACCCCACGTCATGTTCCTTCAGTCGAAAGGATATGAGGTGCTTACTTTGAATAACGGGGTGGATGCCCTCGACGCCATCAAGAACCAGATCGTTGACATTATTTTTCTCGATGAACAGATGCCGGGGCTTTCCGGTCTGGAAACCCTCGCCAAGATAAAGGAAGTGTTCCCCTCCATTCCCGTCGTGATGGTAACCAAGAGCGAGGAGGAAGGCATCATGAACGAGGCCATCGGCTCCAAGATCTCCGACTACCTGCTTAAGCCCGTCAATCCGGGACAGATTCTCCTGGCCATCAAGAAACAGCTGGAATCCAAACACCTGGAAAGCGAGCGTTCCACCTCTTCCTACCAGCGCGAGTTCCGCGAAATCGGCGCGGCCATGTCGCCCAACCTCTCGTTCAGGGAATGGGAGGAAATCTACAAGAAACTGGTTTACTGGGATATCGAACTGAGCAAGACCGACGACGAGGGCATGAAGGAAATTCTCCGCAACCAAAAGGAAGAAGCCAACCTGCTCTTTTCCAAGTTCGTGGAAAACAACTACATCGATTTCCTCAAGCAAGGCTCCGACAACGAGTTCGATATGTCGCACACCGTGCTGAGGAACCGGCTGCTGCCCATCCTCAACAACGACATCCCTGTGTTCTTCATCCTGATCGACAACCTGAGGTTCGACCACTGGAAGGTGCTTCAGAAACGCATCGTGCCCTATATGAACACGCTGAGCGAGGATATGTACATGAGTATCCTGCCCTCGGTAACGCACTATGCGCGCAACAGTATGTTCGCCGGCCTGCTGCCCTCCGAAATCGAGAAGAAATACCCCGACTACTGGGTACGCGAAGACTCGGGTCACTTCAAGAACCAGAACGAAAGGCTGCTACTCGAGGAATGCCTCAAGCGCTTCGGCAAGGAACCCAACTACACCTATAATAAGGTAATCAACAACTCCTACGGGTTCAAGATTATGGAGTATCTGCCCAAGATGTTGCAGACGCCCCTTAACGTTATCATCTACAACTTTATCGACATGCTCTCGCACGCCAGCACCGAAATCGAGCTGCTGCGCGAGATGGCGAACGACGACGCGTCCTACCGCTCGCTCATCGAATCCTGGTTCGAATACTCCCCGCTGCTGGAACTGATCAAGAACCTGGTGGGTCAAAAAGCCATCGTGATCATTACCAGCGACCACGGCTCCATCCGCATCAACAACCCGGTGCGCATCAAGGGCGACCGCGACACGAGCGTGAACCTGCGCTTCAAGTCGGGACGCAACATGGAATACAACCCGAGGGACGTGTTCAGCGTGCGCAACCCGGGCGACATTTTCCTGTCCAAGGTAACGATGACCTCCTCGTTCGTGTTCTGCCGCCAGAACGACTTTTTCGTTTATCCCAACAACTACAACCAATACGTGAACTACTACCGCAACACGATTCAGCACGGCGGTATCTCGATGGAAGAGATGTTGGTTCCCTACGCGGTACTTCAACCTAAGTAAAGATGGAAGACGCCATTTGCACCCTTACGGCGGCCACGCCCGAAGACCTGCCTCCGGCGGCCACGCTCCTCCTGGAAAGCTTTCCGGAGGAGCGTATCTTCGCCTTTCTCGCGCCCATGGGGGCGGGAAAAACCACATTCATCAAGGCACTCTGCCACCACCTGCACGTTCAGGAAGAGGTGGTGAGCCCCACATTCGCGCTCATCAACGAATACGCCTCCCCGCACGGGGCGGTCTATCACTTCGACTTTTACCGTCTTAAGAACGCCGCCGAAGCCTACGACATCGGCACGGACGAGTATCTGTCCAGCGGCTGCTACTGTTTTCTGGAATGGCCTCAGGTAATGCAGGAAATGCTGCCCGAACGCTATGTACAGGTAGATATTACGGTGGATGCCGCCACCGGCGCACGGCAGATCCGTGCCCGTATCGTTAACCAAAACCGCCATTGATGAATACCGTGACAGACCAAGGCTGCCCCGTTTTTATCGGTTGCGGAAGTTTGGAAAAATTGCAGGAACGGCTCGCGCGCCGGGCCAAGGATTCCCGGATCGTGCTGCTGCACGAGAAGAACGCGGCCAAACTGATCCTGCCTCCCCTTTTCGATAAAGTTCCCTTACTTAAAGAGGTTCCCCGCCACGAACTGGACGCCGCCGAAAGCGGCAAGCAGATAGAAACGCTCCTGCCGCTCTGGCAGGCATGGAGCCGCGACCGGCTGGACCGCAACACCTTAGTGGTGCTGGTGGGTGGCGGGGTGCTGTGCGACATGGGCGGTTTCGCCGCCTCGGTGTTCAAGCGCGGCATTCCGTTCGTAAGCGTTCCCACCACGCTGCTGGCCATGGCCGATGCATCGGTGGGCGGCAAGACCGCCGTGGATTTAGGCGAGATCAAGAATGTGCTGGGCAATTTCTGCCGGGCACAGGCGGTGGCCATCGACCCCGTTTTCATCGCCACCCTGCCCGATGCCGAGTTTCTGTCGGGCATGGCGGAAATCCTGAAGATGCTGTTGATTTCCAAACGCCGGTTCAAGCCCGAAGGCATGGCCGAAAGTTTCGACAAAACGCATTTCGACACCGGACTGCTGCATTTTGCCGTAAGGGAAAAGGCACGCATCACCCGAAAGGACTTCCACGAAAGGAACCTCCGCAAGACCCTCAATTTCGGGCATACGGCGGGGCATGCCTTCGAATCGCTGGCGCTCAAGCAGAACCGCCCCGTTCCCCATGGGTTCGCGGTGGCCTACGGCATGGCCTGCGAATTGTACCTCTCCACGCGTTGCCTCGGCTTTAAACAAGAGGATTTCGAGGCCGTGAACCGCCTTATACAGCGCGTTTACGGCACATTCGACTATACGCCGCAAGACATTCCCGACCTGCTGGCCTATATGCAGAACGACAAGAAAAACGGAGCGGACGGACAGATACGCCCCGTCCTGCTCTCCAAATACGGCGCCTGCCGCCACGATGGTTCCGTTTCTCCCCTACGGATGGAGGAAGTTTTGCGGAACTATCCCTTCAACACGAAAAATCGATAGACATGGACAATATCAGCATTCAATTTGCCGACAGACACATCGAGGGGAAAGCCCCCTTGCCGAGTTCCAAAAGCATCAGCAACCGCTATCTGGTGCTGCAGTTTCTGGCCGACGAAGACTTCGACCTGGAGAACCTCTCCGAATCGGACGACACGCGCCTGATGCAGAAGCTGCTTAAGAAGATAGACCGTCAGGACGAGGATCCGGACGACACCACCGAACTCAACTGCCACAACGCAGGCGCCGTGATCCGTTTCCTTACCGCATTGCTGGCCTTCCGCGCCGGCACATGGATCCTGGGCTCGGACAACCCGCGCATGAAGGCCCGCCCCATCGGTGCCTTGGTGGACGCCTTGCGGAACATGGGCGTGGAAATCGAGTATCTGGAGGAAGAAGGCTTTCCGCCCATCAAAGTGACCGGTAAGCCTGAAGCCCTGGAGTCGCAGGACTATATCGTGCGGGTGGATGCCGGCCAAAGCAGCCAGTTCGTTTCGGCGCTCATGATGGTGGCGCCGCTCTTCGCACACGGGCTGCATATCGAGATGATCAGCGAGACCAAGGTGTCGCTGCCCTATATCCAGATGACTGCCCGCCTGATGCAGAACTGCGGCGTGGAAGTGGTGTTCATCGACGGCAACAACATGTTCATCGACGGCACGCTGCACGCCCCGGCGCAGACCCTGATCGAGTCGGACTGGAGTTCGGCATCGTACATCTACGGGCTGCTGGCCCTGAGCGAGGGCGGAAGCGTGGAAATGCCGCTGCTGTTCGAAGACAGCGTGCAGGGCGACTGCGTGATCGCCAACTGGTTCGAGGAACTGGGCGTGGAAACCGAATTCCTGCAGGACCGCGTGATTATCCGCAAGAATCCTGACATTCCGGTGGACAGGAGCCCCAAGGAATACGATTTCGTACACCATCCCGACCTGGCGCAGACCATGGCGGTGGTATGCGCGGCCTTGGGCATCGAGGTGGAGCTGACCGGCATTTTCGGGCTTAAATACAAGGAAACCGACCGCATCGTGGCGCTGCGCAACGAACTGGAACGCATCGGCGCGCGCATCGAGGCTTCCGAAACCGAGACCTCCAACCGCCTGCATATCTATCCGTCGGAGCTGCATCCCGAAAACGAAACGATACGTACCTACAGAGACCACCGCATGGCGCTCTCGTTCGCCATTCTGGCCGCCAAGTACGCCAAAGTGAATATAGAAGACAAAGAAATCGTTCAGAAATCGTTTCCCGATTTTTGGAGCGTGATGAAAAAATTAGGTGCGAAAATATCATGAAACCCCTTAAATCCGCCCTCCTGTGTCTTGTACTGACGGCATCTTTCGGCACGGGAAACCTGTCGGCAAAAAACGCAAAGCCCAGCAAAGACACCGTAAACATACTGGCGTTCAACGATTTTCACGGTTCATTCCAGCAAACGGCCAATATTCCCGGCGCGGGTCGCTTCGTGCGCACGCTCAACGACCTGCGCGCGCAACTGCCCAACGCCTGCGTGCTGGCCTGCGGCGACAACTACAGCGGCGGCTACTTTCCGCGCCTTACGGGCGGTCATCCCTTAGACGAGATGTTCGACCTGGCCCGCGTGGAATACTCCGCCATCGGCAACCACGAGTTCGACTGGGGCATCGACGCCATGGTGGAACGCCTCCACTGGGGCAAGACCCAATATCTGGCGGCCAACATCTTCGACGACTCTACAACGGGCGTGCGCCCCGACTGGGCGGTTCCCTATGCCATAAAACGGCAGACGCTTAAGAACGGAACACCGGTGCGCATCGCCTTTATCGGGCTGTCCACGCAGGAAACAAAAACGGCGGCATCGCCTGAAATCGTAAAGGATCTCGACTTCGCCAACCCCGTGGGCGTGGCACAGAAATTAATGGAAGAACTCAAAGACAGCGCCGACCTGTATATCCTGTTGACGCATATCGGCACCGTCATGAAAGACAGCGAGATTACATTCACCGACTTGGGCGTGGACGGATTGACCCTGATTCCTGGCGTGGACGGAATCTTGAGCGGACACTCGCACAAGGCGGTTTACGGACTGCGGGACGGCGTGCCCGTAATCCAGGGGCATAACTACGGACGGAAGATCTCCCGACTGCAATACGAGATAAGCCGGGACAAGAAAGGGAACCTCTCCCACCGCTTTATCGGCGGCGAACTTTTGGATCCGCAGCAGGAAACCTTTGAACCCATGGACGCTTCGGTGGAACGCTACCTGCAGAATCCCGAATATGGCTTCAACGAAGTCCTTACCGACAACCTGCAGGAAATAGACCCGCAGCAATGGGAGGAAGGCGGGCAGTTCAGCCGCCTGGGCGCCCTGGTTACGATGTCTTACGAAGACTGTTTCCGCCAGGGAACCGGCAACGACTCAGCCATCGTGCTGGGGGTCTGCAACGCGGGGGCCATACGCACCGTCCTGCCCCAGGGCAAGGTTACGAAACTGCAGGCGGGAAACATCATACCTTTCGGCGGCGTGCTGCGCGCCTGCCCCATGAACGGCAAGACCCTGAAGGAACTGCTGCAATACGGCATCGACTGCAAGGCGGGCTGGCTGCAATACCATAATATGGAAGTGGGCATCGAGAACGGCAGGATTGCTTCGATGACCTACGTAAAGGACAACAGACGCACGCCCATTCTGGACGACACGCCCTGCATCGTGGTTACCGAAAATTTCGTAACCTCCGGGGGCGACGGCTACAATCCGGTGTGGTTCAGCGCACGGGAGGCCGGTTTCGAGGCCGTTCCCGCCGCCGACCGCAACCCCACCGACGTGTTTATCCGCTACCTGCAAAGCCTTCCGCAGTTAGACGCGCGGGCGATTGCCGTACCGAAAGTGGTAAAATAATCAGGTGAATAAAGGGGGTGCGCGACTTTTTTTTGAAAAAAGTTTGAAAAAACCTTGCCGTTTCAAAAAAAGATTGTACTTTTGCACCCCGATTCACCGAAAGGTGGTCGAAAAAGCCGGCGGAAGGGAAACCCGAAGCAAGGCACGGAAACCCGGAAGCGGAACCGAATAGGAAAGTGAGAAGGGTTGATGAAAGTTCATTGAAAATTTGTAAACGAAGCAATAGCGATAGAACGCTATACTTAAGTAAGAAGCATTGATACAAGGTAAGGGTGAGCCGAGAGGCTCACAAAACAGCCTGGTCAGGCTTTGAGTATAGGAACGGAAGGCCGGGATACAGAACATTCAAAGTAAAGACTATAATACAATGAAGAGTTTGATCCTGGCTCAGGATGAACGCTAGCGGCAGGCTT
>JAMPAI010000012.1 GCA_023667315.1 Ruminococcus flavefaciens
ATTTCTCTATACGTTTTATCCCCGTATAGTGTCAACTTTTTTTAGGGAAAGACACATCCCCATAATCGCCGAGAAAAGGCTATCTTTACGAATGTAATTTTGATTCGTATGAAAAATTTGATAATCAACATTTTATTATTTGCCTCATATCTGTGCATCGCCCAAAGGCCGCAGGAACCAAAACCTCCTTTCCCTTATTACAGCGAGGAGGTGGTGTTTTACAACAAGGCGCAGGACGTTCGGCTGTCGGGCACGTTGACTTTGCCCAAGAAGGGCTTTCGCGGCACTGTGGCGGTGCTGGTTACCGGCAGCGGGCAGCAGGACCGCAACGAGGAGGTGTTCGGGCACAAGCCCTTTCTGGTGCTTTCCGACTATCTGACCCGCGCCGGCATCGGGGTGCTGCGCTACGACGACCGGGGCGTGGGCGGCTCCACCGGCGAGTTCAAGAACGCCACTTCCCACGATTTCTCGCTGGATGCCGAAGCCGCCGTGGATTACCTGCACGGACGCAGGTTCAAGCATGTAGGGATGCTGGGGCACAGTGAGGGCGGCAGCATCGCGATCATGAACGCCGCCCGCAGGCCGGATCTGGCTTTTGCGGTCTTGCTGGCATCGCCCGGAATACGCGGCGACAGCCTGCTTCTGTTGCAGCAGGAAGCCGTGGCCCGCAATGCCGGCTGGCCCGAAAGCACGATCCGCTTTACGCTCGAGGCCAACAGGCAGGTGTTCGAACTCTTGGATTCCAATCCGGATATAGAACAATTGATTGACACACTGAAATATACGGTACGCGCCCTCTTGGGCAGCGATTTTCCGGAAGAACCCTTCGAGGACGAGCGCATGGAAAAGAATGTGGAAATGCAGATAGAACGCACCACAAACCCCTGGATGCTGTATTTCCTGGGCTACGACCCGGTTTCCGACCTAAGGAAGATAAACTGCCCCGTGCTGGCGCTCAACGGAGGCGAAGACCTGCAGGTGCCGCCCCAAGCCAATATCGGCGCCATCGAATCCGCCTTGCATCAGGGCGGGAACACGCGCAGCGAAACCGAAATCTTTCCCGGCCTGAACCATCTCTTTCAAGCCTGCAAGACCTGCTCCGTGTCTGAATACGCAGACTTGGAGGAAACCATCAACGCAAAGGTGCTGGAACGGATTGCAGTCTGGATTAACGGATTGTATTAGAAAGTGATGTCTAACTTAAGGTTCACCTGCAACGGGGTGAGCGTGTTGGGAATGGCGTAGCTGGTGCCGTCCACGGTGGGAATCCACATATAGGAAATCGTGTTGCGCATCTGGAACATGTTGAACAGTTCGAGTGTAAGCCAGATGTCTTTCAGATAGGCGAACGGATTGCGTCTGGTCAACTGCCGTTCCTGCCCCTTGAGAAGGAAGGAAAGCCCCACGTCCACGCGCTTGTAGTCGGGCAGGCGGGTCTTGCGGCCTTTGAGCAGAGACGGGTCTTCCAGGCGTTTGGAATCGCCCGAGGGCAGCCCGGTGGCGTACACGGCGTTCAGATAAATCTTGAAGTTCTTTTTCCGGAACAGGAAGTCGAGGTAGTCCTGCACGTAGAGGTTCAGCGAAACCAGCTGGTTGGTGGGGCGGGGCACCCAGCCGCTGTGCCGCTTCACACCCGCCGCATCGGTGTAGGTGATGTTCTCGCGGGTGTTCATGAACGAAAGGCTGATCCAAGAGTTGACTCCGGGCACGAATTCCCCGTCTAAGCGCAGGTCGATCCCGGCGGCGTAGCCCTTGCCGCAGTTCCGGGCCATATAGCGGATCCGCACGTTGTCGATTTCGTAGGGGTTCAGGTCGTAGAGATACTTGTAGTAGGCTTCGGCCGTAAACTTGAAGGGGCGGTCCCACATCTTGAAATAGAGGTCGGAGGCGAACACGGCGTGGATGGACTTCTGCGCCTTCACCTTCTTGTTGAGATGCCCGTACAGGTCGCGCATTTCCTTGTAGAAAGGCGGCTGGGCGTAGTGTCCCACGGCAAGCCGGAAATGAACCTCGCGCTTCCAGCCCGGATTGATGTTCAGGTTCAGGCGCGGGCTCCAGGTAAATTCGTTGTTCAGGGTCCAGTACGAGAAGCGGATGCCGGCGTCCAGCACGTAGCGGTCGTGGGAATTGAAGTCGAACTTGGCCTGGGCGAAAGCGTTCAGGCGGTGTGAGACCGTGTGGTGGTCGGCCTTATAGACATCCTGCAGGGCGGGGGGCGCGAGCGGCGATTCCACTCCCGGCGGGTTCTGCGGTGCCAGGGGCAGGTTGTAGCCCGCCGAATCCTCCATGTGCCATTCGTCCAGGTGGTCGATGATGTCTTCGTACTGATACTTGAAGCCCCACTGCACGTGCGCCACCGGTGTCTGCTGCCAACCCCGGTAGTCCAAGGCGGTGATGATGCCGTTCAGGTAGTTGCGGGCGTGGTCCATGTAATGCCCTTCGCCCAATATGTCGCCCTCCACGGCATGGCCGCCGTTGTCGCTCATCGTCTCGCTGAGGCGGTAATAGCCCTCGATGTCGAAATTCTCGCGTTCCACGGTGTTGAAGAAACTCGCCGTAAGGCTGTGCCGGGCATCGGCCGAGGCCTGGTTCGTCCAGGTGAGCGCGCCGAAGTAGGTGGTGAAGCGGTCTATCTCGAAGCCGTTGAAATCGACCCAGAAGGACTTGGACGCCCCCGAGGTACCGAATTTGGTCTGCTGGCTCTTGGGAATGAACTTGTAGCGGTTGTGGGCGATGTTGCCCAAGAGTTCGATTTTGTTCCTGGGGTCAATCTGATAGGCGAGCAGCAGCTGGAAGTCGGTAAAGGAGGGTTTGTATTGCCCCGACTTGTCTAATTTCTTGAGCACCAATTGCGAATTCTTCTGCCGGAGCCCCGTCAGATAGGTGAATTTCTTGTTTTTGGAAGCCCCCTCCAGATGCAGGTGCCCGCCCATGAAGCTCAAGCCCACCGAGCCGCCGAACTGCTGGGGCTGCTTGTAGCGGATGTCGAGTACGGAACTCATCTTGTCGCCGTAGCGGGCATCGAAACCGCCGCTCGAAAAGGTGAGGGTCTGCACCAGATCGGGATTGATGAAGCTAAGGCCTTCCTGCTCGCCCGAACGGGTCAGGAACGGACGGTAGATCTCCACGCCGTTCACATACACTAAATTTTCGTCGAAGTTGCCGCCCCGCACCGAGTACTGCGAGCTCAGCTCGTTGTTGTTGTTGACCCCCGGCAGCGACATCACCAGGCCTTCCACGCCTCCGGTGATGCCGGGCAGGGTTTGCCCCGAAAGCGGGGTCAGGTTTACGTAGGCAGTGTTGCGCTGGCGTTCGCCCTGTACGGACACTTCCTCCATCTGCACCCGGGAGGCCTGCAGGTTCACCTGCAATTGTTTCTTCTGCTTGTCCTGCAGCTTGATTTTCTGTCTGTACGGCTGATAGGCAGTATGGCTGAAAAGTAGTTCAAGCTCGATGCCGGCGGGTACGCTGAGGCTGAAATATCCCTTTTCGGAGGTGGAGGTGCCGATGGGCTTCTCCAGATTGACCACGCCTACCGAGACCACGGGTATGCCGTTGCCGTTCTCGTCGCGTACAAAGCCCTCGACAAGAGCGTTCTGGCTGAAGGCGAACAAGGGCAGCGACAGCAGTAAGGCCACCGCCAGACGCGACAGAAACACGGAAAGGCTATTCTTCATTGCTAAATTCGGGCAGCGCGCCGGAGGGAGTCGCCTCGTATTGCTTGTAATCCTGACCCTGCGCCTCGGTCTTCTCCATGTCCTTGCGGCGTTTGAGCTGCTTTACGAACTGAGCCCAGGCAAAGGGGTTGAGCAGGTTCACAGGCGCCACCTGGTTCTGGTAATAGTTTCTCGAAACCTGCTGCTGCATGAGCGAACGGTAGTTCATGTCGGCGTTCATCTTGCCGTTCCGGGCCTGCTCGCGCAGGGACGCTAGATCGAAATTCTTGCGGATGATGTCCATGTCCGATTCGGGCAGCTTGAGGTTGATGAAGGCTTCGCGGAACTTGTCCTTGCTCGGCCAAGGGTAAATGACGGTCTCGAGCAGCATCACGGTATCCTGTTCCATGGGCACCACCATTGAGTAGGCATCGTGGCGTATCGTGTCGGGAATCACCACGAAACGAGGCCGGTAGCCCACCGAGGTGAAGCGCACCGTGTCGCCCACGAGCGCCACGAACGAAAAGAAGCCGTTGGCATCGGCAATCGTTCCCTGGCGGCGCGAGCCGATAATCAATGTGGTGAAGGGCAGGGGATTGCTGTCGATGCCGCTGACCACGCCCCCCGAGAACTGGATGATCTTGGTGGGTGCCGCGTAATGCCGCAGCTGCGAATAGGCCGACGGCCCTTCGGCAAGGAGCCAGAGGGCGGCCAGGACAAGAAGTCTTTTAAGGCAGGAGGCACGCATAGCGCGAAGTTAGGCTTTTTTATCCAATAATCCCTTATGCGACATGACCAGAATCGCGATTCCCCCCAAGATAAAGGGGACACTCAGGATCTGCCCCATGTCCAGCAGGTGTCCCACTTCCCACTCAACCTGCACTTCCTTAAGGAATTCTATAAGGAAACGGGCGCCGAAACAGCCGATGAGGAACCAGCCGAACATCTGCCCGTTGCGCACCTGACCCTTCTTTTTCCAGAAATAGGCTGTCAGGGCGGTGAACAGCAGCAGGTAGCAGAGCGCTTCGTAAATCTGGGTGGGATGTTTGGGCAGCAGTTCTCCGTCGCGCACGAACACAAAGCCCCAGGGCAGGGAAGTGAGGTGTCCGTAGATTTCGGAGTTCATGAGGTTGCCCATGCGGATAAAGAAGCCGCTCAGAGCCACGGTAACCACCACGCGGTCGAGCCAGTACCAGATGGAGGTCTTGTACTTGCGGGAAACCAGCCACAGGGCGATGATGATGCCGATGGCCGCGCCGTGGCTCGCCAGCCCGCCGTCGCGTATCTTGAAGATATCCAGGGGATGGCTCAGGTACCACTGCGGCTCGTAGAAGAAGCAGTGCCCCAGGCGCGCCCCCACGATAACCGCCACCGCCACATACCAGAGCAGCACGTCGGCCATCTCGGGCTTCTGGCCCTCCAACTTGAGCATGCGCGTCAGAATCCACCAGCCCAGCAGGAAAGCCACGGCAAACAGGATTCCGTACCAGCGTATCTCTAGTCCTAACAGGCTAAACGCCACAGGATTAACATTCCAGATAATGTAATTTAACATAATTCTTTAAGTTCGAGCAGCAGGCTCTTTATCCGGCGCAGATTCTCGGCCACCGTAAGTCGGGCATCCTGGGAATCAAGGGGTTTCCCCTTCAGTTTCTCCTTGGCGCCCTGCAGGGTGTGCCCCTGTTCCTTGACCAGATGGTAGATTTGATGGAAGTAATCCAGGTCCCGTCGGGTAAAAAGCCGGTTCCCCTTCTTGTTCCGCTGTGGATGTATCACTTCAAATTCCTTCTCCCAAAACCGTATGAGAGAAGTGTTTACATTAAACAGTGCAGCCACTTCGCCGATGGTGTAAAAGAGCTTTTGCGGTTGTTCTTCCATGGCTACGACAGGCTTTGGTTCACCTCCTTCGCCTTTTCGAAGATTTCGAGGTATTCTTCGGGCGACATATCGATAAAGAAGTAATAGACCGGATTCACGTGCTTGCCGTTCACCAGCACCTCGTAATGCACGTGCGGGCCGCTGGAAGCCCCGGTGGAGCCCACGTAGCCCACGATGTCCCCGCGCGACACCTTCTGTCCGGGACGCACGGCCAGTTTGCTCATATGGGCGTAGAGCGACTCGTAGCCGAAGCCGTGGTCTATCTTGCACACGATGCCGTAGCCCGAAAATCCGCGCGGGCTATGGTCGGCCACAATCACCTTTCCGTTGCCGGTGGCGTAGATGGGCGTGCCCTGAGGCGCGGCGATATCCACGCCCGTATGCATGCGCAGGGCCTTGTAGATGGGGTGGAAACGGTAGCCGTAGCCGGAACTCATGCGGCTGTTGTGCTTGTTGATCGGGTAAATGGCCGGCACGCGCCGCATACGCTCTTCCTTATGCTTGGCCAGGTCGTAGATCTGGTCGAGCGAGATCGACTGGGCGTAGAGGTCGTTGGCCAGCTTGTCCACCTTCTCGGAGGTCTGCACGATGGCACGCGCAATGGTGTTGTCCTTGAAATTGCTGTAGTTCTGCCGCAGCACCGCCTTGGGAACGGGCGGCTCGGCCTCGAAAATCATGCGGTAGAGGTCGCGGTCGCGGGTATGCACGTCGGTAACCACCTTTTCCAGTTCATCCACCCGACCGCACAGATAGGTGTATTGCGCCCTGGCCGCCATCAGGTCTTCGGAGAGCTGCTTTTCGCGCGGCGACTCGAAGAAGTTTACCGACACGAACATGGCGACGCCAAAGAAAAACAGGGCCACCACCAGATAGCGCAGTATCTTGAACAGACGCTGCTTGGCGCTCACCCGCACTTTCTTGACCGAAAGCGAAGCGGTATCCAGATAGTAGATTTCGTTCTTTTTCTTCTTTGCCATGTGTCAGGGTTGGCCTTTTAGTTTAAGGAAAACTCCAGTTGCAGTTGGGAGAACACGCTCTTGATGGCTTCCATCAGGTTGTCGGGCTGCGAACCCGAGCCGGTGGCGAAGCCGGGCTGCCCGCCGCCGCTGCCGCCCATCATCTTGCAGGCTTCCTTGATGATGTTGCCTGCATGGAAGCCTTTCTTGGCAAGTTCTTCGCCTATCAGTAACTGCATGAAGGGTTTCTCGGCCCAGATGCCGGCTATGAGCGCCACGCCCCCGGGCAGGTCTTTCTTGAACGACATGGCCAGCGATTTGGCGATATCGGGCTTGTAGGCCTTCAGGGAGAACACCACCGGCACGCCGTTCACCGTTTTCTTGGCTTCCAGCAGCTGGTTGTGGGTCTGGGCGAGCCGTTCGTTGATAAGGGTTTCCATTTCCTTCTTAAGCTGGGAATTTCCCTCGATCAGTTTCTTGATATGGCCGATCACATCGTTGCCGGCCTTGAACAGTTCGCTTACCTCGGCCAGTTGGTCGGAAACCACGTAGGCCAGGTTTTCCGCCATGTCGGCGCTTACGGCGGTGATGCGCCTTACCCCGGCGGCAATCGCGCCCTCGCTCAGAATCTTGAAGAAGCCGATCTGTCCCGTGGCCGCCACATGGGTTCCACCGCAGAATTCCACCGACTCGCCGTAGCGGATCACGCGCACCTTGTCCCCGTATTTCTCGCTGAAAAGTGCCATGGCACCCATCTTGCGGGCTTCGTCGATCGGCATGTCGCGGTGTTCGTCCAAGGGAATGTTCTGCCGTATGAGGCCGTTCACGATGCGTTCCACCTGCCGGATTTCCTCGCGGCTCATCTTCTGGAAGTGCGAGAAGTCGAAGCGCAGTTCCTTTTCATTCACCAACGAGCCTTTCTGTTCCACGTGCGTGCCCAGCACCTTGCGCAGGGCGTAGTGCATGAGGTGGGTAGCGGTGTGGTTGCAGGCCGTCTGGATACGCAGGCCGTTGTTCACCACGGCCTTGAAGGTGGCCTTGGGGTCGGAGGGAAGCTTTTCGACCCAGTGGATCGCGGTGTTGTTTTCCTTTACCGTGTCGATAATGGAGATTCTTTCCCCACTGTTCATATCCTCGATATAGCCCCGGTCGCCGGTCTGACCGCCCGATTCGGCGTAGAACGGAGTGGGCGAGAACATAAGCTGATACAGGTCCTTGCCTTTCTTGTTCACCTTGCGGTAGCGCAGGATAGCGGTTTCAGCCTCCAGGGTGTCGTAGCCCACGAACCTTACCTCGGTGCCTTCGTGCACCACCGTCCAGTCGTCGGACGAAACGGCGGCGTCGGTGCGGGAGCGGTCTTTCTGCTTCTTCATTTCGGCCTCGAAGCCCTTCTGGTCTACTTTGAGCCCCTTTTCGCGCAGCATCAGCTCGGTAAGGTCGAGGGGAAAACCGTAGGTGTCGTAGAGGGTAAAGGCGTTCACGCCGTCCAAGGTGTCCTTGCCCTCGGCCTTCAGCCGGTCGGTCAGTTGATCCAGGAGGCGGTTGCCGGTCTCGAGGGTCTTCAGGAAGGTGTTTTCCTCTTCGGTGATCACCTTGGTTATCAATTCTTTCTGTTTGGCGATTTCGGGATAGGATTCGCCCATCTGCGCCACCAGCACGTCCACCAGTTTGCAGATAAAGGGTTCGTGCAGGTTCAGGAAACTGCACCCGTAGCGTACGGCCCGGCGCAGGATCCGGCGTATCACGTAGCCGGCCTTGTTGTTGGAGGGCAGCTGCCCGTCGGCGATGGCGAAGCTTACCGCGCGGGCATGGTCGGCGATCACGCGCATGGCGATGTCGCACTTGGGGTCTTGCCCGTAGGCGATGCCGCAGTGTTTCGACAGGGCGGAGATCAGCGGCTGGAACACGTCGGTGTCGTAGTTCGATTTCTTGCCCTGCACCACCATGCAGAGGCGTTCGAAGCCCATGCCGGTGTCGATGCACTTGGAGGGCAGTTCTTCCAGATGCCCGTCGGCCATGCGGTTAAACTGCATGAACACGAGGTTCCATATCTCGATAACCTGCGGGTTGTCCTTGTTCACCAAGTCGCGGCCGTTCACCTTGGCGCGTTCTTCGTCGCTGCGGATGTCGGCATGGATTTCCGAGCAGGGGCCGCAGGGGCCCGTGTCGCCCATTTCCCAGAAATTGTCGTGCTTGTTGCCGAAGAGAATGCGGTCTTCGGGCACATGTTCCTTCCAGAAGTCATAGGCTTCCATATCCTTGCCCGTGCCGTCCTTTTCGTCGCCGCCAAACACGGTTACATAGAGGCGGTCCTTGTCGAGGCCGGCCACCTGGGTCAGGAATTCCCATGCCCAAGCGATGCTTTCCTTCTTGAAATAGTCGCCGAACGACCAGTTGCCGAGCATCTCGAACATGGTGTGGTGGTAGGTGTCGTGCCCCACTTCCTCCAGGTCGTTGTGCTTGCCCGACACGCGCAGGCACTTCTGGCTGTCGACCACGCGCGGGTATTTGCGGGGCGTGTTGCCCAGAAAGATGTCCTTGAACTGGTTCATCCCCGCGTTGGTGAACATCAGCGTAGGGTCGTTCTTCACCACCATGGGCGACGAAGGAACGATTTGATGCCCTTTCGATTCAAAGAAATCGAGAAAGGCCTTGCGTATGGCTTTCGAAGATGTATCCATGTTAACTTTCTAATCTATGTGCCTGATAGAGAAAACGCTTGATGCTTCGCTTGGGCGTCTTTTCGAATTCCTCCATCATTATTTTTACTTTGCTGATCTGACTGTAGGCGGGCAGGGCGGCGTTCACGGCCACCCGGTTCTGTTCCATGACGGCCTGCAGCTGCGCCATATCCACGCCTGTCTTGTCGGCGGTGTCGAAGTCGGGGTATATCAGGGCTTCCAGGCGGCCGTTTCCGGCATCGATCACCAGGGATTCGGAAACGAGGTTCATGGAGTTGATCACGTCCTCGATTTCTTCGGGATAGATGTTCTGCCCGCTGGGGCCGAGAATCATGGTCTTGCTGCGTCCCCTTATAAAGAGGTTGCCTTCGCTGTCCAGCACGCCCATGTCGCCCGTCTTCATCCATCCGTCTTCGGTAAAGGCGGCCTTGGTGGCCTCCTCGTTCTTGAAATAGCCCAGCATCACGTTGGTGCCGCGCACCTGAATCTCGCCCGGAATCTCGGCGGGCGACTCGGAGTCGATGCGGATCTCCATGCGGGGAGCCGCCTTGCCGCAGGAATGCAGCCGGTGTTCCTCCCACGAGGCGTAGCTGATGATGGGACCGCACTCGGTCATGCCGTAGCCCACCGTGTAGGGGAACTTCATGCGCTTGAAGAAGTCTTCGGTCTCGCGGTTGAACGCGGCCCCTCCGATAATCACTTCCACGAACTTGCCCCCGAAGGCGTCCACGAGCGTGCTGCGGATGCGGTCGGTAACCGTGGCGTCGATCACCGGCAGCTTAAGCAGCGCCTTGACGGCCGGACGTTCGATATTGGGCTGGATCTGTTTGCGGTATATCTTCTCGATAATGAGCGGAACGGCGATGATGATGTCGGGGCGCACTTCCTGGAAGGCCTCGAAAATCACCTTGGGGGAGGGGGTGCGGGTCAGGAAGTAGATGTGGGAACCCTGGCCGAACTCGTAGAGGAACTCGAAGGCCATGCCGTACATATGCGCCATGGGCAGCAGGCTCACCACGTTGGAACCCTGGGTGATGGAGGGCAGCACCTGTCTGGCGAACATGAAGTTAGACCAGAGCGTGCGGTAGGGCAGCATGACGCCCTTGCTGGCGCTGGTGGTGCCGGATGTGTAGCTGATAAGCGCCAGTTCGTCGGGCTGGTCCTGATGGAACACGATGTCTTCCTTGCCGAAAGACTTGGGATATTTCTCGCCGAACATGCGGTTCAGGTTCTCGATGGCCTCGCGGTTCCTGGGCTCGGTGGTGTGCAGCAGCTCGAAGGAGTCGATGGAGTAGATGGCGCTCAGGTGAATCATGGCGGCCGGATTGAGGTTCTCCCAGACCGCGTCGCCGGCAAAGAGCAGCTTGGCGTCGCAATGGTTCACGATATGGTGCACGCTTTCGGGCTTGAACTCGTGCAGGATGGGCACGATGACCGCGCCGTAGCTCAATGTGGCCATGAACACCACCGCCCAGTTGGAGGAATTCTTGCCGATCAGGGCGATCTTGTCGCCTTTTTGGATGCCGGCCGCCTCGAAAAGGATATGCAGCTTGGCGATCTTGCGCGCAATCTCCTTGTACTGGAACGTGGTGCCCTTATAGTCGGTAAGGGCGGCCAGTTCCCAATTCTCCTTTATGCTGTTCTCCATTATCCGGAGAAAACTCTGTTCCATGGTCGTGGGGTTGTGGGGCGTCTATTATTCCGCCCAAAATAGCAAAGATACAAATAAGCCGAGAGTAATGCCAAATTTATTTGAGCATTACCGAGGCGATGTATCTTCAGCGAAGCTCAAGATACAAAAAGCGTTTTGGAGGGGCGATCTGCTTCGTTGCCGGCCTTGACACCTTTTTATTTGGTGAAGATTACATCTTTTAGTACTATTGCACTATGGTTTCATCTGTGCAAAGTCAATCATAATGGATTTGTCGGTTATTATTCCCGCCTATAACGAAGAGGGGACAATCGAGGAGGTGCTCAGGAAAATTTCGGAAACGCTCTCGGATTCTCCCTATTCGTATCAACTGATTGTGGTGGATGACGGTTCGAAAGACCGCACCGCCGAACTTGTAGAATCGTTTATCGGAAAGACGGAGTTGAAAAACGGCATGCTGTCGTTGATCCGTAAGGAAAACGGAGGAAAGGGTTCGGCCATCCGCGAAGGAATCCCCTATGCGACGGGGAAATATACGATTATCCAGGATGCCGATTTGGAATACGAGCCTGCGGATATCGTGCGGATGATGAACCGGATGACGGCCGACCATCTGGACGTGCTTTACGGCTCCCGCTTTTTGGATAAATCGAACAAACATTCCTATATGTCGTTTTATCTGGGCGGGCGTTTGGTTTCGTTGGCCACGAACATCCTTTATGGACAAAGGCTTACGGATGAACCTACGTGCTATAAGCTTTTTTCCACCCAACTGCTTAAATCCATCAGGCTCAATTGCACCGGTTTTGAATTTTGTCCGGAAGTAACCGCCAAAGTGGCCAAACGGGGGTATAAGATTTCTGAAATTCCGATTTCGTACAGACCGAGAACGGTTGACGAGGGCAAGAAAATATCTTGGAAAGATGGCGTGGAGGCGCTTTGGGTATTGCTGAGATACAGATTCTGTAGATAGTTTCAATTATAAGTTGTACATAATGAAAAAGTATCTTCCCTATATATTGTTGGTGGTTTTCACCATTTTCTTTGTTTGGATGTATGCCTATACGGTGAACCCGAAGCTGGACTTGAACGGCGACAACGCCACCTATATCCGTTTGGCACGGAATCTGGCCGACGGGCATGGCTACTGTATGCAGAATGCGGAAGGCGGGTTTACGCCTACTTCAATCTGGCCACCAGCTTATCCGTTTGTGCTTTCTTTATTTGTCCGGATGGGGGTGGATTCGTTGATGGGATTCAAGGTGCTCAATGCCGTATTTTGCTTCCTTTCCCTTCTTTGCGTGGCGTTTTTGGTTGAAAAACTGACCAGGCAGCGTTGGCTGGCCTTTTCCGTGGCGGTATTGACGGTGATGTCGCCGCAAATGCTGAGTTTTGCGGGAATGGCCATGTCGGAGATGCTGTATATGCTGGCTACGGTCTGCACCCTGCTGGCCTTGTATCTATACGCACAACGGGATACCGTACGGTTTTACGCCTCGCCTTGGTTCTATGCGGCGGTGGTTTGCGCCTCGTGGGCCTATTATACCCGCACCATCGGAGCAACCATCCTTTTTACCGTTGTGGTGTTTTTCCTGTTCCGTAAGGAATGGCTGGCTTCGTTGGGGGCATTGGCCGGCATGGCAGTCTGCATCCTGCCTTGGTCGCTGCGCAACCGCGCCTACGGCTTGGGCGGAAGCCGGTATATCGCCGAAACCATGTATATCAACCCCCGCAGGCAGGAAGAGGGGGTGATGGATAGTTTCGGACTGTGGTGGGACAGAATCAGCACCAATATTCAGGATATATTCCTGGACGGATTTAGGGAGATACTTTTCCCGTTCTCGCATGTTTCAGGCAATTTCGGAATTATTCTTGTCGGCATATTGATTGTGGCGGTTTGTGTAATCGGTGCCTGGAATGCCGGCAAGATGCGCTGGGCGTTGATAGGCTATTTTGTAGCCACGGCCGGTTTTTTGTCGATATGGTATGGAGGCCACGGCACCCGCTACATAACGCCGCTTATACCCTTGATATTCGCGCTGTTCTATATGGGAGTCTGGTCGATATACGCCTATGGAAAGCATAGAAGGCAGGCCCACCGTGCCATGACGTTGAACCGCAAGGGCGGGGCAGGGCAAGCGGCTTCCGTACGGAAAGACCATTCTCTTTTGCCGCTGTTACTCTTGGTTCTCCTGTTGCCGATGGGCAAGCCGGTAGCCGAATTGCATGTGCAGAGCAAAAAGCCTTATCCCCCCGCTTATTTCAACTATTTCTCGATAGCGGCCTCGATGAACGCTTCCTATCCCGAAGGCACGGTGGTCTGCTGCCGTAAGCCGGAGTTGTTCTCGTATTTTGCGCCAAAAATCCACACTACCGGATATGCGTGGACCATGGATCAGGATGAACTGGTTCGGGGTTTGTTGAGAAACAAGACCGAATATGTGGTGTTGGAACAGTTGGGATATTCTTCCACGGCCCGCTATCTATATCCCGCCATTCAGAAATACCCGCAGTTCTTTTCGCTGGTGTATCATCTGCAGAATCCAGATACCTATCTGTTCCGCTTCGAACGAAAGGCGGCCGAAAAACATTTTGAATAATCCCGGCGCAAAAAACGTACATTTACGGACTTTTTGATCGGCCTATGGACTACAAGTTTTCGTTTGAGCCCTTGGCGGGGAAAGAGGCCCGCGTGCTGGTGCTCGGTTCCATTCCGGGCGACCGTTCGCTGGAGCTGAACGAGTATTACGGGCATCCTCAGAACCGTTTTTGGCGGATGCTGGCCTGCCTATGTAATGAAACTATGCCGGGTACGTATCCCGAAAAGAAAGAACTTCTGCTAAGGAACGGCATCGCGCTGTGGGATGTGGCGCACAAGGCGGTGCGTCCGGGCAGCATGGACAGCGATATCCGCAACGAGGCTCCCAACGACATTCCCGCCCTGATGGCCTCTTTACCCAACCTGCACACGGTGGCGTTCAACGGCAAGACCGCCGAAAAGCTGTACGACAAATATTTTTCCCGCCTGCCGGGTATCCGCTACCTCCCGATGCCCAGCACCAGCCCCGCCAACGCCCGGTTCACCTTGGATAAATTATGTGCCTGCTGGGGGCAGATGTTGCAGCGATGAGAATCACTCGCCCTTGCGGTAGATGAAGCGGGCCAGGCCGTAGAGGGAGCGGCGGAAACCAGGGCGGTGCGCCAGCAGATGGCGGAACCAGCCGATATGCTTGCCGGTAAAACGCACCACGATACCCACGTAGAACATGGCGAAGAGCGTCCCCACGCCCACGATATGCCATTGCCACGACCCGAAGAACCCATAGCAGGCCACCACGCCGAGCAGCACCAACGCGATATCCACACATATCTTAACCTTCGGGAATTCGAAGCCCGTTACCCGGCTCACCGCCACCGGAAAGCCTTCGCCGGGCATGGTGACGCTGCCGCAGCACACCTCGAGCGCGATGCCGACACCCAGTATCGTGCAGCCGACCACCTGCGATACAATCTGCTGCCAGAGAACAGCCGGGGCGAGCCATACGGTAAGCAGCATGCAGAGGTCGATCAGCGTTCCGAACAGGAAACCTATCACCAGCTGGAACAGCTGTACCCACTCGAACCGCTTCCTGAGCACCAGAATCTGCCCGAGAACCAGCACGAAATTCATGATATAGGTGTATTGTCCGATGGTGAGGGCCGACACCATACCCAACTTGCCCGCGCTCTCGAACACATAGGGCAGCACGCTGATAACGCTCGAACCCAACATGGAGCGCACGCACACGGCCACGCCCAAGGTCATGATAAAAAGGGATATCAGCAGCAGGAAATGCTGCCAGCAAAAGGAAATGACTTTCTTGCGCCGCGACTTGAAATCGGCATCAGAATGAACAGGCTGCATATCAAAACTTTTTCCGGAATCACCCGTAGAATGAAGCGCGAATTTATACAAGCAGAAAGAAAAATCAAAAAAGAACGCCCCGGAAAAATCCGAGGCGTTCTATGCAGGTGAGGTAAAATTGATTTTGGGCGGTGAGGTAAATCACGAACCCAAAATCGAAGGAATAAAAAGTGTTGAGAGTGTGAGCCACAAGACGAGAATCCCAAGCCAGCAAAAAAAGAACGCCCCGGAAAATCCGAGGCGTTCTATGCAGGTGGGGTAAAATTGATTTTGGGCGGTGAGATGCGACCCGCAGGCCGAAGGTGGTGAGGGAGCGTACTGATGTACGTGACCGAACCTACCGAGGACTGCGGGGAAGCAGATTACCGTCCAAAATCAATTTTACTTGTTCTTTTCGGCGGCTTCCATCGCGTCCTTCAAGTTCGAAAGCGCCTCAATATCCCCCAACGTCGTCTTTTCGGACGAATCGTTGAGTTTCTTGACGGCCTTGGCGGTGTTGTCGGCGTTCTTACGGTTTTCGTTTTCCGTCTTGGCGCGTTCTTCAGCCGCTTCTTCCTGGTGGATACGCATGTGGGAAACCACAATACGCTTGTTTTCCTTGCTGAACTCGATTACCTTGAAGTCGGCCTGTTCCTCAACCTTAAGGTTGGAACCGTCGGCCTTCACCATGTGGCGGTTGGGGCAGAAGCCTTCCACGCCGTAAGGCAGAACGATAACGCCGCCCTTGTCGTTGGCCGAGGCAACCGTACCCTTCTGGATGCTGCCCACGGAGAACAAGGTTTCGTAAACGTCCCAGGGATTTTCTTCGAGTTGCTTGTGGCCGAGGCTCAAGCGACGGTTTTCAACATCGATATCCAATACGATGACGTTGATCTTTTCGCCGATCTTGGTGAATTCGGCCGGGTGCTTGATCTTCTTGGACCAGCTCAGGTCGGAGATATGGATCAGGCCGTCGATGCCTTCTTCCAGTTCCACGAAAATACCGAAGTTGGTGAAGTTGCGCACCGTAGCCGTGTGACGCGAGCTGACCGGGTATTTTTCGGCGATGTGCTGCCAGGGATCAGGCGTAAGCTGCTTGATACCGAGCGACATCTTGCGTTCGTCGCGGTCGAGGGTCAGGATAACGGCTTCCACTTCGTCGCCCACCTTAAGGAATTCCTGAGCCGAACGCAGGTGCTGCGACCAGGACATTTCCGAAACGTGGATAAGGCCTTCCACACCGGGAATGATTTCCACGAAAGCGCCGTAGTCGGCCAAAACGACCACCTTGCCCTTTACCTTGTCGCCCACCTTCAACTCGGGGTCGAGCGAATCCCAGGGATGCGGGGTCAGCTGCTTGAGACCGAGCGCGATACGTTTCTTGTTTTCGTCGAAATCCAAGATAACCACGTTGATCTTTTCGTCCAGCTTCACCACTTCTTCGGGGTGGTTTACGCGGCCCCAACTCAAGTCGGTGATGTGGATCAAGCCATCTACGCCGCCCAAATCGACGAACACACCGTAGGAGGTGATGTTCTTGACGGTGCCTTCCAGAACCTGTCCCTTTTCGAGCTTGGACATGATTTCGGCCTTCTGCTGTTCGATTTCGTCTTCGATAAGCGCCTTGTGCGAAACCACCACGTTCTTGTATTCGTGATTGATCTTCACAACCTTGAATTCCATCGTCTTGTTTACGAACACATCGTAGTCGCGGATGGGCTTCACGTCGATCTGGGAACCGGGCAGGAAGGATTCGATGCCGAATACGTCCACAATCAAGCCGCCTTTGGTACGGCTCTTAACGTAACCGTTGATGATTTCCTGATTGTCGTAGGCTTCGTTGATGCGTTCCCAAGACTTGAGGATGCGCGCTTTCTTGTGGGAGAGCACCAATTGACCGGTGGCGTCTTCCTGGCTTTCCACATAGACTTCCACCTTGTCGCCGGGCTTGAGGTCGGGATTGTAGCGGAATTCGGAAACGGGAATGATGCCGTCGGACTTGTAGCCGATGTTCACCACCACTTCGCGGTTGTTCTTGGAAACGACAAAGCCTTCTATAACCTGTTGGTCGGCAATTTGTTTGAGCGTATTGCCATACTGTTCGTCAAGCGGGCTCTGATTGGCGTCCTTTTCTTTTTCCTTTTTGATCTGGTGATGAGAAAGGGAATCCCAATCGAATTCTTCGATTCCTGTTTTAGCAAATTCGTTTGCCATTAGGGTAAAAAATTGCGACATGCCTGGCGCGGAATCCGGTGCACGTTCGGCAGCCTGTGTTGTTTAATTGGTTAATTGTGAACCCGTACCGGATCCGAAACCACGGGCTCGTAAAGGGTCGCAAATGTAATAAATTTATTGATACAAAACACGATAATATCTACGACCGGGCGCATTTTTTGCCGAACACGACAAAAAGGAATGGCACGAGCAAAAGCAACGAAATGGTTCCCAACAACATACCGCCAATCGTGCCCACCGCCAGCGAACGCGAGCCGTTGCAGCCCACGCCGGTGGCGAACATCATCGGGAGCAGGCCGAAAATCATGGTCAGGGAGGTCATCAGGATAGGGCGGAGGCGTGCACCGGCCGCCGCCAAGGCCGCCGCGCTCAGGCTCATGCCCCGCTGTCGGCACTCGGAGGCGTATTCGGTAAGCAGGATGGCGGTCTTGGCCAGCAGGCCGATCAGCATGATGATGCCCGTCTGCATATAGATGTTGTTCTCGATGCCGAACAGTTGGGCGAACAGGAAGCATCCGAACAGACCGCAGGGAATGACCGGGATAACGGCCAGGGGAATCAGCAGGCTTTCGTACAGAGCGCACAGTATCAGATAGATGAACACGATACAGATAACGAATATCCATACGGAGGTGTTGCCCGTGGAAGCCTCCTCGCGGGTCATGGCACCGAATTCGTAGCCGTAGCCGGCGGGCAGGGTCTGCGCCGCCGCCTCGCGTATGGCCGCGATCGCCTGTCCGGAACTGTAGCCGGGAGCCGGTGTCCCGTTTACCGAAATAGACGGAAAGAGGTTGAAGCGGGAGAGGGATTCCGTTCCATAGACCCGCTGCATCTTTACATAACGGCCTATGGGTGCCATCTCACCGGAAGCGGTGCGCACGAAAAGCCGGTCTAAGGAACCTTCGTCTGCGCGGAACTGCGGGGCTGCCTGCATCATGACCCGGTACAGCTTGGAAAAACGGTTGATGTTAGACGCGTACACCCCGCCCACATAAGCCGAAAGCGCGTCGAGCACCTCGGCAGGAGATACGCCGGAACGCTTGCACAGGGCGGCGTCCACCTCCACTTGGTATTGGGGATAGCGGTTGTCGAACGAGGTCTGCGCCCGGGCGATTTCCTGCCTCCCGTTCAAGGCGTCAATAAAGGCCGTGGCGTGCCGCTGCAGTTCTTCCAACGAACCGCCGCGTCTGTCCTGCACATGCACCTCGAATCCGTTGGTGACCCCGTAGCCGGCGATGATGGGCTGGGCGAACACCATGATACGCGCCTCGGTGATATCCGCCAGCCGCCGGTACACCTCGTTGATTACCGAACGGTTGTCGTCGCCCTTGCCCTTGCGTTCCTCCCAGGGCTTGAGGCGGATGATGAAGGTGCCGTTCGACGGCCCCTGTCCGGCCAGCATGCCCATGCCCACCGACTTGGAGTACACGCGGAACTGGGGCGTTTCCCGGATGCGGTCCTCTATCTGCCGCATCACGCGTTCGGTCTGTATGAGGCTTGTGCCGGGCGCCGTCTGCACGTCCACCACCATCGTGCCCGTATCCTCGTCCGGCACCAGTCCCGTCTTGGTTACCTTAAGGAAATAGAAAAAGCCAGCCGCCGACAGCACGAGCACGCATACGGGAATCCAGCCGCGCCGAAACAGAACCGCCACCAACGACTTGTATTTGAGGCTCATGCCCTTGAACGTGCGGGCGTATGCCTCGGCAAGTCGGGAACGGGCGGCACGGTGCGCCTTCGGCTTCATCAGCAGCACACAAAGGGCCGGGCTCAGGGTAAGGGCGTTGAAGGTGGAGATGCATACCGCCACCGCCATCGTAAGGCCGAACTGGGTGTAGAACTTGCCGGTGGCGCCCCCGATAAAGCATACGGGAATGAACACCGACATGAACACCAGCGAAGTGGTCACCAAGGGGCGGAGAATGCCCTGCATGGCCGATTCGGTGGCTTCGTGTATCGAGCGGCAGCCCCGTTCGGTCTGTGCCTGCACCGCCTCCACAACCACGATGGCGTCGTCCACCACCGTGCCGATTACCAGCACCAGCGCGAACAGCGTAAGCATGTTCACCGACATACCCGCAAAATAAAGGAAGGCGAACGTGCCCACCAGCGACACGATGATGGCCACGGCCGGCACCACGGTGGCGCGCAGGTCGCGCAAAAACAGCCACACCACGAGGATCACCAGAACGATGGCCTCGACCAGCGTCTTCACCACGTTATGGATGGAGGCGTCCAGAAAACTCTTGATGCTCATCAGGTCGAGCAGTTCCATGCCGTCCGGCAGCCCGGCCTCCACCTCGCGCAGCACCGCGTCGATTTCCTTGATGATCTGATTGGCGTTGGAGCCGGGCGCCTGGGCGATCATGCAGTTGGTGCCCGGATGTCCGAGAAGCTCGTTCCTGGTGGAATAGCTGAGCGAGCCCAGTTCCAGTTCCGCCACGTCCTTGAGCCGCAGCACGTATCCGTCGGGAAACGATTTCAGCACCAGTTCGCCGAATTCCTTCTCGTCTTCGTAACGCCCCCTGTATTTGAGCACATACTGGAATGAATTGTCCATATCCGCGCCCAAGGTGCCGGTAGGGTATTCGATGTTCTGCTCGTCCAGCACGGCGGCAATGTCGGAAGGCACCAGCCCGAAGGCGGCCATCTTGTCGGCGTCCAGCCAGATACGAAGCGAGTAATCGGAACCGAATACGGTGATGTCGCCCACGCCGGCGATCCGGGCAAGGCGGGGTTCGATGTTTATCTTGAAATAGTTGTAGAGGAACTTCTGGTCGAAGCGGTCGTCGGGGCTGTACAGCGCCACGATCTTGGCCGTGCTGTTCTGGCTCTTGCGCACCGTGATGCCCGAACGTATCACCTCGGCCGGCAGCACCCCCTGCGCCGAGGCGATACGGTTCTGCACGTTCACCGTGGCCATGTCTGGGTCGGTGCCCTGACGGAAATACACGTTGATGGAAGCCGTGCCGTTGTTGGTGGACGAAGAGGTCATGTAGTTGATGTTCTCCACGCCGTTGATGGCCTCTTCCAAGGGTGCCACCACCGCTTTCTGCATGGTTTCGGCATTGGCGCCCGTGTAGGTGGCGCGCACGCTTACCGTGGGCGGGGCTATCTCCGGAAACTGCTCCACCGGCAGCTGCACCAGGCCGATGATGCCGAGCAGCACCACGAACAGCGACAACACGCCGGAAAGGATGGGACGGTTCAGAAAGGTCTGCAATTTCATCGCGCTGTGCTTTGTAAACGGAGGCAAAGCTACAGACCCGGCAGACCTGTTATATAATAGGTGGCGTCAAAACGAGAAAAAGGCGGTTAAAAGCGAAATTCGGGGGTTATTCCTCCATCAGCCAGGCCTTGAAGCCGTTGGCCCGGTTCTTGCTTACATACACCGGTTCGGGCGTTTCCACCTTCAGGTTCACCAACAGGCGGCTGTCGAACCAGACGGTAAGGTCCTTCACGCTCTCGCGGGCCACGACATACTGTTTGTTGGCGCGGGTAAAGGCCGCCGGGTCGAGCGTGTCCATAATCTGATCCAAGGTCTTGGCGTAGGGGTGGCGCGTGCCGTCGTTCAGCAGCACCAGCGTCTGTTTGTTGGTGGAGTAGAAACAGGCGATATCCGACACCGGCACCGGCAGCAGCTTGTCGCGCCAGGGTATCAGCAGCCGGCTCTTATACGCGGGCTTGGGAGCCAGTGCCGCAAGCCGCGCCATATAGTCCTGAAGGTCGGGCGTGCGCCATTGCCGGAACTTGTTGAGGGCGCGCCGCAGTTCCTCCGGCTTGATGGGTTTGAGCAGGTAATCGATGCTGTTTACCTTAAAGGCATCCAGCGCATATTGGTCGTAGGCGGTGGTGAACACCACGGGGCTTTCCACCTTCATCATGTCGAAAAGCAGGAAGGCTGAACCGTCCGAGAGCCTGATATCCATAAAGATAAGGTCAGGCCTGGCATGGGTCTCCAGCCATTCCCTGGTGCGGATCAGGCTTTCGGTATTGCCGGCCACCTCTATCGAAGGGTCGATGGAATGCAGGGCGTCCACCATGTTTTCGTAAGCCACCGTTTCGTCTTCTACAATCAGTACGCGCATAAGCCGGTCTTATTTAAGGGGTAGGCTAACACAGAATACGATTCCATCGGCCTTTATCCGTATGTCCTTTTTCATCATCAGTTCAAAGCGGTGGGACAGGTTCGCAAGCCCGATGCCGTGGGTCTCGGGTTCCACCAGCTTGGGATACACCGGATTGGAAACCTCCAGCTCGCCTTTTGCGTTGAGGCGGATGCTCAGGTGCATGCGGTGGTCGCTGTCGATCGTATTGTGAACCGTAACGTTTTCAATCAGGGGAAGCAGCGAAAGCACCGGGAGTTCCCGTCCGTACGCGCTTTCGGGCACATCGACCGAATAGGAGAGCTTATTGGCGAAACGCACCTCCAGCACGTGCATGAAGGCCTCGGTAAAGGCCAGTTCCTCGCCCAAGGGAACCAGGCCGCGCTTCTCGCTCTGCAAAATGTAGCGGAAGATATCCGACAACTTGTTTACATACAGCACCGTGTCTTCGTTATTGCCTTTCCGTATCAGGGAATTGATGCCGTTGAGCGAGTTGAAGAAAAAATGAGGGTTGATCTGGTTGGCCAAGGCATCGCAGCGGCTTTGCAGATTTTCTATCTTGAGCCGCTCGATTTCCTGTTCCTTTTCGCGGCGGCTTTCGTACAGGGCGGAGATATAGCCGATAAAACTGCAGAGCAGGCAAAGCACAAAGAATTGAAAGAGAAGGATGTTTCCCACGTAGCCGGTCTGTATGCCCAAGAGCGGCAGCCCGTACGAAAGCCCCACGAAGGCGGCGCAGCCCACCAGGGTGTAGAGGAAGTTCCGCCCGATGCGTCCCAGGAGGGAAACCGCCCCGATTTTCCGGAGGTTATAGCGCAACTGAAAGTAAAACAGCGCATAGAAATAGGCGATACGGAAAACGAAGAAAGCCCAGAACTCCGCCTCCTCGCCCGCGCTTAACTGCGCCAGGTTCCAGGGAATCCAGGCGATGTTGGGGTAGGTGATGAACAGGGCGCAGACCAAGGCCACCACCGGCAACCGCCGCGAAATAAAGGAATCGTGATTCATCGCCAAGCAACTGTTTAGTCGCGTAAAAATAGCAGAAATCACCCAAAATTTCGATAAAACCGCGATTTGGGGTTTATACTATAGAGCCTGTATTCAAAAATACTCGCTTTGATTTGTAAAATTATCACCAATGAGTTATATTTGCAACCACAAAGAGGCATTCAAGGCGGCCAAAGAAATAAGGGCTATTGTCAGTACGCCTTGTTTCGATGCGTTTTTTGATGCCTTACCGCCCAGGGTGCGGACTAAATTCCTGTACACCATCAACGTGATAACAAGAGTTTACTCCATACCCACAAAATTCGTGAAGCACCTGACAGGCACCGACTTATACGAACTGCGCGTGTCGGTGGGGGCAAACGAATACAGAACCATCCTCTTTGCCGTTGACCACCGGAATATCATCGAGTGTACGCGGATAATCCTGCTCAATGGCTTTATGAAGAAGTCGGGCAAGGACTACAAGAAACAGATAGCGTTGGCAGAACGAATATTAAAAGAACTGGTACTATGAAAACGATAAACCCTGAAAAACTGGCGAAGCTTCCTACCTTTAACCAACGGCTGGAAGCCGAATACGGCAAGATTGGAACGCCCCGGCGGAACAAGTTCGACGAAGAATCCATCGCGTGGTTTTACGGAACCTTGCTGCGGGAGCGTCGGCGCGAACTGAACTTGACCCAACGGCAAGTGGCGGAACAGGCGGGCCGGAAACAAAGCTACATCGCCCGCGTGGAAAAAGGGGAGACCGACATCCAGCTGTCCAGCTTTTTCCGCATAGCCGCACTCCTCGGAATCCAGTTCATCCCTACCTTCCTCCCGCCAATGCAAGAGCGAAGCGACTTGCGCAAATAAACCGCGGAGGCATCCGCCACGCATCTGGATTAGTTTTCTTTCGAGGCAAAGGAATTGCTTTGCCATTGGCTTTATTTAGTGCTGATATTTTTTCTGTTACGATGGTTTTACAGTTGAAGACTTCGATAAAACCGGCTTTTATGGATTATACTCTATAGGAGTGCTTTTGCTCCATCACAAAAAAATGTTTCATTGCGTGGAAACAATCATTATCTTTGCAACAACCACCCATGGTATTATAAAGAAAACGCAAAAGACACCCCGCAAGGAAATTGCGAAAGCCGAGGAGCTGCGAAGGCGGTATTTTGTTGATAAAGAAAGGTAAGGATATGGCAAAGACAAAGTTGACCCCGTTGGGGGATATGGTGGATGAAGTTTGGGGCAAGAAAGGCACTCCCGAACGGGACGGGATGGAAATGCGCCTGAAAGAAGACCTTCATGCCTATTTTGTAGGGGAGGCCATTCGGAAAGCCCGCCAAGAACAATGCTTGACCCAAGAAGAGTTAGGCAGGCGGATAGGTGTTCAACGGGCGCAAATCTCCCGCCTCGAAAAGGGCAGAAGCGTCATCACGCTGCCCACGATGAGCCGGGTGTTCAAGGCCCTGGGTATCGCCACGGCCACGCTGGATTTGGGGCACTTCGGCAAAGTTTCTTTATGGTGAAAAAACAATTTTCAGTGAGTAATTGAATTTTTATTTAATTGACATTGTGGCTAATGCAATTAGTTAAATTCTCAAGACTTCGATAAAACGGCCATTTGGGGTTTATAGTATGTAATACGTACACCGATGAACCTCGAAATTTTAGCCTATCCCCATATTAAAGCCACCTCTGGCACAAAAGAACCAAAAAGTTTTAAGATAATGAAACTTTTTATACCTTTGCAATGGAAAGAAGAAAGATTTTAACATACGGGGGGGTACTTTGAGCGCTTCCTTTCCGGTCTATCCGACAAGGAGGTGTTGAAAGTCAAATATGTGGTTTCTCTTCTCGCCACCAAAGAACGGTTGCCCAAAAAGTTCATCAAGCTGATTCAAGATGGGCTTTTTGAATTGAGGATTGAATTTGACGGAATGGCGTTCCGCATATTCTTTATCTTCGACCGAGGCAATGTAGTCGTTCTTTTCAATGGCTTCAGCAAAAAATCGCAAAAGACCCCGAAAAAAGAGATTAGAAAGGCGTTACGCATAAAGGAGGCTTATTATGAAGACAAACAATCACAAAATTGTTGATTACAGCGCGCAACTCGACCAAGAGTTCGGACGTCCCGGCACCCCGGAGAGGAACAAGTTCGATGAAGATGCCTACAACTTTTACATCGGATTGATCCTGCACAAAAGCCGCAAGGAGGCCAAAGTGACCCAAGCGGAACTGGCAGAGAAAACCCATACGTCCAAATCCTACATTTCCCGAATAGAAAACGGCTCCATCAACCCCAGTGC
This sequence comes from Ruminococcus flavefaciens, assembly GCA_023667315.1. GTDB lineage: Bacteria > Bacteroidota > Bacteroidia > Bacteroidales > P3 > Pullibacteroides. Next base: position 24,352 of record JAMPAI010000012.1, read on the forward strand.
CGGCATGTTCTATCGTTTAATCCACGCCCTCGGCTACAAAATAGAGATAAGCCTCTAAGCCCGAAAGAGAGCTCCAATTTTGCTATATATCAAGATCTTTTCGACTGACAATGAAGTTGTTGGTGGTATGATTGACAAAACTTGGCTTTGCGGAAATTTTGTTTGCCATAACAAATAAAATCCTGAATCTTTCCGTCCGTGAAATTTTATTATTATAATGCACGGGGAGAAGCCAAACACTGGCGGTTGTTGCAAGTCTGCCGCAAGCTCCCACGCGCCATAAACCGCTGTACGCGTGCATTATAATAATAAAATCCATTCATTTACAATAAGTTACATTGCGTGAATGTAAATTTATCATTATCTTTGCACCGCTACAGGGGGGCGTAAAGGCGTTTTCGCCCCGCATTATTGCGACGAGGAGAATCTGTTGCGATTAAGCGACAGGTTCTCCTTTTTTATTGTAAACCAATAGTAATTACCTAAATAAAAGGAAAGATGAAAAAGTTCCGCCTACTCCTTACAGGGCTGTGCCTGGCCATGATGGCCTGCGCGTCCTTCAACTTTGCCAACGCACAGGAAAAAAGGCCGATAACGCTCTACGCCCTGCCGCAGAAGGCCGAAAACCCGGTAATGGCAAGCCCCATCATGCAGATGCCGTCCATGGATTTAACCAAGGCGCGGATGGAGCGCGAGAAAGAGTTGTATAGCAGCAATATAGAAAAGAACAGGGCTGCAGAATGCAAGGCCTACTACGAGGCAAGGAGAAGCGAGGAAACCAAGCGGATGGAGGAACTCCGTCAGGAAAGCAGGGAAAGGATGTCCGAAGCCCCGCCCCTGTCGCAAGAAAAGCTGTCCGCCATGCGCCGCAAGGCCCAGGAAACCAACCACTGCGACACCGTAAGTTTTACCTGGAAAGTGGAAGCGGGTGTGAAAAAGAGTTTTTCGTTTAGAGGAACGGAAGGCGAAACATTTATCGTAGAGTGGGGCGACGGAACGCGGGAGGAAGTTATAGGAAACGGTTGGAGTGTACCAGTAACCCATACCTATGATGAGGCCGTAGATAGGCATGTTCTGTTTTATAGCCAAACACCAGACGGCCTTTTGACAGAATTGGTGCATTATCGTAACTCGTTGGAGGAATTAGATGTGTCGAAAAATGTGAATTTGACGTACCTGTCTTGTGCGGAGAATTCGTTGACAGAATTGGATATAACGAAAAATGTGAATTTGAAGAGTTTGAATTGTTCCAATAATTCGTTAACAGCATTGGATGTAACGAAAAATGTGAATTTGGGGTGGTTCCTGTGTACTGAGAATTCGTTAAAGGAATTGGATGTGACGAAGAATGAAAATTTGTGGTATCTGGATTGTGAATCTAACTGGTTAAGAAAATTGGATGTAACAAAGAATGTGAATTTGGAGTGGCTGGAATGTCATTATAATATATTAACGGAATTGGATGTAACGAAGAATGTGAATTTGACAATGTTGCATTGTAACGGTAATTCGTTGACGGAATTGGACGTAACGAAGAATGTAAATTTGACGTATTTAGATTGTGGCGATAATCCGTTGATGGAGCTGGATGTAACGAAGAATGTAAATTTGGAGCATTTGCGTTGTTATGCTGTCTTGTTGAAAGAATTGGATGTAACAAAGAATGTGAATTTAAAGTATCTGAATTGCAATGATAATTCACTAACCATATTGGATGTATCGCAGAATGTTATTTTGGAAAGCTTGGATTGTAGAGACAATCTATTGAAAGGATTGGATGTAACGAAGAATGTAAACTTGACGGAATTGAATTGCTATGAAAATCAAATCCCTCTTTCTTCTTTCTCTACGTTTCCGCTCGAGAATATGACTTCATGGCAATTGGGGCCGCAATATATTGAATATACCGACAATCTTTTTACGGGTGATTCTTTAGATGTCTTTTGTTTGGATGTCCCTTTATCCATCATGGATATTTATCGCAGAACAACGCCAACTTCCGATTGGAAAAGAGCCGATGAATCCGATTATACATGGAAAAGTTGCTGCCTGTATGTCCATCGTCCGGGGCATTATGGGGTAAAAACACATAACAGCATAAAGAATAACTACGACAACTACAATGGGGGAAAAGACACCTCCCTTGTAGAATGTTGGTACTATTTTAGCGTAAGGGATACCGCCCAACAATCGCCCGAAGAACTTATATTTCCCACTTGCGATACCGTAAGCTGGACATGGAAGGTGGAAGCCGGTGTGGAAAAGAATTTTGTGTTTAATGGGACATATGGGAAAAAGTACATCCTGGAGTGGGGTGATGGATCGAAATCGGTGGGACGTGGCATGTTTGGGATGCACTTGGGAACCTATGAGGATACGATAGATAAAACTGTTGTTTTATATGGAGATACACCAAAATTTCTTTTAACAAGACTGGAGGTTTTTGGCAGGTTATTGACGGCATTGGATGTAACGAAGAACGCGAATTTGAAAGAGTTGTATTGTTATGGTAACTCGTTGACGGAATTGGACGTAACGAAAAATCCCGTTTTGGAGATTTTGAGTTGCTATAATAATTCGTTGACGGAACTGGATGTAACGAAAAATGTGAATTTAACGGAGTTGTATTGTAACGGTAATTCGTTAACGGAATTGGACGTAACGAAAAACACGAAGTTGTCATACCTGAATTGTTCGCATAATGAATTGTCCTTTTTAAAATTAAACCACACCCGTATTTTTGCTCAGTGTCAAGGCAACCATATTCCGTTATCCGTTGCAAATAGAATATCCTTATCGGCAAATGATAGTAGTGCACTGCTTTGGGGCACACCCTTGGATCCAGATTTAGAACCTCAATCTATTTATGATACGGTACAAGCTGGAGAAATATGGGACATCCGTTCGGAAATGGAGTTTAACGGCGTCAAGACAGATGTGACATTTGACCCGTTATTGGAAAATGCCTATGATTTTGACCAAGGGATGGTAACATTCCATAATCAGGGAACCTATCGTATCGTAATGAAAAACACAAGCATCAAAAACCGAGGCTGGAAATATAGTAATGGCGAACCCGTCGACACCTCCGGAATGGTGGTTGTTTATTATCTAACCGTTACCGCCCCCAACGACCTGGATGAGCCCGAATACGACCCCTGCGACACCGTAAGTTTTACATGGAAAGTGGAAGCCGGAGAGGAAAAGGATTTTTCGTTTGGAGGAACAGAAGGAGAAACCTTTATCGTAGAGTGGGGCGACGGAACAAAGGAGAAAATTTCGGGAAGAGGAACTGGAGAAGATGAAAATGTATCGGTAACCCATACCTATAATGATGCGGCAGATAGACACGTTCTGCTTTATAGTCAAACATCCGACGGACTTTTGACGGAGTTGGTTTGTTCCAGTGAATCGTTGACGGAATTGGATGTGTCGAAAAATATAAATTTGGAGCGTCTGTATTGTTATGTCAACTCACTGACGGAATTGGATGTAACGAAGAATGTAAATTTGACGGAATTATGGTGTGATTATAATTTGTTGACGGAATTGGATGTATCGAAGAATGTGGAATTGACGTCGTTATGGTGTAACGATAATTCGTTGACAAAATTGGATGTGTCGCAAAATTCAAAATTGACAGAATTGAGCTGTTTCCGAAATTCATTGAATACATTGGATGTAACACGGCAGATAAATTTGAAATATCTACATTGTCATTATAATTCGTTGACGGAATTGAACACATCAAAGAATACTAAACTTTTGGAACTTGATTGCCATGGGAATGCGTTAAGATTGTTGCTTCTTCCCGATTTTGTCAGGGATACGCTGGGAACTGTAAATTTAGGCGATAATCAATTGTCGCTGGCGGATATAGCCGGGTTCCATTCTATCCTAAAGGATAAGTGTGTACGGTATTTATGTATGTCACCGCAAGTCAGAACGGATAGCGTGGCCTTGGACAAGGTATTGGATTTATCGGAAGAAATGAACCTGATGAATGCTAAGCCGGAATATGCCGTGTGGTCGCTGGCCGACTCCAATATCACTTCCGAATACTCGGAAACGGTGGGCAAGTTCCGATTCAACAGGCAGGGGAACTATTGCATACGCCTGTATAATGAGGACTTTATGGATAATGCATATATAGAGGATGAAACGTATTTTCCCTACCATCCCGATTCCTTGCAGCCGGTATATGTGCATCACATGGTTACCGTAACAGCACCCTTTGGGGAAGACCCCGATACGGTGGTGATTCCTGCCCGCGGAGTGGGCTTGATCTGGCAGGCGCAGGCCAACCGGGAGAAGGAAATCGAGATCGAGGGTCGGGGAGGCTTCACGGTGGATTGGGGGGACGGCAATACGAATACTGTCAAGGCGTTCACTGATGGAACACCGGAGGCCAAGGACTCCGACAAGGAACTAAAACACCGCTATGCCGCCGCCGGCATCTATACGGTGCAGATACTGCCTTCGGACAACAAGGGCTACCTTACGGCCTTGGAAGTGTCGGGAGAACAGGTGCTGGCCCTGGCCGTCGGCGACTCCACGCGACTGGAGAAACTCGACTGCTCCGACAATCTAATCGAGGCGCTCGAACTGGGCAGCCTGAACACACTGAAGGAACTCGACTGCTCCGAGAACCGCCTCACGGCCCTGGACGTATCGGGCTGCATCAACCTGCAAGACCTCGACTTCTCGGAAAACAAGCTCAGGGAAATCAACCTGAACGGACTGGGCAGGATAGACGAAGTGGACGGCGAGGACAACCGCATGCCCTTATCTACCTTATATAATATACTGACCGCCCGCAACCGGAACGCCACCTACGAATTCGACCCGCAGTCGGACTCGGCGAACGTGGCCCCGAACACGCCCTTCGACCTGACAGGCGAGATGACGATAGGCGGCAAGCGCAGCACCTACACCCTGCGCTACGCCGACACCCGCCAGACGGTGCCCAACACAGACTACAAGGAAGAAAACGGCATCTTCCAGTTCTACAGCAACCGTCCCTTCATCCTGAGCCTGCAGAACGCCAACGTAGTAGAATACGATGACGGTCGCCCCAAGAAACAGATTACCTTCACCTGGCACATCAACACCTCAGGAGTAGCCAACGAAGGCCTGAACAACTCCAAGACCCGCCTGCAGGCCTACGTAAAGGAGCACATTATCCACGTCCAGAACGCCGAAGGCGAGATAACCCTCTACAACACCTTAGGCCAGCAACTCTACCAAGGCACCCAAACCGAAATCCCAGTCCAGACCTCCGGCCTATACATAATAAAGTCCGGAACCTCGCACCTAAAGGTGCTGGTCAACTAAAGAAAAAAATAGCCTCGGAAATCCGAGGCTATTTTTTTAATCCCGCGAGAGCGAAGCGATTCGCGCCCTACGCCGAAGGCGCCCACCGCGCAAGAGCGAAGCGACTTGCGCTAAACCAACCACCAGCGGTACCGACCGCAGCGCAGGGTGCGGGTTCTTGCGGGGCGAAGCCCCGTAAGTTATTCCATAGCACAGGCCAAGCGCGCGGGGTGCGGGAGCGGCCGAAGCCTCTGGCAAGCACCATTTGCCCTCCGCCATAGGAGCGCCGTCCGCGCAGGACGCGCCTTTCTTTTGGTTACTTTTCTTTGGCAAGACAAAGAAAAGTAACATAGCGTCGCGCGCCAGCGCGAAAAAATCACCACTTAATCCGATACCAAAAAGTCTCGCTTTTAATCCTCCTCCTCATGGCCTCCCGCACAGCCTCCGCCAAAATCACAAAAGCAGCAAACCCATGCGCTTCAAGCCAGGCAAGAGCCTCCTTATCCTTCTTAGTAGCCTGGCAGAACGCATAATAAAAAGGAGAAGGGTGTTGCGAGAGCCACTTCATGGCCGCCGGCTCATCATCCATGCCGTTGGCCAGTACCCCCATTTCGGGGAAGCCATTCTTGAGCAGCCACAGCACCGCCTTTTCGTCGCCCAAGATGCCGTTGGCGAAAGCCGCCCATTCCGGGTAGCCCCCGTCGATCAGTTTCTGCGAGAACTTGGCATCCCCCAAGACCGCCTTCTGAAAATCCTGATATACAGAAATCGGATATTCGCTTATCTTCATCTAAAAAAAGGCTTTAACGTTGTTGAATCCCCGGCGCCGCAGTTCCTCCGCCTTGGCCTCCAGTTCCTCCGCACTCAGTTTCTGCAGTTTCTTGGCCGGCGTTTCCCGGTCGAGTCCGTAGAGCATGACCCCCTGCGGCCTGATTAGCGAAAGCCGTTCCACGTAGGCATCCCATTCCGCCCCCGAGGTATTGTCGATCGTTTCTCCCTCGTTCTCGCCCCGAAACAGCAGGGTCTGCACCGTAAACGGGTAGGGGAAGCGTTCCAAGTTCCGCAGCAAGCACCCGTAATAGGCCTCAGGGCTTTCTTCCTGCCTATAGGTTCCCAGTCGGAACCCCTGCCGCAAGCGGTTTATGCGCGCGTACATCTCCGGCGTTCCCGCGTCCAGTTTCAAAAGCACCTTACCGCACAGCGCCAGAGCCTCAGCCACCTCCGGGCGGCCGATCTGCGTGGCGTTCGAAATCACCGTCAGGACGGGCGGATTTTCGGGATAGAAACTTTCAACACAATCATTCACCACCGCCACAATCTCCCCGAAAGCCGGATGCAGGGTGGGTTCCCCGTTGCCCGAAAAGGTAACCGAGTCCGGACGCATCCCCTTGGCTTTCAGCTCCGTCAATGCCTGTTTCAAGGCCGACTGTACCTCCCGCACGGCAGGCAGCTGCTCCGGTTCGGCGGCATCCACCGTGTTCCAGCCGCACTCGCAATACACGCAGTCGTAGTTGCACACCTTGTTTTGGGTCGGCAGCAGGTTCACCCCCAGTGAAAGCCCCAGTCGGCGGCTGTGGATGGGTCCTGTAATGATATGGTGATGAAAGAAGGCCATCAGCGATACAGTATGAACCCGGCCAGCGCGCACAGCAGAATGGCCAGGATAGGGTTGAACTTCTTATGGAAAGAGGCGGCGAAGACCGCCGCGAAAATCAGCACGCTCCTGTAGTCGATAAAGTTGTAGGCGTTCATCATCATGACCGCCACCGAAGCGATCAGCGCCACCGATACTAATTTGAAGCCGCCCACGACCCCGTTTACCAGCGGGTTGCGCTTGTGGCGCATCAGGAAGGCCATCACGATCCATATCAGGAAGAGGGACGGCAGGCAGACGGCGAGGCTGGCCACCAGCGAGCCGGCGATCCCCGCCCACACGCTGCCGCAGGCATCGAAGGCCGCATGATAGCCCACGTAGGTGGCCGCGTTGATGCAGACCGGCCCCGGCGTCATCTGGCTCAGCGCCACGATGTCGGCGAACTGCCGGGAATCGATCCAGGCGTAGCGTTCCACCACGTCGTACTGCATGAGCGAGAGCATGGCGTAACCGCCCCCGAATCCCAGCAGTCCCTGCTTGAAAAACACGTAGAAGAGAAGCAGATAGGTCATGCCGCCCCTCCTTTCCGCTTAAGGTAGTACCCGTGGGCGGCACCCAGCAGCCCCGCCGCCAGAATCACCCACACGGGCGACACACCCGCCGCGCACACCAGCACCGTGGCCGCCACCGGCAGGTAGAAGTTGCGCCAGGTAATGCCCGCCTTGCGCACCATCTGCAATGCCGGCGAGAGGATCAGCGCCACCACGCAGGGGCGTATGCCCTTAAAGCAGCTTTCCACCACCGGGTTGCTCTTGGCCGACTGGGCGAAGATGGCCAATGCCAGCACGATGGCGATCGAGGGCAGTACCGCCCCCAGGGCCGCCACGATGCTTCCGCCCTTGCCCTTGACCCGGTTGCCCACGCTCAGGGCCGTGTTCACGGCAAAGATACCCGGCAGGCTCTGCATCACGGCGATGGTTTCCACAAACTCGTCCTCGTCGATCCAGTGCCGGTCGTTCACGATGATCTTGCGCACCAGCGCCAGCATGGCATAACCGCCCCCCACCGTAAAAAGCCCGATCCTGAAGAAGGTGGTGAAGAGCAGCCACAGCGTGGGGCGGGGGGATTTCCCCTCTCCATAAAGCAGGAACGTCCCTGTCGGCCTTGACCGGCAGGGACGTGGTGCGGATTTTAGGATTCGTCGCATGGCGAATGATCCGTTGAATTGCAAATTATTGAGCCACCTGCTTTTCTGTATTCTGTTCTTTGGAGCCGCCCTTGGCCACACGCTGCGCCTGGTCGCCAAAGGGATCCTTCATGCTGAACGCCTGTTCACCGTAATACTTGGCATCCAGTTCGGCATCGGAAAGTCCCTTTACGTACTTATCCAAAAAGCGGAAGAAACGGCGTTGCCAAAGGATGCCGTTCTGCGGCTGCAGCACCCAGTGGTTTTCGTCAGGGAAAATCAGCAGTTCGGCGGGAATGCCGCGCAACACGGCCGAATTGAAGGCCGCCATGCCCTGCGAGGCCAGGATGCGGTAGTCCAACTCCCCGTGGATCACGAAGATAGGCGCGTCCCACTTATCCACGAAACGGTGGGGCGAATTGGCGTAGCTGCGCTGAGCCACCTTGTTGTCCTTTTCCCAGAAGGGGCCGCCCAGATCCCAGTTGGTGAACCAAAGTTCTTCGGTTTCGGCATACTGCTGTTCAAGATTGAACATGCCGTCGTGGGCAATGAAGCCCTTGAAGCGCTTTTCGTGATGACCGGCCAGCCAATACACCGAGAACGCCCCGTAGCTGGCGCCCACGCAACCCAGACGGTCTTTATCCACATAGGGTTCCTTGCACAGGTCGTCGATGGCCGAGAGGTAGTCTTTCATGTTCTGTCCGCCGTAGTCGCCGCTTATCTGTTCCAGCCATTCCATGCCGAAGCCGGGCAGGCCGCGGCGGTTGGGCGCGATGATGATATAGTCGTTGGCCGCCATGATCTGCAGGTTCCAGCGATAGCTCCAGAACTGGCTCACCGTACTCTGCGGGCCGCCTTGGCAGTAGAGCAGGGCGGGGTACTTCTTTTCGGGATCGAAGTGGGGCGGATAAATGACCCAGGCCAGCATCTTCTTGTTGTCGGTGGTCTTGATCCAGCGTTCTTCCACCTTGCCGGCATCCAGCCTGTCCATGATGTCCTTGTTGATAAAGCTGATTTGCGTCTGGGGATGGATGGCATCCGCATCGGCGGCGCCCAGGTCAACCGAGAACATTTCTTCGGGTGTGGACATGGAGGCGCGCGTACCCAGCAAGAGGTTTTCGTTTACGGGATACACGCTGTTGTAGTCGTGAACACCGCCTGTAAGGCATTCTATCGCATTGCTTTCCACTTCCAGGCGGTAAATCTGCGAGAGGGCGTGGTAGTTGCTTATAAAATAGATGTACTTGCTGTCGGCGCTCCACTGCAGGCCGTTGGCGTTCTGGTCGAAATCGCGCGTGGCATCCGTCTTTTCGGAGGTCTGCAGGTTGAGCAGCATCAGACGGCTCTTGTCGGATTCGTAGCCGTCGCGTTCCATGCTTTCCCAGGCCAGGTACTTGCCGTCGGGGCTGAAAGCGGGGTTCACGTCATAGCCCATCATGCCTTCGCTCAGGTTTACCGTAGAGCCGGATTCGGGGCTGTACAGATAGATGTCGGTGTTGGTGGAGAGGGCGTAGTCCTTGCCGGTAAGCTTGCGGCAGGTGTAGGCCAGGTATTGACCGTCGGTGCTCCAGGCGAACTGTTCGATGCCGCCGAAAGGTTTTACGGGCGACTCGTAGGGTTCATTTTTCAGGATGTCAACCGGTTGCGATGCCTTTACCGAACCCAAAGCCGTATTGAGGTCGGCTCCGCTCAGTTCGGAAACAAAGATATGGGGGATGCCGCTGACCCATTCGTCCCAGTGACGGTAGTTCAAGTCGTTGAAAATCATGCCGCTCGACTTATCCAAATCGGGATAGCGGTCCTGAACCGTGGGTTCGGCCTGCACTTGGCGCACGAAGGCGATCTTGCCTTGGTCGGGACTCAGCCTGAAGCCTTCCATCCCCCCGGGAATCGAGGTAATCTGAACTGGCTTTAACTGCTTATAAGTATCTGCAATCGTTCCGTTTGCCACATCTACCTTAAATACGTTCTTTAAGTCGATTCCGAACATCTGCATGCCGTCGCCGGCGGGGTAGAGATAGGCCAGGGTATGTTCGTTGAGCCAGCACAGATTGTTTTCGGAGGCGGCGGTACGGGTCAGGCGGCGTACGTTCTGCCCGTCGATGTCGCACAGATAGAGGTCGGTGTTGCCCTTGTTCTCGGCCACGCTGTAGTAGCGGACCGAATAGGCCACATACTGCCCATCGGGGCTTACGGCCACTTCGCCCAGGCGTCCCATGGCCCACAGGGCTTCGGGGCTGAGCCGTCCGTCTTTGATTTCCACCGGCTGCCTGTCGATAATGGCGGGTTTCGCCCCGTTTTTCGTACAGCAGCTTACCATTGCCAAGCTCAAGCCGAACAAACATACGGCCCCGCTTATCCTCGCAAATTTCATCTCTGTAAGGTTTTATTGTTGATTGATAATTATTTGCCTTCTTCTTTCAAATACTTCTCGCGGGTATCCTTGGCGATGATCGAAGAACGTTCGAATTCCCGGTTCTCATCGAAAAGGATACGGTAGGTATAATGCCGCTGATGGAACTCGGCGCCCACGTTTTCGTGCAGGGCGCGCATCTTGGGGTTGAAGTCGCCCACCCACGAAAGTTCCAGATGGGTGTAGCTCAGTTTCTTCATCACTTCGTTGAGATGCCAGAAAAGCAGCGACTCGATGCCGGCGCGCTGGTACCTGGGCTTGATGCCCATAATCGTGAGCCGGGTGCGGGTCATCACGTGCCGCCGCTTCATCCAAAGGAAACGCAACTTATTGATTAACGTTAATTTGCCATCAAACTTACGGAAGATGGGCGAGGCATCGGGAATCATCACCAGAAAGGCGATGGGCTCGTCGTTGCAGTAGGCGAACCAAATCATGCGCTCGTCGATCAGCCCCTTGCCCTCGCGCAGTTCCTTGCGCATGGTTTCGGTCTGCAGGGGCACGAAGTTTTCGTGGAAGCGCCAGGCGTCGTCATACACCTCTTTCATATCGTGCATATAGCGTTCCACCTTCTTCATTTCCAGATGGCGGCAGGAATATTCGGGCTTGGAACGCACCCAGTTGGCCACTTTCCAGAAGCGTTCGGGAAAGGGCTTGGTGTAGTCGAGCAGGTTGCTCACCTGTTCGAAATAGAGTTTAAAGCCGTAGTTTTCAAAAAGTTTCTTGTAGTAGGGGGGATTGTAGTTCATGCCCCAGCCGGAAGCCGAGAAGCCCTCCACGAGCAAGCCCCAGTAGTTGTCGTTCTCCCCGAAGTTGATCGGCCCGTCCATGGCCTGCATGCCATGATTCTGCAGCCAGTCCCGGCAGGCATCGAACAGCATGTTGGCCGCTTGTTGGTCATCGATGCACTCGAAAAAGCCCATGCCGCCCGTAGGCTGCTGGAACGTATAGGCCTTCTTGCCGTTCACGAAAGCCGCCGTACGACCGATAATCTGCTGGTTGTCATCGTAAAGCAGAAAGCGGGTGGCCGCTCCATTTTCGTAGAACTCGTTCTTGCCGGGCGTAAAGATGGCTTCGACCATTTTCTCGAAAGGCGCCGAGAAATTGGGGTCGTTCCGGTAAAAATCGCGCTGGAACTTATGCCAGGCCTTTTTGTCCGCAGTGGAGATGACTTCTTTTATCTGCATGGTTCACAAATGTTTACCGAGAGGCTTGCGCCGTCCCGTACAGGGTGGTAAAAATACGTGTTTTTTTTCATACATTTGTTGCCTGTACCATACCACACGCCCGATGTCCATTCATCAGCCCAGTATAAAGATAGCCACCGTGGTGGGAGCGCGCCCTCAGTTCGTCAAGGCCGCCGCCCTGAGCCGCGCCTTTGCCGGACAGCCCGGAATCGAGGAATTCATCATCCATACCGGGCAGCATTACGATGATGCCATGTCGGAGGTCTTTTTTCGCGAACTGGAGATTCCTTCTGCCCGCTATCACTTGGGAATCAGCAAGGAAACGATGCCCGAGGGGGAACGGAACGCCGCCTCCGTATTGGGAAAGACCGTGCAGGAAATAGCGCGCGTGCTTGAAAGGGAAAAGCCCCGGTGGGTGCTGGTCTATGGCGACACCGATTCCACCTTGACGGGGGCATTGGCGGCGGCCAAGTGCGGCATCGAGCTGATTCATGTGGAAGCCGGACTGCGTTCCTACAACGACCGGATGCCGGAAGAACTGAACCGCGTGCTGGCCGACCGCATGTCTAGGCTCTTGTTCTGCCCCACAGACCGGGCGGTCAAGAACCTCCAAAAGGAGGGCTTCGACCGGCTTTCCGCCCGCATTTTCAGGGTCGGCGACCTGATGCAGGATGCCGCCGTATTCTACAGCCCAAAGGCTAAACCGATACCTGATATAAAAGAATGTAATAATTTTGTTCTGTGCACTATCCATCGAATTGAAAATACATCGAATCCTACGGTTCTGAACCGTATTTTCCAGGCCTTGGATCGGGTGGCCGAACGGATGCCGCTGGTTATGCCCCTGCATCCGGGCACGCGCAAACGCCTGCAGGATAACGGCTACGGTTTCGACCGCTCCAACATCCGCTTTATCGAGCCTGTGGGCTATTTAGAAATGGTTTTTCTGTTGCAGCACTGCCATTTCGTGATGACCGACAGCGGGGGCGTGCAGAAGGAAGCCTACTTCTTCGGAAAGATGTGCCTGACCCTGCGCGAAGAAACCGAATGGACGGAATTGGTGGAAAACCGCTGCAACATTCTGGTTGGCAGCGACGTGGATAAAATTACGGAAACCGCAGGTACAGTATGGGAGTCCGATACCCGAAACTTCGTGCCGGGGCTGTACGGGCAGGGAAACACAGGGGCGGAAATAGCCCGCATCATCCTTCAAAACAGTTAATGCCATGACTTTACACGAAAACGCGCTGGCATATTTACTACGTTTTTTAACGGGTCTGGACGACGAGGCGATCCTGCGCACCTTCCGCATCGGCTATACGGCTGATGAAGACAAGTTCGGGCATTACGACCTCGTCTTTATCCCTTCCGGATTTTTTGAGGCCGAAAACTACGGCAAGGCGGCTTCCATTCCTCAATCGATACAGGAAATCAATGGAATCCCTTTTCTCTATGGCAGACCGGAAGTGGAGAAAAGGGGGGATACCGTACTGGTTCACGCCGACCTTCCGGCCTCGGCTTTCTTCTTTCTGAGCCGCTACGAGGAAATATGCCGCCGCGAGGTTCGCGACATTCACGGGCGTTTCCCCGGAAAGCAGTCGCTTGCCTACAGGCACAACCTGCTCAGCCGCCCGTTGGTGGACGAGTATGGACTACTGATACGCCAATGGCTCCGCAGCGCGGGCAAGGACATTCCCGAACCAGAGCCCAAGGTGGGCAAGGTATGGGTCACACACGATTTGGACCAGCCGTTTTTCTGCAAGAGCCTCAGGTCGGTAGCCCGCGAAACCATACACGGCAAAGGCCTCCTGTATGCCCTGAAGGTGTTTTTCGGCAAAATTGACGACCCTTACGACACCTTCTCATGGATGTTCCAGGCCGAAGAGGAACACCTCAAGAAGATGCCGTACCCCTGCCAGACCATCTACTTCATCAAGGCCGGCGGCGTGCATGTGTACGACAAACCACATTACAGACTCCGCCGCAAACGCATCCGGCGCCTGCTGCAGGAAATAGCCTCACACAAGGTTCTCTTGGGCTTGCACGGCAGTTATTCGGCGGCCGAAATAGGGGCGTCTTTATTGGAAAAGAAGCAGTTGGAACTGTTTGCCAAACGTAGGCTTGGCATCGGCCGCAACAAGATATTCCTCTTCAGGAGCCACTACCTTCGCTCCCGTGAACCGGAAGACTTCCGTAAGCTCGAAAAAATCGGCATCACCGACGACTTTACGATGGGATATGCGGACGTGGCAGGTTTCCGCCTGGGCACCAGCCGTCCCGTGGTGTGGATCGACCCCGCGCGCGGCACGCTTTCCAAACTGGTTCTGCACCCGCTCACCGTTATGGACAGCACGCTCTATCAAAAAGAGTATATGTACCTTAACGAAGATGCCGCCAAGGAATACTGCGCCGGTCTTTTCGAAAAGACAAGACGGTTCGGGGGCGATATCTGCCTGTTGTGGCACAACACCACGCTTACCGGCAGCGCCTATCCGGGAGCCGCCGTCCCCTGGGCACGTTCGTTTTATCTTTATGTGCTTGATTACTTAGCCAATATGGAATCTCCCGATACGATTTCGGAAGAAAGCACCATAAGTTCCCTGCTATGAAGGTCCTGATTGTCTGCGACGCTTTCCCGCCCGAATTCGCTCCCCGCATGGGCTACCTGTGCAAATATCTGCCCCGTATGGGCTGCACGGCCGATGTGGTGTGCGAGCAGTGTTCCGACGACCGGCGCTTTGCCTTCCTGGAAAATACGGCCGGAGACGTAAAGCGCATACGCTTCTATAGCTCCCTTTCCATGCCCAGGCCCCGGGGCGAATGGTTGCGCCTGATGTTCCGCGACCTGTTTTTCCATTACAAAGACAAAAGGTTATTTAAAGAAATACAGAAAGATAAGGCTTGGGACGGCTACGATTTGGTGCTGTGCAGCACCTACCGTACCTTTCCTCTCCGGGCGGCGGCAAAACTGGCCAACCACTTCCACGTACCTTTGGTGGCCGATTTGCGCGACATCGTGGAGCAGTATCCCGACCGCTCGTACCTTACGCACCGCCTGCCATTCGCCGCACTCCTTACCCGGCACCTGCTCAAAGAACGGAACAGGGTTCTGAAAAAGGCTGCCGCCGTAGTGAGCGTTTCCGAATGGCACCGCGATTTCCTGAAACGTTTCAATCCGAATACTCACCTGATTTACAACGGATACGACCCCGAACTATTCTTTCCCGCACCACAGCCGGATCCGTGTTTCCGTATCGTGTTCACCGGGCGGATGATCAGCGTGGGGAACCGCAATCCCGAATGGCTGTTTGCGGCGGTTTCCAACCTGATAAAGTCGGGCAGGTTAGGCAGACACGATTTCCGCATCTGCTGGCATACCGACGGCGATACGATGCAATTCATTAAAAAGGAGGCGGAAAAGTACGGAATAGGGGATGTAACCGAGTGTTCGGGCTATGTGCCGGCCGAACAGGTGTCGGCCTTGTTGAACCAGGCATCCCTCTTGCTGCAGCTGGCCAATGTGTCGGATGCCAAGGGGCCGAAAGGGGTGATGACCACCAAATTTTTCGAGGCCCTGGCGGTGGGGAAGCCCTTGCTTTTGATTCCGGGCGACCGAAGCTATCTGGAAGAACTTATACGCCGATACGATTGCGGACTGGCGGCCACCGATGTAGAAAGCGTAGAAACATTTATTGAAAACCAATACAATAAGTGGAAACAGACGGGAAGCACGCAAATCGGGGTGCATCCGGAAATAGCCCGTCTGTTCTCGAGGGAACAGCAGGCAGGGCAGTTCCTGCAACTTTTCAACACCATCCTGAACCATGAATAAGTCGTTGACGCAAAATTCCTTATTTATACAGGACTGGTGGTGGGAGGCTGTTTGCCCCTCCCAAGAACGGATGATACTGAAAACGGAGGGCGGTGCACGTTGGAATATGGCCTGCATCCGTCGCTTAGGCATGTTCAGCCTCTGCGCGATGCCGCCGCTGACCCAGCACGCCGGGCCTTATCTTTCCGACAGAAGCGATTTCATCAAGATGCTCGCCCAAATTCCCCCAAAGCGGCAAATCTGCATAAATGTAGGTTTCGCATTGAATGAAGAAGAATGCCGTTTTGCCGCAAAACAGGGAATGAAGGTCGTAAGGAGGCAGAGTCACCGCCTGGAAGACCTCTCTGACCTGGAGGCAGTTTACCGCAACGTCAAACCGCCACGGCAACGGCAGATACGTAAGGCCGAACGCCTGCTGAAAACAGTGGAAATCGATGATATCGAACCGCTTATAGCGTTGCAGACCGAAACGTTCCACCGGCAGGGTTTGCGTTCACCGTATCCACCGCAAACAGTACGGAACCTATACCGGGCCATACAACAGCATGATGCCGGCCGGCTGATTGCGCTTGCCGATGCCCAAGACCGGATTATGGCCTGCGGGTTGTTCGTGCACGACGACACCACCTGCTATAGTCTGACCCACGGCTACGATACGCTTGCCCACGACATGGGCGCGGGCAGTCTCCTGCAGTGGGAAGGCATCCGCTACGCCGCTTCAAAAAATCTTGTATTTGATTTTGAAGGTTCTAATATAGAATCGATTGCGCAATTTAATTCAAGTTTCGGTGCAATACCTGTAACGTACTCCCGGATAGAACGCCACACTACGTTTTTTCGCGTCGGCGAGCGGGTATGGCGCTTACTAAAACGAATCCGATGAACGGGCTTTACACCATTCTGCTGCTCTTGGTTTCCAACGTCTTCATGACCTTGGCCTGGTACGGGCACCTCAAACTGCAGGAAATGAAAATCAGCACGAGCTGGCCGCTGATCCTGGTCATCTTGTTCTCGTGGGGCATCGCCCTGTTCGAATACGCCTGTCAGGTTCCGGCCAACCGCATCGGCTTCCGCGAAAACGGCGGCCCGTTCAGTCTGGTGCAGCTGAAGGTGATACAGGAAGCCATCTCATTGATAGTCTTTACCGCCATAGCCATGTTCATGTTCAAAGGCGAGCAGCTTCACTGGAACCACGTGGCGGCGTTTGGGTGCTTATTGTTAGCCGTCTACCTTGTCTTTATGAAATAAAGCGTTTTGGACGGCGATCTGCGGCGTTGGGCGGCTTAGGCTCGCTTGGTCACGTACAAAAGTACGCTCCCGCGCGTTCCTAAGCCGCCCGCCTTGCATCTCACCATCCAAAACGCTTTATTTCCCAGCGCATCGGCATTTGCAATTGGACGGCGATCTGCGGCGTTGGGCGGATTGGTTGCGGAATGTGCATGTGGATTGTTTTGGCGGTTTTCAAATTTGAATATAATCTATATTATGTTAACTAAGAAAAAAATAACTGCAAGACAAAACCCAGATTCCGGATCCCCTCGCCGAAGGCGCCCACCGCGCGCAAGCAAAGCGAGTGCGCTCAACAACCGCCAGAGGCTCAAATTTTCCGCGCAAGAGCAAAGCGACTTGCGCCACACGCAAGCGAAGCAAGCGTGTTAAACCAACCACCAGAGGTACCGACCGCAGCGCCGGGTGCGGGTTCTTTCGAGGCAAAGCCTCGGAAGTTATTCCATAGCACAGGCCAAGTGCGCCGGATGCGGGAGCGGCCGAAGCCTCCGGCCAGCACCAATGCCCTCCGCTGAGGAGCGCCGTCCGCGCAGGACGCGCCTTTTTTGGTTACTTTTTTGGGCAAAACCAAAAAAGTAACGACGTATCGCGCACGCCAGTGCGCAAAAAAACTGCGCCGCAGGCGAAAAAAGCCCGCCGCGCAGCGGCAAAAAAACTTTATCGGAAATACTCCTTCATCCGGTCAAAGAACCCCGGCTCCTTCTTCCCGGCTTTCACCTGAAAGCCCTCCATCTCCCGCATCTTTTCAAGCAAGGCCTTTTCTTCCTTGCCCAACGACTTGGGCACATCCACCGTTACATAGACGATCAAATCCCCCTTGGGCATGCCCCGCTGTACCGAGGAAAATCCCTGCCCCCTGAGCCTCAGGAGCTTGCCCGAAGGCGTTCCCGGCTCTATCTTGATACGCGCCTTGCCTCCCAGGGTCGGAATCTCCGTCGAGCAGCCCAAGGCCGCATCCATATAGCTGATGGGCAGAGTATAATGCAGGTTCTGATGGTCGCGCTGGAATTCGGTATGCGGCAGTTCCTCGATCAACACCAGCAGATCGCCGTTCACGCCCCCCTGGGGCGCCGCGTTGCCCTTGCCCGAAACCGAAAGCTGCATGCCCGCTTCCACGCCGGCCGGAATATGTATGCTGATCACCTCGTCGGCATACGTGACCCCCTGCCCGCTGCATTTGGGGCACTTCTCGGTAATGGTCTTGCCCGTGCCGTGGCAGGTCGGACACACGTGCACCTGCTGCATGACCCCGAAGATGCTCTGCTGGCGGCTCACCACCTGTCCCTGCCCGTGGCAGGTCTCACAGGTCTTCATGGCCGTGCCGTTCTTGGCTCCCGTGCCGTGGCAGTCCGAACAGCTCACCGCCTTGTGCACCTTTATCTTCTTTTCAACGCCCGAGGCGATTTCCTCCAAGGTAAGCTTAAGCGTTACCCGCAGGTCCGAGCCCTTCACCACGGTGCGCCGGCCCGAACGTCCGCCGCCCCCGAAGCCCGAAAAGCCGAACCCGCTGAAAATATCGCCGAACTGGCTGAAGATGTCTTCCATACTCATGCCGCCCATGCCGCCGCCGAATCCCCCGGCGCCGCCCATGCCCGCATGGCCGAACTGGTCGTAGCGCTGTTTCTTTTCCGGATCGCTCAGCACTCCGTAGGCCTCGGCCGCTTCCTTGAACTTCTCTTCGGCCTCTTTGTCTCCCGGATTGCGGTCAGGATGGTACTTGAGCGCCAGCTTGCGGTAGGCTTTCTTTATCTCGTCGGCCGAGGCGCCCTTGGCCACCCCCAGCACTTCGTAGTAATCTCGCTTGTCTGCCATTGTTACCTTCCTTTCCGATTAACAGCCCACCACCACCTTGGCAAAGCGCAACACCTTGCCTTCCAGCGCATATCCTTTTTGAACCACGTCCAATACAAAACCCTTCTTGCCTTCTTCGGGCGCGGGAATCTGCGCCACCGCCTCGGCGGTCTCGGCATCGAACGGCTTGCCGCACACCTCGCACTCGCTCAGTCCCTGTTGCTTCAGCGTACCCATCAATTTGTTGTATATCAACTCAACACCTTCCAGCAAGGCAGCCTGCCCCGCCCCTTCTTCCGATTCCCGGATGGCCTTGAGCGCCCGTTCCATATCGTCTATGACAGGCAGCAGTGACAAAACGACACCCGACGAGGCTGTCTTGATCATTTCCAACTTTTCCTTATTGGCCCGGCGGCGATAGTTGTCGAAATCCGAATAAAGGCGTAAGTATTTGTCGTTCAGCTCCGCCAATTGACCCTTCAGGTCTTGGGGCGCCGCTTCCGGCGAACCGGCATCTTCCGCAGCCTCACTCCCCTGTTCCGTCTGGCATCCCTCCGGACAAACTTCGTCCTGAACGCCCTCCAAGCCCTCTTTCAAGGGTTCTTCCTCCCGTGAATTGTTCTTCTTGCTCATGGCCATATCTCATTTAAAAGCCCTCCCCATCCAGCAAAAACAATACCACACCCCTCCTCTCTCCATTTTCCTGCCACAATGACACACGCACGCAAGCGAAAATTTAGTATATTCGCGCTTCGCGCAAACGCAGCGAGCGCAATTCCAAAGAAAAAAACAAAACAAAATATGAAACAGACAGTCATCCCCAAAGAAACCGTTGACGGCGTTATCAGCCAGAACGGCCTCAAAAGCGTTGGCCAGGCCTCCATCCGCGAAGTAAAGAAACTCATCAACGACGTGGAAAAGGCATCCGGCACCCACTTTATCCGTATGGAAATGGGCATCCCCGGCCTGCCGGCCGCCAAGATCGGCGTGGAAGCCGAAATCGCCGCCCTCAATAAGGGTATCGCCTCCCTCTATCCCGAAGTGGGCGGGCTTCCCGAACTGAAAACCGAAATCTCGCGCTTCGCCAAGAACTTCCTCAACATCGAGGTGAACCCCGCCGGCTGTATCCCCACCGTAGGCTCGATGCAGGGCAGTTTCGCGGCCTTCCTTACCGTGAGCCGCGCCCAGAAAGGCAAGAACACCACCCTCTTCACCGACCCCGGTTTCGCGGTGCACAAACAACAGCACCGGGTGCTGGGCATCCCCTTCGAAAGCTTCGACGTGTATAACTTCCGGGGCGACAAGCTGCGCGAAAAACTGGAAAGTTACCTTTCCAAGGGCAATATCTCGTCCATCTTCTATTCCAACCCCAACAATCCCTCATGGATCTGCTTTACCGACGACGAGTTGCGCACCATCGCCGACCTGGCCAAGAAATACAACGTTATCGTGATGGAAGACCTCGCCTACTTCGGCATGGACTTCCGCCACGACATCTCCACCCCCGGCGTACCCCCCTTCCAGCCCACGGTGGCCCGATACACCGACCGCTACATCCTGTTCGTTTCCAGCTCGAAGGCCTTCAGCTATGCAGGCCAGCGCATCGGCATGATGATGATTTCCGACGCCCTCTACCAGACCGACTTCCCCGACTTCAAGCAATACTACAACAGCACCCAGTTCGGCCACACGATGATTTTCGGCACCGTCTATTGCCTCAGTTCCGGTACCGCCCACTCGCCCCAGTACGCGCTGCACGCAATCCTGAAGGCCACCAACGAAGGCAAGTACAATTTCGTGCACGAAACCCGCATCTACGGCGAAAAGGCGCACAAGATGAAGCAGATGTTCCTCAAGAACGGCTTCTACCTGGCCTACGACAAGGATGTGGACAAAGACCTTTCCGACGGCTTCTACTTTACCGTAGGCTATCCGGGCATGAACAGCGAGGAATTGCTGCACAACCTGCTCTACTTCGGCATCAGCGCCATTTCGCTGGGCATCACCGGCTCCGAACGCGAAGGCATCCGCGCCTGCGTTTCGCTCGTGCCCATGGAAGACCTGCCCGAACTGGAAAAACGCTTGGAACAATTCAAGGCCTATTTTGGTGAATAAATTCGAGATAACATCCGATTTCAAACCCACCGGCGACCAGCCCCAGGCCATCGAGAAACTGGTCGCCGGCCTTAAAAACGGCGATAAGGCACAGGTCTTGCTCGGCGTAACCGGCTCAGGCAAGACCTTTACCATCGCCAATGTGCTGGCTCAGTTGAACCGCCCCGCCCTGGTGCTGAGCCACAACAAGACACTGGCCGCCCAGCTGTACGGCGAGTTCAAGCAATTCTTTCCCAAGAACGCCATCGAGTACTACGTTTCCTACTACGACTATTATCAGCCCGAAGCCTATCTGCCGGCTTCGAACACCTATATAGAAAAAGACCTTTCGATCAACGACGATATCGAGAAGCTGCGGCTCAACACGCTCGCCAGCCTGCTTTCGGGGCGGCGGGACGTAATCGTGGTGAGTTCCGTGTCGTGTATCTACGGCACGGGAAACCCCGCCGACTACCACGAGAACATCATCGTGCTCAAGAAAGGCGAGAAGACAGACCAGCGCGAGGTGATGCTGCGGCTCGTCAAGTCGCTCTACAGCCGCCACGAGCTGGAATTCACACGCGGCAAGTTCCGCGTAAAGGGCGACACCCTCGACGTGTTCGTGGCCTACGACGACTACGCCTACCGCATCGTTTTCTTCGACGACGAGATCGAAAGCCTCTGCAAGATCGACCCGCTTACCGGCCATGTGTTCGAGGAACTCGAGACCGTACGCATCTATCCGGCCAATATGTTCGTGCCCTCCTCCAACCGCATCCAGCAGGCCATCAAGGAGATTCAGCTCGACTTGGGCAAGCAGATAGAATTTTTCAGGGAAAGCGGCCGCCCCCTGGAGGCCAAGCGCCTCGAGGACCGCGTTACCTACGATGTGGAGATGATCAAGGAACTTGGCTACTGCACCGGCATCGAGAACTATTCCCGCTACTTCGACGGGCGGGCGGCCGGGGTGCGCCCTTTCTGCCTGCTCGATTATTTCCCCGACGATTTCATCACCATCATCGACGAAAGCCACGTTACCGTGTCGCAGCTGGGCGCCATGTACGGCGGAGACCGGAGCCGCAAGGTGAACCTGGTGGAATACGGATTCCGCCTGCCCGCGGCCATGGACAACCGCCCCCTCAAGTTCGAGGAATACGAGGCCATCGCCAAACAGACCATCTACGTGAGCGCCACCCCCGCCAACTACGAGCTGGAACAGTCGGGCGGCGTGGTGGTGGAACAGCTCATACGCCCTACCGGGCTGCTGGATCCCGAAATCGAGGTGCGCCCCACCGCCAAGCAGGTGGACGACCTCCTGGACGAGATCGAGCAAGTCTGCGCCCGGGGCGAGCGCGTGCTGGTGACCACGCTCACCAAGAAAATGGCCGAGGAACTGGCCAAGTACCTTTCCAATACCGGCATCCGCTGCCGCTACATCCACTCGGAGGTGGAGACCCTGGAACGGGTGGAGATACTGCAGGACCTGCGCGCCGGCGCCATCGACGTGCTGATCGGCGTGAACCTGCTGCGCGAGGGCATCGACCTGCCCGAAGTGTCGCTGGTGGCCATCATGGATGCCGACAAGGAAGGCTTCCTACGTTCGGCCAGGGCGCTCACCCAGACCGCCGGACGTGCCGCGCGCAACGTAAACGGCAAGGTGGTGATGTATGCCGACCACATTACCGACGCCATGGCGCAGACCCTCGAGGAAACCAAGCGCCGCCGCAGCATACAGGACGCCTACAACAAGAAGCACCACCAGAAACCCCGCCCCATCGTGAAGGCCATCAACCAGGCCCTGAACGAAGCCCGGGGCCTGGAAGCCAAGGCCTACAGCGAAGACCTGCACGCCCCGGCCTTCGCCGATCCCGTGCTGCATTACGGCAAGCAGGAACTGAGCGCGGAAGAACGCGCCAAGCGCATCGCCGATCTGGAGAAACAGATGAAGGCGGCCGCCGCCCGCCTCGACTTCCTGGAGGCCGACGCCTGCCTGCAGGAACTTTCCCGCCTGAAGAACAACAAATAACAACCTTATATTATGAAGAAACAGAACCCATTCGATCCTGCCACACAAGTGCAGAACAGCTTTGAAAAAGGCCCGTTCGGCGATGTGAACCCCGCGGTTACCGACTCGGCCACCTTTATGTTCGACAAAGGCGCCGACATGACCGCCACCTTCCACGGCGAAAAACAAGACGCCTTCCTGTACTCCCGCCACTGGAACCCCATGAACATGAGCCTCTGCAAGGCCCTGGCCGCGATGGAAGGCACCGAGGCCGCCTGGGTAACCGGTTCGGGCATGGCCGCCATCACCAACGCCATGCTGCAGCTGGTAAATGCGGGCGACCATATCGTGGCCAGCCCCACCATCTACGGCGGAACCTTCGCCTTCTTGAAGAACTACCTGCCCAAGTTCAACATCGAGGTTACCTTTGTGGACGCCACCAACCTCCAGTCGGTGGAAAAGGCCATCCGCAAGAACACCAAGTTCATCTACACCGAAACGATGAACAACCCCATGCTGCGCATCGCCGACATTCCGGCCCTGAGCAAGATCGCGCATAAGCACAAGGTAAAGTTAGTGGTTGACAACACCTTCACCCCCATGATCTTCTCCCCCGCCCGCCTGGGCGCCGACATCGTGGTGTATTCGATGACCAAGTTCATCAACGGCAAGAACGACTGCGTGGCCGGCGCCATCTGTGCCAGCGCCGAGTTCATCAACTCGCTCATCGACGTGAACAACGGCACAAGCATGCTGCTGGGTCCCGTGCTGGATCCCTTCCGTGCCTCGAGCATCATGAAGAACCTCTACACCCTGCATATCCGCATGAAGCAGCACGGGCAGAACGCCCTCTACCTGGCCGAACGCTTTCCCGAAATCGGCCTGAAGGCCAACTACCCCGGCATGAAGGAACATCCCGACCACAAGATCATCAAGCGCGACATGAACTCCGGCTACGGCTTCGGCGGTATGATCGCCATCGACCTTGAAACGGCCGAGAAAGCCAACTTCATGATGGAGACCATGCAGAAAAAAGGCGTGGGCTACCTGGCCGTTTCCCTCGGCTATTTCAAGACCCTGTTCAGCAATTCGGGCAAGAGCACCTCGAGCGAGATTCCCGAAGAATTCCAGAAAGGCATGGGGCTTTCCGAGGGCCTGGTACGTTTCTCGGTAGGCTTGGACAACGATATCGAGCGCACCTTCCAGCTTATCAAGGAAAGCTTCCTGCTGACCCAGCAGAAGTTTGCCGGCAAGAAAGCCAAGGTTTCCACCTCCGGCAAACCGGCCGCGAAAAAGAAAGCTTCCGGGAAATAACCGGAACCGTTTTTTCCAAAAACAAAACGCGGTGCCCGAAAGGACACCGCGTTTTTATTATCCATTGTTTCTATCAACAAAAAAAGGCGGTGTTTGCACACCGCCTTTTTCATATTCATGAACCGCAGATTAGCGAACCATGATTTTCTTGTTGGCCACACCGGCATCGGTGGTAACCTTGGCAATATACATACCGCTGCTCAAACCGCTCAAGGAAATATTTTCGCGATGGCTGTTGCAAGCCTGGGTCTTAACCAACTTACCGCTCAGGTTGTAGATTTCAACCTTGTTGATTCTGTCGGTAGCGTTGATTACCGTATAATCGATGGCGGGGTTGATCTTCACTTCCACGTATTTGTCGTAAGAAGCACCGCGTTCGATAGTAACGCCTTCGGCAAGAATAACGTGCATAGCAATTTCACCATCCATATGAGAACCGTCGTTCTGCCAAACCCAGCTCATCGTAGGCACTACGCCATAACGTTTGTTGGGCTGAGCGTTGGAATCGGGAATAAAGCCATTGATACGTTCACGAACAAGTTCTCCTTCTTCCGGATGTTGTTCGCTTACATTATATGTCCACATATTCTGATTCTGGAAATCCCATACGGTGTACATGGCTCCCATATAACCACTCTTTGCTTCGTCTTGTTCGTAACTTACAGTATAAAGCGTTGCATTCCAAAGAGTGTCCGTACCATCGTTTTTAACGGGAAATATCACGCTGATACAGGGATTGACACCGGCTACCGCAGGGGTTTCAAATTTGGCACCAACCCAAGCCGAGCCAAAACGCTGCCCTTCCTTCGGCGTGAACACAGGTATGCCCACGGTATCCGAATAAGAAACGAAGTTATCCGGATCGGCCGGATAGAAAACTTCAATTTCATCCGTTACCTCCGGATTCACGATATCCGTATATGCGCTCTGTTTGGTCACCTGCCCCATAGGTTCGGTATAAAGTTTAAAGCGCAGCGGCATACGCAGGCTATTCATCGAATCGACCGTGGATTTAGCCCTTCCCACCAAGGTCATGGCTCCGGTAATACCATAACTGTAGTAAGGCATCTCATAGTTTAGGCAATACCAACCTGTGGGAGTGAAATCGAACCAATAACCTATTTCACCGCTACCATAGATATGATTCAGCCAGCCGGAACCCATCGTGAACCATACCGCGTCACAGCTACCGATAACATCCCAATTAGGCTTACCATCGGCCCCCCTAGGAATCCCGGTGCAACTATAACCGGCATAGAAAGATCCCCCCAAAACTTCGGATACTTCTTGCATCGGCTGGGTGGAAATGGTATCGACACGACCGGCCTTAGCCGCACCGGCAACCGGATCCATCACCAACGGAGAAATATCCGTCTTTTCCTTTACAACAGCGGGAGCGCCCACCGATTTCGCTTGCTTTACCTGCGCATTTGCACCCGCAACGAGAGCTACCGCACAAAGCAACGTCACAATTTTTTTCATTGTTTAAAGTTTTTAATGTGTATTTTATACTCTTTTCTTTTGCTGTAAAAGCGGGGCTAAGATAGTAATTTTTTCGATAGCCCCAACTTTTTTCTTCAAAATTCGGCATGAACCTAACACAAGGCAGCCTTCAGCACCTCGGCGGCCTTGTCCACATAGGTTATATCCAGGCCTTTCGTGTACAGTTCGGGAATTTCCTCCACCTGCGGGCGGTTCTCCCTGCACAATATAATCTGTCCGATACCCGCCCGCTTGGCGGCCAGCAGTTTTTCCCTCACCCCGCCGATGGGCAGAACCTGCCCGCGCAGGGTCATCTCGCCGGTCATGGCCACCGAGCATTTTACCTTTACGCCCTTGAGCGCCGACACCATCGCGGTAAAGAGCGTGATGCCCGCCGAGGGGCCGTCTTTCGGAGTGGCGCCTTCGGGCACATGGATATGGATATCGGTTTCCTTGAGTTTCTTGGCGTCGATGCCCAAGGCCTTGGCGTTCGACTTGATGTAGGCCATCGCCACCGAGGCCGATTCCTGCATCACCGTGCCTAAGTTGCCGGTAATGTGCAGTTCGCCCTTGCCGGGCGCCGTGGCGGCCTCGATAAACAGCACGTCGCCGCCCACGCTGGTCCAGGCCAGGCCGGTGGACACCCCCACGGTATCGGCCTTCAGCTTTTCGGGCTCGGTGAACGAAGGCACGCCCAGGGCTTCCTTGATAAAGGCCTTGCTCACCTTGGCGCCCAGCCTGCGTTCCCGCGCGTTCTCCGACACCAGGTGTTTGGCCCGTTCGCGGATCAGCGCGGCAATCTGCTTTTCGAGCCTGCGCACGCCCGCTTCCCGCGTGTACTCGGCAATCAGGAAACGTATCATGTCTTCCGGGAAAGCCATATCGGAGGGCTTCATGCCGTGTTCTTCCAACTGTTTGGGTATAAGGTGCTTCTGCGCGATCTTCACCTTCTCGTCCATCACGTAGCTGGGCACCTCTATAATCTCCATGCGGTCCAGCAATGCCGGGTGTATCGTGGAAAGCGTGTTGGCGGTGGCGATGAACAGCACCTTCGAAAGGTCGTAATCGACCTCGATGAAGTTATCGTGGAAGGCCACGTTCTGTTCGGGGTCGAGCAGTTCCAGCAAGGCCGCCGAAGGGTCCCCGTTGTGGGTCATGCCCGCAAGCTTGTCCACCTCGTCGAGCATGAACACCGGATTCGACGACTTGGCTTTCTTAATACCCTGTATCACGCGGCCCGGCATCGCCCCCACGTAGGTCTTGCGGTGTCCGCGTACCTCGGCCTCGTCGTGCAGGCCGCCCAGCGACATGCGCACGTACTTCCGGCCCATGGCGGCGGCAATCGACTTGCCCAAGGAGGTCTTGCCCACCCCCGGAGGGCCTACCAGGCAGAGGATGGGCGCCTTCATGTCGCCCCGCAGCTTGAGCACCGCCATATGCGAGAGAATGCGCTCCTTTACCTTTTCCAGGCCGAAATGGTCTTTGTCCAATATCTTCCGGGCCTTCTGCGCGTCGTAGTTGTCGGCGGTGTACTCGTCCCAGGGCAGTCCCACCAGGGTGCTCAGGTAGTTGAGCTGCACCGAGTATTCCTGGCTCATCGAAGACATATGCCGGGTCTTGGCCACTTCCTTCTCGAAATGTTCCCGCACCTCGTCCTTCCACTTCTTGTTCTTGCCGGCTTCCACCAGGTCTTTCAGTTCCTGTTCGGCGGAGCCGCCCAGCTCGTCCTGTATGGTCTTGAGCTGCTGGGTCAGGAAGTATTCTTTCTGCTGTTTGGCGATATCGGCCTCCACCTTGCCCTCGATCTGCCGCTTCCATTCCAGGTTCTGGTGCTTGGTGTTGATGTACTTGATCAGTGCCGAGGCCCGTTCCACCAGGTCGGCCTTTTCCAGAAGCACCTGCTTCTCGGGCGTGGAGAGGTTGATGGTGTCGGCCACGAAGGCCAGCAGTATGTCGGGGCTGTCGATATTCTGCAGCGTGAACATCGCCTCCTGCTTTACATGGGGAATCAGGCGCGCGAACGACATGAACGACTCCCGCACCATTTCCAAGGCCGCCTTCAGGTCTTTCGACGACGATTCCCTGGTGTCGAACGCCTCCACCTTGGCCTGCAGGTAGTGGCTGTTTTTCTTATACCCCACGGTCTTGATGCGGCGTATGCCCTGGATAAGCGCCGAAAGCGAGCCGTCGGGCATCTTCAGGATACGGATCACCCGCGCCATCGTGCCCACCGTATAGAGGTCTTTTTCGGTGGGGTCTTCCTCGTCGCGCGACTTCTGGGCGCAGGTTCCGAAATAGGTATGGTTGTCGTTGGCGGCGTTTATCAGGTCGATCGACTTGCGGCGCCCTATCGTGATGGGGATGATCTCGCCCGGAAACAGCACGTTGTTGCGCAACGGCAGGATCGGCAGCGTGGCGGGCACCTTGGTGTCGCCCATCGCCTCGGCATCTTCCTTGCTGATGATCTGTATAAAGGTAGGCTCGTCGGCGCCCGAAGAAGGCATATCGGGCATCACGGGGTCTTTTTTCTTGTCTTTCTTGGCCATATGTCTTGGTTTACGCCTTGCGGCGGTTAAACTTCCTGTTGGTCTCGCTCGCGGTTGCCGATGGTCTGTGCATAGACCTCACGCAGCACCTCGGCATCGGCTTCGGCAAAGGTCCGGTTGCGGCGCGCATACACGATCCGCGCCGTGTCGATGGCGCGTTCCACCCTATAGGTTTCCCGCCCCCAGGTAAAGGAGGGAATGAAGTTCTTGGGAAATCCAGCACCGAACACGTTGCAGCCCACGCCCACCACCGTTCCGGTATTGAACTGGGTGCCGATGGCGCTCTTGGAATGGTCGCCCATCAGCAGCCCGCAGAACTGCAGGCCCGTCTTTACGAAACGTTCTTCGGCATAGCTCCACACCCGCACCGGCGAATAGTCGTTCTTAAGGTTCGAGCAGTTCGTGCCCGCGCCCAGGTTGCACCACTCGCCCAGCACGGCGTCGCCTAGAAAGCCGTCGTGCGCCTTGTTGGCGTAGCCCAGCATCACGGTGCTTTCCACCTCGCCCGCCACCTTGCAGTAGGGGCCGAAGGTGTTGCCTCCGTAAATCTTGGCACCCATCTTGATGAGGCTTCCCTCGCACAATGCCAGAGGCCCCTGCACCAGGCAGCCGGGCATGATCCGGGCGTTCCTGCCCAGATACACCGGGCCCTGGGTCGTGTCGATCAGCGCGTGGGTCACCAGCGCGCCTTTTTCGGCGAACACCGGATAGGCTCCGGTCTGCACCGCGCCCTCCCCTTTCCAGTTTGCGGAAACACGGTTCCGGCTCAGCCGTGCCAGATCCACTCCAATTTGTTTGCCATTGAGCGTAAAGATGTCCCAGGGATGCCGTATTTGCAGGCACTCGGCAGGATATTCCAGTTTTTCCCTGCCAGAAAGGCAGGCTTGCAGGTCGAAGTCGGCCAATTGCGCGGCGGTGGCGTAAACGGCGATCCATTCGCCCCCCTTGAACAAGGCTCCGTTCTTCGGCAGGGCCTTCACGGCTTCGGCCAAGCCCTGGTCGGCGATAAAGGAGGCGTTCAGCAGCAGGTTCTCCGCCTCGATACGGCAACCGAAACGCTTCTGCAGGTAGGCTTCCGTTACAAACCCGCCGTCCTGCCCCAGAAAGGCGTTCCATTTTTCCTGCAGGGTGTCGATACCCGTGCGCAGCAGGACCACGGGGCGCGTAAAGGTGAACGGCAACAGCTGTTTCCGTATCTTCGGGTCGTCGCAAAACAAATAATTCATGGGATTGGGAATGAAATGTCCATATACGACAAAAGCGGAAGTATCTCTGCCTCCGCTTTTGTCGCTTTTACAATGAAAGAACTTCTTACTTTCCGGCCGCAGCCTTCTTCTTGTCGAGCTGCTTCTGGTATTTGCTCATAAACTTGTCCACACGTCCGGCGGTGTCCACCAGCTTCACCTTGCCGGTGAAGTACGGGTGCGAGGCGCTGGAGATTTCCAACTTTACAAGGGGATATTCGTTACCGTCTTCCCACTTGATGGTATCTTTCGTTTGAATGGTTGATTTGCTTAAAAAAGCGTAGTCGTTCGACATATCCTTAAATACAACCAAACGATAATCTTTAGGGTGAATGTCTTTCTTCATGGTTCAAGCACAATTTTGAGGCGCAAAAGTAGCACAATCTTTTTTATTTACCAAAAGATTTTTTGCATCTACGCGGTAATGAACTTCACGGCTTCCGAAAGCGGCGGCACCACTTGCTTCTTGCGCGACATCACGCCCGGCAGCCACATCATGTTGTGCGAGGCGTCCATATGGAAGGCCTCCCCGATCAGGTTCTTGGGCTCTCCGGTAAACACCAAGACGGATGCCGCCTCCAATACATTGGTTATCATTACCATCGACAAATCGTAGCCCTCTTTCCTGCGCATGGCGTCCAAGACCTCCACGATCTCGTCCTTGCGGTCGGCCGCTTGCTGGCGGTCCAGTACCGAACACTGGCTGATGGAAAGGCGGTAGCGCCCTATCAGGAACTCCTTCATGTCGTTCTTGGCGATTTCCTCGGCCGTCATGTTGCCGATATCCGAACCTGCCTTGAGCAGTTCCATGCCGTATTCCTGCACGTCCACCCCGGCGATTTTCGACAGATATTGCGCCATCTCGCGGTCGTGCTCGGTGCAGGTGGGCGACTTGAACAGCACCGTGTCCGAAAGGATGGCCGAAAGCATGAGGCCCGCGATCTTGGGCGGGATGGCCACCTGGCGGTGCAGGTGCATGTCGGCCACGATGGTGCAGGTGCAGCCCACCGGATCCTGGCGCGTAAAGATGGGTTCGTTGGTCTGTATGCCGCCCAGCCGGTGATGGTCTATGATCTCGATGATCTTGGCCATCTCGATGCCTTCCACCGCCTGGCTGCGCTCGTTGTGGTCCACCAGGATCAGCTTGGTCTTTTCGGGCACCATGACCGACTCGCTGCTCACGATGCCCACCAGCTTGTTGTTCTCCACCACCGGATAGAAGCGGTGGCGGTGCTTTTCCATAAGCCCCTTCACCTCGCTCACCATGTCGGCGGGCTTGAAGCGGATCACGTCGGTCTGCATGATCGACGATACCGGCACGCACTGGTTGATGAGCCGCGCGCAGGTATAGGTGTCGTGCGGGGCGGAAAGTATCACGGCATGGTTCCTGCGCGCCGCCTCCAGCACGTCGGGATGCGCCGCGCTGTTGCCCGTAAGCAGCAGGCAGACCGCCCCGTGTTCGATGCAGGCCAAATGGATTTCGGCGATACGGTCGCCCACCAGGATCACATCGCCCTTCTGCACGCTGTCCTGCACCGTCTGCAGGCTTCCGGCGGCAATCCTCACCTCCCCCGACACAATCTCGCCCAGCCTGTCCTCGCCCTCCACCACGACCGCGTCGCAAACATTGGCCAGTTCCCTGAGCGATACCTTGATGTCCGCGAAGCTCTGCATCTCCACGTCCTCGAAATAGCGCTTGGCCACATCGCTCACCGTCACCATGCCCACCAGATCCTGGCGGTCGTCGAGCACCGGAATCGACTTGACCCCGTCCTTGCACATGATCTGCGCCAGCTCGCGCAGGTTCTGCCGCGCGTTGATGGTGAGGTCCCATTGCATCGAAACGTCCGCCACGCGGGGATACACGTCCGAAAGCAGTACCGGGGCCTCGACCCCGAAGTATTGCAGGGCGAAGGCGGTTTCCCGGTTGATGGAACCTGCCCTTGCCGGAACCACGTTGAAGCCTAACTCTGTCTTGAGGTGCGCGTAACAGATGGCCGCGCAAATGGAATCGGTGTCGGGATTGCGGTGCCCGATCGCGTAAATGGGACGTTGCTGGTTCATAGGCCATGCTTTTTGGAAGTCGTAAAGATACGGAAAAAAGGCTTATCTTTGCGCGCAATAGAACTATTGCCATGGATAAAGGAATTATCCGGATCAAGGACAAGGACTTCAAGCCCTATCTTCCGGCTCAGGAATTAGACCGAATCATCGGGGAATTGGCCGAAAAAATCAACCGTGACTATGCCGGCAGGAGCCCGCTCCTGCTGCCCGTGCTCAACGGGGCCTTCATCTTCGCCGCCGACCTGGTAAAGAAAATCAAGCTGCCCTGCCGCATCTCGCTGGTAAAGATGAGCTCGTACAGCGGTCTGGAAAGCACCAACAAGGTGCAGAACCTGATCGGCCTGCAGGAAGACATCTCGGGGCAGGACGTCATCATTATCGAAGACATTGTGGATACCGGCGTCACGATGGCGCACATGCTCGACATGCTCAAGGAAAAGAATCCCAAGAGCGTGGCCATCTGCAGCCTGTTCTTCAAACCGGAAAAATTCACCAAAGACTACCCTGTCCAATACATCGGAAAATCCATTCCCAACGACTTTGTAGTGGGTTACGGTTTCGATTACGACGGCTTCGGCCGCAATCTGCCCGACATCTACAGCATCGTGGAATAAAATAGACGAGTCATGCTGAACATAGCACTTTTCGGCCCTCCGGGTGCCGGAAAAGGAACACAGAGCGAAAAGCTCCTGGCCAAATACGGACTGCTCTACATCTCCACCGGCGACATGCTCCGCAAGGAAACCGCCTCCGGCTCCGAGTTGGGCAAGGAAATCAATCAGATAACCTCCCAAGGCCATTTGGTGTCGGACGACCTGATCATGCGCATCATCCGCAAGACGGTCTCGGAGAATCCCCACGCGAACGGCATCCTGTTCGACGGTTTTCCGCGCACGCTGAGCCAGGCCGTGCTCTTGGAAGAATTCATCAACGAGCTGCACACCCGCTTCTTCGGGGTGCTGAGCCTGGAAGTGCCGAGAGAGGAACTCATCACGCGCCTCATCAACCGGGGCAAGGTGTCGGGACGTTCCGACGACAAGGAAGACGTGATTCTGGAACGCCTCCGCGAATACGAGGCCAAGACCCTGCCGGTGGCCGACTACTTCCGCAAGAAAAACTGCTATTATCCCGTGAACGGAACCGGCTCGCTCGACGAGATTTTCGGCCGTCTGGTGGAACAAATCGAAAAACACGCCTGATACGATATGGAAAACACACCTCGAATAGAAGATGTAATGGCGGCCCTGAGCCATGTGATGGATCCCGAGCTGGGCGCCGACCTGGTGAGCCTCAACATGATACAGAATATCGCCGTCAAAGGCAAGACCATTGCCTTCGACCTGGTGCTCACCACCCCCGCCTGCCCGCTCAAGAAAGTGATGAGCGACAACTGCAAGGCGGCCATCGCCCAATACATCTCGCCCGAATACGAAGTGGAAATCAACCTGACTTCCGCCAAGCGCGAAGCTCCCAAAGACGACCTGCAGCAGCTTGCCAAGGTAAAGCACATCATTGCCGTGGCTTCCGGAAAAGGCGGCGTGGGCAAATCCACCGTGGCGGCCAACTTGGCCCTGGCCTTGGCCAAGAGCGGCCAGAAGGTGGCCTTGGTCGACGCCGACATCTACGGCCCGTCCATCCCCACGATGTTCGCGCTGGAGAACGTGCAGCCCCAGGGGGTTCAGGAAGGCGACAAGACCTGGCTCCTGCCTGTAGAGAAATACGGCATCAAGCTGATTTCCATCGGTTTTTTCGTGGATGCCGACAAGGGTCTGCTCTGGCGCGGTCCGATGGCCTCCAACGCGCTCAAGCAGCTTTTTACCGAAACCAAGTGGGATGACATCGACTATATGGTGGTGGACCTTCCTCCCGGAACGGGCGATATCCACATCACGCTCGTGCAGATGCTGCCCATCAGCGGCGTGGTGATGGTTTCCAGCCCGCAGCAGGTGGCCATCGCCGACGTGAAGCGCGCCGCCCAGATGTTCCAGGCCGTCAAGGTGCCCATGCTGGGCATGGTGGAGAATATGGCCTATTTCGTGCCGGGCGACATGCCGGAAAAGAAATACTACATTTTCGGCAAGGGCGCGTTCGAACGCTACGCCGCCCAGATGGGCTTCCCCGTACTGGCTGAAATCCCGATGACCGAGGAAACCGCCCAGAGCG
Source organism: Ruminococcus flavefaciens (assembly GCA_023667315.1). Lineage (GTDB taxonomy): Bacteria > Bacteroidota > Bacteroidia > Bacteroidales > P3 > Pullibacteroides. Next base: position 57,867 of record JAMPAI010000012.1, read on the forward strand.
GCGACGCCGGCAAGCCGGAAGTGCTGCGCGAGAACAGTCCCGTGGGCGAGGCCTTTATGAAACTGGCGCAGAAGATAACGGAACTGCGAAGCTGCAAGTAACCTAAACACACAGTTTCGGTAAGCTCTACAATAAAAAGAAAATCAAAGAACAACAAAGCAATGGATAATCAAGAAAAATTGGCCGTAATGGAAAAGGTACGGCAAATTATCGAAACCCGTATGCGCCCCGCCCTGCAAGCCGACGGCGGCGACATTTCGTTTGTGGACATGAGCGACGACATGGTGGTGAGCGTGCGCCTGCACGGTGCCTGCGGAACCTGCCCCCGCGCCCAGATGACGCTGAAACAAGGCGTGGAAGTGGCCATCCGCAACGAAGTGCCCCAGGTCAAGGAAGTGGTGGCGGTGGGTTTCTAAACACAGCCCCCTTTATAACGGCAGAAGCCGGTAAACGTACGTTTACCGGCTTCTTTTGTATGCGGCGGGAATCTCGGTGTCTTCGGCCAGCACCGTGCCGCTTATCCGGATAACGGGCGGAGCCTGCCGGCGCTTGTAGGCGTTCTTATAGAACAGGTCGAGCACCTTCCTGGTGATTTCCTTATCCACGCCGCCTTCCTTGACGATTTCCTTCTCATCTTTCTTTTCCTCCAGATGCAGGCGGAGAATCTTCTCGATAAGGTCGTAGGGAGGCAGCGAGTCGCTGTCTTTCTGATTGGGCCGCAGTTCGGCCGAGGGCGCCTTGTCGATGCAGTTCTGCGGAATGATCTCCTTCTTGCGGTTGATATAGTGCGCCAAGGCATACACCTGGCTCTTGTATAGGTCGCCGATCACCGACATGCCGCCGCACAGGTCGCCGTACATCGTGCCGTAGCCGCAGGCCGCCTCGCTCTTGTTGGAGGTGTTGAGCAGCATCGCGCCCGTCTTGTTGGCCACGGCCATCAGCAGGTTGCCGCGTATGCGTGCCTGCAGGTTTTCTTCGGCCAGGCCGAAAGGCGTTCCCTTGAATACAGGCGCCAGTTGCTTCATGAATGCCTTGTACAGCGGTTCTATCGGTATGATCTCGTAATGGATCTGCAGGGTCTCGGCTTCCTGCACCGCATCGTTTACCGAATGGTCGGTGGAAAACTGCGAGGGCATCATCAATCCGAACACATTCTGCCGCCCCAGGGCTTCCACGGCCAAGGGAAGCACCACCGCCGAATCGATGCCGCCCGACAGGCCGATCACCGCCTTCTTGATGCCGTTGTGCTTGAAATAATCGCGGATACCGCACACCAAGGCATCGTGAATCATGCCGATTTCCTTGTCGGCGGCTGCCGCCTTGCGCACGGCCTTGATTGAACCTTCGGTATCGATAATATCCGTATGCGATTTAAAATAAGGGAATTGCAGGCAACACTTCCCCTGTCGGTAATACGCGGAACCGCCCACCAGCACCTTGCCGGCCTGTCCGCCGCTTTGCGCCACGTAGAGCATGTTCCGGAACATGCCGGACACCTGTTCCATAAACTCGCCGCGATCCCTTTCGCTTTCGGTCATGAACGGACGGGCATCCAGGAACAGGGCCAGATCCACCTCGGCCAGCATTTCCATATCCATGCCCGCCTGCAGTATGAACAGGCTCGAAAGATAGGAAGCGAGAATCCTGGTGTCCTTGAACTCGAACACATTGCCCTGCAGGCTGGAGTCGCCATCGGGGAACTGGTTCACCGAAAACTGGATGCAACCGCCCCAGGCCGCACACAGCGAGGGGATAAAGGAGCCGTCAAGGGCAAAAGGCGTATCGAACACCAAGGCGGTGCTCCCGGTGGTCTCCTGAATCAGTTTTTTCTGCAACTTGGCGATCTTGTCGGAACACTCGGTGTATTCCAGCATAGCCTTGGGGTCGAAGCCGCACAAGGCATCGGTGGGCACCACGGCCAAGTCCGCCTTTTCCTTGCAGGCTTTTTTATAGAAGTCGCTTATTTTCTTAATATTGTCTTCCCACGCTCCAGGAAAGAACGAATCTTGCAAAATTGAGATTTTCATCGATTCCTCCAGTCAAATCATTAAAACATTACACCTAACAGCAAGCCTATCTGCTGATTATTGTACGAGGGTTTCCCCAACGAATGGTTCTTCTTTACCGGACGCACGAAACCGTAGTGGTATTCCACGCCCATTATCAAGTTGACCCTTCTGGCTATCTGATAGTTATATCCAAACTGCGCCACGCCGGCCAGATTCGCCAGACGGCTGTCTTTCTTCATCTTGTCCTTAAACTTGAACACGCCGTCCATCGTGCTGCCGTTTATCGTGATGGGGCCGTCGTAAATATCCTTGTACTTGTAGCTTACCCCGAAACCGAGGTTCAAGCCCGCCGAAAGGAACAAGGAGCCCTTGCTGTCGGCGAAATTACGGGTCTGCCACTTTACACGCACCGGAATCTCCACATACGAGAACGAATACGCGGTTTCGTATTTCACGTTGCCCAAACTCGGGTTCCTTACCCGGCCGCCGAAGGTATTGAAAGCCACCCCCACGCCCAAATACAGACGTCCTACCATACGCATGTCCAGCATTACCATAGGTGTTACGCAACCGGTCACGCCCGAACGCGTATAAGGCTTGTCGATGGAACCGAGCCAGTTGAGCACCGGAGTGACGTAAACACCGATATGCAGGAAGCCTTCTTTCTTGGGATTGGAGGGTTCAACGCTCTTTTTCTTTCCCTGCGCTTCTTCGGCCCGCCGTTCCGGCCTGTTTTCCGCTTGGCTCCGGGAAGCCTTGGCCTCCGTTACCGTTTGATTTTTGGCCGGATTGTCTGCCCGGTTGGGTTGGTCCGAGCTTCCGACAGAAGGCCGCCCCGAGGTCTGGGCGTCGTTCGCCAGCACCCAGGAAGGGCTGTCGATAAAGCGGGTATTGCCGCTCTGCGCGTAGGCGAACGACATGCATATCAACACGAATATGGAAAGGACGGGGCTTTTCATAATTTTGCGTACTTTTGAAAATTGGCAAAGGCAAACCAAACACTTGCCTGCCCGATTATGCAAATGTACATCAAATCTTCGTTCTCCCGCCTTATTTTCGCTCTTTTATTACTGATGCCTTGCCTTGCATCGGGGCAGATGCTCAAAAGTGCGGGTAGCGAGAAGCTGCATTTCGGTCTTTCGATAGGCGGAGCCTGCAATACCACCTTCCCTGTATCGGGTCCCTGGCGGTTCGACACCAAGGAAACCAAGATCGGCTTTACGGGCGGCGCGTTCTTCGACCTGGATTTCGCCAAGCGTTTCTTTGCCCATTTCGAAGTGAATATCTCCGGCCGCCGGCTGTTGGCCAACGGCACTTCGGCCGATACCGCCCTGGGAAATTTCGACCTCTCCTACCACTACACAAACATCAACGTTCCCTTGGGCCTGGGAGTGTCGTTCTTTCCGGCCTCGAATCCGTTCAACGTGTCGTTTATCGCCTGCGCGGTGGTGGGCTTTCCGCAATACAACAAAAGCCAGATCAGCGTGACCGGCCAAAATGTGGAAAAACAGCTTCAGGTGGTGAATGTAGGCGGCTTGGCGGAACTGCGGCTCAAATACGAGTTCGTCTTCCTGGCCTTCCGTTACGAATTTTCGGGAATGAACCTGTTTAAATACCGCCAACAGGCGTTCAAAACGGGAACGTTCAGCTTTATGCTCGGCTTTCAAATCATTTAACCCATGATTTCTAAAACATTGCGTCTTATATCGGGACTTACGGCGGCATCCCTGCTGCTTACGGCAACCTCCTGCCACAGGAATGGCGAAGTGTCGGTTACTCCCGTGCCGGTCCTGCGCTACGACCTGGCCCTCATGCACCTAAACACCGACAGCCTCAAAGAAGGCCTGCAAGGGCTCACCGACAGCTTTCCACTCTATCTGGAAGGCGCCGACTGGGATAACCCGCTGAACCTGCAGCGGATTCAAAATTTCGTGGAAGACCCCGTGGTGCAGCAGACCTACGGCAAAATAGAAGCGCAATACCCCAATTCCAAGGCCTTGGGCAAGGAACTGGCACGGATTTTCGGGCGAACCCGCCGTTTTTTTCCTGAATTCCGCGACCCTGAGGTCTATACCTACATCTCTTATTTCGACTTCGTGAACCGGGTGCTGTACCTCGATTCGGTGCTTTCCATCGCCCTCGACCTCTATATCGACAACAATCAGGAACGTCTGGACGAAATCGGCGTGCCCCGCTATATGAGCCGCAAGCTCGATGCCGCCCACTTGGGCGCGGACGTGGCGCGGGTTATCGGTTCAGCCCTGATAAGCCAGGAAAAGGAAACACTGCTCGATCACCTCGTTTACGAGGGCAAGGTGTTGTATTTCATGCAGGAAGTTCTGCCCGACGCCTCTCCAGAAACCCTCTTCGGGTACAGCAGGGAACAGGTGTTGTGGTGCCGGACGCACGAAAGGGAGGTTTGGCAGTATATGGTGCAGCAGAACCTGTTGTACGAAAGCAATCCGCTTAAATTCAGATATTTTGTGAATGAAGGGCCGTTCAATCCGCTCCTGGAAGGTGCACCCGCACGGCTTTCGCAATTCGTGGGGCTGCGTATCGTACGCGCCTATCTCAAAAAATCGGGCAAGGACTTCAAGGCGTTGCTGAACGCCTCCGCGCAGGAAGTACTGCAAGGCTCGGCCTACCGCCCGTAAACACTAACGGCTCAACCGTTCCAGCAAGGCTCGGCAGCCGGCATGCACCTGCTGCCAGGTAAGGTCGAAATCGCGGGTGTACCAAGGGTCGGCTATATCGCCGGGCGTATCGGTATAATCCAGCAGGCGGCATACCTTGCCTTGGTCATCCTGTCCGATAATCCGCCTGATATTGTTCATGTTGTTGGTGTCCATCAGCACGATGTGGCCGTAGTGACGGTAATCGTCCATAGTGACCTGCCGGGCGCGATGCCCCGAACAGTCGATGCCGTCGGCCTCCAGCAAACGGCGCACCGGCGGATAGACCCCGTTGCCGATTTCTTCGGTGGAGGTGGCGGCCGATGCGATCTCGAAATCACTGTCAAGACCGGCTTCGGCCACCATCTTCTTCATAACGAATTCCGCCATCGGCGAACGGCAGATATTGCCGTGGCAGACAAAAAGGATCCTGTGCATAAGTTTACAGGGCGGCCTTTACCGCAGCCAAGGCGGCGTCGAAATCGGGCAGTTCGGTGTTTTCCTTTACGTATTCCACGTAAACCACCTTGTCGTTGCGGTCGATCACGATGATACCGCGGTTCAACAGACGCAGTTCCTTAAGCAGGAAACCGTATTTCAAACCGAATTCGGTGGCCATATGGTCCGACAGGGTCTGCACCTTGTCGATGCCTTCCGCACCGCAGAAACGACCCAGCGCGAAAGGAAGGTCGCAGGAAATGGTAAGGATGGCCACACCGTTCAGGTTGGCCGCTTCCTGGTTGAAACGGCGGGTCTACATCGCGCAAACGCCCGTATCGATCGACGGGATGGTGGAGATAACCTTTACCTGTCCTTTAAAGTCGCTCAGCTTGACGGGCTGCAGGCTCGCGTTGAGCACCGTAAAATCGGGAGCCGAAGCACCCACCTTGATTTCGGGGCCGCACAGCGTAAGCGCGTTGCCCATCATAGTAACCACACCGGTACGTTCTTCCATGATTATAGAATTTAGAGGTTAGAATTCACCCGCAAATGTAGCGAAAAAGCGAAGACTTATCACAAATAGCGTTAACTTTGCCATCTATTGTATGGTACACCTTTCTCAAACCAAAGACCAATGACAGGCCACGAACAGGATTCACGTCTACCGACAGCCGGCGATACCCAATCGAATACGATTTATTTTCTTCGTTTTCTGCTGATTGCCGCCGTAGCCTTTACCCATTCCGCTGTCAGCAAGCCCCAATCGTTCGAAAACGCTTATTCACTCTTCGTCTTTATATTCACCAGCGTATTCGAAAGGCTTCCTGCTTTGGTTCTTTTTTCGGGATTTCTGTTCTTTAAATCAGGTTTCTCCGCACGTATTTACGGAAAAAAACTTAAAAACCGCATAAAAAGCCTGTTGATTCCCTATTTATTTTGGAACGCGGCGGTGGTGATCTATTATCTGTTGCTTCAATTCTACCTTCTAAAAAACGGACAACAACCCGACTCCAAACTGATTTCAGACTACACCTGGCACGATTGGCAGATGGCCTTTTGGAACGGCCCCATTGCCAAACAATTTTGGTTTATCCGGAATCTGATGATTCTCATGTTGGCAAGCCCCTTATTCTACCTGCTCATTCGTTACCTTAGGTGGTTCGGGGTGCTTTTATCCGCTGTGCCCTGGCTAATGGGCTTAGATATCCTGTGGGGCATGCAAACCTATACGTTTTTCTTTTTTGCCGTAGGTGCGTGCATGGCGTTGAAAAACGAAAACTTCGTATTGCGGATGGGCCCTTATTGGGGTTGGGCGGGCATTTTATTCCTCTTGACGGCTTGTTTCAGGATCTATCGGTTCATCCGTGGATTGCCGGATATACCGATTATCGATAAAATCGGCTTATGCGCCAGCGTAGTCTTCATTATTGCCTTGACGGGCAAACTTATTTCATCTGGAACGCTAAAAGTGAATGTAGCTTTGTGCAAAAGCAGTTTTTTCATCTTTGCCGCCCATCTTATTCCTGTAGTATTGGTGAAAATGTTGCTGGAAAGCCTTCTCCCCGCAACAGTCTGGAGTTTTTTCGTCATTCACTTCGCCACATTCACCCTTGTACTTTTTCTCTGTCTGGGCGTGTATAGACTGCTCCACCGTTTCACGCCCCGCTTCCTATCGTTCATCACCGGAGGCCGGTAACGGCTGGCGCTCACAAGAAGGTAAACCGCCCCGGAAAATCCGGGACGTTTTTTTTACATCCAATCAAGCAGAAAATCTCCCCGAGAAAGCCTAACGCAGCAAAAGAAAAAAGCGTTTTGGATGGCCTAATAAAAGCCGCAGGAACGCGCGGAATCATACCAAAGTACGCAACCAAACGCCCAACGCGGCAGATGGCCGTCCTGGCTCCCAAAAAAAGCGTTTAGGATGGTGAGATGCAAGATAAAAGCCGTAGGAACGCGCGGGAGCGTACTAAAGTACGTGACCAAGCGAGCCTACGGCTTTTAGCGAAGCAGATTGCCGTCCTAAACGCTTTTTTTTACTTGTCTTGCGTGGAGACATTCGCCTGCGCCGCCGCCACCCGTGCAATAGGCACACGATAAGGCGAGCAGCTTACGTAGCGCATGCCCAGCGAGTCGCAGAAGGCAACCGAACTGGGTTCGCCGCCATGTTCACCGCAGATACCGATCTTGATATCGGGACGGGTGGCACGGCCTTTTTCCACGCCGATGCGCATCAACTGGCCTACCCCTTCGCGGTCCAATACCTGGAACGGGTCGTATTTGAGGAGGTTCTTGTCCAAGTAGGTGGGCAGGAACTTGCCGATATCGTCGCGCGAGAAACCGAAGGTCATCTGCGTAAGGTCGTTGGTACCGAAGGAGAAGAACTCGGCCACTTCGGCAATCTCGTCGGCGGTGAGAGCCGCGCGGGGCACTTCCACCATCGTTCCCACGAAATATTCGATACGGTCTTTCCTTTCTTCGAACACCTTTTCGGCCGTGGCGCGGATAATGTCCACCTGCATCTGCAGTTCCTTCTTGCTTCCGGCAAGGGGCACCATGATTTCGGGATGGGCATCGATACCCTTGGCCTTCAGGTTCATGGCCGCTTCCATGATGGCGCGGGTCTGCATTTCCGAAATTTCGGGATAGGTATTGCCCAGACGGCAGCCGCGGTGCCCCAACATGGGATTCACTTCTTCGAGTTCCTTTACCTTGGCGGCCACTTCTTCCACGCTGATACCCATTACCTTGGCCATTTCTTCCTGACCCTTCTTGTCTTTGGGCACGAATTCGTGCAATGGGGGATCCAGAAGGCGTACCGTAACCGGCAGCCCCTGCATGGCGGCAAAGATACCTTCGAAGTCGGCGCGCTGAACAGGCAGTAACTTGGCCAAGGCGGCGCGGCGGCCTTCGGTATCCTTAGCCAGGATCATCTCACGCATGGGGATGATCTTGTCGCCTTCGAAGAACATATGCTCAGTACGGCAGAGACCGATACCGCTGGCACCGAAATTGCGGGCAACCTCGGCATCGTGCGGCGTGTCGGCATTGGTGCGTACACGCATGCGGGTGTATTTGTCGGCCAGATCCATCAAGGCCTGGAAGTCGCCGCTGATTTCGGCGTCGTTGGTCTTGATCTCGCCGTCGAACACCTGTCCGGTGGAACCGTTCAGGGAGATATAGTCGCCTTCCTTATAGGTCTTGCCGCTCATGGTAAGCGTGCGCTTCTTGTAGTCGATCTCGATGTCGCCGGCACCCGAAACGCAGCATTTGCCCATACCGCGCGCCACAACGGCGGCGTGCGAGGTCATACCGCCACGGGCGGTAAGGATACCCTGGGCGATGTACATACCCTTGAGGTCTTCGGGCGAGGTTTCGATACGCACCAGAATCAACTTGGCGTTCGGTTCCTTCTCGATCACCTTCTCGGCGTCTTCGGCAAAGAAGAGGATACGTCCGGTGGCCGCACCCGGCGAAGCGGGCAGACCTTTGGCCATCACCTGGGCAGTGGCCAGCGCCTTCTTGTCGAAAACGGGATGCAGCAGTTCGTCCAGTTTATTGGGCTCGATGCGCATCAAGGCTTCTTTCTCGGTAATCAGGCCTTCCTTGCACAGTTCCATGGCGATACGCACCATGGCCGCGCCGGTACGCTTGCCGTTGCGGGTCTGGAGCATCCACAAGCGGCCTTCCTGAATGGTGAACTCCATATCCTGCATATCCTTGTAGTGCAGTTCGAGTTTGTTCTGCAAGTCCCACAGTTCCTTATAGAGTTCGGGCATCGATTCTTCGAGGGAGGGATACTTGGCGGCGCGTTCCTTTTCGGAAATGCCCTGCAACTGAGCCCAACGCTGCGAACCCAGGAGGGTGATTTCCTGAGGCGTGCGGATACCGGCCACCACGTCTTCGCCCTGGGCGTTGATCAGGTATTCACCGTTGAACACGTTCTCGCCCGTGGAGGCGCTGCGGCTGAAGCAAACCCCCGTGGCGGAAGTGTTGCCCATGTTGCCGAACACCATGGCCTGCACGTTGACGGCCGTACCCCATTCGGCGGGAATGTTGTTGAGGCGGCGGTACAGGATGGCGCGTTCGTTCATCCAGCTGTCGAACACGGCGATGATGGCACCCCAAAGCTGTTCCCACGGATCGGTGGGGAAATCCTTGCCGGTATTCTTCTTGACGGCGGCCTTGAAGCGGGACACCAGTTCCTTCAATTCGGGAACGCCTAATTCGGTATCGAGCTTGACACCCTTTTCATGCTTCATCGCCTCGATGATTTCTTCGAAGGGGTCGATGTCTTCCTTGGAGGTGGGCTTCATGCCGAGAACCACGTCGCCGTACATCTGCACGAAACGACGGTAGGAATCCCAGGCGAAGCGTTCGTTGCCGGTTTTCTTGCAGAGGGCTTCCACCACGGTGTCGTTGATACCGAGGTTCAGAATCGTGTCCATCATGCCGGGCATGGAAGCGCGGGCACCGGAACGGACCGAGAACAAGAGAGGATTGACCGAATCGCCGAATTTGGCGCCCATAATCTTTTCAACGGCGGCCATACCGTTCTGCACTTCGGGCTTGATGGCGCTGATAACGGCGTCCGCACCCAGGCGGTTGTAAGCCGTACAAACTTCGGTGGTAATCGTGAAACCGGGAGGAACGGGCAGGCCGATCAAGCTCATTTCAGCCAGATTGGCACCTTTTCCACCCAACAAATTACGCATGTCGGCCCTACCTTCGGCCGTCTTGTTTCCAAACAGATAAACTGTTTTCAATCCTTCTTTCATATTACGTCTAATTATTGAGTATCAACAAAATCCGAAGCCTTAAAACGCCTCGCGAAAAAGTCTGCAAAGGTAATAAAACCAAGCCTATTATACAAGAGGGAAATACAGACCCCGCCGAACGCCTGTTAGCGTTCTCCCCGCTTCCGCCGCATCAATTCCACCCGGACACCCAAGTGTCTGTACGTTACCATCGACTGATACTTGCCTGAAAGCAAGGCTATTTCCTCATCTGAAAGATTATAGACATTCGAATAAAAGACATAGTCCTCATTTCCAGTAAACTCAGCAAAGCAACGCTTGTCCCCATTTAAATCCACATCGTCCACCGAAGCTCCCCTATTCGGGAAAAATGTGGCGGTTTCCGCTATGGGAATCTTGTTCTCATCCATATAGCCGAAGGCTTGCCGGCGAAGTTTCCAATAATTCAACTGTGCCAAGGATGCATCCCACCCCTGTGCCATCTTATCGGGATAAACGATAAATTCGCCCCCGACCAAAGCCAATGCCAATACTGCATAAATCAGTTTCTTACGCGCATATCGCTGCATCAAAACAAAGGCAAGCATCAACATCGAGAGATACGAAACCGTAAAATAGCGATGTCCCATCGGGTTTATAATCAAGATACTGGAGGTATAGACAAAAAATGTTGACAGACAGGTTACCGCCAACAGAATCCTCACTTTCCCGTCTTTCCAGGCCTTTTGGTGCCACAAGGCGAACAATACGAAACAGATAGGCACAATCCGCCCGAAATCGGTTATACGCTGACCAAATACAAGCAGGTTAAAAAACATATTCTTGAAAAAACCGGGCACGGAACCATACCCCGTGGCATCGCCCCACACATGCAAAGGATTCGAGATAATCCAACCTTTCGTTACCAGCCTCCAGCAGAGAAAAGCCAAGGCCGGGATAGCACCAACAAGATACGGCCAAAGAAAAGATTTATCTTCCCGCCTTTTCCAAAACAAACAAAAATCCGTCAAGAACAATCCGCCGCAAAGCATCATTCCCCGCAAAGACACGATGCCTAAAAAGGCGAGTGCTACGGCCTTGACAATGTTGTCCTTATATAAGATTCCATTTAACGCCCATAGAAAGAAAAACATAAGCGGTACTTCGGGTCCCACCAATGTTAGCTGTGCCAAAAAGGTAGGTTCACATAGCAGCAAACAAAACGCGGCCACCCGTGCGCCTGCTCCTGATTCCGTAAAATAACTGCAGAAACGCCACAGTTGCCACAATACACCGAATATAACAGGCCAAAGCACTATATGCGACACCCATAACGAACGCCCCAACAGGTGCCAGGCTGAAACAATGTACGTTGCGGTCAACAGCGGATGCCCTGAATCCTTTGCGGTGGGAACGCTGCCCCAAGCGAATATCCCGTTGTCATAAAGGACGTTTCCGGCAGCAGATATAAAGGTAAGGTTATCCCAAAAGATACCGGTTTGCAATCCAAGCAACCCGATCAGTACCGTCAATAGCACCAAGGCCGAAGTCTTGCCTATATTGTCTTGTTGTATTTTCATAGTACGCTTTTTTCTTACCGTCCCGCCTGCGACTGCGGGTGGTATTTCTCGATGGTTTCCTGAAGGTAACGGCGGTCGAGATGGGTGTAGATTTCGGTGGTGGTGATGGATTCGTGCCCCAGCATATCCTGCACGGCGCGCAGATCGGCGCCGCCCTCAATCAGGTGGGTGGCGAAACTGTGGCGGAACGTATGCGGGCTCACCGCCTTGCGGATACCCGCCGCGGCCGCCGTTTCCTTGATGATCTTGAACACCATGACCCGCGAGAGCCCCCCGCCCCGCCGGTTCAGGAAAACGATATTCTCGCAGCCTTTCTGAATGGGCAGATGACATCGGTCGCCCTCGATATAGCCTGTAATCTGTTTCATGGCCGTTTTGCCGATGGGCACCAGCCTTTCCTTGTCGCCCTTGCCGATAACGCGCACGAACCCGTCGTTGAAATACAGCATGGAAATCGTAAGGTTCACCAGTTCCGACACCCGCAGCCCGCAGGCATAGAGCGTCTCGAGCATGGCCCGGTTGCGCCGCCCCTCCATCGTGGACAGGTCGAGAACATCGAACATCTTCAGGATTTCCGCATACGAAAGCACGTCGGGCAGATGCCGTTTCAGGCGCGGGCTCTCCACCAGTTCGGCCGGCGAGACCTCGATGATCTTTTCCAGCACCAGATAATTGAAGAAACTCTTGATTCCCGACAGGATCCGCGCCTGCGAGCGGGCATTCATGCCCAGTTCGAGGATAAAGGCGGTAAAAGCCTCGATATCGGAAGGCGTAACCGAAGATATCTCCTTGTCTTTGCTGAATTGAAAGAAAAGGTTCACGTCGTGCAGGTAGGCTTCCACGGAAGCCGGCGAAAGGCGGCGTTCCAGTTTAAGATAGGCGGCATACCCGCGCAGGTAGGACGACATGGAGAAAGCTTATTCCGCGTCTTTTTCCTGCGCCTTGCGCGTGTCGTTTTCCTTGATGAAGGTCTGTATCTGCCGGGCGGCCGTACGCGGGTTGGCGATCGAGGCACAACCGTTCACGCATCCCCCCTGGCAAACCATAAACTCGATCATATTGGGCTGGTCGGGGCCGCCGCAGGTCTGTTCCACGGTCTTGAGGCTCTTGATGACCGCCTTGTCCACCCCGTCGATAAAGAACGGACGGATGGCCTGCGGATTCTTGGAATAATGCAGCACCGCCTCGGTAACGCCCTTGGTATAGGGGAACGCGCGGCCCGCATTGTCGATTTCCACTAATTTTTCTTCCTCGCACTTCTGCACGTCGATACCGGCAGCCGTAAGCATGGCGCCCAGTTCCTCGTACGAAAGCACCCAGTCGATGTCTTTCTCCACCATCGCCTCATGACGTTTGGAAAGGCAGGGGGCGAAGAATACCGTAATACAAGCGGGATCCTTGGCCTTTACCTCCTGCGCCGTATAATAAACAGGCGTATGGGTATGCGAAACGTAGGGTTCGAGGTGTTTGAGATGCTTGTGAACCAATTCGGTATAAGCATGACAGCAAGAAGTGGTCATGAATTTCTGACCGCCTTCCACCACCCTTTCCTCAAATTCGGCCGCTTCGTTCTGCGCGGTGATATTGGCACCTTCGGCCACTTCCACCACCTGGTCGAAACCCAGGGCCTTGATGGCGCTCACCACCTTGCCCGGATGCACGGGGAACTGCCCCATGATGGAGGGTGCCACCAATGCCACCACTTTCTTATCCGACTTCAAGGCGCGATAAATCTCGGTAAGGTAGGTCTTTTCCATAATCGCGCCGTAGGGACAGGCCTCCCGGCAGCGGCCACAGTAAATGCACTTTTCCTCATCGATATGTTCCACGCCGTGTTCGTCTTTCGAGATGGCGTTCACGGGACAGGACTGCTCGCAGGGAACGGCCTGGTAGATGATGGCGTTGAACGGGCAGGCTTTCATGCAAAGCCCGCAACTTACGCACTTACCCGGATCGATATAGGCCTGTTGATGTATGCTGATGGCGTTTTTGTGACATGCGAAGGTACAGGGATGCCCGATACAGCCATGGCACATATTGGTTACCACATAGTTTACCTGCACGCAGGAACTGCACGCCAAATCCACCACTGTCAGGATGGCCGTGGTCTGATCCTTGCGTTCCTCGGCCATGCGCGCATATTCACTCAAAGGCGTGAGTTCGTCTTTTTCGTCGCGGATATCGTAGCCGAGAATGGCCATGAGGCGATATTTGATCACCGCACGGTCTTTATATACGCAGCAACGGGAAACATCCTTGCTGTAACGGGGTCTCATGACAAGGGGAACCCTGTCTATTTCGGAACGCAGGGTTCCGCTCTGCATCAGCTTGCACACGCGCGTAAGCAAATCGCGCCGGATCAACATCGATTCGTTGTAAGCCATTTCTATGTCCTCTTGCTAAGTGGATAATAAAAGGCTGCAAAGGTACATCTTTATCGGCAATCCACGAAGTCCGGATAAAAAAAAGGGTCCCCGCCGCGGATTGCGGCGGGAACCCGTGTCGGGATGACAGGATTTGAACCTGCGACAACACGCCCCCCAGACGTGTACTCTACCAAGCTGAGCTACATCCCGAAATAACGGCCTCAAGGAACCGCCTGCTTCCCCGTCGCCCCGGACGGGTTCCGGTCACATACTGATGTATGCTCCCTCCTCCCTTTCCGGGGCGACGGCTCGCATCCGATTCCTTCAAGCCGTTATTTTCCTTCAATGAACTTCAATTAAAAAAGGCCCGGCCTTTCGGCCAGGCCTGCTGTGGGCGGCGACGACCTACTCTC
>JAMPAI010000013.1 GCA_023667315.1 Ruminococcus flavefaciens
AGCTTTTTTATCCACCCCCAGTAGTACTGGGGGTTTAATTAAGCTAAAGCACCCAGTAAATAAAACTCACGGCAAGGTGTCGTGAGTTTTGTCTTATTAAATAATATCCTGACCCTAAAAAATAAAGGAGATGAAAAATGGATAAGTACTATCAGAACAAATTTGTAGTAAGGTCTCCGTCAGAACAGAGAAAACTTTGGGGACTGCCGAGAGAAAAGCATGCAACTATTTCCGTTATAACGCATAAAGAAACAGACTTTGCCAACGTGGATAGTTACCTTGCGGGTTGCAAACAGCAATTTCAAGTTGATTACATAAAGCATATGCGGTATCCTGCCGAACAGGCGTGGGATAACGTTATGGCTCTATTGAACGCACAGTTCAATAAACGCGGCAAAAACGTAGTGTTAGAGTGTTTACAGTTCGGCGGCAACAAAGAGTTCTGGGACAGTTTCCCAAACAAGTACGAAATTGAAGATTACTTCAAAAGGTGCTATTCCTTTGCCGTAGACAAAGTAGGTTGTCTTCACACAGATGAGAACATTATCTATGTTGTTATTGTAACCGAGCCGAACAGGCGCAACCTATTCGCCTACTGTCTTCCCATTACGGATAAATGGCAGGTTAAAGTTATGAGCAATTGCAAAAGTAAAAAAGGGAACAAGTTACAGCAGTACGACAAGTCCGGCAACCCTATCTATAACTCTATGAAGAATATGGACAAACCACGGCTGAGCCATTCCGAGTTCTGGAAACAGCGCGGCGGACTTGTTTCCTATTCAGCCTTACAGGAAGATTTTTATACGGAAGTTTCGAAAGTTTACGAGACAAAACGCGGTGTAAGCTTATCGCTTATTAAAAACACTACTCTTGAACAAAAAAAACGCTTTAACCGTCATGCCAGCGATGAATATGACGAGCTTTACTACAATGATATGCCTTATGGATAATCGAAAAAAATTTTTATTAAAAGATCCTTGACTTTTTGAGCCGGGTCGTTATAATCGTATTAACATTCAGATACGGACAACTTAATAACTATATATATTCAAATTTTTTAATCAAGGAGAAAAAAAGTTTTGAAAAGAGAACATAGTATTCTGAACTATAATGGCGCGGTAAAATAAAAAGCCGCCTGTCCGAATAAGGATACTTGACCGACAACGAATTACAAAAAGTTTTAAACGCAATTAAGTACATCCCGTCCGAAAACGAGCGCGACGAGATTACGCAGATTATATTGAAAGCCGCGTCTGAAAGCATTACTTTGGACAGATTGAAAGTACTTACGACGAAGGAAGAAAAAGCTGATTTTAAGGAGAACGACACAAACGGATTTATCAAGTTCACTAAAAAGGAGATAAATTCTATGCCCGACTACTTAAAGAAACTATTTACCATCAACGACAAAATAGTAACCTACCGCTACGTGGACGGCTTATATCAAGCGCGGTTCCGCAGGGACGGTTACAATATCGAAGTTACGTCCAAAAGCTTTGATATTATGAGACAAAAATTCTTGGACAAGCTGCTTGCCGCCGAAAAAGCAAAACAAACCACAGGATATACCTTACTCAACGACTTTATAAGAGACTGGCTGAAAGTCAAGAAACAAACGGTTAAAGAGACAACTTATAAAAGTTACGTCAACTTGCTAACGCATATCATTTTGCCGAAGTTCGATCATTACCACGTCAACGAAATAACAAGAAAGGATATTCAGGACTTTTTATTTGAACTGACGGACGACGGCAAGAACCGCACGGCGCAGAAACTGAAATTACTGCTTTCCGCAATATTTGACGTAATCGTAGAGGACTACGGCATTAAAACGCCGATGAGTAAAATCGTACTATCGCACTACGAAGTCAAGAAAGGCAAGGCGTTTACCAAAGCCGAAGAAGAAGTAATTATCGACTTCTGCAAGGACAACCCGCACTACGCAGGAAACTCCGCTCTGCTTGTACTTCTTTATACCGGTATGCGCGTGGACGAGTTGGAGACGATCACTTACGATGACACGTTTATTTGTTGCGAATCGGAAAAGACGAGAAAGGGTTACGCCAAAGTTATAAGGCAAATACCTATATCGCCGATGCTAAAAAGAGTCTTGCATTTAATCGATTTGAAGCAAACAAAAGCAACTAACCGCTATACCATACGCGACGCGATGAAAAGAATATCCCCCGAAAGGCACTTTCACGAATTGCGCTATTCATTTATAACAAGGGCAAAAGAAAGCGGGTGCAATCCCGAACTTGTTATGAAATGGGTAGGACACGAATTTGACGCGGACGTTAAGACTTCTCGCGTGGACAGAGGCTATACAACCTATTCGCAGGAGTATATCTTGCAAGAAATTAAAAAAATAGACTACGAACTGTAATTTGCAAACAAAACCGTCGGTTTTGGGGTGAAAAGGATGAAAAATCACTTCCCAAAGATAACAAAACGGGAGAAATTTTATGAGTTTCTCCCGTCCCGATGGTGCTTGTAATCGGAGTTGAACCGATACGATGTTGCCATCGAGGGATTTTAAGTCCCTTGCGTCTGCCGATTCCGCCATACAAGCGTATATTTATTCAGTTTTTGGCTTAATTTCCTACTCCATAGGATTTTAAGTCCCTTGCGTCTGCCGATTCCACCACACCAGCATACATTTTTGTTAAGTTTTCAGTTTTTATGTTAAAAAAGTGTTAATTATTTTCTGCCAAAAATTTTAAGTCCTTTGCGTCTGCCGATTCCGCCACGGAAGCAAAAATTTTTCGGTTAAGTTGTTGGGCTTTTAACGCCTGCCGTCCGCCGCAACAAAACAGCAACGAGTCCTAAAAAATTTAAAAAGCCTTGGCTTTGTGCCAAGGCTTTATTTGGAGACGCCACCCGGATTTGAACCAACAAATGGGTGTTTCGCCGCCCGAAAAGCGCCTTGGGAAAACGCTTATTTCTACTAAATATAGCGTAATTATTATATAAAATCGCCCATATTTAGTCAAGCAATTTTATGATGATTTTTACACCCCATTTACACCCCAAAAAATTTTGGTTTCATTTAGGTTATCGCAAATATTCATAAAATTGCATACTTGTTTAAAAGTCATCAATCTCCGCCAAGTAACCAATCAAGCACGTTTACCCTTATTATTCCGTCATAGTCGGCTTCGGGGTCTTCGTCTAACGTCAGTATGATTTTAGTATAATGGTCTTTAATTTTCTGCAAAGGTGCAAGCTCTCTTTTTAACGTAGCTTCGTCTCTGACGGTCGCCGCAACTTGAAAATAGGTTGGTCTGCCCAAATATATTGCCACGAAATCAACTTCCAAATCGTCAACCTTACCGACATATACCTCGTAACCGCGTCTTATAAGTTCCAAATAAACTATGTTTTCAAGAATATGTCCTATGTCCGTTGAACGGGAACCGAGCAACATATAGCGCATACCTATATCCACGACATAGTATTTTTCCATCGTTTTTAGATATTGCTTGCCTTTTACGTTATATCTTTTAGCTTGATATATAATATAGCTTTCTTTCAAGGCTTCAATATATTTTTCAACGGTTTTTACGTCGATTTTTCTGCCGTCCGAAGTCATCGTATCGGCTATTTTTTTGGTAGATAAAGAGTTGCCGATATTATCGAATACAAATCTCGTAACACTTTCAAGCATCATGGTATCGCTAATTTTTTTGCGGCTTGCAACGTCTTTTACGACTATCGTATTATAAACGGCGTCCAGATAATCTTTTATCTCGTTAGGCTGTTCTCTTAAATCTAACGTATATGGAAACGAGCTGTTCACAAGATAATCCGTGTACTTCCTTTCAAGATTGAGCAAATCCCCCGTACTTGCAACGTATTCCGAAAAAGAAAGCGGTAGCATCATTATTTCTACGTATCTGCCTGAAAGTAAAGTTGCTATTTCGCTTGAAAGCATATACGCATTGGAACCCGTTATATACAAATCAACGTTATCTTTTATATATAGACTATCAACAATTTTCGGGAACTCTGCAACTTGCTGTATCTCGTCCAAAAAGATATAATTCATCTTTCCGTCAACTAAACGCTCTTTTATATAAGTGTAAAGTTTATCGGGGTTTCGAAGCTGGGCAAAATCATAATCCTCAAAATTGATAAATATTATTCTATTTTCTTCAACGCCTTGCTTTTTTAGGTATTCTTGATATTGCTTTAACAGCGTAGATTTACCGCAACGGCGAACACCGGTAATAACTTTTATTATCTGTTTATCTTTAAACGCTATTAACTTTTTGTCATATCTATATCTCTGTATTATTTTCATAATTTACTCCAAATAGTTTACAAAAAGATTATATCCAAAAAGTTTATAAAAGTCAATAGTTTTTGGAATTTAATCCAAAAAATTAAACTTTATCTATCTAACCTTTCCCCCGATAGTTCAGGGTTCTTCCGCCTTTGAACCGTTGGGGGCATTTGTTAAATATCCTGCCAACATTTTTTCCCTTTCGGGGGCTGTTAGCCTAAACGAAAACCCACTTTCTTTCGGGGGTAAAATGCACTTCCTTACGGTCGCCCCCTCCAGAAAGCATCTTAATGATATGAATACAAAAACAATGGGATTTCCGTTTTGGCTGCCCCTGTCGAAAGAAAAAAAAGAAAAAATAACAGGAGGATTAACAAATGAACAAAGTGGTTTTTTCGGTTTCAAAGGCTGGAAGAAGTGAAAGTAAGGTGTCAAGTGTAAACACTTGCGGTACGACGGGGGTCGGTTATATAGATGATAAAAATTTATATATACCCGCTATATCCAAAAAAGGTAATGCTTATATTCGCGTTTTCGAAGATTGCATTAAACGCAAGATAACCGAAGGCGAATATTCAACTACCTTCTACGAATTTCACGAAGTCGAGTTCGAAGTAATGAACGCTTCAAAGACAGACAAGGTAGGCATCGAAACACGTGAAATCTGCGTTACCTACTTCATCTGGTTCAAGCTGATTTAAGGAGTACACGGAAATGAATTATAGAAACATTGAAGAAAATCCCGCATTTAAAGCAGGAAAAGAACACGGCAAATTCATAGCAAATCAAATAATGCCGCATAGGACAAACAAGCGCGAATTTTATATGTTCGAAAACAGAGTATTTATCAACGACGGCTACGTTACTTTCAACATTATCGAGCTTGATAGAGAAGCGGCGAAAATAACCGTTAATATCAGCAAGCAAGGGCATCACACGATAGATACCTTTGAACTTTACGATTTAGACGGTTGGACTTACTTCGAGTACGGCAGACCCGTGCCCGAAAAGATTTATATAGACGATTTCAGGGAGATTAAATAAATGGGAAATATAAGCATTGTAATAGGTTCATGGGGAAGTTACAACGAATGTAACGAAAGGGCATTAGGCAGCAAATGGCTTGACCTTTCCAATTATTCGGATTGGGACGAAATAGTTGCAGAGCTTGAAAGCGAAGGCTTTGAACTTGACGGCATAGACGAAGAACTGTTTATTCAGGACGTTGAAGGAATACCGTCAAACAGCGCAAATTGGGATTACGTCAATCCGCAGGAACTGTTTGAAACGCTGTTGGAATCGGGCATTTTAGACGACGACTATATGTACGACGTATTCACGGCTTATTTAGAAGTAAACAGTTTCGATAATTGGGAACAGCTCGTAAGCTCCTACGGCAAGCGTTGGGACGACGACATTATACTTTACCGCAATCAGGATATGGAAGACGTTGCTTACGACCTTATGCACGAAATTTACGATATTCCCGATTGCCTTGAAAGCTACATAGATTACAGCCGGTTCGCAAGGGATTTGTCCTTCGACGGCTTCCACGAAACGTCGGTAGGTATTCTGGAATTAAGATGAACTATACGGACGGCACTCTCCCACGGGAGAGCTTTTTTATTTTACAGCGAAAAATTAAATTCCATAACAAGGAGGATAAAAATTATGGAAAACGTATCTAAAAAAGACAAAGCATTGGAACTTATGAAGCGGTTAGACCTTTTTGATGGCTTTATCAAAGATTTCAAAGAAAAAGACCTTGTATGCTACTTCGAACGGTTTGCGGGCTTCTGGGATTATCAGAACAAAGAGCTTGAAGCGAAGCGCAAAGAAATCGAAAAAAAGTATAACTGTCTTGTGTACGCCATCACGCACGAGTTCCTTGAAGGCGACGAGCTGTACAGCTTCTTGCTTGTAACGAACTACCCCGAAGAATGGAAATATTCGTTGGTTGACGCAGGCTCAAACAAGTTCTACGCCACCGCTTACGTTTGGAATAAAAGCTGCGATTGGTGCAGCGAGTTCGGCGACGTTGTAGTAGAAAGCGCTTTCGGCGGATTAAGGAGAGTTGCGTAATGACAACCCCGATAAAATTTACTGTTACTTACCGAAAGCGTAATTACGAATTTGAATACGGCTCACAGGCTTATATCTTTCATACGGGCATATATAAGGGCTTGTATAAGCGTTACGGAATTAAAGTTTTACTTGAATACGTTGCGCTCGTACACGAATGTTATGTTTCCGACAGCAACAGGACGCCGCTTGGCGAGCTTTGCGATTACGTTGCCGAACATTGGCAGAAAATCAAAAACAGCGACAAGTCCGTTTACGATATATTGGACGAATTTTATACTTACATATTTTAAGGAGAATCACGAAATGAAAACTATTACTTATAACGGAAAGACTTATTTAACCGATTTAGAAGAAGACGAATCGTATGCCGGCGGTATATGGGATTTGTCGGGTTCGGTTGCTTCGACTATTTGTTCAATCACCGACCCGTGCAATTATAACCATTACGAAGACATACAAGAAATTGTCTATAAATTGATAAAAGACAACATTCTTGCAGAGCTTGAGAAAACGAACAGGTACGTTTATATGGTAGTCTTCGATTGGTCCACTTGCGACGACGACGGCTACGAAATCAAGCTATTCGATACCTACGAAAAAGCGTTAGAACAATACGACCGATATATAGAAAACGAATGCGACGCAGAATTAAGCTGGGTAGGCGAAGAAGTTTTTGACGAGAACGGCGAAGTCAACGAAGGCTACGAATTGCATTGCTGCGAACAAACGGAAGGCGAACAGGATTTATATTGGAAAGTGGCGGACAAAAACGATTATTGCCGCCATTCTTATTTGTATTTATCAAAGGAAGCGGTATTATGAAAATTTTAGAATTATATCGGAAAGGCTTTGACTCGGCGGTCGAAGAACTTATCGAAGAACGCGACGATATAACGACCTACGACACGCTGAAAGAATTTATTATATCAAAAATCAACGACGACAATTTAATCGTAGCCCTGCACGTATTGCAAGCGTTGGACGACTGCTACGCAATTTATTACAAGTACGATTACAGTATGGGAACGCTATCGACGCCTACTCCGCTATTCGAAGAAGCCGACCTTGAAGAATTTTGCGACGGAAAGGCTTATACGGTTGACGCGCATATCAATTCGTTGGACGGCGGTATGGACGAGATAACAATACTCGAAGAACGGCAACAAGGCAACCAGAAATACTATATCGCCAAATATAAAGATATTTTCTGCACGGCGATATTCAACGGCTTTACCTGTAGCTATTACGCAGACGATAAATACGGAGTAATTGAAGCGTGAAATATTTATTCTACTATTACAACAGCCAACGT
Source organism: Ruminococcus flavefaciens (assembly GCA_023667315.1). Classification (GTDB taxonomy): domain Bacteria; phylum Bacteroidota; class Bacteroidia; order Bacteroidales; family P3; genus Pullibacteroides. Next base: position 7,683 of record JAMPAI010000013.1, read on the forward strand.
TCTATTATCTTCTGTTATTCGGAAAACGGTTATTACACCGACTGCACCTATATGGGCTATACGCTGAAAGAAGCGATAGCTAAATTCCGCAAGGACAACAACTTACAACGCAAACACATTATCGTAAAAAATCTTTATGAAGGAGTTATTAAATGAAAACCAAAGAAACGATTTTATATGACAGCTATTACAGCGAAGAAAAAGAAAACAACGCCCGCCAATACCTTTTTGACGAATACGGCAACAAAGAAAAATGGAACTCGCCGCAAGACGTACCCAATTACAGAGTTTTCAGAGAAATAGAACTGCAAGACGATATAGCTTGGGAAGGAATAAAATTCGACCTTGAAATACTATTCAAAAGCGACTACTTCCTTTTAACCGGTTATTGCGGAACTTGGCACGGAAATATGGAAGGCGGCAAGTTTATAAATACGCTTCCCGAACTATTAAGCGTTATGCGGCATTTGGACGATTTCCGTATATTAGACCGCAACGGACACTTTATAATCGAAGGCAGCCATCACGACGGTTCGGATAGATACGAACTTAAACGGCTTACCCGAAAAGGCTATGAGCTTGCAAATAATAACTACTTTGCAAATACAAGAGAGTTGCATAACACGATTATGAAAAATAACCTTTATTCAGGCTTACCCCACTTTGCTCAAAAGGTATATTGCCTATGAAAGATTACGGTTACAAACTCTGCTATAAAAAGCAAGGTAAAGAGAAATTAAAAATCTATATAATAACTAATTCTTACAACCTTGCCGAATTTCATATCCGCTGGTACGCAAAGCACTCTCCCCCAGACAAAACTTTACTTGACGTTACATGGGTTATCGTTCCCATAAAAACGTATGCCGAATATAAACGCCTATGGCGCGATTGCCCGTTCTAAAAGGAACGGCTTTTTTTAATTTTATAAGCGTTCCGCTTAACCAATATATCTTAATTACTGAAACTGAATTTAAGCAAACAACAAATCAAACGATTAAAGGAGTTAAAAAACAAATGGTAAATTTAAACCTAAAAGCAGAAGGCAAACCGCAAGAACTTATACTTGCCTATTTGCAGGAAAATGCGAGCGAAGTACTTGCAGAAAAAATCAACAGCGGCGTGCCTATTGAAAAAGACGGTAAGCAGCTTATAAACAAAAAAGATTTAAAGAGCTTTATGGCTTATGCGAGCGCAGAAGCAAGGAAATTAGCGGCGAAAGGCGAAAACTCGGCTTGTATTGAAGATAACGTCGTTTACGGCTGGGCTATTCACTACTTTGAAGAAGACAGCATTGAAGGCACGCTTTATAATGCGGACGGCACGGAATATAAGCCTGTTACAAAAGCAACACCCAAGCCCGCCGTAACGCCTGTGAAAACCGAACCGCAGAAACCCAAAGCCGAGCAGTCTTCACTTTTCGATATGCTTAACGCATCAGACCAAACCGGCGACCAAGAACCTGAAGATAATTCGGACGACGAAGACGACGGCGAAGAACTCAACAATGATTACACGCCCGAAGAATTACAGGAACTTGCAGACGAAGCGGAAGAAAGCGAAACGACGGAATCGCCAGAAGACCGCACCGCCGTAGAAAAAACGGATAAACCCCAAGATATTACGGGGGGAATTAAAGCAACGCCTTTATACAAACACTATCTCGCAATACAGAAACAGTATGCAGACAGCGTTTTATTTTTACGTATAGGCGACTTCTATGAAGTACTCGGGAACAACGCATTAAAAGTTGCCGAACCGCTGAACCTGACGATTACGGGCAGAGACGTCGGACTTGAAGAACGTGTGCCTATGGTTGGCGTTCCCTACCACGCTTTCGACCCTTATCTTGCAAAACTTATAAAAGCGGGCTTTAAAATTGCTGTTGCCGAAGATATTGGCGACGTTACGGTTTTCCCCCAATACGACGAAGAAGAAATCGAAGAAATGTCCGAACAGCAAATGCGTGAGTTCGACAGCTACGTTGACGAAGAAACGGAAGAACTCCCTACCGTTTCAAAAATTGTAGGCTCGATAGACGACAGCGAAGATGACAACGGCACGGAAATACTTGATGCCGAAGCTGCAAAAGCGTTCGATAAAGAAGCGCTCTGCATTCTTTCCGTTTTATTCGACGGCGAAATTACTTTAGCATAAGCAGCGTTCCGCTGCACCAAAGTATCTTAATTACTAAAACCAAAAAACAGCTTATCACTAATCAAACAGGAGATAAAAAAATGAAAGCAGAAAATATAAAACCTATACCCAAACACATAGAAAAGCGTATCCGTGAGTTAGATAAAATACGTTGCCCCGAACAAAAGGGCTTGCGCTTTTACGCCTATCTTACGACGATAAAAAAAGAACTCGTTAAGATAACCGTTGCCATGCGGAATAAAGGTAAGAGCGAACAGCTTATAAAACAAGTAGCCGTTCACGGCGTGTATTCGGATATATGCCTTGTGCGTGATTTGGAATACTGTTATCTCGGTATTTACGCATACCGCGTCGGCTGGTACGACGAAGGCATTAAATACCGCTACGATATAAGACCTTATTATAACGACGGCAAATGGTATTCCGTCGATTTCAAATATTACAATCCGTATGCGGAAGTCGTTAATATCGAGCTTGCCTTAAAATACTTCCCTTATTCGGCTGTTGATATTCTAAAGCCCGCTTGCCCTATAACTTATCTTCGCAAATATACCAAATATCCGCAAGCCGAATATCTGATAAAAGCGGGACTTGGAAAATTCGTCCGTTCCAAAATGATTTTAGAGCTTATAGGTAAAGATAAAAGGTTTTGCAAATGGCTGATGGCAAATAAGGAAGCGTTAGTTAAAAATCCTTATTATATTCCCGTCGTTATACGTTCTTATAAAACGGGCAAACCGCTTGACGAACTCCAAGCCTATAAGGAAACCGTAATTATTCTGAAACGGCAGAGAAATTTACCCGCTCTACGCAAAGCGTTTAAAGATGATTTAGACCAACTTATAGATTATGTTTCTATACAAAAGACGGGCGTAACTACATATAACGACTATTTCACGGCTTGCACCTATCTCGGTCTGGATATGACTGTTCCGAAAAACCGTTATCCGCACGATTTTAAGCGCTGGCACGATATTAGGATAGACGAATACAGGACGGCAATGGCAATAGCCGACGAAGAACAAAGAAAAGAGCTGTACGAAAAGTTTAAGCTCATAGCCGAAAAATACTTAACGTTACAGAGAAATTTAAACGACGCTTTTATTGTCGTTATAGCAAAGAGTCCGGCAGAGCTTATAAAAGAAGGCGATATTCTCCATCATTGCGTAGGGCGTATGAATTACGACCAGCGAATGATACGGGAAGAATCGCTTATTTTCTTTATACGGAACGCTGCCGAACCCGACCTGCCGTTTGTTACGGTAGAATACTCGGTTGCCAATAAAAAAGTACTTCAATGCTACGGCGATTACGATACAAGACCAAGCCAAGAAGTGCTTGATTTCGTAAACGATAAATGGTTGCCTTTCGCAAATAAAAAATTAAATAAAATAACGGCTACAACGATAGCCGCATAAGGAGTAAAAATTGGAAAATTATTTAGATAATTATATTGATGCCGTTACGACGGTGGAAGAATTTAAACACGGATATCCCGAACTTGCCGAACAAGCTGAAAAGGCAAAAGAATATTTAAAAGGGCGTTATCCAAACGCCGACGAAAAAGATTTTATCGTCATTAACGTTGAAAGCTATAATTGCATAGCCGCTATTGTTGAAGACGGTATTCCCTACACTCTCGATGAAATCATTGCGCCGTTCGATAAAAACACAATTTACCCCATACAGGGGCTTGTAACAAAATTTGCATTTAAAAGATATTAAAGGAATTAAATGATATGAATAACTATTTCAGAATTACAGGTTATTACCACGCAAAAGACGTTTGCTTTATTGCAGATTGTTACGGCAAGTTTAACGAGCTGTACGACTTTTCTTCCTATCTGATAGACAAGGGCGTAAAAGTCGTTAAAGCAAGAGCCGAAGGGCGTTTTGAGTTCGGCAACATACCGAAAGCAGCGCCCGATAAGGCGTACTTGATTTTACGCGCCTGCGATAAAGGACAGCCGAAGTTAAACGGCGATATTATCGAAGTCAACGGCAAAACTTATTCTTTAAGGAGTTAAGCTATGCCGCCGTTCACTTTCGATTTCTCAAGCAAAAAACCTAATATAAACTACGTTCCCGAACAAGACCAAACAGTTGCCCGCATCCGCAAGGATACGGGCAATTATTGTCCTTACCCCATACCCACCGTAAGCGAGATTATAAAAGATATTGACAAGCTCTGTTATCGTGTTGATTTACACACATTTATGTCTAATATGTTTGAATGCGGTGCGGCAGCCATTTCCAATAAGTTTGATTTAACTAAATACGACAAACGCGAAGAACGCTACAAAGAAATTATGAAATCATACCAGCCGCCCGAACAGCAAGCAATGCGGGAAATTTTCGGGAAGATTTATGCGCTGCTTTCTTCTGTCGTTTATGAGAACGGGAAATTTGCCGATTATCTGGGTGAAATATTTATGCGCACAAAACAAGGCAATAGCAAGAACGGACAATTCTTTACGCCTTACTGCGTTTCGAAACTGTGTGCAAAAATGATAATTACCGACGAAATACTTAATAAAGCGAAAAACGAAATAATCACTATCGGCGACCCTTGCTGCGGCAGCGGCGGAATGTTGATTGCAGGACTTGACGTTTTGTATAACGATTATAATGTAAACTATACACGTAATTGCTTTATAGAATGCGGCGATATTGACTCGCGTTGCGTTCACATGGCTTATTTGCAATTATCGCTTGCCGGAGTTCCTGCTATCATAAAGCACCAAGACGCACTATCAAGAAAGCTATGGGACGTATGGAAAACACCCGCTTATATATTGCAATATTATAGGTTTTATAAATACGAAAATCTTAATTAGAATTTATTATTAAATTATTATTAAATAATAAAAGTTAAAAGCCCGAAGTCCTTACGGATTTCGGGCTTTTTTTATGTTTTCCGCTTAATATTATGCTTTACTAAAATCTAACTTAATATAGCACCCTTTAACTTCTTCCTTTTTTATAATCGGCTTATCAAAACCTTCCATATTTATTGCGTTAGGGCAGAATTGCGCTTCCAAACAAAAGCCCGCCCATTCCCTATAAGCGACGGCTTTTCCGTTACAAGGTTTTAATGCGCCCGCCGTATAGAGCTGCAAACAAGGCATATCCGTGTATAAGTCCATTTTTATACCCGTCTTTAAACTTTCTGCGTGGGCGGCGTGTTCGCTTAACAAAATAAAATTGTTGTCGTAACCGTTAGTGAATTTCAATTCTTCGCTTCCGAAATTCTCCCCTATTCGCCTTAATGCTTTAAAATCGTAAGACGTTCCGTTTACAGCTCTCTTTTCGCCCGTGGGAATAAGTCCGCTATCTACGGGCGTATAAAAGTCGGCGTTTATTTGCAATAGGTTATCTCTGCAATCTCCGCCGCTTTCGCCGTCCAAATTAAAGTAGGCGTGGCAAGTAGGATTCCACAAGGTATCATTGTCGCTTTTTGCTTTGTATTCGATTAAAAGCGCGCTATTGTCAACCGTAAACTTTACCGTAAATTCAAGCGTGGCGGGATATTTTTCCTCGCCGTCTGAACTTACATATTTTAAAGTAATTGAATTTGTATTTTGCTTAACGACTTCGAACAGCCTTTTATCGAAGCCGATAGTCCCGCCGTGCAAATGGTTTTCGCCGTCGTTTTTATTTAGGAAATAAGGTTTGCCGTTGAGAACGAATCTTCCACCCGCAATTCTGTTCGCAACTCTTCCTATCGTTGCACCCGCATAGCTTCCGCTGTTTGCATATTCTTTATAGGAATTAAAGCCCAAAATTATATCTACGCCGTTTACTCTAAGCACGTTGAGCCTTGCGCCCAAGTCGCAAATATCCGCTTCGATATTTCCTTTTTTTATCGTGTAGAGATATACTTCTCTGCCGTTTATTCTATCGTAAATTTTTCTTTTCATACTACCCGTTATATCCGTTTGGATAGTTGCTATGCCACTTCCACGCCGAAGAAATAATATCTTCCATCGTCTTTTCGGGCTTCCAACCGAGAATTTCCCTCGCCTTTTTATTGGACGCCGTTAAAACCGCGGGGTCGCCCGCTCTTCTTTCGCCGTAAACTACTTTTATATCCTTGCCCGTAATCTTTTTGGCTGCATCTATGACTTCCTTTACCGTGGAACCGATTTCCGTACCCAAATTAAATATATCACTTTTACCGCCGTCCAACAGATATTTAACCGCTGCAACATGCGCTCTGGCAAGGTCGTAAACATGAATATAATCTCTTACGCAAGTGCCGTCCCGTGTGGGATAGTCAGTACCGTAAACGCTTATACTTTCCCTCACTCCCGCCGCCGCTTGAAGTATTATGGGAATTAAATGTGTTTCGGGGTTGTGAGCTTCACCTATAAACCCGCTTTCGTGCGCGCCGCAAGCATTGAAATATCTGAGCGAAACGTAATTCAGTCCGTGAGCGTTCGCCGTCCACTTAAACATCTTTTCCATAGACAGCTTCGTTTCGCCGTAGGTATTAGTCGGAATTGTATCGTCAGTTTCCAAAATAGGAATACTCTTCGGTTCGCCATAAGTCGCCGCCGTGGACGAGAACACTATTTTATCAACGTTTTCTTCTACCATTGCCTGTAAAAGCTGTTTCGTTCCGTAAAGATTATTTTCGTAATATTTAAGGGGGTCGGCCATACTTTCGCCTACAAGCGAGAAAGCGGCAAAGTGAATTACGGCGTCTATATTTTCGTCTTTCAAAACTTTTCGGACGACTTCTTTAAATCTAATATCTGTTTTATATAAAGGTAATTCTTTACCTGTAATTTTGCGTAATCTTTTAACGCTTTCTTCCGTAGAAGTAGAAAGATTATCCAAAATAACAACATCGTATTCGTCCGCACAAAGTTGCGCTACCGTATGACTGCCTATGTATCCCGCACCGCCCGTTACTAAAATTTTCATATTTAACTCCTCTATTTTAACTTCTTTACGGTTATTCCATCTGCAATTTCAATGTTGTAACACTTTGCCTTATAACCCGTTTCATTTTCATAATTTATACAAACGTGTTCTTTAAATTCTTCCAACCCGTTTGTCTTAACTATTGAAATAGTAGAACCGCCGAAACCCGCGCCGGTCATTCTCGCGCCTACGCAAGCCCAATGGTTTTGTGCGGCATTTGCAAGAATATCCAATTCTCTGCCCGTAACCTCGAATAATTTAGATAACGAATTGTGCGATTGATTTAAAAGTTTTCCCAAAAACTGCATATTGCCGACCTGCATAACTTGTTTTGCAAGTCTAACCCTTTCGCACTCTTCCACAACGTGCCGTGCGCGCATTTTGAGTTTTTTAGGCAATATAGTTGCGTGGTGTTTGAACTGCGTTGGCGTAAGCTCGGCAAGACTTTCGATATTTATACCATTTTGTAATATTCGCAGCGCTTCTTCCGTTTCGGCGCGTCGTTCGTTGTATTTACTTTCTATAAGGTTATGCGGCTTGTTGCAATCTATTATCACAAGCGAATAATCGCCAAGCCTTAAAGGAAGATATTCACATTCAAGCGTTGAACAGTCCAAAAGCATAGCGAAATCTTTTTTGCCGCAAGCCGAAGCATATTGGTCCATTATTCCGCAATTTACGCCCGCATATTCTCTTTCCGCCTGTTGCGCCTTTAAAGCTATTTCTACTTTGTTAAGCTCTTCGCCCGCTATCGTTGCAAGTGCGGCTATCGTACTGACTTCTATCGCCGCAGAAGAAGAAAGCCCCGACCCGAAAGGCACGGTACAGTCTTGCAACATGTCGCAACCCAAAATCTTGTGTCCCGCGCGTTGCCACATTAAAGCCGCGCCCGCTTGATAATTGCCGTATTTCAAGCCTTTATAGCACTCTAACTTATCTATATCAAGCGTTACCTTATCAGGCAAGGTAGTCCAACTTAAATTTATTTGATTAGTTCCGTTTGGGCGCACATAAACGGTATTTTTTAAAGACAGCGCCGCAGGCATTACCTTACCGCCGCAATAGTCCACGTGTTCGCCTATTATATTCACTCTGCCCGCCGCAGAAACTTTATACGTATATTCTTTTTCGTCCATTATGATATGCCTAAACTTTTCAAAAATTTTACCGTCTGTTTCTTGTCCTTGAATACAGCCGTGTTTTCAAGTATTCTCGCACAAATACTTCCAAGCTCTATTTGCATAGCTTTGTGCGCGGCTATTCCCTCTTTTTCGCAAATCGCTTTCGTTTCGTCGTAAACAAGCCTAAATACAGAATAACCGGGAAGTAGCGGCTTTTTCTCGTCTATAAATCTCTCTATCGCGGCAAGCTCTTCTTCAAGTCTGCCGGGGAGGATAAACAGCCCTTGCGCTTCGATTAAACCTATACTCTCTTTCTTTATAACGTGGTATTCGGGGTGGGCGTGAAAAACTCCGTCGGGATATTCCTTGCTCGTTATATTGCTTCTGAGTATAATGCTCATTTCATATCCGCGCGCCATCTTTACCACCGTGGGCGAAATTGCGTTGTGTGCGCCGCTGTCGTCTTGGGCTATAATTCCCAATCTCTCATCGCTGTAATTTACCCATTTTTCGTTAATTGCCCCGCATATGTCTTCGATTGAACGGCGATTTTTGGAAACAACCCTTATTACAGTTCCCTGCCAATCTACCACTTCGATAATTGCATCGTCATACTTTTTATGATTTAAAGTGCAAACGGCTTTTGCCCTGTGCATAGGAAGAATTTCCCCGCCGCCTTGGAAGTGGTCGTGGGCGAGAACGCTTCCGCCTATCCTCGGCAACGGCGCGTTGCAACCTATGAAATAATGCGGAAACAAATCCACGAAGTCCATAAGTTTACCGAAAGTGCTATCGTCAACGTGCATAGGCGTATGCCCGCAATTTACCGCTATCCCGTGTTCGTTAAAATACCCGTAAGGCGAAAACTGCCAAAACCACGGTTCGCCACCCAGCGAAATCGAAACTGTTCTCAAATTACGCTTGTTCCTTGCACCGAAGCCCTCGTTCTCACGACAAATAACGCACTTTGCAAAGCCGCCATCCACGGAATTACCTGCAACCGCCTTTTTCGGGTCTCTAAATTCGGGCTTTGCCTTGTTTATGGTAATTATAAGCCCATTACTTTCGAAGCGCGGATTTTTATCAAGCACGGCTTTTTTTACGTACATATTTTTTACGCAATAGCTATACAGCCAATCCGTCGCCGCCTTGCTTCCGTCCTTTTTAAGAATTTCCGTAAAGCGTTTATCTACTTCGGACGGCAACAAACTGAGTTCGCCAAAAACAGCGTCCTCCAATTCCGCGCCCTCCAAGCCGCTTTCCATTATCTCTAAAATGCGGTTTGCTTTATATTCTTTGTCGCGTTCGGAAAGTTCTAAATTTTCTTTCGCGTAAGTTATTAAATTTTCTATTTCGTTATATTCATTCATAAGCAAACGCCTTTTAACGCGGGATAAAGTTTTTTAAACGTTTCGTATTTTTGCGCGTAAATCTTTACGCTGCTTTCTTCGGATATAACAGTTTCTTTAACGTTTACAAGTTTTTCGGCGGCTTCTTCCACGCTTTTATATTCTCCGCAGCCTACCGTCGCAAGAACAGCTGCGCCGTATGCGGGACCCTGCTCCGTGGATAATACGGTTAAAGGCAAGCCGAGAACGTCAGAAAGAATTTGCAGCCAAACCTTACTTCTCGCACCGCCTCCGCATACCGTAATTCTATTGGGCTTAAAACCGTTTTGTTTTGCAACTTCCAAACAATCTTTAAGAGCAAACGCAACGCCCTCCATTACGGCTCTTGACATCTGCGCCCTCGTCGTGGTTGCGGAAAGTCCTATAAACGCACCCCTTGCGTTTACGTCATTATGCGGCGAACGTTCGCCCATTAAATAGGGCAAAAATATTAACCCGTCTATTTGCGTATTTTCGATTTCCTTCTCGTCGGCGGAATAATCGTCCGTATTCAGAATATCTTCAAGCCACCACTTGCGACAACTCGCCGCCGAAAGAATACAACCCATAGAGTGCCATTTGCCGTCGGCGTGGCAGAATGAGTGCAGAGCGTTGTTTTTATCCACCGCAAAATTATCCTGCGCGATAAACACCGTTCCGCTCGTGCCGAGAGAGATATTGCAATCTCCGTTATGCACGGTTCCCATTCCTATTGCGGCGGCTGCGTTGTCGCCCGCGCCTGCGGTTACTATTGCGTTCGGCAAATTAAATTCGGGCTTCACTTTGCCTATTACCTCGTAACTTTCGTACAATTCAGGCAATTGCCCCGCAGATATGCCGCAGATATCGCACATTTCTTCACTCCAACGCTTGTTTTTAACGTCAAGTAAAAGCGTGCCGCTCGCGTCGGAATAATCGGTGGAAAATACTCCCGTAAGCATATATGCGAGAAAGTCTTTCGGTAACATTATCTTGGCGATACGCTTGAAGTTTTCGGGTTCGTTTTCCTTTACCCACAAAATCTTCGGCGCGGTAAAGCCCGCAAAGGCGATATTCGCGGTTAAGGCGGACAGCTTCTCTTTGCCTATGACGTTGTTAAGAAAGTCCGTCTGCTTCCCCGTTCTGCCGTCGTTCCACAATATGCAGGGGCGAATTACTTTTCCGTCCTTATCCAACGCGACGAGTCCGTGCATCTGCCCGCCGAACGACACGCCCTTCACTTCGCTTTCAACACCGTAAGAAAGCTCCGCCAAAACGCTTTGCATTGCTTTAAGCCAATCGGCGGGGTTTTGCTCACTCCAACCGTTTTGCGGATAATGTACGGGATATTCCGCCGAAGCCGCTTTTATTATCTTTCCGTTCCCTGCGACAAGCAACCCTTTCAGCGCGCTTGTGCCGACGTCTATGCCTATGTAAAGGTTCATATTATTTACCGAATAAAACTTGGTTTACTATCGATTCCAAATATTCCTGTTTGCCGCTTGAAGGGTTTTCGGGCTTGCCCAACTTTTCCGCATAAGCCGACAGCTCTTCCAAAGTGGCACTACCGCTTATAATCTTTACGCCTATGGCGCTTCCAAAGGACGAATACTTTTTCTTTTTGAAATCGTCTATTCTTCCGTCCTCGATGAGCTTCGCCGCGTTTATAAGCCCCAACGCAAATGTGTCCATTCCGAGAATATACGCTTCGAACATATCTTCATAGGTATTGGACGGTCTGCGGCACTTCGCGTCGAAATTGAAACCGCCCGTCAAGCCGCCCGCCTTTAACACCTCGTACATACACATCGTTGCGGAGTACACGTCGAAAGGAAATTCGTCCGTATCCCAACCCAAAAGGTAATCGCCTTGGTTTGCGTCGATACTGCCAAGCATACCGTTGATTGCGGAAATACGAAGCTCGTGTTCAAAGGTGTGTCCTGCAAGCGTGGCGTGGTTGGCTTCTATATTCATTTTAAAATCCTTGTCAAGCCCGTACTTTTTCAAAAAGCCTATCGCCGTCGCCGCGTCAAAATCGTATTGATGCTTCATAGGCTCTTTCGGCTTAGGCTCTATGTAAAAATCGCCCTTGAAGCCTATGCTTCTGCCGTACTCCACCGCCATTTTCATAAGACGCGCGATGTTGTCTTGCTCGAACTTTACGTCGGTATTTAAAAGCGTTTCATAGCCCTCTCTGCCGCCCCAAAAGACGTAACCTCTGCCGCCCAACTTTACGGTAATATCAAGCGCCTTTTTAATCTGCGCCGCGGCAAAACAGTAAACGTCCGCGCTGTTGGTCGAACCCGCGCCGTTCATATAGCGGGGATTTGAGAACATATTAGCCGTACCCCAAAGGCACTTTATTCCCGTCAGCTTCATTTTGGCGAGAATGTAATCGGAAATTTCGTCCAAGCGGCGGTTGGTTTCCTTTATATCGCCCGCTTCGGGAACTAAATCCACGTCGTGAAAACAGAAATATTCCACACCTAATTTTTGCATAAACTCAAAGCCCGCGTCCACCTTTGCTTTCGCGTGTTCCATAGTGCCGACTTTAACGCCGAACGATTTATCGGCGGTATCCCTGCCGAACATATCCGTGCTGCAGGCGCAAAGGTTGTGCCACCAAGCCATAGCAAACGGCAAATGCTCTTTCATGGGCTTGCCGAGAATTATTCTGTCCGCGTCATAGAATTTAAAAGCAAGCGGATTTTTGCTCTTTTCGCCCTCGTATTCGATTTGGTTAATACCCTTAAAAATTTCAGACATTGTTTATTACCCCTCGTAAATATTTTTTAAAAATTCTTTTATTTGTTCAAGCGTTAAGCTGTAACACTCACGCTGAATATTTTTAGATTTATTCGACGCCCACCACCACTTATCTATTTCGCCGTTGGGTACGTTTTCAAAATAGCCGTGCCGCGCTTTCGGGTAGTCAACGTGCGTACATTCCACGCCGTTCTCTTTCAGGCGTTTGACAAATTCTATTCCGTCCGAATGAAGCGTGTCTATGCCCGTAGTGATAACAAGCGATGGCGGCAACGCTTTATAATCTTCCGCCGTTCCGAGATTAGGACTTGCCAAAAACTCTCCGCGGCTTTCCTCTTTCGGGAAATAGATATCGTTCATTTTCTTTATTTGCTTATGCGAAATCGAAGCAAGCACGCGTTTACGCTTATCTTCCTTGGCGTTAAGATAAGGGTAAAGTAAAATTTGTCCTCTTATTTTAGCGCCTATACAAACGGCGCACACGCCCACCGCAATATTCGCGCCGGCGCTCTCTCCGAGAACGGCTATTTTGTGCCTGTCGAAATCAAGCCTATCGTTCGCGCACAAAAAACTAACTGCGTCCGCGCAATCGTAAGTCGCCGTAGGATAAACGCATTTAGGCGCAAGCCTGTAATCGATTGACGCCACGTTCACGCCGAATTTCCGCGACATTTCTTCGCACATTTCCCTATCCGTAAACGCGCTGTTTTCCGTAAAGCCGCCGCCGTGAATTTCTATAAGAAGTGGCGCGCTTTTCCGTTCGGCGGTATAATATAAAATTTTTATGCCCACATTGTCGCGTGAACTGAAAATAAGCTCTTTCATGTTTTAAATTTTTAGGTTGCCGATAAACGTCCTCGGCAACCTATTTAATAAACTATTTATATTTTACAACACGTTGCCGTTGCTTGCAATAATCTTTTTATATTCGTAAGCGGAATCTTTTAACGTGCGTTCCTGCGTTTTATAATCGACGTGTATAAGACCGAAGCGCGGCGCATACCCTTCCGCCCACTCGAAATTATCCATAAGCGACCAATACTGATAACCCAAAACGGGAATATCCTCGTTTACAGCGCGTTTAACACCCGCAAGATATTCGTTTATAAAGCCGATACGCTTATTATCGTGAACTTGCCCGTCCGTAACTTTATCGTGTTCGTTGTTGTCAGCCATACCGTTTTCCGTTACCATTACAGGCAAGCCGTATCTTTCATAAAAGAAACGGATAGTCCAATAAAGCACTCTGCCGTCGATTACCCAACCCAAAGACGATTTTTTGTCGTCGGGTACGTCTGCGGGTTTATTGCCCCAACTGCCCTCTTGGAACGGTTGATATACGTTTACGCCGACAAAATCCATTTTTACTTTAATTTTCGGCATGTCCTTTCTGCGGGTACGGTAAATTCCGTAAGCCGTTACGGGTTCTCCTTTAAAAATAGGGTCTGCCCACCAACGGTTACTCATTGTGCCAAGTCCGTAGTAAAAAGTTTTTTCTCTTGCTTCCTCCACGTCCTTATTGTTTTCACTTTTCGGTACGAACGCTCCCGCAGCCATTGCGATACCCACTTTCGGCGGCTTTTTTGCATATTTGCGTATGGTATTAACCGCTTCCGCGTGGGCAAATAAGCATATTCTCGTGAGCTTTGAAAGGGACAAATATTTGTGTTTGAACGGCGCGTGCGCGCCCTGCATATAGCCGTTCATAATAAAGCATTGCGGCTCGTTCATCGGTATCCAATAGGTTACTCTGTCCGACAACGCTTCCACAACTACTTTCGTGTATTCGGCAAACAGCGGTATTATCTTTTTAGACAGCCAACCGCCCCTTTTATATACCCATACGGGCATATCCCAATGATAAATAGTTACAAGCGGTTCTATCCCCGCCTTGATAAGCTCGTCCACAAGGTCGCTGTAAAACTGCAAGCCTTTCTTGTTGACAACGCCCTCGCTCGGCATAATCCTCGACCAACTTATGGAAAAGCGATAGGATTTCAAGCCCAACTTTTTCATTAAGGCAATATCCTCTTTCCACTTGTGATAGTGGTCGCAAGCAATATGGCAAGTATCGCCGTTCTTTATTTTTTTAGTAGGGGCAATATCCCAAATAGACGGCGTTCTGCCGTCCTCGTTGTAACCGCCCTCTATTTGCGGTGCCGCGGTTGCCGCACCCCATAAAAAATCTTTCGGAAATTTATTACTCATAGCTTTTACTCCTGAAATTAAACCGCACAATCGAACGTATAGCTTCCGCCGCCAACAGTTTTAATATGTCCGTTAGGAAGCGTAACGTTGCACGTTGTATTGTTCGGAATTTTTACTTCCAAAACGAATTTGCGGTTTTCTATCTTCCATTTGCTCACGATAAGTCCGTACTTCGTTTCAAGCGAACCTTCGGCAAAAGTAAGCCCGCCGCCTGTTATCGGCTTGATATTAAACGATTTGTAACCCGCTTCTATTTCTTCTATACCGAGTATTCTGCGATAGAAGAAATCTCCGACCGTGCCGTAGCAATAGTGATTGAAGCTGACCATTCCTGCGCCGCCGTGGAAGAACGAACCGTCCTCCTCTATTGCGTCCCAACGCTCCCACATTGTGGTTGCGCCGTGCTTTATCATATGAAGCCACGAAGGGCAACTCTCGTTCATTAAAACTTTATACGCTAAATCGGCATAGCCGTTATCCGCAAGCGCAAAAAGAAGATAAGGCGTTCCGGGGAAGCCCGTCATTACCTTATAGTTTTGTTCGATTACAAGCTCAGCAAGGCGTTTTGCAACTTTCGCCTTATGCTCTTTCTGAATAATACCGAAATATAACGCGTCAACGTACATACTTGCTATATGCGCCTTTTTGAATTTGCCGTCGCTCTGTAAGTACGTCTTAATAAAAGCGTTTTGAATATTTGCGGCAAGGTCGGAAAAATATTTTTCGTCCTCCGCAAAGCCAAGTTCTCTGCTTGCCTTGCGGCAGATATTTACCGTGTTATAATACCATAGCGTCGCAAGGTGCTTTCCGCGTTTATTCCAACCGTACCAATTAGTGTCGTTTGCACACCAATCGCCAAATTGATATTTGTTTTTATTCCAAAGATACTTCTTTATCCCTTTTCCGTATTTTTCCGCCGCGCGCTGTTCGCTTAAAGCATATTCTTTCATATGCTTGTAATGCTCTGTAAGCTGCTCTTTGTCGCCGTAAGCTAAATACATACTCCACGGAACGACTACCGCTGCGTCGCCCCATAGCATAAGCGGAACGGGCTTTTTCGGGCTTGGGTCATACATTCCCGTGCTTGGCGCAGCTGACGGCACCGCCCCGTCAACCTGATGCGAATATAAATCGAAAAGCCACTTATTCAAAAACTTTCGGACATCGTAGTTATAGCAAGCCGTCCTTGCAAAAACGCACGCTTCGCCCGTCCAACCCAACCTCTCATCGCGCTGCGGACAATCCGTGGGAATATCAACGTAATTGGATTTCATACTCCACACAAGGCAAGACTGCAATTTGTTTAATCTCTCGTCTGAACAAGAGAAATTACCTCGCTTTTCAATTTCGGAATAGAGCGCAACGCCCTCTATTTCAATAACTTCTATCGGCTTATCGCTTGTAATCTCTACATATCTGAATCCCGTGAAAGTAAACTCGGGGAAAAATTCGTTTTCGCCCTCTTTGCATATAAGGTTAAGTTCAACCTTTGCCGAACGGTAATTTTTGGTAAAGATTTCACCGTTCATTACTATCTCGGCGTGTTTAACCTTTATCGTCGTTCCCTTTTCGGCTTTTGCTTTCAGCCGTACCACGCCCGAAAAATTCTGTCCGAAGTCGTAAATCGTCCCCTTTGCACTCTTCCAATATTTGACTGGTACAAACCTTTCGTGCGCGCGGACGAACGCGCCGAAGTGCGGCATAAGTTTCGGCGTGAAGCCGTTGAAAACGCTAACGCTTCGATATGATTTTTCTCTTTCCGTATTGTCTATCGTTTCGCCGTCGTAAAAATCGGAAAAGCGCACCCTGCCGTCAAACGTTACCTGCCACGTTTCGTCCGTTCCTATGACGTTTCCGTCTAAATCAAGCTCTGCAATAACGGCGCGGCAGCTTCCGTAAACGTTATATTTATTGCCTATGCGCCCCAAATACCAACCGTTCGCAACCGTAATTTCGATTACGTTTACGCCCGCGGATATTAGTCCGCTAACGTCGTATTCCTGCACTTGCATATGCTTTTTATAGTTGGTATAGCCGGGCGCAAAGAAATAATCGCCCGCCTTTTTGCCGTTTACGGATATTTCGTAAATACCCAACGCTGTTACCGTCAACGTCGCCTTTTCGGGCAAGTTTGCTACGGTAAACTTCTTGCGGTATATTTCGGGCGGCAAAGAACAGGTTTTGTCGTTCGTCTTACCCGAAGTTATCCATTTTGTATCTTTATAAAACATTGCCGCCTCCCGCTCGCTTATTTGAAAGCAATTTCGAGTAAATCCAATTTGCCTTTACCCGCAAAGCTCAAAAACAAAGGCTTCGTTCCGTTCGGGAAATTTAACGCTTGCGTTAAAGTCGTCCACTTTTCGCAGGGTGTGATTTTAAGTTCCGCAACGCTTGCGCCGTTTTCGGAAAACGCAACGCGTATCTTCCCTTTCGCGCTTCCGCGATATTTGATTGTGAATTTCGTCGCACCTTTAAAATCGAAATATTTATAGCCGATAACCGTTTTATTGCGCGCACCGCATACGTAAACCTCGCCGTCCCTTTCGGTTACGCGGGAGTGTTTTTCTCTCTTTTTATAACTCGGAACGGGCGTTTTCGTATCGTACAAATAACAACAAATTGCGGCGGGATAAACTCCCTCGCCTTTAAGCGGTTTACCGTTTAAGCCGCAGGAAGTAATTCCCACCTGCTTTATAGTTCCGTCCGCCCCGATTTCAATAGGCTCGGCGCACGCTTGGCGCGAAAAGTCGGTATTGTTCGTGCAACGGTGGTAAAAGATATAATACTGCCCGTTTATCTTTTCGAAACCGCCGTGAATCGTTCCCGCAAGATTTTTCTTTCGCTTGTTTCCGTTAAGTCCCAAATCGCTATTGGAAATTATTACGCCCCTGAATTTAAAATCTTTATTCGGATATTTACTCGTGGCGTAGGCAAGCTCGTTGTTTTGTCCCGACGAATATACGAGATAATACAAGTCGCCCACCTTGCGTATAGACGCCGCTTCGAAGAACGGATGCTTGTAAAAACCGTCCTTTTTGTCCGCCGTATCTTTACTGTCAATTACGGGTACGGGTTCGCCTTTTACGGTAAGCATATCCTCTTCCATTTCGACGCACACGCAATTCATTATGGAAGGCTTCGTTTCTTTTATTTCTTTTTTAGAACGTTGGAATATCATACTCTCTATCCAACGAAAGTAAGGACCTAAAATTTTACTGCGGAAGTCGAAGCCCAAGCCCCAACCGTAGTACAGCCAAATTCTTCCGTTATCGTTTATAACGGCGGGGTCGTTGGTTAAAAATTTCAAAAGCGGCGTTCCGTCGGGATTTTTCACGTCGCCTAAATATTCGAACGGACCCTCGGGCTTGTCGGATACGGCAACGGACAGCGGACCGAACGCTTTTACGTTGGGACCTGCGGTAAAATAATATAAATAATATTTGCCGTCGTTACCCTTTACGCAATCGGGTGCGTAATATGCGGGATATTTGTCGGGCGTTTTCCCAAAAGAGCGCGGGTCTTGCGATTTTTTATAGGTTACTCCGTGGCAAGTCCAATCGGATAAATCTGTTACGGGCGCGGAATATACCGTGTAGTCCTGTATGCAAAACCTATCGCTTCCCGCCTTGTCGTGGCTACCGTACAGATACACCCTGTCGCCAAAAACGTGCGGTTCGCCGTCGGGTATGTACTCGTTAAGCGGAAATATCGGATTATAAATTTGTTGTTTCATATAACACTTCCTTAAAAGCCTTTACTTGTAGGCGCATCGAAAATTATATTTAATGCACGCGCCGCGCCGTAAAGCATATCCTGCCTTGTTAGCTCTTTCTTCTTTATCGCCTTTAACAGCTTTTTATAAATATCCTTTCTGCCGGGCATTATCATATGGTTGCCCGACTTAATTACCTCGGCATAAGGACTGCGTTCCGCGCCATCCCAATCGCTCATAACAAGCCCTTTATAACCCCATTCGCAATTTAGAATGTCGGTTAAAAGCCCGTAGTTGTTTGCGGCGTAAATTCCGTTTATGCGGTTATACGACGACATAAGCGCCAAAGGATTATCACGAACGGCGATTTTAAAGCCTTTCAAATATATTTCTCTGAGCGCCCTCTCCGAAAGGTTGGAAGATACTTCCATTCTTTGATTTTCGCGGTTGTTGCAGGCAAAATGCTTTATCGTAACGCCAACGCCCTTATTGGACTGAACGCCGCGCGTTATCGCCGCCGCCATAGTTCCAGAAAAGTAAGGGTCTTCGGAATAATATTCGAAGTTTCTGCCGCACAGCGGGTCGCGGTGGATATTTAGCGCAGGAGCAAGCCACAAGGTTACGCCCATAACGAGCATTTCCCGTCCGATAGCCGCGCCCATTTTTTCCGTAAGCTCTACGTTCCAAGTCTGCGCGACGGTCGTTGCGTTGGGCCACGCCGTACAGTATTGATAGACGTGAATATGTTTTTTCTTGGCAAACAAAAATTTAAGTTTCGGAACTAATTTTTTAAGAAAGCCCCATTGCCAATCTTTGGGCAATTCGTCAACGTACTTCGGAAATCCCGTGCGTTTGGTAAACGCTTGCTTTTGCAATATGTTTATTCCCGCAGGACCGTCCGACATAATGATATTCGGTATGCCCTTTTTGACAAGTCTGCTTGTGGTATTGCCGCACGCGCCGGGAACTTTATTAAAAGTTTTCGTGAAGTAGCCGCCGCCCATACAGAACATGGCAAGCTGCTTGTTCGATAGCTTCTTTAAGTACTTTTCAACCTTTGGCGTTACATCAACGATTTTATTTTCATAAGTATGCGTTTTTGTAACAATACTCTCTACCGTATAAATGGGCAAAGTCTTATCGTATTCAGTCCTTTCGCTGCTGCGCTTAAAATCTGCAAACTCCTTTTCTTTTCTGCAAACGCCTTTACATTGTTCTGTGATTATATCCGTTTCAACTTTCAGAACGGCATACGGCTTGTTGTTAAGCGCGTCCGTTCCTATATAAACTCCGTATTCGCCGCTTTCAAGCAAGAAAGCGCTTTTACTCTCGTCATATACCGCGCTGTCCGCTATATCGAACGTCAAAGTCAATTTCGCCTCTTCGTTCGGCGCTAAAAGCTGCGTCTTTGCGTATGCGACAAGTCCTATCCTCTCGCCGTCGTATTTATCGTTAGGCTTGGCAAGATACGCCTGTATAATTTCTTTACCCGAATATTCCTTGCCGACGTTTTTAACCGACGTCGTTACCGTAATGATACCGCCGTTGACTTTTACCTCCGTTACGCCGTGCGTAAATTCCGTGTACGAAAGCCCGTACCCGAACGGATACAACGGCTTTATATTTTTTGCTTCAAACCAACGATAACCGACGTATATTCCCTCGTAATAGTTTTCGTCAAGTTTGTCGGGCGCGGGGTAATTATTTGCAAGCGACAACGGATAATCGGAATAAGTCCTGCCCCACGTATCGGTCAGTTTTCCGCAAGGCGTAGTCTTGCCCGTCAAAACTTCGGCAAGCGCGTTGCCTCCCTCTTCGCCCGCCTGTCCGTAATATATTATCGCGCCGATATTCATTTCTTCGAGCGGCGAAATATCCAACGTGCTACCGCAATTTATTACCACTATAACGTTCTTATAATGTTCGGAACAAATTCTTATATTATTAACTTCCAAATCGGAAAGATAGAAGTCGCCTTTTTCAAGTTTTCTGTCGTCGCCCTCGCCCGCCTGACGCGCGATAACGTAAACGCAGGTATCCGTATCGTCCGATAAATCTTCGGGCGTTATTTCGTCGCCCACGGGATAAGCGAGCTTGAATTCACTTATCTTTGCGAACATAGCCATTACGTTAAAAAGCGTATAGCCCTTAATAGCGGCTTCAACTTTATCAACGAACTCTTTTTTGTCCTGTTCGTATTTTTGCGTAAAGCGGTCAAGCCAAGCGGCGTTCGCAATTTCAACGCCGTTATTTATTAAGCCCTGTTCGATACTTACGCAGTAACGTTCGTGAACGTCGCCGCTTCCCGAACCGCCCTTTACGGTGAGTCTTGCGCCACCCCCGAAAAGAGAAATTTTTTTATCTTTAAGCGGAAGCACGCCGTTGTTTTTGAGCAATACAAAGCCTTCCTTTGCAACCTCTCTCGAAAGAAGTCTGTTTTGCTTTTCAAGCTCGGTTTCGTCCGCCGTGCGGTTTCCGTAAATTCTGTATTTTTCCATTATACCACCTCGATGTCAACGGTTATCGGCATATACCCTTTTGCAGATATGTATATTTTTGCCGTTCCCTTTTTTTCGCCTGCTTTTAATATCGCCAGAACGCGTCCTCTGTGCGAAGTGTGTTCGTTATCCAAATACGTTTCGTTCGTCTTGCAGAGCGAGCTGCCCAATCCGAGTAGCGTTAAGCCGTCGGTCATTACCGTAACGTTATTTTCGGCGTAAGGCACGATATTCCCTTTATCGTCGCAGAATTCGATAGGCAAATAACATAATTCGTCGCTACCCGCTTTAAGCATAGCCTTTTCCGGTACGGCTTTTAAGCCCACGCCCTTTCCGCTGCTTATCGATTGACGGGCTAACACTTTGCCGTCCTTATCGCAAACAACCGCCGTCAGCGTTCCCGTGCTGTATTTGACTTTGAATAGCGCTTTATATTTTTTCAGCTTTTTCTTTCCGATAAATATATCGTTAAGATAAAGTTTAACTTTATAGCCCTGTGCATATACTTCGACTAACGCTTTTTTACCGTTATAAGGCTGCCAATTCCAACTGGCTATGCAATCGGTAATTCTCCACGCGCTTTTTGTTGCCGTTTCTTTTGCGTGGTTCATAGGGCGCACGCCTATAAACGGCTTTTTACGCAAGCCCCATATTATTTGTTCATAGTACGCTTCCGCGCCGATTTTTCCCGTAATATCAACCGTTCCCGACCCCGCCAAAAGCGGCAAGCCCTTATACGAATGATAAGTCCAATCGCCCACGCACGCTTCGCCTAAGTAATCCCAAGCTGCCCAAGTAAAGTCGCCAACTATCGCCTTATGCTTTTTTACCTGTTCCCAATTATACGGCAAGTCCGACACCATAGTTTCAGAGCCTACCATCATTCTTTCGGGATATTTCTTTACGTCAGGTTCATAACGCGAAGCCGCATAATTAAGCCCTATTATATCGAGTTTTTCAGCCGCGCCGCGCGTTGCCCTGTCGCCCTTTCTGCCCTTTGACATAAAGAACATAAGCGCGCCGAGCTTTTGCGCCATTGCATTAAAGAACGCCGACCCCGTCTTTTTCTCTTTATATTTCTTGTTTTTCGTTACCGGCTCCGCCTTGTATTCGCCCTTTTGCTTATACACGCCGATACCCATACTTGAATAGACGTTTAAAAGCACGTTAATTCCCGCTGTTACGGGACGGGTACTATCGAGCGAACGGACAAAATCGGCTAATTTCCCGCACGTTTCAACGCCTTTCTCGGTTGCCGTTTCCGAAACTTCGTTGCCCACCGAATACATTATAACACACGGGTGGTTAAAATCCTTTTCAACCATTGCGGTTATATCGCCCTGCCATTCGCTATCGAAAACGCGCGCATAGTCGTGGTAAGTTTTCGGAATATACCAACCGTCGAACGCTTCGTCCATTACGTACATTCCGAGCTTATCACAAGCGTCAAGCATTGCACGCGGGGCGGGATTGTGCGCGCACCTTATCGCGTTATAACCCGCTTCTTTTAATATGCGTATTCTGCGTTCCTCCGCGTCCGCATAAGTGCAAGCGCCCAAAACGCCGTTATCCTGATGAATACAGCCGCCGCGAAGTAACGTTTCCTTACCGTTTACAAGTAAGCCCGTCTTTGCACTCCACTCCACTTTTCTTATACCGAAAGCAGTTTCTATTGTTTCGTTCCCGAGAGTTGCAACCGCCTTATAAAGATACGGTGTTTCGTCCGACCATAATTTTGCATTTTCAACAGTAAATTCGCCGCTTTTGCCGCTTGCCACCGTATTGCCGTCTGCATCTAATATTATAACGCTTTCACCGTCGGTTTGCACCTCTATTACGGCAGGGTTGTACGAAATAGTTTTTACTTTTATAAAGTTAGGGTGAATTTTCTCTTTTATTTCAAGCCATACGTTGCGGTATATGCCGCTTCCCGAATACCAACGGCAATTAGGTTCGAGAGAATTATCTACTATAATCTCTACCAAATTATCGCCGCTGCTAACGAAAGGCGTTATATTGACCGTAAATTCGGTATAGCCGTATTTATGTTCAGCCGCAACGTTGCCGTTTACCCTTACCTTGCAATTACGGTAAACAGCTTCGAATATAAGCGTTATTTCCTTATTTAAGTCGTTTTCGTCAATATTGAATCTTTTGGAATATAAATATTTTCCGCCGGGGAAATATCCGCTGTTTTTACCGTTAGGACATACGGGGGTGCGTTTTTCTTCAAGCATAGCGTCGTGCGGCAGGTCAACCGACTTGCCGTTTTCGCCTTCTTTACAGAATATCCAATTTTTATTAAAGTCAATTATCATTGTTTAACCCCGCAGATAAGCAAAAAGATAGGCTGTTTAGGCTTGCGGTATCTCTCTTGACGGTAATAAACCTAACGTACCGATTTAACCTAACAGCCTATCCGATTTGCAATTTCCTAAATACTATTTACTTTCGGAAGCCGCCTTTTCAGCTTCTGCCTTTTCCTTTACTTCCTTTGCCGCAACCTCGTCAAGATATTTGCGGTTTTCCGTATCGAAGTTAAGTCCTTTCTTTGCACAACGAGCTTTCAGTTTAGCGATGCGCTTTTCTTCCCGCTTTTGCTGCTTTTTTAGAGCTTTAACTTCTTTTGCAACGTTAGCTTCGTATGTTTCGACAAGGAAATTCTGATAAATCTTTTCTTCCTTATCTTGCCATTTTGAAAGACGTTGTTCGGCTCTTGCCCCCTTGTCGTTTTTAATCTTGTCAAGTTCGGCAAGTTTTGCAAGATACTTGGCGTTTTCCTCTTTGAAATCAAGCCCGTAAAGTTCACAATGCTTTTTAAGTTTTGCAAGCCTTACTTCCTCGGCTGCTTTTTCAAGTTCTCCATCGCCTTTGCCTTTTTTCTTCTTAGCTTGCTTTGCTTCCCACTTTGCATCGGCTTCCGCTTTTGCTTTTAAATACTTAGCATTTTCGGTTTCAAAGTCAAGCCCTTTCTTTGCACATTTTTCCCTTAAATCGTGAATACGGTTTTCTTCCGCGTCCGCAAGAGCCTGTTCTCTTTCACGCTTAACCTGTTCTTCGGGGTCTATCCATTCCTCTCCGCGGGCAAGCACGGCTTCTTTGCGCCGACGTGTCAAGTTGCGCGATATTATCGGCATTTTCTTTTCCACGTCGATAAACGGTAACAATATTAAGTACGAAACGGCAAGAATTATATCGAACAGATAGAAGGCAAGCGTCATAAATTCTTTAACCTGTTCGGTCGGGGGAACGCCCGTGCTGTCAATAAAGCCGAGCTTTAACAGCATTGATTCGTATCCACCCGCGAAAGGCGCGCATATTGCAGATTGAATCATAGTGAATATCGCTACGCCCATAAGTCCTTCCAAACGAAGTCCCGAACGGTGTTCTACGCTGTCGAAGCCGTAATAGATAAGTACGCCGAAGACGTATGCGTTGGGTATCATACCGAACTGACGAAGGAAGCCCGCAAGCATTGCGATAGGCACGTTAGACGGGAACATCCAGCCTACTATACTGCCGAGTAAAACAAACAGATAACCAAGCCAAGACAAATTTCTTACGCCTATCTTTTTGGAAAGCGGATAAGCGATTATTGCGCCGAGTCCGAGCGGAATACCCGTAATAATCGAATACATCATAAACATCGCGCCGTTCGTATCGCCGCCAAGCATATAACGTACATAGAAATATTGAACGTTGCCACCCTTGAAGTTATCAACGATAAGTCCTATCGTGGTAAGCACCGTCAGGATAACCCAATACTTATTAGTAACAAGCGCTTTGACTTGTTGTTTTAACGGAATATTATTTTCTTTCTCAATTCCGACTTCCTGCGCTACGTCCTCAATAACTCTTTCTTTTGTATAGAAGTATTCCAACAAAAGCAGCGGAATGGCAATAACGGAAAGTATAACGCCGAGAATAGGATAGCCGCTTATATTATTTTCAAGCCAGAAAGGAAGCAATACGTTAGAAACCAACATACCGATAAGAATACCGGAAATAAGAGTCCAACAAACTTTTCTTACAAAGTTTAATTTTCCCTTTTCATCGGGATTATGAGTCGTGATAGAAACGATATTATCTCTGAACAAATAGAAATACGTGCTTCCTACCGTGTGATAGCAAAGTAATATAATGAAGAAATAATACCAATAATTTTCGCCAAGATTAGTTCCGGGGAACAGGAATATCGTAAATCCTATAATTATAGAAACAAATCCGAAAATCAAATACCACGGACGCATACGACCTTGACGCGATTTGGTATGTTGAATTAGCCAACCGTTCAAAAGTCCCAATCCTATTGCAAGTATTTTTGCAACCGTCATTATAAGTTCGTATTTGCCACCCATATCGGACAAATAACCCGTAACCAAGCCGCCCTGCGTTGCTCCGCCGAACGCTTCGAGTACGTAAAGTCCGCTCTGTTGCGTAAAGAACTTTTCCACGAGCGCAGCTATGGTGTTGACAACGAATATCAGTCCGAGCGGACCTATAAGATGACCCAAAATCATCTCTTTTTTGCCGACCGCACGGGTTTTGACTTTGCTGTCCATAAACTTTTTATTGAAAAGACCTTTCGACAGTAATTCGACCTTTCTCATAATCAATTTCCCTCCTTAACAGGGTAATCGTTTGGAATAAGTTTACCTGATTCGTCAAAGCATTCCTTGTATCCGCCGACTTTTACGACCACCTCTACATTGTTGCCTTCAAGACTTGCAACGCTTGCGGGCTTAATGGGTTTTGTGGGAACGGTGGGTTCCGTAGGCATTTCGCTTATTGTGCCGTCCCAATATGCCGCAAGATTCTCTTCATACTTCGCCAAATCCTCTTCGTATTTATCACAAGCCGCAAAGTAAGCGTTCATCTGCTTTTCATACCTGTTATACGCCGCAACCTCTTCCGCCGTACCCTTTACGCCCGTAATGCGGACGGCGTATTGACCCTTAGGTAATCCGCTGAATTTTACGGTACAACCGCTTTCACTCTTTTCAAGAGTAGCATTTGTCGCACAATCTATGCTTCTATATTCCGCCCTGTTATCGATTACGGTTGTAGTGGTTTCCGATAAAACCACGCCCGACGTGTTTTTAACCTCGTTCCACTCGCAAATCATATAGTAGCCGGCATGTATTTCGCCAAATTCCTCTTCGGCGGTAAATTGCACGAAAACCTCTTCTTGTTCGGGTTTACAACCGCCCGGAATCCAATAGTTGTTTGCATTACGCCAAACTTGACCCGTCAGACCGTAATCGGTTATCTTCACATGTCCTTCAAGATGTGAAAAACAACCCGAAAAAGCAAATACGACGACCGCAAGTAAACTCAATGCAATCATCGACAGTAATTTTTTGCCTTTCTTCATTTCACTTCCTCCAATATCATTTTTTGCCTATTTATTCCGCTATTTTCTTTCAAAAAATGCAAAATATTTTCAACTGTAATTATTGTATCAAATATAAAGTAATAATTATTGTAAAATCAAACACATTATTGTAAATTCGGCAAAATTATTATTGACCGCAGGATAAAAAAAAGCTATACTATATAAATAAGTAAATAGGAAAGCAAACTAAATGTATTTGGATAATTACCAACCGTTTTGCGAACTGTTTTATTCCGCAAACTACGTTTCGGTTTTTTGCTATGATAAATCAAACGAATTAAAATTTACCTGTTCGGCTCTGCGTGGGTTAGAGCCGCCTTTCTTCGTCCGCGAAAAGCTATTGCAAAGCTCCGCCCCTCCCTCGGTGTATTTCTCGGTTGAAACGGGACTTTACGGCGTTGTGGAAATTAAAAACGCCGAAGGCTACTTAGTTGTGGGACCAGTGTTCAGCGGCGATACCACCTCGGAAATTTTGCACGGCTTTATGTCCGCACACGTTATCGAACACGACAGAAGCGACGAAGCTCTCGGCTTTCTTAACAATACGCCGAAATATTCTTATAACCGTTTTTTGAGCCTGCTTGCCTTTCTGCACTTTTCGCTTAACGGACAAAAAATAGACGCTATAACTCATTTTAATTTAGCCGACGCAGGGCTTGAAACTAAAATTGCCGATAAACAGACGGAAAACGCATATAAGGCAAAAGAAGAAATTATACGGCACGGAACTTATTACTTCGAACAACAAATGCTTGATTTGGTTAAACAGGGCAACGTCGGCAAGCTGCACGATTTTTTAAACGAAACTATGCGGATTGAAAAATTACAGGAAGGTAAACTTTCCGACGACCCGATACGTCAGGCTAAGAACCTATTTATCGGAAGCGTTACTATGATAGGCAAAGTCGGCGCTATAAAAGGCGGGTTGGATATAGAACAAACTTATCAGCTAATAGACACCTATATTCAGGAGTGCGAAAAGCTGTTCTCCCTCGACAGTATAAAGTCGCTACAATACAATATGCTAATCGACTTTACAAAGCGCGTTGCGGAAAATAAAATCCCCGAAGGTATTTCCGAAGATATTTTTGCATGTATTCAGTTTATAAATAATCATACCAACGACAACATAGGTATTGACGACGTTGCCGCTCATATAAAAAAGAGCCGCGCCTACGTTACGTCTAAATTTAAAAAAGAGTTAGGTGTTACCATAAACGAATACATTATAAATCAAAAACTCATCGAAGCGAAAAATCTTTTAAAGCACACAAACAAGAGCTTGACTGAAATTACCTACTATCTCTGTTTTTCAAGTCAGTCGTACTTTTTAAATCTATTTAAAAAGAAATACGGCATAACGCCGCAGAAATACAGAGAAAAATTTATTAAAAATTAACTTAGGAGAAACATATGAAAAACAGAAACGTACTCGTAGAGCTTGCAAGGTTTTTATTCAGCATTTTGGTAGTAGGCTATCACGTCCAAATGTCTATGAATAACGACGTCGCCGACTTTTTCGAAAACGGCGCGCTTGCCGTTGAATTTTTCTTTTTGATTTCAGGTTATTTTCTCGCCCGCTCAATTGAAAAAATAAGCGCAAGCAAGAATCGGCGCAATACCGCGGTTGAAACTTGGCGGTTTATGAAAAACAAAGTCAAAGGTATTTTACCTACTCACATAACGGCAATAATTGTGATAATTATCGTTATTCTTGCCTGTAACTTTACGAACGCGGGAAACATACTTTTAAAGGGCTTGCCGAGCGTATTCCTCCTTCAAGGCGGCGCACTTTGGTATAACGGCTATGCAGACGCGCTTATCGTTCCCGAATGGTACCTCTCGTCAATGCTTTTATCTATGTTGTTTATATTCCCGATAGGCTTGCTTCTCCGCAAAAAGTTAAAGGGACCTTGGGTTACGCTTATTGTTCTCGTTATAGTTGCCGTACCCGCTTTGGCTTTCGGCTTACCGTTCGGGTTCAATACGAATTTGGTTTACTACTTGCGTGCTTGGGGCGAAATGTGCGTCGGTATGTTCGCTTATTATCTTGCATCCGTTATGGCTAAGCACGAATTAAAAAAGCCCTCCGCGATAACCTTAAAGGTCTTAGAAATTTTATGCTACGCCGCTCCTGTCGTTCTCGGAATAGTTCCGATGAGCGCAGGTATGCAACCCGTCTGTATGGCGGTATCCGTCGTGTGCGTGTTTACGGCAATTTCAATCACCTTTGCGAACAAGGGCGTTAGCATTACAAATGAAAAGTTGGCGAAAGTTTTCGCGTATCTCGGTAGTATCTCGCTTGCAATATACCTCTTCCACCCCGTAATAATTTCGTTGTTGGACTACGTATGGATAGGCTGCGAGCTATGGGTAAAAATGCTTATCACGTTCCCGTCAGCCATATTGCTTGCAGTTATTTTCCGCCTTGTTTGTTTCGGAATAAACAAGTTGATAAAGCATATTAAAAACAAACAAGAAAAAGTAAGTATTTAAAGAGTTCTGTCTATTACCAATAAACAGTTAATTGTTAATAATTCACAAATGAGATATTTACGGTCGCTTGTCTTGATACAAGCGGCGGCGCTATGCGCCGCCGAGACAAGCGACCGTACTCCGATTGACAAACAAATAAAAGAAACAAAGAGCGGCGGAGCGGGGTTTGCCGCTAAACCGCTTGCAATTCCCCGCTGCTGCCGCCTTGCCCATCTTTTGTTTGCTTATTATGTTGCTTTGTCAATTCGCCTTGCGTAGTTCGGCTATTGTCTGCGGCGATACCGTTCCAACCTTGCACCCTTCGTCCCAGCAAGTGAATTTATCCGAAAGCACCAGCTTATTGTCGTGTTCGTCGTTCGAGAGCTTACAGACAACTTCGTTACCTTGAACGTCGGTATAGAAATACATAAACAATCCTTTTGAACACGTTATCCGTTCGCCCGTTTTTTCCAAGTATTTCAATATGTATGCAAGCGCATATCCGAACAGCGGTCCGTTATCGAGTTCTTCCATTTCGTTCCTGCCGAACCTGTCAAGGAAAAAAGTGCTTTGCTTAACCGTTCTCATAACGTGCTTTTTAAAGTTATAATCTTTCGTTATTACGAACTCGCCCGATAATGTTCCTTCCGGAATATAAAATAAGCCGTGAAAGTGTAGGCGGTTTGTTTTCTTACCGCGTTCCCAGACGCCCATATAACGCCAGCTTTTACGGAAAGAAAAGTTTTTTAATTGCAATTTAACCGCCTTTTTAAAGCTATCTTCCGTATGCTTCTTATTATCGTAAGTTAGCGTTACGAAATAGTTGAACTCTTGGTTTAACGCTTTTCGCACGAACCGCATCCGTCGGCGGATAAGGTTTTTACGTTTTCTGTCTGCATTACTTTCAACGTAATCCTTACAAGCGTCAGCCGTTTTAAAGAGCGGAAGCATATCGTCGTAAATCGCCTTAATTCTCGCTTTTCGACTATACCCTATATACTTTGCATAAAGCTCTTCAAAGATTTGTTTGCGTGTAGTTCTTCGTTTAACCGCAGCCGCCTTTTCGGGTTCTTGAACGGGCTTAATTCCGCTTTCTGCGGCTTCTTTGACAACTTCTTCAAGCGTAACCTGTAAAGGCTCTGAAGGCTTAATTTCATAATCGTCGTTCGGCACCAAAACGGGCGGCGTTTTTTCTAATTTCAGTTTACCGTCTTGCTCTGATACGGTTATAATTTCGTGTTTATGCTTTCTGCGCCGTGTAGGATTAGTCGTGTGCGGGATAGCTATGTAATGACCGCCGTCATAGTAAACTTTAGCTTCGGGATACCACTCGTCAAACTGCTCTTCGTCCATCATTGGAATCGCCCCCTAAATCAAAAATCGAAATTTGGTTTTTAACCGCTTCCAGCCGTTTCAGCCCTTTATTGAAATATTCTTCGTCCGTTTCAAACCCGACAAAATCTCTTTGCAAATTGTACGCCGCAACAGCCGTTGAAAAACTGCCCATAAAGGCGTCCAAAATCAAATCCCCCGGTTCCGTATGTTGGCTTATAATTCTTGAAATTAAATCCGTTGGTTTTTGGTTTTGATGGATTTGCTTTTCGCCTGTTACTCTCGGGAAATACCAAATATCGTTATACCGAAACGCATCTTCATTAAATTTTGCCCGCCCTTTATTTGCGTAAATTATAAATTCATAACGCTTTCCGTATTGGGCTTCCAAATCCCCGGCAGTATGATTGCCCTTATCCCAAACGATGAGATTTTTTATAGTAAAATGCTTTTCTATTTCAGCTTTAAAAAAATCAACTTTATCGGGGCTACAAAACATATACAGCGGCGTATTGTTTTTCATAACTTCATTCAAGAGCGGAAGCAAGTCTATTATAAGCTGCGGCTTATCGTCGCCTTGAATAGCTTTGCAAAATTTATCGGCTTTATTTTTCCGCCGCTGCGATTTATAACCCGTCAAATAGGGCGGGTCCGTTATTACGCAATCAACCAACAACCCTTGCTCTATCATTTCACGGATACCGCATAGGCAGTCAAAGTTATATACTCGGTTTCTTTCTATCAACTTTCGCCCCCTTCGCCATAAAGCCCGTTTATGAAGTAGCTGTTTTGCGCCTGCAATTCTTCAACTGTCGCCCGCTCGGTGGCGTATTCCAAATAAGCGGCAAGCCCGACGTTCGTCCTTCTCGCCATATCGTTAAAGTAGTCCGAAAAACAGTCCGTAGCGAACCTGCGGCGGTAGATTTTAGCGTTCATAAGATAATACTTGCGCTTATCAACCTTACCGTCCATAGTGCCTCGCTCTTTCTCGATTTTAAGAATTGAATAGGCGTAAAGGTTATAAACTTTTATGTTACGCTTCCAGAGCCATGCGGTTATACTTTTAAGAACGTGAACCAAAAGCGTATTGTCGCCACGACGGAAACGGAAGTCGTAATAAAGGTTAATGAAACGGTTGAACGCCCATTCCGTAATCATTTCTTCAACCGTATAGAACGGCAAGGCTAACTTCTGATTAGTGCTTGAAATAATCTTTACAATATCGCACAAATCCCTTGCGTCCGCACCCCAGCTTTCGGGTCGTTGTTCGTCCGTAAACACCTTGATAAACGGAAAATTATCTACCGTAGCGGAGTGGCGGCACATTTTAAGCCAAGAGTTGAATTTGTCGTTTTTTTGGTTAGCTTCGTCGTCGCCTTTTTTCTTTTCTTTAAGCTCAAGGTTATTGCCGCGTTCCTTACCTATTTCGGTTATGGCAATTACGCCGAACTCAAAGCTGCCGGCGTTCGGGTTGTTTTCAATAACCTTTCTGCCGAGCCTTAAAATATCGTAGTCCAAGATTTTGGAATGACGGCAACGGCTTCTGAACGTTCGGGGAAAGAAGTCCGTAGCCCATATCGGAAAATTACCGCTGTCTATTAAGGCGTTATCCGTTCGTATAGAGTAGTTTGCAACGATAAGGCTGCACACGATTATGTAGATAAAATAGGCTTGTGCGTAGGTGGAAAGCACGTCGAAAATATCTTCCGTATAAAGTCCGTTTTCACAAGATAATCCGTAACGCCAATAATCATAGTTATATAAAACCGTTCTGTCGTATTGTTCTTCAAAACGCTCTTTCAAGTCCTGCACCCAATCTTTAATCGTTGCAAGGTTATAAATCGTTCCGTCGTTCATTTTTGCCTGAATTTCTTTCTCGAAGCATATCCAAGGAAAGTACGGGAACTTCATATCGCTTTTCTGTAAAATCTCATACGCCTTCTGCCTAAACATTACTTCCTGCGATAAAGTCATATCGGTTATTAAGGTAGTTTTCTTTTTACCCATAGAGCCGCAGCTCATTGACACGATAGGCAGTTCGTTTATAAAACCGCAATTACGGGCTTCGTAGTGCCGAAGTCTGCCGAGAGCTATTCTTATACGGAAGCGGTTGAAAAGATAAAACGCAAGCGGTATTAAGAGCAGATACGGGAAGTAGATAAACGGCGTCTTTAAGTCCTTAAAGAGCTTAACCACTTGTCCGTAAACCGTGCCGAAATCGAAGACGGTTGCAAAATAGAAGTAGTACGCGAAGAACTCTACGACAATAGTGCCGAGATTAAAATGCAGTCCTATAACCGCAAGCCAGAGCTTCCAAATCCAGCCGTGTTCACGCAAAAACGCAACAAATTCCCGTAGGAATCGCTTTATCGGCTGATAAGTCCACCGTGATATAAACTTAAAAACCTTTAAAGGAATGGTATCTCTGCCGTATTTATTGTTTTCCTTGCCGTATAGAGCTTTTATTATGAAGATTATTGCAATTACGCAAGACAAAGCTATAACTAAAACCTTGCCTAAAACGGCAATTACCCCCGTTATATGCTCTAACCAACCGTAAAAATTGTCTTTATCTACGAGCATAGCAAAGTAACTTGCCGAGCTTTCCTTAAAGCCTTCGAAATCCGTAGGCATACTTATATACGGTGCGGCGATATTCGTAAAGTCCGTAACGGTAGGCGTAATATTGTGCTTAATCCCGAATATCTCGCAGAAGTAGTAAGCTATAGAAAGCCCGAAATCCTTAAACGCTTCGTACAGTCTTATGTACGACGTTCTGAACGTGAACGCCCCCACAAGTACAAGGGCGCACGAGAGCAGTACGCAAGTGATAATGTTTACTATTAAAATTCTTCTACGCATTTACGTGTACCCCCGTGTAAACTAAATAACTAATTACAAACGCCGTTAAAATCAGCGCAGTAATAACTAAAATTCTTTTTAAAATTTTCATTATAAATCTCCTTAAAAAATGTATTAAAAAAATAAGATGCCGAAAGAAAAATTCCCTCGGCATCCGTTTCATTGTTAGCCGCTTTTACCGTCTAACTTCGTCCAATCAACGCTATCCCAATCTATGCTGTCTAAATAAGCGTCGACTTCTTCGGGCTTAACGTTTCCTTTAAGCTCCGGCGGTTTGGGCTGTTTATGTTTGCATTTTGGTTTAGCCCGCAAATCGTCAACCCATACTCCGTCCGGCAATTCTTCACTTTGATTGCGTTTACGTTCCCTTAATCGCTGCCGCCGTTTCTTTTCGGCTTTGATTTCCTTTTCGGTCTGCTCACGCTTTTTTTCTTCACGCTTCTGCCGTCGTTTCTTAATAGAATTTCCTATCGCCTTAAACAACGCCCCGATACACTTGAACGGGAATATAAGTATTTGCCCTATTACAAGAACAACGCCCGGTGCGAATTTCAGCAAGAGTAGAAAGATTACGGTTAGCGCAATTATTCCTAAAAGTATTTGCCACCATTTAAGCCCGCCGTCTTTTACGGTGCTTACGGGCGGATTAAGGTCGGGAACAATATCCATAGGCGACATTACAACGGGGATTACGGTATCAACGTTATCCTTCGTGAACGTAAGGTCAATAATATCGAAATCGAGCTGAACCCAAGTCTGCGCAAAGTAGGCGTTAGTATCTATAACGTCGTATGCGCCGAAATTGCCGCCTATCAAATACCACTCTGTTTTACGCTTATATTCCGTTACTTCGTTGCTTACGTATTTGGACTGATTGTATCTGAACAAATACACCGTTTCTTTTTTGCTTGCGGCGCTTTTTACATAGTTCGTAAAATCGGTATAATCGCTTTCGGCTATGTAGAACTTATCGCAGAACAAGGACTTATCCGAATACGAGTTTATATCGCTTGTCGTTACCTTTTGGATTGCGGACATGGTGTAAGTCTTTCTGTCGGTTACCGAGCCGCCGAAAAGCCTTTTCCAGATAGTGTCCGAAACGGTGTTATCCGTAAGCGTGTATTCGTCGTCCGAGCTTATCGTTACATCAGTAAACTTCGTGTCTATGCTTTCAAATAAATCTTTACTGTATCTGTCGTTTACCAACCGTCCGCCGTACTTTTCCGTGTACGTTTCAAACCAGCCCTTAACGCCTTCCGCTTTATTGCCTATAAGTTTTGATGCGGGCAAGGTGTAATTGTCTGCGTCGCCGCCATCGGCATAAAAGATATACCGTAAGTAGTTAATTACGTTGTTGTAGTTCTGCGCATACATATTGTCGCCGTCGTAACAACTCAAATAGGCGTTATAGGCATAGTAACCGGCTATTGCGGCGTCAACGGAATCGCGCAATTCTTCAACCGCCATCGTAGCAACCAGAGCGTAACCCAATTCGCTTGAATAGCTTTCCTTTGAACCGCCGTTTACGTACTTGCCGATAAAGGGCGACAGCGCATTGAATATATCTTTGTTACCCGTAACGAATATAGGATTAGTTAAGGCGTTCAGCCAAGTTGCATGGACTGCTGTCATTTCGCCGTATTCGTCTATAATGGCGTTTGGCACAGAGAAATAAACCGAGTGTAGAGTATCACGGGTATAGCCGTCGTCATACGTTCCTTTCGGGCGGTAATAAGTAGAACGCACGTCCAGAGATAAATATTTATCGAACCCGTCAACCTTGCAAGAGAGCGTATCGGACTGCGCCAGCTCCGAACCGTAACCGAGCGCATAACCTTTGTAGGTGTAAGTTTGTCCGCAAGCGTATTCCGTAATTTTGCTTTTATAGGACAATTCAATGCCGCTGATTTTGTAAATACGGTTATCTTCTTTAAGCTCACGCAAAATCGCTGTTTTCTGTCCGTCCGTAAGTTTAACCTTGAACTTCCAGAACCGCCCTTCGTAGCCCGCCTCGGTGGAGTAGTTTATAAACTCTAAAACATACTTTGAATAGCTTAATTTTTCGCCGTAGGTGAACTGAATTTTGTTCCGTTCGCTTGACATATCAAACGCCACGTCCTGCGGATTGTACACATAAACGTATAGTCCGTAATCGGCTTGCTTTTCAGCGTAATACGAATAGCAAAATTCTACGAACGAAATTACCTGCGGCTTGCCGTTAGAATTATGCGGATAGTCCGCTAAATCAAATTCCTTGCCGCCGATAGTTGCACCTTTAAGATTGTTTAATACGTTTGTGCTTTCGTAAATTTCTTG
Source organism: Ruminococcus flavefaciens (assembly GCA_023667315.1). Lineage (GTDB taxonomy): Bacteria > Bacteroidota > Bacteroidia > Bacteroidales > P3 > Pullibacteroides. The sequence goes on from JAMPAI010000013.1 coordinate 42,821, forward strand.
TACGCTGTCCGTGCTTGCGTCGGCTGATGCGGACAAGTTGCCCTGTCCGCAAATAACCGCAACAATACACAAAACAGCCGTGAGTAGTACATATAAAAACCGTTTTGTTATTGCTTTCATACGCACCCCCTTATACCGGCATAAGGTAAATTAAAATTACCACGTCGCAGTCGGGCATTGTAAAGTCAAAATATTCGGGATTTTCCACGCTTAATATTTCGTCGCCCGTGTCGGCGTTTTCAAGAACTACATGCGTTATTTGCAATTCGTTCTCTAAACCGTAAGCAATATAAATTGAACCCATTACGTATTCGCCCGGTTTTGCTATGTCCGCACAGTAAACCATTACGCTATCATAAGAACCGCTGCCTAATGTGTCGTAGCTTATGTTGCGGTATTCGCTTACGACTATCGCCTTAATGGTAACGACTATTTCAACGCTGCCTTCGGGCATTGTGAACGAAAAGGTTGCGTAATAGTTGCCGGAATTGTTTTCGTAGCTTACCGCAATATTCTTGTACAGCTTGCCGTCCGAATAAATATCAATTTTCGTTACCTGACTTTTATAATCGCCTATAAGCGAAACGCTAAATTCAACCGTTTCATCCGCCGCCGCCGTTTCGGGGCAAATCACGTCCGCCATAAGTAAATTATTTTCGTTTCCTTCAACCCGCCAGCTTATCGCGTAATGTTGTTTCTCAAGCTCACTCGGAACGTCGGGAGTAATAGGTGTTATGGGGTCGCTCGGTTGCGTAGGCGTATCGGGCTTTTCGTCGCTATCAGTAATTCCCGAACTACTTTCACCGAACGTAAAATCGAAGTTGTAAGTTATGTTATCGTTATATGAAGAAATCTGAAGCCTGAACGGATAAGGGTTATTGGTTAATGCGTCGTTCGGAACGCTAACGCTTGTTCCGTTATGCGCTTTCTTTAAGATTTCGCTGAAACTTAAACTTTCGGGGAAATACAGTTCGAACGAAGCGTCGTGCATAATAGGCTCGAATGCCGCAGTTAAATCGCCGGTTTTTGAAAATAAATACTTTTCGCCGTCAACGGTGTAATCGAAATCCCGCGTCATATTGGAAACGATTTTTACCTTATAACCTTTCGGCTCGTCGTCGTCCTTATCAAAGGTGTACTTAACGTCAAAACGGTGTACGGCTTCCTTTTTTAAAGTCAGTTTATTTTCCGTCGTTAAAATCTGCCTACCGTTATATTCGACGTAGAAAGTCTTTAAATCCTCGTTAAATCCGTTGGTGTATTTATAGGCAAAACCCACGGCGGCGGCAAGCATTAAAACCACTAAACCGTAGCCGATAATCTTTGCAAAAGTTTTCATTTGCCACCTCGCTTTACGCCTTGTCAAGCGTTAAGGCGAACAGTCCTAACATATCGCCTTTCGTTATCGTGTGAGCGCCGGCAGCAATCATTACGGTAACAACGTTATCGCCGTATTCGTTTACTTCGCTTAAATAACTCACTCCGTCAACCTTGATTTTTCTGTTAGCAGTATTAACATACAAAGTAATCGTAGTATTTACGGCGGTAGTAAACGTAACTTGCGTCGAGCTTTCAATTTTCAAATACTTCGTAAACGATTTACCAAGCGCTTGCACGAAAATTTCCGAACACTTCGACTGGTTGCCCGTTACCTTAAATTTGGAGTCCGTTACAATAGAACCGTCTTCGTTATCGAAATAACAAACTACTGGCTCAGAAGTTTCCGTTCCGAATATTATGTTGCCGTTATTTATGGTAACATCCTCTACGGGTATAACTAATCCGTCAAGCGAAAAATCAACGGACAATCTTTCATAGCCGTCGTGCCAGATTTCCTCGGTTGTAACGATGTCGCCCATATAGCTGTATTTTGCCGTGAAGTGGATAATTGCGTGATAATCGCAATCTTCGCCACACCCGAAATATATAGCCCTTGTGAACGCTTCGTTAAAAGTCGTTTCTTCTATTCCGCTACCGGCAGCAAAGCAAGCATAAGGCGACGGAACGTTAAAAGTTATTTCGCCCGAAGTGTAACCGTCGCTTAAAATCTTGTAAGTCGGCGTAAACTCAAAACCTAATCTGCTGCTTATTTCATTTACAACGCTCCCGTCCAGCTCTATGTATAAATCGCCGTATTCAAAGTCGCCTTCAATCGTCCCATAACCGCAGAAATCGTAATCCATTGTTACGGAATTTTCTTCGTTGAAAACAATATTGTTCCAACTAATTTTAAGGTCTATCGGGTCGAATTGATAAAGATAGTCCACATTACAAGTTGCGGTTTTGGTGGCGTCGTAATTAGACGTTGCCGTTATAATCGCCTTGTAATCAAAAGGATGTAAACAAGTCAAAACGGCGGTATTAGACCCATAATATGTGGGAGTTAAAGTCAAATAATAGTCCGTGTCTGAATCGTCGTCAAACTTAATAGACCACTCGATTGTCCCATCCGTTGCGTTTTCCGGCGAAACTGTTGCCGTTATCGTTACTTGCGAAACGGTGTCATCTTCCAGCTCGGAAAACGTCATAGCACGAGGCATACTGTAAACTCTGCTTGCAAGCATTTCGTTACCCGTATCGTCGTAAACTTTTCCGCTCAATTCGTACTGCGGAATATCGTTTAATATGGGCTTGTCCGCCTTATCTTTCGTAGCAAAACGCGCTATTAGTCCTGCCGCCAACGCAACGATTAAAACAAGCGAAACGGCGATAATGATTGTCTTTATTTTCTTCGTCATAAAAATCTCCTTTTAAAAAATAAGCGGCTTACAGAAAAGATTTGTAAGCCGCCGTTCTTTGTTTGATTAGTGATAAGCCTGATACCGTAAAAGCAAATAAGATACTTGCCTGCGGTGGCTCACCGCTTATGCGTTTGCTTTGATAAGCATATCGAGCATACTCTTGTCCGACTTGCGGGCGGGCTGTACGGGACATTCGTAGATTTCGCCGTTTTCGTCGGTGGAAACCACCTTGAACGTGTTACCTTCGATTACGTGTCCGTCGTCTGCCGCAAACTTAAAAGGCACGACCGCGAGTTCGGCTTCCATTGCGCCGTTATACACGATTTCGAGTACCTTATAGCCGCCTAAATCGGGCGGAACGACCTGCGCCTTAAAATCGACGCCCCTTACCGTGCCGTTGATATAGTACGCGTAGTAGCTCTTGCCGTTCTTTTCGAACAACTCTCTTTCAACTTTAATTACGTTTGCCATTATGCCGCGTTACCTCCGTTATTTTTTCTGAATTTGCCTATGCTCTGCGAAGCTGCGGCCGCCTTGTCCTTATCTTTCGTTTCGGCTAAAACCTTATCGTAGATATAAGAACCGGCGTGGTCGCTCTGGCAGAGAAGATAGCCCGAACGTAAACCCTGATTGTACGGGTCGAGTTCTTCGCCTTTCTTATCGCCGCGCTTATGACGGTTTTCCTTACGCTCTTCGGCGTAACCCTTTGCCCTTTTGCTCGGACGCAGCCACTTTCTTATTCTGGGCTGTTCCGCATTTTCTGCGGGCTTTTTATCTTTTTCCTTTGCCATTGATTTACTCCTTATAAAATGATTAAATTTTGATTTGCGCGGCATTTCTCGTCTGCTTTTCAGACAGTAGCCGCATATTTAATTGTGAATTGCTTTAACGTTCGCAACGCTATGAAACTACACGTTCCGGTTGGGCGATAAAAGGGGCCCGCTTTTTCTACCCACTTGAAAATTATTGCGAAACATTAAAATTTACCGATTGCTGAATATCAAGAAGCATTGCCGTTATTCGATATAGGTACGAACGTACATAGCCGAACGGATGCGCTTGCCGTCGGACTCGAAAAGCTGTTCGTAAAGCGCATCTCTCAACTTCGTGCGGCAGTAAAAGGTATCTTCGCTTAAAATGCGGGTGCTACCCATTCCGTCCGTTATGTAAGTAAGGTGCTGTTTTACGATAAATTCTTCCGTGCGGTAAACGTTGGTTGCGTCGTCCAGAAAATCAACGTCGTCCAAGTCAATATCGGTAAGGTTTTCCAAAAATTTGAATGTCTTGCCTATCATCTTTAATCTCCTGTTTCTTAAATGATTTTTTTTGCGAAATAATTGATAAGTTCCCTAATCAAACGTCTGATATGTTCTTCCGAATAGCACAACTCCGAAGCTACGGCGTCTTGGGTTTTATTCTGAATGTACAAACAACCGAATAAATCGTAGAGCCTTGCCGGTGCCGGACGTATTGCGTTGACATATTTATCCGCTAACGCTTTTGCGCTTGAATCGCCTGCGTTTTTAGAGAGCGCATCCATATTCGCCTTGCGGGAAAAGTAATACCGTACTTCCCGTAGTTCGATTTTTACCTGCTCGCTTAACACAACTTTCTCCTTGATATTTTTTTGCAATCAGCCGTAAGGCGTAACCCTTACAACTCTTTCAGGACAGAAATTTGCGAATTACAACCTTTTCGCAAAAAAAAGTTAGAAAAAATTTTTTAAGCGTTCCAAAATTCTATCCAAGCGTTTTTGAACGGCTTGCTGTGAAACCCCCAATATGCTTGCGATTTCTTGCTGCGTTTTACTTTCGAAATAATATAACTGCACGATTTGTCTATCTCGGTCCGACAACTGTGCAATAGCGGCGTGAAGATTTGATAATTCTTCCGCATGCTCTTCGTCGGCTATCAATGCCGTTTCAAAGTCCTGCGTTTTATCTTCAATCTCGAAACCTTTTTCCGACAGCCCTTCGATAGAGCTTACGCATACCTTTTCTTTAGAACGGTAATCGCGCTTTTTTCTCTGCCATTCCGGTTGAACGTATGAACGGTAAATTTCTTCGCTCACTTCAACTCTTTGCCCTTTGACGTACAAATAGTAGGTCTTGTTTTCTTCTGCCATTTAAAAACTCCTTCGCCGTTCGCTAATTCGGACAAAGGAGTAGATAATAGGTGCAGAGCCCACCTTTTTCAGCCGTACTCTCGCAATAAGGGCATAGCAAAAAAAGGAACGCACCTTTCACGCTTGACAAGTTCAAAACTTAAACTTGGTGAAGCGGAACGCTTCCTTTGCCCTTATTGCAAATCAGGCATTAAATAATTTTCAATTTTTCAAAACAAAAAAGCCTTGACAAACTTTAACCCGAAATAAATCCGGTTATTGTTCGCCAAGGCATTTTGATTTTCCTTGCTTTCACGCATTTAAAAATGCGTCTTACAAACACTTACTCTAAAAGTATAGGCGAAGGGCGATATTACCCGATTTTACGAAACCTACGCTTGCTTATAGAGCGGTTATTAAATTTTATTTGCTTACCGTTATAACAACTTTCTGTTCTTTCATTTTTTTACTTGAAAGACAGCACTTACATTTACGGCATTGCATAAGGGTAATTCCTTTTGCGTTGGTATAGCCGTAGTTATGCTGCCCGCAATTCGGACAGTACATTTGTACGCTGTGAACTTGCTCAATCATTTTACTCATCTCCTTGTTCCCGGCTAACAACAAAGTTATTTTAAAGTAAACTGCATTGACGGGGTAGGGAACACGTACCCGCGCCGCAGAAAACTTCTTTATTGTTGCGTAAATAATTCAATGAGCAGAAACGCGAGCAGCCACTCACTTATTATTCTTAATTTAAAATCCGCTATTTTTCACTTTCTTTTGTCTTTCTCCCGTGTAATTCCCTCCCAAAATTAACACAAAATATAAACATATGTTTGTTTTAAATATTATAGTTTTCCCTACGGATTAAGTCAAGGAAAATTACTAAATTTTTCCAAAATAAATATGTGATTTTTTTGTACCGACACATTTACTTAATGAGAATGCTAACACCTTACAACTAAAACTATTATAGCACTTATAGTTGACAGATACAGTCATAATTAAAAATTTTTTATGACTTTTTATAGAACTGTGAGAGCCGAATACAGAACAACGTTTTGGGTAAGTTTTCGAGAGTTTAACAGAGCCGATTTTACCTTGTCAACTCCGTTTCGGTGGCAGGCATTCACGGCGTTGACAAGGCAATAGGCTGACAAGAATTTAATACCAATAAAATCGCCCCTGTTTTTTAGGTTTTGTCTTTCGACAAAAGTTAAAAGGAGTGTGGCGGTTCTATGTTTTTCTCGTCTGTTCCCCCGTAGCGGGTTATCCACGTTGCTTAAAATGTGGGTTTATGTGGGGTTTTTGCACGAAAATGCACGGTTTCGGTACAGTAAATGTCCTATTATGTGGCGTAATTTTAGTTTATACTGCAAATGCAATCAACAAATCGCTTATGCACAATAGTAAAATTTAATGACCGAACAAGACCTGTCCGGTGTTTTATCAGTTATTAAAAGCACCGACAACCCCGACCAAGCGGCAGCTTTACTTAAACTCGCATCAGAAGCAATAGCGTTTCAAGCGTTAAAAGACGCACCGCAAAAGGTTGACCCGAATAGCGAAGAAGAAAAGGAATTTTTAAGAATAATCAACCTTCCCTTCGCTGATAACAGAAAAACGGTGTCAACGATAATCAAATTCACTAAAAAGGAAGTTGACGCTATGGCTAAAACATTTAAAAAAGAGTTTTTCGCTAACGGCATGGCGGCAAAAATTATTAAACGCCCCAGCGGAAAAAACGGATTTTATTATGAAATCAGATACCGTAGAAACGGTTACAATATAACTGTTTCAAATGCGGATTTAAAGATGGCTAAAAAACTGTTTATAGAATTTACCAAACATCTCGATTCGCCTGAATTTATGGCTAAAAGCAAGTTAAAATTCAGCAATATGGCAAACGAATGGCTTGCCTATAAGCAAGACAAAATTGCGGAAAACACGTGGAAAGACTACGGCAGTCTTATAAGACGTTGTATTCCGGACGAGATTAAAAACAAACTTATAGGGGATATTCACACGAAAGACATTGACGAAGTTATGCAGGAACTCGATACACCGAGAAGGTACGAAGATATGAGAACGGTATTTAACGGCATTTTTAAGTATGCAAAGGCTAATGGAAATATAACCGTCAATCCCGTTGACTTAATACCCTTCAAGCGTGCAGAGCGTGAAAACAGGGACAGAATAACCGACGAACAAATTATCTCTTTCCTTACCAACCTTAAAGACCCGTTCTACGATAGGATAAGGAATTTTGCTCTCGCTATGTATTTCTTCGGACTCCGCCCCTGCGAAATTGACGAAGAAGCACGTTTTGAAAATGGCTTCTTAATTTGCAGGAACAGAAAAAGAAGAAACGGGAAAAAGGCATACAAAAAGATACCTATCCCCCGTCAGGCAGAAAAATTCTTCGATTTCAATTCGCCGCTTAAATCACCTTTATCCTACGACCGAACACTCGATATTATGGAAAAGGCTCTTGGCGAAGGCGTTGTACCTTACCAGCTTCGGCATACTTTCGCCTCGATTTGCGACGAAAGTGTAAAACGCGAAGTAGTAGAGCTTTGGATGGGCGACAGCCCCGAACGGCTCGTAGGCAAAACTTACGTCCATTATTCTGATAAATTTATGAGAGCCGAAATGGATAAAGTGTGCTTTGTTATTCCGAAGGAATAAATATTCGTAAAAAATGTATGACGCCACTTGGGTTACACCCCATTTTACACCCCAAATTACACCCCAAACCTACCCGAAAACGTGAAAATCGGCACTATATCTCGTGGATATAGTGCCGATAGACACACAACATATTGTGTTTTTGGAGGCGCCACCCGGATTTGAACCGGGGGATGAGGGTTTTGCAGACCCTGGC
>JAMPAI010000014.1 GCA_023667315.1 Ruminococcus flavefaciens
TTTCTCTATACGTTTTATCCCCGTATAGTGTCAACTTTTTTTAGGGAAAGACACGATGCAACGACTTGGGCTTCCTCGTTGCCCTGCTTCCCTAGGATCGGGTAGATTTACGGATCAAAACAGGCCTTTTTCTACAATATCTTCATCGCAATTGCGGCGCAGGCTTCGGCGTCGGCTAAGGCGTGGTGATGGTTGGATAGATTGTAGCCGCAGGCTTCCGCCACCACGTGGAGCTGATGGCAGGGTAGGTTGAGGGTGCGGCGGGAGGCCGCCAAGGTGCAATGAAATTCATAGCCGGGATAAGGCATTCCGTATTCCTCAAACACGGCCTTGAGGCAACTTTCATCGAAAGGCCGGTTGTGCGCCACGAGGGGTAACCCCGCGATGCGGTCCTGAACTTGCCGCCACACTTCAGGAAAGGCCGGTTGCCCGTCGGTATCCTGTCGCGTAAGGCCGTGCACGGCCGTGGTCCAGTACGTATAGTAATTTGGCGTGGGTTGAATCAGGCTGTAGAACTTGTCCACCACCTTGCCACCGCGCACAATCACGATGCCCACACTGCACACGCTGGAACGCCGCCCGTTGGCCGTCTCAAAATCTATCGCCGCAAAATCTTTCATGTCAATCGTTTTGATAAATTTTTGAGTCGAGGCAAGGTGGCGGCGAAGCAAGAACCAGCTTTTGCAACGTGGGCGTGGTGATTGTACGGAACACAACGCATAGTCGAGGCTTGTGCCGATCCGTTTACGACATCGCCCACATTGTGCTGAAGAACAGCATGAAGAGTATCAGCATGATGATGCCTGCGAACGAGATGCACAGGCCGGCGATGGCCAGGCCCCGCGGTCTTCTGAACACGCCGATAAACGAAAAGACGGTGCCGAGAATCCAAAGGATCCAGTCCAGTACCGGTGTCCAGAAGAACATCAACGACAAAAGCGCCAGCACGAATCCGGCAATACCCATTCCGTTGCTCCGCGGAGCTTCACGATAGCTATCCATGATAAAATGTTTTAGACGGGAACAGTCCCTTTATTCCACCCAGTAAACGTAGTTTTCCTTGCGGGGCTTGGCCGCGGGCGCGGTGCCGTCAATGTAGCCGACAATGCAGTTGCCGATGCCTTCGTAGTCGCCCTCGATGCCCCATTCCTTAAGCAGTTCCTTGCCTTCGGGCATGTCGAACACTTCCTTGGCGCGGTGAATCCAGCACGAACCCAGGCCTACTGCGTGGGCGGCGTTCATCAGGTTGCCCATCACCAGCGAACCGTCGTAAAGGTAGGTGGTCTTGAAGTTGCGGTCGGCAAGCACCACCAACACCACGGGGGCCCCGTAGAAAGGATCGGAATCGGTGCCGAGTACCTGCGCGTTGAGTTTAGAAAGCCTGTCGCGCGTTTCCTTGTTCGTTACCGCCACGATAACGGGCGACTGGTTGCCTTTTCCGGTGGGGGCGTAGGTGCCGGCTTCGAGTATCTTTTCCAGCAGTTCCTTTTCGGGCATCTTGTCCAGATAGTAACGGACGGAACGCCGGGTCTTAAGCGTTTCCAGGGTGTTGTCTTGGCTCATGGTCTGATTGGTTTTGCAATCCGAACAGGCCGTGCCGAACATCAGCATCAATGCGGCCGCCCAGATAGAGGTTTTGAATTTATTCATCATTTCGAGGTTTTGCTGCAAATTTACTCGGCTTGCGCGAGATATGCAATTCGCGGCGAAAGGTTTCAGATTTCTGTGCCGCATACGCGCGCTTCGAGGGAAAGAAGTTCCTGCTTGGCTTCCAGTCCGCCGCCGTAGCCGGTTAGTTTGTGATTGCTGCCGATTACGCGGTGGCAGGGCACGAAAATGGAAATGGGATTGGTTGCGTTGGCCGAGGCCACGGCGCGCACCGCCTTCGGGTTGCCGATGCGGCGCGCCACTTCGGCGTAGGATACGGTCCTCCCGTAGGGGATCTTCAGCAGTTCCGACCACACCTTGCCTTGGAATTCCGAGCCGGTAAAGACAAGGGGAATCGTAAAGGCCTTGCGCTTGCCGGCAAAATATTCATCGAGCTGAGCGATGGCCGTTTTAATTACGGTTGATGTGCCGTCTTTATACACGGCATTCAGGTGGCGGCAGATACGGCGGTCTATCGTGCCGCGGCGTTTCCCAGCCACCCAGTCGCAAATACAGAGCTTATCGCCAAAAGACCCGATAATCATCTCACCGGCAGGCGATTGATAGCGAACAATCAGAATCGTTTCCATCAATAAAGGGGGGATTGATTAAGGCAAAGATAAAAAATGAAGAAAGCCCCCCCGGAAAGAAAAACGCGTTTTGAATGGTGCGCTGCGAGATGAAGCCCGATGGGGCGCGTGGGAACTTACTTTAGTAAGTGATCAAGTAAACCAGTGGACTTCAGCGAAGCAGATCGCCGGCCCCCTGGAAAGAAAAACGCGTTTTGAATGGTGCGCTGCGAGATGAAGCCCGATGGGGCGCGCGGGAACTTACTTTAGTAAGTGACCAAGCGAACCAACGGGCTTCAGCGAAGCAGATCGCCGTTCAAAACGCGTTTTTTGCGGAAAGACAGGGATTCGAACCCTGGGTTCCCAAAGGGAACAACGGTTTTCGAGACCGCCCCGATCGACCACTCCGGCATCTTTCCGTATTAGGAATGGGGCTGCAAAGGTAGCAAAATATTTTGAAGTGCCCGCAAGAAAGCCCGCAAATGTTAAAATTACCGGAAAAACGCCCCCAAAACCAATCGCCGTATCCCGCGTAGAACTCTTCAGGAGCCGTTTGCTGTTAAAAATCCTTAAAATTAACATTTTTTAACTTAATTATCTGTGGATTACGGATTCATTTCGCTTCCTTTGCGGAAAACCGAAGCGCCGATGACATCCTCCCGACACCTATTATATAAAGGCCTTTTGTCGCTTATTCTCGGCATTGCCCATATCGGCCTGCCAGCCCAGAACAGCGCGGCACCGCCCGCCGACACCTTTTACCGCATTGCCTTCTACAATGCCGAGAACTTTTTCGACCCCTTGCACGACAGCGGCAAGAACGACCACGATTTTACGCCCATGGGGATAAAGGGCTGGGGGAATGCCAAATACACCCAAAAGCGCAACAACCTTTTTAAGGTGATCGCCGCCCTGAACGCCGAGCGCCCCTTGGCAGCCTTGGGCATGGCCGAGGTGGAGAACGCCCGCGTGCTGCGCGATTTATGCAGGGGAACGCCCCTGCGTCATCTCGGTTTCGACTTCGTGCATTTCGAGAGCCGCGACCCGCGCGGCATTGATGTGGCCTTGCTCTACCGCAGTGATTTATTGGCGATTGATACCGCCTTCGTGTATCCGCTGGTCATTCCGCCCGATACCGTTTCCCGCACCCGCGACATCCTGTATGTGCGTGCCCTGCCGCGAACGGGCGTGGGACTTCCCGATACCCTGCACCTGTTGGTGAACCATTTTCCCTCCAAATACGGCGGCGTGCTGCAGACGGAAGCTAAACGGGCGGCGGCCGCCCGCCTGTTGCGGCAGGTAATGGACTCGCTCCATGCCGCGTATCCGCAGGGCTTTATCCTGGCTATGGGCGACTTCAACACCACGCCTCAGGACGAGGTGCTCTCCCGGCTCGATTCCGTGCCCTTCGTCAATTTGATGAAGGCTGCAGACTGGCCCAGGAAAACCGGCAGCCACAAATACCGGGAAGAGTGGAGTACGATAGATCATATCTATCTGGAACGAAGCATGTTGTCCTATATTGACAGAGGGCGGGCGTTCCTGTTTGACCGCAATTTCCTGCTGATGCCCGACGAACGCTATCTGGGGCAGAAGCCGTTCCGTACCTTTTACGGAGCCACCTATCTGGGCGGTTACAGCGACCACCTGCCGGTGTACATCGACCTGAAAATTCCGTAAATTTGCGCCTATGCAGTCTGAACAAGCTTTTATGCGCCGCGCTTTCGAAGTGGCGAGACACGGCCTGGGAGCCACCAGCCCCAATCCAACGGTGGGCTGCGTGGTGGTATGGCAGAACCGGATTATCGGCGAGGGCTTTCACCGCCGCTACGGAGAGGCGCACGCCGAGGTGAACGCCGTGCAGTCGATCCTGACCCCCAACGCCACGGTGGCTGAGATTTGTCGTACCACGGGCAAGCATCCGGAGGAACTTTTGCGCGAAAGCACGATGTACGTAAGCCTCGAACCCTGTTCCCACTACGGCAAACAGCCCCCTTGTGCGCTCAAAATCATAGAGATGGGCGTTCCGAGGGTGGTGGTTTCCTGTCCCGACCCCAATCCGGAGGTCAACGGCAAGGGCATCGCCATGCTGCGCGAGGCCGGGGTGGAGGTAAGGGAACATTGCCTGGAAGCCGAGGGTTGGGAGATGGGAAGACGCTTCTTTACCAATGTGCAGAAAAAACGCCCCTATGTTATCTTGAAGTGGGCGCAGAGTGCCGACGGCTTTATCGCCGCCCAAAAAGGCCTGCGCAGCCGGATCACAGGTCCAGTCTTGCAGGCGCTCAACCATGCCTATCGGGTGCGGGAAGATGCCATTATGGTGGGAACCAATACGATACTGGCCGACAATCCCCGTCTGGATGCCCGGATGTACCACGGAAGCCAGCCCCTGCGCGTAAGCTTCGACCTGCATGGCCGCCTTTTAACTCATATGCGGGATGCCGAACGCGACAGCACGCTGCCGCAACTGCATTTCTTCGATGGCCGGCAGAAAAGCCTTCTCTTTGTAAATAAGGATGATGGAGAGAAATATGCCGGCTTGCAGACAGCGGCCGGACAAAACCTGGAAATCTGCCCGATAGAAGCTCCGTTTAGGCTGCAAGCCTGTCTTGAGGTATTGAAGGGCAAGAAGATAGGTTCTCTGATTGTGGAGGGAGGCACCGAACTCCTACACTCGTTTATTGCGGAAAGCCTGTGGGATGAAATCCGGGTCTTCCGGGGTGTCACCAATCTGGGAAACGGCTATCCGGCACCCGCCTTGCCCCCGGCCGAATGCGTGAGCCACGAGGTGTATAATGGCGAAGAGGTTGATATTTACCGGAATAGGGCGGCTGATTCCCGCTTGAAATAATTCCTAAGGCAAGAATTTTGATGGCAAGATCCGACAAACAGAATCCGCCCCAGGCCCCGGTGTCCGTTCCGGACGATACCTACCTTACCTTGGCCGCACCTGCCCAGGGGCTGTATAAGGAAAAGGGGAGCAAGTTCCTCGCGTTTGCCTATCCGGTGGAAACGGAGCAGGAAATCAAGGATTTAATCGAGAAGTTGCGCAAGGAATACTACGATGCCCGGCATCATTGCTACGCCTATGTGTTGGGCAGCCGTCAGGAGGTATACCGCGCCAACGACGATGGCGAGCCTTCTTCTACGGCGGGCAAACCTATTCACGGACAGATACTTTCGTTCGGGCTTACCAATGTCTTGGTTGTGGTGGTACGCTATTTCGGCGGCACCAAGCTGGGCACCTCCGGACTGATAAACGCGTATAAGACAGCCACCAACGATGCCCTGGCGCAGGCCGAGACTGTGGAAAAGGTGGTGATGCGCGCCTACGGGCTGCGGTTCCCCTACGAGCAGATGAACCAGGTGATGCGTATCGTAAAGGATTTGCGCCTGCAGGTTCTGGGGCAGGAGGCGGACAGCGAGTGCCGGATGCGGGTCAGTGTGCGCCTTTCCGAATGTGTCCGTTTCGAGGAAAAATTTACCGACGCCCGGATTTCTTTCGTGGCGGAATAGTGTCTTTTTGTCATACTTGAATATTTTCGATTCTCGGATTTTAAAGAATCCCAGGAAGTCGAATCGGGCGAAATTTCGGCTCGAAAATCGGTGGGGGAGTGTCATAGCCCGATTCGGGGAGAAAGTTTCTTAAAACGTCTGTTTTAAAATTTCGGCTCGGCGCATTTTGAATGCCGATTTTGTTTACCATTGTATCCACTGCTTTCTGTAGACTTGGAAAATCCGGCATACATCCGTAGTCCAAGTTCGTTTTTGTCCGGTGATTCTTGTAAATGCACGGAATCTGTCTTGTATTAGTGCTATTTTATGTTTAATTAAAATGTAATCTGATTTTTGCATTTGTAATCTAAAGTGTTTGTTGTATTGTTTTGGTGTTTTATCTTGCATTTCTCTTGTTGGTATATTTAATTGCTTGATATTATTGTTGTATTATTGTATAATATAAACTTTTGCTTTATGTGTTTTCTTGTATTGGATTTGTTTATGAATGTAAATTTGCTTACTTTTACAAATGCAAATCGGGCTGGCTTTTGAAAAATCCGGTTTGTTTAAAAATGTAAACCGATGATCAAGAGAATCGAGCTGATTATTCAATCGCAAAATCTCACTCCTTCGCAGTTCGCCGACCGGATCGGCATCCAGCGGTCGGGTTTGTCGCACATTTTGTCAGGGCGGAACAACCCGAGTCTGGATTTTGTGCAAAAAGTTCTGGTCGCTTTCCCCGATCTGAGTCCGGCCTGGTTCCTGCAAGGAAAAGGCCGGATGTATGTTAATTTGGCAGAAGCGGGAACGCCCGTTTTCGGAACGGAATCCAGGTCGTTTTCGGACGAAAACGGCCTCGGTTCAAATGAAGAAACGCAGGCAACTTTCCAAACCGAATCGGATGTAAGGAACGGAGGCGGGGAAGTCGCCTTCTTTCCGGCCAACGAACCGGAGCCTCAGGCCGGAGAAGCGGATACGGAAATGCCTTGGATGGTTTCAGCCGATGATAGACAAGTAAATACGGAAAAAGGGGAACGGATGCCGGAACGGGAAAACCGGCCTAAAGTGCAGCGGATTTTATTGTTCTATGAGGATGGTACCTTCGAAGAATTCGGGAAACGGTAATCAGCAGCAGGTAGGCGGCTGCCATTACCAATAAATTGGTGGCCAATATCATAAGCCATGGGAAGGCCACGGGCACGCGGTCTATGTAATAGACGGCCTCGTTCAGTCGTATAAGTCCCGTGATTTTTTGCAAGGCGCAGAGAATCAATGCTGCGGCATTGCCCCAAAGCAGGCCTCTGCCCAGAATCCGCAGGGTCTGCCTCACAAAGATGCGGCGGACCAGCAGGGGCGTTCCGCCGAGCGCCATCAGTATGCCCACGTGCGCCTTGCGTTCTATCATCAATATAAAGAGCAAGGAAACCAGGCAGATAAGGCATACGATAAGCATAATCACCATCAGCACCCATACATTGGCGTCCACCAGCACCAGCCAGTCGAATATCTCAGGAAAGAGTGCGTCGCAAGCGAAGCTGTTGTAGCGGTACGGCAGTTCTATTTGCAGGAGTTGGGCGACCCATTGTCGTTTTTCGGGATTTTCCAGCCGGATGTCCACTCCATCGGACATCTGCGCGTTCCATCCGTTAAGTTTTTGGATATGACCGATATGACCTATTACATAGGTCTCGTCGAACCGCTCCAGCCCCGTGCTGTAGATGCCGCACACGGTAAAGGCGCGGGGGCGGAGCCGTCCCTCGCAGGCAAAGTAGGCGCGCAGCCGGCTTCCCGTGTCTATATTCAATTTATTGGCCAACAGTTCGGAAACCAGCACTTCCTGGGAGAGTTTTGTCCAGAAACGGTTGGTGTCGAGGGGCAGAAAGGCCGGGTTATGGGCGAAATCGGGTAAGCGGCCTCGCTTCAACTTGCTGGAAAAGAAACTTGTATCGAAATTTGGTGGCAATCCTTTGTAGAACACACCGTGGCTCTGTTCCCGGCCGCGCACCAAGGCCCCCTTTAGGGTATAGGCCTGCGCCGAAGAAATGCCCGGCAGATTGTCGAGTACTTCCTGCAATTCTCCGTTCCAGTTTATGCAGGCTTCATTGGTTTCGTTATCAGTAAGATAAGGCTGAATCACCACGTGGGAACCGAAGCCGAACACCTTTTCGCTCACCTCCTGACGGAATCCGGTAAGTATGCAGGCGGAAACCACCATTACGCAGATACACAGTCCGATACAAACCACCCCCATACGCACGATATGGCGGCTGTGGCGTAGCGAAGAGGCTCCTGCCCAACGTTTTGCGATAAGATTGGCTACATGGGATCCCATGCTCGCAAAGGTACGTGAAAATATAGTATCTTCGTACCTTTAAAACAGGTGGCATTAGCACATGGAAAAAATCATCAAACTCCGTAAGGGGCTGGATATCAAAATTGAAGGTGTTCCCGACCATTCGTTGAACGCGCCCACGGTGGCTTATGTGAAGTATGCGGTCAAGCCGACTGACTTTTACGGCATGCAGCCCAAGTTGGACGTGGCCGAAAACGACTGCGTTCAGGCCGGTTCCCCCTTGTTCCACGACAAGAAGAATCCCCGGATCACCGTTTCCTCGCCGGTAAGCGGCACGGTAAGGGAGATCGTTTACGGGGAACGCCGCGCCATTCGCGAAATCCGCATCGATGCGGACGAAAAGATTGAATACAAGCAGTTTGAACCCATCAAGCCAGAAGACTTTACGGGCGATAACGTAAGGGAACGCCTCTTGGAGGCCGGGCTTTGGGCCTATATCCGCCAGCGTCCCTACGATATTCCCGCCAATCCCGACACCCGTCCGCGCAGCATCCATATCTCGGCCTTCGACACGGCCCCCTTGGCCCCCGACCTGGATATCGTGGTGCACGGGCAGGAGAGCTTCTTTCAGGCTGGCATCGACGCCTTGAACAAGCTTACCGACGGCAAGGTCTATCTGGGCGTTCACCGCACCAAAACGGCCTCCAAGGTATATAATGAATGTAAGAATGTGGAACTCTGCGTGTTCGAGGGTGTTCACCCCTGCGGCAACGTGGGCGTTCAGATTCATCATACCCGGCCGATCAACAAAGGCGAGACGGTTTGGTACGTGCATCCGCAAGACGTGGTGATTATGGGGCGCCTGCTGCTCAAGGGCATCTACGACGCCACCAAGATCGTGTCCCTGGGCGGTTCGGAAGTGGTTCACACCGGCTACCACAAGGTGTTGGCGGGCTTGAACGTGCAGTATCTGCTTAAGGACAACCTTAAGGAATCCGAACTGGAACCGCGCGTGGTAAGCGGCAACGTGCTTACGGGTACGAGTGTGGGTGTGAACGGCTACCTGGGAGCCTACGACCACGGAATCTCGGTAATTCCGGAGGGCAGGCGCTTCCGTTTTATGGGCTGGATGACCCCCGGCTTCAACCTCTACAGCTATTCGCGCACCTTCTTCGCCTGGATGTTCCGCCAGAGGCGCTACCGTATCGACACCAACGTGAACGGCGGCGAGCGCGCCTTCGTGCTTACCGGGCAGTTCGAGAAAGTGCTTCCGATGGATATCTATCCCATGCAGTTGATCAAGGCTTGCCTGGCCGAAGACATCGAGAAGATGGAAGACCTGGGCATCTACGAGGTTTCGCCCGAAGATTTCGCGCTCTGCGAATACATCGATGCCTCCAAGACCGAAATCCAGCGGATTATCCGCAAGGGTCTGGAACTGGTTCGCAAGGAAGTGGATTAGTGCCGATTAAAGAATAAAGAAACACCTATATATAATATGTTGCGGAATTTCTTAGACAGGATCAAGCCTCAGTTCGAGAAGGACGGAAAGCTGCATTTCCTCCATTCCACATTCGAGGCTTTTGAATCCTTTTTGTATGTGCCTGATAAAGTTACCGTTTCGGGAAGCCATGTGCGCGACGCGCTGGACATGAAACGCACCATGATCACCGTGGTGGTGGCGCTCTTGCCCTGCTTCCTGTTCGGCATCTACAATACCGGCTATATGCACTACAGCGCGCTCGGCCAGGGTGCCGATTTCTGGCCCATGTTCTGGTTCGGCTGCACCAAGGTGCTTCCCATGCTGATCGTGAGCTATGTGGTGGGCCTGGGCATCGAGTTTATCTTCGCCCAGGTTCGCGGGCATGAGGTCAACGAGGGCTTTTTGGTGTCGGGCTTCCTGATACCCCTGATCTGCCCGCCCGACGTTCCCCTGTGGATGATTGCCGTGGCCACCGCCTTCGCCGTGATTATCGGCAAGGAAGTGTTCGGCGGCACGGGCATGAATATCTGGAACCCGGCCTTGCTGGCGCGCGCCTTCCTGTTTTTCGCCTATCCCTCGCAGATGAGCGGCGACGCCGTATGGGTGGCCGACGCCGTTTCGGGGCCCACCGCCTTGTTGGCCATGGCTTCGGGCGCGGATGCACCCTCGGTTTCCGATCTGTTCTGGGGGCTGATTCCCGGCTCGGTGGGCGAGACCTCCAAGTTTTGCATCCTGCTGGGGGCGGCCATCCTGCTTTGGAGTGGCATCGGCAGCTTCCGCATCATGTTCGGTGCCGTAATCGGCGGGGTGGTGATGGCCTGGATCGGCCGCATGACCGGTTCCACCGACGCCACCGTGATGCAGCACCTGCTTTCGGGCGGCTTCCTGTTCGGCGCCGTGTTCATGGCCACCGACCCCGTAACCTCCGCCCAGACCAACTGCGGCAAGTGGATCTTCGGTTTCCTCGTGGGCTTGATGGCGGTGCTGATTCGTATCTATAATCCTGCCTATCAGGAAGGTATGATGCTGGCTATCCTGCTCATGAACACCTTTGCCCCGCTGATCGACTATCTGGTGGTGAACCGCAACATAAACCGCCGCAAGAAACGCCTGCGCGCCGTGGAACAACCGCAAACCCTAAACGCCTAATACCCGAAACCATGTTCTCCAACAAATACATATTTCTCTATACCTCGGCGCTGGTTGTGGCCGTCGCCGTGGTGCTGGCCCTTACGGCGAGCCTGCTGCAGCCCATGCAGGAGCGCAACCGGGAAGTGGCCAAGATGCAGGAAATCCTCAAGGCCGCCGGTCAGACGGCTTCGAGCGAGGATGCCGTGAACCTCTATAACCGCCAGATTACCTCCGAATGGATGGTGGATATGAAGGGCGATTTGGTATCGGAATACCGGAACGTCCGTGGCGAATGGAAAGCCGTGAGCGGCGGTAAGGCGGCTGTCCGCGCGTTCGACTGCGACCTCAAGACCCAGTTGGGCGAGGCCGCCGCAGGGCGCAAGGACGTTCTTTTCCCCGTGTTCGTGTGCCGCGACACGCTCTATATCGTGCCCTTGCAGGGCAAGGGGCTGTGGGGACCCATCTGGGGCTACCTTGCCTTGGGCAGGGATTTCAACACCGTTTGGGGCGCCACCTTCGGACACAAGGGCGAGACTCCCGGTTTGGGCGCCGAGATTGCCGAAGACGCGTTCCAAAGCGAGTTCGTGGGCAAGAAACTCTTCGACGGGCAGGGCAATTTCACCTCCATCACCGTGCAGAAAGGCGGTGCCGACAAGTATGCCGGTGGCGTGGAGCACGCGGTGGACGCCATTTCGGGCGGCACGATGACCAGCAACGGCGTAACGGCCATGTTGGCCGGCTGCATGGAATACTACCGTCCTTTTTTCCAGAACATGAAAGCGCGGCTGGCCGCTGCCGACACGGTGGCGGAACAAGTGCCCGAGGTCGAATAACCGGATAACAAGAAGATGAAAGAAAAAGATATAAAGCGGCAGGAAAAGCCTGCCAAGGCACAAGGCGGCGTCCCCAAGCCATCGGGGGAGGAAAACCGCCTTTTCTCGGCCAAGAACATGAAGTTGCTGAGCCGTCCTTTCGGGGCGGACAACCCTGTAACGGTGCAGGTGCTGGGCATCTGCTCGGCGCTGGCGGTAACGGTAAAATTGCAGCCGGCCTTAGTGATGGCCGTTTCGGTAATCGTGGTGACCGGGTTCTCGAACCTTATCATCTCGCTGCTGCGCAACACCATTCCGCCGCGCATCCGCATCATCGTGCAGCTTACGGTAATCGCCACGCTGGTGATCCTGGTGGATCAGGTGCTCAAGGCGGTGGCCTACGACGTAAGCAAGCAGCTGTCGGTGTTCGTGGGGCTGATCATTACCAACTGTATCGTGATGGGACGTCTGGAAGCCTTCGCGATGGCCAACAAGCCCTGGCCGTCTTTCCTCGATGGGATCGGCAACGGGGCGGGCTACGGTTTCATCCTGGTGGCCGTGGCCTTTATACGCGAGCTGTTCGGAACCGGCACGCTCTTGGGTTTCAAGGTGATACCCGATTCGTTCTACGACGCGGGCTATGTAAACAACGGCCTGTTCATCCTGCCGCCCATGGCCTTGATCGTGCTGGGTGTCATCATCTGGATTCATCGTTCGTTTAACCGTAATTTAATCGAGAAGTAAGCCATGGAAAATCTGTTCAGCCTTTTCGTGCGGTCGATTTTTGTAGATAATATGGTGTTTGCCTACTTCTTAGGCATGTGTTCCTACCTGGCCATCTCCAAAAACGTAAAGACCGCCTTCGGCCTCGGGCTCGCCGTTATCTTCGTGATGCTGATTACCGTTCCGGTAAACTTCCTCATCAATAAATACCTGTTGGTCAAAGGCGGCCTGTCGTGGCTCAGCCCCGCGCTGGCAGAGGTGGACTTGAGCTTCCTGAGCTTCATCATGTTCATCGCCGTAATCGCCGCCATCGTGCAGTTGGTGGAAATGGTGGTAGAACGCTATTCGCCCGCCCTGTATTCGTCGCTGGGTATCTTTTTGCCGCTGATTGCCGTTAACTGCGCCATCATGGGAGCCTCGCTCTTTATGCAGGAACGGGAATATTCCTCGTTGGCCGAATCCACCACCTTCGCCCTCGGTTCGGGCATCGGCTGGTGCCTGGCCATCGTGGGCATCGCCGCCATCCGCGAAAAACTGAAGTATTCGCAGGTCCCCGCGCCTCTCAAGGGCTTGGGCATCGCCTTCATCATTACGGGGCTGATGGGCGTATCTTTTATGTGTTTCTTGGGTATTGAGCTTTAAAATAGGATGTTATGTGGAGTGTTGTTTTAAGTTCGGTGGCCGTTTTCCTGGTGGTCATCCTTATTTTGGTGGCCGTGTTGTTGCTGGCGCGCAAGAAGCTGGTGCCGCAGGGAAAGGTTAAACTGCAGATAAACGGAGAAAAGACCTTGGAAGTGGACACGGGCAACTCGCTCTTGTCGACCCTGGCTTCCCAAAAGATATTCCTGCCTTCGGCCTGCGGGGGCAAGGGCAGCTGCGGGCTGTGCCGCTGCCGCGTTACCGAGGGCGGGGGCAGCATCCTGCCTTCCGAAAAGGGCTTCTTCTCGTACCGCGAACAGCAGCAGAACTGGCGTCTGGGCTGTCAGGTAAAGGTGAAGGGCGATATGTCGGTGCAGATTCCGCCCGAAGTGTTCGGGGTGCGCAAGTGGGAATGCGAGGTGGTGTCGAACAAGAATGTGGCCACCTTCATCAAGGAATTCGTGGTGAAGCTTCCCGAAGGGGAGAACCTGAACTTCAAGGCGGGCGGCTATATCCAGATCGACGTGCCGGCCTGCACGGTAAACTATAAGGACATTCAGGTGCAGGAGGAATACCGCGTCGACTGGGACAAGATGAAGATGTGGGACTTGGTGATGAAGAACCCCGAACCCTGTTTCCGTGCCTATTCGATGGCCAACCATCCGGCCGAGGGCAACCGCATCATGCTCAACGTGCGTATCGCCACGCCGCCATTCGACCGCAAGAAGGGCGGTTTCATGAACGTGAACCCCGGTATCTGCTCCTCGTACATCTATTCGCTCAAGCCGGGCGACAAGATTACCATTTCGGGACCCTACGGCGAGTTCTTCGTGCAGGATACGCAGCGCGAGATGATGTTTATCGGCGGGGGCGCGGGCATGGCGCCCATGCGTTCGCAGATTTTCGACCAGTTCAAGACAAGGCATACCAGCCGCAAGGCTTCGTTCTGGTACGGAGGCCGCTCGCTCAAGGAACTGTTCTATATGGATGAATACGAGCAACTGGCCAAGGAAAATCCCAATTTCAGTTTCCACGTGGCTCTGAGCGAACCGCTGCCCGAAGACAACTGGACGGGCGACACTGGTTTCATCCATCAGGTGATTTTCAACAAATACCTCAAGAACCATCCCGAACCCGAAGAAATCGAGTACTACCTCTGCGGGCCCAAGCCGATGACGGATGCGGTGGTGAGGATGCTGGATAGTCTGGGTGTTCCCCCGGAAATGATTCGCTACGACAACTTCGGTAATTAAACGTGTTTTGGGGGCGGGCTGCTGCGTTGGGCATTGGAGGCTACTCGGTCACGTACTTCAGTACGCTCCCTCGCATCCCCCAATGCCCGCCTTGCATCCCACTCCCCAAAACACGTTTAATTGAACTGGCTCCGTCGGTTTTACTTGCATCTCACCATTCAAAACGCTTTTTTAGGGCCTTCGGATATAGTGAATGCTCCCGCGCAAGGCTGGTTTTCCGCCTTGCATCCCACGCCCCAAAAGCCTTTTAATTGAATTGGCTTCGTTGGTTTTGCTTGACCGCTCCCGAATCCTTTCTTTACATCCTACACTAAGTGTGAAATCTTGGAAAAACGGCAAAATTGGGGTGTTTTACCTTGGAAAAGCGGCAGATTTTAGGGAAAATTTCTTGGAAAAACGGCAAAAATAACCTATTTTGTATTGGAAAAGCGGCAGATTTTATCTGATTTGATTGAAAATCTGCTAAATAATAGGTTTTATGATAAGGCGAAAGATAGACGGTTTCCTTAAGCGGTACTAGCAGACACACGGAATGCATTGTTGCTTACCGGAGCACGGCAAATAGGCAAGACGTATTCGGTTCGCGCGTTCGGCAAGACCTTTAAGCATTTTGTGGAAATTTTGATAAACGAAAGCGTTCAGTCTGAACAATCTCCATCTTGTTGATGGAGAAAGTCGATAGATGTTGAAAAAATATTTGTTTGCATGGTTGTGTGTTGTCAATAATTTGTTATATTTGTATTGATAGATCATGGGAGCATGGTATATAAACGAAACACAAACCTTAAAACACAAAACAAATGGAAAAATTAATTAAGGCAGGCTTTCTGAGCCTGATGGTGCTTGTCTTTATGACCTCGTGCGAAAAGGAAAAAGGGCAGGAAAGACACGAAAACTACACGGAAACCGCATTCGGCATGTCTATGGACATGGTTTATGTGGAAGGGGGAAGCTTTATGATGGGGGCAACCGAAGAGCAAGGAGCGGAGGTAAACGAAGATGAAATGCCTGTTCGAGACATAAACATAGGTTCCTATTATATAGGAAAGTATGAGGTTACTCAGAGCGAATGGGAAGCGGTAATGGGAACATCATTGGTTGAGCAAGGGGAACAATCGTTTTATTATGAGATTTGGGGCATGCGCGGAGAAGGTCCCGATTATCCGATGTATTATGTAAGCTGGGAAGATGCACAGGAATTTTGTAAAAAATTGAGCGAACGTACAGGAAAGAAGTATGTATTGCCTACGGAAGCTCAATGGGAATATGCTGCCCGAGGAGGCAAGAATAGTAAAGGTTACAAATTCAGTGGCGGAGATGATATTGAAGAAGTGGCTCATTATCATGGAAACGGGGACGGCCAAAATCATCCTGTAGGAACCAAGGCGGGAAATGAACTTGGAATCTTTGACATGAGTGGCAACGTATGGGAATGGTGTGCGGATTGGTATGGCCCGTATAGTGAAAGTGAAACCAATAATCCTTCAGGACCCGACGAAGGTGAGGATCGTGTAGTTCGTGGGGGGAGTTGTTTTGACTATGAGGCAACATGCAGGGTTGCACGTAGAAATTATGATTATCCTGATAATCGGTTTATTATTATAGGGTTTCGTATAGCACGGATCCTTTAGTCTAATGTACTTGCAAGAAGAGAGAGGCGGCAAATTCATGCCGCCTCTCTCTTCTTGTGGAGGATTGCGTTTTACCCGATGTACTGGTGCAGGGTGGCCACGTATTCTTCGAACGCTGCCTGGCCCACCTCCGTAATCCGGCATACGGTACGGGTTTTCTTGCCGGAAAAGCCCTTTTCCACGGAGATGTATCCGGCAGAAGACAGTTTGTCGAGCTGAACGCTGAGGTTGCCGGCGGTGGATTCGGTTTTCTCCCTGAGATAGACGAAATCCGCCTCATCGACATTCAGCAGAATCGACATGATGGCCAGGCGCAATTGGGAGTGCAGCAGTGGATTGAGTTCTTTCATTGTTGTCCTCTTTTGATTTTCTTGGCCACGATGCCCGCCGGCACGATACACATCAGCAGGAAACACAGGATGTAGAGCGGTAGGCACCAGGTGATGGAAAGCGGTATGTTGCAAAGATACAACCCCATGACAAAAAAGCCGGAAACAATGGAGAAAAGGCCGCCGAACACATAGGAATTTTCTCTCACCACCACTCCTTGCATGGCCGCGCCGAATCCCACGATGATAAAGGCAAAGAAGAAGGTGGATATCCAAAGCTGATGATATCCGAACAGGCTGAAGACCACGCACAGCAGCATGAGGCCGAGTCCGGAATATCCCACTATTTTCCAGATGCCGTTGGTGAGCGAATCCACAAAGGTCTTTACTTTGTTCTCCTTGCGGGCTTTTTTCGAAAGGATGAGCGTGCAGGGAACGCCGACAAGGGGAATGAGGAACCAAAAGAGCTGAAACCATTTGTTGTGCGTAAGCAATAGGAGTGTGCCTACCACAAGGGCGGTTCCGATGGCCAGCAAGCCCCAGGTAATGAAAATTTTTAAATCCTGCATCGTCATGCGGCGTTTGGTGGTCTGAATCATCTCGCTGATGATTTCCATACTCTCTTGCGGTGTGATTTTCTTGTCTTCCATTGTTTTTTGTTTTTGATTGTTAATAAATAGGTTTACTTTATAAACCGTAAATCGAAAAGAAAAGGATCCATGCGCGCTGATGACTCCCTCCATTTTCAAGTGCAAATATAAACCGATTTATTTCATAAACCAAATTGCACAAAAAAAAACTACCGCTGCAGCTGCATCAAATAATTGGTTAGCGGAACACCGTTGCGTTTCACCGTATTGACCGCCAAGGTTTTGTAGCCTCGTTTTTCGAAAAACGGCCTTGCCGTGATGGACGCATGAACCGTAATGCAGTCCGCTTTTGCCAGGGATTCGAGGCGGTTGCATATCACGGTGGCAATGCCTTTGCGCTGGTGCGCATAATGCACGTAAAGCCGGTCGAGATAACCGGAGGAGTCCATATCCCCGAAACCCACAATCTTTCCGTTATCGACCGCCACCATCGAGATATGGTTTCGTAAGGAGGCATCCCAATCCTCCCGGTTCACTCTTCCCGAAGCCCAGGCATTTACCTGTTCTTCGGAATAGTCCCGGATATTGACCCGGTGCACCGTTTCGTAAAACAGTTGCAGGATTTCCTCTAAATCATCGGAATCGTAAGGCCGGAGGTGCATTGTGGTTTTGCGTAGTGTTCAGTTTGAGGGCGCCACGGTGCGGCTTGACACGGTATCCCACACTGATAATCATGTCGAGGTTGTAGAAGGCGATGTTGCGTTCCACTTTGCGTGAACCTTCGTCCTGAACTGTTGCAAAAAATGCAACAGTTGCATCGGCACTTAGTTCCCCCTCGTCAAACACATTCTTAATATGCCGTGAAATGGTGGACTTATTGCGTTGAAACAGTTCCGCCATCTGGTCGGCAGTGAGCCATACGGTATCGTTAGACAAGGTTACCTCGATATTCGTGTTCCCGTCTGCTTCCTGATACAGGATGATGCTTCCTTTATTTTGCTCCATAACGCTTTTTTGCTACCTGATATATACTTCGAGGGCTCCCGCCCCATATTTCACGCGGGACGCCTCCATAAAATGCAGGTTCTCGTACTGCTTCAGCTTCTTTTCCATCTCGGCCTTCAGGATGCCGTTTCCCACACCGTGGATAAAGATGATTTTCGACAGACGCTGGCTTACCGCCTGGTTCAGACAGGTCTCGAACACCTGCAGTTGTCGTGCCAGATAGTCCTTTTCGTCGGCGTTCTTGAATTCCAGGCGCGTCGAAAGCAGTTTTTCCACGTGCAGGTCCACTTCCGCCACGTCCTTCTGCAGCATATAGGCCTGCAGGGGATTCTTGGAGTCGGTTACGATATTGCGCGCCGGAGCTTCGGCCTCCTCCGCCTTGCCCCCGGCCTTGCCCAAAGCCATCGGGATGCCGTTCTCCGCCTTGTGCAGGGCCGCGTCCAGCACCGGCACCAGAAGCGTTTTCTGCTGCATGAATACCGGAAATACATAGTTCTCCTGCTTGCCAAGGTGGTTCACCTTTATCTTGTAGTCCTTGCTGAAGGGCATCATCCACACCGGGCTTTCGTCCTGGTAGAACAGCCCCTGCAGGATGCCTTCCGTCCACAAGCCCAGATCCTCGCGTTCCACGCTCTCCACCAGCATCTTGCTGTAGGGCGGCACCGAGGCGAAATCCACCCCGTAAAAACTTTCCGCTCCTCGTGTGGCCAGGTTGTAGAGCAGGGTGTAGGGCGTGTAGTTCACGATATGGAACTCCAGCGGTCCGCGCAGCATAAACTGCTGGTCAAGAGGCACGAGGGCGATATATACCCCCTCGCGCTGCGGGTTCTTGCCCCCGAACGAACGGCGCAGGGGCGAAATCCGCATGTCCTCCGCCAAGGCTTCGGGAATGTCGTTGGCTTCGTAATCTTCGGATTCATCCTCGTCTTCCGGCTCAAAGGATGTTTGAACCGCTTTGTTCCTATTGGGCGCCGATTCCGGCTTGGCCGGCGCGTCGTAGCTGCCCTTGCCCTCGTAGAACAGGCGTTCGGCCGTGGAGGAGGGTTTCTCTATCTTGATGAGGTCGGTAACCGAACAGGGAATCTCGAAGCCGTCGGTGGTAACGCCCACCGTGTTGGCGTTGATGATTTTGGTGATCTCGCCCTGGCCTTCCTGATCCATGAACTTTACCTTGTCGCCTAAATTGAATTTCATTGTCAATAGTTTATCAAACCGCAAATCTATGCGCTAAGATAGGGGAGTTTCCCGTTTTTCGCAAAATCCCGGCGGCAAAGATTTTTTTGCTACATTTGTCGGAATGTTAAAACTTTCGGGGATGCGTAGCGACACCTTGGTAATTATTCCCACCTACAACGAAAAAGAGAATATCGAGAAGATCGTGCGGGCGGTATTCGCCCTGCCCAAGGCTTTCGATATACTGGTGGTGGAAGACAATTCGCCCGACGGCACGGCGGATATTGTGGAACGCCTTATCGACACCGAGTTCGGCGACCGGCTGTTTATCGAGAAACGCCAGGGAAAGCTGGGGCTCGGAACCGCCTACATCCACGGATTCAAGTGGGCCTTGCAGCGTAAGTACGACTACGTGATCGAGATGGATGCCGATTTCTCGCACAATCCGCTCGACTTGGAACGCCTTTACAACGCCTGCGCCAAAGACGGCGCCGACCTCAGTGTGGGGTCGCGTTATGTGAACGGCGTGGTGAACGTGATCAACTGGCCGATGGGGCGGGTGCTCATGTCGTATTTCGCCTCGGCCTATGTGCGCTTCGTTACCCGCATGAAGATAGGCGATGCCACGGCGGGTTTCGTGTGCTACAAGGCATCGCTGCTGCGCGGCATGGACCTGGACGACGTGCATTTCGTGGGCTATGCCTTCCAGATCGAGATGAAATACACGGCCTACCGTCTGGGCTATCAGATAAAGGAGGTTTCCATCGTGTTCACCGACCGTACCGAGGGCACGTCCAAGATGAGCAAGAAGATCTTCAAGGAAGCCTTCTTCGGGGTTATCTCGCTGAGGTTCCGCCGTTTCCACGGGCAATACAAGGGTAAACCCAAACCGCCTGTTTTCTAAGCATTCATCCGACCCATGGCCGCGGGCATCAGAGTAGAGCGGAATGTGGCGTGGGCGCTCAAGCCCTACATCATTGCGGAAGCCCTGCCCATGGTAGTTTCCATGTTGCAGCACGAGGGCGTGCGGGTGGCTTTTTCCACGCGCAAGGGGCATACCCTGGGTTACTACATGCCGCCCAAGGTGGATGCCGACACGCCGGCCTTCGTGCCCGGTTTCGCCAAACTGCACACCATCTCCCTGCAGATAGACCTGAACCCTTACGCGCTGCTGTTCGTGTTCGTGCACGAATGGGCGCACCTGCTTACCCAGAAACAGTACGGCAACAACGTATATCCCCACGGCAAGGAGTGGAAGCACAACTTCAAGACCCTGTTCAAGCCTTTTTTCTCGCCCAAAATCTTTCCCAACGACATCCTGCAGGTGATTGCCGGCTATTTCGAGAAGACCAGCCGCTATTTCGAGGCCGATTTGGAGGAAGCCTGCAACTGCTACGGCAGGAACCGCAAGGCCTTCGTTTCCAAGTATATGAAACTGCTTCGGAAAGGTATCGTGATTCCCGCGCCCGACTTGGGTGCGGCGGCGCAGAAGTTACTGGAGGGTATCCGGCAACAGGAGAGCGAGGCGGAACGTGCGCGTGAGGAGGCGGCCTTCCAGGCCTTGGAAAAACGCAGGAAAGAGGCGGAGGAACCTCCTGTGAAAGCATGGGTGGAGGCGGAAAGCCTCAGGATCAACGAACTGCCGGTGGGAACGCGGTTCCGTATGGATGGCGCCGACTACGAGGTGGTGGAGAAACTACCGCCCTTCGTGAATGTCCGCAATATAGGTGACGGACAGAAACTGCGCGTGCACGGATTGGTGGCCGTGCACCGTTTGGAACGGAACCCCCTGGCGGAGTAGGGGCGCGGCCTGCGAATAGGAGGGGCAGCCGCAGTTGTTGGCCGGCTTGCGGCGGTAGTTGCCGCCGGGCAGGTAGTACTGCTGACGGCAGGAGTAGCACAGGCAGCCCAGCAACAGGCAGGGCAGGAGGGTTCGCAGGAGTTTCTTCGATTTCATGTACCGGAAGATTTCGGCGCAAAATTAGGCAAAGTCCCGGCGCAATCAAAGCGGGCTTTGGATTTTATCCGTACCTTTGTCATTTAAGAGCCGATATTGTTATGATACGTACCTTAGGCAGATACTTCATTCTTTTGGGCAAGGTGTTCTCCCCGCCCGGAAAGCGCAATCTTTTTTGGAAGCAGGTGGTGGGCGAGATGAACCAGTTGGGCTTCGATTCCATTCCCTTGGTGTCGCTGGTGTCCATCTTCGTGGGCGCGGCCATCGCCATCCAGCTTCAGGTAAACATGGATTCGCCCTGGATTCCGCTCTACGCGGTGGGTTTCGCCACCCGCAAGGCCATCGTGATGGAGCTGGCACCCACCATCATCGGCCTCATACTGGCCGGCAAGATCGGCTCGCACATCGCTTCCCAGCTGGGCACGATGCGCATTACCGAACAGATCGACGCCATCGAGGTGATGGGTATGAACTCGGCTTCCTACCTGATCCTTCCCAAGATCATCGCCTGCCTCATCTTCAACCCGATACTGATCATGCTCAGTATCGTGGCCGCGCTCTTCGGCGGCTGGTGGGCGGCGGTGAGCATCGGCGGCATGACCTCCTACGAGTTTATCTACGGCCTGCAGTCGTTCCCGCACCCCTTCGACCTGGCCTACGCCATCATCAAGACCGTGGTGTTCGCCTTCTTTATCAGCAGCATATCCTCGTTCTACGGATATACCGTGCAGGGCGGGGCATTGGAAGTGGGGCGAGCCAGCACCAAGGCGGTGGTCAACAGCAGCATCGCCATCATCCTTTCCAACCTGGTGCTGACCCAGTTACTTATGTAAAGGCAATTTCGGCAATGATAGAAATACAACATCTGAATAAGTTTTTCGGCGACCGTCAGGTGCTTTTCGACATCAACCTCAAGCTGATGCCGGGCAAGTGCAACCTGATTATCGGCCAAAGCGGTTCGGGCAAGACGGTGCTGATGAAGAGCATGACAGGATTGCTTACGCCCGACAGCGGGGCCATCCTTTTCGACGGCCGCGATTTCGTTACCAAGCAGAACCACGAGCTGCTCACCTCCATACGCCGCGAAATCGGCATGGTGTTCCAGGGGGGCGCCTTGTTCGACTCGCTTTCGGTGCTTGAGAACGTGATGTTCCCGATGGATATGTTTACCCAGAAATCGCGTTCGGAAAAGATTCGCCGCGCCAAGGAGTGTCTGGCGAGGGTCGATCTGAAGGGCGCGGAAACGCTTTCGCCATCCGAACTGAGCGGGGGCATGCGCAAGCGGGTGGCCATTGCCCGCGCCATCGCCGTGGAACCCAAATACTTGTTCTGCGACGAGCCCAATTCGGGCCTCGACCCCCGTACCTCCGAGCTTATCGACAACCTGATTGCCGAAATCACCAAGGAATACGAAATCACCACCGTCATCAACACCCACGACATGAACTCGGTGCTGAAGATCGGCGACACGGTGAACTTTATCTACGAAGGCAAGCTTTGGTGGCAGGGCAGCGGGAGCGACATCATGCAGAGCGACAATCCGGAAATCATCCATTTCATGGAGGCCTCCGAGCTTACCAAACGCCTCCTGAACAATCACAGACACAGAAACGAAGCATGAATTTCTTAGACCTCATTATTCTCATCCCCCTGCTTTGGTGCGGCTTCAAGGGTGCCAAGAACGGCCTGGTGATGGAACTGGTCTCGCTGCTGGCCCTGGTGGCGGGTTTCTATATCTCGTTCAAGTTCTCGTACTTGGTGGGAAACTGGTTCTCGATCAACGGAAAGCACGCGCAGACGATCTGTTTCGTGATTATGTTCATCGGCGTGTCGGTGGGCGTATATCTCTTGGGCAAGGTGCTGGGCAACTGGGCCAACAAGACTTCCTTGGGGCTTTTCAACCGTATCGGCGGCCTGCTGCTTAGTTTCTGCAAGGTGCTGGCGGTGTTCAGCATCCTGATTTATTTCTGGAACAAGATTGACCCTGAGGAAGAAATCCTCAAGACCTCCGTGCGCGATTCCTCGCTCTCGTTCCGCTATGTGGAAAAGGCCACCTACCGTTTTTGGCCGGTCGTACGGGAAACGGTGCAGACAGGGGTGGACTGTTTCAAGGAACTGGCGGATTAATTAGTCCGACTTGGCAAATGAAAAAGCCGGAAGCGACATCAACGCTCCTGGCTTTCTTTTTGTGTTTATGGAGAACTAAATGCCCAGGTCTTTCTTCATCTTTTCTACTTGCAGGGCGGCCTCGGCGTCTTGGGCGGCGTAGCCCTTGCCGTCCTGCCAGGGGCATTTCAGCCCGAAGTAGAACTTTATCTTGGGTTCGGTGCCCGATGGGCGAACCGTTATCTTGCTGCCTTTTTCGGTAAAGAACTGCAATACGTCGGAGGGCGGAAGTCCGGCAAATCCCTGCTTGTAGTCGCGTACCTCCACCACCTTTTCGCCGCCTATGCTTCGGGGCGGGTTCTGCCGGAAATCAGCCATCATGGCCTTGATTTCCTCCGCGCCGCTCTGCCCCTTGCGGCTCAGCGACACCAGGGATTCGCGGTAGAATCCGTATTCTTTGTACAGCCCGCAGAGGATATCCATAAAGCTTTCGCCCTTGCAGGCGGCTTCAGCGGCCATCTCGGCAATCAGACAGCAGGCGATCACGGCATCCTTGTCGCGCACGAACTCGCCCGCCAGATAGCCGTAACTTTCCTCGCCGCCACCGATAAAGGTCTGCTTTCCTTCACGCTGGCCGATCACTTCGGCGATGTATTTGAAGCCGGTGAGCACATCGGGGCAGTCCAGGCCGTTCTTGGCGGCCATTTCCTTAAGCAGCTCGGTGGTAACGATGGTCTTTACGATATATTCCTTGCCCGTGAGCCGTCCGTTTTCCTTCCATTTGCGCAAGAGGTAGTTCACCAAGACCGAACCGGTCTGGTTACCGTTGAGCAGGATAAAGTCGCCCCGGCCGTCGGCGATGGCCACGCCCACACGGTCGGCGTCGGGGTCGGTGGCGATCACGAGGTCGGCTTTCTCGCGGCGCGCTAGGTCGAGGGCGGGCTGCATGGCGGCCTTTTCTTCGGGATTGGGCGATGCCACGGTGCTGAAGTTTCCGTCGGGAACCATCTGTTCGGGCACGCAGAGCACGTTTTCGAAGCCCCAGCGTTTGAGGGCGCGGGGCACCATGGTCATGCCCGTGCCGTGCAACGGGGTATAGACAATCTTGAGGTCTTTCTGCTTGCGCACCGCCTCCCTGTCGAGCGAGAGGGCGCATACCTTTTCGAGATAGGCGGTGTCCACCTCCTCGTCCACATAGCGGATATTGGCCTCTCCGCCCTGCATCCTTACCTCGGAAAGCCCCTTGATAGCGGCCACCTCGGCCATCACGTTCCTGTCGTGGGGCGCCACCAGCTGGCCGCCGTCCTTGCCGTAGGCCTTGTATCCGTTGTATTCCTTGGGGTTGTGGCTGGCGGTAACAATCACGCCTCCGCAGCATCCGTAGTGACGCACGGCGAACGAAAGCACCGGCGTGGGGCGCATGGCGGTAAACAGATACACCTTGAAGCCGTTGGCGGCGAACACCTTGGCGGTGGTGAGGGCGAATTCGGAACTTCCGTTGCGGCAGTCGTACGACACGGCCACACATTGTTGCAGGTTTTCGGCCGCGCACTGCTTGGTCAGGTAATTGGCGAAACCCTGGGTGGCCAGGGCCACCACATACACGTTCATCCGGTTGGTGCCCACGCCCAGGATGCCGCGCAGGCCGCCCGTGCCGAACTCCAAATCGCGGTAAAAGGCATCGGCGCATTCGGCCTCATCGCCGTTCAGCAGGGCTTGCGCCGCAAGGCGCGTCTTTTCATCGTAAGGCGGCTTGGTCCACAATTCCGCCCGTTGTCTTATCGTCTGGTCCATATCTGGAAGGTTTTTGGGGGGCACTATATCGTTGAGATTGGCACAACGGTAGCAAATTTACAAAAAAAGGCGGTCGCATATGCGGCCGCCTTTCGGTAATTGAACAGAAAATTCTATTCGATTACGATTTTTTGCCAACGTAACGTGCCGTCGGGCAGGGTAAAGCGCAGCATATACAAGCCGGACGTCAAATCCGAGGCATCGATGTCGGAACGTCTGTCGGTGTAGCGGCGTACCACGGCTCCCGACAAGTTCGCAATCTCCATCGTAAGGTATTCGCCTTGGATGCGGAATACGCCGTTTGTCGGGTTGGGGAATACCTTGACGGCTTCGGTCAGAGTTTGCGGCATATTATCTACGGAACTCAAGTTGATCATCCTGCCGTCGCCTTTGATTTCCTTGTCATTGCTGTAAACAGCCGATACCCGATATTCATAAACGCCTTCTTCAACGTTCATATCCTGATAAGAGAAACCTTTCAATAACTCATTGTTCAGTTTTTCTTCTTCACGATAGATGTTGAAACCTTGCAATTTAACGCTTGCACTGCTCGATTTCGAAGCGTGGATGGCTTTAGGTTCGGTAAGCTGGAATTGATTGTTCAGACTCATTACCTTAACGATGGATTTCGAGGAGTGTAAAAGGCTGGAAGATGTTGTCGCTTCTTCTAAGTCGCGCTTATCAACCACCAAAGCATTGATACACCAGTTGGCATTGATGCCGGCGTCGGTCAGGGTAGTCCATTGCTTTCCATCTCCAGATAAGATATCTCCGAACCAGGTGTTGGCGGGGCCCATATCAAAGACGGCCACCGGTTTTGTGCCGTCGCGGTAGGTAACCTTATATCCAACCAGAAGTTCACTCGGCTGATTCATCGAGAAATAATGGTTGAACAGAAGGGTATTCCACGCGTTTTCCTGAATACGGGAATCGCTCGGGCACTGGTAAGCCAAGGTGTCGTTTAAGTAAAGCAGACCTTCTACCGAAGTGATGTCTTCTCCGATAAAATATTCAATACCTACAACATAATAGTCTTTAAAAGGAGCCAAGCCTGCGGTGTCCCAACCTATGAGCGCATAAACCGGAATATTGTTATCTCCGTCTTTCAGACCGGTGCCGTTATACGGCATATTGCAGTAACCTATGGCCAAGGGGCTTTCGTAGTAGGGAAGGTCCCAAGTGGCTGAAATATTATAGCGTTTGGATTGCTTTTCGGTTCCGGTGGCACTCAAAACAAGGTGCGCAGGCGGCATGGCCACACCTTCATGGGTAACCGTTACCTTAGCCTCTTTAGACGCCACGCACGAGTTGTTGTAGAATGCTTCCACGCGATAGGTATAATCGCCTTTGGCCAGATTGAAGTCGGTGTATTTTAAATCCGCTATGTGTTCAGCCAGCAATTTATTGTCGCGATATATATTGAAGCCTACAAAGGAAGGTCCTTCAGAGGGGCTTTCGTAATCCCAATCCAAACGAACGGCCTTGGCTTGCTCCTCTGCCTTAAGCGTTTTGGGTGCAACACATTCACCGATCGGTTCTATGGTGACTTCCGTTTTTACATTGCTGAGCATCATCTTGCAATTGCCTTCGTTTACGGCTTCTACGGTGTAAACGTATTTGCCGGGTTCCAGCAGGTCTTCGGAATAGCTCAAACCTTTGATATATTGCCCTTCCGGATTAACGCGTTCGGATTTTCCTCCATCTTTGCTGCGATAGAGATTGAATCCCAACAAGCGTTCGGATGCTTCCACTTCCAGGAAAGCTATGTGCGGAAAGTCTCCCGACATCTGTAATGTGGCGGCCAAGGCGATGGTTCCGTCTGCTAAAGTGTTGAGCGATAGCCCACCGGCAATGAACCCGTATCCATTGGCATCGATTTCGGCCATACGGGGATTGCTGCCAAGGTTTTGCTTACGCAGGTATTGCCCCTTTTCGAAATCAATGGTATAGATTTCGGCGCTTTGCGGACTTCCGGTCTGACTGTAAAGGAAGAACAATCCGTTGTGGTAGGCGGTTCCAGCAATCAGCAGGTTGTCGATGTCGATACTTGGCGTTCCGGTAGAGATGGCACGCCCGTAGAGGTCGCAGTACTGCAAGGCTTCCCAAGTTCCATAAGCGAAGCCTCCCTTTCCGTCGTTCAGTGTCGGAATATAGGAAAGATGTTGTACAGCCATGCCTTTGGTTTGGAGTTCATTGCTGATGCTCATTGTTTTGAAATCCAAGACCACGATTTTTTCTTCACCCGTCGCCAAGTAAAGTTTGTCGTTGACATAGACCATATTCCGGATTGCGGGTACATCGATGGTATGGGATTCGAGTACGCTCATATCGTCGGGATCGAATACCGTAATGGTTCCGCTGTTATACTGCGTGGCATATAGACGGTTTCCGATCAGCAAGGCGCATGCCCAGTAATAACTTTCGAACCGGTTGAACCCGATTACATCCAGATTTTCGTTTTGGTATGATTTGGAGGGAATGGTATTTACCGTACGTCCCGAAGCCTTTCCCCCAATGGTCAGAGCGTCCGGATTGCTCGGGGCGGCTGTTTTTGCCATGGGTTGAGACATTTTGGCCGAAGGCAGACCCCAATAGATAGCCGCCGTGCGGTTATACACCAAATTGTGGCCGATTTCCTGTACGGGCAAGCAGCCGTCGCCTGCAATCACCAGCATGTTTACGGGTACGCAATAGTTCGATACGCCTTCTTCGTAAACAGCCTGTACCGTATAGTCGTGTACGCCGGTTTGGGCATCGGAATGGGTATAATTCATCTGTGTGGCAGGGATGAGTTCATCATTGATTTTTGCGGAATCGCAATACACGTTGAAACCCTTCAGGGTATATTGTCCACGCAAGGGCGTTGCCCACGAAACGTTAACCGTCATTTCGCCATAGGGTTGCAGGGCAGTCAACGCGCGGGGGCGTGCGAATATTTGCGTTTCATCCAACGAAATGAGATAAGGCACATCCATATTGTTGTAATACGACCAGCCTGTTATCTTTCGGCCGTCGTCGCTGATGGAAAAGGCCGTAAATGTAGGTATCGGCAATTCCAGGCCATAGAGTTCGCGCACATATTCCTTGAGGCTTACCAAGGTCTTGGATTCCATATCGTAGATATAGGTTTCCCGGCTGCCAGGGTCGTTACCGCTCGCCTGTACGCAGATGGCCAATCCGGTTTCGGAAATGCCGTTTAACATTCCGCCTGTTTTACCGGGAGCGTTCGGTACCGTTTCGAAAGTCATACTCTTTTGTTCACGGTTATAATGAATGATTACCGTTTCGCCCCGGGCCGTTCCACCAATCAGCGTTCCATCGTTGTTCGTGCAGT
Source organism: Ruminococcus flavefaciens (assembly GCA_023667315.1). Taxonomy (GTDB): domain Bacteria; phylum Bacteroidota; class Bacteroidia; order Bacteroidales; family P3; genus Pullibacteroides. Next base: position 27,968 of record JAMPAI010000014.1, read on the forward strand.
ATAAATCGCCGTTGTCATCTTGGTCTGTGCCGACAAAGAAGGAGGTATCGGCCTTGAGGTCCCAAAAGACAGGGGCCCATTGGGCACCGTTGGGGCGGGCGCTGTGACCGACCAGTATCGTGGCATCGTTATTGGCGGCGTTTACACGGGCGCCGAAACCGATAGCGGAGGCTGCCGTTAACGGCCAATGCGCCTTGATGCTACGGATAACCTTGCCGGTTTTGCCGTTTACGAGATAGGGAAGGTTGATGGTCATGCCGTTCGGACGTTCTCCGGTAGGGTCGTCAGCAATCTCGTAGGCCATCGTGATGATCGTATCCAAACTGGCTGAAGCCGCCCAGATGCTGGCATGTGACATTTCGGCACTTGTCTGGTCAGGATATAGGCTTTCCACTTCAATCAGCTGTCCGTTGCGGCTAATTGTGTTGTTACCGGCATATAAGGTCCACGAATTCACTACATCGGCCGATGTGGTGATTTTGAGCGTGTCTCGTGCGATATCATACACATAACCTACATTGGTGGTCCAATCGCTTCCGGCGGTACCCCCTACGAACATGCCGTCGGCCGACAGATTACCACCCCGGACACCCAATGCTCCGGTCAGAATATAACATTTACCCTTTTCTCCCTGAGTTACGGCAGTAAAGTTTTGCGCCGTCACAGAGCCGGCCAGCAGGCTGCCTATAGCCGTCAGACCGAAAATAAACTGCTTTAGTTTCATGTTGATTATGTTTTAATATTTACCTCAATATAATTTTATAAACCGCGGTTTCGCCGGCTGAGAAGATACGCACCAATACCATGCCAGAGCCGGAGTTGACCCTCGGCAACAAGATGTTGCTTGCGGTGTGGAACTTTTCGGCATACAGCAGGCTTCCGTTGGCTCCGTACATTTCCACGCGGTCTATTGTCAAAGCACCGGCGTTCCAAATGGCGATACGTCCGTTGTCAACACCTACTTTAAGGTTGGCAAAGCGGGCGGGCTGTTCGATGGCCACTACGGCGGTCGTGAAGTTGTTGCCTGCCACCACATTGCTCAGATAGGATCCGCAAACGGCCTGCAACTGCCATACATAAGCCGTTTCAGGTTTCAGGGACGTAAGCTTGTATTCGGGTTCGGTTGCTTTCAAGGTGTCGAATTTCTGTTCCGCGTTTTCACGGTACATAAGGTTGAAATAGTCGTTGTCGGCACCGGCGGTCCAAGCCAGTTCGGCATAATCCGAACCAGTCTTTGTGCATTGCAATTCGGTGGGGGCAGCACAAGCCGTACGCGTGTTAAAGAAACCTTCTTCGCTCAACGCGCTCGGACTGCGGTGGCCTTCTTCGCAATAGCCTTGAATCCGGTAGGTGTAGAGCGTGCCCGGTTCAAGTCCGGTTAAGGTATGGGTTGTTTCCTTGGTATAAACCGTATCGATCTCGTTATTATCCTCGTTTTTAAGGATAATGCCGTATTCTTCCGAGTAGCCAGTCCACGACAGTGTGATGCCGGTGGTGCTTAGATCGTACTGGTTGATGTCTTCGACCTCATAACAGGGAATTTCGGCTGTATAACGGGCTTGCAGGCTGTCGATAACGAAATAAGTGCTCATGCGTTGCATCTGTTTTTCATAATAGTCCGGATTCGAATAGTCGATATTCTCGTTTTCCGCATAAAGGGCGATATGTATCTGACGCGTGTATTGCGATAAATCAACCGTATAGGTCTGGTATGCGGTTTTCATCGTATCTACCGTTAAGGTGTCAACAATATCGGAGCTGCTGAACTGCCCGTCTTTGGAAACGAGAATAAGTACGCGGAATGCACTTTGAGGATCAACGGCATCCTTGGTTCCAGTGGCATAATTGTCATAATAGGCCTTGTACTGGAAGGTATATTCGGCCGGGGCGGACATGTCTTCCAACGAAATAACCGGCAGCATCAGCCATTTTTTGCTGTCACTCGTTTCGAACGAGGTGCCTATGGCTGTATGCCCTTCCGTGCTATATCTTTCGGTATTGAAGCCACTATGATAGGTGTCGGGATAAATCTCATCGCCGAGATCCCCGACCCAGGCGCTGAAATCGGACGGCCATTCATCCAAGTCCGTTACGGCAGCTTGATAAGGCAATCCGTATAGAGTCTGAACGCTTACCGTTTTTACCAGCGAACTGTCTTGGCGGCAAACCGACTGCAGTTCAATTTCGTAATCCGTATGCTGTTGCAAGCGGCGGATTAGGGTGGAGGTGGGCTGCGAAGCGGCAAAGTATTCAGACCAAGCATCTGTTCCGGCCGTGCGGTAGCGGTAAATGACCGAGGCGGCAGGTGTATTGTTGTCGGTCCAGCTTAAGCCGATCTTGCTGTGCGTGGTCAGCGAGTCAATTACGGAAATATTTTCCGGATAGGCACAGTTGAGATGAGGTTCCACCGTAACATGGTGTAAGGTGAAGATTTTGGAAGACATCATGCTTCCTGGAATGGCCCGAATCATAAAACGAACCTGAATCGCCTTGTCTTGCGGCACGTTCGAAACAGTGGCCTTAAGGGTGACGTAGTTGTCGGAAGCATATTCCCATACACCGTCTTCGCTTGTTACGCTGGAGGCCAACTTCCATTCGTTCTGCCCCATTTCCCGATACCAGACACTCAGTGTGTCGCCTTCTCCCAATTGAGATAAATTGCTGCCCATCATGGAGGAAGCCTGCATGTTGACCCTGTACAGTATATCGAAAGAGGGATGCGTTGAAAGGAAGGCGGGCATGATGGCGTCGGCCCGTGCCGCATCGGAGCCTGTTGCAGTTAAACGGACACCCAGTGTGCGAAGTTCATTCGGGTCTCCTTGGGCGGTCATCCCATTGCCTATTTGGAACAGTGCGGCCGAAAACTGGGAGTTCATAGCAGGAGAACTGCTCCAACCGGCGGGAAGCCAGGATTCGTCTTGAATGGGAGAGCGGTCGGTAGCCAACGTAAAGGTATGGGGCGTGGTGGCCAAGGTATAGACGCCTTTTTCCACATATTCGTTGGAGTATTGGTTTTCGCCGGTCGTGGCCGTCCAGAAATAGAAATAGTAGGGCGTGCCCGGTTTGAGATCTCCGATGGTCAGCGATCCGTTTTCCACTTTGCCTACATGCGCTGTAGTAATCAGATATGGTCCTTGGTTGGAATAGTTTGAAAATTCGGTGGAGGGATTATGGAACAACGTATCGCCTATATGATGGGGCTTACCGGAAATACCGGTAATTTCATAGCGGGAACCGTAGGCTTCGTTCCGGTAGTCGCGTCGGGCGATGCCCACCAGAATGCCTGTTTCGGAATTCAAATCAGGGAAGTTGAAGGTAACGGCGTTTTCGGTGGTGTTGGCCACGGTTACGGTAGGTCCGCCGATTACGGTCGTAACCGGGAGGATTATCGGATCTTCGGCATAGACTGGACCTCCCAGGCACTGGGCATTGTAGGGATAGATGTATATGTAGCTTGTAGATTCAGGGCTTAATCCGTTGGCGGAAACCATGGTGTTCGTGCCGAAAATCTTAACGGGGAAGCCATCGATTTCGTCCGGGGCTGCATTCCAGCTGCCGGTGGAATAGGATTTACCGGAGACGGGTTTCTCGGCTACATCGTCGTTGTCGGCCACAAAGACCAACCAGCCGTCGGCACCGCTGATACTCAATGTGGCGGAGAAGTCGGAGGAATACACCTCAGAATCCTGTATGCTGGCGTTGATGTCTTGCGGTACGGTGCATTCCTGTGGTAACATAAAGGTTAATACCGAGCTTTCGGCTTCTGCGGTTACCTCCATATTGTTGAGGGCGTAGCCGGATTCCACGACGGCTGATTTTCCGGTCCAATCGGTGGCGGCGACGGCATCTTCCGAATTGCCGAACATACCGAACGAAAAATAGAGTAAGCCGTTGCCGGCATCCGAGGCCTGGGGTTTCAAATCAATAGGATTCAGCATGACGCGCCCGTCATTATATAGGATAACATCGTACGTTACACGCAGATTGTAATCTTTATCGGGAGTGGGAGTCTCGTCCCCTGGTTGACCGTATAAGGTAAAGCTGACCAATAAATCCCGGATCCCGATAATCAAGTAGTCTTCGTCGGGAGCCTTGTAATATCCGATTTTGGTTTGGGCGTCCGCCACAAAATGAGGTTCGGTGGGGTTTTGGTAGCCTTGGTTGTCTCCCAACGGCCGGGCTACGATAACATCTGCAAGGTTGTATGTAGATGCAGATGAGGTATATGTAATGTCTTTTTCTACGTTGTCGGAGGTTCCGGAAGTCCCCAGGTAAATCAGACCGTTGCCGGTTACGCCGAAATGGGTCATCGTGCGACCGCCATACGGAAAGTCGAAACCGATTTCGTACAGTTGAACCGTTACCGGCACGGTCATATAATTTTCAATTTTTTCGATGACCACCGGGGCGGCATCCGCACTCAGATAAGTTTTGGTGATTGTATCCCGGTTGCCGCTTGAGGGCAGCTGAAATTCCGTCCAGCCGTCGGCAGGATGGGCGGGAGCCGTTTCTGTTGTAACCAAACTGTAGAGAGATACCGGATACGTTTCCGGTGCCGTTTGTGCTTGTGTAACCGACATGCCCCCAAGCCATATCAGATCCAGACAGGCAAAAAACAAAGCTACTCTTTTCATAATGTTTGTTTTATAGAGTTGTTTTAGTTTCCGTAACTGCATAATGCCAATTATCGGACAAGCGAATATAAGAAATTTTATTGTATTTCGTGCTCGTGAATCTGCCAGGAGTTCATGAGGTTCTGCCAGATGCTGTAGAAGCCGCCCACCACCGAGGTGATGGGGGTGTAGAAAGTGTAGCCGAGCCAGATGGCGAGCACGGTGTTTTTCTGTCCCAGGGTCTGCCCGCTTGTAATGGCATCGTTGTAGGGGCGGCCTATCCTACGGCCTAAGAAGAAATGGCTGGTGGCCGCGATAAACGACACGAGAACGAGCCACAAACCTGTGCTGATTCCCACGTTGCTGTGCACGATGTAGCGCGTGGTGACCATCGTGGCCAGCGTTACCGCCGCCACCCACAGAAAGAACGACAGGTTGCCGTAGCGTTGAATGAAGAAATGCACTTTGGGAAGGAAACGCCGTATCAAAAAGGCGGTTACCAGCGGCAGCAGCAACAGCGGGAACACCTTGCCGAGAATCAGCAGGAAGGCGCGGATAAAGGGCAGGTCGGGATTGGGATGCACGAGCGGGATGGAGGCCGGAATCACGATAGACGCCACCAAGTTGATAAGTATCGTGTAGGAGGTGATGTGGGTGGGGTTGCCGCCGAGTTTCTTCACGATGACCGCACCCGCCGTGCCTGTGGGGCAGATAAAACAGATCATGGCCCCTTCGAGGATGATGCGGAGGTCGTTGCGGGGCAGGAACATCACCACCGCCCCGATGCCGATGTACAGCCCCAACTGGAAAAGCAACAGCCACCAGTGGTAGCGGCAAAGCTTCAGTTTGCGGAGGTTTATCTTGCAGAAGGTGAGGAACAGCATGCCGAAGATAAGCACCGGCTGAACGATCTTTATCGTCTGCAGGGCGGCCTCGTGCGTAAAGTCGAGTACGGGAATGGAGGTGTAGATAAAGTATCCCGCCACTCCTCCTATGATGGAGAAGATGAGAATCCAGTCGTTGATGAATTTAAATACGCGGCGCAACATCCTGCCTCCTTTTTGCGGGCGCGAATTTACGGCAAAAAAACGTATGGGTGAATCGGGTCGGGAAAATCGAACGGTGCGGGAGAAGACGGGGCGGAGGTCAGTCGTAGATGCTCTTGATGATTCGGGCCGGAACGCCGCCGGCCACCATATCGGCAGGCACGTCTTTAGTGACGACCGCGCCGGCGGCTATCACGGCGTTGTCGCCAATGGTGACGCCGGCGGTGAGGGTGGCGTGCGCTCCGATCCAGACGCCCTTGCCGATGTGAATCGGGGCGTGGTGAAGGTTCTGCCGCCTGGAGGGTTCGAAATCGTGGTTCAGCGTAGACAGCACCACATCGTGTCCTATCAGGCAGTTGTCGCCGATAAAGATGCCGCCCTGGTCCTGGAAATGACAGCCGGAATTGATGAACACTTTCTTGCCGATATGAATGTTCTTGCCGAAGTCGGTGTAAAAGGGTGGGAAAAGCCGGAAATCCTCATCCGTTTCCCTGCCGGTGATTTCGCCGAACAGCTGCCGAATCTCTTGGGGCGTGTGGTAATGCGTGTTCAGCTCGAACTGAACCCTGCGCGAAAGGTCGCTCTGCTGCCGCATGAATTGAATCATCTCCTCACCTTCCAAAGGCTTGCCCTCGGCAATTTTCCGCTGAAAATCTTCTATCGTCATAGCACAGGTTATTGATGGGGCAAAAGTAAGGAGGGGAACCTATCGTGCCGGTACTCGGATTGCGGGCGGTATAACCCGGATTGCGGAATTTACTTGGCCGTGAAACAATGCCGGGGACAGGCTTTCACGCATTTCTGACAGCCGATGCAGGCCTCGGCATGGGCTATGGCGGCGTGTTTGTGAAAGAGGAACTTCACTTTTCCGATAACCTGCTTGGGGCAGGCCTCGACACAACGCCAGCAGGCAATGCAACCATGAGGCGTGAAATTAACATGGGGCGAGGAGAGTTGATGCATGGGGTTATTGATTTGTTATCCGCAAAGGTAGGGATTTGGTCACGAAGTTGGTGATTTCATAATAGTATTCATATTTTTGTCTGGAGGATTTTATTTGGAAGACAGGCGTGATGAACCATATAGGAACGATGAAATGGTTTAAAACCATGCGGTTGATGCTCGCTTCGTTCGTGTTGGCGGTGTTTATGGCGGTGCCGCAGGCGTGCAAGGATTCGACCGTGTCCAAGACACAGACAGGAGGAGAAATGATATGCGATAAACTGCCGATGACCGACAGCGGCATCATCCGACTGTCGAAAATAGAGGTGTACCCCGAATATCTTGAAGAATACTTGGCTTTCGCAAGGGAAGTGGGTGAAATCTCGCTCAAAACCGAACCGGGGGTGTTGACGATGTACGCCTTGCAGGATAAGGAAAACCCTTGCAAGATTACCATACTGGAAACATATTCCAGTCAAGAGGCCTATCAATCGCATGTCGCCTCGCCGCATTTTCAAAAATACAAGCAAGGCACGCTTCACATGGTGAAGCATTTGGAACTCTGCGACCAGCATCCGCTGAACCCCCGGAGCGAGATAAGAAACAGTTTGAGATGATAGGTGTCTCATTAAAAGGGGTACACGGCGGGCATAATTTGAAAAAAGGTTAAATACGTGAAAGATATAGAGATCTGTCAATTCACCGATGACTATACCGATGCGGTGATTGAACTTGTGTTGCATTTTCAAAATGACGGCACACGTCCGCCGGTAACGGTGGAGGACCAGCCGGACTTGCTGGATATAGGGAAATCGTATATCGAATCCAATGGAAATTTTTGGATCGCCAAAGAAAAAACCACAGGAAAATTGATAGGTACCATTGGCCTGATGCTATATGGCGAAGAAATCGCCGTGCTGAAGAAGTTTTTCGTTTGCGAAGATTATCAGGGCGAACCCTATCATATAGGACGGCGGCTCTACGATGAACTTATGACGTTTGCAAAATCCCGTCATATAAAGACCATTTTGCTTGATACGCCAAAAAATACGGTCAGGGCGCATAACTTCTATAAGAAGGCGGGATTCCGTTTAGTCTCGGAAAATGAATTGCCGATACGCTACAGCCACCCACACCCCGATTGCGACTTCTTTTTGCTTGATTTAAAAGACTGAAAGCTTTCTTGACAGACTAATGAGGCTGATTGTTTAAGCCGCAACCTCCTTTTTCAAATTCCAACCGCAGCTGCGTGCCGGCCACCATCGGCTGAGGTTCGGCGGCATTGCCTACGGTTACGCCGATGAGGCGAATTTTACTTTCTTTGAAATTGACGGTGTCCAAGAGTTCTTCGGCCACCTTTTGCAATAATTCGGGTGAATCGACGGTAAAAGGCAAGGTTTTGGAGCGGGTAATCTGCCGGAAGTCCGCGAACTTCACTTTCAGCACTACGGTCTTTCCCTTGAAACCGTGTTTGGAAAGTCGGTTCCATACCTCCTTGCAGATGGCGGTCAGTTCTTCGAGCAGGCGTTCCCGGCTGTCGGTGTCTTCGGCAAAGGTTTCCTCGGCGCCCAAGGATTTGCGGATGCGGTTGGGTTCCACGGGGCGTTCGTCGATGCCCCGCGCATAGCCGTAATAGGCGCGTCCCATCTTTCCGAATTCCTGAATGAGCGATAGTTCGCTCCATTGCCGCAGGTCGGCGCCCGTGTGGATTCCCAGGCGGTGCATCCGCTCTGCCGTCACCTCTCCGATACCGAAAAATTTCTCAATGGGCAGTGCGGCCACAAACGCCTCGATTTGCTGGGGAGGAATCACGAACAGGCCGTCGGGCTTCCGATAGTCGGAGGCTATCTTGGCCAGCATTTTGTTCACCGAGATGCCGGCCGAGGCCGTAAGGCCGGTTTCATGAAAGATGCGGGACTTGATTTCCTGCGCCAGCAAGGTGGCCGAAGGCGCGGCAGACACGTCGAGAAAGGCTTCGTCGAGCGAGAGCGGCTCCACCAATTCCGTATAGTCGTGAAAGATATTCCGGATCTGCATCGAGACGGCCTTATAGACCTCGAAGCGTGCAGGCACGAAAATCAAGTCCGGACAGAGCCGCTTGGCCCGTGTGGACGGCAAGGCCGAGTGCACGCCATACTTGCGGGCTTCGTAGCTGGCGGTCGCCACTACGCCGCGGGGCCCCTCATGCCCCACGGCAATGGGCTTCCCCCGCAGTTCAGGATGGTCCCGCTGCTCGATGGAGGCATAGAAGGCATCCATATCGATGTGTATGATCTTGCGCTTCGGCATAGACGCAAATGTACGATATAAACGCCATAGGATGCCTTACAGCCCATTTTTGTACGCTCTGTAGAAATTTTTTAGACCGTTTTTGCACGCCAGGTAGAAATTTTCGCCCCGATTTTTGTATCGCTTTTTGTGTCAATAAAAATTATTAATATATTTGACGCCGATAAAAACACTATATTTATAGTGCCAGATCAAACCTAAAAACACAAAAAACTATGAAAAAGTTGATGTTTGCTCTCGGGATCGCCCTTCTGTCGGTTCCGGTATTTGCCAGGCCTACAATGCTAAAGATGTCGAACGCGCATGGAAAGACCACCTTCTGGATTTCCGTGCCGGACGAAGACATGGGAGATTCGCATTCCCTCAGGATGGAAAACTTCGTATTCCACAATAACGGGCAATCCTATAAGGCTGAGAAAGTTTTGGTGGTGAAGAAAGCTTCGGTAGCGGGCAAGACCACCCTGAAGATGAGCTTTAAGAAGTTCACCGAATTTAACGATTGCGCCCTGTCGTTTACGCTGAACGGTCAAGATCAAGGTTTCTTAAATGTGGAAAGAAATCCGGTGTGGTTTTCCGGGAAAGTCGGTTCCGAGGCGTATGCCAAGGCTCGGGGCAATTACGAAAAATCCATCGCGGTCGATTCCACGCTTCCTTATATGACGTTTTTTTCGAACGGAGGAGGGAAGACCACCATTCGCTTCGCCGTGCCGGTAGTAGAGGGGAAATCCGACAACAGGCCTGAATTGGGAAACTTCATCTTGCACAATAAGGGAAAATCCTATCAGGGAAGGTCGGCTAAGAGCGTGTGGGCCGAAAGCAATCCTAAGAATGTAAATGTGGAGGTGTGCTTTAAACGTTTTACGGTCTATAAGGACTGCCGCCTTTCGTTTTTGATGAACGGCGAAGAACGGTTTATCGACATCCAGCGGAGGATTGAGCGGATAGGGGATTCCGAGTAGTTTTCCGGCCCGGATCTTTCGGTAAAGATTTCGCTTTTTTTTCTGCAAATATTTGCTAACTTTGCCTCGCTTTGGAAAAATAAGGCGCTGAACTTGTTCAGAGGCCGATTTTCCGCAAACAACACACTGCAGGAAAGACAAAACACGTATGTAACCGCGTTGGTCTTCGACCGGCGCACAACGCCTTGGACAGCAGCTTAACAACAATGAGCGGCCCTTATTACAGAAGCCGCACAGTAGGAACAGAGCAACGTGCATGTTCGGGGCGTTTTGTTTTACCTGGGGTGATTTGAACGCAAACAAAAAACATAAACCATAAAAAGAATACCGCCATGATGACAGCTGAAGAGTACATCAAGAGCCTCCAGAAAATGGACCTGAAGGTCTATATGTTTGGAGAAAGAGTTAAAGACCCTGTAAACCACCCCGTTATCCGTCCGTCCTTGAATTCGGTGGCCATGACCTACGAACTGGCCCAGAAGAAGGAATACGAAGACCTGATGACGGCCTATTCGCCCCTTATCGGCGAAAAGGTGAACCGTTTCTGCCACCTGCACCAGAATACCGAAGACCTGATCAAGAAGGTTAAGATGCAGCGTCTTATGGGTCAGAAAACGGCCGCCTGCTTCCAGCGTTGCGTAGGTATGGACGCGTTCAACGCCATTTTCTCCACCACCTACGAAATGGACAAGGCCCTCGGTACCGAATACCACAAACGCTTTACCGAATACATGAAGTTCGTTCAGAAGAACGACCTTACCGTTGACGGTGCCATGACCGACCCCAAGGGCGACCGCGGCCTGGCTCCCTCGCAGCAGGAAGACCCCGATTTGTTCGTACACATTACCGAAGTACGTCCCGACGGTATCGTGGTTCGCGGTGCCAAGGCTCACCAGACCGGTGCCATCAACAGCCACGAACACCTTATCATGCCCACCATCGCCATGCGTGAGGAAGACAAGGACTATGCCGTTTCGTTCGCCATCCCGTCCGATGCCAAGGGCGTGTTCATGATTTACGGCCGTCAGTCCTGCGACACCCGCAAGATGGAACCCAATGCCGAAATCGACCTCGGTAACTCCCAGTTCGGCGGTCACGAAGCCTTGGTGGTGTTCGACGACGTGTTCGTACCCAACGAACGTATCTTCATGTGCAAGGAATACCAGTTCGCCGGCATGATGGTGGAACGCTTCGCCGGTTATCACCGTCAGTCCTACGGTGGCTGTAAGGTAGGTGTGGGCGACGTGTTGATCGGTGCCGCCGCTTTGGCTGCCGACTACAACGGTGTTCCCAAGGCCAGCCACATCAAGGACAAGCTGATCGAAATGATTCACTTGAACGAAACCCTCTACGCCTGCGGTATCGCCTGCTCGGCCGAAGGGGTAAAGATGCCTGCCGGCAACTACCAGATCGACTTGCTGTTGGCCAACGTCTGCAAGCAGAACGTTACCCGTTATCCCTACGAAATCGCCCGTCTGGCCGAAGACATCGCCGGCGGTCTGATGGTTACCATGCCCTCCGAACAGGATTTGCGTTCCAAGGAAACCGGTGCCTATGTCAAGAAGTTCTTCAAGGGTGCCACCGGTGCCGATACCGAAAACAGGATGCGTGTTCTCCGCTTGATCGAAAACATGACCCTGGGTACGGCTGCCGTAGGTTACCGCACCGAATCCCTGCACGGAGCCGGTTCGCCCCAGGCGCAGCGTATCATGATTGCCCGTCAAGGCAACCTCGAGGCCAAGAAGGAACTGGCCCGCAAGATCGCCAAGGTGGACGTTTCCAAAGACAACTGGCCCGCAAAGCCCGCTAAAAAATAGGTTCTGTGGACAACACTGAATTCGAAGGCCGGGTTCGCTCTTTAATCGAAGAGCGGATCCGTCCTTCTTTATTGAATCACGGCGGAGACATCCGCATCAAGGAAATCAAGGGCAGGGATGTGGGCTTGGTTTTCCAGGGTGCGTGCCGGACTTGCCCGGCGGCGCAGATTACCTTGGAAGAGGTAATCGAAAAGACACTCAGGGAAGAGCTTCCCGAAACCGGACGGGTGTACCTTATCAACGAAACCGATCCGGAACTCTTGGCCTTTGCCAAGACACTGATGCACGGAAAAAAATAAAACACATCATAATCATGGATTTGAAAAAAGAAGGAAACTTCGTTACCGTGGAAGAAGCGGTAAAAGCGATCAAAGACAACGACAAGGTGGTCTTCGGCCATGCCGCCGGCGCGCCTCAGGTTGTTCCCTCCGAAATGGTAAGGCAGATGGAACGTCTCCACGGTGTGGAAATCTTCCATATGTTCACCATTATGAGCGACTGTCACCTCACGCCCGAAACCGAAGGGCATTTCCGCCACGTAACCAATTTCGTGGCCGGAAACTCGCGTGCGGCCATCGCCGAAGACCGGGGAGACTTCGTTCCCCTTCACTTCTCGGATGTTCCGGCCTGGTTCGACGAATCCTTCAAGCCCGATGTAACGGTCTGCGTGGTTTCCCGTCCCGACGAGAAGGGTAACTGCAGCTTCGGCATCTCCTGCGACTACACCTTGCCCGCCGCCCGGCGTTCCAAGGTGATCATTGCCGAGATGAACCCCAACATGCCCTACATTCCCGGCGACAACTTCATGAACATCAAGGATTTTACCTATATCGTGGAAACCGACGGCCCCATTCCCGTGTTGCCTCCAGCCAAGATTACCGATGTGGAAATCGCCATCGGCAAGAACTGCGCCTCGATCGTGAAGGACGGCGACACCCTCCAGCTCGGCATCGGCGGTATCCCCGATGCGGTTTTGATGGCCCTCGGCGACAAGAAAGACCTCGGCATCCACACCGAAATGTTCTCCAGCGGCGTGGTGGACTTGGTTCACAAGGGCGTCATCAACGGCAAGGGCAAGAACTTCATGCCCGGCAAGCTGGTGGCCACCTTCCTGATGGGCACCAAGGAACTCTACGATTTCGCCAACAACAACCCCAGCGTGGAAATGCGTCCCGTGGACTGGGTCAACGACCCGCGTGTCATCAGCCAGAACGACAACCTGGTTTCCATCAACTCCTGCATCGAAGTGGACCTGATGGGGCAGGTGGCAAGCGAGGCCATGGGGCTGAAGCAGTTCAGCGGTACCGGCGGTCAGGTGGACTATGTAAGGGGTGCGGCCTGGTCGAAGGGCGGACGCTCCATCATGGCCATGCCCAGTACGGCGGCCAAAGGCACGGCTTCCCGCATCATGCCCTTCCTCAAGCAGGGTGGCGCGGTAACGACCTTGCGCAACGACGTGGACTATGTGGTAACCGAATACGGTGTGGCCAAACTCAAGGGCGCCAGCCTTAAGAATCGCGCCAAACGTCTTATCGCCATCGCCCATCCCGACTTCCGCCCCATGCTGGAAGAAGAATACAAGAAAAGATTTAAAAATTAAACACTGATACATCATGCAATTATTCAAGTTAAAGACTCGTTTGAGTCAATTCGAGCACTTCGGCGAATTCGCCAAGGAATTCAATTTGGGTGCCAAAGACTTGGTGGTGACCAATGAGTTCATCTACGAACCCTTCATGAAGTCGCTCAACCTGCCCTGTACCTTTATCTTTCAGGAAAAGTACGGCGCGGGCGAGCCTTCGGACGAAATGATGAACGCCATCCTCAAGGAAGCCAAGAAGGTTGACTACGACCGTGTGATTGCCGTGGGCGGCGGTACCGTTATCGACATTTGCAAGGTGTTCGCGCTTAAGGGCGTTGAAAACGTAACCGACGCTTTCCTGCGCAAGATTCCCATCGTCAAGGAAAAACAGCTGGTGATCCTGCCCACCACCTGCGGTACGGGCAGCGAAGTGACCAACATCTCGATTGCCGAGCTCAAGAGCCTGCACACCAAGATGGGGCTGGCCGACGATGCCATCGTGGCCGACGACGCCGTTCTGGTTCCCGAACTTCTGAAGGGCCTTCCCTTTAAGTTCTACGCCTGCAGTGCCATCGACGCCTTGGTTCACGCCACCGAATCGTTCGTTTCCCCCAAATCGAACCCCTACACCGAAGCCCTCGGCAAGGAAGCCATGCGCATCATCATCGATGTGTTCCAGGGCATTGCCGAAAAAGGCCCCGACTATCGTTTCGAACGTCTGGGCGAAATGCTGATGGCCAGCAACTTTGCCGGCATCGCGTTCGGCAACACGGGCGTGGGTGCGGTTCACGCCTTGAGTTATCCCCTGGGCGGCAACTACCACGTGCCCCACGGAGAAGCCAACTACCAGTTCTACACGGCCATCTTCCACCTCTACAACAAGAAGAACCCCAACGGCCGCATCAAGGAACTGAACGCCTACCTGCAGCAACTGCTGCACACCACGGGCGATCCCTACGACGCCCTGGACGAACTGTTGGGCAAGCTCATCAAGAAGAACCAGCTCCACACCTACGGCATGAAGGAAGAAGAAGTGGCCGGATTCGCCAAGGCGGTGCTGGAAACCCAGCAGCGTCTGCTCAACAACAACTACGTTCCCCTGAGCGAAGACGAAATCCGCGAAGTTTACCGCGAACTTTTTTAAAAAGTAAGCAATCTTTTACCTACATTTGCCCCGCTTTACAAGGCGGGGCTTTGTAGCTTTTACGGTAATTGCACGTATTAAAAATTTAAAAACATAAAGAAATGGAAATCAAGGAAATGGTGGCCAAGGCTCGCGAAGCTCAAGCCATTTATGAAAGAACCTTCAATCAGTCTTCCTGCGATGCCGTGGTAAGAGCCACCGCCCGTGTTATCTTCGACAATGCGGAAATGCTGGCCAAGATGGCCGTGGAAGAAACCAAGATGGGTAAGTTGGAAGACAAGATTGCCAAGTGCCGCAACAAATCCAAAGGCATCTGGTACAACCTGCGCGACAAGAAGTCGATGGGTATCTTGGAAATCGACGAACGCACCGACATGATCACCATCGCCAAGCCTATCGGCGTGGTGGCCGGTATCACCCCCATGACCAACCCCGTGGTTACGCCCATGAGCAAGATCATGTTCGCGCTCAAGACCAAGAACGCCATCATCATCGCCCCGCACCCCAAATCCAAACTGTGCTCGGCCAAGGCCGTTCACTTGATTCAGGAAAAGATCCAGGCGATGGGTGTTCCCCAAAACTTGGTTCAAATCATCGAAGAACCCTCCATCGAATCGACCCAGGAACTTATGAAGGCCGCTGACGTGGTGGTTGCCACCGGCGGTATGCCCATGGTTAAGAGCGCCTATTCTTCGGGCAAGCCTTCCTTCGGTGTGGGTGCCGGTAACGTTCAGTGTATCCTCGACACCGACATCAACTTCGAAGAAGCCGCCAAGAAAGTGGTTTTCGGCCGTACCTTCGACAACGGTATCATCTGCTCGGGCGAACAGTTCTTCTGCTATCCCAAGAAAGACAAGGAAGCCGTTTTCGCCGCCTTCAAGAAAGCCGGTGCCTATTTCTGCAACGATGAGGAAAAGAAGAGCCTCTTGGCCACCTTGTTTAAAGACAACGCGATGAACCGCGACGTGGTAGGTCAGGACATCGAAAAGATCGCCGCCATGGCCGGCATCAAGATTCCCGCCGGAACCAAGACCATCGTGGCCGAAGCGATCGGTGCCGCCCAGGCCGACCAGATCTGCAAGGAAAAGATGTGCCCGGTTATGGGTTGCATCGGTTACGACAACTTCGAAGAAGGCCTGCGCATCATGCTGGACAACCTCCATATGGAAGGCAACGGCCACACCTGTGTGGTTCACTCCAACAACCAGGGCAACATCCTGATGGCCGGCCACATGCTTACCGTTAGCCGTGTGGTTGTAAACGCTCCCGGTTCCACCACCGGCGGCGGCGCCATCCAGAACGGTCTTGCCGTTACCAACACGCTGGGTTGCGGTACTTGGGGCAACAACTCCATCTCCGAAAACTTCACCTACAAGCACCTGCTCAACACCACCCGCATTGCGCCGCTGTGCGAGCGCATCCGCATCCCCTCCGACGAAGAAATGTGGGGATAAGGTTGTTGAAAAGCGTTCAACACCGAAAGAGGCTGTCGAGTTTTACTTGGCAGCCTCTTTTTTTGTATCTTCGCGAGCCTATTGGCAGTTATAGATGAAAGACCTGAGCCATTTCTTACGTTCCGTTTTCCAGTACAAGTGGTACATTGCCGGAAACATGCTTTCCAACCTTCTGTACGTGCTTACCTCTTTCTTTTCGCTTACGCTGATAGCGCCCTTCGTTTCGGTGATGTTCGGCATGGTGCCTCCGGTGGAGAGCCTGCCCGAATTCCATTTCAATGTAGATACCATCTTGCAGTACGCCTACTATTACGTGGGCATTTTCAAGGCCGCCCACGGGGTGATGCCGGCTCTGGTGATACTGGCGCTGGTGTTCGTGGGCATGTCGGTGCTGTCCAATTTTTTCCGCTACGGGGCGATGTATTTTTTGGCCAACATCCGCAGCGGCATCGTGTGCGATATACGCATCCATTTCTACGACCACATGATGCACCTGCCCCTGGGCTACTTTTCGGAACAGAAGAAGGGCGACCTGCTGGCGCGGGTCAACATCGATATGGGCGAGGTGGAGACGGCGGTGGTGAAGTCGCTGCAGAGCGCCTTTATGGAACCGCTGTACGTGATCGTGTTCGTGATCGGGCTGTTCGCCATCAATCCCGTGCTTTCGCTGGTGGTGCTGCTGGCCTTTCCCGTGATCCTTTACGTGATGGGCAGGATAGGCGTGTACTTGAAGCGCAAGAGCGAGAAAACGCAGAACATGCTGGGGCAGATCGTGTCGATGATCGAGGAGGCGATAAACGGCCTGCGCGTCATCAAGTCGTTTAACCTGATAGGCTGGTCGCACAAGAATTTCAGCAACTACAACAAACAGTATGTAAGGGTGTTGAACGGGGTTCACCGCCGCCGCGACCTCTCGGGACCCCTTACGGAGATCCTGCTGGTGGTCGTTACCATGGGCGTGCTGGGCTTCGGCGGGCTGTGGGTGCTCGACGGGCGGATGCCGGCCGATATGTTCGTGCTCTACATCCTGCTGCTCATACGCATCATATCGCCGGCCAAGCATACGGTGAACGCCTACTACAACATACAGAAGGGGCGCGCCGCCCTCAAGCGCATCTATGCGGTGATCAACGAGCCCCAGGGAGAGGATTCCCGGCCGGATGCGGTGCGCAAGGATTCTTTTGAGCGGGAAATCGTTTTCGAGGACCTTACGTTCCATTATCCCGATTCCGAGACGCCGGCGCTGGAACATGTGAACCTGCGTATGGAAAAGGGCAAGACCTATGCGTTCGTGGGGGCTTCGGGCGCGGGCAAGACCACGATGGTCGACCTGCTCTGCCGCCACTACGACCCGGATTCGGGGCGGATCACGATAGACGGCAGCGACATATCCGCCATGAAGCGCGAAGACCTGCGCGCCTTGATCGGCACGGTGAGCCAGCACCCGTTCGTATGGCACGACACGGTGGCCAACAACATACGTTTCGGCATGGAGAACGTGCCGATGGAAGCCGTTGTGGAGGCCGCGCGGAAGGCCAACGCGCACGAGTTCATCGAGAAGATGCCCGAAGGCTACGACAGCCTGCTGGGCGACAACGGGATGACCGTGTCGGGCGGGCAGCGCCAGCGTATCACCATCGCGCGCGCCATCCTTAAGAACGCGCCCATCCTGGTGCTGGACGAGGCCACCTCGGCGCTCGACACCGAGTCGGAAGTGGCGGTGCAGCAGGCGCTTTCGCAACTGATGAAGGGCCGCACCTCCATCGTGGTGGCGCACCGGCTCAGCACCGTGCGTCATGCCGACCGTATCGTGGTGTTCGACAAAGGCCGTATCGTGGAAGAAGGCACGCACGAGCAGCTGATGGCGCTCAACGGACACTACGCCCGGTACGTGGCGCTTCAAACCCTGTAAAACACAGCCCATGCAAGACAAGATAAAGCGGCTCGCCCGCGAACTGCAGGCCGAGATCGTAGAGATACGCCGGCACCTGCACCGGCATCCGGAACTCTCCACGCAGGAATTCGAAACCGGACGCTACATTGCAGCCAAGCTGGCCGAGTGGGGCATTCCCTGCACGTCGGGCTGGTCGGAAACGGGCGTGGTGGGACTTGTCGAGGGCAGGAATCCGGCCTCGCGCTGCGTGGCCTTGCGGGCCGACATGGACGCGCTGCCGATAACGGAAAACACGGGGCTGGACTTCGCTTCCTGCAACCCAGGGGTGATGCACGCCTGCGGTCACGACGCGCACATGGCCTGTCTGTTGGGCGCGGCCAAGATACTGCACACGCTTAAGGATGAATGGGATGGCACGGTAAAGCTGATTTTCCAGCCTTCCGAAGAGGATTTCAGGGCGGGCGCGCCCAAGATGATCGAACAGGGGGTGCTCGAGAACCCGAAGCCCGAACGCATCTACGCGCTGCACGTGATGCCCGAGATGGAATGCGGACGGGTAGGGGTCAAGACGGGGCAGTACATGGCCTCCACCGACGAGATTTACCTGAAGGCCGTCGGCAAGGCGGGGCACGGGGCGATGCCGGAACTGAACATCGACACGGTGCTGATGTCGGCCTATATCCTTACCGGCCTGCAGCAGGTGGTGAGCCGCCAGGCGCCGCCCTACATCCCCACGGTGCTGTCGTTCGGCAGGATTATCGGGGAGGGGCGCACCAACATCATTCCGGGCGAGGTGAACATGGAGGGTACCTTGCGCACGTTCAGCGAGGAATGGCGCGCCAAGGCGCACGAGAACATAAGGCGTTGCGCCCAGGGCATTGCCGAAAGCATGGGCGGGAAATGCGAGGTGTTCATCGACCACGGCTATCCGTTCGTAAACAACGATGCCGCTGCCGCCGACCATGTGCGCAGCGTGGCCGCCGACGTGGTGGGCAAAGACCATCTGGATGAACTGCCGCTGCGCATGACGGCCGAAGACTTCGCCTACTACACGCAGCGGATTCCGGGCTGTATGTTCCGCTTGGGCGTGAAGCCGCCCCAATTGAGCGACCCCACCAACCTGCACACCGCTACCCTCGCCATAGACGAGAACGCCCTCCCCATAGGAGCGGAAATGCTCGCCGGCCTGGGGGTTAGGGGGTAGGTTAGAGATTCAGTTTGAATTCGGACTGGATACCCTTTATCATATCGGCGGGGACACCGCATTCGGCAGCGATACGTTCCCAGCGGGCTGCGGTTCCGCAAATGCGGTCTATGATTTCGGATGCTTCCTTGATATTGTTTTTTGTGGCGAATTCCATTAAATCTGTTCGCGTTATATCCTTGAACTTTCCGTTTATCGACATCTGGTGTTGAGAGGTCCAATCTCCGTCGGGGTTATAGCTGAACCCCATATCGTAGGCGGGCGACAACGACCATTTCCCGTTCTTATCCATCAGGAACGAGATATTCTTGGTATGGTCATCCTGATTGCGTATCACTACATTGAACACCATGCGCCGGAACATTTCCTGTGCCTGGGCGTAAGGCAGGTGTAATTCTCTCATCACATTGAACGCCTGTTCGTACGAATACGCCCGGAGCATACGGTAGTCGTAGTGGGCAATGGCACAGAGCGTCTGCATATGCACTTTCTCTCCGTTTACCCGGTCGAAGCGTTTGGTCAGGAAGTGAGCCCGACCGTTTTCCTCTATCAGCGAACATTCCGACATCTCCATACCGCATTCCCGTACCAGTTTGGCAAAAGAATATTCCAGCCTGCCGAAATTCTGTGTTTCCCGAAAACCGGCAGTGGCGGTTACACCATCAAGTTTTATAAGGTAATAATCGAAGCCTTCGGGGGCTTCAATCTGTCCGGAACGGACTTCCCCCGTTTCCTTGTTGTATGCGATGATGGCTTTTGCCCGTTGTCCTCCGGCCGAAGTGCCGAGCCTCACGATTTCCGCTATCGCGGCCTTTTGGTCAACTTTAAGGTTGGCGCCGAAATCTTCTTTCTCGGCCAGAGCCTCACTGGCTACATCGATCAAGGATTCGATTTCGATTTTCATATTGGAATCGTAGGGCATATCCATGGCCGGTTCGAATTCCAAGGCTCCCATGCAGCGTTTGCCCAAGAAACACAGGGTTTCCACCGCATTGCCGCTCCTACGGCCTGTCAGTGCAAGCCAGCGTTCAAACAACGCCCGTCCATAAGTGTCCGGCAGTGAATCCGCCAGCATTCCCGGCAATCCTTTAAAGGTTTCCTTGCCGATATCGCCGAACGAATACACGCGTCCACCGTGTACGGGCATCATGAGCGGTGCGGGTTCGATTCCCCTGTTTAGAAAATCGCTTACGTATTCGAACTGCGCCAAACCGTATCTTTCGTTCCAACGGAAAGTACCCATATCCATTCCATACAGACGGACTTTCGCTATATCTACCATTCAGATTCCTCCTGTCGTTTAGGTTTAAACGTGCCGGTGGCGCGCTTGCGCGTTTTCTTTTTGGCGTTGTTTACCAGCTCGTAATATTCGTTGGGGCTCAGTTCTTCTTCCTCGATGAGCGGTTGCAGTACATCGAGCTTGCCCAAGGTTCGGAGCAGCCGGAGAAAGGCGTCGAACGAACCGATTTCGCCGCGCTCTATCTTCTTGACGGTAGAAAGCGACACCTGCGCTTCCTGCGCAACGCTTTCTTGCGTAAGGTTCTGCTTGAGCCGAACCGTCTTTAATTTTTCGCCGATAAGGCGCTCTATCTGCGTATCGGCAAGGCTGTATGTGCTGCTCATAACAGCTTAAAATTAGACTTTAGTGATGCAAATATAGTTATAATATTCTAAATTTAAACTGTTAGTTGTCGGGGAGGAAGGGGGATTTCCGGTGATTTTTATGAGGAAGGGTAAAAAGAGAAGCGCCAAGGCAGTATCGCCTTGGCGTTTCCGCTTACTGGGATGTGCTATTATTTCAGCGATAGCGTAATGTATGGCTTGGTTACTATTTCGACAAAGGGTAGTTTCCTCAATATCCATACCACTCCAGATGAACATCTTTTTTGAATTTGTTTGGTAAGTTCTTTTCTCACGATAGAACCTTCCCGAATTAATTCGTTATAGACGGAACGGAAATGCTCGATTGGAATATTGTTGATATTATTCTTGGAGGTGATTCGTTTGACACCTCTATTGTCTATCTTTAGGATTTTATTTGAACCTATAGTGTTAGGGATAGTGTCGTCTATGGCTATCCTGTTTCTAAGGATTTGCCATGCTTCATCGAAACTCGGCTTGCCGGCTTTCTCGAATTCTTTATATTCTTTTGTTGCCATGATTGTGTGTTTTAAAATGTTCTCTAAAGTTTGTTACTTGCAAAGGTACAATGCTGACTCCTATCGCACAATAACCTTATAGCTGCGAGCGCCAACCCTTACGATATAGACCCCGCTCTGCCGTACCGGAATGGCGGAAGTATTGCCGTTGTAGAGGCATTGGCCGAGCATGTTATAGACCTGCACCTCGCGGTATTCGGAAAGGTAGATAACGCGGTCTCGGGCGTATACACGGAAGCCGTTTTCTTCCCGGCTTTCGTTGCCCACATTATCCGGTTCTTGCTCGAAGTTGGCCGTAAGTTCCATATCTTCCGTTACGATAAAAACATGAACAGCATTGGTGCTGAACACAGAACCGTCCGCTGTTGTCCAGTTTACGAAGCGGTAGCCCTCTTTAGGGGCGGCGATAATCGTGGCCGTTTCATTTTCTTCGTACCAACCGTTGCCTATTTGAGAAACGGATCCCCATTCGGCATTGTTGGTGTGGAGACCGACAAAGATAGTTTTCGTGTCATCGTCATTGTCGGCAAGTTTTTCGAAATTGGCCGTCAGTTCGAGGTTCTCCGTTACGGTAAACGTGTAAACGGCTTCCGTGCAGAACACCGTTCCGTCTTGTTTCGTCCAGTTCACGAAACGGCAGCCCTTTTGCGCTTTGGCGGCAATCGTAGCCTCCTTGCCGTTCTTGTAAATGCCGTTGCCCGAAAGCACCGATCCCATTCCGGCATTATTGGAAGCAAGCCTTACCGTAAAGTGCCCTTCGGGAATCTCGCTCAATACCGAAATATGCCAGGTAAAGTTTGCCGGCTCTTCCATTCTCAGGTCAACGCTGGTGTTTAGCAGTGTCAATGTGTATTGGCGCGGTTTAAGGAATTGAAATACAAACCCGTCTTCCGTCCAGGAAT
>JAMPAI010000015.1 GCA_023667315.1 Ruminococcus flavefaciens
ATTCGGGAGACAGCACCGCCAGCACGTCGTTCCACTTCTGCACGATGATGCTGGACGGGTACGGTATCTCGAAAGTCAGAGTTTCATCCTGGGCGTAGCAGCCCGAAACGTCCGCCTGCCACAGCTGCACCGTATATCGGTCAGGACGCGCCCCGGGCGGCAGCGGCAGATCCGTCTTCCGTTCCCCGCCACGGATATCCACCGCGGTATCGCGGAAGCCAGCCGCATGCGCCGCGGCATCGTAGCGGAACAGCACCTGTTGCGGGCTGCCCGTCTCTACACGGTAGGACACCGGGATGGCGTTTGCCCCGCAGGGCGGCGTTATCGTGTCCGTCACCGCAATCCGCGCCGCGTTGCGCTTCTCCCGTACGTTCAGTCGCACGATGCTGTCGCAGCCCGCCGCATTGGTGAACCTTATCTCGTGCTCGCCCGCCCCGTAGGCCTCGCCGTTGTAGCGCACGGGAAGCGAGTCCGCGCAGGCCTCGTAGCGCAGCACGCTTTCCGTGGGCGCGATTTCCGAGAACACCGCCTCCACCAGGCAGTCGCCGTGCAGATCCGTCAGCAGGTAGGACTCCTGAGGGGTTACGGCTTCTCCGTCTATTTTCAGACTGTCCAGTATATGACAAGGGGCCGCAGTGAACCGCAACAAAAATTTTTCGTCTTCCCGCATCGTCGTGAACGTGGGGGCTACCTCCCCGTCGCCGCGTACCTTTACCTGCACCTTATAGTAGTGCCACCGCCGCGACAGGACGTATTCGTGCACGCTGTCGCAGCCCGATGCCGTTACGTGGCGGTCGGTATGGTGGCCGAAATCCGCCACCTGCCTTCCGTCCATACCGTAGGGCAGTTCCTCTATGTAGCAGCTGTCGGTGTGGGCGGTGTGGAAGGTCGGGTGTATCGCGGCCCGCAGGTGGTAGATGCTGTCCGTGCCGCCTCGGTATAGATCGTGCACCGTATCGGTATAATTACCCGATTGGGTTATTTCATGGCCGCGCCAGTAAAGCGTGTCCCCCGCGCAGGTGTGCAGGCTGTCGCGGAAATGCCGCTCCCGGTGCACGTACAGGGTGTCCAGCTGCACGCAGAGGATGCTGTCGCATCCGTGCACCGTCGGGTAGCGGCGCAGTTCCGTGAGGCCGAAGTTCCGTATCGTGTCCTTACCGTAGATATAGGGCATGGAATCACGCTCCACGGCGGCGCGGTGCGCCAACTCCTTATAGGTGGGGTAATGGTGCAGATACATCCGGTATATCGTGTTATACTCCGCCGTGGACGTCTCCACCACCTCGTAGTTCCAACCCTTGTTCCGTGCGTAGGTGTTTATCATCTTCACCGAATCGCACGGGCATACCGTGTCTGCCTTCAAATCCTGATACACGAGCCGCGAGGCCGGCACGGTCAGGTACACGTGCTTACCTTTTTCATACTCCCTATTACTACGGGCTTCTATTTTAACCGTAGTCGTTTCCTTTATCGGGTGACGCACATAGCCTATGTTCCCCTCTATCCTGATAACTCTGTAATCATGCGAATACCAATATACCCCATAACTCGTGTCCACATAAAAAGGCATCACCACGCTGTCCGCATTCTCGCCCGGATAGAGCAATATAGGCGAGGCCGCCAAATGAGTCTCATCTATTCGCGGATAAAAGCCATTTTCGAAGATAAAGTTTTCCACCCCTTCATCCCCCATCAGATTGCGCATAAATGCCGAATCGATCAGCTGCCAGCTCTCGAGGTTGTAGACATTCACTCCTTTCGTTGGCAGTTGCACATCCGGTGCCAAATTCTTGTCGTTGAAACAAAATGAAACTATCGGCTTTGTGGTTTCTTCCGGCATCGAAATTAGGCTCGGGGCACGTCCAAAGTTGAAGAGAAACAAAACACGTTGGCTCGTATCGTTGAGATTTAACATATAACAATTATTCACATAATCAGCCAGACGATAACGTGTAAGGTCTATACTTGCCCAACTTATTATTTTTTTGGCTTTGTACGATCCAAAATCAAAATTACAACTTTTTTGCTCTGGATTTGAAGGTATAATAATATCTCCGTATGAAATACAACCTTCCTGACACCACCATTCATCCCAAATCCAATCCTTGGCTTCTGGAGCAAATTCTTGTCCAAAAGCCAAGGAGGATATGGCAATAAACAGAATGCTTAACACACCACGGAAACCATTGCACATCAACATAAAAGCACTATCGTTTAACCAACTTCTTAGTCGCCAAAACAGAACCTTCATTTATGAAGCGAACAAAATAGACACCTGACGGTAGACTATATAAGTTCAATGTTTTCTGTTTCAATCCCGACATTGTAAAGAATTGCTGTCTTTGACCGTTCTCAGACAACAGCTCTATTTTGTCAATGTCAATATTCCAACGTACGACCACTTGATTGCCCGTCGGATTCGGGAACATCTGTATAGTTGGCTCTATTTTATTTTTTCTATTCAATGTTGTCGGTTTTGTCGAAAAGGATGCAAATTCCATATCTTCCGTCCACTCCACTACCTCATTGGTTACTGTCCAACAACCATGGTCATAACGATATGCCAATACCGGAGGTTCTCCATCAAATAAATATTGATCCGTCACAACATAAAAATCAACAACGTTATCAGGATGACAATATTTTTTATACCAAAGAAACTCAAAAACATCTTCATCCACATAATCCAAAATTCTCGGAGTAGCACAATATGTATATCCGTCGTCCAAAATAATCAATGTCGTATCAGCCCCTCTCACAAATACAGTATCATAAGATACAAATTTAGGACACGCAGGCACTCCCGACACTCTATAAGACCTTGTAATATCAATCGACTCCTGTACAGCCACCGTAATCTCTCCACAAGTATCACAGCCTACAGGAATCCAATTTTCCGGCAAATCCCACAAATAGGCATTCCCTTCCCGTATATTCTCCACCCGCAACTGCAATGTATCGGGCAAACCGATATTCACGCAGCCGTCGTAATGCGCCAGTTCCGCTTCATACGTCACCACCGGAATGGAGTCGGAAACCTCCATATGCCATTCTCCCGAACAATTCTCTCCGGTAACCCTTACCCATCCATTGGCCTCGCCCACCAACACGCGAACCACCGTATCGTTGGGATCGGTTGTCGTATGGGTTTCAGGACTCCAACCGCCGCCGAATTCCCATGTGTAGGACACCGCATCGGGATCCGCGTTGATGCGGAAAACTGCCGTTTCTCCCGGTTTCAGGCACTTCGCCTGCGAGATATCTATTCCCCGGTTCGTATCATAGGAGCAGGTCTTGTTGCAACGTACCACCTTGTAGGGGGTATACGCCGTGTCGATGCCAAATCCGTTCGTGGCATACAGCACCACCGTTCCCTGTTTTTCTTCTCCCGTAAAATACAGTACCGCCTTTTCGCCGTTGTCTGACGGAAGCACTTCCCAATTTTCGTTCCAACATTCCCACCAATACAAGTATCCTTTCCGGGGATTCTTTACCGAAAGCGATACACTGTCTTGGGTAAGGGGAACGCACGCCAACACATCGACCTCTTCTATTTCCGGAGCCTCCGTGCCCACAGACAAGGCCATCTTCCCCACCAGGCCCGAATTGCAGGCAAGATTCATGCGGACACTCAGGGTGTCGCCCGCCCTTGGAGCGGAAGATACGTCATAGGTAACGTATTCCCTGTTCGAGGACGACTTCACCATCTTCATATACGACGGTGCCGTCCATGTGATGGAGGCGTTCGACAACAGCCCCGACACCCAGAAGGTGGACTTTTCGCCTTCGGAAACAAGCGGGTTCCCCTCGATGACCGGCACGAAACGGGAACTGTAAATTTTATTGATTCCAAATCTCGCATAATAGGAATAGGAAACGCATCCCGACTTGACGCAGGCCTTGTTCTGGTCGGAACGGAGCCTGTAGGAGAACGCAAGGGAGGCCAAGCCGGTATCGGTGGACCTTACACGGATAAAGTCATAGCCTTGTTCCACCACCTCCAAGGCTCCATAAGCACTCCATCCGCTTCCTATCACATCACCCGTATCAATGGAGGCCGGGAAAACGTAACGGTAGGTATGAATCGCCTGGTCGTCGGCGCTTATGCAGGAAGAATCGCCTATGATACTCCCCCTTTCATATTGGTTGTGGCATTGTGCCTGCACGGATTGGCAAGACACTCCTATTGTAAAAATTGCCAAAAAGAATCCTATCAAAAGCCTTTTCATATCCTTGAATTTTACTATTGTACAATCAGTTTTTTAACGATGATGTCTTCATCCCCTACCCGTACCCTTACGAAATAAAGGCCGCTCCGGAAACTTGCCGTCGGAAGTTCCGCCACGTCCGCATCGGCTTTTTGACGATACAGACAGACGCCCTGTTCCGTAAGGATTTCTATGACGGCTCGTTTATCCACCATGGCTCTCTCCATATACAGCAGAGTGTTGCCGTGGGTGGGGTTCGGAGCAAGCAAGAAGCCGCCACGATGATTCTCTTCCTGCGGCGGGGCCGCATAACTCATACCTTGCACGTTCTCGTTCCCCGTACCGTTTTGAGCGATTCCCGTACTTGATGAAGTGGCGATATTCTGCAAAGTGGACACTTCTTCTATCGTTTGGCTGTAGTAGGAATAACACGACGTGTTTTTATTTGTCAGAACACATGCTACATCAAAAGGAAGAGAAGGTCTAACGAATTGAAGTATTTGTAATGAGTTGCTACCGTTGATTTTTAAACTACTCGTCCAAAAAAATGCAAAAGGATCAAGTTCCTCACGTTCTTTTTGTATTTCATCAGGAGAATTTTGACAAAAACCAACCATACGCCTTGCCATTGTTGCAGAACCACTAAGTTTTGAATCAATATGCCATTCCTCACCTAATCCCGCTCCTGTCGCGTATAGAACTTTCGTTATTGGTTCACTATCTCCACAACCAACTACCGATGCAGATACACTAACCGAGATAGACTTTCCCCTATTCTCCAATTTATAATTGGCTACAACGAGAGTGGAATTGCTGTCGGATTGGCCTATCTGCCAAAATTTACCAGCTTCTTCCTCAGGGTACCACTTAAATTCAACTCCCTCCTGCGGCTGTACCCGGAGTTCTATCGTGTCCGCTATACCCAACGGGATACAAGCATTCCACGAGGTATCCCATGAAGGTTTTTCGGGAAGGGGTCGTAGTTGCAGGGTGGCACTATCCCTCCTTCCGCATTCCTTGGCCTTTACCTTCACATACAGATTCGGGTCACCCGGATTGGTCAAGCGCAACAAAATACTGTCTTGCTTTGAATATGTAGTGGAATCTATTACTACTCCGTTGCCATACCAATGCACCTCCGGATTAATCCCGTTGGATATTAGCCTAATTACATTACTATCACGTACACTGACACACATCGGGCTTGAACCGAGAGAAACTTTAAAGTCCTCTCGAATGTTGAAAGTCACGGAATCGACAATATCGGGACAAAACTTGGAAAAGACAGACATTCTATAAACCGAATCCTTTCCTTGAATTACAAAATCTTTATTCCACGGCAAAGTATCATATTCCCTACCCGATTTCCATACCAAGTCTTCGTGAGGGGCGTTCTGCAACAATAGACGCAAAGTATCACCCTTGAAAAGACAATCGGCATCGCCTTGCAGATAAATGTTTCTCCCATCCGCCACCACACTGCGGTGCAACACCTGTGCAACAGTATCCGAAGCTTTGCACCCTCCTGCGGACACCAATTTTAATTTCACTGAATCATTTAGGGGAATCTTCATTATAACTGATGTGCCTTGTTGAGTATCTACAACTACCCCTCTCGTCAAATCCTCAACAGACCAATGGTACGACAATCGGGAATCCGGTTTTTTTATCTTGACATCAAACGAAGTCGCATTTGCCGCGACACACGCCAAGTCTTCCATAACCGGGGCTGGAGTCAGTTTACCGATAAAAATCGTATCGGAACGGGTTTCGCCTTTGCAGGCAGTTGCCGTACACACAATCGGATACAAATATCCATCATCCGGTATACTATAGAATTTTACGGGGGTATTTTGTGCTTCGAAAGGAACCACTCCATTTGTATTCAATGCAATCCAATCTAAACCGTAGGGAAGATATGCAGAATCCATCGATAATTCCACTTTTCCATTATTAAAACACGTTTCCCCTTGAATTTTGAATGGAGTAACAGCAGTATCAGGGAGGGACAACCCAAATTTATAGACGAATGCAGCTTGATGTTTTGTTTTCACAAACGCTGTATCAGAAACTTTCCTTGCCTTTCCTGTCTCAGTTTCAGAAAGCAGTTTCCCGAAAAAATACCACATAGCCAAAGAGTCCTCCGACATGCCGGGTTTCTCTTCTGTTGGAATTTTAGAGCAAACCAATTTCCGTGTATAAGTTATCGGTATGGTAAGCTCAGTGTTTTGAGACACACTAAAAGTATCACTCCAACTGAGCACTTGCGTTTTATCGCCTACTTGAACCATCGCCTGAACATTAGATGGAACCGATACCTCTACCGTGCCACAAAGTTCACCCCATATCTGTTTTTCCTTTCGTTCCAACCTTTCTTGTATCTGCTTCTTGCACTCAGTCATATCTATAACTTGACCTTTTCCTACACAGATAGTGGTATCCCAAATCGGTTCAGCGTTTCCCGCCCCAAACGCCCGGCAAAACAAGGCGCATACGGCGAATAGTATTGTATATATGATTTTCGTTTTCATTGTTCTATATCTTAAGTTCTACTTAAAAACCTTTGTTTATTTTTTTCTGCGAATGAAACACAAGTGTTTTGCTTTCTTTTCCGCGGCACGAAACGTACGAAACCGTTACCGAAATGGAGTATTCGGAAGCAGGTGCCGTCACCGTGGCCTCCGCCGTTCCCTGCCAGTTTTTTGCCAGTGATGAACTGGTTCCTCCCGTGATGTACGAACTCCATGTATAGTTGCCAGTGATGGAACTATGTTGGGGTGCCGTCAATATTATTCGTGTACCCGAATCCACGGTATCCCCACTTTGTAATATCCTGCCATCCACAGTTCTTGCCACAAAGTCCGTATAGGCTTCCGAGATGGAAACATAATCCGTTGTAGATCCCCCACACTCAGTATCCTGTATTTTAATGGATACCGTTTGTCCAAGCCCGGATGGTTTCGTAATGGTCGCCATATCTTTCCTGCCATTGACAGACATTAAAACCGTATAGCCATTAGGCACCCCCCATTTCAAATTCATATTGGGTAATGGGGGATTTGTTGACATCCTGAATGGAATACCCGTAGTGGGACACGAATCCAATACTTTCAAACTTATGTTATTCCCTAATGTTCGGTGAACAATAGCCTCTGTTGCGTTGTAATAACACCCACCGTGTGTTATCAATCGGATGGCAAAATCATCTACACCCCTGGAAGGATAACTGATTTTTTGGGAATAAGAATCTGAATGCAATACTTTTAGTACCGGTACTCCTTCCCATTCAAATGATACTCCCGGAGTGATATTGGACGCTGTCACTTCTATTTGGTTTTTCTCCGTTGAAAGACAGTCGTCAAATGACAAGGTGGATTTCGGGAGGTTCGCTGTACGGAGTCTAATAGAAGAAGCTCTTGTATTTCCGGCACAATCAGACACGTTACAACGCACGGATGTGGTAAGGAAGATCGCATTTGCCCGTCTTGTAAACAAAAAAATGTTCCCATCGATCTTACTTATGGATCCGATAGATCTGTCATAAGTCCATTGATGTTTCAAATCTGCATAACACTCTGGAATGGACAACTCGACTTCATCATTTAAGCAGGTGTCCCCGCTAAGGACAAATGATTCTGAACTCGGAAAAGATTTTTTGATGAGTAGATTGACCCTCCATTTCCGTTCGCTTTTCAATACGACATCCGGATAACCGTCTTCTTTTTCGCCCCAAAGGATTTCTTGACTTGACTTTAATACGTTCTGCCTGATTTCACGCGTATAAGAAACCGTACACTGCACCAGCTGATTGTTCAATCCAGATATATTGATGTATCCACTTTATTGTATTCCCATTCTCCGTAAATTGAAAACTAGGTTCACTGTATGAAACTTGATACGATACGGTATCTGTATTTTTCCTTATTACCGATAAACTGTCTTCGGCACGAAAAGAAGCAAACAATACGTTTACCGTGGGGCGCACATTCACACTTTTGAGATCGCTTTTGATACACATCTCTTCCGTTCGGACAACCAGCTCATTCGCGACCGTCATTGTGTATCCGGCCAACCAGAAACATACCCCTAAGAGCACCCGACACATAACTGTTTTCATAGTATTTGTTTTAGATGATTAACTTCAATATTACTCTGTTGTGATGACTATTGGGAGTTTAATATATTTCCCCTTTTTCTCTAATGGAAATGAGAAACACTGCAAATGTAGTGGTTTTTAACCGAAACCAAAAATACCGCCCCGAAAGGCGGTATTTTATAATGCAAAAGAGTGAAACATACCCGTTTGCAAACAATGCTTAAATCAGGCATTTTTTTGGGAACTCGGTTTTACTTCTTGGGGTTCACCTTGAGCAGTTCCACTTCGAAGATGAGGGTCGAGCCTCCGGGAATGGGGCCGTTGCCGCCATCGCCGTAGGCCAGGTCGGAGGGAATGTAGAAGATGGTCTTGCCGCCTTCCTTCATCAGCTGCAGGCCTTCCGTCCAGCCGGCAATCACCCCGTTGAGCGGGAAGGAGATCGGCTCCCCGCGTTCCACCGACGAATCGAATACCGTGCCGTCGAGCAGCTTGCCCGTGTAGTGAACCAGCACCTCATCGGTAGCCTTGGGCGAAGCGCCCTTGCCCTTTACGATTTCCTTGTACTGCAGGCCGCTGGCGGTCTGACGCACGTCTTTGTCGTTCTTAAGGTTTTCGGCCAGGAATTCCTTGCCCTTTACCTTGTTTTCGAGCGATTTTTCGGAGGCCTGGCGTTGCAGCCCCTGCTGCCATTCGCCCAGGATGCGCTGCACCTCGGCCTGCGAATAGCCGCTCTGCTTGCCTTCGAGGGCGGTCTTCACGCCTTCCAGAAAGCTTTCCACATCAAAACGATAGGGAATATCATGCATATTGCGTCCCATCGAGAATCCCACCAGATAACTTGCCGTGTCTTTTACTTCCATTGCGTTTGTTTTAGGGTTTAAAAATGCTGCCATCATCAAGCCCATGGCAAAGGGCATCCATATTCTTTTCATTTCGGATCTGTTTTTTTAGCTGAAATCATCGGCTGCGAAAGGGGCTTCGCGCAACAGGTCGGCCAGCATGGGGCGGTAGTGTTCCAGGAGGCCGTCCATGGGCGACTTCAACACCTTGCCCACCCTGATGCCGAGCGGGGCGGCCGCTTCCTTAAGCAGTTCCTGCGAGAAATACGCGATGGACCCCACCAGGTTCACCGGATATTTCGCGGCCTTCCCGCCATAGGGCAACACCTGCGTCTTGAAGAATGCCGTGAACTGCCGTACAAGCACCTCACGCACGTATGGGTGCGACATCCTGCCGTCTAAGAAAACCGCCATCTCGCCCAAGAAGCGGGAAACGCCCGTGCCGTGATACACGGTATCGATAATCTCGTGCACGGGATAGGGACACAAGGGTGCGAACTGCCCGTGCAAGTCCTGCGGCATGCCGCCACGCAGGTAATCGGCCAGGAAATTCATGCCGATGCGCGCGCCGCTGCCCTCATCGCCCAAGATATAGCCCAAGGAAGGCACCTCGGTCCTGATGTTCTCTCCGTCGTAGAAGCAGGTGCTGGCACCCGTTCCCAGAATGGCCACCATGCCGGGTTCCCTGCCGCAGAGCGCCAGGGCCGCCCCCGAAAGGTCGCTGCCTATATTCACTTCCGCCTTGGGGAAAAACTCTTCCAGTTCGCCTTGCAGAACGCCGCGCTTGATGCTGTCGGCGCATCCCGAGCCGTAAAAGAACAGGTATTTTACCCTTTGGTTGTCGATAAAGGGATAGAGGTCTTTCTCCAGGCAGAGCCTGATTTCTTCCGCCCCCACCAGATAAGGGTTCAGTCCGCCGGTAACGACCCGCTTCTCCTCCCCTTTCTCATTCAGGAAACACCATTCGGTCTTGGTGGCGCCGCTATCTACAATTCCTATCATCATATAAAATTAACTCCGCGAAGATACGGTTTTTGAGGCGATTTTGCAGCCCGACAGCATGCGCGCCTTTCCGTGCAGGTCCCGGCGCACCTCCACTTGGGAGAAGCCTTGCCTTTCGTACAGTTCCCGGCATTCGTCGGGAAAGGCCTCGTTGATCTCGGCCATCACGAAGCCGCCCTCGGCCAGGTGTTCCCAGCCCAGCGCGGCGATACGGCGGTAGAACGGCAGGGGGTCGTCATCCTCCACGAAAAGGGCGATATGCGGCTCGTGTTCCAGCACGTTGGCGCGCATCTGCGCCCGCTCGCACTTTCTCACATAGGGCGGATTGGAAACGATAAGGTTGAAAGCGGTTTTCCGTATATTTTCGGGAATTTCCTCCTGCAATATGTCCTGTGCAAAAAAGTTGACCCGCGTGCGGCATTTTTCGTTGTTCCGCTTGGCCGTACGCAGGGCCTCGGGTGAAATATCGCAGGCCCACACCTCGGCATCGGGCCGGGCCTGGGAAATGGCGATGGCAATCGCACCGCTGCCGGTGCACAGATCCAGAATCTTCGGGTTCTTGATTCCGCGGATGTTGTCGAGCGCCCACAGCACCAATTCTTCCGTTTCGCCGCGCGGAATCAGCACGGCGGGGTTCACCTCCAGTTCCAGATCGAGAAAATAGGCCTTGCCGAAAATGTACTGTATGGGTTCGCCTGCCTGCAGACGGGTCAATGCGGAGGCGAACAGAGAGTCTTGCTGTTCCGGCACCTCCTGCGGAAGGCCTGCCGCCAGGTGCATCCTGTCTTGGTGCAGTATTTCCTGCGCCGCCCAGTAGAAAAGGGCGTCGGCTTCCGCCCGGCCGTAGGTTTCCGACAGTACTGCACGGAAATCCTGCCTTATCTGCGCCAAGGTACGCATCGGCTAAAAGAGGCTCAGCTGTTCGTTGGGGTCGGCATCGGGATTGGGTTCCGCATTCAGGGTTTCCGCGCCGCCCTGCTCACTTTCCGCCGCCTTCTGCGCCTGTTCGTAATCGGGGTCGGGCTGCAGGGGTTCGAGCCATTCCACTTTCTTTACGGCATAGTTCGAAAGCCGCTTGCCCTTGGCCTTGAAGCCCTTTACGGCGATAAATTCCACCGGATCCACAATCAGGTCTTCGATTTCCCGCTTGTTCGCCTTGGCATCGAACACCACGCGCAACTGCGGATAGGCATCGAGGCTCAGGCTTACGAAGCGGCTGCTTTCTTCTTCCACGAAGCTCTGCCGCTTGTCGCTTTCTTCCACCAGAAAGCGTTTTATATACCAGTAGCCCGTCTTGTTCTCGCGGTAGATGGCGGTAAGCACCCGCTGCGGATAATGCTTGGCTATCTGAATCATGTCTTCTTCGAAATGGTTGCCCAGATCGAAGCTCATCAGGCGGTAGGCGCCCGTCTCCATCAGGGTCAGGATGCGGTCCTCGCCCTTGAACTCGCCCAGATACTGGCCGCGTTCCTCCACGTTGAGGCGCTTTACCGTCTCGTCGTACCATATCTTGCGCGCGCCCAGGGTGGAGACGCCGGCATCCTTGAGTTCGATGCGCTTTACGGCGTTGCGCGAGAGGATGTTGCCCATGCTGCCGCGACCTTTCACGGCCAAGTCCTTGAAGTCGTAGTCGAAGGTAAGCTTCTTCAGTTTAGGCTTGAAGCGCAGCTGCACCCGCACCACCTCGGCCTCTCCGTTGGGGTTGGCGGTAAAATAGAGCAGCTGCGAGCCCTTGGTTCCCTTGGTGAGGTCGTAGTCCTTGTCGCGGGTAACGCCGCCCACGGCAAAACGCTTGGCGTAGGCAACGCCATCCTTGCCGTCGCTATACACCATGTTGTAGATGGTGCGCTCGTCGTTGCGCTTGAACACGCCGGCATACACGATGTCCTCGCCCACGAACACCTTCTCGCCCACCTTCACCACCTTGAAGATGCCGTTGCGGCGGAACACGATGATGTCGTCGATATCGGAACACTCGCACACGTACTCGTCTTTCTTCAATCCCGTCCCGATAAAGCCCTCGGCGCGGTTCACGTAGAGTTTCTCGTTGGTGGCGGCCACCATATTGGCCTGGATGTTCTCGAAATTGCGCAGTTCTGTCTTGCGTTCGCGCCCCTGCCCGTATTTTTTCCTGATGTTCTGGAAGTAGGCGATCGTGTAATCGACCAGATGCGCCAGATTCTCGTTCACCTGCTCCATTTCCCACTCGATTTCCTCGATCTTCTCGTCGGCTTTCTTGATGTCGAACTTGGAGATCTTGCGCACGGGTTTTTCCACCAGACGGTTCACGTCTTCCGGCGTAACCTTGCGCCCCAGTTTCTTCTCGAAGGGCTTGAACGCGCTCTCGATGGCCTTGAGCTGTTCTTCCCACTTGCGGCTGTCTTTTTCCAAGAGGCGGTAGATGCGTTCCTCGAAGAATATCTTTTCGAGCGAGGTGTAATACCACTCGTTCTTGAGTTCGGAAAGGCGTATTTCCAGTTCCTTGCCGAGCAGCTGCATGGTCTTGTGCGTAGAGATTTCCAGCATCTGTTTCACCCCAAGGAAGCAGGGTTTCTGTTCGGAAACCACGCAGGCGTTGGGCGATATGGACACCTCGCAGTCGGTAAAGGCGTAGAGGGCGTCTATCGTGGTGTCGGGCGACACACCGGGCTGCAGGTGAACCAGTATCTCCACCTTCTCGGCCGTGTTGTCTTCCACCTTGCGGATCTTGATCTTGCCCCGCTCGCCGGCCTTGAGGATGCTCTCGATAAGCGAGGAAGTGGTGCAGCCGTAGGGGATTTCCTGAATCACAAGGGTCTTCTTGTCGATCTGCCCTATCTTGGCGCGCACCCGCACCTTGCCGCCGCGCAGGCCGTCGTTGTAGTTGGCCACGTCGATGCTGCCGCCGGTGGGGAAATCGGGATACAGCTCGAAGTCCTGCCCGCGCAACACCTTGATGGAGGCGTCGATCAGTTCGTTGAAGTTATGCGGAAGCACCTTGCAGGCCAAGCCCACCGCGATGCCTTCCACCCCTTGGAAAAGCAGCAGGGGAAACTTGATGGGCAGCGCCACCGGCTCCTGGTTCCTGCCGTCGTAGGAGGGTTTCCATTCGGTGGTCTTGGGGTTGAAGGCCACCTCGAGCGCGAATTTCGACAGGCGAGCCTCTATATAACGGGGAGCCGCCGCCGAGTCGCCGGTAAGGATGTTTCCCCAGTTACCCTGGCAGTCGATGAGCAGGTCTTTCTGCCCCAGCTGCACCAGGGCGTCGCCGATGGAGGCATCGCCGTGGGGATGGTATTTCATCGTGTTGCCCACCACGTTGGCCACCTTGTTGTAGCGCCCGTCGTCCAGCTCGCGCATGGAGTGCAGGATACGGCGCTGAACGGGCTTCAGGCCGTCGGCCAGTTCGGGCACGGCACGCTCCAGGATAACGTAGGAAGCGTAGTCCAGAAACCAATTCTTAAACAAGCCGGGAATGGAAACGATCCGTCCGGCATCCTCTTCTTTAATCTCAGGCATCGGTTAATGTTTTTCGGCGGTTCCGAACAAGGCTCGCTTAGCTGTTCCGCCACGTAGCAACAAGGTTTCCATCAGCGCGAAAACCAACGCGAAAATAAGGAAAACTTTCCACAACTCCCGCCCCCGGTTCATGCGCTCCACACTCTTGGAAAGGTCTATACGGTCGGGATCCATCACGAAGCCGTGGCGAATGCGGAGCCCGTGCAGGCGTTCGCGCAAGGCCGCCTCGGCAAGGCATTCCTTGTCGGATTCGGTGCGGCTGTAGTTGAACGAGAGCGGGATATCCACCGCCTTATGGTCGGTGAGCCGGTAGTTGCCGGCCTCGGTAAGGGCGCCGTGCAAGAAAAAGGCGGTTTCCGAACCGGCCCGGCGCAGGGAGGGAATCAGGTCGAAACCCTCAGGCTTCGCCGACACAATATGGTACACTTCCTCGCCCGTACCCTGGGGGAACAGGGCCGAGGGAAAATAGACGCCCTGCCGTTCCGAGGGAATATGGTAAAGGTCTTCCGAACCGCCCCGGTAGAGCGCCATATTGAGCAAGGCCACCACAAAGGTGTAGTGTTCCTGAAAATCGGTGAACGCTGCCTGCAGGGGGCTTGCCAGCAGGTAAAAAAGGCCTTTTTCCACTTGATACACCTGCAGGAAATCGGCCTCCGTACCCTTGTTTCCGCTCCTGAAGGACATAAGGCTGCGCACGGGCGCCTGCGCGGCGGCGGGCAAGGGATAGCGCGCCTTGGTGGCGGGCAGGGAGGCGTTTTCCTTTAGCGAGGCAATGGCCAGCGAGAAAACGGGATGTTCCACGGCCATGCCCTTTACCGTCAGGTCTTCGGTCACGAAAGGGGCACGGGCGTTGCCGATAAGCTTGCGGCAGAGCTGTTCGTCGGGAATGAAGGCGGCATTATCATCAGGCGGGGCGCAGGGCACCGAAAGCAGGCTGCCGCCCCCGCGCACGAACTGTTCCAGCTCACCCACCAAGGCCGAAGGATAGTCGCGCAGGGCGTCGGCAATGATTAAGCCGGCGGCCTTAAGGCTACCGTAGTCGATGTTGCCGAGCGACACCAGGCGGTAGTCAAAGGCCGAATCTCCGGAAAAGACCTTGGCGATGGCCGGCGAATAGTCCGTTTGATAGAGGTGGATCACACTGATGCGAGGCTTTACCCGCAGGCTGAAATACAAACGGTTGTCGAACTGCATGGGATAGTCGGCCACCTCGACGTAGCCTTGCAATGCGCCGCTTTGTTCCAGGCGCAGGGGCAGGAGCACTTCTTTCCTCTCGCCTGGCTGCAAGTCCACGGGATAGGCGCCTTCCTGCCTTTCTTCCACGAACAGGCGCAGGGGAAGCTGCAACTGTTCCTTATCGGAGCGGTTGTTTACGAAAACCCGCAGCGATACTTCCCTGCCGGCCTGCAAGACGGGCGTTTCCAGACAGAGCGAATCGAGGCTTATGTTGGCATAGTCTAGCCCGCTCACCGGCACGAAAACCTGCCAGAGTGCGGTATCGCCGCCGGGCTTCAGGTCGAAGTTCCGCTGCTGGAAATCGGAAACGTAATAGCAAAGGCGGCGGGCGGCGCCCTGGCCGGACTGTTCGAAAAGCGCCTGCTGCCGCGCCTGTACTTCGGAAAGGCTGCGGGGTACGGGACTGTATTCGGTCTGTTCTACTTTTTCCAGAATCCTTTCGGGCGGAAAGAAGGCCTGTTCCTCGCCCTGAAAGCTGTTGGTGAGGAACTGCACGGAGGCATCGGGCGGAAAGGCCTGCAGGATGCGGCGCACCTGTTCCTTGGCCTTGTCGAGCAGGGCGGAACGCTCGGCGGGTGCCTGCATCGAAAAGGAATTGTCCATATAGATGCTGGCCTGGGTGTAAGCCCCCGCCACCTCGGCGGTGTCCTTGGGCGGCAGGTAGGGCTGGGCGAAGGCCAGCACGAGGCATGCCACGGTAAGCACGCGGGCGGCCAGAATGGCGTATTCGCGCAGGCGGGCGTTGCGTTTCTGCTCGGTCTGAATTTCCTGCAGCAGCCGCACGTTCGAGAAATAAACGCGCTTATAGCGTTGCAAACGGAAAAGGTGCACGATAACAGGAATCATCGCCACCGAAAGGAAGTACAGGCTTGTGGGATTTACGAACTGCATAGGTAGTCGGCAAAAGTATAAAAATCTCCCTGAAAAATCCACGCGCTGACAAGTATGCGCTTTTGGCTTTTTAGTGTATCTTTGTAGTTTATGCCAATCCGTTCGCAAGTTGAAAAGGAACAGACACATACTGAAAAACATCTGGAAACATGCCTTTACCAACGTAAGGCATAAGTACCGGTTTTCGATTACCGACGAGAACTTCCACGAAAAGTTCTCCTTCCGGCTTTCCAGCCTCAATTTCTGGACCATCGTTTCCCTGTGCAGCATTATCCTGATTGCCTTTACGGTGTTTATCGTGGTGTTCACCCCCGTGCGCCAGTTCATTCCCGGCTATGTAAAGAAAGATCTGGTGGAACAGACCGTGCGCGACCGCATGCGGCTGGACTCGCTGCAGCTGCAGATTGAAACGCAGAGCCTGATGCTGCGCACGCTCAACGCCGTGCTTACCGGCAACATCCCCATGGACGACTCCAAGATAATCCGCGACTCCCTGCGCGATTACAGCAATATCGAATACCACAACAGCCTGGCCGACTCGCTGCTGCGGCTCGAGATAGAGCGTTCCGACAAATACACACTCGACCTGAACGCCGTGCAGCTGAGCGGCGGCGACCCCAAAAACGCCAGCTTCGCCGACAACATCCTGTTTTACGTGCCCGCCGAAGGCTCGGTGTATCAGAAATTCGACCACCAGACCCGGCACTACGGCATCGACCTTGAGGTGGAGCCCAACAGCGTGATCAAGTCGGTGCTCGACGGCTCGGTGGTGCTCACCACCTGGAGTCCCGAGCGCGGCTATATCATGGTGATCGAACACGACAGCAAGATCATTTCCATCTACACGGCGGCGGCCACCCTCTTTAAGCGAACGGGCGAATTCGTGCGGGCGGGCGAAGCCATCGGCATTGCCGGGCAATCGGCCAGAAACGGCGAGGTGGTTCACCTGCACTTTGAACTCTGGTATAACGGAACGCCCGTGGACCCCGAAAAACACATGATTTTATGAGCGCAATCCAACGACTGGCGATTCTGGGTTCCACCGGTTCCATCGGTACCCAGACGCTCGATGTGGTAAGGGCGCATCCCGACAAATTTTCCGTTGAGATACTCACGGCATGGAACCAGGCCGATCTGTTGATTGAACAGGCTCGGGAATTCCTGCCCAACATGGTGGTGATCGGCAACGACGCCCATTATCAAAAGGTAAAGGAAGCCCTGACGGATACCGACGTAAAGGTGTTTTCCGGCATGTCTTCGATTACGGATGCCGTGTGCTGCGATACGGTGGATACGGTGGTAACCGCCCTCTTGGGTTCGGCCGGCCTGCGCCCCACCCTGCGGGCCATTGAGGCGGGCAAGAAAATCGCCCTGGCCAACAAGGAAACCTTGGTGTCGGGCGGCGAGATCGTGTGCCGCAAGGCACGTGAGAACCATGTCTATATCAACCCCATCGACTCGGAACACTCCGCCATTTTCCAGTGCCTTACGGGAGAGGTGGACAACCGCGTGGAAAAGATTTTCCTTACCGGTTCGGGCGGCCCTTTCCGGGGGCGCAAAGCCGCACAGCTGCAGGACGTGAAGCCCGAACAGGCGCTCAAGCATCCCACCTGGCACATGGGCAGGAAAATATCGATCGATTCGGCCACGCTGATGAACAAGGGACTGGAAATGATCGAGGCCAAGTGGCTTTTCGGCGTCCAGCCCTCGGACATCGAGGTGGTGATACACCCGGAAAGCATCATCCATTCGCTCGTTTCGTTCGCCGATGGTTCGGTAAAGGCGCAGTTGGGTCTGCCCGACATGCGGCTGCCCATACAGTACGCGCTCACTTTTCCCGAACGCCTGCCCCTGGAACTGCCGCGCCTCGACCTTACGGCCATCGGCGCGCTGCATTTCGAAAAGCCCGATACCGACACCTTCCGCTGTCTTGCCTTGGCTTATCAGGCCATCGAAAAGGGCGGCAACATGCCCTGCATCATGAACGCCGCCAACGAGGTGGCGGTGCAGGCCTTCCTACAGGAAAAGATTCCGTTTACCGGCATCGCCCACCTGATAGAAAAAGCCATGGAACGGGTGCCCTTCATCGCCCGCCCCGACCTGGAGCAACTGGAAGCAAGCGACCGCGAATGCCGGAATTTCTGTCTGGAAAAACTATAATCCATGAATGCACTCGTTATGGCCGGGCAGTTGGTGCTTGGCCT
Source organism: Ruminococcus flavefaciens (assembly GCA_023667315.1). GTDB lineage: Bacteria > Bacteroidota > Bacteroidia > Bacteroidales > P3 > Pullibacteroides. Next base: position 17,975 of record JAMPAI010000015.1, read on the forward strand.
TTCCATATTGGTTTTCGTACACGAACTGGGGCATTACCTGGCCGCACGGATGTTCGGCATACGCGTGGACAAGTTCTACCTTTTCTTCGATGCCGGGGGCTTCCGCCTGCTGCGGTTCCGCATCGGGCAAACCGAATACGGCATAGGCTGGCTACCCTTGGGCGGCTACTGCAAGATTGCCGGCATGATTGACGAGTCGATGGACAAGGATGCGCTTAAAAAAGCTCCCCAACCCTGGGAATACCGCAGCAAGGCCGCGTGGAAACGCTTTATCGTGATTACCGCCGGAGTGTTCATGAACCTAATCGTGGGCATCCTTATCTTTTCGGGACTCCTGCTCCACAATCAAAAGACCTACCTGCCCACCGAGGAAGTGAACAAAAACGGGATCTACGCCTATCCCGTGGCGCGGGAACTGGGCTTGCAGACGGGCGACCGCATCATCGGCACCAAACACAGGGCACCGCAGCGTTTTTCGGACGCCGTTCCCGGCAGCCTGCTTCTGGGCGGAACCCTAAACGTGATGCGGGACGGAGAAAGGATACAGATAAGCATCCCGTCGGACGCCTACAAGCGCCTGGCCGCCGATTCATCGGGTTTTCCCTTTATCGACATCACCAACTACCCCACCTTGGTCGATACCGCCGTGGCGGGTTATCCCGCCTATGCAGCCGGGCTTCGGAAAGGCGACCTCATCGTGGCCGTGAACCGAACCCCTACCCCCGTTTTCGGAGCGTTCAAGGAATCGGTATCCGGGCATAAGAACGACAGCGTCCTGCTTACCGCCCTGCGCGGAACCGACACCCTGCTCTTTTGCGTTCAGACCGACAGCAACGGCACCATCGGCATCCTCTCGCATTCGCCCCTGCAGACCAAAGCCTACACAGCGGGCAGCGCGCTCCGTTACGGCACCACCGACGCCCTCGACATGATGTGGACCAACATACGCGGATTGGGAAAAGTGGTGAGCGGCCAGGAAAAGGCCAGCGAAAGCATTTCGGGGCCCATCGGCATCGCCACCATCTACGGTTCGGTATGGAACTGGGCGCGGTTCTGGTATATCACCGGCATGCTGTCGCTGGTGCTGGCGTTCATGAACATCCTGCCCATTCCCGGCCTGGACGGCGGGCACATGATGTTTACGCTCTACGAAATGATTACACGGCGCAAGGTAAGCGACCGCGTGTTGGAAAAGGCGCAGATGATCGGCATGGCGCTTCTCTTCGCGCTTATCATCCTCGTTTTCGCCAACGATATACTAAAGCTGTTCCGGTAGCGGATTCTCCGGCTTCAGGGTATCGGATTCCTTCTTGACCTCAGATTTTCCGGCGGGGCTTTCCTGCCGGGCCACCTGTTCTTTCTCGTGCTGGCGCAAGAAAACATAGGGGGAACGCTCGTACAGCACTTCATCGGCGTCTTCGGGCAGGCCGTCTTCCTCCTGGTCGCCGTAACGTTCCACATCGTGCATAAAGATACTGTCGGCCGAATCGGTGTTCGTGCCCAGCATGCGTTCGAAGGTATGGCGCACGAAACGGGACTTGTCCACCAGAAGAATCATCAGCGAAACGAACAGTATCGAGAAAAACACCACCGAATAGGTTACGTTCTTGATAAACGCGCCATCCGGCAGTCCGGCCGCCAAGGGCAATCCGGCCAGTACGGCGGCGGCAAGCCCCTTGGGAACCATCATCGAGATAACCGTCTTGTCGAAAGGCCCGGCCGTTTTGGGCGAGAAGAAACGGGCGGCGACAATACGGCCGAAAAACAGCACGAACGTAATGACCAGCCCCGCCAGAATGGAACGCCAGTCGTGGAATTCAAGCGAGATGCCGATATACACGAAAAAGAAGGTCTTGAGCAGGAACACGATTTCGCCGAAAAACACCATTTCGGTCTTGTTGAGTTGGTGTCCGGGGCCGCCCATCACCTTGATGAGCACCTTATTCTTGATGGTGTCGATATTGGCCATCGTGATGCCGAACACCAGCGCGGCGATGGCCCCGCTGTAGCCCAGCATATTGGCGATGCCGTAGATAACGAACACGAAGGCGGGCGTGGTGAAGATGGAGTTCTGCAGCTTGCGTATCTGGGTAAGCAGGCGCGACCAGACCAAGGCGCCGGCAAAGCCCAGCAAGCCCGCCAGCACGAAAGACGACAGGATATTGCCCACGATCGAACCCACCTGCAGCTTGCCCATTTCCATGGCGTGCATAAAGGAGAGGGTGAACACGATACAGAGCACATCGGTGGCCGCCGATTCCAGCACCAGCACGGTGCGCGATTCCTCGCCTATATCCAGAATCCTGACCAAGGGAATGACCACGGCCGAAGAGGTGCCGCCCAGAATAGCACCCAGGGTCAATGCACTGAGAATTTCCATACCGAACGCCCAACCTATGACTGCCGTCAGCATCATGGAAAGGAAAAAGCAGAAAAGGGTCAGCGACATGGTGCTTTTCCAGGCCGAGCGCATCACCTTGAGCGAGAGCGAGGTTCCGCCCTCGAACAAGATAACCACCAGGGTAATGGCTACGAACACGGGGCCACCCACGCCCATATTGGCCACATCCACCAGATGCAGCACCGGCCCGGCCAGCAAGCCGATCAAGATAAGCAGCAATACGTCCGGAATTTTCTTGCGGTTATACAGCGAGGCGAAAACGTGCGCCGAAAACACAAGCAATCCAAAAAATATCAGTGCAATATCTACATTCATAATCCAAAGTGTTCAAACGAAGCGCCCCTTTCGGAAGCGGATTCCTGCGAAAGTACATAAATTTCGAGCAACTCCATGCCGTGGGTGTCGGGAAAGAGGTCAACGATGTCGCAGCAGGCGGGTATCAGCACCAGTTCGCCCTGCTTTATCTCCACCGCCTTGCCGTCGGCCTTCAATACGCCGCCCCCCCCCGTGCACATATAGACCACAAACGAATCCGTGCCCGTAAAGTCTTTTTCCACGCCTTGGTTCAGGGGCAGGTAGTTGACCCGGAAATGCGGGCTGTCGAGCATGGGATTGGTGGAGTTCAGCACCCGCCCGTAAGGCATCCTGCCGGCTTCCAGCATAGGTTTCCTGCCCTGCGGCCCGTCGCCGAAATCCAGCGCCTTGAGCGCCTGCTCGATATGCAGCTGGCGGGGCTTTCCGTCCAGCCCCATACGGTTCCAGTCGTAGATGCGGTAGGTGAGATCGCTGCTCTGCTGTATCTCGGCCAGCAGTATGCCGGAACGGAGCGCGTGCACCGTACCCGCCGGAATATGGAACAGGTCGCCCCGGTTCACGTCTTCCTGCCGCAGTATGTCTTCGATCTTGCCGTCTTTAAGCGCCTTGAGGTATTTCATCTGGTTCACGCCCGGCTTGAAGCCGCAGACCAGCTTCGCCCCCAATTCCGCCTGACGGACAAACCACATCTCGTCTTTGCCTAAGCAACCCTCGCGTTCCATAGCCAGCTCGTCGTCGGGATGCACCTGCACCGAAAGGTCGGCCGTGGCGTCGATCCACTTGAAAAGCAAGGGGAACTGCAGGCCGAAACGCCTATAGGTTTCCTCACCCACGAGGTCGCCCATATACACTTCCACCAATTCGGGCAGGGTGTTGCCCTCTAAAAAGCCGTTGGCCACCACCGACTCATCGCCTTCCAGACCCGACAGCATCCAGACCTCGCCGCATTTGTCCATCTTGCCGTAGTCTAATCCCAACACGTCTTTGATGGCGGTTCCACCCCACACTTTCTGCTTGAAGATGGGAATGAACTTTAAAGGATACAGAGTTCTTTCTTCCATTTTCTTACTTCCTTACATAGGTAACATAACGGTATTCCAGACCCGAGGCCTCGTCCGTGTGCCATGGCCCCGCTTCTTCAAGCCGCCATTGGTCAGGCGAAAGTTCGGGAAAGAACGTATCGGCCTCGAAATCTTTCCGTACCTCGGTAATGTAGGCCTTGCGGCAATAAGGCAGGAACATACGGTAAACCTGCCCGCCGCCTATCACGAAAGATTCGCTGTCGGCCGGCAGTGCCGAAAGGGCTTCTTCCACGGAGCGCACCACGCGCAGGCTCTCGCCCTCGAAAGCGGCCTCCTTGCTCAATATCACGTGAAAACGGTTGGGCAGCGGACGGCGGGGAAACGACTCGTAGGTCTTGCGCCCCATCACGATCGTATGCCCGGAGGTCAGGGCCTTGAAATGCTTCAGGTCGTCGGAAAGATGCCACAGCAGGTCGTTGTTCCGGCCGATGGCGCGGTTGGCGGCGATCGCCACCACGATGCTCAGGTTATATTTTTGTGCCGCTTCCATTTATCGTACGATTATTTTTTGGATGCCGTTCCTGTGCAGGGTCTGGATACGCACGAAATACACCCCGGCGGGAAAATCGCGTACATCGAAAGCCCGGGCGTTCAGTTCCTCGCCGCTGTTGAACACGGTGCTCCGCATAGTCTCGCCGTTCATGTTGAAGATTTGCAGGCTGCCGCGCCCCGTTTCGCCGTAGGTCTGCACGAAAAAGCGGTCGGAAGCCGGGTTGGGATAAACCGAGAACCTGAGTTCCTCGCGTCCGGCAACCTGTTCATTGGCCACCTCCGGCAGGGAATCGTACATCCTGTTATAGTAGGCAATCAGGTAGGACGCGATGTAGTACTGCGGGTTGTAGGTATCCTTACAGTCGCTGCAGGTAACCTTGCTCACGCAGTCGGGATTATTGGGATGGCATTTATCCATATAGTCTTCCTGCATAATGAACTTCAGCTCCAGTTCCTTGCTGCCTAACTGGGCTGCCAGGTTGTAGTTGTAACCCGGAGCGATCGCCCCCGGACACCAGCCGGCACGGCTATACGACCATGTCCCTTTTTGTCCGGTACAATTGTCGGGATTGGGACGGCATTGCATCCAGGGGGAATGCTCGAATACGGTCTGATTGGCGTAAACCTTATGGTTAGCCCGGTAGAATTCAGCGGCATTGGAGGTATTGTTGTCGCCCCAGCCGTGACCGGTGGTAACCACTTTCAGGTTCAAGGCCGCAGCGCCTTCGGGCGTTGCCAGGCGCAGGGTGTCCATCGGCTGCAGGTTGGCCGGGTCTCCGAAAGGAAAGTTGCCGTTCCACAGCGGCACGACGGCACTGTAGAGATACTGCGGCAAGCCTTTCACAAACTCGAAATCGAGCGTGATGTCGTAGCCGCCCGAACCCCAGGTGTCGATAAACATACGCATGGGCACCTCGCCCTGCAGCCAAGAGGAAAAGTCGCTTACATTCAATTCGTGCTGGCAGGGAACGCCGTAGGCGGTGGTATATCGGATAATCTCGCGCCACTGCCCATCGGGGGTCTGCATCTCCACCCAGGCCACGCGATCCCAGTCGTCGCAACCTTCATCGATATCGGGGCATTTCATATCCAGTTTGGCGATGATGCGCCGGTAGCTACCCACATGCTGCGGAAACACGAACACCCCACCGTTGGTGCGCCCCGGATCGGGAAAGTTGATGAGCATATGTTCGAAGGCTCGCACCGTGCGCGATTCTTCCACGCTATCTACCGTAACTGTGCGCGTAAAGGCGGTGTCGCGGCCGTTGTCGGCGGCGGCATAGAAACTGACGGTAAAATCACCGTAACGCCCCGGCACAAAATCAGCACGGAGGGTGTTGGTATTGGCATCCCAATGGGTTTTAACGGAAACGCCTTCCACCTCCATCTTCACTTCGGTAATGCGGTTGAAGGTCGAGCCGATTTCCGCCCGCGCCCACAAGGGATAGGTAAGCGTGTCGGAAGGCATGGCGATGATTTCGGATTCCACCAAGGGCGTATAGAGCTGCACCCCGTACAGCAAGGGATTGTCCATCTGAACCCCGAATACGTGGCGCACCGGAAAATATTCTTCATTGCCTTCCTGCACGGCTTCCAACACGAGGGTGGCCGTCGGTTCCTTCAGCCCGTCCGCAACCAGGAAGCAGCTGTCGTTGCGTTCCATGACCTTGGCCGAACCCGAAAGCACCTTGAACTTTACGGGCAGCCCCGAGGTGGATGTTGCCTTGAGGTAAACGGTATCCAACGAAGAAACCAACACGGGCAGCGAATCGGTGCGCAGCAACTGGTTCTTGAGAAACTCAGTGGCATTGGCATCTTCCAGCACGCGCAGTTCGGCCGTCTGTATGGAACGGTTCCAGGTGTTGGCGTTGTCTAAATAGACGATCTTGACGAAACGCCCCCTTACGGCGCCGAAAAGCAAGTCTTTGGAGGAAACATCCGCGGCGGGATTCCAAAAAATAGCGTCGGAGGCCTGAGGCTCGCCCCAATCGAGGGTGTCGTTGGTTACATAAACGGCATATTCCTTAAGTTTGTCGCTCTCGTTCTGCAGATTGCAGAGATAGCGGATGCCGGATACATGGTGCTCCTGCCCCAAATCCAGCACCAACACGGCGGGAATCGGCGTATCGCCGCCCAAGGCCCACCACGTGGCCGTATCTCCGTCGAAGGCCTTCTGCACCGTATCGGTTGCCGACTGGCTGTTTACCGACAGCACGATGTAGGCTGCGGGAGCGATCTCGGTTGTCTGGGCGTGCGCGAGTCCCATAAAGAGAAGCATGGCGCACACCACACTTCCAATGGATAGGTTTCTTTTCATTATTTGTTTATTCTGGTAATCCGATAAAACATTCCAATGAGGTAAAGATACATTTTTCCCGCCACTTCGGGGCTTTGCGAATTACAAATAACCATTGCTTATTTCCTGAGAGAAGGCCGATTTTAAAGGGTCAGGCCTTCCCTTAATTGTATGGAATGCTGTGAACCGACCTTGTATATAAATTTATCGTCCACACCAATTCTCTTTATACGGGGGAAACGGGAAATTTTTCCTTCTGAATACAGATCCGAAACGGAAGATGCGATCAAAGAGCCGAGTCCTCCGTTTAACTGATGTTCCTCTAAGGTAACTATTTCATTGTATCTATCGGCTATCCGAATCAATTGATCTTTGTCTATCGGCTTAATGCTTGGAACACTATACAAAGCATATTGCAGGTTGTTTCCGCTGATGGCCTCCCAGGCGCTATACAATATCGACCCGGTGGTCAGCACCGCGGTAGTGTCGGCTGCTTTCGAAGTCCCTACAGGTAAGATGTCTCCCAATTCAAAATCCAACCTGACGCTTTCCCCATGAACGTTTTTTTCTCCCGCCTTGCCTATCCGTAGATACATCGGCCCCTGATGCCTTACGGAAATCTCCGTTATCCTCTTGGCTTCGGCAGGGTCTCCCGGACTGCATACCGCCATATTGGGAATGGCGGTCATCATAGCGATGTCTTCGGTGGCATGATGGGACGCTCCCAGCGATCCGTAGGCAAATCCCGCGCCAACAGAAACGATTCTCACATTGAGATTGTTATACGCAACGTCATTGCGGATTTGTTCCATACACCTCAATGTAGGGAAATTGCCGATCGAATAAACATATACGATATAGCCTTCGGCCGCCATGGCTGCCGCCACCCCCATCATATTTTGTTCCGCGATTCCGGCGTTTAAGTAACTTGACGGAAACCTTTCGGCAAACGTGTTCACGACGTTATATCCCAAGTCTCCTACAATAAGAAAGATCTTATCATTGATCTCCCGTTCCTCTATCAGTTGTTGTATGAATGCCGTTCTCATCTTGCCTCTATTTCTTCGATTGCTTTCTTCAAATCTTCTTCTGTCGGATTACTATAGTGCCATTTTAAATTATCTTCCATAAACGACACTCCACTGCCTTTACGCGTATGGGCAATAATGGCCTGAGGTTTTCCCTCCGTCGAAGACCAACAACATGCAAGTGCCTTATCTACCATTTCCAAATCATTGCCATCGATTACCTGTACCCCGGCACCGAACGAATCCAACTTTTTATCGAGCGGTTCAAGCCCAAGGATATCCTGTACATACCCCATAGCTTGAATTTTATTATAGTCTATAATGAATATCAGATTATCCAGACAGTGCTGACGGGCAAACAATACGGCTTCCCAATTGGAGCCTTCTTCCATCTCGCCATCCCCGAGAATACAGACCACCTTATGCCGTTCCCCTTTACATTTTGCCGCTAATGCCAATCCACAAGCATATGGCAACCCATGTCCAAGAGAACCCGAAGAGAACTCCACCCCCGGCAACTTGGATGAAATGTGGGAAATCATGTAACTTCCCTCTTTGCCATATTCATGCAATTTTTCGAGTGGATAAAAACCTTTCAATGCCAAAACCGCATACAAGGTCGTGCAGCAATGTCCCTTCGACAATATCAAACGGTCCCGTTGCGCCCAATATGGCTCCTTGGCATCGAATTTTAAATACTTGCCATAGAGGACGGCCAAGATATCCGCCATGGAGAGGGCTCCGGCAATATGCGACGCCTTAGCCTCCGTTACCATTTTAAGCGCCTCTATGCGTATATCTTTCGCTAAACGAAGAATTGATCCGTTCCTTTTCATAAGTTCAAATAACTTTTTATCGTGGATTCGAGCGCAAGGTCGAACTTGGAATTCGGTATGGCGCCGAACTGTGATTCAAATTTCTCCACCGTACCGTCCATCAACATAATTTGATTCTCACTATATGGAATCGTTCCATATTTTATTTCTATGGGCGATTTCAAGACAGCCTTGATTTTTTCTAAAATTTCTCTATTGGAATGAATTTCCGCCGGCTGACTAAGATTATAGACCCCGCTTTTTCCTTTCGCCCCAACTATCCGGCACAACGCATCGGCGTAATCCGAAGAATAGAGATAGGAATATTTCTGACAGCCTTCCGTAGTACGGAACTCCTTCTCTTGATTCAAGCACTTTAGCGTAAAGGCTTGTATAAGACCTCCGTCCTGCAGTTCGCCGAATACCGTAAAAATTCGGATCCATTGCCACTCGATACCGGTTTCCCGACAGTATTCCTGAAGGTTTCTCCTGCATTTATCCTTTGCCTTCCCATATTCCGAGATCGGTTTAACTGCGTCTTCTTCCGATATACGACAATCATAATATCCATATTCCGCCTGACTGCCCAGACTGATAATCTGCCTATACGGGTATAGACGGAAAAACCTGTCCGTCAACCGGATATTCCTTGCCTGCACATCCTCTTCCTCCCGTTCCGGCCCTCTCACTCCAGCCCAAGCCGCATGAAACAAAACATCGGGAGCGAACTCGTTTACCGATGCCTCCATACTTCCGTCGTCGATAACCCATTTTATCCGCTCACTCAATAAGGAGGGGAACCTATTTATGGAAGAAGTCCTCCTGAGGCAAAGCACCTCATGACCCGCTTCCAATGCCCTAAGCACAAAATGATGTCCGAGGAACCCAGTACCTCCCGTTACGAATATTTTCATTTTGACTTTGATGTAGGATAATCGTCGGGAAAATTAATTCTCGTCTTTTCAATAACCAAAGGCCGCTTTTTTACCTGGCTTTGAATATCCCCTATATATTCCCCTATCACACCGATAAAGATAAGTTGCACGGCCGAAAGGAAGAAAATACCGATAACAAGGGGGGCTTGCCCTGCTTGAAAAGAGTCCCAAAAAATCAGTTTGTAAACTAAATATACAAGACCGATCAAAAAACTGACAAGCGCAACGGCCATCCCCACAAAACTCGCCAAACGTAAAGGGATCTTCGAATAGCTTACAAAACCGAGCATCGCGACATGATACAGCGAGAAGAAATTGTTTTTTGTTTTGCCATATAAGCGTACAGGCTGTTCGTAATATACAATAGACCGATCGTATGCCATCTCATTCACAAGACCCCTGAAATACGGATTGGGATCATCGATTTGCCGCAACATATCCACAAATTCCCGGTCGTAGAGTCCGAATCCATAGTAGTTCGCCACCTGCTCAACATCCGACATTTTGTCGATTAAACTGTAAAAAACTTTTCGCAAGAAAAACATCAACCTGCTTTCCTTACTTTTGTTCTTCACCCCCATCACCACCTTGCTTCCTTCTTCCCATTTCTTTACGAATTCAAGAATTTTTTCGGGAGGATCCTGCAAGTCGGCCACCATAAAGATCACGGCATCCCCGTAACACTGCCTTATTCCGTAAAAAGGAGAGTTGCTTTGTCCGAAGTTCCTAATGTTCACAATGCAACGGATTCGCTTATCGTCTTCTATCTCTTTCCTGATTTGTGCCACCGTGTTATCTTTGGAAGCATTGTCGATAAAGATATGCTCGTATTCATACTGAGGAATTTGAGCCATTACCTCACGTACCCGCTGACATAAAACAGGTATGTTCTCCTCTTCGTTGTAGCAAGGCGTCAATATGGATATGAGTTTTTTCATTTTCTTGTATATTGTTCGATTTGTTCCGCGCAAAGGTCATAAACGTTGCGGACCTGGTAATCCTTATACCAACGGGCGGTCATAGCCACACATTCGTGGATATTCATCTTCGGCTCCCACCCCAATCTCGCTTTCGCCTTGTCGATATTCAACGTCAACAATTTAGCTTCATGCAAGGCCTTCGAATCAGAAATGTCGCACAAGGTTCCCGAACCGTATTCATTTATCATCATCCGCGCCACCTCCCACACCGGTACCACACTTTCCTTTCGGGGGCCGAAGTTCCAGCCTTCGGCATATGCCGTGGGTTCCTGCCACATTTTTTGCGCCAACAGCAGATAGCCGCCGAGCGGTTCCAGCACATGCTGCCACGGACGCACCGATTGGGGACTGCGAATCTCAATAGGCTTACCCGCTTCCATTGCACGCACGCAATCGGGAATAATCCGGTCCAAGGCCCAGTCACCGCCGCCTATCACATTACCGGCACGCACACTGGCTACACTTTTGCCGTGTTTTTCGTATTGTTCGGGATTAAAGAAACTGCGACGCCAACTGCTGATGGCTATCTCGGCAGCGCCTTTGCTACTGCTATAGGGATCGTAACCGCCCATCGCATCGTCTTCCTTATATCCGTCGGACTGCTCCCGATTCTCATAACATTTGTCGGTTGTAATCATCACCGCCACCTTTACACTTGGAGTAACGCGTACCGCCTCCAAAATGTTTATCGTACCCATCACATTGGTTTGATAGGTTTCCACGGGGATGGAATATGAAAGACGCACCAAAGGCTGCGCAGCCAAGTGGAATATAATGTCGGGACTATATTCGGCAAAAATTCCTTTCATCCTCTCGCCGTTACAGATGTCGGCACGCAAATCGGCATGGATACGGGTACCTATACCCGAAAGCAAGAAGTTATCGCGGGAAGTAAGCGGCGCTAAAGACACCCCTACCACTTCGGCACCCATTTGATGAAGCCAGATGGCGAGCCAACTGCCCTTGAAACCCGTATGCCCCGTTATCAGGACCCGTTTGCCTTTGTAGAAATCTCCAAACATTTTGTTATATTTTTACATCCAGTCCTCTTTTTCTATATCTATTTATTAAGAGAACCGGATGCAAAGCTGTCAAGAACCGGCACCCAAGGTTACCTTACCAAACTTTCCAAGGCGCAGAACCGGAATCCCATAAAGTTTCCAGCTCACGTTTCTCGCGCAGGGTGTCCATCGGTTTCCAAAAACCGCGATGACGATAAGCCACCAATTCTCCCTGAGCGGCAAGCGTTTCAAGCGGCTTTCGCTCCCATACCGTGTTATCATCCTCTATGTAATCGAGAACGCCAGGTTCGAGCACAAAAAATCCACCGTTTATCCAAACATTGTCGCCCTTGGGCTTTTCCTGAAACGAAAAAATTTTAACTCCGTCTTGCCCGTCGAAAGTAACGGCACCGAATCTACCTGCAGGTTGCACAACCGTTACGGTAGCCTGTTTTTTCTGTTCTCGGTGAAAATTCAAAAGCGCAGAAATATCGATGTCTGCAACACCATCGCCATAGGTAAGCATAAAAGGTTCATCGGGAGAAAGATATTCTTTAATCCGCTTGATACGGCCACCGGTCATGGTATTGAGGCCTGTATCCACCAGCGTGACCTTCCACGGTTCGGCATTGGAGTGGTGTATATCGATGGTGTTGTCCGACAGATTTATGGTCATATCGGCACGATGCAGGAAATAGTCAACGAAATACTGCTTGATCATATGGGCCTTGTAGCCGCAGCAAACAATAAACTCGTTGAATCCGTAGTGCGAATATATCTTCATGATATGCCAGAGAATGGGCTTTCCTCCGATTTCCAGCATAGGTTTGGGCCGCGTTTCGGTTTCTTCCGAAAGCCGGGTGCCGAAGCCGCCCGCCAAGAGAACTACTTTCATTTTCTACTGTTTTCGTGTCTATTCCAAGCCTTTTCCTTTCAAAAAAGCGTGGATCTGATTCAACGAATATTCGATTTGGGTCGCGGTCAAACCAGGGTAAGTGCCCAGGAAAAACGTGCGCTCCATAATGATGTCGGTGTTTTCCAGGTTGCCCACAATGCGTTTTTCCACCTGCAGGTAAGCCGGCTGCTTCACCATATTGCCGGCAAAAAGGTTGCGGGTCTCCACACCCATACGGCTCAGGAAGTCGGTAAACTCGGTGCGGGTGAACCCTGCCGATTCCCTTACCGTAACCGGATAGGCGAACCAGGCCGGATCCGAATCGGGTTCGGCCACAGGTAGGATAAAAAATTTTTCGAGCGGCTTGAAACCTTTTTCCCAAGCGCGGAAATTTTCCTTGCGTCTTTCAACGAACTTCGGCAGTTTGTCCATCTGCGCACTGCCGATGGCCGCCTGCATATCGGTCATCTTAAGGTTGTAGCCGATATGGGAATACACGTACTTGTGATCGTAGCCCAAGGGAAGCTCGCCGTATTGCTTGGTAAAGCGGCAGCCGCAACGGTTGTTCTGCCCGCCCTCGCAGGAACAGTCGCGCCCCCAGTCGCGGAAAGAGCGCACCGCCTTGGCGATAAGCGGGTCATCGGTGCAGACCATGCCGCCTTCGCCCGTGGTGATATGGTGTGCCGGATAGAACGAGAAGGTGGAGACATGGCCGAAAGTGCCTGTTTTCTTACCCTTGTAGGTGGAACCGAGCGCATCGCAGCAGTCTTCGATAACCCACAGGCCGTATTCCTCGGCTAATTTCATCACTTCCTCCAGACAGAAAGGATTGCCTAAGGTATGGGCCAGCATAATGGCACGGGTCTCGGTGGTGATGGCGCGGCGGGCCTGCTCTATAAGCATATTGTAGTTGCCCGGTTCCACGTCCACGAACACGGGAATCAGACCGTTCTGGATAATCGGGTTCACCGTGGTGGGGAAACCGGCCGCCACCGTAATCACCTCGCTGCCTTTCTTAAGGCGTTTGGCTCCGAAAAGATGGCTGGTAAGCGCAGTCAGGGCCAAGAGGTTGGCCGAAGAGCCGGAGTTCACCGCAAAAGCGTGGTTCAGACCGATATAGGCCTTGAACTTATCGGTAAACTCCTTGGCGTAACGGCCTTCGGTAAGCCAGAAATCCAGGGAAGAATCCACCAGATTCACTATCTCGTGTTCGTCGAACACCCGTCCGGCATACCGCACTTCCTGCTTCTGCCCCGCTTCGGGTTCGGGTCTGCTTCCGAACTGAGCCTGATAATACTCAGCGGTGAGCCGCTTTATCTCGGCACGCAGTTCATCGGCATTCAGGGCTTTCTTTGCCATGTCTCCACGTAGTTTAATCGGTTATTCGGCACCCATCACTTCCACGCCCGGCACGATCTTGCCCACCAGGCCTTGGAGCACCTTGCCGGGGCCTACCTCGATAAAGCGGGTGGCGCCGTCGGCGTGCATGTTCTGGGCGATTTTCGTCCAACGCACGGGCGAGGTAAGCTGGGCAATCAGATTGGCCTTGATCTTTTCGGGATCGGTATAGGGTTGCGCATCTACATTCTGATAAACGGGGCAGACGGGGGTGTTGAACCTGGTGGCCTCGATAGCTTGCGAAAGTTCCACACGGGCCGGTTCCATAAGCGGGGAATGGAAAGCGCCGCCCACCTTGAGCGGCAGGGCGCGTTTGGCGCCGGCGGCCTTGCACTGTTCGCAGGCTTCCTCAATACCCTTCATGCTGCCCGAAATAACCAGCTGGCCGGGGCTGTTGTAATTGGCCGGAACCACCACCTCGCCGGCAATGCCCGCACAGATTTCCTCAATCTTTTCATCGGGCAGGCCGATGATGGCCGCCATCGTGGAGGGGTTCATCTCGCAGGCTTTCTGCATCGCGTTGGCACGTTTGGAAACGAGCACCAGGGCGTCTTCGAAGCTCAAGGCCTTGTTGGCCACCAAAGCCGAAAATTCGCCGAGGGAGTGACCGGCCACCATATCGGGCTTGAAGTCGGGCAGGCAGGCCGCCCAGATTACCGAATGCAGGAAAACGGCCGGCTGCGTAACCTTGGTCTGCTTAAGGTCTTCATCGCTGCCGGAAAACATGATGTCGGTAATCTTGAAACCGAGGATGCTGTCGGCCTTTTCAAACATTTCCTTGGCCTGCGGATATTTTTCGTACAGGTCTTTGCCCATACCCGAAAACTGTGCTCCCTGTCCGGGAAAAACATAAGCTGTCTTCATTTCTTATTCGTTTTGCGGGGCGTACCCCGGGTTTGCAAATCGTCTAAACTTACAAAATTAACCTTTTTCCTGCACGAAAAAAAGATGGAACACGGAGCCTTCCTTCGGCTCGCTTTCGAGCCACACCCGCCCGCCGTGCTGCTTCATGATGGAAGCCACATAACTCAGCCCCAGCCCGAAGCCCTTTACATCGTGCAGGTTGCCGGTAGGCACCCGGTAGAGCTTGTCGAAAATCTTCTTCTGGTTTGCCTTGGCGATGCCGATGCCGTTGTCCTTTACATCCACGCGGATGCCGCCCTCCACGTTCTGGGTCGTGATCTCGATCAGCGGTTTTTCCGTGCAGTATTTGTTGGCGTTGTCGATCAGGTTGGAGATGATGTGCACGATATGGGTGCGGTCGCCGGTAACGAGGTCGTTATGCGCCTCCAGATGCGTTACGATGCTTCCGTTTTTGTGCATTACCTGAAAACCTGTGTTGTTGACCGCCTCCTCGATGGCCTTGTGCAGCGGAAATTCGGTCTTGTTGAGGAAATAGTCGCCCTTTTCCATACGCGAAATCTGGATAATCTGCCCGCTGAGCGACTGGAGCCGCTGGTTCTCGTTGCGGATAATGCGGAACAGTTCTTTCAAGCCTTCCTGGTCGTAGTGCATGTCGGGGTCGTCCAACGACTCGCACACGAGGGCGATCGTGCTTACCGGCGTCTTTATCTCGTGGGTAACGTGGTTTATGAAATCGCTCTTCATCTCGGTAAGCTTCTTCTGCCGCCAGATCGAGACCACGGTATAGACGAAAATGTAGATCAGCAGCACGAACAGCACCACCGAGGCCACCACCAGATACCACATCTGGGCAAAAATAAAGGCCAGACGGTTGGGAAAATAAAGCAGCAGGAAGGTGGGATAATCGGTGGGCTGCGAGGGAAAAAGGCGGTAGATGAGCGGGCTTTGCAGCAGTTCGACCCCGTATCTTCCGGTTTTCTGCAACAGGAGCTTGGAACTGTAGCTGCTGTACACGCCCCATTCGCAAGTGGTGTTCAGGTTGTGGGCCACCAATGCCGAGCTTATCATGGAATCGAGCACCTTGGGGGCGATCTGGGCGCCCACTTCCCTTTCGGGCGCCTGGCTGAGCGAGGAACGCATCATCTCGTTCAGCATCCGGCGCGCATACATCAGGTCGTCGCGCCGTTGCAACAGGTTACGGTAGGCGGTTTCGATCTGCCGCGCCAAGGTGTCGGGGAGCCGCGCCGGAAGATCGCCTTCGGCCTGCATGAAACTGCCCGTAAGCACCACCCCGTTTACCGTATCGCTCCATTTCATGCTCTTGAGGCGCTTGTGCACCAGGGTGTAGCCGCCGTCTTCGTTCCACACTAATCCGCAGGTTTCGTGCAGCACCTGCGGATAACTGTAGCGCAGCGAGCCGATCACGGCATCCACCGAATCCAGCTCGAAGTCGAGCCTGCGCAGGTTCTGCACCCGCAGCCAGCGGGCCGAGGAGACGTCCTTGTCGAGAACGGCCACCACTTCCTCCATGGCCGCATGCGCCGAATGGTTGATGAAATCCTCCCCGATGGCGAAGATGCGCCTTGTCCAATAGAACTGCACCGACAGCAATCCCAACAGGGAAAGCGTCATCACGACCGAAATCAGAAAGAGTTTTTGCTTTTTCATGCAGCGGCTCCGCTACGGTTTAAGCACCAGTTGCACGGCCTGCCGGCTGCGCTGTTCGAGCATCACCTGGATGTCGCCCACCAGGCGGTCTATCACCTCCTGCGTGTAGTGACGTATCGTAACCAGTTTCAAATCGCCGTTATAGCGGCAGTCGTACTGTTGGGAGAGGGTCTCGATGGCGCCCTGCAGGTCGCCCTTGCTGCCGTCTATGCACACCGAGAAGCTCAAGGCCGAGTTCTGCATCATGTTTATCTTCAGTCCGTATTTAACGAAACAGCCGAATATGCCGGAAAGGTTATGTTCATCTACGAACGAGAAGTCCTTGGGATAGATCGACAGCAGCACCTGGTTGTTCTTGAAGATATACGAGGGAACCTTGCTGTTGGGCACGTTGTCGAGCCCGACCCAGGTGCCGGGAGCCTCCACGTCTACAAACGAGCGCACGTGCAGGGGGATATGCTTGTTCTGCAGGGGCTTTATCGTCTTGGGATGGATGATGCTGGCGCCGTAATAGGCCAGTTCCGTGGCATCGTAATAGGAAATGTAGTCTAACTTCTCGGTATGGCTGAAATACTTGGGGTCGGCGTTCAAGACCCCCGGAACGTCTTTCCAGATCGTGATGCGTTCGGCATCGAGGCAATAGGCGAACACCGCCGCCGAGTAGTCGGAGCCTTCGCGCCCGAGCGTCACCGTGTTGCCCTGGGTGTCGCAGGCGATAAAGCCCTGGGTGATCACGATCTGCGTCTGCTCGTCCATCGCGTTGGCCACGGCCTGGCGGATACGGGTCTCGGTTTCTTCCCAAACGACCTTGCCTTCGCGGAAACGTCCGTCGGTAAGCAGCAGTTTGGTGGCGTCCAGTTCGTGGTTGTAGATGCCCACCTCGCTCAGGTAGGAGGAAACGATGCAGGTGGAAAGCCGCTCGCCGTAGGAAACCACCTGGTCGTAGGCGCAGTCGTACGCCATATCGGCGATTCCGGAAAGTTTGCCGTAGAGTTCGCCGAACAGGTTCTTTACCTTGCCGTAAACGGCGTGGGCGTTGTCGGGAAACAATTCGCGGAGAATGGCGATATGTTTGGCTATAAGGTCTTTAAAAAGGGCATCCTGATTGTCCTGATGATGGTAGAAGGCATCCAGCACGGCTTCCAGGGCATTGGTGGTCTTGCCCATGGCCGAGATAACCACGCATACGGGACCCTTTACCTGCGTGTTGAGAATGTCCGCCACATTTCTTACGGCTTCGGCATCCTTTACCGAAGCACCGCCGAATTTATATACTTCCATGCGTATTTGTTGTATGGTTCACACCACAAATTTAACGCAAAAGCGCCTATTCCGGAAACGCTTTTCGGAATTGATTATATTTGCAACATTAGGAACTCAGAAGGGAGGACAATATGACCACGGCACAACTGAATGCGGAGATTTACCGCAGTCTGAGCACTATCGCGGAAGAAGAAAGCCTGATGAAAAAGGCGGCGAAATACCTTGGCAGACTGGCGGCGGAGAAACGCAAGGAAGATGAAACGAAAATGAGTAAAGAAGATTACTTTGCCAAAATAGAACACTCAATGCAGCAGGCCGAAAACGGAGAGTGCGTTTGTTTCGACAATCAGGAGGCCATGAACGCCTGGCTCAAGAAACTGTAGGCAATGTATAAAATTACCTACACCCTCGATGCCGAAGAAGACTTACGCAAACTCAAGAAAAGCGATCCGGCATCATTCAAGAAAGCAGTCGCGTTACTGAACGAGTTGATTTTCCATCCCACAACAGGCACCGGTCATCCGCATCGGCTTGTCGGAAACAGAGCCGGACAATGGTCGCGTTCTATCTCCAAAAAACATCGCCTTGTGTATCAAATTCAAGAACAAGAAGTATTGATATTGGTGCTTGCCGCTTACGGTCACTACGACGACAAGTAAGAACGGTCCTTGACCCGACTGCATCTATCCAACAGCATGAAGTCGGCCAGGCAGAGGGCGGCCATGGCTTCCACCACGCTTACCGCGCGCGGAACACAGCACACATCGTGCCGGCCGCCTATGGCCAGGCGGTGCAGCTTGCCGTCCATCCCCAAGAGCTCCTGTTCCTGCGCGATACTGGGAACGGGCTTGAAGGCCACGCGGAACAACAAGGGTTCGCCGGTGGAGATGCCTCCGCGCACGCCCCCGCACAGGTTCTTTTCGGTGGTGCCGTTGGGCAGCCAACGGTCGTTGTGCAGGCTGCCGTTCATGCGCGCGGCGCCGAAGCCGCAGCCTATCTCGAATCCGCGCGCGGCGTTGATGCCCATCATGGCATAGGCCAGGCGCGCGCTCAACTTGTCATAGAGGGGTTCGCCCCAACCGGCGGGAATCCCGGTGGCGATACAGGCAACCACCCCGCCCACGCTGTCTTTCTTTTGCCGGGTTTCCTGCAGCAGCCGCTGCATGGCCTCATCGGTTTCCCGATGCGGACAACGGCTCACGAATCCGTAGGCCTTCCCGGCCTCCGCCGCCACCGAATCCGGCAGCGCTACATCGCCTATGCTTTGGGTATAGGCATGCACCCGCACGCCTTGCGTGGCCAGCAGCATCTTGGCGAACGCGCCGCCTGCCACCCGCACCGCCGTTTCGCGCGCCGAGGCACGGCCGCCCCCGCGCACATCACGCAAACCGTACTTATTCTGGTAGGTATCGTCGGCATGCCCGGGACGGAACATCCGCTCCATTTCGGCATAGTCGGCACTGCGGGCATCGTTGTTACGTATGATGAACCCGATGGGAGAGCCCAGGCTTCGCCCTTGATACACGCCCGAAAGCACCTCGATCCGGTCTTCCTCGCCCCGGCCGCTGCCGGCAAGCTGTTGCGAAGGCTTGCGGTTGTCCAGATCGGCCTGAAGCAAGTCCATATCGATGGGCACGCCCGCCGGAAAACCGTCTATCATGCCGCCCAAGGCCGCTCCGTGCGACTCGCCGAAGCTCGCCAAACGTAATGTCCTGCCGAATGTATTCATTTCTATTCTCTGTAATAAACGCGCTTTACCCGTTGGGAAACGCCGGTAAGTATCTCGTAGGGAATCGTGCCCAGGGCTTCCGCCAGGTTGGAAATGGGATTTTCCCTGCCGAACACGATCACTTCGTCTTTTTCGGCAATGTCGGTGCCGGTAATGTCGATCATGCACATGTCCATGCAGATGCTGCCGATAATCGGCACCAGATGACCCTTTACCCACACCTTGCCGTTTCCGTTGCCCAGGTGCCGGTTCAGCCCGTCGGCATAGCCGATGCCGATCACGCCCACCTTGGTTTCCCGCTGCGCCACGAAACGGCGGCCGTAGCCCACCGCGTCACCCGCGGGAATGGTGCGCACCTGCGAGATCACCGTCTTGAGCGTGCTTACCGTTTCCAGACAGGCCTGCATCTTCTCGTCCGTGCCCACACCGTACGCCCCGATGCCTAAGCGCACCATGTCGAACTGGTATTCGGGAAAGCGGAAGATGCCCGCCGTGTTCAGGCAGTGCCGCATGATTCCGTAGGGGAAAGCACTCAGGATACGTTCGCTCCAGCGGGTGTAGCGTTCCAGCTGCGCCTTCGTGTAGTTGTCCATCTCGGGCATATCCGCCGTGGCCAGGTGCGTGAACACCGACTGCACCCGGCAGCGTTCCTCGGCCTGCAGGGCGGAAATCAAGGCATCCAGATCGGCCTCCTCGAAGCCCATGCGGTGCATGCCCGTGTCGAGGCTGATATGAATCCTCACGCTGTCTTTGGCCTTCAAGCCCATTCCGTCCATACAGCGGCGCAGGGTCTCCAAGGTGCGGAAATTGTAGATGACCGGCTCTATGCCGTAGCGAAGCACCGTTTCCATGCCCTCTTCCTCGGGGTTCATGCACATGACGGGCAGGTTGATGCCGTTGTTGCGCAGCGCCACCGCCTCGTCGGGATAGGCCACCGTAACGTAATCCACGTGATTATACACCAAGGTGCCGGCTATCTCGTGGCTGCCGCTGCCGTAGGAGAAGGCCTTGCCCATCACCATCAGCTTGGTCTGCGGCCTGATCAGGCTCCTGAAGAAATTGATGTTGTGCACTAAGGCCGTAAGGTTCACTTCCATTACCGTCTGATGCACCTGACGCTGCAACTGGGCGGCGATGCGCTCGAAACTGAACACGCGCGCCCCTTTCAGCAGCACGGCCTTCCCGTAATAATACTCCAGCGAGAAATCGCTCAGGAACGCTTCCGTATCGGCATAGAAACGGGCCTTGATTCCGGCGAACGACACCTTTTGCCGCGCCATGGCCGGCCCGATGCCCACCATTTCGTCGATGCCCTTGCCTAAAAGCACCTCGGCCACTTCCGCATATAGTTCTTCTTCGGTACGCCCCGATTGCAGGATGTCCGAAAGTATCACGCATTTGGGGCGGCTTCCGGCGTTCTGACACAGGAAATCGACCGCCACGCAAAACGAGTTGAAGTCGGAATTATACACGTCGTTCACCACGAATCCGTTGCCCACGCCCTCTTTCATCTCCATACGCATCTCCACGATGGGCAGATGCGCCATGAGCGGGGCTATCTGCGCGTTGCCGTAGCCCAGAAGCAGCATGGCCAGCCAGCAGTGCACGGCGTTTTCCACGGAAGCCTTGTCGGCAAAGGGTATCTCGATATCGATGTCCTGCTGCAGGTAGCGCGCATGGATACGCGTACCGCCCTGTGTCCTTTCGAGCCTGGACACCTTGAGGTCGGCTTCGGTGGCGGAATTCAGCGTCCAGGTGGCCTTCTGCATTTGCCGGGAAAGGACGCCCGCCTCTACCTGCCTTTCGATCTGCCGGCCTATTTCCAGATAATCGGCGCACCACAGAAGCGTTTGCGCGTGTTTGAAAAGCAGCGTTTTTTCGGCAATCTTGGCGTTCCGGTCGGGAAAACCGGCATCGTGCGCCGAACCGATATTGGTGAATATGCCGAAAGTGGGACGTATCACCTCGCCCAAGGCCTCCATCTCTCCGGGTTTGGAAACGCCCGCCTCGAAAACGGCCGCCTCGTGTCCGGCCTGCATCTGCAGTACCGAAAGGGGCACACCTATCTGCGAATTATAGCTCTGCGGACTGCGCACCACATGCCTGGAGGCACCCAGCAGATACGACAGCCATTCCTTGACCACCGTCTTGCCGTTGCTGCCCGTAACCGCAATCACGGGTATGTTGAATTTCTTACGCTGAGCTGATGCCAGACGCTGCAGGGCCGCCAAGGTGTCGGGCACATGAATAAAGCAGGCTTCCGGCATGGAGGCGTACTCGCCACGGTTCTCGCTTACAAGGAAGCAGCGCACCCCGCTCCGGTACATCCGTTCTATGTAGTCGTGCCCGTTGCCCTTGCGGGTAACGATGGCCACGAACATACGCCCCTGCCCCATGCCTGCGCTGCGGCTGTCGGTAACGATCCGTTCCACCGGCATGTTTGGGGCAGGCGAACCATGCAGCAGGGTCCCGCCTACGGCTTCCATTATTTCCTGAACGGACAGGCTCGCAATCTTCATCGTCTATCGGTTTAATGTCAGTTGTCCTCGCGGCCGTCGCGCCGGTAGGAAGCCGCATGATAGCCCAAGGGATTCTCGGTGAGCTTGCGGTTCTGGGCGCGGGCGGCGTCGATGTCCACCGCCATGCAGACGGCGCGGAAAACGGAACGGAAGGCATCCTCCACGCCCGTAGTGCCGAATATGGGTTCCAGATGCACGATCGGAAGCCCCGCCGTAAAATAGCAGCAGTCTTCCTTGGGGCAGAAGTCGAACACCTTTTCCATCTGTTCCTTGTACATGCACAGCACGGCATCGAAGGCGTCGCGGTCGGGCTTGTTGAAGAAATCCTTGGCGGGATACGGCCCGAACACCGGCATGCCGGCCTCGAACAATGCAGTCACCAAGGGTTTGAGCACCTCCGCGTCGATCTGCGGCTGATTGGAACTGAGCACGGCAATGCGCGGCGTGGTGATCGAGAAATCGGCCTGCAAGGCCTCATACATCGCCCGGATGCGCTGTTCCACCCGTTGCGAACTCAGATAGGAAGCCATTTCCGCACGTTTCTCGGTGGTGAGGAAACTGAGGCGCATGGCGCGCGCCAGAAGCATACGGAACGGATTGGCCGAAAACACCTCCGCCACCGCTACCGCCTGGTTCTTGAAATCGGCCTGCCGTTCGCGCACCTTTTCTTCGTTGAGCGGCAGCGTAACCAAGGCGCGCAGATTTCCTTCGGCCATGTGCCGGATGCCCGCCTGCAAGGCTTGCAGTATGTCCGGTTCCTCTCCTTCGGGCGTGTCGGCAGGCTCTATCACCTGCATGTGCCGCCCCTTGATGTCTTGAATCTGACGCTGCACCAAGACCCGCATCTCTTCCTTTCCGGCCTTGTCGGAAGACTGACCCAGCAGCTTGGCCGAGCCATACACGAAAGGCAGGGCGTTGTCGAACACGGCGCTGTCGGAGAACAAGCGCGCCAAGGCACCGTAATGCAGCGGTGATCCGTCGCCAGGGGTGATGCCCACGCGCAGGCGCGGGCCTTCCGAAGAACGCTTGGGCGCGCTCTCATGCTGTATAATGTCCAATTCGGGAGTCTCCGGCTTGGGCGCGGCCGGCTTTTCCGCTTCCCTGGGGGCTGCCGACGCTTGCCCGGCGCCTTTCAACACGGGCCGTCCTATGCTTCTGCTTCGAGGTTTTTCCATGATCTTTTGCTAAAATATGTTTTAAAATCGGCTCCGCCCTATTTTCCCCACAAGGAACAGGTTTCGAGAAACCGCATCATCATACGGATGCCGAAGCCCGTGGCTCCCGGCCCGCGATAGGCGTCGCGCTTGTGCAGGAACTCCACGCCCGCCACATCCAGATGCAGGAAGGGCGCGTCGGTGAAATGCCCCACGAACTTGGCGGCGGTCACCATGCCGGCGGCTCCCTTGCCGCAGTTCTTCAGGTCGGCCACCTCCGATTCCAGTTCCTTTTCGTATTCCTTCCACATCGGGAAGAAGCACAGCCTTTCGTGCGTGTAGTCGCCCGCTTCCAGCAGGCAGGGCACAAAGCGGTCGGCCCTTTCCTGCATGGCGGCGATGCCCTCGCTGCCCAAAGCGCGCGAGGCCGCGCCCGTAAGGGTGGCCATGCTTATAATCAGTTCCGGATTCAGGTTCTTCTGCGCGTAGGCCACGGCATCGGCCAAGAGCAGGCGGCCTTCGGCATCGGTGTTGGTAATCTCCACCGTGCTGCCGTCGTACATGCGGATTATGTCGCCGCACACCAGCGCGTTCCCGTTCAGGCGGTTGTCGGTGGCCGGCAAGAGCCCGATCACGTGCAGGGGCAGCCTCAACTGCGCCACGGCGCGCACGATGCTTATGGCCAGGGCCGCGCCCGCCATATCGGTCTTCATGTCTTCCATGTAGTTGCCGGTCTTGATGTTCATGCCCCCGGCATCGAACACCACGCCCTTGCCCACCAGCACGATGGGTTTCCTGTTTACCGCGCCCGAAGGCATGTACTCCATCTGCGTAAAGGTAGGCTCATCCACGCTGCCCCGGTTCACGCCCAACAGACCGCCCATGCCCATCGCCTCGATACCGGCCTTATTCCAGGACTTCACTTCCACGCCTATGGCGGCAGCATCTTTCCTGGCCCATTCCGCCAGATCGGCGGCGTTCAGTTCGGTAAAGGGCAGGTTCACCATCTGCTTGCAGCGGTTCACCTCGTCGCACACGATCTGGGTACGGTTCAGTTTTTCGCTCAGGCGCACGTTCACCCGCATCGAGACATTAAAGAGCGAGGATTTTTCGGCCTTCAACTCGTCGAAAGCGTAAGCGGCCAGATACATGGATTCCATAAAGGCCAGCACGTCTTCTTCCTTGTGCCAGGCACCGGCATCCACCGTTATCTTGAATATCTTTTCCTTGCGCAGCATGCACAGGATATCGGCCGCCGTACGGCGTATGTCTTCCAATCGCCGGTTATCGTCCGCGCTTTTTTGGGGATAGAACGCCACCACGCGGTATTCCGGATAGGGCAGCACGCAATACGCGGCTTCGTTCGCGGCCTTTTCGCCTATATAGTTCCTTTCCGCTTCGGAAAAGGCTTCCCAGGCCTGCTCCTGAGGGCAGGCCAGATAAATCAAGGCTGTCTTTTCTTTTTCCATTTCCATCTACTTTTCGTCCGCCATATCGACGGCTTGGGCGAGTTGCGAAGCCGTATTGCCGTGGTGCAGCTGGTAATTGGGGCAGTCTTCGTGACGACCCGTGGCCGAACACGAATGACAGGAACCCAATTCCCCACCCGCTTCCCTTACGGCGCAACGGTGCGAGAACTCGCCGTTCTTCTTCAACAATATCCGTATGCCTAAACCGGCAATGCAAAACGCCACCAGTATAAGCGTTACCGCAAGCAGCTTGAACATGCTATTCCTCGCTTGCTTCGGCTTCCGGCTCGCCGCCGTTTTCCTTGGCCTTGAGGGCGGCGCGCACCTTGGCTTCCAGTTCCTCGCTCAATTCGGGATTGTCGGCCAAAAGCTGCTTTACCGCATCGCGACCCTGCCCTAATTTGGTGTCGTTGTAGCTGAACCAGGAACCGCTCTTCTTCATTACCGAAAGATCCACGCCCAGGTCGATGATCTCGCCCACCTTGGAGATTCCCTGACCATAGAGCAAATCGAACTCGGCCATACGGAACGGAGGCGAAACCTTGTTCTTCACCACCTTTACCTTTACGCGGTTGCCCACCACGTTGTCGCCTTCCTTGATCTGCGATATGCGGCGGATATCCAGACGTACCGAAGCGTAGAACTTGAGTGCGTTACCGCCCGTGGTGGTTTCGGGATTGCCGAACATCACGCCTATCTTCTCGCGCAGCTGGTTGATGAAGATGCAGCAGCAGCCGGTCTTGCTGATTGTGGAGGTGAGCTTGCGCAAGGCCTGCGACATAAGGCGGGCATGAAGGCCCATCTTGGAGTCGCCCATCTCGCCCTCGATTTCGCTGCGGGGCGTAAGGGCGGCCACGGAGTCGATCACGATAATGTCGATGGCGCCGGAACGAATCAGGTTGTCGGCTATTTCCAAAGCCTGCTCGCCGTTGTCGGGCTGCGCCACCAACAGGTCGTTGGTGTTTACGCCCAGTTTCTGCGCATAGGCGGGGTCGAAGGCGTGTTCGGCATCGATAAAGGCCGCGATACCGCCCTTTTTCTGGGATTCGGCAATGGCATGGATGGCCAATGTGGTCTTACCCGAAGATTCGGGACCGTAGATTTCCACAATCCTGCCCTTGGGGAAACCGCCCACGCCGAGCGCGTTGTCCACCCCGATGGAGCCGGTGGAGATCACCTCTATGTTCTCGATGGCCGGGTTGTCGCCCAGTTTCATCACGGCACCCTTGCCGTACGATTTCTCAATCTTGTCGAGCGTAAGCTGAAGGGCTTTCAGTTTCTCGCTGTTCACGGAAGGCGTTGCCTCCTCTTTTTCCTCTTTTCTTGCCATATCGCGTATTATTTTTCAGTTTATTTCAGGGCTCAAAATTACGGCATTCATTTGTTAAAAAAGCCTAATACTTTCTTAAAAGAAGGCCTAAAAATCGAGCGTTTCATTTAAAAATTTGTTAAAAGGATAGGCCACCTTCATGTTTTCCAAGACCATGGCCGCGAAATCATGCGCGGAAACCTGCCGGTCGGTAAGGTGCCGCGAAACGAAATAGTAGCGGAACTTAAGCAGGTCCATATCGGGAAAATCGCGGTCGTAGCCTTTGGGCGCCACCTTAAGGCGCGCGCTTTCGTCCATGGCGCCGCCATACACCTTCTTCATATCCGGCGCCTGCAGTATGTTGCGGAGCGCCTGCGACTGAAAATAGATGCCGTCGCGCACTTTCTTCTGCTTTTCGGGCGGCAGGCCGTACACGCCCGCCCCCACCATGCTCTGTCCCGGCTGCAGGTGGATGTAGTAACCCGAGCAGGATCCGTGCCGGCCTTCCTTGGAAATGAAGATGCCTATATAGTCTTTGTACGGGCGTTTGTCGTTCGAGAAACGGATGTCCCGGTAAATGCGGTACATGCACTTCTTGGGATCGACCAAAGCCAGTTCCCTGTCGAACTTCAGCATGCCCGCCAACACCCAGGCCACAAAGGCTTCCACCTTGGCCTTGACCTGCAGGTATTCGTCCTTATGGGCGTTGAACCAATCGCGGTCGTTGTTCGCCGACAGTCTTTTCAAGAAATCCAACACGCCGGTTACATCGGGCATTTCCGCAGCGCTTGCGTTTCCTTTCTTTTTCATCATGCGTACATTTTTGCGGGTTTACAGCTTGCGCACCAGCATCAGGCCGTCGCGCAGGGGCAGCAGCAGGTTCTCCGTTTCGGAATCCTCCTGTATCATGCGGTTCATCTCGCGCACCGAAAGCGTGTCCTTGTCGCGGCAGGACTTGTCGTACACCTTGCCGTTCCACAGCACGTTGTCCACCAGCAGCCAGCCGCCCGGCGCCAGCAATGCCTTTACGAGCGGATAATAGGCCTTGTAACTGGCCTTGTCGGCATCCAGGAACACGAAGTCGAACGATGCCTCGGGCAAGGTCGGCAGCAGGTTTTCGGCCTCTCCCATCAACAGTTCCACCCGTTGCGAAACGCCGGCCTGTTCGAAAGTGCGCAAGATGCGTTCCCGCAGTTCCTCGTTGTGTTCCACGGTGATTATCTTTCCGCCTTCGGGCAGTGCCTTGGCCATGCAGAGGGCGGAGTAGCCGGTATAGGTACCCACCTCAAGCACCCGCATCGGCCTTATCATGCGGCACAGCATCTCGAGCAGCTTGCCCTGATAGGAACCCGAAATCATGCGCGGACAGAGCACGTTTACGTACGTGTCGCGTTCCAGCGCCTGCAAAAACGGGTCGGCAGGCGTGGTGTGCACGCAGGCGTAGTCCATCAGATCTTCAGGCAAAAGGTCGAAATCGCCGTCCATCGCACTAATCTTCGTCGGGGTTCATCAAGGCCAGGCCCCCCATACTGGTTTCCTTGTAGAGGTTGGGCAGGTCGTGGCCGGTCTGTTTCATCACCTTCACCACCTCATCGAAACTTACGCGGTGGCGGCCGTCGGAAAGGGTGGCGAACACGTTTACATCGAACGCACGCACGGCGGCAAAGGCGCAGCGCTCGATGCAGGGAATCTGTACCAGGCCGCACATCGGGTCGCAGGTAAGCCCCAGGTGGTGTTCCAAGCCCATTTCGGCGGCATACTCAATCTGATAGACCGTGCCTCCGAAAATCTGGTTGGCGGCCGCGCTGGCCATGGAACAGGCCACCCCGATCTCGCCCTGGCAGCCCACTTCCGCCCCCGAAATGGAGGCGTTCCGCTTCACGATATTGGCGATGAGCCCCGCCGTGGCCAATCCCTTTAGGATGCGGTTCTCGTTGATGTTGTAGTTCTTGTAGCAGTGGTAGAGCACCGCCGGCATCACCGCCGCCGATCCACAGGTGGGCGCGGTAACGATGGTGCCGCCGCCCGCGTTCTCTTCGGCCACCGCCAAAGCGTAGCTGAAGATGAACCCCCTGTTGCGCAGCGACTTGTCGTAGCCCTGCGCCTTGATGTTGTACTGGGATGCCTTGCGCTGCAGGTGCAGGCCGCCGGGCAGCATGCCCTCGGTGTTCATGCCGTTTTCCACACTCCGCTTCATGCACTCCCACACCGTGGAGAGGTATTCCATATAGCCGGGCTTCTCGTGCAGGTCCACGTATTCCCAAAGGGTGCGGCCGTTCTGCTTGCACCAGTGCAGGATCTCGGCCATATTGGGCAGGTCGTAGATCTCCTCGTTCGAATAGAGGCTGCCGTCTTCCAGGTAGATTTCGGTGGCGCCTTTCTCGCGTATGTCTCCGCCGCCTATGCTGAACACCGTCCATTCGCCCATCGTGCCGCCCTGGGCGTCGAAGGCCTGGAAGATGATGCCGTTGGGATGCTCGGGCAGAAAGATTTCGGGATATTCGTTCAGGGTGAGCCGCTCCTCGCCCAGTTCGTGCATCAGGGTCTCGTGGGTAAGGTGCCCCTTGCCGGTGGCGCCCAGACTGCCGTAAAGGTTCACCGTGTAACGCGCCGCGTCGGGATAGCGGTGGCGAAAGATCCGCGCCGCCCGCATGGGACCCATCGTATGGCTGCTCGAAGGCCCGTTCCCGATTTTGTATATCTGGCAAATACTTTTCATACAAACAAAATAACCTGCTAATTTACATCAAAGCGGGTATTTTGAAAACGGGTGATGCCGGAAATTATCAACAGAGAAAGGGCAAACCTCATCCTTGCCGAAGAAGGAAAATCTTTCGGTTATAAAGGATTATTATAGTGGTAGTTAAAAACGCCTGAACCCTACCGCCAGCTCAAGCCCACCGCGACCCGCACCCCTACCGCGAGGCTGTTGAAGGGCGTGACCTTGCCCGATGCCTTTTCCAGACCGTCGTGATGCTCGATGCAGCCGTAAACCTCCGGATTGTAGGTAATCGGATAGGGACTCGCCTCCCCCTTGCCGCCCTTGTTCAGGTTCCGCAGGCCGTAGTCGGCGAACACGCCCGCCTCTATGAAAGGAACACGCCCGTGATTCCCTTTCCCCTTGCCCTTGGGACGGTAGGTGATGCCGAAGTCCACGCTCAACGCCCAGTCGGTCTTCAGCCGCAGGCTTCCGCTGCCGTGCGCCGCCCGCTCGCTCACGAAGCCGTGCCCGGGCATGTCCTCCACCGCCTCGGGAAAGCGGGCGTACTCGCCCGAGGTCTTGAGCGAACCCATATAGCGGTCGTAGGTTCCGCGCAGGGGGAAGCCCGCCTTGGCGCCCACCCCGAAAGAAAACCAGGCGAGGCGGAACCTCAGCATCAGCGGGATGTAGAGATAGGTGGCCTGCTGCACCGTGTGCTCGTTCTCCATCGCCACATGAAAGGTGAACGGCTCGCCCGCGGGCCCGTACATCGGGTCGTTGTCGAAGGCCGGGCAGGTGTATTCCCTACTGTCCGTCCGGTAGGAGGCACGCAGGAAGGAGAACTCCACCCCGCTGCCGATGCCCATGAAGGGTAAAAAATAGAAATCGTAGCCTATCCCCACGCTTCCGCCCCCGCCCGCATGGTAGGCGGCGTTCTCCGGCCTGTACAGCAGGGTGTTCAGTCCGCCTTTACCCGTTACCGAGATGCGGTGACGGCGCGTGTCCGCCTCCAGGGTGCCGGCGGCGCGGACGCTGCCCGCCAGCAACAGGCTTGCCAGCAGCGGCAGGATATATCTCAGGGTCTTTTTATGTATCATCGCCTTTTCGTGTCTTGTTGTTCCTGTTTTCGTTTGTCCTTACAGCACCAGCAGCTTGCCCGAGGCCGTCCACGCGGGCTTCTCTC
>JAMPAI010000016.1 GCA_023667315.1 Ruminococcus flavefaciens
AACAAAAACAGTTAAACAGCCCCTAATGTGTCAACCTTTTTCAGGGAAAGTCACCCGTCTTTTTGACGGGGGCTTTTTTTTGCGCAAAAGGTTTGGCGCGCCTATGTAATTTTTCTACCTTTGTTTCGTTGTAGCAAGCGTATATTATTAGCAGAATCCGTTTAATCAAACAAAACCAAACGATATAAAATCCAAAACGATGAAAAAATTTTTGATGAGCATCGCGGCCTTGTTCCTGGGCTTGAGCATGGTCTGCGCACAAGACACCTACACCAAAATCACTTCTGCCGACGAACTGGAGGAAGGTGCTGCGTATCTGGTGGTGAACACGGAAAAGAGCAAAGCGATGTCGGAGATGACAAGCATGCGTATTCCCGTTGTTGTAACCATCGCGGACAACGCCATCACGACTGAAACCGGCGTTTCGGGAAAACCCTACGAAGTTACCTTGGAAAAAGTGGGTGAAAACTGGGCGCTTTATGACGCAGTTGCAGGAAAATACGTGGCTCACACCAACACCGACAAGAATTACCTCGAAAATTCTGCCGAAGCTTACCCGTGGGCTATTTCCATAGCCGCCGACGGGAATGCCACCATCGCTACGGTGACGGCTACCGTTCCAAGACGGCTTCTGTATATGGTGGGGACCGAAGGTGGTGCTACGGGCGATCCGAGATTTTCGGCCTATAAATCCGTCACCAAGACGAACTTGGATGTTCAGCTCTACAAGAAGGAAGGCGAAGTCGGCGAACGTGTAGAACGCCCCACATTCACTCCCGGCGCTCAGGTTTTCGAAAACACCCTTTCGGTAACCTTGGCTTGCGGAACCGAAGGTGCCAAGATTTACTACTCCCTTACCGAAGAGGCTCCCGCCACCGAATACACCGCCCCCATCGAACTTAAGGCTACCACCACCATTACCGCCGTTGCCAAGAAAGAGGGTATGGCCGACAGCTACAAGGCTACCGCCAAATATACCTTGGCCAGCGATTTGGACATCAACACTATTGCCGACCTGTGGACGAACACGGGCTATCCCGACAATATTGACGAAAGCGCGGAATACACCGTAAAGGGCAAGGTTGTGGTTACCGCCAAGGATGCTTTCAATAACCGCCTCTGGGTGCAGGATATGGAACAGGAAAACGGCCGTTCCATTCTTATTTTCAAGGCCGCGGACTATGGCTATAGCGACCTTAAGGTGGGTGATGTGATTGAAAACCTCACGGGCACCTTGGAAAACTACAAAGGTACCCTTGAATTGAAGCCGACTCAGAAGATGACGGCTTCCGAAACCGGTGCCACCCCCTACGTTATCGACGTCACGATTTCCGAATTGTATGCCGAACCCTTGAAATATCAGGCGGCCTTGATTCGCATCGAAGATGTTACCTTCAAACAGACGGGAAGATTTGCAAGCGACAGAGGTTCGAATTATACCTTGCTCAACGGCACCGATACCATCACTTTCCGTACCGATTTCCAAGACGCCAACTACCTTGGCGGCACCATTCCCACCGGAGCGCAGAAAATTACCGGTATTTGCGCCACTTTCAATGGTCTTCCCCAAATCACCGCCCGCAACAAGAAGGATATGGTAAGCAACGAAGATCCCATTGACCCGGGCGTTGGCGTGGAAGACATGGCCAAGATCCAGTTCTCCGTTTATCCCAATCCCACCGAAGACGTGCTCAACGTTGAACTTACCGAAGGCGGCGTGTTCGGTCTGAACGTCTATGGCTTGAACGGTGCCCTGCTGATGAGCCGCCAAGGCTTGAGCGACAAGGCGCAGGTCAGCCTGGCCGGTCTTGCCAAAGGCGTATATGTGGTTGAGATCCGCACCGCCGAAGGCACGGTACGCACCAAGGTTATCGTAAGGTAATCTTACACAGTTCTTTTTGAAAATAGGCGCGTTCAATTTTTGAATGCGCCTATTTTTTTGTATCATTTTTACACGGAATGGCGTAAATTTGAAGCCCCAAAATGTTTCGACCATGAAAAACGCGGTTTTGCGGACATGGATCCTGTTTGTCGGAATCCTGTTTTCGTTTTCATTCCTGACGGCTTCCGAGCCCGACGGTTACTATCAGAGTGCCTACGGCAAGGGCGGCTACACGCTCAAGACCGCGCTCCACAACATTATCAAAGACCACACCTCACTCAGTTACAACGGATTGTGGACGGCCTACGGAAAAACCGACGTACGTTCGGACGGCAAGCTATGGGATATGTATTCCAATTGCAACTTTACCGTGGGCGGCAACCAGTGCGGCAATTACAAAGACGAATGCGACTGCTACAACCGCGAGCACTCGTTTCCCAAAAGCTGGTTCGACGATAAGACGCCCATGTACACCGACTTGTTCCACCTTTATCCCACCGACGGCAAGGTGAACGGCATGCGCAGCAACAATCCATTCGGCGAGGTAAGCAATCCTACCTACACCTCCAAGAACGGTTCCAAATTGGGCAACAACACCACCTCGGGCTATAGCGGTAAGGTATTCGAACCCGTGGACGAATACAAGGGGGATTTCGCCCGCTCGTATTTCTATATGGCCACGCGTTACGAAAACGTGATAGCCTCATGGAGTTCCTGTCCCATCTGTTCGGGTGACAATAAGGCCTCGTTCAAGCAATGGACGGTGGATCTGCTGCTGAAGTGGCACCGTCAGGATCCGGTGAGCCAGAAGGAAATAGACCGCAACGACGCGGTGTACGGCTACCAGCACAACCGCAATCCCTTTATCGATCATCCCGAACTGGTGGAAAAGATCTGGGGCAACGACAACACGGTTTTCGACCCTGAAAATCCCGACACGCCCGTGGATCCCGAAGACCCGGAAGATCCTGAAAATCCCGAAGACCCCGAGAACCCAGATGACCCCGAAGATCCCGATACTCCGGTGGCCTATGCCACCTGCGAAATCAGGTACGGATACCGCGATGCCGCCAACCGTCTTGTAGGCAGCGAAGAAAGCATGACCATACAGCTGCCCGTGCCCGCTTCCGAAAGCAAGGCCGCACAGGAAGCGGTGCTGATGGACGAAGACTTTCCCTTGGTGGATGCCGCCAAGGTGGATGATGGAACGGCGGCTTCTGTAGAAAATACGGGTAGTCAATATGTGGAAGATTTCAGTTACGCTTTCTTGTCCGGAAAATCGGCGGTGCGTCTGGCTTCGAGCAAGAATCCTGGAGACATTACTTTTAAGGAATTTGATGTGAACGGCAACTTTAGCGTAACCGTTAGCGGAAAAGGCTGGGGAGCGGACGAAACCACCTTTACGCTGGAATGTGCGGGTTGCACGCAGGAATCGCGGGAAATCTCGTTTACCAAGTCTCAGAAAGACCTGACGGGATTAAGCGATTATGAAACCTTGGCCCCCGTTACGTTTAGCGCCAACGGGAAAGCCAAGCTCACCATCTCGACAGCCAAGAAAAACCGTGTTATCATAGACCGTGTAAAGGTTGTTTCCGGCGGTGAAACGCCCGACAATCCCGATGACCCGGACAACCCGGATAATCCCGATTTGACAGGGCTTTACGGCATCAAGGTGCTGTATCCCGCGGCCAACGACACGGTGCGCAAGGCCGCGGTGACGGCGCGCGTGGCGGTGGTGGATGAAGACGGCACGGAAATCTCGCGCTACACCCTGAAGAAGGTGGAACTTCCCGATACGGGTACCTACACCTTCCTGACCAGCCTGCAGCAAGAGGGGGAAGAACTGGACGGACAGAGCGTAAAATTCGTGTATGCCCAGTCGCAATCGGGGGACGACAACGGGGACGACAATGGCGATGATAATGGTGGCGACGACAACGGAGATGACAATGGGGACGATGATGATCCGAATGTGGGGGTCGAAGTGTTTACCGGAGCCGAATTCCTGATGTATCCCAACCCCACCACGGGCAGCCTTACCCTCGAGATGCTGAGCGACGACAATTTGGTGGAAATCTTCTCGGTAAAGGGCACCTTGGTGCTGCGCCGCAGGCATGTGGGCGAACGCTTCGAAACCACGCTGAACCGCGCGGGCGTATATTTCGTGCGCGTAACCAACATCTACGGCGGCTCGGTGCGCCGCATCGTGGTGAGATAGGGTTCACGTAAGGTAACAAAAAAGGCGAAGTTTTCACTTCGCCTTTTTTGTTGAACTTCAAATTACACGGAACTTTTGTACGTGACTGAGGCGTGAAGCCCCGAAGTAAGGCAGCAGATTGCCCCTTATAAGGTGGCATTGTTCATGGCCGCCTTTACGAAAGCCACGAAAAGAGGGTGGGGGTTCTCCACCGTGCTCTTGTATTCGGGGTGGTACTGCACGCCCACGAAGAACGGATGGCCGGGAATCTCCACGGCTTCCA
Organism: Ruminococcus flavefaciens; assembly: GCA_023667315.1. GTDB lineage: Bacteria > Bacteroidota > Bacteroidia > Bacteroidales > P3 > Pullibacteroides. Next base: position 4,363 of record JAMPAI010000016.1, read on the forward strand.
CGCGGCTCAGTTTGGCCTTGGAGGCAGCGGAAACCCCTTGGTTGAGGCCCACGGCCTTCATGCCCGCCTTCTCGAAATCCTTAAGGTACTGGTTGTTGAACTCGTAGCGGTGGCGGTGGCGTTCCGAAATCTCCTCCCGGCCGTATACATCCGCCAGCAAGCTGCCTTTCTTGAGCCTGCAGGGGTAGGCGCCCAGACGCATGGTGCCGCCCAGGTTCTGTACGTTCTTCTGGTCGTCCATGATATGGATCACCGGATGCTTGGTCTTGGCGTCCATCTCGGTGGAGTTGGCGTCTTTCCAGCCCAGCACGTTGCGGGCGAACTCGATGACGCAGCACTGCATGCCCAGGCAGATGCCCAGGAAAGGAACCTTGTTCTCGCGGGCGTACTTGATGGCCACCAGCTTGCCCTCGATGCCGCGCTTGCCGAAACCGGGCGCCACCAGAATGGCCTGGCAGCCGGCAAAAGTCTTGGCCGCGTTCGCCGAGGTAAGCTGTTCGGAATTCACCATCTTTACCCTTACCTTGCACTGGTTCACGGCTCCGGCCTGCAGGAAGGCTTCCAGAATGGACTTGTAGGCGTCCTTGAGTTCCACGTATTTGCCCACCAGGGCGATCTGCACCTCGCGCCTGGGGTGCTCGAGCCTGCGCAGGAACGAACGCCAGCTTGTAAGGTCGGGACGCCCGCCGTAGGGCAGCTTCAAAGTCTTGAGCACCTGTTTGTCGAGGCCTTCCTGAAGCATCATGAGAGGTACCTCGTAGATGTTCTTGGCGTCGCGGCTCTCGATAACGCATTCGGGGCGCACGTTGCAGAACAGCGCCACCTTGGAGCGGATGCCCTTGCTGATGGGGTGTTCGGTGCGGCACACGATGATGTCGGGTTGCAGACCCTGCTCCAGCATGGTCTTTACCGAGTGCTGGGTGGGCTTGGTCTTGAGCTCGCCGGCGGCGGCCAGGTAGGGCACGTAGGTAAGGTGGATCACCATCACGTCTTCGGGCATCTCCCAGGTAAGCTGGCGCACGGCCTCGATGTAGGGCAGCGACTCGATGTCGCCCACCGTGCCGCCGATCTCGGTGATGATCACGTCGAAGGCGTTGGTTTCGGCCAGCAGGCGCACCCGGCGCTTGATCTCGTCGGTGATGTGGGGGATTACCTGCACGGTGCTGCCCAGGTAGTCGCCCCGGCGTTCCTTCTCGATAACGCTCTGGTAGATGCGGCCGGTGGTAACGTTGTTGGCCTGCGAGGTGGGGATGTTGGTGAAGCGTTCGTAATGGCCCAGGTCCAGGTCGGTCTCGGCGCCGTCTTCGGTAACATAGCATTCCCCGTGTTCGTAAGGGTTGAGCGTGCCCGGATCGATGTTGATGTACGGGTCCAGCTTCTGGATGGTGGTCTTGTAGCCGCGCGAGAGCAGCAGACGCGCCAGCGAAGCCGAAATGATGCCTTTTCCCAAAGAGGAAGCCACACCTCCGGTAACGAAGATGAACTTGGTCCTGTGCTTTTGCATGATGTCTTTCTGTTTGCCGGACCTTTCGGACGAAAGATCCGTATATCTGGGTAGCAAAACTAAGTTTTTTTTCGCGAAAAACCGCGCGGTCGGGCAGGGTATTTTTACCAATCAATCAATTAATCAGAAGATAAAATGCCGTTTAGGGCCAAAGTTTGCTATTCCCGATAAAAAAGCCTACCTTTGCAGCCCCTTTCCGATGAAACCCGGACGCAAGAACCGGTAAACCGGAGAGCCCTTTCAAGACCAGACATATTTCCGGAGGTCACGTAGCTCAGCCGGTAGAGCACATCCCTTTTAAGGATGGGGCCCTGGGTTCGAATCCCAGCGTGACCACAAGCAAGGAAGCCCGACGGCTTCCTTTTTTTGTTTACATTCCCGCCGTTTTTCCGCCCCCGCCCCCGTTCTTCGATATTTATCGTAACTTTGAGAGTTTTGCCGCCGTACACGCTCAACGCGAGCCGGACGCGGTTCACCCAAAGAGAAACACCATGCAGAACCTATCTCCCGCCGACAGGCAACAGATGCAGCGCAAGGGCATTTCGGAAGAAAGCCTTCAAAAGCAGTTAGACGGCTTCAAGGCCGGATTCCCCTTTGCCCGGCTGGTGGCGCCCGCCCTGGTGGGGCAGGGCGTGCAGACCTTTTCCGCGTCCGAGACCGAGCCTTACCGCCGGCTCTACAGGGAGGCCGCCCAAAAAGAGAAAGTGTTGAAGTTCGTGCCCGCCTCGGGCGCGGCCACGCGCATGTTCAAGAACCTCTACGCCTTCTATCAGAAATGCCGGGAAGACGGGAACGCGGTGCCCGGAGCCGATGTGCAGGCGTTTTTCGACCACCTGCCCCGCTTCGCGTTCTACCAAGACTTGCAGCAGGCGGTGCAGAAGAACACAGGCAAGAGCATGGAGGAAGCCGTGGCTCAGAGGCAATACGCCCCCGTGCTGGAATGCCTGCTGGAAGAAAACGGCCTCTGCTACGGACACCTGCCCAAGGCGCTGCTGCTGTTTCACCGCTACGGTACGGGCGCGGTGACGGCCCTGGAGGAACACCTGGCCGAGGCGGCGCTCTATGCGGCCTCCGACGGCGTGTGCCACCTGCACTTCACCCTCTCGCCCGAGCACAGGGAAGCCTTTGCGGCGCGGCTGAACGCGGTGCAGGCCGAGTACGAAAAGGCCTACGGCGTGCGCTACGACATCACCACCTCCGAGCAGAAGGCGAGCACCGACACGGTGGCGGTAACGATGAACAACGAGATTTTCCGCGATGCGGAAGGCCGCATGGTGTTCCGCCCCGGCGGCCACGGCGCGCTTATCGAGAACCTGAACGAGCAGCAGGCCGACATCGTGTTCATCAAGAACATCGACAACATCACCACGCAGGCCTTGCGCGCCGATACCCAAACCTACAAGGAACTGCTGGCGGGCGTGCTGGTGGAGCGCCGCGACAGGGTGTTTTCCTACCTGCGCCGGATCGAGGACATGCGGCAGCGCGGCGAGACACCCTCCGAAGACTTCCTGCGCGAGCTCGAAGACTTTGCCCGTCAGGCGTTGAGCCTGCGTTTTGCCGAGGATTTTTCGTCGCGCCCTGCTTCCGAAAGGCTCTCGATGCTTCGGCAGATGCTGAACCGGCCCATGCGCGTGTGCGGCGTGGTCAAGAACACCGGCGAGCCGGGCGGCGGGCCCTTCTGGGTGCTCTCCCAGGGCGAGGAGGCGCCCTCGCTGCAGATCGTGGAATCCTCGCAGGTGGACATGAATGATCCGGAGCAGAAGAAGATTTTCGAGACTTCGGGCTTCTTTAACCCCGTGGACTTGATCTGCGCCCCTTACGACTACCGGCACGATAAATTCGACCTTACGCGCTTCATCGACCCGCAGACGGCCTTTATTTCGCTTAAATCGGTGCAGGGAACCGACATCAAGGCCATGGAGCTGCCCGGTCTGTGGAACGGGGCCATGGCGCGCTGGATCACGCTCTTCGTGGAAGTGCCAAACAGCGTGTTCACGCCTGTAAAGACGGTGAACGACCTGCTGCGCCCCCAGCATCAGGCGGAGTAGGAATCGCTCGCTGCCTGCCTTGGGTTAAACCCACGGGCTGCCGATGACCGAAAATGGCTCGCGGGGCTGCCGTTGAGGTTCACCCACGGAGTGCCTGGCAGCAATGGGTTCACGGGCTTGCTGTTGAGGTTCAGCCGAAAAGCGTGCGGAAAGGCCGCGTTGATAGAAGATAGATTAAAAAATATTAATACAAAATAACCATGAAAGACATAAAGGACTACATCCGGGAAAACAAGGAACGTTTTCTGGAAGAACTCTACGGACTTTTGCGCATCCCCTCCATCAGCAGCGAGGCGGCGCACAAGCCCGACATGCAGAAGGCCGCCGAATACTGGAAGGAACAGCTTCTGAAGGCCGGTGCCGACAAGGCCGAGGTGATGCCTACTGAGGGCAACCCGGTGGTGTACGGGCAGAAGATCGTTGACCCCAAGGCCAAGACGGTGTTGGTGTACGGCCACTACGACGTGATGCCGGTGGATCCGGTGGAACTGTGGAAAACCGAGCCCTTCGAGCCGCAGATTATCGGCGACCGCCTGTACTGCCGCGGGGCGAACGACGACAAAGGGCAGTCGTTCATGCACGCCAAGGCTTTCGAATACATGGTGCGGGAAAACTGCCTGCCCTGCAACGTGAAGTTCATGCTGGAGGGCGAGGAGGAGATCGGTTCGCCATCCTTGGAGAAATGGTGCGCGGACAATAAGGAGATGCTGAAAGCCGACGTGATTCTGGTGTCGGACACCTCGATGATCGCGCCCGATGTGCCCAGCATCACCGTGGGCCTGCGCGGCCTGAGCTATGTGCAGGTAAAGGTTACGGGGCCCAACAAGGACCTTCATTCAGGTATCTTCGGCGGGGCGGTGGCCAATCCGGCTAACGTGCTGGCCGGGCTGATCGCGGGGCTTATCGACGAAAACGGCCATATCACGGTGCCGGGTTTCTATGATGATGTGTTGGAAATCTCGGCGGAGGAACGCGCGGCCATGGCCAAGGCGCCTTTCGACGAGGCGGCCTACAGGAAGGCCTTGGACATCGAGGAGACGCAGGGCGAGAAGGGTTTCAGCACGATCGAGCGCACGGGCATCCGGCCTTCGCTGGATGTGAACGGCATGTGGAGCGGCTATACGGGCGAGGGGGCCAAGACGGTGCTGCCGTCGGTGGCGTACGCCAAGATAAGCATGCGTCTGGTACCCGATCAGAATTGGGAAAAGATAGGAAAACAGGTGGCAGACTGCCTGCAGAAGCGTGCGCCCAAGAGCGTAAAGGTGGAGGTGGAGTTGTTGCACGGGGGGCAGGCCTACGGCGCGGACTTGAAGTCGGAGGCGTACAAGGCGGCCGAGCAGGCCTATATGGATGTTTACGGCAAACTGCCGATTCCCACGCGCAGCGGCGGAAGCATTCCCATTATCGCGGCTTTCGAGCGGGTTCTGGGCATCAAGTCGCTGTTGATGGGGTTCGGCCTGGAGGCCGACGCGATCCATTCGCCGAACGAAAGTTATCTCTTGGATAATTTTTATCGGGGAATCGAGACGATACGTGCTTTTTACCGACACTTCGGTCGGTAGTTTTTTTCGCGCTGGCGCGCGAGGGTGATGTTACTTTTCTTTGTCTTGCCAAAGAAAAGTAACCAAAAGAAAGGCGCGTCCTGCGCGGACGGCGCTCCTATGGCGGAGGGCAATTGGTGCTTGCCAAGGCTTCGGCCGCTCCCGCACCCCGCGCACTTGGCCTGCGCTATGGAATAACTTCCGAGGCTGCGCCTCGAAAGAACCCGCGCCCGGCGCTGCGGTCGGTACCGCTGGTGGTTGGTTAGCGCGCCAAAGGCGCGCGAAATTTGTGCCTCCGGCGGTTTGGTTTAGCGCAAGTCGCTTCGCTCTTGCGCGGAAATTCGTGCCTCCGGCGGTTGTTTGGCGCGCTCGCTTCGCTTGCGCGCGGTGGACGCCTCCGGCGATTTAAAAAAGCCAACTCTTTTGAGTTGGCTTTTTTTGAAGTGCTGTATTGGTGCCTTGGACGAAGGTGGGAAGAAACGGATTCTAAGGGATGAGATGCAACGCAATCGATGGGTGAGCCTGAGGGAGCGTACTTATGTACGTGACCGAAGAGCGACCCCTCGATTGCGGCAGCAGATCGCCCTTAGAATCCGTTTCTTCTATTTTTCGCGGAAGAAGATTTTCATCGGGACACCGGTAAAATCCCACAGCCTGCGCAGCTGGTTCTCCACAAAACGCCTGTAGGGTTCCTTTACGTATTGGGGCAGGTTGCAGAAGAGGGCGAACATGGGATATTGCCCCGGCAGCTGGGTAATGTACTTTATCTTTACCGACTTGCCCTTATAGACGGGTGGCGGGGTCTGCTTGAGGATGGGCAGCAGGGTCTCGTTGAGGTCGGAGGTGGAGATGCGGCGCGAGCGGTTCTCGTGCACCTGCTTGGCCATTTCCAGCACCTTGTAGATACGCTGCTTGTTGACAACGGAGGTGAACACGATGGGAATGTCGTTGTCGGGGGCGAGGCGTTCGCGCACCGCGGCCTCGTATTTCTTGAGCGTGTTGTTTTCCTTCTCCACCAGGTCCCACTTGTTCACGACCACCACCACGCCCTTGTTGTTGCGGCGGCAGAGGGCGTACAGGTTCAGGTCCTGCGCCTCGATTCCGCTTTCGGCGTCGAGCATGAGGATGCACACGTCGCTGTTCTCGATGGCGCGTATGGAGCGCATCACCGAGTAGAACTCTATGTTCTCGGTTACCTTCTGCTTGCGCCGTATGCCGGCGGTGTCCACCAAGTAAAAGTCGAAGTCGAACAGCTTGTAGCGGGTAAGCACCGTATCGCGCGTGGTGCCGGCGATGGGGGTCACGATATTGCGTTCCTGCCCGATAAAGGCGTTGATGATGGACGATTTGCCCACGTTGGGGCGGCCTATCACGGTAATGCGGGGCAGGTCGTCGTTCTGCAGCGGCTCTTCGGGTTCGCCCATGTCGCGCACCACTTCGTCGAGCAGGTCGCCGGTGCCGCCGCCGTTGGCCGCCGAGAGGCAGAAGAGGGTGTCGAAGCCCAGGGCGTAGAACTCGGACGAAAGCCCCAGTTTGTCGGGGCTGTCGATCTTGTTCACCACCAGGTGAACCGGCTTGTCGGTGCGCCGCAAGAGCTGCGCCACGTCTTCGTCCATGGGGGTGATGCCGTCTTTGCCGTCCACGAGAAAGAGAATCACGTCGGCTTCGTCGATGGCCAGTTCCACCTGCTTGCGGATCTCGCTGTTAAAGGAGTCTTCGTTGTCCAGCAGATAGCCGCCGGTGTCGATTACCGAGAATTCCTTGCCGTTCCAGTCGCCGGTGCCGTAGTTGCGGTCGCGCGTAACACCGCTGGTTTCGTCAACGATGGCGTGACGGCTTTGTATAAGGCGGTTGAACAGGGTGGATTTGCCCACATTGGGTCTGCCCACGATGGCTACGATGTTGCGCATGAGAGGTGGCATTTACAAAAAAAGGCTCGCCCAAACGTCTTGTGCAAGCCTTTCCGATTAGTAGCGGGGGCAGGATTCGAACCTACGACCTCCGGGTTATGAGCCCGACGAGCTGCCTCTGCTCTACCCCGCAATGTGGGTGCAAAGGTACTACAAATTTCTGTAATGTGCAAAACATGCAATCCGATTGCGGTGGAAAAGCCGTAAATTCGCCCGAATTTAAAAACGTTTTGCCATGTCGCAACAAGCCACTTATCCGCTGTTGAAGCTGCATTGCGCCGGATGCGCGCACCGCGCCGAAACCATCGCCTCCGCCCAGCCGGGTGTGGAGAAGGCCGCCGCCAATTTCGCCGCCGGACTGCTTACGGTGGAATACAACGGCGACTTCCGTCCCGAACAGTTACAGAAAGCCATACAGGATGCCGGCTACGACCTGATTGTCGATGCCCGCGACCCCTTTACCGAACAGGAAAAGGAGAACCGCAAGCTGTACATCAAGCTTAAGAAACGGGTCATCGTTACCTGGATCCTCGCCCTGCCGCTCATGGTGTTGGGCATGGCGCACGGCTGGCATTTTCCGGGCAAGGACATCATCATGATGTGGCTCTCGTTCTTTATCCTCTACATCGGGGGGCGCGATTTCGTGCGCAACGCCTGGAACCTGGCCCGCCAGTGGAGCGCCAACATGGATACGCTGGTGGCCGTGAGTGCGCTGGTGTCGTTCGCATTCAGCCTCTTTACACTCTGTTTTCCGCAGTACTGGCAGCGCCACGGCATGGAGGCGCATGTGTATTTCGAGGCCTCGGGCATGATTGTGGCCTTCGTGCTGCTGGGCAAGCTCATGGAGGGGCGCGCCAAGAACGGCACCTCCAAGGCCCTGCAGGACCTGATGCACCTGCAGCCCGACACGGCCTTCCTCATAGAGGCAGGAGGCGAGCGGCAGGTGCCCGTGAGCCAGTTGCAGCCGGGACAGAAGGTAAGCGTGCACCCGGGAGCCCAGATTCCCGTGGACGGCAGGGTGTGCGGCGGTTCCTCGTATGTGGATGAAAGCATGATTACCGGCGAGCCCGTGGCCGTGGCCAAGGAAGCGGGCAGCAAGGTGGTGGCCGGCACGGTGAACCAGAAGGGAAGGTTAGAGGTGGAGATTACCGGCGTGGGGCAGGGCACGGTGCTGGCGGGCATCGTGCGCATGGTGCGCCAGGCGCAGGGCAGCAAGGCGCCCGTGCAGCGTGTGGCCGACAAGGTGGCGGCCGTTTTCGTGCCGGTGATCCTCTGTCTGTCGGTGATAACCTTTACCGTGTGGCTTATAGTTGGCGGTACGGCGGAATTCAACCGGGCGCTTGTGTGCGCACTTTCGGTGCTGGTGATCGCCTGTCCCTGCGCGCTGGGGCTGGCCACGCCCACGGCGTTGATGGTGGGCATGGGGCGCGCGGCGCAGAACCATATCCTGATAAAGGACGCCTCGGCCTTGGAGAACCTTTGCCACACCCAGGCCATCGTCCTCGACAAGACGGGCACGCTCACGATGGGCAGTCCGGAAGTGAGCGCGTATCTTACAGGCGAGGCGCTTTCGCCCCGGCTGTGGGCGCTGTTCAGGGCTGCCGAACAGAAGAACGACCACCCGCTGGCTGCCGCCGCCGCAAGATGGGCGGAAACCCTTATGGCGGAGCGTGCCTTGCCGGCGGAAACCCTGGAAGATTTCGGGAAGTACGAGACCCTTACCGGAAAAGGCCTTGAATTCTCTTATCAGGGCACGGAATACTGGATCGGCGGGCTGTCGCTGCTGCACGAGAAGAAGGCGGCGCTGGCCACGGACTGGCAGGAAAGCCTTGCCGCATGGCAGGAAAAAGCCTACAGCCTGGTGTTTTTCGGCGCGGGCGGCGCGGTGTATCTGGCGCTCGGCGTATCGGACAAGCTGAAGCCCTGCGCGGCTTCGGTGGTGAAACGCCTGCAAGGGCAGGGCATTGAGGTGCACCTGCTTACGGGCGACCACGAGAAGGCGGCCGCGGCCCTGGCTTCGGAACTGGGCATCTTGCACTACAAGGCGGGCGTGCTGCCGCAGGGCAAGCAGGACTACATCAAGGCATTGCAGGAACAGGGCAAGAAAACGGCCATGGTGGGCGACGGCATCAACGACAGCCAGGCGCTGGCCACGGCCGACGTGAGCATCGCGCTCAAGCGGGGCACGGACATCGCCATGAACGTGGCCTCTGTGGTGCTGGTGGGCGATGCCGAGAACGACATCGCGGCGCTTCCCAAGGCCGTGAGCCTCTCGCGCCGGACGTACCGCGTCATCAAGCAGAACCTCTTCTGGGCGTTCATCTACAACGTAATCGGCATCGTGCTGGCCAGCGGCCTGCTCTATCCCTTCTTCGGCTGGACGCTCAACCCCATGATAGCCAGCGCGGCCATGGCCTTCAGCTCCGTGTCGGTGGTAAGCAACAGCCTCCGCCTGAAATTCGGCAGGGAGTAAGGATTCTATCCTTTTCCGGAAAATAAAAAAGTGATTGGCCGGTTCTTTTGCAGAACCCGTCAATCACTTCTTGATGTTTATACCCTTGCGTTATGCCGTTGCCTCCGGCAGGAAGCAGGCTTAGTATTCGTCTTCGTGAAAGAAGAAGTCTTCTTTGGTGGGGTAGTCGGGCCAGATTTCCTCGATGCCGTCGTACACGATGCCTTCGTCCTCCAATTCCTCGAGATTTTCGAGGATCTCTTGCGGGAGACCCGAACGTTGCGCGTAATCGATCAGTTCCGATTTCGATGCCGGCCAAGGAGCATCCTCTAACTTTGAAGCCATTTCTAACGTCCAATACATAGCGTCTCCCAAAAAAAATTTTTGCAAAGGTACATCATTTGTAGCAAACTACGAAGTAAAACAATGAGTATTTGTGCGGACTGCGGGTAGGTTCGCCCGTAAATTTTAACTAAATTCGCCCTCTGTATATCCAAAAGCGAATATCGCCCATGCCTTTTATCGAAAACAACGCCCGCTGGCTGCGGATTCTCGGCACGCCCCTTACGCCTTTCTATGCCTTGGGGAGCGCTTTGCACAACCGTCGGTACGACAGCGGCCGGGCGGATTCGGCCTCTTTCGGATTTCCCGTAATCTGCGTGGGCAACCTCTGTGCCGGCGGCAGCGGCAAGACCCCCGCCACCGAATACCTCGTGCGCCTGCTCTCGCCCCTTTGCCATGTGGGCGTGGTGAGCCGCGGCTACGGGCGCTCCACCCGCGGGAACATCCTGGCCAAACCCGGCATGGACGCCGCCCAGATAGGCGACGAACCCATGCAGTACCTGCAGAAGTTCGGGCAGGGCACGCCCCACGGATTCTCGCTCTACCTGGCCGCCGAACGCAGGGAAGGCATCGCCGAACTTAAGGCATTGCGCCCCGAATGCGGCGTGGTGGTGCTTGACGACGCCTACCAGCACAGGAAAGTAAGGGCGGGGCTCAACATCCTGCTTACCGAATACGGGCGCCCCTACTTCAAGGACCGCCTCCTGCCCATGGGGCTTCTGCGCGAGAGCCGGAAGGGGAGCCGCCGCGCCGACATCATCGTGGTGACCAAGTGCCCCGAAACGCTTTCGCAGGTGCAGAAAGAGGCCTTCCTCGCCGAATGCAGGCCCCTGCCGCACCAGAAGGTGTTCTTCAGCGCCATCGAATACGAGCGCCTGGAGCTTTCGCCCAGCCTCGTGTTGCTTACCGGCATCGCCCGTCCCGAACCCATGGAGGAACATCTGCGGCGGCAGGGCTTCGACATACTGAGGCACTTCCGTTTCGGCGACCACCATGCCTACACGGAAGGCGACCTGCGGCCCGTGGCGGCCTATTGCCGGGCGGCGGCCGCGCAGAAAAAAGAACTAACTTTGCTCACCACGCAGAAAGACCTTGCCCGTCTCGACCGTCCGGAACTCCGCCGGGTGCTGGAGGGCGTTCCCTTGCGCGCGCTTCCCATACGGATGAGGTTCCTTTTCGGCGAGGGCGAGGCATTCGACCGCGAGATACTGCGTTTCGCGGCATCCTACGAAAAAATCTAAATACGAAACGATATGGAACTGTTCGAAAAAATTCAGGAAACGGTAACCTACATCAACCGCGTTACCGAAAACTACAAGCCGGAAATCGGGGTCATTCTCGGTTCGGGCCTCGGCACCTTGGTCGATGAATTGGATATCGAAAAAACCGTTGCGTATAAAGACATTCCCCATTTTCCCGTTTCCACCGTGGCCGGACACAAGGGGCAGCTGCTCTTTGCCCGCCTCAAGAGCGGCAAGCGCGTGGTGGCCATGCAGGGACGCTTTCACTATTACGAAGGCTATCCGATGAGTGCGGTTACCTTTCCCGTTTTCGTCATGAAGGCCTTAGGGGTGAAAGACCTGTTGGTGTCTAACGCATCGGGCGGCATGAACCCCAACTACCAGGTGGGCGACATCGTTTTTATCAAAGACCATATAAACCTGCTGCCCAATCCGTTGATTGGACCCAACGATGAACGTTTCGGCGAACGCTTCCCCTCCATGCACAACGCCTACGACAAGGGGTTGCTTCAACACGGGCTCGACACGGCCGCCCGCATGGGCATCAAGGTTCACACGGGGGTGTATGTGGGCACCACGGGTCCCACCTTTGAAACTCCCTCGGAATACCGCTACTTCCGCGTAATCGGCGGCGATGCGGTGGGTATGAGCACGGTGCCCGAGGTTATTATTGCCAACTATCTGGGTATGAGAGTGATGGGGCTTTCCGTAATTTCAGACCTCGGCGGTGGCGAAGTGGTTCTGGAAGTAAGCCACGAGGAAGTGCTGGCGGCGGTGGAAAAAACCGTTTCGGTTCTGGTTGGATTGGTCAAGGAAATTCTGGAAACGCTGTAGCCTCAGGCCATGTCCGAACATAGACTCAAGACGATGCAGGAACTGGGCCGTATCGACGCGGCCCGGTTCAAGGCGTCGGAGAAATTTCCCGTGTGCGTGGTGCTCGACAACGTGCGCAGCATGCACAACATCGGCTCCTGTTTCCGCACCTGCGATGCGTTCAAGATAGAGAAACTCTACCTGTGCGGCATTACCGCCGTGCCGCCCCATCGCGAGATCGAGAAGGCCGCCCTGGGCGCCACCCTGAGCGTGGACTGGGCCTATTGCGAACAAAGCCTGCAGGCGGTAAGCGAACTGCGCGGACAGGGCTATGCCGTGTATGCCGCCGAACAGGTGCATGGCAGCACACCCTTGCAGGACTTCAGGCCGCCGGCGGGGCAGAAGCTGGCCTTCGTGTTCGGCAACGAGGTGGAGGGCGTGGCGCAGGAGGTGGTGGACGCCTGCCAGGGGGCGGTGGAGATTCCTCAGTTCGGCACCAAACATTCGCTCAACATCTCGGTTTCCATCGGCATCGTGCTTTGGCAGGCCCTGGGCTCCTGTCTCGAACCGGGGCGGCTGTAATACAGAAATTATGCAAGAGAACGACATTCGCTTCACCATCCGGGGCAGTTACCCCAACTACTATATCCTGAACCTGTTCGTGGAAAAAGGCTGGCGCGAGTTCGAGAAAGACCGCGAGCCGGAGGGCAACAAGCCCGGAACGGTGGTCTATACCCTGCCCGGCGAAAGCCTTGAGCGCGAGATAGCGCCCCGCTGGTACGACCTGTACTACATGCTGCGCAACGAGGGGCCGAAGGCGGGCGAATACCTGCGGCTGCTTATCGGCGAGCAGGCGGGCGAGGCAGAGGCCGTGGAGAGCCTCGGGAAGATACGCCGGGCGTTCTACGACAGCTGCAGGCAGTACGTGCAGGACCATCCGCTGGCCGAGAACGGCTTCGTTACCTCCGCCCTCTCGCCCAACGACTATACGGTGGACGAGATAAGCCACAAAGGGGTGATGCTGGCCGACCTGACGCGCGCCGGCTACGCCGTTCCCGATTTCAGCATACTCACCTCCCGCTTTTTCGAGGCTTCGCTCAAGGATGCCGAGAGTTCCCAGACCGAGGCGCGCGAACGGATGTACCTGCGCCAGGCGCTGCGCAACCTCGAGATCATGACCGACTGCACCTTGGGCGGCGGCAAGTCGCCGTTGATCCTGGCCCTGCGCAGCACCATGCCCCAGTACATTCCCGGCCTGATGCCGACCCTGCTCAACACCGGCACCACCAAAGCGGTTTACCGTAGCCTTTCGGAACGGTTCCCGCACCGGATGGCCACGCGCATCTACTGGAACAACCTGATGAACCTCTACAGGCTGCTTTTCGGCAAGCCCTGCCCCTACGAGAGCGGCATCGACGAGAAGGACATCGAGCGCCACCGGGCCAAGATGGAGGAGGTGGAACAGGCCATCGGGAACCATCCGCAGGGAAAGGACCTGCTGGAGGATGCCTTCGAACAGATTTACTTCTACTTCAAGCATATACTGCGCTTCTACGCCAACAACCAGTCGCTCCTGGCCACCTTCATGCAGGGGCGGGTGGCCTACCCCTCGCTGCTGCTGCAGAAAATGGTGTGGACCATAGGCAGCGACTACGCCTACCCGGGCGTGCTCTACAGCCGCCATTCCCGCACGGGTCTGGGGGTTCAGATAGAAAGCTATCCCGATATATTCGGCGAGGAAATCATGACGGGGAACCTCTCGTCCAAAGACTACGAATACTTCGACCGGGCGCAGATCAGGGAGCGGTTCCCGGCCATCTACCACTTCGACCCGCTGCTGCCCAAGCTCGAAAAACGGCTGGCCTCGCCGGTAACGGTGGAGTTCGGCGCCGAGAACACCGGCATGGCGAACCTGTTCGCGGTCTTGCAGATCAACGAGTCGGAGCTTACCGGGCGGGCGGCCCTGCTGTCGTCCATCGGGCTTTACGAGCAGGGTCTCATCCCCAAGGAGAGGGTCAGCGAGCTGGTGCGTCCCTACCACCGCCGGCAGATATTTTCGGAAAGCATCGACGACAGTTCGTTCGGGCACCTGCAGTTTATGGGCAAGGGCGTGAACGTGCTGCCGCGCTCGGCGGTGTCGGCCAAGATATGCTTCAGCACCGCCGCCGCGCTCGACCTCAAGCGCAACGCCGACCAGAAGGTGTGCCTGTGCAAGGAGAAGTTCGTGCCCGAAGACACCATCGTGCTCAACGAGATGGACGCCATACTGAGCATGACCCCGGCGGCCATCCACGTGGTCACGGCCTGCCGGGGCTACGGCATCCCCGCCTTCCTGAACCTGGAGAAAAACGGCTTCCGCCTGGAAGGCAACGCGCTCGTGAACCAGGAGGGGCGGCGCATCGAGGAGTTCGACCAGATTACGCTTTCGAGCAAGAACGCCTCCATCTACAAGGGGAACGCCACCTACCGGCCCTCGCGTTTCTTCGCCTACCTGAACGGCGAGAAACTGGAGATGAACCCCAAGGAAGAACGGGTGTTCGTGAACATGAAGGCCGCCTACGAGAAATACCTGGCCATCGTGCAGTCGATAAAGGTGCCCGACATCGTGGACCTGAACACGCTGGCCCGCCTCATACGCAACGACCTGACGGAACATCCCGAAACGGCGCGCGAGATCGTGAACAACTGGTTCTCGGCCAACGCTTCCACCTACGTCTCGCAGCTTATGGAAAGCAATATGGGCTCGCACCAGGACCAGTACCGGGTCTATGAGCTGCTGAGCCTGCCCAACAAGACGGCGCTGTTCGAACAGGCCTGCGCCTATTGCATGGAAAACCGGCGTTCGGGACTGGACGCGGGTTCGTTCATGCTGGGGCGTTTCCTGGCCATGCCGCTGCCGCTCGCGTTCTGGAAGGCCTTCCCCACCGGGAGTGTGGCGTTCATGCTCAACGAATACGTGCTGTACGAGAAATACCTCAATGTGTTGCGCGAAGTGGGCGAACAGCAGATAACCAAGGCCAAGGCGCGCATCCTCTCGGACGAGATCTCGGCCATCGAGGCCGTGATCCACGAGGCGGACACCTTCGTGCCCCTCAAGCTCGGCCGCCCCGACTGGGAGGCGGTGGAGATACACTGCCACAAACTGTTCAACATCCAGAAGGAAACCTTTCTGCTGGTGCGCATGCTGCGGCAGAACTACGGCGCGCTGTTCGACTATTCCCAGCCCTGGCGCAAGAGCCGCCTGCAGAAGATCTGCGACGAAAACGGGCTTCCGCTGCCGGAAGAAGGCGAGATATAGAAGAGTTTTCTATGGAATGGCGCTTAGGCCGTAAGCACTTTTTTCGTAAATTTGGCACCTTTATGCCGGATATGAAAGGAAAAACCTTGCGGATGATTCTCTTGGCGGGCTTGTTTTTAGGCTGCCTTTCCGCTGCGCGGGCGCAGTTCGGGCGTTCGTCGTTTACCTTTCTGGACATGGCCAATTCGGCGCGCATCGGCTCGATGGGCGCCGAGTTCCTTTCGGTGCGCGACGCCGACATCACGCTCTCCCTCGCCAATCCCTCGCTTATCACGAACGAGATCCACAACCACCTGGCGGTAAATATCGTAAATTACTTTAACGGCACCAACTACGGCTTCGCCTCCTACAGCCGCACGTTCAAGAACGTGGGCAGTTTCGCGATCCACGCCCAGTTCGGGGCCTACGGCAAGATTACCGCCACCAACGAGTTCGACCAAAGATTAGGCACGGTCTATGCCAACGACGCGGCGGTGATTCTCGGCTGGGGGCGCGAGCTGGACAGCCATTTCACGATCGGCGCCAACTTCAAGATGATCTATTCGAGCATAGAGTCGTACAACGCCTTCGGCATGGCGGTGGACGTGAGCGCCACCTACGCCAATTCCTCGAGGCTGTTCGCCGTGTCGCTGCTGTTGCGCAACATGGGCGGTGCGCTCAAATCCTATTCCGGCGACGGCTACACCCGCATGCCCTTCGAGGTGGCGGTGGCGCTCTCCCAGCGCATTCCCCACACGCCCCTGCGTATCTTCTTCGAGTTTCCCAACCTGCAGAAATGGCGGCTCAACTACGAGGATCCCTATGCCGAGAAAGACCTGATTACCGGCGAGGTGAAGAAACGCAACGGCGCCGCCGACTTCTTCGACAACCTGGGCCGGCATATCGTGGTGGGGCTGGAACTGATTCCCTACCGGGGCTTCTACATACGCGCGTCGTACAACTACATGCGTTCGCGCGACATGATGCAGCCCTCCAAGGCCGGTGTGGTGGGCTTTTCGTGGGGCGTGGGCTTCCGCATCTCCAAATTCAACATAAGCTACTCGCGTTCGCGCTACCATAAATTGGGTTCACCCAACTACATAAGCCTTACCTTAGACCTGGATGCCTTTAACAAACACCGCAAGACCAAGGCGACCCAAGCGTTCGAAAAGGCGGACGGCAAGTAATCCCTCACCGAAAATCAATACACCATGTTTTTTAGAAGAACGATACTGAACGTGGCGGTTTGCGTAGGCACCGCGCTTTCTTTCTGTGCCGGCGCCCGTGCCGACGAGGGCATGTGGCTGCCCCTTCTGCTGCAGCAGAATCAGGACGACATGCGGCGGCTGGGCCTTCAGATTACCGCCGAAGACATCTACAGCATAAACCGTTCGTCGCTCAAGGACGCCATCGTGCAGTTCGGTGGCGGATGCACGGGCGAGGTGGTGTCCGACCAGGGGCTCGTGCTCACCAACCATCACTGCGGTTTCGGCTATATCCAGTACCATTCTTCGGTGGAACACGACTACCTTACCAAGGGTTTCTGGGCGCAGAGCCTGCAAGAGGAGCTGCCCTGCCCCGGCCTGGAGGTGCGCTTTTTGCGCGAGATGTGCGATGTAACGGACATCATGCTGGAGGGCATCACCGCCCAAATGCCCGAAGCCGAGCGCCAAGACAGCGTCAAGGCGCGCGCACAACGCCTGCAGCAGGGCCTTGCCGAAGCGAACACCGACATCAAGGTGCTGCCGTTCTACTACGGGAACCAGTACTACCTTTTCGTGTATGACGTGTTTAAGGATGTGCGTCTGGTGGGGGCGCCGCCTTCCAACATCGGCAAGTTCGGCGGCGACACCGACAACTGGATGTGGCCCCGCCACACGGGCGATTTCTCGGTGTTCCGCATCTATGCCGACAAGGACAACCGCGCGGCCGCCTACAGTCCCGACAACCGGCCGTACAGACCCAAGGAACACCTTAAGATAGACCTGCGCGGCTATAACGAGGGCGACTTCACCTTTGTGTTCGGCTATCCGGGCAGGACGCAGGAATACCTCAGTTCCTACGGCGTGGAACAGGTGCTGAACCTGGAAGACCCCATGCGGGTGGCCGCCCGCACGGCGCGTCTGGAAGTGATCAAGGCCGCCATGGAACGCGACCCGGCCGTGCGCATACAGTACGCGGCCAAGGCCGCCTCGATAGCCAACGGCTGGAAGAAATGGATGGGCGAGATGAAGGGCATAAACCGCATCAACGTATTGGGCAGCAAGCGCGACTACGAGAAGGTGTTCCAGGACTGGGCGGAAATGCCCGCGAACGCGGAGTACGCCGGGGTGTTGCCCGCGCTCAAGGAAGCCTATAAGGATATGGAGCTCTACCTCACGCTGGCGGTGATTTTTCAGGAACACATCTTTGCGCCCGAAGCGGTTTCGTTCGCCTATTCGTTCAACAGACTGTGCCGGGTTTCCAAGGGCGAGGACCGGAGCGTAAGCCTGGAGCAGGCCCTGGAGGAATGCCGCGCCAAGGCACAGAAGTTCTTTAAGGATTACAACGAGGAGGTGGACAGACAGCTGTTTATCACCATGCTTACGCTGACCCGTCAGGAAAACGGCCTGAACGCCCAGCTCCTGGATCTGGTGGGTTCCGATTTGGATAAATTGGTGAACGAGTTTTACGGAAAGTCGCTGTTCCCCTCGTCCAAGAGGCTCACGGCCTTCCTGGACAAGTACAAGGCTTCCGACTACAAGAAGATAGAGAAGGATCCGCTCTACGGCTATGCCGGGGTCATGTTCGGCCTCTACCAGAAGATGGTGTCGCCCATGCTGGCGCAGGGCAGGAAGCGGATCGACAGCCTGCAGCGCGTCTATATGAAGGGACAGCTGGCCATGAAGGAAAGCGGGGCGTTCGCCAGACTGATGTTCGTGGGCAACACGGCGCAGGAGCCGGTTCACAATGTGGGCAGCAGCCGTTTCTATCCCGACGCCAACTTCACGCTCAGGGTAACCTACGGCAAGGTAAAGGGATTTTCGCCCGCCGACGCGGTAAGGTACCGGCACTACACCACCCTGGACGGCATCATGCAGAAGGAGAACCCCGACATCTACGACTACGTGGTGGAGGCTAAGCTCAAGGACCTCTACGCTAGGAAAGACTATGGCCGCTACGCCAACGCCCTGGGCGAGATGCCGGTGGCCTTTATCGGCACCAACCACACCACGGGCGGCAATTCGGGCAGCCCGGTGCTCAACGGCGACGGCTACCTGATGGGCATAAACTTCGACCGCAACTGGGAAGGCACGATGAGCGACATACGCTACGACCCCGAGATGTGCCGCAACATCATGCTCGACATACGCTACTGCCTCTTTATCATCGACAAGTTCGCCGGAGCCACGCGGCTTATCGACGAAATGGACATCGTTGAATAACCCCCGAACCTTTTCCGCAATGGAAAACAACCTGATTCCCGTTAAACGGAAGTATTAAGTATTAGTTTGCCCTGATGAGAACAAGATTTATTATTTCGCTTAGAATTAAGATTTTATGTGCCGTGATTGTCGCGGTGTCCGGGTCTTGTCTCTGCACGGCGAGGGCTGCTGTTTTTTTTAGGGGCAATAAATTTACGCAGATGATTGCCCAATATGATTCCTGCCGGAACGCCATAGGCTCGGTAAACGGAAATGCCGTGGAAGACATACGCTGGGCCTATCTCGAACTGGAAATCGGCAAACAGCTGAAGGATGACGAGAAGATTATCCAGGGGTATATCGACTTGGGCAGGGCGTTCTCGTCCTTGAAAAAGTACGATATGGCGCTGTCGAACACCCACAAGGCCTTGCTGGCCCTGCAGGATGCCGGCACGGAGGAACAGCGGGCCGATGCGGGCCGATTGGCAGGCTCCATATATCTTCGCCTGAAAAACAACGACTTGGCAAAGACCTATCTCGACGAATCCTACCGGTATTATTCTTCCAAGGCCGACACGGTGAATCTAATCAAGACAATGGGGGAGATAGCCATTTTGTATGGGCAGAGCGGTGACTACGATAAATGCATTATGTCTCTTAACGAGATAGATTGGCTTACATACAGATATAAGAGAAACAAACTACGATTGGTTACCTTGTTGAACCTTTCGTTGGCCTATCAGTATGCGGGTCAGCCGGATCAAGGGCTTCACATCTTGGAAAGGATCCGGCTCGAGTGTCCGGATTCCATAGTGTATCTTCCTGAATACCATATGGCTTATTTGTTGAACCGAGGAGAACTGAGGCTTGCGAAAGGCTCCGTGGACAGCGCGGAGAACGATTTCATGGCAGGTCTGGCCATCGCGGACGAAATTTCCGATTGGGAAACCAAGATTCAGTTTCTCAAGAACTTGGCCTCGATAAGTTTGAGAAAAAAGGATTATGCGCAGCTTTCCACGTTCTATCAGCAACTTAGCTCAGCGCAGGATTCCCTGGAATCGGATATAGACAAGGGGCGTATTGCCGAAAAGGAGCTGATGCACGACATAGCCAAACGGGACCAGTATCTTGAAAAGCTGGAGGCGCGGATGCTGCGGAACCGTGTCCTGACGGTCGGTTTTGTCATCATTTTCTTACTGTTGATAGGTTTTTGGTATTACAGGTACCGGATGAAGATCAGGAACCACGCCAAACAAGCGGAGATGTGGTTCCGCGAGCGGAAGAAAGACAACGAGACGATGACCGACATCGCCATTTATTTCCATGAGCTGCGCACTGTGGTCATGCAAGTGGTTGACAGCCTGCGGAACATGGCCACGCACGCTGCGTCGGAAACGGATAAGAAGGTCTTGAAAGCCAATTACAATCAGTTGATTGAGATTGTTTCGGAAAACAAGACCCTGCTGAATAATTTTTCCGATGCGCGTTACGGCGAGTTCTTGCAGAAGCTTTCCCGCGATTATCCCGAGCTGTCGGATTCGGAAAAAAGGATATGCGCCATGCTGCTGGTGGGCTTTACCTCGAAAGATATTGCCAGCGTTCTGAACTGCACCGACAGGAGTTTGAACAACAACCGCTCAAAGATTCGTAAGAAATTGGGCATCCCACCCGAAAAAACGATACTCGAGTTCCTGAAAACGCTCTAATCCTCGGGCATACATACCTACGTTTTTAAAAATTTATTTGCACTGATTTTTTGTCTTTTATATCGGTGTATGATACCATAATGATATAACTTTCTTTTATTATTACATCTATTCGTTTTGCTTTGTATCCGTAAACCTCGGTTGCGAAATCAGGGATACACGGAAAAAGAAAATATGTTAAACCTTAAAAAATAGGAGTAAGTAATGAAACTGAATCGAAAACTTGTTTTTTTACTGTCCGCATTGTTGGCCTCGGGATTTACGCTTGCAGGAACGGTACAGACAGAAGATGCCGGGAAAAAAGCACCGCATCGTAAGATTTATGCGTTCTTTCTGTCGAATTATGATTTCGGCATGGGGAATTTCGGCATAGGTTCGTTTTATGCGGACAACCCGCAAAAAACAGAATTGTGGCAATCCTTTAGGTCGGAAAATTCATTTTATGCCGGAGCTGCGGCCAACGGGACATATTACGGCCTGTCTTATATGTACCTGGACGCAGCGCCTCCCGTATCGCAAGACCTTATTGCCATAGAAATGCAGACGGGAGAGAAACGTGCCATCGGTCCGTGGGCGGAAAGCCAGAGCATGCGGGTGCAGGATATGACCTACAGCTACAAGGACACCACGATGTATGCCATTTCGTATGACTTTGAAGGATCCATGGGCAACTATCCGGCCACCCGTCTTTATACGGTGGACTTGAAGACCGGCAAAATGAAAAAGAAGGTTGTGCTGGATACGGCGCAGTTCTACCACGCCATTGCCGCCGATTATAATGGTCATCTGTATGTGATAGGGCGGGATGGTGTACTCTACGAGGCTGATATTCAAACGGGTAAGGTAAAGGCTTTGTGCAAGACACCGTATGGGACCCCCGAATCTTTCTGGGGTGCCGAGGTGGATCATACAGACAATACGCTGTACTGGGCCGCGATTTCATCAAAGTATGATAAATCGGAAAACTACCATTTGATCCGATTCGATTTGAACGCCAACCCCGTTACGTATGAAGACCTGGGAGTTATAGCCAATACTTCGAGCAACGCCGTATTGTACGGTCTGTACATCCCATTTGTTCTCGGGGGCGAAAACGCTCCGGCTTCTCCAGACGATTTATCTGTTGTTCCGGATCCTTCCGGTTCGCTGAAGGCCACCCTGCAATGGAAGACTCCCAAAGTGGATTTCGGAGGCAATGAATTGCAAGGTCTGCAGCAGATAAAGATATGGAGGGACGGCAAGGAAGTGGCCTCGCTGCCCGCAACCGAAACCGGAAAGCAGATGACCTGGACGGATGATAATGTGCCTGCATACGGAATCCACGAATATGTTTTGGTGGCCGTCAACGCTCATGGAGAAGGTGAAAAAGCCTATATTCACGTTTATGTGGGTTCAGATGTTCCGGCCAAGGTAACGGGTCTGAAAGTCAACAAAAAGGAAGGCTGCAAGGAACTGGAACTCGTTTGGAATAAGACAAAGACCGGTGCAAACAACGGTTATGTGAACCCCGAAGAAATCAGCTACAGGATTGTTCGTTGGCCCGACTCTACCGTGGTGGCCAATAATTTGAAGGATACGGTTTTCACCGATACGGAAATTGAGGTGTTGGACGGTTACAGCTATGAAGTCTTTGCCGTGAACAAAATCGGTGAAACCAGTGTCCTCAGCGACATCAACGTGGCGGGACCCGCATTGGATCCTACAAACTATTTTACTGATTTTCCCTGGGCCGATACCGTGCTCCGTTCCTGGACAACGGTTGACAATAACAATGACAACTGGTCTTTTGGAGTTTCGACCATGTACGGCGGTTATCAATTCCTCGACGACTTGACAGCCTTGGAATATTTTATCAATCCCGGCATCAATCCCGCCGGTTCTGTAAAAGACGCCGATGATTATTTCGTTTCGCCTCCGTTCCTGTTCAAGGCCAATACCGTGTATAGAATTGCCTTCGATTACCGTTGTGTGTCTAACGAAACCTTCGAGATAACCGTAGGAAAAACCAATATGGCTGAAGGACAGTCTGTTGTAAAAAAGATGGTGCTGGAACCTGCGATTCCTTATGTGGAATGTAATTATCTGGAAGTGCAATTGCCCGCTTTGGAAGAAGACGGTATCAGAACCATCGGTCTGCACCTTACTACCCCCGTGCCGCTTAACTATTATTCTTTCTTGCAGATAACGAATCTGTACGTAGAGGAAGTGGGTCCGGTGGCCGTGGAAGGCCGCGATGCGTTGGAAGACGTACGTGTAAGCTGCAACTACGGTGAAATCCGTATCGACGGTGCTTTCGACTATGCGGAAGTATATTCGGTTAACGGACAGAAGAAGGCCAGAACAGTTCAGCCCGTGCTCAATGTAGAGAACCTTGCGCAGGGCGTTTACCTGGTAAGGGTGGTCCGCGGACAGGAAGCCCGGACCTTTAAGGTGGTTGTGTTGTAAATCATTGTCAGGTGTGTTTACGGTAAGTCATCTTACCGTAAACACACCTGTTATTAAATAACAAAATAAACAGAACTATGAAAAAACTATTTTTTGGATTTTTCATGGCCTTGATTTCAATGGCCATGGTGGTGGCGCAGGATGCCTCCCAGTATGTCTTTGAAGGAGGTGGGGGATCTTCATACACAGCTATGTCCGGCAATGGTATAAAAACCTTAGCCGAGTCGGAAAAAGTTAAGGGAGCGGACTTCCGGTCCACGTTTTTTAACGATACGGAACAATACCTGTACAAGGGCTCTCAAAGGGGGATGACCGGGATCGACATCGGTTTCGATTTCTATTTTGAAGGCATGGCCTGCGACAAGTTTGTGGCCTGTGGTGCGGGATTCATCATGCTGGCACCCAAGACCGACAACGATATATGGATTACCGGCAACCCGAACGTCTTTACCTACGGTCGGGGTCGCACCATCGGTGCGGCCGTGGACCTCTCGGTGATCGGAGTGGAAGGCACCAAGATCTGCTATAGGCTCGACGGTTCCGAAGCCGAAAAGAACCGCGTCCTGACGGTGGAATTTACCGGCCTGACGCATGCAAGCGGAAGTGCCGACAAGCTCAACTTCCAGATTAAGCTGCATGAAACCACGAACCAGATTGAGCTTTTCTTCGATTATTACAACGTTCCATCATCGCCCAGCTCAACCTGGGGTATAGGTATTGAGGGCGTGGGTGGAAAAAGACTGCGCATAGGTGGCGACAAACTGGAGATGTCGAAGAGGTGGATCAACGGAGAGGCACTTACAGATATTAACGAGGTTGCTGGTGACGGAACTATGTTTATGGGTATGGAACGATTTGCTTTTTCGGTTCCGGCCCTTCCCGACTGTGCCGCTCCGACCAAAACGGTAACGGCGGTTAAGCCCCAGGCGAAAGAAAACATCATCAATCTGGCCGTTACCTTGGGTGCAACGGGAACGGCGGACGCCTATCTGGTGGTCGCATCCTCCAAAAAGGAAGCCTACACGCTGCAAGATGAACGTACCTACAGTGTGGGCGATGCCATTTCCGATGGAAAGGTGATTGCCGTTGGCAATGTGGATACCTATTACAACAGCTTTACGGCTTCCCATTCAGGATTGGAGCCCAACACCAAGTATTACTATTCGATTTTCCTGTATAATAACCTCCAGTGTTCGGGCGGCCCCGTCTATGGCTCCGCCTATGTGGATTCGGCCATCACCGGCACCCTTCCTCCCGCAGCCTTGCGCGTAACCTCGATAGCCGACAACGGCATCACCCTGTCTGTAACTCCCAACCGTTGGAACGACACTGTCTTGATTGCCTGTTCCAATCAGGACTTGCTCCCATTAGGACAGGACCTTTACGGAAAACCGGCGGGCGACATGAAGGTGGGCGACACCTTGTGGAAAGGGAAAAACTATGGCGGCACGTTGATTTACAAGGGGCTTGCCGCCAATAATATTGTCTATAATACCCAGGTGCCCGCTTATACGCCCTACTTTTTTATCGCCTACAGCCGTACGGCAGAAGGCGCGTATTCCGCATCCTACATCTTGACCGACACCATAAGCAAGGCCAAGCTTCCGTTTAAGGAAGACTTCCGTTCGATGAACGCTTATAAAGTGCCTTGCGGCTGGTACGGAACCTCGGCGGGTTATACAATCAATACACGCTCCACCTACCGTTTTGTCGGTGCAATGATGGATATGAGCAACCCCGATTCCGTATATACGGCCAACCTGGTGTTCCCGGCCATGAACTTTCCCGAAGACCGCGACCTGCGTCTGGTGTTCGAATACAATATGAACCATGGGACTGAGGCTGTCGGAACGGGCAAGGCGGATTGGCATGAAAACGACTCCATTGTTTTCGAAGTAAGCGCCGATGGCGGCCGTACGTTCGAGCCTGCCTACGCCATTACGGGCCGGAACGCCGACGCGTTTAAGGACGAGGAGGATTATAAGCAGAAAAGAATTGCCATCAAGGGATTCTACGATATACAGAATGCCCAATTGAGGATACGGTATGTGGCGCATTACAAGGAAGGCAAGCTTTATAACTATATCAGGTTCCGCAATTTCGAACTGTTTGCAATGGACGAGTGCGATTATCCCGCCTTGGTACAGGTAATCGATTCCACGGTTAAGGCCGACCGGGTAACGGTTCGCTGGGCCGGTGGCGCGCACAACGAAACCCAGTGGAACCTGAGTCATGCGCTGCGGCAAGACGACGGTACTCTCGGCGAATGGAGCCAGCCGGTGAAGGTATCGGGAAGTTCCTACGAAATAAAAGGTCTGAGACCCAACCGGAAGTATGCGGTACGCATGCAGGCCGTCTGCTATGCAGGGTCGGAAAGCCAATGGGTTTCCACCAACTTCAACTCGGGATGGACTCCGGCCTTTATAGAAAACTTCAATAATCTGGAGGCCGAGGAATACTACAACACGTTTTATGCCTGGTATATGCCTTTTGGATGGACTGTTGCCAATCAGAGCGGTTCAGCCGTACCCGAATCGCTTGTTTTCAACGAAATGAACCAGACGCGCTTGGTGTTTGACAACTGGAAAAAGGGACCGGGACAGGTTCAGACTGCAGTGGTGCCGGGCAAGACGAATGCATCGGTTGTATTTGCCATGCCTTTTTATACGGGTTCCTCCAGCGTGATGCGTTTGCCGGAAATTTCCGTTCGTGCCAATGAACAGCCCGTGCTGGTATTCGACTATGCTTATGGGGATCTGGAAGCATTCGACGACGGCAGCTATAAATTCTTGCCGGTAAACGCCGCCACCGAAAATTACGACAAGATGTTCGTATGGGTTTCGACCGACGGAGGAAATACCTTTGCCCCGAAATCGGCGGTGCGCACCTTTGAGTATGCGGAACTGGCCCAAAACGGCGACTCGGCGCATGTAGAGATCCCCTTGGATTCCTATAACGGAAACATCTGCGTCGCGTTCGGCATACATACGATTGCAAGCGGAAATGTTCTCTGGCTCGACAACATAGGCGTGGTTTACAAGTGCCCTACGGCCCAGAACCTTGCCATACGCGACGGCAGCCTTACCAACACTTCGGTTACTCTGGATTGGTGGGAAGATCCCACCCGCAGCGAATGGAAGGCGATCTGTCGCGGCAACGGAACCGAAACGAACAAAACGGTTCAAGGTTCCTCGCTTACTTTCGATAACTTGGAAGAAGCCACGGCCTACATGATTCTTGTGGGTCAGGACTGTGCGGACACCTCCAAATGGAGCCGCGTTTCCTTTACGACGGGCGGAGCTCCCTGCGATCCGGTAAGCGGCGTTACGGTAAGCGAGGTTACCAAAGCCACAGCCAAACTGCAATGGACCGGATCGGCCGAAAGATACCGTGTAAGGATCCGTCCGGTAGGAGGCTCGACCTACAGCTATTACGAAACCGAAACGAATTCGTTCGTGCTGCAGAACCTTAAGGACGTTACGTCCTACGAAGGCGGCGTGCAGTCGGTTTGCGGTCTGGCGGTGGGCGATACGGCCAATTACGTGGCTTTCGAGAACTTCACCACACTTGCCGTTACCTGCTTCGCCCCCACCGATATCGAAGTGGTGGAAAGGAACCATTATTCCGCGGTGATGAAGTGGAAAGGCAACGCCGACAAGTATCAGGTGGAATGCCGTCTGGCGGACGACCTCTTGGCAGAACCCTTAAGGATTACCGTAGCGGATACCTTTGCCAAGATGGAAGTCCTGCAGGCCGAAAACCTGTATCAGGCACGTGTCCGCAGCATCTGTGCCGCAAACGACACCAGCGACTGGAGCGATTGGACCGAATTCTCCACCGCTGTGGCTCCGGACTGCCCCGAACCGTCTAACCTGCGTGCGGAAACCCTGACGGCCACCTCGGCCCATCTTGTATGGTCCAGTCCGGAAGAAGGCGCCGCCTTCGCCTTGCGGTACAGCCTGGCTTCACCAGTTTCGTGGAACAACATCGAGAGCATCAGCGACACGGCCTACGAGCTGAAGGACTTGAAGCCCGAAACGGTATATCTGTGGAGCGTCATGTCGGTCTGCAAGGGTGGAAAGACGAGCGACTGGGCGCAGCGGGTACGTTTCCAGACCAATTCGGATGCGGCCATCGAAACCAACGATGAATCGAAATTCTCGGTTTACGCGGGCAAGGGTCAGCTGCATGTCATGAATCCCTCCTTTATGTATATCGAACGGATTCGTCTCTATACCTTGGACGGCCGTTATACCGACTATCCGGTACGCAGCAACGACAACGTGCTCCTTACGACCCGTCTGTCTTCGTGCGTGGTGATTGTCGAAGTGCAGAGCGTCGGCAAGCAATACCGCGAAAAGGTGTTCCTGCCGTAAGGGTGTGTCTGTTACAAGGTGTAAGGAACTGCCCGGCCATGCGGTCGGGCAGTTCCTTTTTTGTGGGTTGGATATTATGAACCGGGCTCCGGCTGTTCCTTTTATCGAAAGGGCCTGAACGAAAAAAGCCGCGCTTTGAAGCGCGGCTTTTCCTTTATCCGGTCGTCCCGTCTTATTTGTTCTTGCCGGTAATCTCTTCGGCCTGTTCGCAGATGGAATCGTCCACGAGGAAACGGCCGCAGTATTCGCACGAGATGATCTTCTTGTGCATGCGGATGTCGATCTGGCGTTGGGGAGGAATCTTGCTGAAGCAGCCGCCGCAGGCGTCCCTGTCCACGCGAACCACCGCCAGGCCGTTGTGGGCGTTGTTGCGGATGCGTTCGTAGAGGCGCAGCCAGCGCGGCTCGATGTTCTTCTGGTATTCTTCCGACTTGGCCATCAGCGCCTTTTCGTCCTTTTCGGTTTCGGCCACGATCTCGTCCAGTTCGCCCTTCTTCACTTCCAGGTCTTTCTGGCGTTCGGCGCAGGCTTCCTCGTTGCGTTCCAGGTCGGCCTTGCGCTTTTCGAGCGTCATGTTGGCTTCGCGTATCTTCTTTTCGTGAAGCTGGTTCTCGAGGTTCTGGAATTCGATTTCCTTGTTCAGGGCGTCGTATTCGCGGCTGTTCTTTACCTCGCGCAGCTGCTTTTCGTATTTCTTAATCTGCGCCTTGATCTCGGTCATGGCCGACTTGCGGTCGGCGATGTTCTTGGAGATCTCATCCATGTCGGCCTTCAGCTTTTCGATTTTGCTCTGGTAGCCAGCAATGTCGTCTTCTAGGTCCTGCACTTCCAAAGGCAGCTCGCCCCGGAGAATGCGGATGTCGTCTATGGCGGAATCCACGCTTTGCAAGGCGTAAAGGGAAACCAATTTCTGTTCTACGGCCGCATCCCTTTCGTCGGAAACCACCTTGGACTGGGCGGGCTGTTCAGGTTGCGCAGCCGCTTTCTTGGCGGCGGCTTTGGTTTTGGTTTCGGCTTTTTCTTTCATCGTATCAGTAAGTTTAATAGCAAGAAACGGGGTTTACGGACCGTTCCGAAATATGGGCGGCAAATTTAGGAAATTTTTCGGTAATATAGTTAAATACAAGTTGCTTTACAAACTGCTCGCTCTCGTAATGTCCTATATCCACTAACCACGTGCGTTCTTCGGCATCGGCAAAGTCGTGGTACTTCACGTCGCCGGTAACGTAGGCGTCGGCGCCTTTTGCCTGCGCCGCACCGAAGAACTCGCTCCCGCTGCCCCCGCAGAGCGCCAGGGTCTTTATCTCGCGCCCGGCAAATCCCGAATGCCGTATGCAGTACACGCCCGTAAGCGCTTTGAGCGTGTCCAGCAGTTCCCTTTCGTTCATGGGGGCGGGCAGGGTGCCGATAACTCCCGCGCCGGTTTTCCCTTCGGCGTCCATGGGCACCAGAGGGCGCGCGTCCTGCAACTGCAGTTTTTTGGCCAGGTAGGAGTTGACTCCCGTGGGGGTGTTGTCTAAGTTGGTGTGCATGGCGTACCAGGCGATGCCGTGCTGCAGCGATAGTTGCAGCATCCGGCCCATGTGCGAGGATGGGTCGATTTTCTTGATGCCCCGGAAGATGGGCGGATGGTGCGAGATGATGAGGTCCGCGCCCTTTTCCACGGCTTCTTCCACCACGTCGGGCGTAACATCAAAACAAATCAGCGCCCTTTCCACTTCCACATTCCGGTTTCCCAGCACCAGCCCCGCATTGTCATAATTTTCCTGCCGCGAGAGCGGCGCCCATTCCTCCAGCCCCCGCAGCAGCGTATCAAGCTGTATTTTTTGAACGTTTTCCATAAATAAATTCCTAAATTTGCAACCTTACTCCGCGCGAGCGAAGCGAGCGCGCCCCTCGCCGAAGGCGTCCCAAAAGCGCAAGCGAAGCGAGCGCGTCAACAACCGCCGGAGGCACCATATTCCGCGCAAGAGCGAAGCGACTTGCGCTAACCAACCACCAGCGGTACCGACCGCAGCGCAGGGTGCGGGTTCTTTCGAGGCGCAGCCTCGGAAGTTATTCCATAGCGCGGGCCAAGTGCGCGGGGTGCGGGAGCGGCCGGAGCCTTGGCAAGCACCAATTGCCCTCCGCCATAGGAGCGCCGTCCGCGCAGGACGCGCCTTTCTTTTGGTTACTTTTCTTTGGCAAGGCAAAGAAAAGTAACACACACCATCGCGCGAAGCGCGAAGAAAAAACAAAATAACGAAGAAAAGCCATGAATACCAAGACCCGATACACCGAAGACGACAAGATGTGCGCCTTGGTGTGCAGCAACCACTACATGCTGTTTGTATTGAGCCGTTTCGGTATTCCGATGGGCTTCGGCGACGCCACCATCGGCGAGGTCTGCCGCAAGAACAGAATCGACGTGCCCACCTTCCTGGCCGTGGTGAACCTTAGCCTTTCCGGCCGTCTCGACCGCGATGCCGTGAAGATCGACCTGAACCCCGAGGCCATCGTGCGCTACCTCCACAACTCGCACGAATACTTCCTCAACTACCGGCTGCCCACCCTGCGCGCCAACCTCTCGGAGGTTATCTGCGGCAAGGACCAGCAGGACGTGGTGGTGGTCGTGATGCGCTTTTTCGACGAATACGCCGCCGAGGTAAAGAAACACATGCAGTACGAGGAAAGGAAGGTTTTTCCCTATATCCGCGCCCTGGTGCAGGGCAAGGCCGACAGCGGCTACCACATCGAGATCTTCCGCAAGCAGCACAACCAGATCGAGAGCCGCCTCACCGAGCTCCGCGACATCCTGCTCAAATACTACGCCGGCAAGACCGGACACGAGTTCAACGCCACCCTGTTCGATATCTTTACCTGCGCCGAAGACCTTCGCCAGCACAACACGCTCGAAGACGTGGTGCTGGTGCCGCTGATAGAAAGAATCGAAAAAGCGGGGGGACGATGAAAAGGGCGCTTACCTTTACCGTGGCCGAACCTTCCGACATAATACGGGAAGGCCTGGCGGCCGTGCTGCACAAGATAAACGGCGAGTTCCGCGTGCTGCAGCTGGGCGATCCGGGGCAGCTGAACCATCACCTGGCGCTGGAGCATCCCGATGTGCTGATCGTGAACCCCTCCCTGCTTACGGGCGAGGGCGGCGTCTTGCGCAACGGCGGCCACCGCGACCTGATGTGCGTGGCCCTGCTTACGGGCTTGCGCGACATGCAGAACCTGCAGGGCTTCGAACATTCGGTGTCCGTGTTCGACGATTTCGAGCAGCTGCGTGAGAAACTGGGCAAGCTGGAACCCTCCCGCCAGGATGTTTCCGATTCGGGCAAGACGCTGAGCCAACGCGAGCGGGAAATCGTCTCGTTCGTGGTGAAGGGCTACACCAACAAGCAGATTGCCGACGAACTCTGCCTGTCGCAGCACACGGTGATCACCCACCGCCGCAACATCGCCAACAAGCTGCAGATACACAGTTCGGCGGGGCTTACCATCTACGCCATCGTAAACAAGCTCGTAACCCTCGAAGAAGTTAAATAGACCATGTACCAGTCGGCAAAACTTAAGGAAACCACGGGCTTCATTGCCGAATACGCCGCCGTGCTGCTGGGCGCGGGGGTGCACTGCACGCGGGTGCTGCGCAACTCGCGGCGCATCTGCGAGGCCTACGGCATGGAAATCACCATGACCATCTTCGCCTCCAACATCATCCTTACCCTTTCCGATCCCGAACTCGACGAGATCTGCACCGAGGTGGTGCACATAAGGCAGCTGCCGGTAAGCTTCGAGCTGAACGCCGAGTTGAGCGCGCTCAGCTGGGAGGTGTTCGACAACAGGCTGGGCATCGCCCAGGTAAAGGAAGAATACGAGCGGATCATGAACAAGCCCCGCATGAATTCGTGGCTGGTGACGCTGCTGGTGTCGGTGGCCAACGCCTGTTTCTGCCGCCTGTTCGACGGCGACCTGGGCGCGATGCTGCTCGTGTTCATCTGCACCTTTGCCGGTTTCCGCCTGTTGCGGTTCATCAAGAAAGGGGGCATCGACCATTCGCTGGCAGTGCTGCTCGTGTCGTTCTTCAGTTCGTTCGCCTGTCTGGGGCTGGCCTCGCTTCCGCCTTTTGCGGGGCACGTCAACGTTACCGTGGCGGTGGCCACGAGCGTGCTTTTCATGGTGCCCGGCGTGCCGCTCATCACGGGCGTTATCGATATGTTCGAGAACCATATCCTGATAGGCTTCGCCCGCCTCATGCGCGCCATCCTTATCGTGCTCTGCCTGGCGGTGGGGCTTTCCATATCGATGATCATATTCAGGGGGAGTTTGCTGCTATGATAGAAGAAACCATCATCCGTGCCGTCTGCGCCGCCTTTGCCGCGCTCGGTTTCGGCGCCGTGTCGAACCCTTCGCGCCGTTCCATTCCCTGCATCATGGCCTTGGCCGCCGTGGGCTACGCCGCGCGCTACCTGCTCATGCAGTGGGTGGAGCTGGACATAGCCACCTCCACGCTGGCCGCCTCGCTGCTGATGGGCTTCGGCAGCCTGTGGCTGGGCGGGCGCATCAAATGCCCCATGACCACGCTCTACATCCCCGCCCTGCTGCCTTTCGTGCCGGGAATGTACGCCTACAAGGCGGTGTTCTCCATCATCCTCTTCATGCAGAACATCAACGCGCCGGCGGCCGCCTTCCTGCACCTGAACGATTTTTTCCTCAACGTGATAGTAACGGTAACGGTGATCCTCTGCATGACGGTGGGCGCCTCCCTGCCCATGTTCATCTTCTCGCGCAAGGCCAAGTCGCTGACCCGTTATTCGTCGAACAAAAAAACAAGATTCCGTGGATAAGAACCTGAACCAAGAAGCCAAGGGCGGAGAAAACCGCACCGAACTGGAGGAACTGGGCGAATTCGGCCTGATAGAACGCATTACCGGAAGCCTGGAGATACACAACCCCCAAAGCACGCTCAAGGGCGTGGGCGACGACGCGGCGGTGCTGCGGGCGCCCCAGGGGCAGGTGCAGCTGGTGTCGAAAGACCTCCTGATGGAGGGCGTGCATTTCGACATGACCTATTGTCCGCTCAAGCACCTGGGCTACAAGGCCATCGCGGTGAACCTCTCGGATATCGCCGCCATGAACGCCAGGCCCGCGCAGGTGCTGGTGGGCCTGGCCGTGTCGAACCGCTATTCGCTGGAAGCCATCGAGGAACTCTATGCCGGCATGCGCCTGTGCTGCGACCGCTACGGGGTCGACCTGGTGGGTGGCGACACCGTGTCGAGCCGCGCCGGGCTCGCCATCTCGGTAACGGTGCTGGGCTACGCCGCGCCCGAGAAAGTGGCCTACCGCAGCGGCGCCAAAGAAAACGATTTGCTTTGCGTGTCGGGCAACTTAGGCGGCGCCTACGCCGGATTGCTGCTGCTGGAGCGCGAGAAGCGCGAGTTCCTGGCCAATCCCAACGTGCAGCCCGACTTCAAGGACTTCGCCTATGTGCTGGAACGCCAGCTCAAGCCCGAACCCCGCCTGGACATCGTGGACCTGCTGGCCGAACTGGACGTGAAGCCCACCTCGATGATCGACGTTTCCGACGGCCTGGCTTCCGAGATACTGCACCTGAGCAAGGAGTCGGGTTGCGGCTGCATGCTCTACCAGGGCAAGATTCCGGTGGATACGGAAACCTGCAAGGCGCTCGAGCCCTTTAAGATACTGCCCGAGACGGCGGCCCTCAGCGGGGGCGAGGACTACGAGCTGCTCTTTACGATAAGCCAGAAAGACTACGACAAGATAAAGGACAACAAGAAGATAAGCGTTATCGGACACATGGTGGAAAAGGCGCAGGGCAATTTC
Source organism: Ruminococcus flavefaciens (assembly GCA_023667315.1). Lineage (GTDB taxonomy): Bacteria > Bacteroidota > Bacteroidia > Bacteroidales > P3 > Pullibacteroides. The sequence goes on from JAMPAI010000016.1 coordinate 37,248, forward strand.
CTCGTGCCCGAGAACGGCAGCCTCATACCGCTTACCGCCCAAGGCTGGCAGGCGTTCGACAAGCGATAAGACATATCTTTTTTATGACACTGAAAGATATATTGCAGAGAGAAGAGGGGCAGACTTTCGATAGAAAGAGTGTACGGATTGCCTTGAAAGATTTGGCTATAGTCATTACGGCAATGGCGAATGCCGATGGAGGGGATGTTGTTGTCGGTATTTCTGACAAAAAGAAGACCATCGAAGGTGTGGACGAGGATAAGCAAAAGCTCAACGAAATTCTTCGCGTACCTTTCGATTATTGTGTTCCTTCGGTTGCCGCAAAGGCTAAAATGGTGGCTTGCACGGATGTGAAAGGAAAGAAAAACCATGTCTTGGTTTTTCATGTCGAGCCGAGCGAAAAGGTTCACGCCAACCAAGCGGACGAAGTGTTTTTGCGGGTAGGTGATAAGTCGAAAAAACTTTCTTTCGAGGATCGGGTAAGCTTGATGAGCGACAAGGGGCAACTTTCCTACGAGACCTCTTATATGAGGGGTGCGATGATGGACAGCATAGACTTGTCTTTGGTGGAGGATTATTGCGCAAGGTTAGGGTATAAGAAGGGGGCTGTCCGGTTTTTGAGGGAAAACGACGGATATCTCGTAAAACGCGACCAAACGGAATATCCCACGGTTGTTTCCCTTTTGCTGTTCGGAAAAAATCCACAAGGTTTTCTTCCTCGTGCCGATGTTCGGTTTATTCGTTTTGAAGGAACGGAAGAAAAGGTGGGTGCGCAGATGAATGTGATCAAGGATGTGACTTTTAACGGAACAGTCAGACAACAGATAGAGGATGCCATTGCTTATCTTTCCACGCAAATAAAAGAACATACTTATTTGGCTTCCAACGCACGTTTTACAACAGAGATGGAATATCCCGAATTTGTGCGGCAAGAACTGATAGTTAATGCCTGTTGTCATCGGGATTATTCGATTACGGGTACAGAAATACAAGTGAAACTATTTGACGACCGTTTGGTAGTGGAAAGTCCCGGAAGTCTGCCGGGAAGAGTGAATCCCGATAATATCCGCCATACTCATTTCTCGCGCAACTCTCGGATTGCGCAGTATTTGAAAACATACGGCTATGTAAAAGAATTTGGTGAAGGAGTTGACCGTATGTGCAGAGAATTGGAGGAAGAAGGAGGCAAGGCTGTAGATTACAGACGTAATGATTTTATTCTGCAGGCTACGGTTTATTCGCGCTTGGCTTTTACACAGGCGCCCTCAAAAAGTTCAGGGGATAAACTAGGGGATAAACTAGGGGATAAACTAGGGGATAAACTAGGGGATAAACCGGGAGGTATCGCTACCCGCGAAAGGATTTTGGAAGCTATCAAAGCCAACCCGAATGTAACACGGGAACAAATGGCCACCGAATTTGGACTTTCCCTAAAGGGAATTGAGTGGCAAATCAGTAAACTTACACGCGAAGGTATTATTCAACGGGTTGGCCCCAAAAAAGGAGGTCGTTGGGAAATTATAAAGGAAGATGCGCATCGATAAGTTCCTTTGGGCGATACGCGTCTTTAAGACGCGCACGGAGGCCGCCGAGGCCTGCCGTCTGGGGCGGGTGCGCATCGGCGAGGATATCGTAAAGGCCGCCAAGGAGATAAGGGAGGGCGATACCCTGCACGTGAACCGCCACGGGGTGGTGTTTTCGTACAGGGTGCTGCAGTTGCTGCCCAACCGCGTGGGGGCGGCCAAGGTGCCCGAATACGTGCAGGACGTCACCTCACCCGAAGAAAAGGAGAAACTGGTCATGCAGCGCGCCCCCTCGTTCGAGAGGCGCGACCCCCGCACCGGCCGTCCCACCAAGCGCGAACGCCGCGAGATAGACCGTTTTAAGGATTTCGATACGGACGGCGACTGGATATAGGAAATTTTCTGCCCGATTTCCGGGTATGTGTTTTTTTCTCTGAAAATGTATTCTTTTTTTGTCTATAACCTGCTTTTTTGCAATTCGATACAATTGTTTACGATTTGATAGAAATACCACTAAAATAAAAGAAATTCCGACTTGTGCAAGTGTTTTGACAAAAAAAATTTTTGCAGGGAATGTTTTTTGTATTACTTTTGCGCCCCAAAATCGGGAGGAGTGTGCACGTTTGCATTCATTTTAATTCCCAGATAATGATTGTAATAAAAGAAAATTAAATAAACAAATAATTTTAAACAAAAACTTTTAAAAACATCATGAAGACAAAATTCTTAAAGGCTTTTGCCGCTGTGATGATGACCTTTTCGTTTGCCGGATTTGTACGTGCTGAAGGCGAATTGGAAATCACCGCTTCGATTGCTAACGCCGGTGAAAATGTAACCCTGAGCGAAAAAACGAACAACGCCTATACGGCTGAGAACGTTGTGTTGTCCGACAACACCAAATTGACGCTTACCTGCGAAGGTGCCGACATCTACTACACCACCGACGGCACCACCCCTGCCAAACCGACTGAACCTGCTTCAAAGGCTGTTGGTGCCACGAAGTACAGCGAAGCTTTCGTTGTAACCGAAGGCATGAAGGGTAACGACGGTAAGATCGTTATCAAGGCTATCGCCTACAAAGAAGCCGCCCAAGAAGGAGGTGAAGAAAATGGAGGCGAAGCTAAGGCTACTGCAACCGAATCCGATGTCCTCACCATCACCCTTACGCTGAAGGCTGAAGAACAGGAACCTACCACTCCGACCGTAGTGAATGTTCCCGCTTTCGAAAAGAAAGAAGGTGCCGAAGCCGACACCATCGTGGTTAAGTTGGGCGAAGCCGACAGCATTTTCGTAGCCACGGGCGTTGACAGCGCTGCTGCCGTAGCTTCTGTATTCACCAAATACACCGCCGACGCCAAGATTGCCGTAACCAAAGACACGGTAGTTGTGGCTTACGCGATGAAGGATGAAGCTAAATCCGACACCGTGAAATACGTTTACACGAAAACCACCACGCCGGTTGATCCCGATCCCGAAACCGTAGCCGTTCCCGCTTTCGAAAAGAAAGAAGGTGCCGAAGCCGACACCATCGTGGTTAAGTTGGGCGAAGCCGACAGCATTTTCGTAGCCACGGGCGTTGACAGCGCTGCTGCCGTAGCTTCTGTATTCACCAAATACACCGCCGACGCCAAGATTGCCGTAACCAAAGACACGGTAGTTGTGGCTTACGCGATGAAGGATGAAGCTAAATCCGACACCGTGAAATACGTTTACACGAAAACCACCACGCCGGTTGATCCCGAACCCGAAACCGTGGCCGCTCCCGCCTTCAACAAGATGAACGACAGCACCGTGGTTGTTGTTATGCCTGCCGACGTTGACAGCATGTTCGTAGCCATGGGTGCCGACTCCGCTCACGCCACCCCGTTCGTGAAGTTCCTGAATAACGACACGATCAGCTTGGTTAACGTGGAAGACACCGTAATCTTGGCTTATGCCATGAAGGGTGAAGAAATGTCCGCCATCGTGAAATACGAGTACAAGGCTGAAGGCAACGAACCTATCGAAACCGTAGCCGTTCCTACCTTCAACAAGATGAACGACACCACCGTGGTTGTTGTTATGCCTGCCGACGTTGACAGCATGATGGTTGCCGTAGGCGCCACCGAAGCTGCCGCCATCGAGTTCACGATGTTCGACAAGAGCGACACCATCGTGTTGAACGCAGATGCCGTTATCCGTGCCTACGCCATGAAAGACGGCAAATACTCCGATACCGCTGTGTACGAGTTCAAGAAGGGTCCCGTTGCCAACGACAGCAAGGAACTTGCCGGTGTACGCGTATATCCCAACCCGAGCAACGGTCAGTTCAACGTATGCGTTCCCGTAAACGCCGTGGTTGAAGTGTTCGGCCTCAACGGTCAGATGGTTAAGCGTGTAAACGTATCCGCCGGCGAAAACGCCATGCAGATCGACAACGCGGGCATCTACTTCGTACGTGTTCGCGCCAACGGCCAGGTTTCCATCAAGAAAGTGGTTGTAAGATAGTAAGTGTTTCGTAAGTTTCCGGTGGGATAAGCACCGGAGGCTTAAAAAGGGGAGTTTGGTTCGCCAGACTCCCCTTTTTGCATGCGTGTCTTTCCCTAAAAAAAGTTGACACTATACGGGGATAAAACGTATAGAGAAA
>JAMPAI010000017.1 GCA_023667315.1 Ruminococcus flavefaciens
CATTTCTCTATACGTTTTATCCCCGTATAGTGTCAACTTTTTTTAGGGAAAGACAATCACAGTATAACATCAACATCAACATCAACATCAACATCAACATCAACATCAACATCAACATCAACATCAATCCAAACCTCCTGCATCGGAAGCCTCCTGTATATATAACCCCAAAACCAGATTTTATCGAAACCAAGCATTACAAAAACCTAATAAACAAATAACTACAGCAAAGAAACCAACCCAAACCACCAGCCAAACGCCGTAAAAAAGCAAAAAGCACCCTCCCGAAACTCCGGCATTTTGCCAACGCAAAAATTTATATTATTATAACCGCCGCCCGCAACAATCCACGCAGCCTACGCAAGACACCCCGCCTTACCCATAACCCACTGGCCGACACTCAACAATTATAATAATATAAATTTTATCTTTTTCCAAGAAAGTAAAAATATATCGATAAAATTTAAATTACACTATATTTGCAAAGGAATAAAGCAAGGCATGAATCCCTGCAGAACAAGGAAAACAAAATGAAAAACAATAAGATAATGAAAAAACTATGGATTGGCCTAACGGCCATCTCCCTGAGCCTATGCTCGCTGCAAGCCCAGGAAACCACCGCCCCCCGGATTTTGGGGTTTAGTTGCGGGTCGTCGTCTGTAACGAGTCTGGACGTGAGCGGCTGCACCGCCTTGACAAGCCTGTCTTGCAGCAGCAACCAATTGACGGAATTGGACGTGAGCAAAAACACCGCCTTGACTTCCTTGGATTGCGAACGTAACAAATTGACCAGCCTGAACGTAAGCGGATGCTCCGCCTTATCTTCCTTGAATTGCTACTCCAACGACTTGACCAGTCTGGACGTAAGCGGCTGCATCGCCTTGAAAACATTGGCTGGCTATTGGACTTCTGGTTCTTCTGATCATTATTATTTAACGGTTGACACTTTGAAAATACATGGAGTGTCGATGGAGACGCTGAGTATAGGAGCGTATTCCACCATAGGACTTCTAGATGCCCAAGGATGTACCTCTTTGCGCAGTATTTCAGGGCACAGATATAGTGAGAGCCCCAAAAGCATAGGGAGAATAAATCTCCATGATTGTTCTAATTTGGAAAGTTTGGATTGCGCTGGAAGCTCTGGGTCTAAAGGTTCGTTAAAAGCATTGGATATACGTGGCTGTACAGCCTTGACTGAATTGAATTGCCAATACAACGAACTTGATAGCCTAAATGTAAGCGACTGTGCGGCCTTGACGGAACTGAACTGTGCATATAACAACCTGACATATTTACACTTAAGCAAACACACCGCCTTGACTTCCTTCGATTGCCACTCTAATAGCTTGACAAATCTGGATGTAAGCAACTGCTCCGCCTTGACTTCCTTAGATTGCTCCTCCAACAACTTGCCCAATCTGGATGTAAGCAACTGCTCCGCCTTGACTTCCTTGTCTTGCTCCTCCAACAACTTGCCCAATCTGGATGTAAGCAACTGCTCCGCCTTGACTTCCTTGTCTTGCTACTCCAACAACTTGACCAATCTGGATGTAAGCAACTGCTCCGCCTTGACTTCCTTGAACTGCAGATACAACCGGATACCATTGTCTTCCTTGTATGAAACACTCACCCAAGTTCCTCAATTGAGTTCTTTTGTCGCTTTTGGCCAATCGGATTCCATCGTCATTCTCATCGACCAAGACTTCGATTTGTCTTCGGAACGCATCATCGGCCAAATCCTCACCTCTTTCGAGTTGACGGATGCCTACAACAAGGAAGTATCCGAGGATTTCTGGACGGAAAACCGCTTCGTGTTTCAATTCCACGAACCCCTTAAATACAAGCTGGTGCTGCGAAACGACAACATCTCAACCAACTATCCTGTCTTTACCTGGCATATCTCGGTGGTGGAGGAAATGCCGTCTTGTACGGTGAAGGTGTCGGCCAATAATACGGAATGGGGCACGGCCAACATTACCGGCAACGGAATCTATGGATACGGCTCGGAAGCGACCGTTACGGCCACCCCGAAGGAGGGCTACCGCTTCGTGAACTGGACGAAGAAGAACGGCACGGTGTTCAGCACCGAGGCGGTTCACACCTTCGCGGTAACAGCAGATATGGAACTGACGGCCAATTTCGAGGAAGACCCGAACCCTGTGGGCAACGAGACCTATGTAGCGAACAACTTCCGCGTATGGGCACAGGACTGCGTCATCTATCTGTCCGCCTACAAAGGCGATGTGCAGGTCTATAACACGGTGGGGCAATGCCTCTATAACGGTCGCGCCACGGCCATCCCGGTGCGGAACAGCGGCCTGTATATCGTAAAGGCGGGTCGGATGACATCTAAAGTGATTGTAAGATAAAACCTAAAAGAAACAATATCATGGAAAATTTAAAAATAGGGCTTTTGCTCATGTTTTTATTGTTGGCGGGCACATGGCTTTCGGCCTCCGGAAACGTTATATTGGAGAACGACCAACCGCTAACAGCCAAGACCGCACAGGCGGATACGGTGCGGATGACCTGGAATGTAGGCAGTCCGTCATTATTTAAGTTTTTTCACTTCTACGGTGAAGAAGGAGCAACCTATAAGGTGGATTGGGGCGACGGGGAAACAGATACCTATACGGGGAAAGGTGCGGAAACCCTGGTGTCAATCCAGGTGTATTGCAAACATAATTACAACACAACAGGCACCTACACGGTACTGCTGTACGGCGTGATTGAAGACAAAAAATAGGAAGTAAATAATTTTAACCTTTAAACCATTCAAGAGATGTGTTCAGACAACGAGAATCATGTTCAATACGATGGGCTCCATTTCCTCAAAAAGGGGAATGGAACGGTTTCTGTCAGCTTGAATAGCCTCTATCCCATCCAACAAAAACGTGAAATATTCGCAAACTTAGGAACGGAGGTTACCGTTCCTGAGTATATCCAAGTAATGGAAAAGTACAAAGTAACGGAACTCGGAGATACTTCTTTTGAGTATGCCGACCAGATGGAGGTGCTGAATCTTCCCTGTAGTATATCTGCGATAAAATGGAGTTTTTGGGACTGCAACAAGTTACGGGAAATTCATGTCGCTCCCCAAAACGAATCCTTTTGCGATGTTGATGGGGTTGTGTATTCCAAAGACAAGACCAAGATTATAGTCTACCCTCCCGCTTATCCGGAAGAAGAATACCACATATTGCCTTCCACGCGCAAAATAGCTGAACTCTGCTTTAAAAATGCCAATAATTTAAAGACGTTGTATATCCCTGAATCAGTCCGGGAAATTGGATCCAACGCCCTTTACGGCTGCTTTAACTTAGAGCATGTCTATATTGAGGGCGAACTCAAGAGTTTTTTAGGTGTTCCCTCAGACGAATGGTGTCCGAAAAAGACGGTTGTCCATTACCAAAACAAACAATGGCCAATAAACGAGTTTAGGGAAGCGTTTTCGCAACGCAAGCAGTAGAACCTTGGCCATAACAAAAGGAAAGCGGGACGGTTCCCCTTGCGGAGAACCGCCCCGCTTTTCGCATCCACATCACAGCAGATTCACATCAACATCACGAATCACTTCCCGAATGGAATCTATCGACGGCACATCAACCAATTCCATCAACCTTCTTTTTAATTCTTCCGCCCTGTTTTCCGAAATAGAACGTAATATATAGCAAACCACCAGCAAACACCCTGTCAAGTTATGCTTCAGCCTATCCTTCGCCAACAAAGGCATAGGGCCAATCATCAGCGATTTTTGCAGCCTATAAAAAAAGGGAGTATCGCGAAGACACCCCCAGATCCTTATTATAGTGCAGAATGTACAGCTTGTGCACACAGGCACTTTATAGTTGCAAAGATATAAAAAATTCCCGAACCTTACAGCTCAAACAAGGTAAAGCAAGGCCGCATGCCGAGCCGGAACGGAATGCCGTTGAAGCCGCAGCCGGTGTTTACGTAGAGCGCCTGGCCGTTGGCCATGATGTACAGCCCCGAGTAGTGTTCATACACGAAACGCGCCGGGCTGTAGTCCTTTCCGTTGATGCGCAGGCCGAACTGCATGCCGTGCGTGTGGCCTGCCAGCGTAAGGTCGATCTGCGGACAGCGCAGATACACCGCCGAATCGAAATGCGAGGGGTCGTGCGAGAGCAGCACCGTATATACCTGCGGATTGTGCCTGCCGCGCACCGTGTCGGCCAGCGGATCCTGCGAGGCACTCCGCCTCACTTCCAGCAAGGCCTCCGGCGAAAGCGCAGCCTTCAGATCCCCCTTCTTCGGAAAACGCTTCTCCCTGCCCCAGTTCTCCACCCCCACCAGGTGCAGGGTGTCGCCTCCGCGTTCAATCTTTACCGAGGCGTTGTTCAGGCACACCCAGCCTATGTTCCTGTAGTATTGCAGCATCTTCTGCAGGTTGGCGTGGCGCGAGGCAGTGTCCGGCCAACGCACATAGCCCCCGTAGTCGTGGTTTCCCAACACGCAATACACCCCGTCGGGCGCGCGCAGGTGCGACAGCTCGGCCAGATGCGGCGTCATCTCCGAGGTACTGAAGTTCACCATATCGCCCGTAAACACCACCATATCAGGCTTGGTGTGCAGGGCCTGCTGCACCAGCAGCCTTACCTGCCTGGGCGAGGTAAAGCTGCCGATATGCATGTCCGAAATCTGCAGGATACGGTAATGGCGCAGCCCCTGGGGCGCCTTTCGTTCGGGATTCGCCTGCGAGATCCGAACTTTATCGATCCGTATATTGAAGGTCGAGATAACCATAGCGTAAACACAAATCAAAAATAAAACACCCGTGGCGATGGCCGCGTACTTGCCGAAGCGCTTCCCGCCAACCAGCCGCAAAAAGGCGTAGAACAGATACAGCAGAAAGAATACCGCCAGATTCCCTATCAGGTAGGTGCGCCAGAAAGGAGGCCAGAACGGAACGTTCGCGAAACGGAACAGCAGGAACAAGACCGCCAGGTCCGCTATCGGGAAACCGATCCAGAACAACAGCCTGTATATGCGCTTGCGGTCCGCCATCGGTTCCCTCTCCTATGCTCCCCGCACAAAACGGTAGGTAATCGTGCCCAGCTGCTTGTCGGGCGCGTTCTCCTTAGGCACGAACTTCGACTGCAGGGCCGCCCGTTCGGCCGTTTTCCAAAGGTTGCCGTCCATCGTGGTCGTACCTTTCAGTCCCGCCGTGGCTTCGGTAACGACCCCGTTCCTGTCCACCACGATGCGCACCACCACCACGCCTTCTTCCTCCGAATCGTAATTGGGCTTCACCAGGCTCATGAGCGTGCGCCCGTTCAGCGAGAACGAAATGCCGCCCGATCCTCCCGAGCCCGTATATCCCTTGGCGTTCACGTCGCCGTTCGGCTTGCCCTGGTCGCCCGGCTCCCCGGTCTCGCCCTGGGCGGACGTCTCGCTGCCCTTGCGCTTGCCCGGATAGAGCGCCATCGGGTTTATCTCGGGTTCCTTGGGCTGTTCCACCTTTTTCTCGGGCTGTTCCTGAACCGCCGGCTTGGGCAGATCCTTTTGGGGCTCCGGCTTGGGCTTCACCTTTTCCGGCTTAGGCAGGGCCGGAGCTTCCTCCGAAACGGCGGTAACCACCTCCTCTTCTTCCTGCACCTGTTCCGGCTCGTCGGGCACCTCCACCGGCGAGGCATCGGGCTCAAACGCCTGCATCTGGCCGCTGCCCACCTCCGAATAACCGAGGTTCACCTCAATGCCGTATTCGGGCGGAGGCGGATAGGTCCTGTACAGGCCTAACCAAAGCAGGGCGCACACCGACACCACGGCAAACAGGAAGGTTGCCAGCAATGCCCAAAGCCTTGCCCTGCGGTCGTTGTCTTGATCGAAATCATTCATGCGGAGCGGTCGCCAAAATGGTTTTCAACTTGTATCCCGTCTGTTCGTTCACCGTGTTCACCGCGTCCATGACCCGCACCAGGTACTGCACCGGCACCGTGCGGTCCACCCGCAGTACGATGGTGGCCTCCGGATTGGTCTCGGTCATGCCGTAGATGGCCTGCTCCAGGTCGGGAGACTCCACGTAGGTCTGTTCCACGAAATACTCGTAGCGGTCGTTGATGTAGATGGTGTAGTTCTGCTTGGCCATCGTGCGGCTGCCGCTGTTGGGCAGCAACAGCTTGATGGCGTTGGGGCTCACCATCGTGGAAAGCAGTATGAAGAAGATAAGCAACAGGAACACCAGGTCGGACATCGAGGCCGAGCTGAAGTTCAGGTCCTGTTTGTAGCGAGATTTCAATGCCATGGAGGTTGGTTTTCGCCCGGCGGCTATTTTACCGGTTCGTTCAACAAATCCATAAACTGGGCCGAACGCGACTCGAACTCGTGCGTTACCCGGCCTATGCGCGACACCACTATATTATAGCACACGTAGGCGATGATGCCCACGATAAGCCCCGCCACCGTCGTAACCATGGCCTGGTACATGCCGTTGGCCAGCGTGCCCACCTCGATGTTGCTGCCTTTGGAGGCCATGTCGAAGAACACGCGCACCATGCCCGTCACGGTTCCCAGGAACCCGATCATGGGCGCCGCCCCCGCCGTGGTCGAAAGCCAGCCGATGCGTTTTTCCAGACGCGCCACCTCCAGGTTGCCGGCGTCTTCCATGGCCGCCTTGATGTTCTCGATCGGCTTGCCGATACGGTCCACACCTTTTTCTATAATGCGTGAGGTGGGCGTTCCCGTATTCTGGCACAGGGTCTTGGCCGAGTCCAGCCGGTCGCTCAGCACATAGTCGCGCACAGAATCCAGCAGGCCCGACTCGTTGTGCATCGAGCGCTGTATCACCACCAGGCGTTCCACGAACACATAAACGCTCACCAGAAGCAGCAGCACGATGGGTATCATGATCCAGCCCCCCTTCATGGCCAGCTCCATCACCGGAATCTTTTCCTGGGTCTGCACCGCGGCGTTCACCGCCTGTTCCATCGAAGCGCCCGCCTCCAATCCGTTCTGAACAATCTGTAAAAACATAGCTGTACTATTATGCAATTAAACGCCTGCGAAGATACGCCCTTTTAAGCGTCTCCAAGGCGGTTCCCCGAGCGAGAAATAAACACCGGCCTGTTAATTTCCCGGAGCCTTCCGCGAACCCGGATTCCCCAAACAGCCCACCCCCGGGAGCATGTTGCGTTAAAATTTTCCGCATTTGGTTGTTTTTTATCAAAAAAGCATATATCTTTGCCCTCCATTTTGGACTACGCATTTAGATTGCATAACTAATACAAAACCAACAATATGCCAACAATCCAACAGTTAGTTCGCAAGGGACGGCAGAAATTGACAGACAAGAGCAAGTCCCCGGCATTGGACTCCTGCCCGCAACGCAGAGGCGTTTGCGTGCGTGTGTACACCACCACCCCCAAGAAGCCTAATTCGGCTATGCGTAAGGTGGCCCGTGTGCGCTTGACCAATCAAAAAGAAGTGAACGCTTACATCCCCGGCGAAGGCCACAACCTTCAGGAGCACTCCATCGTGATGATCCGCGGCGGACGTGTGAAGGACCTCCCCGGTGTAAGATACCATATCATCCGCGGTGCGTTGGACACCTCCGGCGTAGAAGGCCGTAACCAGCGCCGTTCCAAATACGGTACCAAGCGTCCCAAGAAAAAATAAGTTGCACCACAGAGGTAATAACAGCATATCATGAGAAAGACAACTCCCAAAAAGAGAGAGATTTTACCCGACCCGAAATATAATGAAGTGTTGGTGACCAAATTCATCAACAACATTATGTTGCAGGGCAAGAAGAGCATTGCACACGAAATTTTCTACAATGCTATCGACGAAGTTTCGGCCAAGACGAAAGAAAACGGCCTGGAAATCTGGAAGAAGGCGCTGGCTAACGTAACGCCTTCGGTGGAAGTAAGAAGCCGCCGCGTGGGTGGTGCCACCTTTCAGATTCCTTCCGAAATCCGTCCTGAAAGAAAGCAGTCGCTGGGTATGAAGTCGCTTATTTCGTACGCCCGCAAGCGCAACGAAAAGTCGATGGCCAGCAAACTGGCTGCCGAGATCATGGCCGCCTACAAGGAAGAAGGCGCCGCTTTCAAACGTAAGGAAGACATTCACCGCATGGCTGAGGCCAACAAGGCTTTCTCCCACTTTAAATTCTAAAAACAACCATGGCACACGATTTATCCCAGACCCGGAACATCGGTATTATGGCGCACATCGACGCCGGCAAGACCACTTGTTCCGAGCGTATTCTGTTCTACACGGGAAAGACCCACAAGATCGGCGAAACCCACGAGGGTACCGCCACCATGGACTGGATGGCGCAGGAACAGGAACGTGGTATCACCATCACCTCCGCCGCCACCACGGTATTCTGGAAATACCTGAACAATAGTTACAAAATCAACCTTATCGACACCCCGGGGCACGTTGACTTCACGGTAGAAGTGGAACGTTCCTTGCGCGTGTTGGACGGTGCCGTAATGGTGCTCTGTGCGGTAGGCGGCGTTCAGCCCCAGTCTGAAACCGTTTGGCGTCAAGCCAATAAGTACAAGGTTCCCCGCATCTGCTTCATCAATAAGATGGACCGTACGGGAGCCGATTTCTATAATGTCGTGGGCCAAATCAGCGAACGCCTCCACGCCCACCCCGTTCCCATGCAGCTTCCTATCGGGCAAGAGGATTCCTTTGTCGGGATTGTTGACCTCATTACCAAGAAAGCCTACAAGTGGGAAGACGAGAAGGGTACCGAATACGACGAGATTCCCGTTCCCGCCGATATGGTGGATCAGGTGGAAGAATACCACAATAAGTTGGTGGAAGCCGCTGCCGAAGAAGACGAAGCCTTGATGGAAAAGTTCTTCGAGGATCCCGCCTCCATCAGCGAAGATGAAATTATCGCGGCCATCCGCAAGGGTACGATTGCCATGCACATCAACCCCGTTTTCTGCGGTTCGGCCATCAAGAATAAAGCCGTGCAGCCCCTTTTGGACGCCGTTGTACGCTATCTGCCCAGCCCTCTCGACGTAGAGGCCGTGGTAGGTACCGACCCCAACACGGGCGAGGAAACCACCCGCAAGGTGGATGTCAAGGAACCTTTCTGCGCCTTGGCGTTCAAGATTGCCACCGACCCCTTCGTGGGCCGTATCGCGTTCTTCCGCGTTTATTCCGGTGCGTTGGATGCCGGTTCCTACGTGTTGAACGCCTCCACGGGCAAGAAGGAACGTATCTCGCGTATCCTCCAGATGCACGCCAACAAGCAGCAGCCCCTCGACCGCATTGAAGTGGGCGATATCGGCGCCGCCGTGGGCTTCAAGGAAATCAAGACGGGTAACACCCTCTGCGATGAGGCTCATCCCATCAACCTCGAAACCATGACCTTCCCCGAACCGGTTATCAGTATCGCCATCGAACCGGTTTCCCAGCAGGATGTGGACAAACTTTCGAACGGTCTGGTCAAACTGGCCGAAGAAGACCCCACCTTCCGCATCAAGAGCGACGAAAACTCGGGTCAGACCATCATCAGCGGTATGGGCGAGTTGCACTTGGATATCCTCTTGGACCGCCTCAAACGCGAGTTCAAGGTGGAATGCAACCAAGGCCGTCCCCAGGTTGCCTACAAGGAAGCCGTATGCTCCACGGTTGAACACCGCGAAGTCTATAAGAAACAGACCGGCGGCCGCGGTAAGTTCGCCGACATCCTTTTCGAGATCTCTCCCGCCGACGAAGGCGTGAAGGGCCTCCAGTTCATCAACGAAGTGAAGGGCGGTAACATTCCCAAGGAATTCATCCCCGCCATCGAAAAAGGGTTCAAGTCGTCGCTGGAAAACGGTGTCTTGGCCGGCTATCCGCTGGAAAGCCTCAAGGTACGCATCCTCGACGGTTCTTTCCACCCGGTCGATTCCGATGCCCTTTCTTTCGAAGTTTGCGCCCGGATGGGCTTCCGCGAAGCCTGCCGCAAGGCCAAGTCGATCCTGCTCGAACCCATCATGTCGGTCGAAATCGAAACGCCCGACGCCAACGTGGGTGATGTCTCGAGCGACTTGAACCGTCGCCGCGGCGTGATGGAAGGTATCGAAGGCAAGCCCGGTGGCCAGGCCATCCGCGCCAAGGTACCTTTGGCAGAAATGTTCGGTTACGTAACGGCATTGCGTACGTTGACTTCCGGCCGTGCAAGCTCCACGATGGAATACTCGCACCATGCCGAAGCTCCCGCCAACATCACCGCCGAAGTTATTAAACAAGCTACAAAATAATTTAAACGTTTAATACCGTGAGTCAGCAAAAAATCAGAATCAAGTTAAAGTCTTACGACTACAACTTGGTGGACAAGTCCGCCGAGAAGATCGTAAAGACCGTGAAGATGACCGGTGCCATGGTAAGTGGTCCTATCCCCTTGCCTACCAACAAGAAAATCTTCACCGTGAACCGCTCTACTTTCGTCAACAAGAAGTCGCGCGAACAGTTTGAATTGTCTTCTTACAAACGTTTGTTAGACATTCACAGCAGCAGCTCCAAGACCATCGATGCCTTGATGAAGCTGGAACTGCCCAGCGGCGTGGAAGTTGAAATCAAAGTCTGAGGTTCAGGCTTGAAACCCGAAAAAGCCCGGATCCGAGCATCCGGCAAACAACAAACAAAGTAAACAAAACCATTAACAAGCAAAGTAATGTCCGGATTAATTGGTAAAAAAATCGGAATGACTAGCATCTGGGATGCCTCCGGCAAGAACGTGCCGTGCACAGTCATAGAGGCTGGTCCTTGTGTGGTAACGCAAGTAAAAACAAAAGAAAAGGATGGCTACGATGCCATTCAGCTGTCGTTTGGCGAACGCAAGGAAAAACATACGCCCAAAGCCTTGAAGGGCCACTACGCCAAGGCGAACACGACTCCCAAGCAGATCAGCATGGAGTTCACCCGCTTTGAGGAAGGCCACCGCAAGCAGTTCGGCGAAAGCATCAACGTGGATGTATTCACCGAAGGCGAGTTTATCGACGTTGCGGGCCTCACCAAAGGACACGGTTTTCAGGGTGTGGTAGGCAGACACGGATTCGGTGGTGTTGGACAAAGCACTCACGGTCAACATAACCGCCTCAGGGCTCCCGGTTCGGTGGGCGCGTCTTCTTACCCTTCCCGTTTGTTTAAAGGCTTGCGTATGGCCGGTCAGACCGGTCACGTTCGCAGGAAGAGCATCAACCTCGAAGTGGTTAAGATCATTCCTGAAAAGAATTTGATTTTGGTCAAGGGTTCCGTACCTGGTCCTAAAGGTTCATTTTTAAAATTAGAAAGATGGAGTTAACAGTTTTAAACACAGCCGGAAAGGAAACCGGGAAGAAGGTGCAGATTTCCGATAGCATCGTAAATGCCGAACCCAACGATCACGCCATTTACTTGGATGTGAAGCAATATTTGGCCAACCAGCGCCAAGGCACGCACAAGAGTAAGGAACGCTCCGAAATGACGGGCAGTACCAAGAAATTGGGCAAGCAAAAAGGCGGTGGCGGAGCCCGTCGCGGGGACATCAACTCTCCCCTGTTGCACGGCGGTGCCCGCGTGTTTGGTCCGCGTCCGCGCGATTACAGCTTCAAATTGAACAAAAAGCTCAAGCGCCTGGCCCGTCTTTCGGCCTTGTCCTACAAGTTCAAGGAAAGCAACGTCATGGTGGTGGAAGACCTGTCTTTCGACGCCCCCAAGACCAAGCGGATGGTTGAGATTCTCAAAAATCTCAATTTGTCTGAAAAAAAATCGCTTATCGTGCTTGCGGAATCAAATAAATTCGTATTTTTGTCCTCCCGAAATCTGCCGCAGATTAAAGTTGTAAATGTTTCAGATTTAAACACTTACGATATTCTCAATGCGAAAAATCTGCTGTTTGTGGAAAGTTCGGCCAAGAAACTGGACGAGATTTACGCAACGCAAGAATAGGGAACTGCTTAATTAAAGAACAATGAACGTGATAATTAAACCTATCGTCACCGAAAAAATGACCAAGGTGGCGGAAAAATTCAACCGCGTCGGTTTCATCGTTGACAAAGCAGCGAACAAGATTGAGATTAAAAAGGCGGTGGAAGATGCGTACGGCGTAAAGGTGGTTGCCGTGAACACGATCAACCAGAAGGGCAAGTCCAAATCGCGTTACACGCGTGCCGGATTTATCGAAGGCCGCACCAGCGACATCAAGAAAGCAATTGTAACCTTGGCTCAAGGCGACACGATCGATTTTTACAGTAACATTTAAGAGAGATGGCTTTAAAGAAATTGAAACCCACTTCGGCGGGTCAGCGTTTTAGAAGCACCAGCACCTTCGAAGAAATCACGGCTACCAAGCCCGAAAAATCGCTGGTCGTTTCCTACCGTAAAACGGGCGGTCGCAACAATGAAGGCCACCGCACGATGCGTTACATCGGTGGCGGTCACAAAAGACAATACCGTATCATCGACTTCAAGCGCGACAAGGACCAGATACCCGCTATCGTAAAGACCATTGAGTACGATCCCAACCGTACCGCGCGTATCGCCCTGCTGGCTTACGCTGACGGCGAAAAACGGTATATCATCGCACCCCAAGGCTTGCAGGTAGGCCAGAAGGTTATGTCGGGCAAGGACATCGCTCCCAACCTCGGCAACACCCTCTACCTGAGCGAAATTCCTTTCGGTACGCTGATTCACAACATCGAATTGCGTCCCGGTCAGGGAGCCAAGATCGTACGCAGTGCCGGTTCTTACGCACAATTGCTTTCCCGCGACGACAAATACGCCATTATCAAGTTGCCTTCCGGCGAAACCCGTAAAATCCTCCAGGCCTGCAAGGCCACCATCGGGGTTACCTCCAATGTGGACCACAACCTGGAATCTTCGGGCAAGGCCGGCCGCAGCCGTTGGTTGGGTCGCAGACCCCGCAACCGTGGCGTGGTCATGAACCCTGTCGATCACCCGATGGGTGGTGGTGAAGGTCGTGCCTCCGGTGGACATCCCCGTTCCAGAAAGGGTATGCCCGCAAAAGGATACAAGACTCGCCGCTTGAAGAATCCTTCGAATCAGTACATCATTGAAAGAAGGAAGAAGTAATTTTTAAAAACGCAGAATCATGAGCCGTTCAATTAAAAAGGGTCCATATATCCACTACAAGCTGGAAAAGAAAGTGCTTGCCGCTGCCGAAAGCAAGAAGAAGGTTACAATTAAAACCTGGTCGCGCGCATCCATGATCTCTCCCGACTTCGTTGGTCAAACCATCGCCGTACACAACGGAAACAAGTTCGTTCCCGTTTACGTTACCGAAAACATGGTAGGTCACAAACTGGGCGAGTTCGCCCCCACCCGCACCTTCCGTGGTCACGCCGGCAACAAGGATAAAGGTAAAAAGTAATTCACCGTTAGTAAAAGCATAGAGCAATGGGATCGAGAAAACGTATTCGTGCCGAAAAGATAAAAGAGCAGAAGAAGACGCTCTACGTGGCCAAGTTGAACAACAACCCCACCTCGCCTCGCAAAACGCGCTACACCGCCGATTTGATCCGCGGGCTGGATGTTGAAAAGGCTTTGGCCGTTCTCCAATACGGTCACCGGGAAGCTGCTCCCAAGCTGCACAAGTTACTCCGTTCGGCCATGGCCAACTGGCAGGCCAAGAACGAAGGCGTGCGCATGGAAGACGCCCACCTGTACGTAAAGGAAATTTTTGTGGACGGTGGAGCTCAACTCAAACGCTTGCGCCCCGCGCCTCAAGGCAGAGGCTACCGGATCCGCAAACGTTCCAACCACGTAACCCTTATTTTGGGTAGCCGCGATTTGACCGCACAGGCCGAACCGAAGAAAAAGAATGTCGAAAAAGAAGCTGAAAACAAGTAACCATGGGACAAAAAACAAACCCGATAGGCAATAGATTAGGGATCATCAGAGGCTGGGATTCCAGTTGGTATGGCGGTCGCCGTTTCGAAACCAAGTTGGTGGAAGACGACAAGATCCGCAAATACTTGAACGTTCGTTTGGCCAAAGCCAGTGTTTCCAAGATTTTGATCGAACGGACACTGAAAATGGTTACGATCACCATCTTTACCGCTCGTCCGGGATTGATTATCGGCAAGGCCGGTCAGGAAGTGGACAAACTCAAGGAAGAGTTGAAGAAACTTACCGGAAAGGAAATCCAGATCAGCATTTCCGAAATCAAACGTCCCGAATTGGACGCCGTTATCGTGGCTTCCTCCATCGCCCGCCAGCTCGAAGGCCGTGTTTCGTACCGCAAGGCTATCAAGACGGCCATCTCGTCGGCTATGCGTATGGGTGCCGAAGGTATCAAGGTTCAGATTTCCGGCCGTTTGGGCGGTGCCGAAATGGCGCGTACCGAACACTTCAAGGAAGGCCGTACCCCCTTGCACACCTTGCGCGCCGATATCGACTACGCCCTGGCTGAAGCCCACACCACTTACGGCCGCCTCGGTATCAAGGTTTGGATCTGCAGGGGCGTTATCTACGGCAAGTGCGACCTGTCGGTAGCCTTTACCGCCGCTCCCGCCGCCAAAGAAAACTCCGGAAGGTCGATGGCTCCCCGCTCCGGTATGGGTGGAAGAAGAAAGAAAGCCAACTAACATTCGCTAACATTTTAACCTTATACAGAGATGTTACAACCCAAGAAAACCAAATTCAGAAAGCAACAAAAAGGCAGACTGAAAGGCAATACCAAGAGAGGCGCCGAGATTGCTTTCGGTTCTTTTGGAATCAAGTCCTTGGAAACCGCTTTCATTACGGCCCGCCAATTGGAAGCCGCACGTCAGGCCGTAACCCGTTATATGAAACGTGAAGGTCAGATTTGGATACGTGTTTTTCCCGACAAGCCCATTACCAAGAAGCCTAACGAAGTACGTATGGGTAAGGGTAAAGGTGCTCCCGAATACTTTGTGGCCCGTATCAACCCGGGACGTATTTTGTTCGAAGCCGACGGTGTACCCATGGATGTAGCCAAGGAAGCACTTAGGTTGGCATCGCAGAAGTTGCCCGTAGCCGTTAAGTTTGTAGTAAGGAGAGATTACGTAGCCGAATAATAAGGGATAAGCCATGAAATCAGAATTCGTAGTAAAGGAACTGTCGACCGCGGAACTGCAGGACCGCTTGGACACGGAAAGGGTCGAGTTGCACAAGATGAAATTGAATCATGCAATTTCTCCTGTTGAAAACCCGAACCTTATCAAGACTCACAAGAAAAATATCGCCCGTATCCTGACGGAATTGCGCCGCAGGGAATTGGCTCAATAGCCCCAAAGGAGGAAAAGATGGAAAGGAATCTTAGAAAAGAAAGAATCGGTGTAGTGGTCAGCAATAAAATGCAGAAAACCATAACCGTTCTGGTTGAGCGCAAGACGAAACACCCCATTTACGGTAAGTTCGTCAAGAAATCGACCAAGTTCAAAGCCCATGACGAGGAAAACACGTGCAACATCGGAGATACCGTGCGCATCATGGAAACCCGTCCTTTGAGCAAAGATAAATGTTGGAGATTAGTTGAAATCATTGAAAGAGCTAAATAGTTATGATACAGCAAGAAACTAGGCTTAGTGTTGCCGATAACAGTGGGGCGAAGTCGGTACTCTGCATCCGCGTCTTGGGTGGTACCAAGAGAAGATACGCGAGTGTAGGTGACAAAATCGTTGTCGCCATTAAAGACGCGCTTCCTTCCGGCAACGTTAAGAAAGGAACCGTATCGAAGGCTGTTGTTGTAAGAACCACCAAAGAAGTACGCAGACCCGATGGCTCGTACATCCGGTTTGACGACAACGCTGTTGTATTGCTTAATGCCGCCGACGAAATGCGTGGTACCCGTATCTTCGGCCCGGTAGCCCGCGAGTTGCGTGAAAAGCAATTCATGAAGATTGTTTCACTGGCACCCGAAGTGCTTTAATAGGAAATACGACCATGAAATTACACATCAAAAAAGGAGACACCGTTAAGGTGCTGGCCGGTGACGACAAGGGCATGCAGGGTAAGGTGCTGATGGTGGATCGCGAAAAGCTCCGCGCCAAGGTGGAAGGTATCAACATGGTATCCAAGCACACCAAGCCCAACTCCAAGAATCCTCAGGGCGGCATCATCAAGAAAGAAGCAGGAATCCATATTTCGAACCTGATGGTGGTTGACGGCAAGGGCAATGCCACCCGTATCGGCCGCAAGTTGGATGAAAAGACCAATAAATCAGTTCGCTATTCTAAAAAATCAGGGGAGGTAATTAAGTAATGAGCTATTCGCCGAGACTTAGAGAAAAATACGCTACCACTATCGTGCCGAATCTCAAGAACGAATTCGGTTACAAGAGCGTGATGCAGGTTCCCCGCCTTGTTAAGATTTGCTTGAACCAGGGCCTCGGGAATGCCGTTGCCGACAAGAAGCTGATCGACTTCGGCGTGGAAGAAATGACGGCCATTACCGGCCAGCGTGCGGTTGCCACCAAATCGAAGAAGGACATCTCGAACTTCAAGGTTCGTAAGGGCATGCCCATCGGCGTAAGGGTTACCTTGCGCGGAGAACGCATGTACGAATTCCTCGATCGCCTTATTTCGGTGGCCATCCCCCGTATCCGCGACTTCAGGGGTATCAGCGACAAAGGATTCGACGGAAAGGGTAACTTTTCTTTCGGTGTAACCGAACAGATTATCTTTCCCGAAATCAATATCGACAAAATCAATAAAATCAGCGGTATGGACATTACATTTGTAACTACCGCAACCAACGATAAGGAAGCATACGCTTTGTTAAGAGAGTTTGGCATGCCTTTTCAAAAACAAAACAAGTAGCGCACTATGGCAAAAGAATCAATGAAAGCCAGAGAGCTCAAGAGAGAACGCATGGTTGCTAAATATGCCCAGAAGCGTGCCGAGCTCAAGAAAGCAGGCGATTACGATGCCCTGCAAAGAATACCCAAGAACGCTTCGCCCGTTCGCTTGCACAACCGTTGCAAACTGACCGGTCGTCCCAAAGGTTATATGCGGGTGTTTGGCATTTCGCGTATCAACTTCCGGGAAATGGCGCTGCAAGGTTTGATTCCGGGCGTAAAGAAAGCCAGTTGGTAGTCCCTTAACCTAAAAAAGAAAGAGAGAAACCATGATATCAGATTCTATTGCGGACTTTTTGACCGTTATCAGAAACGCCAATATGGCCAGAAAGAGGATGGTGGAAGTGCCTTCCTCCAAAATGAAGGCGGGCATCGCGCGCATTTTGTTTGAAAAGGGTTATATCGTAAACTACAAGGTGGAAGAAGGTGTGAAACCCACGCTGAAAATCGCTTTGAAATATCATCCTGCCACCAAGACTCCGGCCATCCACCGGATCGACCGTGTGAGCACGCCCGGTTTGCGTCGCTATGCCGACACCGAAAACCTTCCCCGCGTGATGAACGGTCTGGGCATCGCCATCATGTCGACCTCCAAGGGCCTGATGACCGACAAGGAAGCCCGCAAGGAAAATGTTGGCGGCGAAGTTATTTGTTTCATCAGCTAAACAACAAAACAATGTCAAGAATTGGTAAAGCACCTATAAACCTTCCTAAGGGAGTAACGGTAACGGTTGCCAGCAACAACCTGGTAACGGTAAAGGGCCCCAAGGGCGAATTGAACCGTATGGTAGATCCCGACATCACGGTGCGAGTAGATACGGAAAACAACCACGTATTGGTTGAGCGTCCCACCGACCAGAAGCGCCACCGCGCGCTGCACGGTCTGTACCGCGCCCTCATCCACAATATGGTGGTTGGTGTTTCGGAAGGATATAAGACCACGATGGAAATCGTGGGTGTCGGTTACAGGGCCACTGTCAACGGACAGATCATCGACTTGGCTTTGGGCTTTTCGCACAACCTGTTCCTCGAACTGCCCAAGGAAGTCAAAGCCACGGCTACCGCCGAAAAAGGTAAGAACCCTACCCTGACTTTGGAATCCTACGACAAGGAGTTGCTCGGTATGGTTTGCGCCAAAATCCGCTCCTACCGTAAGCCCGAACCTTACAAAGGAAAAGGTATCAAGTTTGAAGGCGAAATCCTGCGCAGAAAAGCCGGTAAATCGGCGGCCAGCGCTAAGAAATAGCGGACTATTAAATATATTTGCACGATGGCTATTACAAAATCATATAGAAGAACGCGCATCAAGATGCGCATTCGCAAGAAGATTACGGGCAGCAAGGAAATGCCCCGTTTGAGCGTGTTCCGCAGCAACCGCGACATCTACGCTCAAATCATTAACGACCTCGATGGCAAAACGCTCGTACAGGCTTCCTCCAAGGAAAAGTCCTTTACCGTAAAGGGAACCAAAACCGAGCAGTCTGTGGAAGTTGGCAAAATCTTGGCGGAACGCGCCAAAAGCGCGGGAATCTCCCAAGTGGTTTTCGACCGCAACGGATATTTGTATCACGGACGTGTTAAAGCTTTGGCAGATGGTGCCAGGGAAGCTGGTCTCAAATTCTAAGGATATAAGGTTATGACAGACGCAAACGTAAAGAGAGTGAAATCGAGCGATATCGAGTTCCAGGACAAGTTGGTGGCCATCAACCGCGTTACCAAGGTAACCAAGGGTGGCCGTACGTTCAGTTTTTCGGCCATCGTTGTGGTTGGAAACGGCAACGGAGTGGTAGGCTACGGCCTTGGTAAAGCCAAGGAAGTTCAGGCCGCCGTTCAGAAAGGCTTGGACGATGCCAAGAAAAACCTTATCAAGGTGCCCGTTCTCAAAGGAACCATCCCCCACGAACAATATGGCAAGTACAGCGGTGCCACCGTATTCCTCAAACCGGCCGCTCCCGGTACGGGTGTTATCGCCGGCGGTGCCATGCGTGCCGTATTGGAAAGCGTAGGCGTACGTGACGTGTTGGCCAAATCGAAAGGTTCTTCCAACGCCCACTCGGTGGTGAAGGCCACCATCAACGCCCTTTCCCAGTTGCGCGATCCTTATACGGTAGCTCAGTTGAGAGGCATTGAATTGGACAAAGTGTTTAACGGCTAAGCCCCAAACAGAAAAGGAGAAACGCCATGAAGAAGGTTAAATTGACACAAGTTAGGAGTGCGATCGATCGCCCCCTCCGGCAAAAGAGAACCCTTGAAGCCTTGAAGTTGGGCCGCATCGGCAAGATGGCCGAAGCCACGCTTACGCCTCAGGTGGAAGGTATGATTGCCAAAGTAAGCCACTTGATTACGATCGAAGAAATCTAATCCGGGGCTCAAACTTAGTTACAAACGCGAGAAAAAGAATTTTAGATATGGACTTATCAGTTTTAACCCCTGCCAAAGGTTCGGTAAGAACCAACAAACGCAAGGGCCGTGGCTACGGCTCGGGCAACGGTCAAACTGCCGGCAGAGGTCACAAGGGTGCGCAATCCCGTTCGGGTTACAGCCGCAAAATAGGTTTCGAAGGTGGTCAGATGCCCTTGTACAGGCGAGTTCCCAAGAGCGGTTTCAAGAACATCAACCATATTGAATACAACGCCGTCAACCTGGATACGTTGGAAAAGATTGCCTCCGAAAAAGGTATCAAGGAAATCAACCTTCAGGTGCTGGTAGATTGCGGTTTTGCCGCCAAGCGCGACAAAATCAAGATCCTCGGCCGTGGCGAACTGAACTCCGCCATTACGGTTGTTGCCGACGCTTTCTCCGCCAAGGCGAAAGAAGCGATCGAAGCCAAAGGCGGTTCCGCCAATCTGGTTGAACAAAAGCCCCAAGCCTAACCAGCTTACAGTTTCCACCTTATTACCGATAATTGATGAAAAGATTCATTGAAACCATAAAGAACATCTACAAGATAGAGGAACTCCGCAAGAGAATCCTCTATACGCTGGGAATCATCGTGATTTACCGGGTAGGTTCTTTTATTGTATTGCCGGGTGTCGATCCCGCCCAGTTGGGAGCGCTCCAGCAACAGACAAGCGACGGTCTGCTCGGCTTGTTGAACATGTTCTCCGGGGGTGCGTTCTCCAATGCATCTGTATTTGCGTTGGGGATTATGCCCTACATTTCCGCATCGATTATCGTGCAATTGTTCGGAATGGCTATCCCCTACTTCCAGAAACTTCAGAAAGAAGGGGAAAGTGGCCGCCGGAAGATGAACCAGATTACCCGCTGGCTCACGATTGCCGTTACCGCCATGCAGGCGCCCGCCTACCTCACCAATGTGGTAAGCCAGCTGCCCGCCACGGCCTTCATTCCCTTTAACGGCGCCAATCCAGGCGTGTTCTTCTGGGTGTCTTCCTGCATCATCCTTACCGCAGGCACCCTGTTCGTGATGTGGTTGGGAGAAAAGATCACCGACAAGGGTATCGGAAACGGTATCTCGCTCATCATCATGATCGGTATCATCGCCCGTCTGCCTTTCGCGCTCTTCGGCGAATTCGTTTCGCGTCTGGAACAGCAGGGCGGCGGTCTGGTGGTGTTCATGGTGGAACTGGTGGTCCTCATCGTGGTGATATTCCTCTGCATCCTCCTGGTGCAGGGTACCCGCAGGATTCCCGTTCAGTACGCCAAGCGTATCGTGGGCAACAAACAGTACGGCGGTGTGCGTCAATACCTTCCCATGAAGGTGAACGCGGCCGGTGTCATGCCCATCATCTTCGCCCAGGCGCTGATGTTCATTCCCGTTACCGTAGCGGGATTCGCCTCTCCCGAATCCGTAAACTCAGGTTTTTGGAGGGCATTCATGGATTTTAACAGTTTTTGGTATAACTTTGTGTTCGCGTTGCTGATCATCGCATTCACCTATTTCTATACGGCGATTACGATGAACTCGCAGCAGATTGCCGACGACTTGAAGCGCAACAACGGGTTCATCCCCGGCATCAAGCCCGGCAAGAAGACGATGGAATTCATCGATGACGTGATTTCCCGCATTACCCTGCCCGGTTCCATTTTCCTGGCTTTCGTAGCCATCCTGCCGGCCATCGTAAGGCTTTTCGGCGTGAGCACCCAGTTCGCCCAGTTCTACGGCGGAACCTCGCTGCTGATTATGGTGGGCGTTATCCTGGATACCTTGCAACAAATCGAAAGTCACCTGTTGATGCGCCACTACGACGGCTTGACCAAGTCGGGCCGCATCAAGGGACGTTCGGGCGGAGCTTACGGCGTTGCTTAGTCTGTTTCGTAGAATGACACCGCGCATCTACACCGAACAGGAAATCGCGAAGATCCGCACCAGCGCGCTTCTGGTAGCCGACACCCTGGCCGAAGTGGCCAAGATGATAGCTCCGGGGGTAAAGACGATAGAACTGGACCGGATGGCGGAAGCCTTTATCCGCTCCCAAGGCGGGGTTCCGGCCTGCAAAGGTTACGAAGGCTTTCCCTTTACCCTTTGCGTATCGGTGAACCAGATGGTGGTGCACGGGTTTCCTTCCGAAGAGGAACTGAAAGAAGGAGACATCGTTTCGGTAGATTGCGTGGTCGAGAAAGACGGCTACCACGGAGACTCGGCCTATACGTTCGCGGTAGGCCGGATCGAGGAACCGGTAAGACAGTTACTGGAAGCCACAAAGGCCTCGCTTTACCAGGGCATTGAACAGGCCCGCGTCGGAAACCGCACCGGCGATATAGGAAACGCGGTACAGACATACGTGGAATCGCGGGGTTACGGGGTTGTTCGCGAACTTTGCGGCCACGGGGTCGGCGCCCATATGCACGAGAAGCCGGATGTGTTGAACTACGGCAAACGCGGTAGCGGCTGCCTCCTGAAAAAAGGCATGGTTATCGCGATAGAGCCCATGATTACCTTGGGCAAGCGCAATATAGGCGTAGCCAAAGACGGCTGGGGTATATTTACCTTAGACGGAAAACCGGCGGCACATTTCGAACACAGTGTTACGATTACCGAACACGGAGCGGATGTGCTGTCGAGTTTTGAAAAAGTGGAAACCATTTTAAAGAACAGATAAAACATGGCAAAACAGCAATCCATACAACAGGACGGAACGGTTTTAGAATCGTTGGGCAATGCCATGTTCAGGGTGGAGTTGGAAAACGGGCATACGGTTATCGCCCACATTTCCGGCAAGATGCGCCTGCACTACATCAAGATCCTGCCCGGAGACAGAGTACAGTTGGAAATGTCGCCCTACGATCTGAGCAAGGCCCGCATCGTATTCCGCTACAAATAGTAATTTTGAGCAAACTTTATAACACGAAGACCGATGAAAGTAAAGCCATCAGCAAAGAAGAGATCGCCCGAATGCAAGATTGTAAAACGCAAGGGGGTGGTTTACGTGATTAATAAGAAGAACCCTAAGTACAAAATGCGTCAGGGTTGATAACGCACGCAATTTAGGTTTGATTTTAAAACAGGAATAATACATGGCACGTATTGCAGGTATCGATTTACCTAAGAACAAAAGAGGGGAAGTAGGCTTGACCTACATCTACGGCATCGGAAGGAGCACCGCTCGTAAGATTTTGGCCGATTCCGGTATTTCTTTCGACAAGAAAGTGGAAGAATGGAACGACGATGAATTGGCGAAGATCCGTACCTATATCGGCGACAAGCTGAAAGTGGAAGGCGCCTTGCGTTCGGAAGTTCAAACCAACATCAAGCGTCTGATGGATATCGGTTGCTACCGTGGTATCCGTCACCGTCTGGGATTGCCCCTCCGTGGTCAGAGCACCAAGAACAACGCCCGTACGCGCAAGGGCCGCAAGAAGACCGTGGCCAACAAGAAGAAGGCGCCCAAAGGCTAATCCTTGTTCGCGTGTGCTGATAGTTTTTGATAGGATAAACATCATTCATTTAAATAAAACATGGCAAAAGTTGCTACCGGCGGTAAAAACGCCAAGACTGCAAAGAAGAAGATTGTCAAGGTTGAGCCCCAAGGCAAGGCTTTCATCTTTGCTTCATTCAACAATGTGATCATCTCGCTCACTAACAATTCAGGCCAGGTAATCTCGTGGGCTTCTGCCGGCAAGATGGGATTCAAGGGTTCCAAGAAGAACACTCCCTACGCCGCCCAGATGGCTGCCACCGATTGCGCCAAAGTTGCCTATGATTTGGGATTGCGTAAGGTAAAGGTTTTCGTGAAGGGCCCCGGTGCCGGTCGTGAATCGGCCATCCGTACCTTGCACGGCGCCGGTATCGAAGTAACCGAAATTACGGACGTTACTCCCCTGCCCCACAACGGCTGCCGTCCTCCCAAGAGAAGAAGAGTTTAATTTCAGAGTACACGTACATAAAATCATAGCAAACAATGGCAAGATATATTGGACCCAAGTCTAAGATTGCAAGAAAGTTCCAAGAACCCATCTTCGGAGCTGACAAGGTGCTGGAACGCAAGAACTACGCACCCGGTCAACACGGCCAGAACAAACGCCGCAGCAAACTTTCCGAGTACGGTGTGCAGTTGAAGGAAAAACAGAAAGCCAAATATACTTACGGCATTTTGGAACGCCAGTTCCGCAAGATTTTCGCCCAGGCCTCGCGCAAGCAGGGTATCACCGGTGAAAACTTGCTCAAGATTCTGGAATCCCGTCTGGACAACGTGGTTTACCGTCTGGGCATCGCCCCCACCCGTAGCGCCGCCCGTCAGTTGGTGGGACACCGCCACATCGAGGTGAACGGCCAGGTGGTGAACATCCCCTCGTTCCAGTTGCGTCCCGGCGACATCGTTGAAGTCCGCGAAAAATCCAAATCGCTGGAAGTGATCAACAACTCGCTGGAAGGCCGCAGCAACCAATACAATTGGTTGGAATGGGATGGCAAGCAGATGTGCGGTAAGTTCCTGAGCTTCCCCGAACGCGAAAACATTCCCGAAAACATCAAGGAACAACTCATCGTGGAATTGTACTCCAAGTAGCCCTCGGCTGCTTGAAGTGCTTTTCCGCACTTTGGAGTTTGTTTTTCCTTGGTATAAAACATTAAACTTAAAAAACTAATGGCAATTTTAGCTTTTCAGAAACCGGATAAAGTAAGTATTCGCAGCTTGGACGACCACACAGGCGTGTTCTCGATCCGGCCGCTGGAACCTGGTTATGCGGTTACTATAGGGAATGCTCTGCGCCGTATTCTGATTTCGTCCTTGGAAGGGTTTGCCATCACGTCCATCCGTATCGACGGGGTTGAACACGAGTTCGCCTCGATCAAGGGTGTGTTGGAAGACGTTACCAATATTGTGTTGAACTTGAAACAGATCCGTTTCAAGCAACAGATCAAGGGCACGGATCACGAAAAGGTTCACTTGGTGATTTCCAACAAGGAAGTGTTTAAGGCCGGCGATTTGAACAACGCCTTGAACGGCTTTACCGTGTTGAATCCTGACTTCGAAATCTGCCACATGGAAAGCAACGTGAAGCTGACCATGGACATCACGATCGACAAAGGTCGCGGTTGGGTGCCGGCGGAAGAAAACAAAAACGCCGCCGACCCCGTGGGTACGATCGCCATCGACTCGATTCACACGCCGATCAAGAACGTTCACTACGAAAAGGAAAACTTCCGTGTTGAACAGAAGACCGACTACGAAGAATTGATCCTGACGGTTGTTTCCGACGGCTCGATTTCGCCCAAGGAAGCCTTGAAGGATGCCGCGAAGATCCTTATCTCGCACTTCATGCTCTTCTCCGACGAAAAGATCGCCATCGAACAGACCGAGCCCACCGTCAGCAGCGACATTGATGAAGACGACTTGCACATGCGCCAGTTGCTCAACACCAAGCTGTCTGAAATGGAACTCTCGGTTCGCGCTTTGAACTGCCTTAAGGCAGCCGAAGTGGAAACCCTGGGCGAACTGGTGTCGTTCGAAAAGGCCGACCTGCTCAAATTCCGCAATTTCGGTAAGAAATCACTTACCGAACTTGAAAACCTGGTTAAGTCCAAGAACCTGGAATTCGGCTTGAACGTCGGCAAATACAAATTGAATAAAACAGATAAAGACGAAGAATAATTAGGGGGAGCCTTAAAATGAGACACGGAAAGAAATTCAATAAGCTTAGCAGGACGCACGCCCACAGACGTCAATTGTTGGCCAATATGGCATCGTCGCTGATCCTGCACAAGAAGATCAATACCACCTTGGCCAAGGCCAAGGCCCTGCGCAGCTATGTGGAACCTATCCTCACCAAGTCGAAAGAAGATACGACCCACTCGCGCCGCGTGGTGTTCAGCTACCTGCAGAACAAGGAAGCCGTAACCGAACTCTTCCGCGAAATTTCGCAGAAGATTGCCCAGCGCAACGGCGGTTACACCCGCATCCTTAAAACCGGCTACCGTATCGGCGACAATGCGGAAATGGCCTTCATCGAACTGGTGGACTACAGCATGAACGCTACCAAGGCCACCGAAACGAAGGCGAAGAGCACCCGTCGCGGCGGCAAGAAGAAAGCGGCCGAAGCTCCGGCTGCCGAAACGCCGGCTGCTGCGGAAGAACCGAAAGCCGAATAGGTTCCGGAATTCTTCCCGATAGGGAGTTTTTAAAGGGAAGGGGAAAAGCATGGCTTTTCCCCTTCCCTTTTTTGCTTTATACGCCTGACGGCGTATGCTGCTTTTGCCTTTGTCTTGCGAGGACGGTGCCGGCGGCGGTTGTTAGTTCGCCTTGGGGGCGCGGGGCGGGGCTGTTCTAAGAGATTTGCAGATATTTTTTTCTTTTGCTATTTTTGTATTATTCTTTCATTGCCTCTGTATCGCATTCGGATTGACACTTATCCGCGATACTTCCGGCAATGACTTGTACTTACGGAACCCAAACAAAATTAATTTTATAACCTAAACAAACATCATCATGAAAAAAATGCTTGTTTCGTTGGGACTGTCGGTCAGTGTCTTGCTGTCGGCCGCTTTGGCTCAGCCGACAATGCTTAAAACCAAGACGGCCTCAACCGTTGCGACATCTTCCGATGTTCAACAATCATCCAAAACCAATCCTCGGATTGTAGAAAGAGTCTCTGCACAACTGGCCGCCCAAAAGGCAGCCGCAGAAGCAAAAAGTGCAAAAGCCGCTGCCGACACGATTCCTGACATCTCGGCTCAAGAAATCATATTGCCTGTAGTCGGATGCGAAATCGACGGTCCGATTGAAATCTCGCTTGTTGTGGCCAACAGCGGCAAAACCGCCATCGATTCCTATACCATCTGGTATACGATTAAAGGAGGCACCGATACCGTAAAACAGCAAGTGGATGCAAAATTGGATACAGGAAAATCCGTTACCCATACCTTCACCACCAAAATGGCTGAACTGAAAGAGGATTCGCTTTATATCGTTTACGCGGGCATAACTCCCCTCGAAGGAGAAAAAGCCCTATATAACAACAAAACCGAACGCCGAATCATCAAAAAGGCACCGGCAACGCTTCCTTATAAATTCAGTGTAGCAAACAACGACTTCATGACCTCCAACGAAGATGCCTGGGCTTTCAGCAAGACCGATGATGAAATCACCGCTTACATCGGATACCTCAATATTCCCGTGGTTTCCCGTTGCTTTAACCTGACCGGCGGCAAACATTACCGCCTTACCTACGAATTTTTTGCCGGCTTAAAATTCTTATTTTGGGAATATTCTGAAACATACAGCATCTATTTTGGCAAAACGTCGGACCCCTTATCCGAATGGGATTCCGTTTACCGCAGCGAAAGCGGATTTATTGAAGACTATCAGGTGCACGAAGTAACCTTCTCCCCGAAAGAAGACGGAACCTATGCTTTCTTTTTCCAAGTGGAAGAATCCGGTGTAATGGGTATCCTGAATATATCACTGGCGGAAATGGCAGACCATGACATCCGCCTGAACGAATTCACCACCGGCTTGTCCCGCCTGCTTCCAATCAAGCATGTAAACCGGGATATCGCCATCACCACCACAATTGAAAACAGGGGCGTTCTGGACATCGACAAGACCAATGTTTCCATCAATCTGAATGGGAATGTTATCGGAAAACAGGAAGTTTCGAACCTCAGCCCCGATTCCATTCATTCCTCCGAATTTACGATGGAACTTAACGGACTGAACGTGAATGACCAAATAGAACTGATTGCCACCGCCTCTATCGAAAACGAACCGGAAGCCTATCTGTTCGATGACACCATTACCAAAACTTTGGAAATAACCGACTCCATCATGGCTTTCGACTATATCACGGAAACATTTTTCGACTCCACCGGTATCGGTGAATCTAGCCCCATTGGGGTCGGTCTTCCCTTCAGGCTTACCGTAAAAGACACCCTGACCGCCGTTTCCATCGCCTGGGCAAAAACTGACGTTCAAAAAACGGTAGGCATCCGCATTCAGGAATGGGATCCCGCCACCCTGATTCCCGGCAAAAAGATTTACGAAACCTCGGTACGGAGAGGGACGACAATCGGTTTTTATGAATATCCAATGCCTTCCATTATCCTGGATGCAGGTTATTATATGATTTCCGCCATGCAGTTGACCGATGAAAACTACGGTCTGCTGGCCGACGGCACCGAAGATGGCTCGCTCTATATTTCTACCTACAGCCCCGCCCGCCTTATCACCGGATTCGGAACCCCGGGTATCCGCGCCGTTTTCGGCACCGGCAAACCGATGGAAAAAGACATCTTCGTTGAAGAAATCACCAAGCCTGCCAAATCGGCTCTGTTTGCTGAAAACCAGGAAGTGACCGCCACGGTGGGCAGCAACGGATATGCCGACGCCAAGGTGCCTGTTTCCCTAATGGTAAACGGCAAGGTGGTGGATACAAAGACCGTGAGCATTGAAGCCTATGGAAAGACCGAAGTGTCCTTTACCGCCGACCTGTCCGCACCCGATACCGAATTCGAATTGACCGTGTTCGCCGCCTTGGAAGGGGATGAAGATCCCGCAAACGACACGGCCCGCAAAACCATCAAATCCTTCCCCGAACCGAATCCTTACGTAATGGACTGGGAATACTGCGAAGACTTCATCATCGACAACTTCACCCCCGCATGGAGAGCGATCGACGTGGATAAGGCGATGACTTGGGGAATCGATGGCTGTTACTTTCCCAACAGCGGCAGTGCCTTTGCCTTTATCGCCTTCAATCCAGACGTCGCGGATCTTACCAATTTCGGCGGGGCGACCCACGGCGGAGACCGCTATGGCGCCGCCTTGTCGGCCCGGGCCGACTCCAACAACGACTGGCTGGTGTCCCCGAAATTGAAATTATTGGGAGAGGATGCCGAAATGAACTTTTTCGTGAGGTCTTACAACGCTCAATACGGATTGGAACGCTATAATGTTCTGGTTTCGCCCTCCGATGAGGATCTGGATAGTTTTATTCAAATCGGTGAAACCCGCGAAGCTCCTGCCGGCGCATGGAATGAAGTAAAGATCGATTTGGGCGACTATGCGGGCAAGGAAATACACGTGGCCATTCAATGCGTTTCGAAAGGGGCTTTCATGTTTATGATCGATGACATCACGGTGTTCCCCGGCACTTCCAACACCGGCAATGCCAATACGGTGAACATCGCTTCCCATCTGTCGCTCTATCCGAATCCCGCCCATGAGATGATCAACATCCATGCCGAAGGCGTGAACATCAACCAAGTATCGATATTCAACCTCAGCGGCATGATGCTGTACAACTCCAAAACCTTGAACCAAAGCGATTTCCGTTACAGCACGAGCGGCCTCAACACCGGCATTTACTTTGCCCGCGTCATAACGGATCAGGGTTCCGCCGTTCTCAAGTTCGTGGTTCAGTAAGCTTTTGCACGGACTCCGGAACGGAAGTTCCCCCAAAGGAGCGGCGAAACAAGTTTCGCCGCTCCTTTTCTTTAAGGGCAATTTAATCCGTTGACAAAAACAAATTCTTCGTACCTTTGTGCCCCTTGAAAAACTCCCCTGTGGGGTTTGGAAAGGATTGTTTATGAACATTCAATACTAAAAAGATGAGTCAGATTGCAAGTATCCATGCCCGTCAGATTCTCGATTCGAGAGGTAATCCGACGGTGGAAGTTGAAGTGATTACCGTTAACGGAAGCTTTGGCCGCGCCGGGGTTCCCTCGGGTGCCTCCACGGGCGTTCACGAAGCCGTTGAATTGCGTGACGGCGACAAGAAGCTCTACGGTGGAAAAGGCGTGCTGAAAGCCGTTGAAAACGTAAATACCATTATCGCCAAGGAACTGGAAGGCATGCTGGTGGAAGACCAGATCGCCCTCGACAAACGCATGCTCGAACTGGACGGCACGCCTAACAAAGGCAAACTGGGCGCCAACGCCATTCTGGGTGTTTCGCTGGCCTGCGCCCGCGCCGCCGCCCAGGAATGCGGCCAGGAACTGTTCAACTACGTGGGCGGCGTGAACGCACACACCCTGCCTATCCCGATGATGAACATCCTTAACGGGGGTTCGCACGCCGACAGCAACGTGGACTTCCAGGAATTCATGGTGATGCCCATCGGCGCGCCTTCGTTCCGCGAAGCCCTGCGCTGGGGTGCCGAAACCTTCCACTCGCTGAAATCGGTGCTCAAGAAGAAAGGCCTTTCGACCGGCGTGGGCGACGAAGGCGGTTTCGCGCCCAACCTCAAGTCGAACGAAGAAGCCCTGGAAGTTATCCTCCAGGCTATCGAACAGGCCGGTTACAAACCCGGTCAGGATATTTTCATCGCCCTTGACCCGGCTTCCTCCGAATTCTACCTGCCGGAAGAAAAGGTATATCACCTGCACAAATCCTCGGGCGAAAAGCTTACCTCCGCGCAGATGGCCGATTTCTGGGCCGACTGGACCAAGCGCTACCCCATCATCTCGATCGAAGACGGTATGGCCGAAGACGACTGGGACGGCTGGAAGGCGCTCACCGAACGTATCGGCGGCAAGTGCCAGCTGGTGGGCGACGACTTGTTCGTTACCAACAGCGCGCGCCTGAAGATGGGTATCGAAAAGGGCGTGGCCAACTCCATTCTGGTAAAGGTGAACCAGATCGGCTCGCTTACCGAAACCATCGAAGCCGTGACCATGGCTTACCGCAACGGCTACACCGCCGTTATGAGCCACCGTTCGGGCGAAACCGAAGACACCACGATCGCCGACCTGGCGGTAGCCTTGAACACGGGCCTCATCAAGACCGGTTCGGCCTGCCGTTCGGAACGTATCGCCAAATACAACCAGTTGCTCCGCATCGAAGAAATGCTGGGCGATTCGGCCTACTATCTTGGAAAAGACTTCAAGTTCCTGAAATAGTCTGAATTCCGCGGACCCGTTCCGCCCTCGGTAAAGAGGTTGCCTGTAAACGCTTGCGCGTGGTCGGGCAACCTCTTTTTATATCGGGCGCTTTTTCCTACATTTGCCTTGATGAGAAAAGTTTTCCACCTACTGCTGTTTATTACTCTCCTATTGGTTCTTATGCCGTCGTTACCGGCACAGGACACCGACA
This sequence comes from Ruminococcus flavefaciens, assembly GCA_023667315.1. Taxonomy (GTDB): domain Bacteria; phylum Bacteroidota; class Bacteroidia; order Bacteroidales; family P3; genus Pullibacteroides. The sequence goes on from JAMPAI010000017.1 coordinate 30,277, forward strand.
CATTGCCGCCGTTGGAGGGGAAACGGCCGCGCGTGGGCGTGGTGCTGAGCGGCGGCGGAGCCAAAGGCATGGCGCATGTGGGCGTACTCAAGGTGCTGGAAGAACTGAACATTCCCATCGACTATATTGCCGGAACCAGCATGGGCTCGATTATCGGCGGGCTGTACGCCTACGGCTACACGGCACACGAACTGGACTCGATCTTGCGCGCCACCGACTGGAGCCAGCTGCTGAGCGACGCCCCCGACTGGCGCGACGTGTTTTACGTAAACAAGGACGCCTACTTCCTGAACCTGCCTTGGTCCTGGAAATCGAAAGAGGAAAAGACAAACTTCGCCCCGGTAGGCCTGCTCAAAGGACAACATGTCGAAAACCTCTTCTATACGCTCACTTCCCGATCCTACCGGTACAAGACATTCGAAGACTTCAACATTCCCTTTTTCTGCGTGGCGGCAAATATCGCCAACGGTCAGCCGGCCTACCTCGACAGCGGCAACCTTGCACTGGCCATGCGGGCCTCGATGGCCATTCCCAGCGTGTTCACGCCCGTAAAGCTCGACACAATGGTGCTGGTGGACGGCGGGGTGCTCAACAACTTTCCCGTGGACAAGATGAAGGAAAAGAACGTGGCGGACATCATCATCGGGGTGGACGTGGGATTTTCGTATGCCGGAGCCGAACACATATCCAACTTCATGGACGTGTTGGAAGAGGTGATCTTCATGGGTTCCAAAACGCGCGTGATGAATAACCGCACCATGTGCGACGTGTTCATCAAGCCCGACATGACAGGTCTGAGCACGGCTTCGTTCAATAAGGCGGACTCCATTCTGGCCCGCGGGGAAAACGCCGCGCGCGATTCGCTTATCTACGCCCGCTTGCAATGGGTCGCCGACACCGTGGCACGCTACCGGCCGAATCCCCCCAAAGAGAAACGCCCCTACCTGCCGCCCGAAGACGTATATGTCTCGCGCATTGAATACAACGGACTGAAATCCTTCAACCGTTCCTATGTGAACCAGTTCATGCAGGTGGAGACGGGCAAGAAAGTAAAGCTGGCCGACATCACCCAGGGGGTGAACCGGCTTTACGGAACGAGGAAATTCAGCACCGTATCCTACGAGTTCAAGGTGGATGAGGAGGATCCTTACGCGACCGTGCTGGCGCTCAATATGGAAGAATCGCCCTCCAATTCGTTCAAGGTGGGGGGACGCTACGACAACATCCGTATGGCGGGGTTGCTGGCCGGTGTGGAACTGCAGGACTTCGGCCTAAAGAACTCGGTGGTCACGCTGGATATCGAGCTGTCGAAGATGCCGGCCGTTTCGGCGAACTTCCGCTTTACCCCCCGGTGGCAGCGCAAGAAAGCCAGATATTCGTTCTGGGTACCCACGCTCGGGGTCGGTCTGGATTACTTCAACTTCTACTCCTACCTGTACCGGAATCCCGAAAACCGGAGACGGCGCACTTCCGATATGACCGCCAACCGCTACAAGGCCAAGATTTACGCCCAGTCCTCCTGGCGCACCAATGTATTGGGTGTCGGTTTCGCCTATGAATTCTCCAACAACAAAATACGGCTCTCCAACCCTGACTCCATAAACCGACACGACATCTACAACAACCATCACGTTTATCCCTACTTTTACTACCGGCACGACAATTTTGACAAGAAATTCTACCCGAACAAAGGTTTCAAGATGACCTTGGACGCGTCTTTTCCCATACTCTTAGGAAAGAACGACAGAGGCGACGGCCGAAAGGCGTCCGACTTTTTCCTGAGCGTGTACTGGAAAGGGGATTTCGCCATTCCCGCCGGCAAGCGGATCACGTTCTACCCCGGCTTCACCATCGGGCTGACCCCCGTGAAGAACCATGCCATCGTACCCATACAGCACCAGTTCTTTCAGGGCGGCTGCGCGGATTTGAGTTCCATGTACACCACCATGATGCCGGGCGTGCTCCTGGGGCAGTCGAGCGGCTATCAATTGGTGAACCTGCGGCTCACGGCCCAGGTAATGATCATCAAGAACCTCTATTTCAGCCTGCGGGGAGGCATCGGGAAGGCCGATTACGAACTGAACGACTTTATACGCCACTACGACCGCCTGATTTACGGCGGAAACATCGGCCTGTCTTACAACACGCCCATCGGCCCGGTGGGATTGAGTTTCCAGACTTCCAACGTCAACAGCTTCAACGTATTCCTGCACATCGGATATTGGTTCTAATCCGATTCTTACTTATACTTACCGTTGTTTGAGCGGGGATTTCCGGCCTTTTGCCCACCGTGCAGGAGGCTTTCGCCAACGAATAGACCGCGAAGTAGCCGAACGCATCGTTGCTGACATTGCCCTCGATATTGGCCGGCGCCGCGCTGAAAACGGGAATGCTGGTGGAGATGGCGCTGCGCACCTGGCTGATATAGCTGTTGTAGCCTTCGGTAAGGCTATAGCCTATCAGGGTAAGGGTGTCGCCTTCATGAACGATCACCTTCAGAAGATCGGCGATTTCTTCGGTTGAATCGGGAAAGAAATACATGGAGACCCCGCGCAGATACAGGCCCGATGAAAAGTTATCGGGAAAAAGGTACATATTGGTGATACTGTCTTCATACACCTTTCCGTTTACGGCATAGCTGAAACCGTAGTATTCCTTGGTGGGGGGATCCTGCGCATAGACCAACAGGTTCCAGCCTAAGTACGAGCCGTAGCCGAACGGCGGCAACGGAAGCCCATAGACCGCCTTGGCCGAGTCGATGGGCGGCATGAAGGGCATGGTGGCCTGCGCCTCGTAATGCTCGCGCGTGCCGGTACCGTGCAGGTCGGCCCAGATATGCAGCTGATAGGTCTCGCCCATGACGCCGTACACATCTGGCGCGGAGACATACCAGGAAGGCATCGTATCGACGGGCGTAAAGTCGATGCGCCTGCCGCGTTCGTCGGTGATATAGACCTCGGCACCGGCCACGCCTATATCGTCGATTTCCGGGTCGAAATAATCGCAGGTGCGGCTCAACTTAACGATATGGGAGGTGGTGTCGTTGGTGAAGCGGGCATCCACCACGAGGCGCACCGCCGAAGAAGACAGTTGCAGTTCTATCCTTTCGCGGCAGCCCGACAGCATCCACAGCAGGAAGATTCCGAAAAATATCTTGATAAGCCTGTTCCTTGCCATTTTCCTTACCATTTGAAGTTGAACGAGACAAAAGGCACGGCCGAGAAAAGGTAGATCTTCTCGGCGTAGGCGATATTGGGGTTGTCTTTATCCTGACGGAACGACACCGTCCAGGGGTTCTTGCGGGCGTAGGCGTTGTAAAGCCCCGCCGAAAGGCTCCAGCTGAAGCGCTTGCCCGTATTGGGCTTAGACTTGAAGGTGTAGGACACGTCGAGGCGGTGGTAGTCTTCGAAGCGGTCGGAATTGCGCTTGCCGTAAACGGGTATGAACTGGCCGTCGATCACGGCCTTGCCTACCGGATAGGTGGTGGGCTGCCCCGAATAGAACACCCAGTTGAAGGAGAGGGAGTGGCGCGGGTGCGGGTCGATGTTGAGCAGCAGGTTCACCGCGTGCGGCCTGTCCTGGGGCGAGGGATAGGCCTTGCCGTCGTTCACCTGGTCGATGACGCGCATGGAACGCGAATAGGTGTAGCTGAGCGAGCCGTACACCATGCCTTTCTTGCGCTGTACATACACCTCCACGCCGTAGGCCCAGCCCCTGCCCATGCGCAGTTCGCCGTAGAGGTCGCTGTTGAGCAGCACGTTGGAATGATCCTTGAAGTCGATGACGTGATGCATGAACTTGTAATAGCCTTCCACCGAGGCCGACCACTGCCCGTCCCTGCCCCAGTCGGCACTGAGACCCAGGGCCAGCATATCGGCGGTCTGCGGCCTTACAAACGGATTGGCGGGGAACCAGATATCCATGGGGTTGCCCGAATTGGAATTGGTGGCCAATTGCAGGTACTGCACGGTGCGGGTGTAGTTGAACTTGAGGCTGATGTCGTGCCTGAACAGCCAGGCGATGCCCACGCGGGGTTCGAGGCCGTACCAGGTGTGGTAGAAATCGCGCTCGCCCTCGTACACGCGGTCGATGCGCTGGTAGTCTTTGTCGAAGCGGGACACTGAGTCCTTGCCCTGGTTGGAGAAGGTGCTGAAACGCAGGCCGTACTTGATGGACAGATGCTTGCCGATGGTCTGGCTGTTGCCTACATAGACGGCGCTCTCGAGGCTGTGCATCTTGTCTTGGTTGAACGCCATCCGCTGCGTCGAATCGAGGAACCCCATGCTCTCGCTCATATGCAGCCTCAGTTCGCCGGGCTGGCAGGTGTGGTATTTGAACTGCAGGCCGAAGCGGAGGTCGTGGTTGTCGGGCGTGAAAACACCGTCGATCTGAGCGCCGATGTCGGTGATGCGGCTTTTCCACGAGAAGTCGTAGCCGTCGGCATCGGCCAGCACATCGCTGATATAATCCGTTACATTCACGGTGGTGTTCAGTGCCAAACGGTTCGAGAAAAGATGGGTGTAGGTAAGCGCCAGCATCTTGTTTCCGAAATTGAGCCCCATCTTGGTTTCCGTCCCCATGCCGAAGCGGTCGCGTCCCATGTAGCCCGACAAAGAGATCTTGTCCTTATTGTTGTCGAACTTATGCACGATGCGGGCGTTCAGGTCGTAGAAACCTAATTTGGTGCCTTTCATGCCCACCAGGGGCAGGAACATATCGAAGTAGGTGGTGCGCCCCGACACGAGAAAGGAGGTGTGGTCTTTCCAGATGGGGCCGTCAACGGTGAGCTTGGCCAGCAGCAGCCCCACCCCGCCCTCCAGATGGTAGTCGTTGAAATTGCCGTCGCGCATCGACACGTCCACCACCGACGACAGCCGGCCGCCGTAGGCGATGGGTATGTCGCCCTTGTAGATCTCCGCGCCGCCAATCACGTCGTTGTTGAAGACCGAGAAGAAACCGCAGGTATGGGTGGGATTGTAGATCAGGGTGCGGTCGAGCAGGATGGCGTTCTGGTCGAGCCCGCCGCCGCGCACGCTGAATCCGGAGCTGCTCTCGGAGGCCATGAGCACGCCGGGCAGCATCTGCACGGCCTTGATGATGTCGGCCTCGCCCAAAAGGGCGGGAATGCGCTGCACCATCTCGGAAGTGAAGGTGTTCATGCCGATGGTGTTGCGCGCGGCCTGTTGGGCGCGGCTGCCCCGGATCTCCACGCCTTCGAGCTGCACGGCATCGGCCTCGAGGTAGAAGTTCTCGGTAAGGTTCCTGGACTTGACCTCGACGCTGCGGCTGATGGTGCCGTAGCCCAGGCTGCTCACCTTAACGGTGTAGGTGCCGGGAGGCAGTTTAAGCTGGTAGCGGCCGTCGATATCGGACGTGGTGCCCTTGCCCGCGGGTTCAACCCAAACAGCTGCATCGGGCATGGTCTGCGAGGTCTTCTTGTCCTGGATCCTGCCCGAAAGCAGGTAGGCGGTCTGGGCGTATATACGCCCATGAGCACACAGAACAGCAACGCATATCAACATGCGCAATATCTCGCGGAAACGATGTCGGAAGCAGTGATTCACGTATTACCCGTATGAAAGTCTAACAGCGTTTTATGCCGTAAGTGACAAAGGTAAGGGTTCGCACGGGATTGCGCAAATGTGGGGAATATTTCGTATCTTTGGCTATGAATCAATTGGTCTTAAATATCGAGGATCCCAAAATCCTCCCCAGCCTCCGCAAAATCCTGGCTTCGATAAAGGGAGTGTCTATCGAACGGCAAACCCTGAGGCGGACCGGCCTGGACGATGCCATAAACGATGCGAAAGAAGGCCGTATAAACCGCTACGAAAGCGTTGATGCCCTCTTTAACAAGTTCGGACTATGAGCTACATAGTCAACACCACGAACCATTTCGAAAAAGCCCTCGCTAAATGCATTAAACGTGGACTTGATGTATCTCTTCTAAAAACCGCTGTCCGTATTCTTTCCGAAAACGGGAAACTACCTCCTGCATATCGTCCGCACAAATTATCCGGCAGATATTCCGGTTATTGGGAGTGCCATATTTCTTCCGATTGGCTTCTTGTCTGGGAGCAAGACGATAACCGCCTAACGTTATTGCTGATTACCACCGGAACCCATTCCGATATCTTCTAAAATTTTTCATCCTCTCCCCAACGAACTTGCAAACACCTCGGTTTTATATTATTATAATTTGCCGCAAGACACAACGGGCATTGCATGAACCAAGGGTTCCAGCCTCCACCCGCAAGCCAGCAAACCTCGCAACAGCAAATTATAATAATATAAATCTTACGTTTAATCAAGAGTATTGATTTTTAGTTACAAATAATTAAATTATATTTGCTACATATTGAAGTCGGATACAAGACCTCAAACCCACTAAAAACCAACAAAATGAAACGTTTATTTTACCTATTGGCGGCAATCCTCGCATTCACCGCCACCAGCCTCGCAAAATCCGACACGATACGAATTGGCGTGGAGGAAGGCTCGTACTCTTTTGGAAACGGAGGGCATCTATATTTTTATCTCACAGAAGACGTTTTCGCCAATGTGGAAATGGAATGGGTTTATGAGGACGGCACGACTGGAAAATATAAACCGGAAAAAAGCGGACAGCATTCGCTAAGCTTGAAAAGCGGGCAACTCTACATCCACTATTCCGAAACAAGCAAGCCTTATAGCCTTAGAATCACCAGCTGTTACGATGCCGGTAATAATCCCCCTATCGATTTCAAGCATTGTGGAATAGAAGTAGGTTACTATACTGGTACTAGCTCTGCCACTAGTCTTGGTGGGACTATCAAGCTTACATCATTAGACGTACACGGATGTACAGCATTGAGCAATTTAGATTGTTCCGGCAATCCTCTCATAGCAAGTTTAGATGTTAGTAATAACACCGCTTTAATAAACTTGAACTGTTCGGGACGCGTGTGGAATGACCGTTCTATAGGAAGCCTTAAAGAATTGAATGTAAGCACATGTCCATCTTTGCAAGTATTGACGTGCTCTGGTCAGGAGTTAACAAGTTTGGATGTAAGCAAAAACACAGCTCTGAGGGTTTTGGATTGTTCTTTCAATCAACTGACAAGTTTGGATGTGAGCAAAAACACGTCCTTGATAAGTTTGGATTGCAGTTCCAATCAATTAACAAGTTTGGATGCGAGCGAAAATACTGCTTTATCTGAGCTATATTGCACTTCTTCAACATTGATAAAATTGGACGTAAGCGGATGCACGTCTTTGTCAAGTTTAGATTGTTCTGGTGTATTAGATTCGACACACTATGATGATAGATTTTACAAAGGAAATTTGCAGGACTTGAACATTAACGGCTGTACAGCTTTGACTGTACTGAAATGTAACTTCAATCAATTGTCTAGTCTGGATATAAGTAGTTGTACTTCCTTGACGGAATTATATTGTGCAGGAATCAGTTCTGCTCATGCATATGGAAGAGTCATCTATAATGGCCTTTTAGAAAAATTAGAAGTGGCTGAATGTAAAAATTTAAAAACGATAGATTGTTCCGGACATAAGTTGTCAAGTTTAAACGTGAAGAATTTAACATCCCTAAGGGAATTGTCTTGCGCAGGCAATCAATTAAAGACTTTGAATGTAAGCGGCCTTACAGCACTGACCAAACTGCAGTGCACCGAAAACCAATTAACAAGTTTAGAGGCCAAAGGTTGTACTGCATT
>JAMPAI010000018.1 GCA_023667315.1 Ruminococcus flavefaciens
CTGGATTCTTTAGTATAAATCTCAAAAGCTTGAGGTATTTACGTGCCTCGGGAACCATGGTGATATAACCGAATTCAGATCGCCCACTAATAGGCTCTCCGAACAAGCACACCAAATTTACCCACAGAGACCGCATCTCTGTGAGATCAGCCTCTGGGTCACCATCATAGTCCAGAACTCCAATAGGAAGAAACACAGCCCTATAGTTGCTGCTGGACTCGATGTAATGAATGAAATAGTCCACAGCCGCAACAAAACGATCGCGACAATCACTCGTCTTTATTGCGTTGGAAACGACACTCGTCAGGGATGTTGTAGTTGGGGTTTTGCCAGTAGAGAGGTTTGTATCCATCGTCAGTCATCCTCCTTATCGGAAATTTCACTGTCGTCATGGTTAACCGAAAGTTTGCACACACCATTTTCGTTAAGGTGTATGCAGTTACAGCAATAAATGTGATAACGAACCATATTTCTTCTGGCAATCTCATCTTCAGCCAGATCTTGAAAATGAAAATATCCTGTATTACATGCCGATGACATATCGCGTTTATCTAACATAATCGCTACTCCTTCTCAGTACGCTTTTTGATCTCCTTTTTCACGTACCGTTTAAAACCGTCCTGCACATTCTCGTGCGCTTCTTTGATGAACTTCTCAGCAGACTTCTCCATTCCTTTCGGAACAACAACGCTGATGCTTACGATAACTTTTGCATCAGGGATAGCAGACGTTGCCAGCTCATCAGGGAGTGTCTGATACGTTGTCTTGCTTCGATTGATCTTTGGCATTGATGTTACCTCCATGTGAATTAACATATTCACCGATACTTTTTGTAATATCGGTGAGGCGCTGTACCATTTCAACAACAGCTGGATCAGCACCATCATGAATTGGTTTTTCGATATATCGGTAATATGGAACCGTACATTCGGTAATTCGTTGCATAACATCGCGTATATTCGTACACGGTACAACGAGAAGTCTCATATGGTGCAGTTTTGCTTCCCGATCCGATTCACGAGCAATGATGAGAGTGGAGCCGGCTCTTAGTTGAAGTGTTTTTGGATTTGCGTTGAGCTCGTGAATCGGATGGAATTGGAGATATATGCAGTTGTTATAGAAGTTTTGTGCGCTACCAGTGTATCCATTTGGGACTGGGTCGCTTACATCTTTCCAATCCAACTTGCAATCTTCTGGTATATCATCCATCGTGATGCGAAGCGTTGAAAAGAAATGCGGCGACCCATCATATTCAAGTATGCAGATGTTATCGATATTGAAAAACTGGTTAATGGAACCGCTGTCATGGATATCAAAGACGATATTATCATCCAGTAAATATTTTGGTATAATATCAAAGATACCCTTGCACTGTAGTGTATGACTGCTTGCTCTTCGCATGATCTTAGATCGCAGTGTTACCATAAAATAATCACCTCATATATCCATTGAATAGAAAAGTGGGTGTGGTCTTATCTATCGACCACACCCACCCCACCATCTTAGGAATACTTGTCGAATCCGGCGCTGGCTTTCTTTTTCTGCTTCTTGCTGGCAGCCTTGGCCTTATCGCGTACCTTTTTCTCGAGCTTGCTCTGGTTATGTGCAGCATTGGCACTGCGTTCCCGAATCATCTGCAGATACGGAATCGCATCCATGGGATCATATCCGCTCTCCTCGTCACCCTCATCGATTGCAGATCCGGTGATCGTAACGATGACGGGAATTTCCTTCATGCCGGCCGTGGTAATGATGCTCTTAGCCGCGCTCTTGCTGCTCTTTCCGATTGTCTTGCAGGAAACATCGAACTCAGGATCGAGCAGTCCCAGGTTATGGCTTGCAGCAGCAGTCAATGCCAGATTGCAGTTCAGGACCAGTGCGTTGGTCTCCTCAAACTTGTTGGTGTCCTTGAACTGGATCGACGGCCGGCCAAGCTCATCCTTTTCGATGATACGGTATTTAGGCGCAACAATCTTCTCGTATGTCACAACATCCTCGAGTTCGCCAACGAACATGAAATTCTTGAATGCGTTCAGTTCGGCGATGGGATGAATCGTGCGGGTCTTGCTGGTGGTCGAAGATTTAACACGAGCAGCCAGCCGGGCATCAAAATACACCCGCAAATGCAGCGCCCGTGTTGTCTGGTCATAGGTCAGGGTGTTGATGTGCAGATACCCCAACTCGGCCAGAGTGAATTTGCCGATCGTTTTCACGATCTGGTGCATCAGGTTACTCACCTGAGCGGCGAAAGTAGCCCCCTCAATACCGGGGCCATACTCATACTGTTGAACGAGTGTTCCGCCTTTGCTTACAGTTCTGTCCATAATCTTGTATCCTCCTTGTTTATTTAATCATACAGATCCTCTGCAATTGCATCGCGCATAGGGTTGTTGTGGTCCATCTGCTGATCGAGCCAGCACTGCATATAGAGACCGAGTTGCGGATAACAGTTGGGCCGCGTTCGTTTTTGCGCATTTGCCAGTGCCCTGTTGACCTGCTTGACCAACTTATTCTTTTTCAGGTTCTCAAAGAAGCTGTATTTGGCCATGAACGTAGATCCGGCCATCTTCTTTTTGACAGCCTCCATTGCGAGCTCGACATCGATCATTTCAGTGATCATGTCAGCCTTCGCATCTTCCTCAGACATCCCACAAGGGAACGTCTTATTCTTAACCCGCTCATACTTGCTGATGGCAGCGGCGAGTTCAGAAGCTTCTTCTCCGAGTCGGGAGATCCATCCCTCGATGGAGATGGAGTCAACTGCGGTTTGATACCGCTCTTCCAAGTCGACAGTTGTATCCTCGGCCACACGGGCCTTGGGCTGTTTCTTTCCAGCCGTAAATCTGGGTAACTTGTTTTTCTTGTTACGCATAATGTGTACCTCCACGTTTTGTCTTATAGTGTTGAAGGTTTAGTATTAATGAAACATCCAATAAGGAAATACTCCTCCGGGGAATGGATCATATCTGAATTCATCTTTTGGAAATGTTTCATCAATCTTACTACTTCTACCTTCAGGATTATAATATGTACACGGATTGTTTATCATTACATCAATAGTAACAATGTTCGTAAGTTCGCGATTCCCACTGTTAGAATCTGTTATTCCGCGAATAACAAAGACCAACATCCTCGAATCGGTAGCATACAAACGGCGTAAAAGTTGTCCAGCAGAATTATTTTCGTTCCAATAGAACGTCATCTCGAGTTCACTTGGTTGTACATTTGTATTCAGCTTAAGCTCCGTAATGGTAAACACAGCCCGGTCAAGATGTATTGTCATTACATCGTCAAGGGTTGTAAATTTAAAAGCATCATCTCTGTATTCACCGAATAACATACCACGTTGTAGTTCAGTTTGTAGTACCTTGTTTGACTGAATACATTCGAAAACTTTTTCAGCACTGAACATCCATGGAATATCGACTTTGGTCACAATGAGTTCTGGCATAATAAACCATCCTTTCACTCTACTAAATCATTGTTGCTTGCCTACTCACAAAGAAAGAGTGTACCCGGACCCAATGTAGGTCCGGGTACATTTAAACTCTTAAGTGAGAGCAGTAATCATAGTCTTACCGATAGCAGTAATGACTTTCTGAGGGATCGTGAGGTTCTTTCCGTATTTGCTGGAATCATAACCAGATTGGAAATTCCATCTCGGATCCCTAGTGGTAACGTACTTGAGATGCTGTTGGAATGCGTTGAGCATCACAGACCGGAGGTCAAGCATATCCTTACGGACTTCACGTGCATTGGACTTCAAGTTCTTCACATCAGGCCGCAAGTAATATCGATTGATCAGCTCGACCATATAATGGATCTTATATAACTCTTCCTTCACACCTTCAACATTTCCAGCATTTTCACATGCTTTGATTGTTTTCAGAGAGCTACGGAAGTGTGTATCCAGCTGATCGAACTCACGTCTTGTCACCACAATGTTGCCATCTTTATCAAACCGAAGTTTGAACGATTGCAGGTATGTGATGAAATCATTGACAGCAGCCTCATCCATCATGGTAAGTTGATAATTCAGAACTTGATGTGCCCACGGATTATCGAGGGCAACATCGAGAACACCCTCATCGAGCTTCTTTGCACGGAGAATCATCTTGACCTTTTTATCAACTGTTTTCGGGTTATAGTTAGCGGCCAATCCACTGTCGACAAACTGTGCAAATCCAGCAGACTTAAAATCTTCAGGACGATACAGCGACGGTTGATCGATCAGCTTCTTATCCGGCGATCCGGCATTCAAGATGTCAGCAACAAAGCGCGAACAGAACCAGGTATTCTCCGGATTATCGGGGATCTTGAAGAAGTTCTTAATCAACCCGAGGTAATCGAACCGGAACTTGGTTTCGTTCTTAATGAAATACTCCAGCCGCTTCTGCATACGCTTAACGGCACCCTTCGTACTCGGGACAACATACACCGCATAGGGAATCTTGTTCTTGGTATAGAATTCGCTCTTGATATTCTCAAGTTTGAATCCACCAATCAAAGCCTCGATTTTGTTCTCCAGATCTTTTCCTGCGAATGAGTACATTTTGGTCAGACTGGAATCAAAGCTTATCGATGCATGCGTGAATTCGGAGTGTGTCAGTCCACGAATCGCTGCCGATATGGGGGAGTTCCCGTTGATCAGCACAACGAAGACGGGACTCGGTGTCTTCTCATCCGAAGAGGATTCATCAATACGATCGAAGAACTGTACCCGATCAAGCATCTCAAATCGATAGGTATGAGAGCTTTCATCGAGCGATGCATTCTCATAGTCCCGATGATTGTTAAACATGCGAACTCGATCACCACGCTGCGCATCATGCTCGGTGAAGATGTCATCAATATATGCAGCATCAGAACCATCGACGGCATCAGCTTCCTCATTCTTTACGCCAGGGAGATGAGACTTTACCTTCTTGATGATTCGATTCCGCTTCTGCGTACGACGGCCTTTTGCCAGCGCTTTGTTACGAGCTTCGCGTTTTCGTTCAAGTTCTTTTTCTTTCTCGAGTTTTGCCTTCTCGGCCTCTTTGCGCTTACGCTCTTTTTCATCAGCCTCTTCAGCTTCATGGGTATCGCCGACTGCCTGTAGTCCGTACTTCTTGGCTATGTCGGCCTTCTGTTCACGATCAACCGGATGGGTATCAGCTACAGCTTCGCTAACAGGTTCTTCAACGAGTTTCCCGTTGTGTTTGGGTTTTGTCCTCATAACGAGCATCGTTACACGGAAATCCTCAAAATAGCCGTCCTTCTTGAATCCAAACCGTTCATACATTTTCAGTGCAGGCACGTTATCACTTTCTACACAGAGCTCCGTAGGGTTGTACATCCGCATGAGATACCGCATGATAGCGTTCCCATACTTCTTCCCACGATAGCGAGGATAAACCTCAATATTGTACAGATACGGCTCTTTGGTGTCTATTCCGCTGACAGAAGCTTCGCCGATTTTAACGTGCTTATCATTGAAGAACTTGATGTCAACAGCTTTCTTAGACTTCCAATCATTCGGATTCTCGCTCTCGGTCACACGAGCAGTGATCTTCGGCCAATAAACTTCAGGAGAGTCAGCACTGAATGCTTCAATCCCCATGAGATCGATATACGCACCGACAAAATCTTCAGCCTCGGCGTTGATCCTCGTGATATATGCGAACTTTTTGAACTCAGGGTCTTTCTTGATTGCATCACAAAGATGCTTCACCAGGTCCCAATACGATGCTATCTGATTGACTGTTGCGTTGTCGGTATTGAGATCGGCCAGTGTGAACATGATCTGGTTATCGTTACCATGATCAAGCCTTGGTTTAAGCTTTGGGGGTTCACCGGCATTGGGATTTTCTTTCTTCCATTTTGCTCGAATGGTGTCGAAGTACTTGTCTTTCTTATTGAACTCACGACAATACTTATTAAACATCCGAATCATGAAGTCCTGAGCATCCTCATATGCCATTTCGTGAATGATCTTAGGATCAGGAACATCCAGAGTTTTCTCGAACTTATACTGATCATTACCAGGAGGAGTTATATCTCGGAAACCATTCCTCAAAGCAAGATTGCGACTTGCAACATTGTCAAGATCGCACCTCCAAAGAAGGGTTTTAATGCCAATGGTCGGACACTCTTTGGAAGCTTGATTGATCAGATAGTCGGTAAGACCGTGTCCCCGTCCGTTTGGTGTAGCAGCGATAACGACAATACCCACATCAGGATTATCATCAAATGCATACACCTCAATGAATGCTGCACCACCGTTGCGTCTGCGCTCTTTAGTAATGGCCCGATACACAACATTTGGTGAGTCTTTAAACTGATCATCATGGTAGAAATAGTGATGCTCTTCCTTTGGAATTGCATCGACGATTCGTTTTATCTCAGCGAACGTCGCATGAAGCAGTTTGGTCTTTTGTATTTTTCCAGTGGTTTCGTTTACGATATACTCAACCCCACCACATTTATCGGTCATACTCGACCATGCAAATTCATACTCCCAGTCATATAGTGTGGCAGTATGTTCATTATTTTTGCCATAGGTATACTTATAGCCCTTACCTTTGGCAGGACCACTGACTTCAATTTTTGCAACTTTATCCAACCAGATAGGCTGACATATCCAACGCTCTTCAGTAATCTCTACATCAGGCACCTGTTCTTTAGTAGGTGTAATTACCTTGAATTTTGGTTTACGATCACCAGTCTGAACCGGTGTATAGACATATAACTTACTACCTGTCAGATCCATCGATAGTGCGCGCAATGCTTTTCCAATACTCGTACTGAAACAGATTCTTGGTGTTGTGTTATCTTCAAACCCGTTTTTCGTCATGAAATTCTCAGGGACATCAGGTTCGATAAGAAACTCGTCAAGCTCATCAGATTCAGAGACGAAAATAAGTGGATCTATCGCTTGTCTTGCAGCTTCATCAATAGCAGCAACAGACTTCTCAGACTCTTCGCCCTTCTCAGCTTGTTCACGATACTCTTTGTCGTCCTTCAGCCAGTACTTGGTATCATCGACATCCTTGAACAAAACTTCGTCGATGATATCGGTCGATTCAACCATACTGGAAAGTTCAACCTTCTTTACACGGCCGGGCTTTTTGTACTCATGGTGCAAACATTTTCCGCCGCCCATAACGTAATCCATGTACTCCTGACAGTGCATGCCGAACAAAGCATGGTCAAGGGCATTATACTCCCAGGCATCATATCCCCATTTCTTGAGCAAATCTCCTTTCGGGATAGACGGATCTGGATTATCGGACATGAGTTTCAGAACAAAGTTGATGATATCCTCTTCGCTCTTTGCTTCATACAGACCTGCGAACTTTCGGAAAGAGCACTCGAAGTAGTAATGCTTTCCACTCCATTCGAATGTGAGAATTGTATGAGACGGACAGTCAGCTCCATTAAAGAACTGCATATAGTAGGTCTTTACGGGAACATTCGGGAAATGCTCTTTGAAGTACTGTGCCTCATAAGAGACATAATCCCAGCATACACCAACCTTCGATTTCGCAATCTCTTCCGGAGACTGCACGACGAGATATCTATCCCAATCATCTGACGTTGTGTTACGTTTCGGATCCCATTTCCCGTTGATGCGAAGACCATAGCGGAAATTCTTATCCATCCACGTATTAAAATTGTAGATATCACGGAGGATCCTATCTGTGGTGACTGTCTCATCGATAGGTTCATCCTCAGGAGGACATAGTGGGAACCAATCACTGATGTCCATAATTTTTGTATACTGATCGTTTTCGAGACTGGTGTACTTCTCAAACTTCTCAGTAACATGTGCCAGCTCTTTACTGGTATACTCATGCTCTTGCACGATTGCGGACTTCAAAAGATCCTCCAGAAGAACCGGATGATCATCTTTATTCCAGTTTGCTGCATACGCATTGATGTGGTTCCAGCCCATAGTAACAAGCTTCTCGGTGTGAAGGTGTCCATGAACGTTCACTTCGTCGGCAGCAACTTTAATGGGTTTATGCGAGAAAATAATATTGTAGAGTCGAATCACTTCAGTGACTTCGTCGAACCCTACACGCAGATAAAATTCGTCATCCTGAAGGTCGTGATTGCCACGACACATCAATTTCCGACACGGAATACGCTGCACGATGGCAGCGAGCTTATCGGTATCTGTTACATCAGGATCACAGAGGTCACCCAGGAAGATGAGCAAATCATCTTCCTGGATGTCCTGAGCGAACTGATCAGACAGTTTGCCAATATTGTGTCGGGAACGGAACGGATGACGGGAATCATTATCACGACTATACAAATGAAGATCAGTCGCAATCCAGATGTTCCCCATTTTCCTTTTCCTCCTCTTCCCAATAGTTTACATCGAACAGATGCTTTGGACATACATGCAGTTCACCGAGGCTATCTTTATAGAAATAGCACCCAGGAACAAGTACGATCGGGGTATAGCATCCGGTATCCCCAACCGGTACGGATACAGCGCAGGTTACTGCGTTTGTGTTTTTCGGATCAATTGCATAAATGTCATGTACATGTAAGCCGCTTAATTCTTTAACGGCTTCAATCATATCTGCACCTGTGTACAAAAATCCGTGTACAACATCATCGCAGTGCAAATGTCTAAAACTTTTGATAGCGCTCATAATCTTGATTCGATACTCCTTTCAAGACTATAGTATGTTTGTAAACTTACAGCACGGAATCGTGCGGTGTATAGTCGGGCTCCTGCTGCTTTTTCTTGTTGGGTCCAAGTTCAGCATCATCGAGAACGCTGTGATCAATTCCTTGTACATAGTCGAGACGCTTATACCAAGGATTCGTTACGCTTTGCCCAGTCTTCGCAACACTTGTGCCGTCATCAGCAACAGCCGTGTCACCCTCTAATAGCAGATGAGCCATGTGATCGACAATAGTTTTATCGGCATAGGGCGCATACGGATGGTCGACAGAGATGGCAAAGTCACAGCCGAACTCACGATACTTCTGGTTCAGCCGTTTTACGTATGTCGGCTTGTCAGCATCGGGGATCTTCCAAATCATATCCATTGCAAGTCGGATCGATGTTTTATCCACAATCGGATACTCCAACGTATCAGGCAGAAGGAATAGATCATCAGACATGCCGAGATCCTTCACAAGGTAAGCCGAACACTGTTCCTTACTGACGATCTCACCAGGCACATTAGCCTCGTTCATGTTGATAACCATGCTGCGAACAGAAGCCATCGTATGAACCATCGAAATGATGTTTGTAGAGATTATCGACTCATCAGCAGGGTTATCAGTGCAAGACCAGAAGAGATCCCACAGATACTGCATCTGACGGTGCTGTTCTTTGCTGTCAGGTTCAGCATCAAGATACAGATCGTAGTGATACTGCACATGATGTTTCCAATCTGCCAAGATTCCATAATGGTACGGTGTCAAGCTGACTTCCGGATCAAAGTTAGGATCCTGTACAATTTCACCCATGACACTGTACAGCCGCATACAGTAGAAGTTGTGGTACACGTCGTCGGCGAGGCTCACATGGAACCAATTGCACTCTTCATTGTAATTGGCATCACAAAGAATCTCGGCAATATTGTCACGATCGTCTTCGGTCTCAGTCGTTGCTTGGCCCAACGGTTTGTCGAAGTCCAGACATTGTGGTGCGCGGATCCCAAGAAAATGATACATCGTACCGGCAGCATTAGCACTTGCCATCCCACCACAGACACTCTGTAACCGTACTTGGAATGCCATACGATAAAGATCCGGATGGAAGTAATCAAGGAACGTGAACTCTTTCAATGCTTTAATGGATCGTGCAAAATCAAACCCATAAAATACATTGTTGTAGAAATTCCGATTCATCCGAAGATGCTCAGCAATGACATCGGCCTTTGTGCGTTTATTCATAGGTGTCCCAAGACCTGAAAGGACAAAGCGCGGATACTCTTTCGTCTCTCGAAGCGCTTCCGGAGCGTACTCATAAAGCGCATTGCTTTTACCAATTTTTGTCGTAACATTGAACTTCTCCATTGCTTTGAAGATATTCTTAGCGAGTGTTTCACGGTCCTTCGGGTCCTTGCAATGACCAAACATCCGAATCGCCTGTTGCACGTGCGCTTTATCATTCAACGGATACTGACGTGTACGAGGAAGTCCGAATACATCATCGGGCAAAGCATTACGCTTTTTACTCTTCAGTGCAGTTTCGTTGAAGTAATCCAAAATAGAAGACGCAAACGGATCATCTTCCGTGTCTTCAGGTGTTTCAGATTCTGTGTCGAGTGTAGAGATCTGGCTTGCGCTATGGCGCTCCAGATCAATCTGTCGATGATGTACTTTGCTGATAGGAGACCCATGGTCAGCGAAGTTAGGGTTATACCCCTCATTCTGTGGTTCCATGGTTTGCGTTTCTGTATTTTCGGCCGGTGTCACATCACCGGGTGTTTCAGCTTCACCGTGAATAAGCGGCTCATCTGCAGCGTCAACATCAATGCGTTGAAGCATCGTCTGTCTGGGTTTAATCACCGCGCATTGATGATTACTGATCATACGAGACATCTATCAGTCATCTCCTTCCTCCGTAACGTTCATAAAGAATTGCTCGGTCATAATCCAATCGGATCGATGCTGGTTATTATTGGCATTTCCAAGCATATCATCAAACATGATGTTGTACATATCAAAGATTTCAATGATATCCCACTGCTTGTAGGCCTCATTGCCCTCAGCCTGTGAAACGATAATTTTGAATACATTGGAAATAGCCTCTTTATTTGCAATGCACTTAAAGATACGATATCCGCCATTCTTGAAAATGATACTATTTCCATCAACACGTGTTAGTGTCTGATCGTCATACTTGGACATATACCAATATGAACCGATCTGAGAATCCGTAATGGCAACATATGCGGGAAGACTTGTACCACCAATATAGCCAATGATGATTTGGACATCATTAGGGTTGATGATTTCCATCTGCGGGGCCATATCGACATTCTCCATATCCTCTAAGCATGCAGTTTCAGTGATCACAACAAGAGCTCTGCGCTTCTTCTCATCAGGTTCCTGTTCATGAACAATCTGGTACAGAGCTTCGAGGAACGGACCGAAGTTGTTGCCGCTGATTCGGATGTAGTTGTACTTGTTCTGCGCTTTCATCACAGCATCCTTCAGCGCAACTTTATACTTCGTCTCTTCAATGAACTTCTGATTTCCGTTCGGCTTCTTTCCACCATCTTTAATCTCAACGATCAGGTTGTAATCAGGGAGATAGAAGTCGGGGATGTACATATGATCTTCATTGTCTTTCGGATCGTGGTACGTGAATGTTTCAGGAGGACCCTGAATTGCATACGAAGGAAGCTCCAGCATTTTGTCACAGAACTGAAGAAATGCCAGTTCCAGTTTCCCCGTATAGTCGATCTGACCTCCATCCGGGAACGTATACTGACTCGTAATCTTACGGTTATGGAGCATCTTTTTCTGCCGCTCAGCATCGTGCATCAAGGTATGCTGGTCATGTCCAGTGGCATTTATCGACCGTGCTTGTGCGATTTGATGGATACGCTCACGGCATTTGGGATCGGGGGATACCTTATAAGGCTTACCGGTGCGGTAGTTCCATTCCGTTGGAGTGTTACATCCACACATACACTTTCCGTGCAAAGATGGATGTGTCATCAGGTACAGTTCCTGGCTTGCATCCAAACCGTCAGCCTCCAAACGGTCGGCATGCATTTTCTCGATATGAGCTACGGCAAGGGATTTCTTGCTGAAATATTGCCGGCAAAACGGACAATTCAAGCCAAACACCTCCTTATATTATATAGGATTGTTCCAGGTACTAATCGATTTTGATTTAAAGGGACAAAACTATAATGCCATAAGAGGGGGTGAATTTGTTGAATGTTGGCAAGAAAGATCTGTCCTACCGGGTCGGATACTCCGGGAATGCAATCGTCGCCAGTGGCGGCGAAGTGATTTGTAACTCGTTCCACCGACTTCTCTATATGATTCCTGGCGAGGATGATTATAATAAGGAAATGGGACTCGACGTTACGACTCGCAGCAAAAGACCGTATTCCGAGAATGAACGTGATACGGAATACGAAGCCATGATTGTGAAGCAGCTGTATGAGTATACGGATATCATACCACTCACTGTGGTTGCCGTGTATCAGAATCAGCTGCTGGTCATCATGATGGACTGCATGTATGATAACAAGGAGTATCGTTTGCAAGCATCATCTGATCCAAACCGTCTGGCAACTAAGATCGAACCTAAAGTTGTAGGTTATCAGAATACTTAAGGAGGATACGAAATATGGATAGTATGTCCAATCTTACCAAGAAAAATGTTCCCGATATCGGCGTTCCCGCGATCGAGCCCACGGTGGAAGGTGCTCCTCCGGTTGTCATGACTCCCACAGCAACACCTGCGCCTACTGTGGAGCCCCCAGCTTTTGTCGAGCCGGCTTACACCACACGGGCTGAGCCTGCTCCCGCCCCTGCTGTTAGCGGTGGTATTATGACGGTTGCGGATGCGGAGAAGCTCGGTATCGACGCACAGTCCAGCAGTGCCATCGATGTTGAGCAGGAACAGCTTGCGGCTGAGCAGCGTCGGTTTGCTGCTGGTCAGGCCATGAAGGCTCGTGAGACCACTGATATGCTCGCTGCGGCATTGGCTGACGAAGAGGCGCGTGCACAGCGCTTTGAGAATACCGAGAAGGCTGATGAGGAAACCCGTGAGAAACTTCTCGGCGCTGACCCCAAGGTTACCGATGCTGTTGTATCCAGCACGGTTTCCTATGATGAGCGCATGAAGGACAGCAAGACCTCCACAAACCCTGAGATCGACCCCTACGAGCTTCTGCCCAGTTACACTGACGATGAGGAGCCTGAGGAAGAGGTCAAGGACCCCGAGAAAACTGCGCCCGATCCCAGCGATGATGAGTATGGCCAGTATATCCGTGAGCTTCCTACAGCTGAGTATGTTCAGTTTGAGAAGCCGGCTGTACGTACGATTCGTGAAGTGAAGGTCGACATTGTTCCTTCCGGCCGCACTGATAAGAACCATGCTCCTCTTGGCGATCAGGCCTTCTTGAATGCGATTAGCAAGTTCAAGAAGGATAACTTCGGCAAGGTGACCGTTGTTATGCCCAACTCCGGTTTCATGTGCGACATTGTCGGCACCGGCGTGGTTGATCTGCAGAACCTCTACATGAACGTCAACCAGGATATGTCCACCTATGACTATCAGCTGGAGCAGATGCGCACTATCATCCGCAACGTTGTCGGCACGGCCCCGAAGGTGTCTGCCACCAACCTGCAGAATATGATCCACTTCCAGGACTTCCAGATGCTCGCGTTTGGCCACATCTGTGCGACGCTGCGTACTGTCGAGACTGTAACCAACTGCACGGAGTGTGGTAAGGCCTTCCGTCTCACTACTCGGCCCAATGACCTTCTCATCAACATGAACGAGTTCATCGACCGGTGGGCGCAGATCGAGAATGCTCCGAACATCGAGTCCTGCTCTCTCATGATGCGTAACCGCAGCGTTACGACCGAGATGGGTATCGAGGTAACGCTTGGTCATCCGTCCTACGCCGATATGATTCGGTGCATCCGTGGATTCCAGGAGTACAGCAAGAGCATGACTCCGACTGATGTTCGGCGCTTCGAGTCCATGCTGCGGCTGCTCTATATGATCCGTCGGATCAAGCTGCCCAACGGCACTTATGCGAACAACATCTTCCAGATGTATCAGTGCCTGCTGCTGATGTCCGATGTTGATCTGGAGATGATCAACAAAGAGGCTACTATCCTGCGGGATGAGATTATGGTACCGAAATTCGGTATTAAGGAAGCCCGGTGCCCGCACTGTGGTAAGGTTATTCGTGACATTGCGTACGAAAGCTTGCTCGAGCTGGTTTTTTACCACACCACAATCAGCAGCTATCTGAACAATCCCGAGTCCTGATTGGCCAGTGGTGTAAGCACGTCCAGAAGACTCTGAAGGATTACCGTGATCTTGCGTATAATGCGCATACGATGCTTCGTGATTACTACACTTACGAAGAAATCACATGGTTCCCCCTTCGGAATCTGATGGACAAAATCGATGAGTTCAAGCCAAGACTCCAGGAGATCGCAAAACGACAAGAACAAGAGCGGCTGAAGGCTGAACTCGAAGGCAAACGTAGGCAGCAATTACAGCAGCAACAGCAAAGACGGGGGTCGAAACGATATTGAAAACTCATAAGTTAAAGACTACACGTCCTGAGTTTCTGCTCGAACTGATGACTGGCGGTGATTATGGTGCATTAGACATGAGTAGCATGAGGAAAACTCTTCATGGAACGAATGCTCTGTGCTATTGTGTCTACACAGTTCTTATGGAAGCTAATATTGACAAAGGTGACATCGAAGCCGTGAATAACGACGGTGAATCTTTGGCGATTACTTTCCGTAAGAAGTCTATTGCTGCAGAGGTGAAGGAACTCTGTAACAAGGAAGTTGTTCGTTACGGGAAACACAAGTACAAAGTAAAACTGAAAGCCCGTGACAAACATCTCATCGCTGAAGTGCAACAGCTCGAGCCTGATCCTAAGGATGACGACTCCGACGAGGAGTAAAATATACAACGAACACCTACCCCGCTAAAAATGGGGTAGGTGTTCATCTTTTCTGTAGCGTAAAATGATTAGGGTTGACATCACTATAATCTAAACCATAAAGGGGTGAGATTTTTAATGTTCGTAACGGAAGCCGTTGATACACGACCCAATACCAGTAAACAAAATGGTTTATGGGTTACACTTTTGGACATGGAAAAGTTCATCCGTGTCAATAATCTGCAGGAGGTTACCAACCCTATATACATTGAGAAGAATGCATTTACACGCGATGGTGTTCTCTCAAATGAAATCTTTGGTGTATCTCAGTATGATCGCCGGAATCGGTTTGCTTATATCGATTTGCACGGGCATTATATGTATCCTCTTGCAGCTGTAAAACTTGCGGCGTATGATCGGCAGCTTAGTGATGTGCTTAATGCACGTGGGAGGTTTAAGCTGACAAAAGAGGGTACATTGGTTGATGATCCGGAAGGTGAAAGCGGCCCTGAGTTTTTATACAAGATTTGGGGTAAAGTCAAGGTAAAAGAGAAAACCACGGAAACAACGAAGGAAGTACAAAAGTTCTTTGAGAAGCCTCGTGATGAACTCTTCCTGACTCAGTTTCCTGTTATCCCAGCCTTTTATCGTGACATCAACATCAGCGAGAGTTCGTCTTCAAAGAGCTCTAACATCCTAAACTCGAAGTATTCCAATATCATCTCGTATACCCAGTCCTTAGCACAGTATACTGATGCATTTGGTAATATGACGCGTTTGACACAAGCCAGAGTACAAGCACTCTTGGTTGACATTTATCAGGAACTTATGATCCATACGGTAAAGGGTCAGCCGTCTAAATTCGGTATGCTTCGTCGTTCTTTGGCCGGTAAGAACCTTCCTTATACCGCACGTCTCGTTATCACTGCAGCGAACTTGAACAAACAATCTCTCAATCAGGTTCAAGTAAAGTTCGGGTATGCGACAATTCCTCTGCCGTACATCTGCTCTCTTTTCATGCCATTCATGATTCATGAGCTGAAGTCTTATTTTGAGGCTGAGTTCATTCAGGGCGGCAAATATCCAGTTGTAACACCTGATGGTAAACAGGAATACACAACCTTTACTGAGAGTTTTGATGAGAACTACATCACAGGGCTGATCAATAAGTATATCAACTCTCCTTCTACGAGGTTTGATAAGATCATGACACCACCTGATGTAAACGGTGTTCGATATTATATGCGGATCAATGGTCGATTCAATAAGGACCAGACTACATTTGATCGTGAGGCAACATATACTGACATTCTGTATATTGTTGCTCAGCGGGTGACTGCAGATAAGCATGTCTATATCACTCGTTATCCGATTGATAACCCGAACGGTCAGAGTCCGTATCGTATCATCGTTTCGACCACTAATGAAACTCAGCCCGTTACCATTGGTGATCAGGTATATGAGCACTATCCGATCATCAAAGGCGACCCAATGAATGCTTTCATGGCAACCGGTCAGATCAGCAATACGATGATCGGACCTATGGGCGCCGACTTCGATGGTGACCAGGTATCGGTGAAGGCATGTTGGACAAAAGAGAGCAATGAGGACGCAGAGCGGTATATCAACTCTAATGCCTATGTTCTCAACGTTCAGGGTAAGTCTATGCGAGATATGTCTAAGGACTTCCTGTTGACGCAGTATCTGATGACCAATGTCTCCGACACAAAGCTTCTCACAACAGATTGCAACAATGTTGCGCCGAAATATGTAATTTAATGAAAAAAGAACAGGGGCTGTTTGGCCCCTGTTCTCATGAAAGCATTTGCGTTTAACCGCAGAACCTCTCAACCTCAGCGCGATTCCATGCCGCTTGCTCTTCGTCGACATTTACCCAGATCTCAGGGATGACCTCAAACTTAATGCCCTGAGCGATCATAGGTCCATACTTTTCGAAGTCTGCCATGATAACTTCAGTTGCTCTGGGCATCATGAATTCATTTGCAAACATCATTGCCTCAAAAGCTTTGTCCCCGCTAATCTCCTCTTTGGGAATGTACGACATGTGGATAGCAAGATTCTTACCCGGATTAGACATCACGGGCTTCCTCACAGGTTTCATGTTGCGCTTTGGTTTGAATTTCCGTTTTCTGCTTACTGGCATTGATCTTCGCTCCTTTCAAATTTATGGTTAGTATCTAACCTTACAACTATAATATGTATACAAGTTATAACTCCTATAAGAAAGGTGAAATGATAACAATGAAAAAGATTATGCTTAGGATTTGGGCTGCCGTAGCCATTCACTGGCTGAAGAAAGATTATCGACCTGAGAAAAAGGAACTGATCTGCTGGCCGGGCTTTATTTTAAAGGCGGAGAGAAAGACCGTATTGAACACCGTTTCCTGCACGCAGGAGATCGAACGAACATTTTCTATCCACCGTCTTTATGGTCCAGATCAAATTGGACCTCAACCCGCATGGTGGTATGAAAAATATATTGTTGATCATGATTGCAACTATAAGTTCCTTCGCTCCGGTAAATATCCGGTTAACTGGGAATGAAAAAAGAACAGGGGCCCGAAAAGGCCCCTGTTCTCATTTTGCTGCCGCAGTAGCTTTATCTCTTAGGTGTATTCTTTTTACCCTTACCTTTGCGAGCCTCTGCGCGTTTGCGCTTCTCCTCAGCCTTCTTTCCGAAAGGATCGCTGAGGTCGAAGATGCCACCGTTGTATCTACCGGAACGATAACACGGTGAACCATTAATATCTTTGATAGTGCTGTCGTTATCCCCGGTCATCTCACGGATCGCCTTTACGAACATAACATCAGTGTCTCTGCACCACACACGCACTGTATTATTGCTCGGATCGCGTTTGATAAGCAGAGCAATGTTAGCGGTATCATATATCGTGGTATCATCAGCATCCTTAGCCAGCGGAATCACTCGTGAACGGGTGGGAGTGTACCGACGCTGATCGCAGATAACAGGGACCTCAGCAACGTGCCGTTTGAAGATATAGTCAACAGCAACATCCTCATACGGGAGAACGTCAGTGTTGCTGCCGGTGTACATAACGATCGCAGGAATGTTGGGGTAGAAATTCAACCCGTTAAGCTCGGCAAATGCAGTGGACTTCTTGCTGATGCAGACCATACTTTTCATCAGAGTTTCATATGTTTTCTTGAAAGCTCCGAACGTATCCTGCAGTGCGGTCTCCAGCATGACCTCGAATTCATCCGGCACCCGGGTTTTGTACTGCTCGATGAATTCCGCCTTCTGCTTCAGTACATCCTGATCATCGTCCTCGGTTGCAGTGAAGACCTTGCGTAACTCTTTGGCAAGTTTCTTATCGGCAAAGACTTTACCACCGAGGATACGATCGGTCATAGTGGTGATATACTCCGTGCGTTTACCATTTTCGCATGCCCAGATATAGAACAGGAAATGGATGACACTGTTCTTAATGACTGTCCACAGCGGAAGGCTGTCATACCCACCTTCAAGCAATTTAGTTTCATTGACCCAGAGTTTGCCGAAATCGGTGGTCATAGAACAGATACCGTTGTTCACGAACTTCGTAGCGGCTTTGATGGTGTTCAGGTAAGCATCAGGCGCCATATGATTGGTTGTAAATGCATCGATGAATGCAACGAGCTCTCTTGTGAGCTCGTTATAAGTGTGGTAATCGTCTACACACTCACCTCGAACAGTGATGCCATTCGGGAGAATAACAGGCCGCCGGAGCATGGTCCACTTATCACGGTCCTTATACCGCGTTCTGGAAGCTTCTACTGTGGTAGAATCAATGAATGTGGTAACGATCCGATGGTCCTCGGTGCTGAGAGATATGATGTGATCGAGGTCGATGTTCGCCATATCCAGTACCATGATGCGGATATAGTTTACCTCGGGGTTAAAGTTCTTGTCGAGTTCAGCCGTAATGAACTCGTCGATGGCCTTATTCGTAGCATCGACAGTGTCATCAACAGCCACCACGCTGAGAGGGCCGTCATTGTAGAGGCTATTTGCAACATAGCAGAGAACGGCAGCATCATCGCCGCTCATGTTGTTTTGGGTCAGGATCAGCTTACAGGCGTTGTCATCAGCGAAGAAGTTGTACAGCGGGGCGTAGGTCTTGCGCTTCTTGAAGTCGAGTCTCTTAGCCATAGTATAATTCCTCCAAATTTTTATCTCACGGAGCGGTATCTCCGTGGCCGACTATGGTTTTTGCTATGTGGTGGTTCATACTTTTCATTTTCTTCTTCAGAAATCATCCCGACCGATCTTCTGTTTGGAGATCTCTCGAAGAGTGGGCATGCTGTGATGTTCATTGTAAGAACTACCCCAGGTTTGTTCTTATCATAGACAGGCTGATAAGTTGCACCTTCGGGTACAATGAAATCTCGTGCCCATGTACATCCTCCAACTGCTTTCTCGCAGTCGAAGCAAATGTTGGTGCTAGTGATGCTTCTGAGTTCTGCCATATTAGGTCTTGCCTCCTTTCTCTGTCTACAGTTATAATATGTACGTCATTTTCACTAATATACAGAAGAGAACTCGGGGGCTATAATGCCCCCGAGTTTGTGTTTACACATAGATCACATCTGTGCTGTTGTTAGACACCTCTCCGCCAGGGAAACAGATAACCCCGACATCATACGGCTCATAATAGTTTGGCTCTTGTGAAATGATAAATGCTTGAACGATTCCGACATATCGCATTTGTGACAACATAAACGGTATGAACTCTCGTTTATTCTTTGGATTCAACGCACTGTCCTGCTCATCTCCGGTATAGATACCGTACTTACTAACAAGCTTAGACAAAATTGCAAGGTTTATCGCTGATGCGATTGTAGACTTCTGCGCTGACGATGCAAACGAGATATCAGATCCTTCGGAACCGTTGTACACATACGGAATGACAAATTCCTTATCAGTTATCATGAACTCTTTCAAGTAAAGCTTGCCATCAAAAGTGTTCAGTAACAACTGATTCGCAATCGTGCAGATATCGTACATGTAAATGTCAATGAGTTCACGCCGAATACCCTTTCCAGGAGTTACGATCGAACGAATGATGTTGATCACCGTGAATTCACGTTCAACCTCTAACTGATCAATTTTCAAACGACGTACTGCGTCCAAATCGAGTTTGATTTGTTCACGCTTCGGATTGCGTACACGAATGAGATCGTCAAGCTCAGCGATGATTGCCTTTTGCTCTTTAGATTTATCTGTGAGCTCTTTTATCCTGCAGATACGCTCGTTCTGCTCACTGACTTGTTCTTGTGTTTCAATCTGTGCGGTAATCAGATCACGATACTTATCGATGCCCTCAGAGACAGCTCTCCACAGTGTCAACTTGCTCTCATAGTTCTCACGCTGACTATTGCAGATCGATATATGCATGTGATGCTCGTCCAGTTCATTTTTCAGAATCGATCTTGTACCGTTGAGTTGATC
The DNA here is from genome assembly GCA_023667315.1 of Ruminococcus flavefaciens. GTDB lineage: Bacteria > Bacteroidota > Bacteroidia > Bacteroidales > P3 > Pullibacteroides. The sequence continues at coordinate 20,089 of JAMPAI010000018.1, forward strand.
AAGCTGATGCATTAAGATATCACGGTTTGATCCATATGCCTTGGCCAGCTCGATGGCATGATCAATCTCAGGAATTCTCTGCACAGTGATTTGCATATACAGCTCTTTTTCAGAGAGTATCGAGGCGATATCCTTAAGCTTCATAATATCGAGGTATTTGCCCCATGTACCATTCGCAATTGCCTTGTAAAGTACGTTCATGTCAGTGATTCCAAGATATCGCTTCATGAAGACTGCATTCGCTTGTATGTATTGGATTAGCTTCTGCGCATCACTGTGAATCGCAAGCCGTTTTTCTGCAGCATCGCAATCCTTCTCCATATCCATCAAGTTGATACAAGACTTCTCATACTGATCAGACAAATCCTGAATTTCTTGCAGCACATTCTCATATTTCAGAGCATTTGCGATAAACGGACAGTTATCAATTGTACAAGTCTTTGGCCGTTGTTTCAAGATTTCACTCAGCTGCTGATAGTTCCGTTTTTCCATGATCTGACGATACAGCTGATCACGTTTTGCCGTTGCAGTTTGGATTTTAGCGTCAAGCTGAATTACGTCATCTTCGGATGTTTTTGCATACGATGACCAGTCGCTCGATCCAAAGTACACAGTTACAATGTCACCGTATTCATCATACAGTGCATGAATCATGTGATCAATCGCAACAACAGTTCTTGAGAAGTTTACAGCCTCGTCGTAACTCATATCTTCGAACTGCTTCTGGCCGTTATACCTCAACGAAGCCAACTGATCGAGATACTCTTGTCGCGTCTGCTGAAGTTCACCAATGTCCTGCGTTTGAATACTATACAGAACCGATTCTGTTTCGGTGATATTCTTCTCGACTTGATGCAGTTCACGCTGAAGCTGTTCCATACGATTCTTATATCCTGTTAACGAACCTTCAGCTGATACAATCTTCTTCTCATATTTCATGATGAAAGATGGAACAGAATCAATAGCCGGGAACGAAATGCTATCAGGTTTATCCGGCTCAATCCCGAGCTTATCATATAGCTTCATTAGCTTATGGAAGACTCTGGTGATCTCGCTATCATACGATGCCAGATTAACAACCATAGCATTGTAACGATCAATCAGAGTATCGACATCATCGCTTGCTGTAAGTTCTTTTAACCGGCCTTCAATGCGTGCAAGCTTCTTGATATGTTCTTCTCTCTCATTCGTATATCTTTTCATCTCATCGGTTAACCGATGAAAGTCAGCTTCCAACGATTCTTCGTCACGAAGAGACACGATCTTCTGTGCAATGTTGCGTATGATATTGCGGAGATTCTTATACTTCTCATTGAGAATATCGTACGCAACCTCATATCGACGGACATTCGGAACCATAGTGTCAACAGAAGACTTACGCTCGGAATCTGTCATATTGACAATACTCGCAATTTCTGTAGAGTATGTGGCAAATGACAAAAAGTCCTTATTGATTCCAAAGTATGTATACAGCAGCTGCATATAAGATGCAACATTCCCATTTGGGTTTAACTCAACAGGATCACATCCAGGCTTTTCAATCTTGAGGTAGCATTTGCTGTTGTGTCCGTTATCTTTCTTGGGTGTATAGATGCAATGCGATGTGAAGATAGTTCCATCTTCTCCGGTATATTCACGAATCAGGGATCCTTCTTTACCCTTAATAACAAATTTTGTTCTTCCATCAGTTGGATACGGCCACGGATGTACGAGACTTAAAAACGTGCTCTTGCCGGAACCGTTATCACCACAAATAACAATGATCTCTTTTTCAGAGAGATCATGAAGATCAAGTTCAAATGTCTTACGACCCAATCCTGAGAAAAATCCAGTAAGATTTGTAGCTTTAAATTTGGTGAGCTTATACAACATTAACACCCCCTGGTATTAAAGTGTTCAGCGATAGACCAAAAAGAACGTGCCTGGGTTTTACCCCAGGCACAATTCTTCGCTGATGATATAGATCAGATGCGCTTCTTACCCATAATGACTTCAACGCCAGTACGGGCCTCGCAATCGGTCAGTTCCACATGGGGTATCTCTGTCCGAGGGGCTTGAGCATCTTCTTCAGGCCCTTTGCCCTCTTCCCCTTGTACGACGGTATCAGTCTCTGCGGGAATGCCGTCTTCATCGACTTTCTCTTCCGGATTGGGCTCAGCGGATTCTCCTCCGTTAACAGGATCTTGCTTCGGTTCCACATGCGTATCAGCCTCCTTTGCAGCGGCATCGTATTCGGCGACGACCCTCTCTGCCTCGTGACAGATATCCTTCAGGTTTTGGAGAGATTCAAATAGGTTTGTACGAAGGTCTCCACCAGAACCTTTATACGTCTCTGCCACCAGCAGATCAAGATCAGTATGCTGAATCGCATAAAGCAGTGCTTTATAAGTCTTCTTGTACGACTCAGCAGCCTCATCGATGTCTTCGTTCATGTTAATGATATCGGCAATCATGCGAATAAAGTTCTTACCGACATCAGGGTCCATGATATAGTAACCCTTCACAGCTTCGGCAAGCTTAACGAGTTGTTCCGTCTGTGCATTCTTGGGAAGCTGTGTAAGAGAATTCATCATCCAGGTATAGAAGTTATCGTTATATACATTTTCATACCCAGTAAGTCCCATTAAGAAATGGATGTTACGGAGCATAGACAGCTTCCACTCAATCACATTCTTATCAGTTGCATGGCAAAGATCAAAGAGAACGTCTCCAAAGAGCTTTGCAACTGCTTTATCACGTTTCTGCCATGCAACATTAAGATCGATCAATGCATTAGCATTCTCGATCACATCACCGGACATTTCAGCAGCCTGACGCGCAAGCTTGGAAAGCTTGCGGTTATTCCAGGCCAGCACAGCAAGTACGATAACGTACACGATCAACAGGATAGCCATCATAGTATTACTCATCATCAGTATCCTCCACATCATCATCGAATTTTCCATCGATTTCTCCGCCATCTTCGTCATCGACGGCTGCTTTCTTAGACTTGCGCTTTGTTGGACGGTCTTCCTCACGTGCAGTTGCAGCAATTGCATCAGCAACCATGTCGCTGATATCAATCAAATTCTCCTGCTCTATCTTAAAGGGAATACCATCCGGATAGATCACCAACATCTTACCTTTCGGAATATCCATCGGATGCATTGCTCCTGGGACATCACGCAGCACATAGGCAGGTTCCAACTGCCACACATCTGAGAACTGCAAGGCCTTTGTTGGCGAAAGCGCTCTATTCAAACGGAATCCGCGTCTGGTGTTGTTTACGATATTGGCACCTTCAACACCTTTCTTTTTATCAACGGCCAAAGACCGAAGACGCTGTGCATACGGGTCGAAGGGAGCCTTCTTCAAACGAATCCCCTGTTTTATCAGCATATTCAGAGCATCATCATCGATATGCATCGGTGGTGTATAGACACCAGTGCCAATGTCAGATTGAAACATCGACATATCGGTGAACTGGTCAACCTGAAATTCATGATTCAAGGTTGCCGCAATGATGTCCTTTTCTTTTGCGGGGGAATACTCTTCTACTTCTTTCTTACTTCTCGGAAGTACAAGTATCTCCCGATACCGGTCATGGCCCAGTTTCTTGAACCAAATACCGATCTTTGCCGTTTGATGACAGAAGTCTTCATCTGTCATTCCACGGAACGGTAACAGCCAATCGGTGATTAGTTTCGTATCACCAATAGCCGTCTCTTTGTGATAGTGATATGCCACACCTTTTCGGAATGCAGCAGGGCCGAGTTCATCGAGACTATCCCACGGATAGTCTTCGATTCGGTACGGCGTTCCGTTGAGATAAGCCATACGCGACTTAAGCCTATCTCGTCCTGTTCCTTTGCTCATGCGGTTTTCACTCCCTTTAGAACATATTTGTCTGTGCGTTCTCCCATTGCATCGGGGCATGTTTGTCAGGCAGCCCAAATGATGACAGTGGGATTTTGGTACCTTGGTCTAACTTTGTCAATAGCTTTTCGATTCGGCCAACTGACATTAACACTGTATCGATCTTTGAGTTCATCGATTCCAGTTCATCAACCACACCCGCCAGTAGCGAGTATGTATTGACATCAAAATGATCCATAATCTCTACCATTCCAAGCACTTCATTATGACTCATTACACCCATCGCATTACCATCGATACTGAACAAGATACCTTTCATCTGTTTTCCAGTACGATCATATGCAATATCAGGACTGAGGGTTAAGCTATTGCGAAATAGCGAGATCTTTCGTGCTTGTGCATCTGCGATCTTTCGATCTACATACATGGTTCCACCATCAGAGTAGTACAACTTATCCGTCGACAAACTGTGATATGCATGCGACAGCGTTGACGTAAACCGGTAGAATAGATTGACGGGGATCCATGCATCCATTTGAGTCTTACCTCGTCCACGCAAGACGAGTGCTACGGTAGGGCTGAAGATCAATGACTGATTTCCAATCCTCGACTTATATCGAACAATCAGGGGTTCATCTCCTCCCGTGTTGCCATCCTTTGTTCTGGTTGCACGAGATTGAATGTTCAATATCGCTTCGATCTCAGCCCCTGCGAATAACGTTGAGATCAGTTTCATTACGATTCCCCTGTCGGTGTCTGAATATAGACGTTCCCTTCAAAATCGACCATGACGAAGGGTCTGGTGCTGTTATTCACTATCACCTTCGCTGCCGGATTCATCACCTTCAGTATTTTCATCAGATCCTTCACCGTCGGATTCGGTGGCAGCTGCTTCGCTTCCAACAGCATTAGCGTCATCCTCGACTTTCTTTTTATTTTTCACCAGGATGTCCGGGGTATAGAAGTTTGCCAGATCCTCTTGGACCTTAGCGATGCTGGCCGTGATGTTGAACCGTCTCCAGATTGCCACCAATAGGGCAACGGAAAGTGCAGCTCCAACAACACCAACCATGATGTTTAATTCCATGTCTGTCATTATCTGTTCCTCCTGTCTGAATTATTGATAAACATAACAGTCCCGAATAGCCAGATACACAATGCGACTTTACGCAAGGTATCCCAATCGGTCATAAATATCATCTCCTTTCTACAGGTATAATATGTACTCTCATGTGACAACCATGATCTTACCCGTCTTTGACTTTTTGAGCAGGAATGGCTTACGTTTCTCATACTGCTTTATGGTTTTCTTGTAAGACATATTGACAAGCTCAATATACCAAACGTCTGTACCATCCTTCAACGCACGTGCACGTCCGGGGAGCTGAGAAGCAGCAATATTATTTGCATACGTTGTGATGTTGATAACAAACTGAATTCCAGGAACATCAGCACCTGTACCGAACGACATAGTTGTCGCACAGATAACAGTTCCCTCTTTTCCTTTCTTTTTCTCAGCAGGTTTCATTGTTCCGTAGTACCGTGATGTTTTGCCCGGGAAGAACTCTTCAGCAATAGCTTGCATACATGCAGTACCATCGATAGTCTCGCTAAGTATGAGAATCTTATTCCCATCCTTTAGGAGTCCTTTAGACCATTTAAGCATACCTTTCAGACTATTAAGAAAGTCCTCAGATTGGTATTGCGGTGCTGAGAGTAACACAGATTCATATGCTTTTGAGTTCAACCAACCTTTTCTCTGGTTGACCATCTGCTTAATCTGTTTTGGGTCAGGCACAAACCGATATGTTTTCACCATGATGTTGATATGCTTCTCTTCCTGTACTTTGAACTTAGCGCCAAAATGTGGAATGTTCCAGAAACAGGACTTGAAGATCCAGTTCTCTTTGCTAGCGGCACGACCGGGGGTAGCAGACATATAGAGGTTCATATGGAAGTTCGAAAGTGCTTCAATCATGGAAATGAGTTTCATCTCTTTATGAATCTCGTCCACAATTTTCAAATACACATTCATTGAGCGAAGCAACTCAATCGTTTCCAAATCGCCATATCGTTTATTGAACGATGAAATCGTATCTGCCAGCATGATGAAGATTTTCTTATGCTTATATTTGCCATCCATGATCTTCTTACAAGTACCACTGCCCTGTACGACAAGAATCTCGTCTTCAGTGATAGACGTGAAGTCCATGTAAGAGGCCTTCCACTGTTCTACCAGTATTGTGAGTGGAACAATAACAAGAGTTCTGGCAGAAAAGAAACAGGATGCAGCTGCACCCAAGTATGTCTTACCAGAACCTGTATCCGCATCAATGAGCTGTTGAGTATATCGAGCGTTGCGTTTGTATTCGCCCTGACTACACATGAAGGTAATACCAACACGTTGTAGGTCATCTTTTGGTGGAGCAAGCAGTTTTATATCAACTTTATCAGCCGGATATGCATCGTTTTCAACCTTAATCTGGTATCCCTTAAAATACTTGGCGAGTAGTTCCGGATTGAATGCACGGTTAACTCTGAACTCACGCAATTCGGGAACATAATATCCACCTTTAAGTTCATATTTCCAACGAACTTCATCGTATACAGATAAGGCTTTCTCGAACTCTCTATTATCACCCATCCGATAGCCGGTAATCGCTATGTGTCCGTGTCTAAAAATGATGCAGTGATCGTTTGTTCGTTGAAGTAATGCTTTCGTCGTATATTTCGTAGGATTGAGCTGATAGAACTCAGTCATCTCAGGCAACAAAATCATCTCCTTCCTATATAGATTTTGTCGAGCTAATCAAAAAAGATTGGGCCCGTTAAGGCCCAACCTCTTCAGCAGTAATGGTTATCGCACCATTTACTGCTTGTTCTTGTTCCTGCCAACTCATATCGCCGGTAATTTGTTCAAACATATATTTTTGCTTTGCAAATGGGAACTTATTTTTATCCACTTCTTGGATAAAGGAATCGAACGGCCATTTATAAATCTTATGGTCTTTAACGTGTTCATATCGCACCATCAGTACGTCATCAACAGTTACAAATCCGAGAACTTTATAAACATTCCCAGAATGATGTCTGTATAACTCACCGATGTATATGGGGCGTCCAGCCTGTAAATAGTTAAAGGCTGGAATATCCAACGGTTTCACATCGTGTATGGTGACACATTCTGGTGCCCCGGTATTGATACGTCATAATTTTTCTCGATACACTCCATCATGATCCCATCAACTTTCCACAAAATCAATCAGTGTAACAACACCGCCATCGAGAACCCAATCATCCTCATCATTGAGAAACATCGGAACATCCAAAGGTTCCTTAGTCAGTAAAGTCCCGAGGAAATCAACAGCGATGGAGTTAGCGATCTCAGCGGGAATCCCATCACTGCCACCATCGCGGACTTCATACATATAAATACCGTCAGGTACGGAATCTCTGTCGATACGATCCTCAGTAAAGATTCCGGGAACGCACATGACAGTAACGGCCATATAATCGACACCCTTGGCGTCATAGTATGTTTTAGACATAAATTGTTCCTCCTCTTAAAGTATAATGGGCCCGAGGACATTCCGTCCCCGGACCCACTGATGATCTCAGTTTACTTCTTGGCGTTTGTCCACCGGGCCGTCTGCTTGTAGTCGGGACCCTTATCGGTCATCGTGTAGACCTGAACAGCAGCCGCCTCATTAGGAGACACGTACGCAGTGAGGTAATATGCCGGCATATTGGTACGGACGTCGATCACCACGATCGCCGTGGACATCCGGCGCATCTTGGTGTCATCGTCGCGGTCCATACGGGCAGTACGCTCAACCTGGTACGCCATGAGATATTCTGCGTCATCACATCCGGTGATACCGGCCGGCCACCGACCTCCCAGAGTGAACAGACTGTCCAGAGAAGCCTTGCGATCTTCCGGGTCATGGGCCAGGAAGTTCTCGATCTGATCAGCAATCGTACTGCAGAGCAGAGTGGCAGCCGCGGGCGGATCGATGCGCTCACGCTTCTTCTCACCCTTCGGGCCTCCGTCTTTCTTCTTCGGCTTGTCGGACTGTTTGCTGGTGCTGACATCGGGCAGATTATCGTGAGATACTGTGTCCCTCAGATTCTTGTTTTTCTTCTTAGCCATGGTGATGCATCCTTTCTACATTAAGATTTTATTTATTCAGTCATGAGCCTTATCCCCGCGCTCCAGGATAAACCAATCGTAGCCAGATGTGCCCGTCTTGCTATAGGTGTCATATGCCCCAGCAATTTGAGCACCAGCTTCACGATACAGTATACTGGTAAGCGCAGAAGGTCCACGCCGAATCGACTTGTTAACCGAGTTGAACACATACTCCGGATGCGGATCATTCCAGTCAACCGGACTTCCATCGGGACGTGTGATCATCTGGGAAACCAACATCTCCGTCTGATAGTCGGGGATGTAAATACCACCTTTTACAAAGAGCGGAATCAAGGTATCCAGACAGTCATCATACCCATCGAACGAATTGACCTCATCGCAGTTGAACATGATTTTATCCAGCGTAAGCAGCGGGCTTGCCAGCTCATGGTTCTTGTAAGAGAACTCAAATAGAACCTGCGTAACAATCTCACCACAATCACAGAGGTCACGGAACGGGATTTGGATGACATCTTTTGCATCCTTATAGTGCAATGCCGGGAGGAAATGTTCGCTGTTAAACTCCGGACTCAGATAGAGCAGCGCTCCGTTCTTCTCAGCAATAGTAACACGGGAATCGTCCCGATCGTCATACACTACGATTTCACGGAACGATCTATCAAAGTGCCTGGACTCACCATCCTGACGCTTATCCATAGTGCTTGGATAGAATTCCAGATAGAGATGTGCGAAGTTACTCTCACCCTCCATGGATTCATCAACCATGTCACTATTCAGCAAGATCTGACCATTGCCAAGTTCGAAATACTGGTAGAAGATATCCTCGAACTCAACACGAACAGTATCCGTCTGCAACGCATGTTTGGCCGACAACAGTTTCTGTTCAATCTCATCGGCAGATTCAGCGGCTGCAATCTTACCGATGTGGATGTCACAGTTCAAAGCAGCCATGAGTTTTCCATAACACGCACTACAGATATATCCTTCGTGGCGGCGTGGATGCGTACATGTGATGGGCGTCTTCATATAGATGGTCTTGCCGATAAGGTCTGTATCTCTCGGATCTAAGATCCAGAACTCATCAGATTTTGGATCCAACGTGTAAACACGACCATCCAGATTTTCAAGATCTCGTGCACGGCCAATATACCGTTTTCGGAAATGGCGACTGTTACACTCATAGTTGATGTCAACGTGAGAAACGTTCGACATCATCATCATGAGCGCACGTTCCAACGTACCAGCATCGGAGACGTTCAGCTTCGTAATCTCAGCCTTTCGTCCACCATGCGCATCAACAGCAAAGGCACGCAGATCCTTAATGCCCATGATGATGTTTGTCGGATACGTGTACGGGATCGTATTACCGGACAAGTCCGGCTTGTGACAGATGTGCACAGCATACTCACGGAACTGCGTCGGGTTAAACAGCTTGTTTCTTGCATAGACCGAAATGGGGAGATCGATCTGATCGCTGATAAAACTCAACAGTTTCTGCGTGCGTTCCATCGTCATCTTTTCGAGATCAGTCGGACTGATCCCTTCGGGGATGTCGAATGTGCAGGTGATCGACTCATATGCATCTTTACTCCGTTTCATGAGCTCGATGAAGTCGTTATTGGAGATACTCAGGCCGATGCGATCACCAGCCTGAGCCACCCACATATTCATAAGGTATTTGCTCAGCGCAAGACACTCACAAATCTTACGCATATTTGCCAGAGGTCGAGCATCATGGATATACTTATTCATCTGCTCAACCCAACCATCGGATGTCCACCGAGAGGGGATCCACGGCTTCCAAGTCCGAAGGTCGCAGCCAACTTCGATCGGCAGTACCAGCATAGTATAATTCATCAGGAACTTGAATAACGGAAGCTCGAACGGTTCTTTCTGGCCTTCGTGAACTGTGAACTTGATTGTCTGTCCAAGCGTGAACAGTCCAAACTCCTGATTACCATAATACTGCCTGTAGGTCTCGATGATATCGAGGGCGTTGAACTCGAAGTCTGCCATGTTGTGATCTTCCACATGGACGATCTGGTCTAACTTGTGTTCTTGGAATTCCATATCCTCAAAGCATTCAGGCGAGAAGAGGAATATGGGATGCTTGCGGTCCTTTTGACGGGACTTTACAGTGCGATAGTTTTCGAGATGCATACCTCGATAACTCGCGGGGTCTAATATTTTCCGTTTCTGTTTCTTATCTTTGCCCATATGATCTTGATACCTCCTTAGTTCGTATCCCTGTTATAGTATATGCTTAGTTACAGGCTACAAAGGAAGCGCATGACTTCGTCCACGACACACACTTCAACCGGTTTCATCAGCTGACCACAGCATTCCGGATAATCGTAATCAACTACGACGATCGGACACGCTACAATGGTTTTCACCTCATTCAGCATCTTATCTTTATTCAGAACGCCTTCCGTGTACTCAAACTCTTTCGACCAGTCATCATACAGCGGATGCGATGCAACGAGACGCTCAACCTTACGCCGGTTATATTTCTTACCGGCGGCGGCATCAACTTTACTGCTGATGAAGAACGGCAGGTAGTTATAGTTCTTCGCTTCAAAGTCACGTTTCATGATCATGATCACCTTGATGATATCAGGCATCTCCATTGTTGTCGGGTCTTCGGTATTTTCGACCAGACTGGAACAGTAGAGGTTGATCAGATACAGTTGCGTATCATTCAGAGGTTGGGGGATATTATCACGATAATATGCATACTCCTCACGGAGTTCACGTGTTGCCGCAATGTCTTTCTTTTTCTTGGACTCCATACGCTTAAAGTCCAATCCAACCTTTGCGCCGTACCGATACAACATGTCACGGACAGTTACATGTGAACGTATACGGTCACGCTGATTGTGGAATGTCTTATCCTGTTGATATCGGTCAAACCGAGAAATAGTTTCATTCACCGAATCCGATGCTTCCATAGGCATTTCGGTAAAGTCAAACTTGTCCGGCTGAATCAACGTGTTGTGAATTGCCTTGTCCATGCAAACGTGAATGAACACGATTGCAGATTTACAGAAGATTGCTTTCTGAGAGATGTCTGTCACGAAGTCTCTCATCAGTTCGTTCGTGTAGGATGTAGGCGTCGTACCCAACCGACGACGCCGATCCCACATACCAGCCTCCTGATTGGTGGTCTTGGTAATCCTCGTCGTCGAGGTATGATACAATTTGTTATACAAACATATGTCGTACACGTCATCGAAGATGGGAATGAAGGATGTGAACACGTAGTAATACAAATCCTTATCCGTCATGTGTGCTTCTTCGAGAAGACGCTGCCGGGTGTTGTAGTAATGCGACACCAGAGGTATCACAAACTTATGAAGACAACTCACACCCATAATTGCCTTCAAATGCTCAATCGTAAGCTGGATAGATTCATCATATGCACGGTCAGCTTTCTTCACCAGATTGTTATCGGTGTTGTGCTCAACCATGCGTACCAGCTTCTCGATCATGGTGTCTGTCGTGAATGAGGCATACACCATTTCAATGAATGCTGCTGGGTCAAGATCAATCTCATCATTCATGATTTGGAACATGATATAGAAGTATTCCCGCATCAGCTCATCATCATCATCAAAGTACTCGATGAAGTAGTTGATATAGCGAAGCGGATTCGCAATGTTGTTGATGAAAGAGATCTTATTCATCGTTGCAAACGAAAGACGTTCAATAACAGGGTTTACACCGCGTTCATCGAGGTTATCACCATACCCCTGAAGCATGCGGCCAAATTCAAACTGGACACGCTTCGTCGTATAGGTGCCACCGTCGTCACGGATTACCTGTTCCATGTGGACATACTTACCAACATGGGCGTCTTTGTACCACTCCTCTACAACATCGGGGGGTGGATTTCGGATGTCTTTTTCGCGGATGCCATCATCCACGCGTGGAATTACTCTTGTTCTGAGACGTTCTTCCAATATAGCTGAGCTCAGAACGAAAGGACTATCTATCTCCTCCTTCTTATAGTCAGCGGGAGCACTCACATCTCCAGGTTGGGGAGAACCCAGAAGGTCCAGTGCTAACGCATTGTTTTTTGCTTTCTTTTTCTTGCCCATGAGTTTTTCACTCCCCTTTCATATTTGCTCACATCTATAGTATATAGACATGAAAATCACTTGCTTTCTGTTACACGGCGGGTAGTCTTCGGTGCTGTTGCACCCTTCGGGGATTTAACAGTTACACGTGTTGGGGACTTTGCTCGCATCGGTCTCATCATACCGCTCTTATTTCGCTTATTGAGCTGACGCTCTTTTTCCTCAAACGTAGCTGCCGTTTTACGAGCAGTTTTTGCTTTCGCTTCTTTCTGTCGATTCTCTAATCTCTTCCGCTCATTCATCAGCTGATCAAAGAATGCGACATTGTCAAACACTTGTCGAGTTGTGCGGAACCGATGGTTATTCATTACCGATGCAAAGGGAACATCATCCATGAGGTAAAATACTGCGAAATATATCGACTTGTCGAACAACGGAAGACCCATCGGATTTCGCGTAGTCGGAGCATCATGAACAGGATCACGACCAAGCTTATTCTCGAGGCCAGGAATGAGCATGCGATCACGAGGAAGTTTTCCCTTCAACATGTCGATCATCATACCCTT
>JAMPAI010000019.1 GCA_023667315.1 Ruminococcus flavefaciens
CTCCACCCCCTACAGCATGCCCTGGGGCATCCGGTGACCCGAAACTTTTTTTCGCCCCACTGCCAAAAATGCGGAGCCCCGGGACTTTTTTCAGCCCGATTCCGGCCCCCCTTTCACTCTAATGAAAATATTTCTTCCTGTATCACAGTCTGATAAAGCAATCCCCTACTCAAAAGACTTTTACAACCCATGGAAACAGCAAGATTTTCAGTAATTTATCATCAAATGCAGAAATAAGCAAGCTCGATGACCAAGCTACCCTAAATCGCCCAACGACGCAGACGACCGTTCAAAACGCTTTTGTGCTGATTTCCAATAAAAAAGCCTCGCTTTGCGAGGCTTTTTTATTGGATGGTTCTATAAGCCGGGTTCTGTACCCTTTCGGGTGACTGCCATTTATCTCGGCAAGCCGTCACCGGCCTGCTCCATCGATCTACCCCCCGTCATCGGCCGAGCCCGCCTTGACATACGGTATATTTGATCTTTCAACCCATAAGGTTTACCCCGGGGTAACGTCACCGCACCCCGCGTGAGCCCTTACCTCACGTTTTCACCCTTACCGGCAAGCCGGCGGTTATTTTCTGCGGCACTGTCTGTCGGCCTTGCGGCCGCCTTCCCGTTAGGAAGTATGGTGGCTCTGTGTTGCCCGGACTTTCCTCTGCAATGCAGCGACAGTCCGAACCATTCCAAAAGCGAAATTACAGATATTTTTCGACATCCGGACGGCTTATCTCGCCCGATGACAAGATAAGCAGCCGTTCCACGATATTGCGCAACTGGCGGATATTGCCCTCCCATGGCCTGCGGCAGAGGGCCTCCATGGCCTCTTTCCGTATGCCCGGATTGCTCCGTCCCATGGCGGCGGAAAGCTGTTCCAGAAAATAATTCACCAGTTCGGGAATATCCTCGGGGTGCTCGCGCAGGGGCGGCACATGGATCACGATAACGCTGAGGCGGTGGTAGAGGTCTTCGCGGAAACGTCCGGCGGCGATTTCGGCCTGCAGGTCCTTGTTGGTGGCGGCGATGACCCGGGCGTTCACCGCAATGGATTTCTCGCCCCCCACCCGCATCACGGTCTGTTCCTGCAAGGCGCGAAGCACTTTGGCCTGCGCCGCCAGGCTCATGTCGCCGATCTCGTCTAAAAACAAGGTTCCGTCCTGTGCCTGCTCGAAACTGCCCTTGCGCTGCCTTACGGCCGAAGTGAACGAACCCTTTTCGTGACCGAACAGTTCGCTCTCTATCAATTCGGAAGGAATGGCGGCGCAGTTCACCTCCACGAACGGTCCGCTGGCCACCCGGCTGTTCTGATGGATGCGGCGGGCTATCAGTTCCTTGCCCGTGCCGTTTTCGCCCGTAATGAGCACACGGGCATCGGTGGGAGCCACCTTGTCGGCCATTTCCAAGGCCTGGGCGAACGCCCCGCCATGCCCCACGATACGGTATTTTTCCTCCACCTGCCGCTGCAGATGCCTGTTCTTTACCTCCAGGCGTTCCCTGTCCAAGGCATTCTTGAGCGACACCAGGATGCGGTTCAAGTCCAAGGGTTTCTCGATAAAGTCGAACGCACCCTTCTTGATGCAATCGACCGCCGTCTCGATATCCCCGTGGCCGGACACCATGATGAAAGGCACGGGATTCATTTCCATCGCCTTTTCCAGCAGTTCCACCCCGTCCATGCCCGGCATCTTGATATCGCAGAACACCGCACCGTAACTGTTTTTCTGCAACAGCGCCAAGGCTTTCTTGCCGTCGGGCGCCTCATCGACCGAACAGCCCTCGTACTCGAAAATCTCGCGCAGGCTGCCCCGTATCAAGGCTTCGTCATCCACCACCAGCAAACGGCATCCTTTCAATTCCATCGTTCCGTTCCTTAAAGGTTCAAAGGCGGCTTAGTTCTTGTAACGGATCCACTTCCAGAGCTCCTTGTAACTGCTCTTCTTACCGTACATCAGGATTCCCACCCTATAGATGCGGGAGGCCACCCAGATGGAGGCCACGAAGCCTACCACCAGCAAACCGATCGACAGCGCCAGTTCCCAGGCCGGGACCCCGAACGGGATACGCGCCAGCATCACGATGGGCGAGGTAAAGGGTATCATCGAGCCCCAGAAAGCCAAGGGTCCCGAAGGATCCTGCAAAACGCTCGTGGTAATGATGATGGCGATAATCAAGGGAATGGTGATGGGCAGCATGAACTGGCTGGCTTCCTCCTCTTTTTCGACGGCAGACCCCACGGCGGCAAACAGGGAGGCGTACAGGAGATATCCGCCCAGAAAATAAATAAGGAAGAAGATAAACAATTGTTTCAGGTGCAGGCTGGCCACAATGGACTGGAACTGCTGCATCATTTCCTGAAATTCGCTCACCGGCAGCATATCCGCAGGCATTCCCTGAGTGGCGGCCAATTGGGCGGCATCCACGCTCATACCGCCGGCAAACAATCCCACCACGAAGGTAAGCAGCAGCGTAAGCACGATCCACACCAAGAACTGGGTCAGGCAGACCAGCACCAGGCCGAACACCTTGCCCATAAGCAACTGCATGGGCTTTACCGACGAAATCATGACCTCGATGATACGGCTCGACTTTTCTTCGATGACCCCGGCCATGATCATGTTGCCGAACATAAAGATGAACATATAGATAAGGAATCCCAGCACGTAGGCCAGACCGGTCTTTACCTCGGTATAGGAACGCTCGCCCGTCTTGCGGTCTTGCGAAACGATATCCACCCTGGCGCCGTTGATATACGAGAAAGTGGCTTCGTCGATGCCGCTTTCCTTCTGCAGCAATTCCATGCGGAGACGGGTCTCGGCCATATTCTCGATTTTGGAAAGCTTGGCCACCGAAGGTTCCGTCTTCTCATAGAAAAGCTGAATCCTCTGGCGGTTGCTGTCTTGCGAACCGGCGGGCAGCCAGATCATGGCATCGTAAGAACCTTCGCGCATGCCGGCAAAGGCGGCGGCGGTATCGGCCGCATATTCGAAGGTGTCGTCGCCCTCGCTCACGAACGAACCGGCGTATAATCCCGTCTCGTCCACCACGGCGAACGTGGTCTTGCTGCCTCCGATCGTGGATATCAGTGCCGCACTGAATATCAGTGCCACCATCAATACAGGAACCAGTATCGTGGCTATAAGAAAACTCTTTTTCTTGACCCTTGTCATGTACTCCCTTTCGAGTACGACCCATGTGTTATTTTTCATTTTCTTCAGCCTTTTTAACGGTTTGGATAAAGATATCGTTCATACTGGGGAGCTTTTCCGAAAATTCCTTCACATCCCCGTATTTCATAAGGGTCTGCAGCATGGCGTTACCGCTTACGGCATCCTGCGGAAGACGGATCTTGAGGTCGTACATGCCCGGGGTGTCGCGACGGTCGCATTCAAGCACCTCCAGTTCGGAACGCAGGATTTCCAAAAGGTTTTCCTCACTCCTGAGCGATACATGATACACATTGCCGCTGAACTGACGGCGGATATCCTCCACCTTGCCATCCAACACCTTTCTGGATTTATTGATCAGGGCTATCTCGTCGCAGATTTCCTCCACCGAGGCCATGTTGTGGGTCGAGAAGATTACCGTGGAGCCTTCCCTGCGCAGGTTCAGGATCTCGTCTTTGAGCAACTGGGCGTTGAGCGGGTCGAAACCGCTGAAGGGCTCGTCGAAAATCAGCAATTTGGGACGGTGCAGCACCGTTACCACGAACTGTATCTTCTGCTGCATGCCCTTGGAGAGTTCCACCACTTTCTTGTTCCACCACGAATCGATGCCGAATTTCTCGAACCACTGGTGCAGGCGTCTGGCTGCCTCGGCACGGCTCAATCCCTTTAACTGTGCCAGGTACATGGCCTGGTCGCCCACCTTCATGTTGCGGTACAGCCCGCGTTCTTCGGGCAGGTACCCCACCTGGTAGATATGGCGCTGGGCCAGTTTCTCGCCATTGAGCAGCACGCTGCCCTCATCGGGCGCGGTAATCTGGTTTATGATACGTATCAGGGTTGTCTTTCCCGCGCCGTTAGGCCCGAGAAGCCCGAAAATGCAGCCTTCGGGAATGCGGAGGCTCACATGGTCCAAGGCGGTGTATGCGCCGTAACGCTTCACCACACCCTGGGTTTCCAACAAATAGTTCATTGCCTTAGTTTAAATGTTGTAGTTTCGTTCTCCTGTCTTTGGTTCTGTAAAGATAAGACTAATTTTCGTGCATCCTGTCTTTTTCGCAACAACGAAATATAATACAGCGATTTCATTCCCATACTGTCTGTCTTGGCTTGGCGGACACAAGGTTCTTCCGCACAAAAACCTTTTTCTTTGATCAGCATCCCTGCCATATCCAAAGCGTTTCTCTCCGGTGCAACAAGACCCGTTTTTTCCAATCTTCGTTTCAGCCTATAGCGTTGTTCCGCCGAAAAAAATCCACGAAAGCAGCGTATGAGCACTGGACTGGAAATTTCACGTCTGCTTTTAAGATAGTCAACCTCAAAATATTTGAAAAATAACCTGAACAATGCATCTTCATACAAAGCCGAGCCTCTTCTTGCCGTACACGGAATCCGGCACCAATAGCGCACGAATTCATCATCCCACAAGGGCAGATACCAATCGTAGCCTTCGTATTCGTAAGCCCTTACCGAATTGACGATAAAATTAGCCTGTCTGTTACGGAAACCCCATGCAAAAAAAGCCTCGAGAAGGGATTCCTCTTTATCATCCTCCGTCTCTATCGTCGCGGCGAGAGCGTTTAACACAAGACGCCTGCATGGCTTCGTTAAAAAATTTACATTAAAATATTTGCCAAACAATTTCTTGACAATATTCCGTTTACCGAGAGCCGACGGAAGATGGCTTCCCCCAAGAACATCCCCGGAATGCCCCGGCATAATCACAGCATTCTCCGGAAGCAAGGATTTTTCTTTCAATTCCCTTATCGCCAATAAATCCTGTATGTGCGCTATCGCCTTTAAATTGCCTCCATAATGGAGATATCCCTCAAAATCAGGACTTGCGATAAAACGCGCCCATTTTTCCTGGGTGTATTCCACGAACAACCAATCGAAACCCAGTTTACGAGCCACATCGCGCGACACGTTCACTTCAGGACTTGATTTGATGCCGTACGTATAGCATATCACGCGGGGAAATCCATATTTCTTGCACAGGCATGCCAGCAAAC
This sequence comes from Ruminococcus flavefaciens, assembly GCA_023667315.1. Lineage (GTDB taxonomy): Bacteria > Bacteroidota > Bacteroidia > Bacteroidales > P3 > Pullibacteroides. The sequence continues at coordinate 5,174 of JAMPAI010000019.1, forward strand.
GGGAATCGTACCCGCCGCTCAAAGGTATCACCACCGTCCGGTCGCCCGCCACATGCCGCATACGTTCCGCCACATTCTGCAATACCGCTTCCAGTTCCTGCAAATCCGCCGTTTCCGCAAAATCCTGCCCACAACACAACTTGAAGTATGTTTTTTCCTCCACTCCTTGCCCACTCACAAGTACATAGGACGAAGCCGGAACGATACGGCAATTCCTCAACAGGGTTCTGTTTTCGCCCACATAACCGGCCGACAAATATTCGCATACGGAAAGTTCTGAGAAAGAATCCTCGCTTATCGTTTCCCATACCGCATCTCCCGAATCGGTTACGGCATACCCATTTGCTGTCTTGTAATACAACAACGGATAACTTTTCAACTTATCGGCAACGAGAAGTTTTCCTTCATCCCTTTCCAAGACCATGCTGAAATTTCCGTTCAATCGACACAGACACTCATCCAGACAACCTTCCCTCCAAGCCTCCGCCACCCGCCGAAGAAGCGCCTCATCCTGCAGAAATTCCGTATCCGCGAAGGCGAAACCTTTCACATATCCGTACGGAAACCGCCTCCATGCATGAATCCTGTTATTTTTCAAACGCACCTCTACCATATCCTTAAAATCCAAAGAAGCATCACCAACAAAATTCCACCTGCAATACCCGCCTTTTGCCCCAAACTCAAACGCATCCGTAACACGCGGCAGATAAAAGCCCCCTCTACCAACCAAAGCAGGAAACCGGTCACGCTGTAAAGCATCAGGACCGAAACAAAGGAAAGATGGAAATATCCGCCACATAGGATAACGGCCGTCCGGCTCAGGAACATAGCCAGGTTCAGATACATTTCGGTCTTCTGCTTGTCTTTGGCATCGAAAATCCATGCCAAGGGAGAAAGACACAACACGGAAACGAGCCAAGGGGAAAGATATATCGAATAGAGCCCCACCCGTTTCCACTCCGCACCCAACAAGAACGCAAACAAGCCTTCTCCGCCCGCAAAAAGCACAACGAGCATTCCCGCACCTATTATGGTCGTGAAAGCGAAAAACCGGCCGGCAAGACTCCTGGTTTGATCCATAGGCCATATGGAGGCTTTTTTGTAGAAAACCTGACCGAGCGAAACACCGATAAAACTGACCGGCATATACAGAATACCCAATGCCATCGAAAAGTATCCGATTTCCTCCTTGGCATAGAAAACGGCGAAGAGTAGAACCGGCAAGTTCGTGGAAAGCACATTCAAAAGACTTCCCGGCAAAAGATAACAAGGAAAATTCTTGTATTGGCAGGCCAGTTCCCCGATACGTTTCCATGAAAAGCAACGCCGCAACGTTCCCACGCGCCTCATCTGCACTGCATAGGCCATACTGCCGCCCGCCCAGCCGGCAATAGCTCCGGTAATCAAACCTGTCTCCACGTGCATCAAGCCCAAGCCTGCCCGAACTAAGGCCTGCGTTACACTTTTCAAGATATTGGAAAACGTGATCTGCCTGTATTTCTCGCAACGGAGCGCATAATTACCCAAAATCTGAAACACCGCCATAAAGAGCAACATCGACGGCAGGCCATATCGGCAGGGAAAATTCGACAGAACCGCCACGTTCAACCCGGTTCCCACGGCAAACACCACGAGCGTAAGAAGGCTTACGCCCACGGCCACGATAGCCGAAAGCGCCATCAGATTGAGTGCGTCCACCTCTCTTTTGGGACGCACGATGGCATATTCGTAGCGACCACAGACAAAAACGGCCAAAATTCCCACGGTATTGATAAAAACGCCCAAATTCCCATAATCCTGCGGGGTGTAGAGCCGCGCCAACACCAACGACATCAGCACCGGAATAAGCTGAGAAACCACGCTGCCCACACTCAATGTGGCCACATCGCGCACGATTTCGGATTTTCCGAGTCCCTTTATCAATTTCAACTGCATCTAAAATAGATTGGCGGATTTTCGTTGGCGGGACAAATTTAGCAAATCGCAGGCACTCTTTTCCACCGACCGCAAATAAAAAATCCGGACGGTGGATGCCATCCGGATTTTCTCAAAGAGGAAAGAGCTCCTAGCAGTGCATGAAGCGTTCCACCAGTTCCATCATCTTGGAGGGATTCTTGGCCACTTCGTCGCGCAGGTTCTTGTCTTTGTAGTCTTTGAGCATCTTGATGATGCCGTCGATCAAGCCCTTGCTGAACACGCCGTATTTCTCGAACACCTCGCGCTGGGCAGCCAGGCAGTCGGCCGAATCCTCGCAGCATACGGGGAGTTGCTTGTACTTCTTGGCCTTTTCCTTGTTCTCATCGCTGAAGATGTTCACGTCCACATAGTTGTCGGCGGCGAACTGCAAGGCGTTCTCCATTTCGAAACCGTGACGGGCGGCCACGCAAAGACCGGCCACCAGCAGATATACGTTGGCCGATCCGTCCGGAGCGCGGAATTCGGCCGTCTGCTTGTTGGCATATACGGGCGCGATCTTGGCTTCGAGCGGGTTGGCGTTCACGGCCATGTTCTTGTCCGTTTCCCAGCCCAGAGGCACACGCACCAGGGCCGAACGGTTGCGGTCGCCCCAGCAGATATTGGTGGGTGCTTCCTGATGGGGAACCAGACGGAAGTACGACATGGGGTTGGTGTTGCCGAAAGCCGTAAGCGAGGCGGCGCAGTCGAGGTAACCGGCAATGGCGCGTTTGGCCGTGTCGGAAAGCTTGCGCTGGTCGTTGAGCATCTGGTTCACACCGTCTTTCATGATGGCGGTGTGGATATGCATGCCGCTGCCGGCCTTGCCCACGGTGATCTTGGGCGAGAAGGTTACCAAAAGGCCGTGCTGGTAGGCCATCGTGCGCAGGATCCACTGGCCGATGATCAACTGGTCGGCGGCGTCTTCGAGCGGACAGGGCAGGAATTCGATCTCGTTCTGTTCGTAGTTCTTGCCGTCCATGCAGAAGTTGCCCACTTCGGAGTGGCCGTATTTGATGCGGCAGCCGCAGGAGGCCATGGCCAGCATCGCTTCCTTGCGGAAAGACTCGAACTTGGTGTAAGGAGAGGATTCGTGGTAACCGCGTTGGTCGTCGGCCTTGAAGAGTTCGTCTTCGGGTCCGATCACGTAGTATTCGAGTTCGCCCATGCAGTAGAATTCGAAACCGGTCTTTTCCTTCATCACTTCTCCGGCACGGCGCATCACGTAGGCCGGGTCGCTTTCGAAGGGATTGCCGTCTTTGTCGTAATAGGAGCAGAGGATGTCTACCGTGGGAATCTCGGCGAAAGGATTGAGGTAGGCGGTTCTGTAGCGCGGAATTACGTACAGGTCGCTGGCGCCGGCATCCAGGTTCTTGAAAAGGCTGGAACCGTCCACACGTTCGCCACAGCTCAAAACGGTCTTGAGGTAGTCCAGGTCGTTGACCACAAAGTTGAGGGTTTTCAGACGACCGTCTCCCGCCACATAGCGGAAGTTGACCATTTCGATTTGATTTTCTTCCACATAACGGAGAATGTCTTCCTTCGTGAACTCGGCTGCGGGTTTTTGAAGGAACTGCACCAAGGGGTGCGGGTTCATGGCAATGCTCATATCTGTAGTTTTTTTGTTTTCGCTTCAGGCCCCTTGCTCGCATGCAAAACGGGGCAGCAAATTTAGTGTTTATTTTGGATTAAAGGCAATTTGCCTAACTTTGCCGATATGAACACACCCCTTTTTATAATGGCCAAAAACGCCACGGCGGGCTTGCTGCTCGCCATCTGCCTCTGCTCCTGCAACAAAAACTTCAACGACACGGCCAACCGTTCGGTTTCGGACGTGATTATCGCCGATTATGTGAAGAAGGAACTGAAAGGCGCACCCTGCACCGTGTACCTCTATACCGACACCAACAGCAACCGCCTGTATCTGGCCGACGATGACCGCCAGTTCGAGAGCGGGCGTTCCTACGTTTATTTTATCGATGAGGAACCCTCCTCCCCCTGGCCCCACCCCTGCCGTTCGGTATGGATCGACCGCAACAACGGCAATTTTTCGGTGGAACGGGGCGAAAGCCCGCTGCGCGGCACGGAAAAATGGCTGCTGGTGAACAATTTCTGGAATGAAGACCCGCGCATGGGCAGCAGCGGCTGCCTCGTGCTCAACCATCCCGACTACACGGTTCAGCCGTGTTTCTATTACCGGTTCGACGGCGACAACCTCTCGGTGGAGCACCAGTGCATCGAAATGTCGTCTTCTTCGGTGGAACTGTCGATCAGCATAGACCAATCCGACCGAAAGCTCGACATCCTGGCCCAGGACCCGGACGCCAACGGCGCGGGCACCGCCTGCCTGCAGCATTACGGCTTCAAGTTTCACCTGGACAGCCTGTACGTGCCCATCGACAGCGTGAACACCCGCCGGCTGGAACAGATTCCCGTACGCTACCGGGCGCAGACTGCGGCCGGCACCGTCAATAAAAGCTTTACCCTGCCCACCAAAGGCAGCGGCAAAATACGGCTCTAATCCCTGCAGCAATGAAAAAGACATTCATCCTGGCGACCCTACTTGCCCTCAGCTTCACCGCCTGCAAATACAGCGTCCCCACCCTGCCCGGTTCGGGCGGCAAGACCTGCGAGGTAATCGTGGTTACGCCCAAAATCCATTGGGACGGCTACGTGGGGCAATCGATACGCGCCTTTCTGGGCAATACCCAGCCCGGGCTGAACCAACCCGAACCCTATTTCGACCTGGTGAATATCCTGCCCCGCCAGTTCAACGAAAGCGAGATGTTCAGACACCACCGCAACGTGGTGATCGTGGAATTCGAGGCCGACAGAAAACCGGCCTTCGAGCTGGTGCAGGACGCCTGGGCCTACCCGCAGGTCGTGGCCAAGTTCACCGTGCCCGACGAACGCACCTTCGACAGCCTCTTCGACCTTAAGAAAGAGACCCTGATGGCGGCGCTCTACGCCAAGGAATACCAGCGGGTGCAGAAGGTGTTCAAGGCCGGACACGCGGTAAACGTAAGCGACCGGCTGCGCAAGATCTACAGGTTCGACCTGGTGTTTCCCGACGGATTCGACTTTTCGGCCATGGAACGGGATTTCGGCTGGATCCGCAAGGAAAGCAAAGACTTCGGCCAAGGCATCATCTTCTCCATCATGCCCTACACGAGCCAAAATCAGTTTGCGTTGACGAACATCATCGAAACCCGCAACCGAATGTGCCGCCGTGTTCCCGGCCCGGCCGAGGGTTCGTATATGAGCACCGAGACCTCCGAAGCCGAATACACGCCTTTCTGCCACCCCGTCAACCTGAACGGTTTCTATGCCGTGGAGACGCGCGGCCTATGGCGTCTGGAGGGCGACTTCATGGGTGGTCCGTTCGTGAACTACCTGATTGCCGATACCGCCAACGCGCGTCTGATCATGCTCGATGCCTATCTCTACTCGCCCCGCAAGCCCAAACGCGACCTGCTGATGCAGCTGGAAGGCATCGCCCGCAGCTTCACCACCGTGAAGCCCGCGGATACCATCAACTAAAAAAGACTACATCATGCTGATTATAGGAATTACGGGAACTCTCGGCGCGGGCAAGGGCACCGTGGTGGAATACCTGCGCGAAAAACACCGTTTCGCCTACTTCTCGGTGCGGGATTTCCTGCGGGAGGAAGTGCGCAGGCGGGGGCTTGAACCCAACCGCGACAGCCTTACGGAGGTGGCCAACGACCTAAGGGCGAAACACTCGCCCTCGTATATCGTGGACGAACTCTACAAACGGGCGGCCGCTTCGGGGCAAAACGCCATTATCGAGAGCATACGCGCCGTGGGCGAGGTGGAATCGCTGCGGCAAAAGGGAAATTTCAGGCTCTGGGCGGTGGATGCCGAACCAAAGACACGCTACAAACGTATCGTGCTCAGGGGCAGCGAGACCGACCACATCGACTTCGACACCTTTTTGAGCAACGAGAAACGGGAATTGGACAATGCCGACCCCAACAAGCAGAACCTGAAGGCCTGCATGGCCATGGCCGACGCCACGCTGCGGAACGACGGAAACATGGAGGAACTGCGCCGCCAGATCGACGGCCTCCTGGAACCTTTCTCGAACACAGAGGAGGAATACCGCCGGCCATCCTGGGACGAATACTTTATGGACCTCTGCCACAGCGTGGCCTTGCGCGCCACCTGCAACCGGGGGCGCAGCGGCTGCGTGATCGTAAAGGACAAGCAGATTCTGGTTACCGGCTACGTGGGATCCCCCTCTCACCTGCCCCATTGCGACGAGGTGGGGCACCTTTTCCGCAAGACACTGCACGAAGACGGCAGCGTCACCACCCACTGCGTGCGTACCGTGCATGCCGAGCAGAACGCCATCTGCCAGGCGGCGCGCCGGGGCGTGGCCCTGGAGGGCAGCACGCTCTACTGCACGATGACCCCCTGCCGCACCTGCGCGATGCTGATCATCAACTGCGGCATCAAGAAGGTGGTGGCCGACTACAAGTACCACGCGGGGGCGGAGTCGGAAGAAATGTTCGCGACCGCGGGCGTGGAACTCCGCTACGTGCATGACGAGGTGCTGCAGTACCGGCAGCAGAAGGGATAGGCTATTATGCCCCTGCCCTCCTTTGCCAGAGAGGGGCGCTTTAATCGGTAAGAAACTTTTTCGTACCTTTGAAAGTTGTTGCACGCCTTGTGCATACAAAATGTAAAACAATTAAAATTTTAAAGATATGTCCATCATCAAACCGTTCAAGGGCTTCAGGCCTCCCGTCAGCATTGTTGAAAAACTGGCCAGCCGACCCTACGACGTGCTCAATTCCGAAGAAGCCCGCAAGGAATGCGAAGGCAATCCCTACAGCCTGCTTCACGTAACCAAAGCCGAAATCGACCTGCCCCAGGGGATTGACGAACACTCGCCCGAAGTGTACCTGCAGGTGGTCAACAACTACAACAAGTTCAAGGACAACGGCTGGTTGGTGAAAGACGAGGAAGAAAAGCTCTACATCTACGCCCAGAGCATGGACCTCAAGAAGTGGCAGTACGGCATCGTGGCCTGCGCCGCCAGCGAAGACTACGTGAACAAGATCATCAAGAAGCACGAGCTTACCCGCAAGGACAAGGAAGAAGACCGCATGAAACACGTGCGCATCACCAACGCCAACGTGGAACCCGTGTTCTTCGCCTATCCGGCCGTAAAGCGCATCGATGAAATCGTGGCCGGCATCACCGCCCAAAAACCCCTCTACGACTTCGTGGCCAAGGAAGACGGCTTCGGTCACCGTTTCTGGGTCATCGACGACAAGGCCGTGATCACCGAACTGGTGGAACTGTTCAAGAAGGAAGTTCCTGCCATGTATATCGCCGACGGTCACCACCGCTCGGCCGCCGCCGCCCTGGTGGGTCAGGAAAAGAAGGAAAACAACCCCAACCACACCGGCAAGGAAGAATACAACTTCTTCATGACGGTGATTTTCCCCGACAACCAGCTCAACATCATCGACTACAACCGCGTGGTGAAGGATTTGAACGGCCTGACGAAAGACCAGTTCATCGCCGCCCTCGGCGAATCTTTCGAGGTGCAGGACATGGGCACCGAAATCTACAAGCCCTCCAAGCTGCACGAATTCAGCGTGTATGTAGACGGCCACTGGTTCAAGCTCAACGCCAAGGCCGGCACCTTCAACGATGCCGACCCCATCGGCGTGCTCGACGTTACGATCCTCTCCAACCTCGTGCTCGACAAGATTTTGGGCATCAAGGATCTGCGTACCGACAAACGCATCGATTTCGTAGGCGGTATCCGTGGTCTGGGCGAACTCAAGCGCCGTGTGGACAACGGAGAGATGAAGGTGGCTTTCGCCCTCTATCCGGTAAGCATGAAGCAGATTATCGACATTGCCGACAGCGGCAACATCATGCCTCCCAAGACCACCTGGTTCGAACCCAAATTGCGTTCGGGCCTGGTAATCCACGAATTGGTCTAACCGCCGTCCGACGGCAAATGGCGAAGGGTGCCGGAAACCATGTTTTCGACACCCTTTTTTATATCCATCCCTACAACACCTACACTATGGAATACACCATCTCGATAAGGCAGGATCACTGCATACGCTGCCGCCGCTGCGAAAAAGCCTGCCCCGCCGGTATCTTTACCTACGAAGACGGCAATATGCAGGTACAGAAAGAGCAATACTGCATAAAGTGCGGGCATTGCGCCGACATCTGCCCCAAGAACGCGGTCGTGCACACGCTGTTTCCCGAAAGTTCGATGCACGATTACAGCCTGAGCGACCTGCCCTCGCCCGAACAGCTGGAACTGCTGCTGAAGGCCCGCCGCAGCAACCGCAGCTTTACCGACAAAGACATTCCGCAAGACATGCTGGACCGCATTATCGATGCCGCCTACGCCGCCCCCACCGCGCAGAACCTCCGCAACATCCGGATCGTGGCGGTAACGGATCCGGAAAAACTGCAGGCCATCGCCGCCCTTACGGTCGACACCTTTGCCCATGCGGCAGATCTGCTGGAGAATCCGTTGGTAAAATGCGTGATGAAACGCAAGATGGCCGCCGTCTATGCCATGATTCCCAAGTTCAGGGCCATGCACCGCAAGCTGCACGAGGGCAAAGGCGATCCGGTGCTGCACAATGCCAAAACCGCCTTGTTCTTCTGCGCCCCGGAAAAGAGCCGGTTCGGCTGCGCGGACTGCAACCTGGCGTACCAGAACGCCTCCCTGATGGCCGAAAGCCTCGGGGTGGCGCAGTTCTACACCGGTTTCGTGCTGAGCGCCTCCAAACAGGACAAGAAAGAGAAGCTGTACAGGCTGCTTAACTTAACAAATGTTAAAATCTTTGCCGGCATGGCACTGGGCATGCCCGCCTTCCGCTTCGAACGATACACCGACAGAACCCATTCAGAGGCCGTCTGGCTATAGTTTCCCGCCCCTTCCGGTACATATCCCGCTTCCCGTTTTCCGCCCGCACATGGCCAAAACAGAAGCGGGATTTTTAATAAATTACATATCATTATAATTTTCAATAAAAACAAACTTAATTTTAGTATATATTTTAACAAACAGAAAATTTATCCATTTTACTCAATCCGTATTAACGTTTTTAAATGTTAAATCTTGTTAAAAATACTTAAAATCATTCATTTAATGCAATTTTATAGCAAAATTTAGCGTACTTTTGATGTCTGAAACAAAAAATTCATCAACAACTTATCAACCGCCCGAAGATTCCTTCAGACCGTTGACAGTTAGAAAGGAGATGCCCCCCGAACAGCACGAACAAGATTGCCGCCGTTTATTTTTTAACTAAGAACCAAACACTATGAAAAAAGAAGTATGCAAACAAGAACGTTCCAACGAGGACAGTTCGGCACAAAAGAGAATCTCTTTTGAAGAGGACGTGGCCGTTTATTGCAAACGCCTGTACAATTTCCTATACGGTTTATGCCGGGATGAAGAATTGAGCAAGGATTTGTTGCAAGACACGATGATACGGGCGCAATACCATTTCCTGCAAGGTTCCTATAACGAAAAGGGGCTTGTCTGGTGCTGGCTGCGTACAATCGCCCAAAACATCCTGTACAAACACTATCGGGAGCAAAACAGAATCAGGCTGAAATTCGCCGAAGAAAGACAGCAGATCTGCGACAACCTCGGCTGGTCTTCGGCCTATGTGGAGCCGGCCGTTGTCGAAATGGAACTGCCGCCCCGGATAAGCCGTAAACAGACCAAAGACATATTGGGCGACAATATGGCGCTGATACGGACTCATTTCCGTTTTTTCAAGCTAAGCCCCGGGGAGAGGAACCTGATCTACGAACGCCACATAAACAGGAAATCGTTCAAGGAACTGGCCTGCATGTCGGGCGATGCCCTGTCGACCGTAATGAGCCGATACTACACAGCCATGAAGAAGATGCAGAGGCAGATCATCGACTGGGAGGCCAAAGGGCTTTTCCTCCAGGAACTGAACCCGCAGCGGCTCAGGGAATTCAAACACTCCGAAATAGAAGCCGAAAGGTTGCTGTTTAAGGAAAAACTTAAGAAGTACCCCTTGCCGGGACGCCCCCGCAAGGAACTGGAGAACTGAACTACCAGACGTACACCCGGGCTTTTCCGGGTTCCTTCACCGACTTGGGCAATTTACCGCACAACAGGTACTTCTTGCCGTTCCATTCCACATAATCGCCGCCGTTAAAAGGCGATTCGGCATCGGATTTCCCTTCGCCAAGGCAAACGGCGGCCATCGCGAAATTGGGATAGATCACCAATATGGCGGGAATTCCGAGCACCCGGTTGGATATCTGGCAAAGCAGGAGCGAACGGTCCAAGATGTCGCCCGAACCTTTCTTGAAAAACATCACTTCAGGATACAGGTATTGGGCGGCAAGCTTGGCCGACTGCTTCGACTGACTGCTGAGCGAACGGTTCAAGAGCGCGCACAGGTTGAGCAACTTGATTTCCTGTTTCTCGCGTTCGGAAAGCTGTTCCTTTAGGTTCGCGTCCTGTTTCCTGCTTACCAGGCTGTCCAATTCCGGCAGAAGCTTGTACAGGAATGTCTTGTTCATCAAGGTACTGAACGCGGCCTCGGCATACACCGGCAGCGGCCCCGAGGGCATGTCGGCCTGCATCTGGGCCAAACGTTCGTCGAAGGTATATCCCTGAAACTTGCCGTACAGCGGGGCGATCCGGGCTTTTTCGGGTTCCACGCGCATCGAGAACGGATGGGTGGCGTTGGCGTGTGCCTTGGCATACACCTTTACCGAACTCTGCGCCAGTTTCTTGCCTGGCTCGATATCCATCAGGTAGTAGCTGTTGTTTCCGATATTGAGATAGGGCTTGGCCGCCAGTTCCTCGAAAACAGGCAGCAGGATGGCGAGCCTGCCGCCGCCCTCGCCCTGGAACCAGGCGATACGGGCATCGTAGCCGGTCTGATTCAAGAGGAACACCGCAAAAATTAGGTTCTCCCCTTTCTTGCCCTTGTTGAACACCAGGTCGGCGAACTGCCGCACCAACAGGTAATACTGGTAGTCGTTCAAGGCCAGTTCTTCCTTGTATTGATAGAGCTGGAACACCAGCGGGTCGAAATCCTGGTTAGATAGGTATTGCCAGACCTTGGACACGCCTTTTTCCAATCCCTTGCCCAGGTTGATGTTGCGGATGGTGGGGGCATAATAAACCTTTATGTCCTGCCCGTAGAACTTAAAGCTGACGAACTGCTGCTTCGACACCAGGCCGGAAACCGCCTCGTCGCCCGCCCCCTCGTAGTAGTTTTCGGGCATGGGAGGCGTTATGCGCTTTACCGGAGCCACCGCCGATTCCGCACGTACCGCCAGCACTTCGGCCGCATCGCCGGCATTCCTTTTCGTCCTGTCGGTAAAGAACGCACCCTCCGCCATCGTTCCCTTTTCGCGGATTTCCAGGGGATAGCCCTGCCATTCCGCGCGCAGGTAATCTGCAAAATTCTGATTGTTCTGCCGCTGCAGCTCGGCGAAATCGCCCACCGTATTGGCGGTTATATTCTCGTTGAACCACTCGGTAAGGCTTTCCTTGGCCTGTCTAAAGCTTTCCTTAAGGTTTTCCTTGGCTTCGTTAACGGTCTGCCTGGCATCGTCATACACCTCCTTGGCCGCGTCCTTCACCTCTTCGGCGGCATCTTTCGCTCCTTCCTTGACCTGCTCGCCGGCCGCCTGCCGGTTTTCCTTCCGCTCTTTCTTCTTTTCCTGCTTTTCCTCCTTCCGCGCCCTGTCCACGCTGTCCGTAACCGCAGCTTGCCCGTTCGTCAGGGTATCGCAGAAACGATGGGCCGACAGCCCGAGCGGCATCGACAGGAAGGCGGCACAGAAAATCAGGAGGGCAGGTATCTTTTTCATGGCAGGGTTCTTTATTTATGCATTACTCACAGGCAGCCAGGAAGTTGTCCGCACTGTGCTTGATGGCGTGGAAGCACGTTATCTCGTAATCGGCGATCCCGTGGATGTAGAACGGGTCGTTCTCCACCATCTCCCGCACTTCATCCTCGCTGCGGGCGTTACAGAGTATGATGCCGCCCACGCGCGGTTCCTGCGAACCGGAAGCGATCAGTTTCCCGGCCTCCAGCAAGGTGTCCAGATAACGTCTGTGTTCAGCCAGGTATTTATCCACCTCGGCCAGCGGTTTCTTATACTTTACGTTGAATATGAACATGGTCTTTTCTCTTTAAGGTTCAGGCGCCTACCAGTTTACGAACGCCCGCTGGTAGATGTCGTCCACCAGTTCCTCCACGATTTCCTCGATCAACGAGGATTCCACGGAAGCCAGGCTCAACTGGGCATCGTAATCGCGGTAACGTGAAAAACTCTGGGCGAAATTCGTCTTGGCATCGAAACGGTTCACGTAACGCACCTGCACGGTGATGGTGAGCCGGTTCATGGCCGCCTGGTCGTTGCTCTGGATGGAAACGGGATTGACGGTGTAGCCGGTAATCTCTCCCGAGAACTGCAAGTCGGCGAAACCGTCCACCAACGAAAGGTTGCTCTGCGAGATCAGGTATTCCTTAAGTCGGTCGGTAAAAACGGAACTCAGCGTAGCCTGCACCGAAGCCGCACGGTTGCGGAAATAAGCGATGCTCATCGTCTTGGCATCGGCCGGAATGGAGGCGCCCGAGAGCGAATAAATCTTGCAGCCCGTCAACATCCACAGGCAAAACGCCATCCACAGAAACACGCCCGGCCTTTTCATGCTTACTCTTCTACAAGAATGTTGTATTCCTTTATCTTGCGGTAAATCGTACGCTCCGAGATACCCAGTTCGGCGGATGCCTTGCGGCGGTTGCCCCGGTATTTGGCGAGCGCCTGCTCGATCATCTGCTTCTCGCGTTTTTCCAGACTCAGGTCTTCCTCGTGCACGGAAATCGGGTCGTTGATGATTTCCGCATGGGGAACCGACACCGGATAGGCCGGCATCGCCTGCGTTTCGGACGGCAGGATAGTATATGGCTCGGCACTGATGTTTTCCGCCCTGCCTTCGCCCAGATTGGCCACCGCCTGCTTAAGCTGGTGGATGTCTTTCTGCATATCGAACAGCACGCTGTAGAGGATCTCGCGTTCCGACATGCCGCTTTGGGCGCTTTTGCCCAACAGCACGGGCAATCGGTTGGTTTCCAGATTCGGCAGCGAACGCTTCAGGGCCTCGGCGCTCAGCGTGCGGTCCTTTTCCACGATCGTTACCTGCTCGCTTACATTCTTTAGCTCGCGCACGTTGCCCGGCCAAGGATACGAGAGCAGCAACTGCCGTGCCTCGTCGGTAAGCTGCAGGGGTGGAATGCGGTATTTCTCGCTGATGTCGGCCGAGAACTTGCGGAACAGCAGCTCGATGTCTTCCGGACGCTGTTTCAGCGACGGCACCTGGATCGTGATGGCGTTGAGGCGGTAGTAGAGGTCCTCGCGGAACTTGCCCAGCTGAATCTGCTCGGCCACGTTCACGTTGGTGGCGGCCACCACGCGCACGTTCGTTTTCTGCGCCTTTGACGAACCCACCTTAAGGAACTCGCCGGTTTCCAACACGCGCAGCAGGCGAACCTGGGTACTGAGCGGCAGCTCGGCCACCTCGTCCATAAAGATGGTGCCCTTGTCGGCTTCCTCGAAATACCCCTTGCGGGCTTCGCGGGCATCGGTAAACGAACCCTTCTCGTGCCCGAAAAGCTCGGAATCGATGGTGCCTTCCGGAATCGCCCCGCAGTTGATGGCCACATAGCTGTTGTGCTTGCGCGCGCTCAGCTCGTGGATGATTTTCGGAAAGAATTCCTTTCCCACCCCGCTCTCGCCCAGCACCAGCACGCTCAAATCGGTATTGGCCACCTGCATGGCCACGTCGATGGCGCGGTTCAGCAGCGGCGAATTGCCGATAATCCCGAAACGTTGTTTGATGCTCTGGATGTCCATGGGCCTTTGCTCTCGATTTGCAGTTTACTTCATATTGGTGAACACGTTCTGCACGTCGTCGTCTTCCTCGATGCGGTCAACGAGTTTCTGCACGTCTTCCTGTTCGGCTTCCGAAAGTTCCTTGGTGTCGGTGGGAATGCGGTCGAAACGGGCGCTCACCAGTTCGAAACCGTTGCTTTCGATGTATTTCTGAATATCGCCGTAGGCTTCGAAAGGCGCATAGATGGTGATGTTGCCGGTTTCCTCTTCGGTAAAGATCTCTTCCATGCCGCAGTCGATCAGTTCCAACTCGAGGTCGTCCATGCTCAGGCCTTCCTTGGGCTTGATGTTGAACACGCACTTGTGCTCGAACATAAAGGTAAGGCAGCCCGTAACACCTAATGAACAGCCGGCCTTGGTAAAGTAGGAACGGATGTTGGCCACGGTGCGCTGGTGGTTGTCGGTGGCGGTCTCGATCAGGATGCCGATGCCGTGGGGGCCGTATCCTTCGTAAACGATCTCCTTGTAGTCTTTCTGGTCTTTTTCGGTGGCACGCTTGATGGCCCGTTCGATATTGTCCTTGGGCATGTTCTCCGACTTGGCCGTCTGGATAATGGCACGAAGCCGAGGGTTGGTGGCGGGGTCGCTGCCGTTCTTGGCGGCGATGGTGATTTCCTTGCCCAGACGGGTAAAGGTGCGGGCCATATTGCCCCAACGCTTGAATTTACGGGCTTTCCGGTACTCAAATGCTCTTCCCATTCTATTATCGGTATTAAATATTGTTAATCAATGCTTAGCGGCGGCGTTGGCTGGCCTGTTGCCGGGCAATCTCCTGCTGGCGCCTGGCCATTTCTTCCAAGCGTTGCTGAAATTTCGATTTCTTTACGGGTTTCTTCTTGTTTTCCTGAATCTTGGCCAACACTTTTTGGTCGTCTATCATCCGGCGGATAAAGAACATCTGCAAAAAGGTGATGAACATCGACAGGCAGTAGTAATAGTTAAGCCCCGAGGCGTAGCTGTTGAGGAAGCAGAGCAGCATGACGGGCATAAAGTACATCATGAACTTCATGCCGGGCATCTGGTTGGTCTGCGCCTGCTGTTTCATCGTCATGTGGGTGTAAAGCAGGTTGGAGAGCGCCATCAACAGGGCGAAAAGGCTGATGTGGTTGCCGTAGAACGGAATGTTGAACGAAAGGTTCAGCACGCTGTCGTAGGCCGAAAGGTCGTCTGCCCACAGGAAGGACTTCTGCCGCAGTTCGATGGATGCCGGCAGAAAGCGGAACATGGCCAGCACGATGGGGAACTGCAGCAGCATGGGTATGCAGCCCGAAAGCGGGCTGATGCCAGCCTTCTTGTACAAGGCCATCGTGGCGCGCTGCTTGTCCATAGCCTGCTCCGGCTTGGGATATTTCTTGTTGATCTCGGCCACTTCCGGCTGAATGACCCGCATCTTGGCCGAAGAAGCGTACGACTTGTAGGTAAGCGGGAACAGCACGATCTTAAGCAGGATCGTAAGTATCAGGATAATCAATCCGTAGTGCAGCCCCTTGGATTCCAAAAAGTCGAACACCGGAATCACCGCCACCCGGTTGATCCACTGCATCAGGAAAAAGCTCCATCCGAGCGGAATCTGACGTTCCAGATCCAGCCCGAAATCGCGCAGGGTGCGGTATTTGTTGGGACCGGCATAGATGTTCATGCCGATGGTCTGGTAATCCTGACCGTCGTACGGCAGACCGATCACGGCTTCCAGATCCTTCAGGTAGCCTGCCGGCGCGGTTTTCTGCGTGTAGTTGCGGATTTCGGCATTCGAAAAGTCCTTGTCCGCGATCAGGCTCACGCTGAAGAACTGCTGCTTGAACGAAATCCACTTGCTGGGCGTGGTCAGCGACTTGGCGTCGTCGCGGGTTTCCTTGAGATAGCGCACCTTGTCGTTGAGCGGCTTGTAGTAAACCGCCGTATTCATGCTCTCCATCTGCAAGGATTTCTCCAACTGTTCCAGACGGGCGTTCCATATCAGGTCGATAAAGGAAGTGTTGGAAGCCACCACATCCTGCATACCCGCGAAATTCACGTCAAAGCCCAGCATATAGCTGTTGCCGCGAACGGTGTAGGCGAACTCCAGATATTCATTCCTGGACGAATCCCTCAGGTAATCGGGATAAAGCCGCATCCGCACCACAAGGCTGTCGTTGCCGGCAACCTGCGTAGCGGAAGGCATAAGGCATTCGAAATAGCAACGGTCGGTGCGCACCTTGCGGTTGTTGGCGAAAAACTGCAGGTAAAACTCGGAAAGGCTTTCGTTCATCAACACCAGATCCTCTTTCCGGTAGGTCAGGTAATCCTTAAGGGTGATGCCGGCGATACGGCCGCCCTTGTTGAGGAAACGGAGTTTGAACACTTCGTTTTCCACCTCGAAATACTGATCCTCGCCCTGCATGCAGGCCGAAAACGGGTTGGCGCGGTCTATCTCTCCTCCCTGAACCTTGGCGGGCAGATCCTGGATTTCAGGCTGAGAGGCCACCGCCCCGTTCAAGGTATCGAAGGCTGCGGTATCCGTAGATTCCGCAG
Source organism: Ruminococcus flavefaciens (assembly GCA_023667315.1). GTDB lineage: Bacteria > Bacteroidota > Bacteroidia > Bacteroidales > P3 > Pullibacteroides. The sequence goes on from JAMPAI010000019.1 coordinate 21,611, forward strand.
CCTCGCTTGCCATTTGTTCGGCCAGCTGCCTGCGTTGCTTGTCCATCTTGGTGGTCTGCCAATAGGAGAACCCCAAGAGAACCAGAAACATCAGCACCAAACCGATGATACTCTGTTTGCTCATTCGTGTCTTGGAAAAATGCGTTAGTCTTTATAGCAGGCAATCCTGGCGGGGTCGAACGAAGCGATGAAACCGGCATGCCCTTTCACGATGCTTTCGCCGTGACGGATAAACACCTCCGCACTCTTGGCGAACATGGCGGCATTACGGTTGGCATCCGACAGGATCAGATTGCCCAGGATCGTGTAACCGGCCATTTCCACCAGACGGCGGGCCTGGAAGTCCACCAATTCCTCGTTGCCGGCGGCCTTTACGGCTTCCACCGCCTTGTTGAGTTCGGCATGCATGTCCACCAGCGTCTTGCGCAATTCCGCGAACTCGGGTGCGAGCGTTTCAGCTTCGTAGCCTTCAATCAGCTTGGAGGCGTTGCCGTTCAACACGTGACGGATGGCGGCCACCACCTGCAGCTGCGAGGTGCCTTCGTAGATGGTGAGGATACGGGCATCGCGGTACATGCGTTCCACCGGGAAGTCTTTCATGAAGCCGGTTCCCCCGTGCACCTGGATGGCATCGTAGGTGTTCTGGTTCGCGTATTCGCTGGAGAACATCTTCAGGATCGGGGTCAGCATATCGGCGTTGCGCTGGTAGAGTTTCATGTCGGCACGCTGTTCGGGCGTGAGTTTCTCGCCTTCGTTCACCAGCGAGGCATACGACTTGCTGATATCCACCGCGCGCGAGGTTTCGTAAAGCACCGAGCGGGCGGCGTCCAGCTTGGCCTTCATCAGTGCCAGCATCTGATAGACGGCCGGGAATTCGATGATTTTCTTGCCGAACTGTTCGCGTTCGTTGGCGTATTTGAGGGCGGCGCGGTAAGCGGCTTCCGAAAGCCCCACCGACTGGGCGCCCACACCCAGACGGGCACCGTTCATCAACGCCATCACGTATTTGATAAGCCCCAACTTGCGTTCGCCCACCAATTTGGCCGGCGCGTTGGTGAACACCAGTTCGCAGGTGGGAGAACCCTTGATACCGAGTTTGTTTTCGATACGCCTTACCACGAAACCGCCCCATCTGCGGTCGTGTACGAAATACGAAAGGCCGCGGCCGTCGTTGGTGCCTTCTTCGGAACGGGCCAGCACCAGCTTGATGTCGGCATCGCCGTTGGTGATGAAGCGTTTTACCCCGTTGAGCAGCCACATGCCCTTGGCCTCGTCGTAGGTGGCCTTGAGCTGAACGGCCTGCAGGTCGGAACCGGCATCGGGTTCGGTAAGGTCCATACTGCAGGTCTTGCCCTGATGGATCATCGGCAGGAATTCGGCCTTGATTTCTTCGGAGGCGAACTCGGCGATGGTTTCGGCGCAGTCCTGCAAGCCCCAGATATTGGCGAATCCGGCATCCCCGCGCGAAACGATCTCGGCGGCCATCACGTAAGGCACGATCGAGAAGTTCAGGCCGTCGTACTTACGCGGCAAGGCCAGGCCATAGACTCCGGCCTTGGTGAGCACGTCGTGATTTTCCTGGGTTCCGCGGGCGTATTTCACGTGTCCGTCGATTACCTGAGGGCCTTCATGATCCACCTCTTCGGCATTCACGTCCAGCACGTTGGCAGAAATGTCGCCGATAATTTCCATTACCTTCTCATAACTGTCCATCGCGTCTTCGAAGTCCTGGGGCGCGTAATCGTATTTATCCTTGTCGGCGTAATCGTGTTCCTTCATATCCACGCATTTTTTCATCTGCGGGTGATTGAGATGGAATTTCAACGCCTCGTTATCGCTGTAAAAGTTCATTTTCTGTTGATTTTAGCTTTGACAATAAAGGGACAAAGCGGTTTTTATTTGGAATTTTCCTTGTAATACTTGATCATCTTGGGCAGCACGTCCATCAGCGAACCGTTGATCACGTAGTCGGCGATGGCGTTCATGGGCGCATGCGGATCGGTGTTGATGCTGATGATCTTTCCCGACTGGTCCATACCGGCGCGGTGCTGAACCGAACCCGAGATACCGCAGGCGATATAGAGTTTGGGACGTACCGTAACCCCCGTCTGACCGATCTGGCGTTCGTGTTCGATAAAACCGCCGTCCACCGCGGCGCGGGTCGCCCCTACTTCACCGCCCAGCAGTTCGGCCAGTTCGTAGAGCAGCTTGAAGTTTTCGCGGCTGCCGACCCCGTAGCCTCCGGCCACGATAATCTGCGCCCCCTTGATGTTCACCTTCTGGGCCTCGATGGCGCGGTCGATGATCTGGCAGGCAAAATCGGCCGGATCCACATACTTGGCCACGTCCAGCTTGCGCATCGAGCCTTTGTAGTCGGCCTTGTAGATTTCTTTCTTCATGACCCCTTCGCGAACCGTGGCCATCTGAGGACGGGTCTTGGGGTTCACGATGGTGGCAATGATGTTGCCCCCGAAGGCGGGACGTATCTGATAGAGCAGGTCCTTATACACCGTCCCGGTCTTGGCTTCCTCATGGTCGCCGATCTCGAGGCTGGTGCAGTCGGCCGTAAGCCCGCAAAGCAGGTTGGAGGCCACGCGGGGCGCCATGTCTCGACCCACGGAGGTGGCGCCGAACAACAGGATCTCGGGCTGGAGTTCCTTGGCCAGGTTCACCACAATCGAGGTGTGGGGCAAGGTGGTAAAGGGAAACAGGCGGGTGTCGTCGGCATAATGGATCATGTCCACGCCATACGGATAGAGCGTCTTTTCCAGATCGACCACATTATGACCGATCACGATGGCTTCCAACTGTTTGCCAAGCGTATCGGCCAGACGGCGGCCTTTGGAGAGCAGTTCCAGACTCACATCGGCAATGCCGCGCTCTTCGGTTACTTCACAATATACGAATACGTTGTTCATGTCTTTCTCAATTTTAAATGATGGAAACCTAACCTATGATGTGCGAGGCAAGAAGTTCCTGCATCAGTTCGTTTATCGACTTGTCGGAGGTGTCCATTACCTTGGCTTCCTTGTGAACCAGCACCACGTTGTCGATTTTCTTCACCTTGGTGGGCGAACCGGCCAGGCCGAGACGTTCGGGATCTGCGGCCAGGTCGTTGGCCGTCCATTCGCCGATCTGCAGACGCTTGTCGGCACTTACCTTGGCCTTGCGCTTTTCTTCGGCGGAGGCCATTTCGGTAGGCGTGGCGGCGTATTTGTAGGTCATCACGCGCACCGCATGACGGGGACGGCATTCCTTGGCCGAACTGCCCACCGTTACCAGACACGGCAGCGGCGCCTTTACGGTTTCCACACCTCGTTCCAGACGGCGGCGGATGGTTACCGACTTATCGTCGATGTTCACCAGGCTTTCGGCATAGGTGATTTGCGGCAGCGCCAACTTTTCGGCGGTCTGAGGACCCACCTGGGCGGTATCGCCGTCGATGGCCTGACGTCCGCACAACACCACGTTGAACGGGGCGAGCTTGCGCAGCGCCATCGACAGGGTGTAGGAGGTGGCCAGCGTATCGGCGCCGGCAAACTTCATATCGCTGATCACGAAACCGCCGTCGGCTCCACGGTACATGGATTCGCGCACGATCTCAGCGGCACGGCCGGGTCCCATCGTAAGCACGATGATTTCGGCGCCGGCAATTTTTTCTTTCATCTGGATAGCCATTTCCAACGCGTTCAGGTCTTCCGGATTGTAGATGGCCGGAAGGGCGGCGCGGTTAATGGTACCGTCTTCTTTCATGGCGTCCTTGCCTACGTTGCGGGTGTCGGGCACCTGCTTGGCCAAGACTACGATTCTAAAACTCATATCGGTTTATTTAACGGTTATACACAATTATAGCGGTGCCTTTTTCAGGTACATAAATGCAAAGGTAACAAAAATCGTAAAAATGCTTATCTTCGATTCTTCTAATCCATGCCTTATGAATACAAACGGAACAAAAGCCTCCGCTTCCTGGAAACCCGCCTGTGTGTTGAGCATCGCCGGTTCCGACAGCGGGGGCGGCGCCGGACTGCAGGCCGACATCAAGACCGTTTCCGCCCTGGGCGGTTATTCGGCCACGGCCGTGAGTGCCGTTACCGTGCAGAACACCTTGGGCGTGCGGCAGGTGATGCCGGTCCCCTCCCCGATCGTCTGCGCGCAGGTGCAGGCCGTATTGGACGACATCCGGCCGCAGGCCGTCAAGATAAGCATGCTGCCCGACCCCGAAGTGGCGGCGCCCTTGGCCGATATCCTGCGGGAGCAAGACAATATCGTGATCGACCCGGTCATGGTGGCCACCTCGGGCCATTCGCTGGTAGAGGATTCTGCCATGCGGCATATCGTCAGGAGCCTGTTCCCCCTGGCACGGATCGTTACGCCCAACTTAGAGGAAACCCGCGCCCTTACCGGCATCTTCCCGCAAAAGAAGACCGAGTTCGAACGCGCCGCCAAGATAATTCTCGATATGGGTCCTCAGGCGGTACTGCTCAAAGGCGGCCATTCGGCCTCCACGCGCCGCTCATCCGACTACCTGCTGTGCGCCGAAGCCGATTTCGCGCCGCTCGTGGTGTCTTCGCCCAAAAGCGACAGCAACAACCTGCACGGCACCGGCTGCACGCTTTCGGCCGCCATCGCCTTCTTCCTGGCCTCGGGCAACGACCTTACCTCCGCGGTAGTGGCCGCCAAAGACTATATCTACCACGCCATCAAAACGGGCAAGAACATGCAGATCGGGCAAGGACACGGCCCGGTAAACCATCTTTTCGCGCCCAAAGCCTTAAAAAAACTGAAATAAATCTTCCGATGAATATCTTCCTGAACGAAAAACCCCTCTTGATAGAAGAAGGCACCACCCTTGCCGGCCTGATGCGTTCCAAGAATCTGCTTGCCCAAGGCGGCATCGCCCTGGCGCTGAACAACAGCGTGGTGCCTAAAGAAAAATGGGAGCATACCGTCTTACGCGAAAACGATATGCTCCTATTGATCGGTGCCTCTTACGGAGGCTGAAACAGGCGCTACCCTACCTGAGCACGGCCTTCAACAACGCGCTTTCCCCGTTCCTGCCGCTGAGCCGGAACAGATACACGCCGGAACTGTAGCCGCCCATATCCACCTGATGCGAACCCGCATTCAGGCTGCGTTCGAACAACACATTGCCCGACAGCGCGCACACCTGCAGTTTGCAATCCCTGTCCACCTCCAGCATAAAGAAACCGTCGGCCGAAGGATTGGGACCGATCCGACAAACGCCTTCCCACGATTTTTCGTTAGCCACGGATTTAATTACGATATATCTATTCTGCATTTCAGATTGTCCGGTCTTATATAAAGACCGAATACCTATCCAATGTTTTCCCAACGGAATATTAGTATATACATATTCCATATACTCCTCATCTGTTACAGGAACCTGCGCCACTTCCACGCTATCCAAATATAGCGCAAAACCGGAAGGGTTGGCGATTTCTCCTGTACGTGGATTTTTTTTCCAACCCAACGTGGAGGTATTCCCTTTTACCCGTACCACTATAATATCGGGAGGGAAATAGCTTTCATGCAAAGAAACAGTAATGGCGGTATCTTTCGTCAATTTCAAATCAACATAGGCTGTATCATATCCTTTGAGTCCAAAACGTAAGTCATATTCGCCCTGTCTAATGTTAAATTTCGATGTTGACAGTCGGGATACTTGCCCCCTGCCCAATAATTCGTTATCAACATAAATCAACATACTGATATACTGATTTGCATCGCATTCCACACTAACGGTAAGTTCTGCCATGGTTTTGACAAGTTCGAACTTCTTTCCGTTTATACGTACAGGTATATAACTGTCGTTCGTGTATCGGCTCGCCTTGTTGGCATATACCTTTTGCCAATGCGAGCCACCACCGTCCGAACGACATACCGTCCATAGATCGTAACTACCTTCATCCAACGAATCCAACTTTGCATGCAACGAAAAAGACTTTGTGATTGTTCCTTGACGAATCACCTCCAACCGTTGCGTATCCGAAACTATCCGAATAAATTCACCGTCTTTAAATGCGGCCAAAGCAATTTTCCCCTTAAACAAAGACATTGCGCGGTTCTTGAATCCGGTAAACGGAACCTCTATAATTTCTTCGTCGATATCGTAAATGGAATCTTCCTTCTGCTTGGGTTCAATGGTTCCTACTGTCAACAAAAGGAACTCATCCTTGCTTCGCGCCCGACCCTTGGGCGCCATATTATGCAAGATTCCTTGAAGCGTGGAATACCCACCGCCTGTACCTGCACCAATACCGGTGATGTTATTGGGATCCAGGCTACGAACTGAAAAATAACCGTTCGACATACCGCCCCATCCCCAATTAAAGTGGAAAAAGTCTGCATCATCGTATCCATCGCAAATAAAAGCATGTCCACCTCCATCGCCCTGACCGGTATAATATACGGGCATTCCGTTATCGATATTGTCTTTCAATACGGCAATCCATTGGTCATCATTATCGTAATCCAACCTTTCCCGATAATTGAGGATTGAGTCGAATCCCATATAATCCACTATTCCTTTTACGGTATTTTCCCGATAGGCCCCACTGGCATTGCTTCCATACATCATCTGTACCGCATAGCCCATATCCCGCATAAGCGTAGCTACCGCAGATCGCTGCACTTCGGTAAACCTAGACAGATTTCGGAAACTGTATTCTTTCAGCATATTCGCCCAATCATATGTATTTTGGGTAAAATCCATCGTTAAGGTTGAACCCTTGGGCGTTGTATAGGTAATTGAGCCTTGTCCCTTTTCCGGATATTCGTGATAGCGGGCGATACTGGCCAAAGCCGTTGCTACACAACCGGTCATTGAACGTTTGTTGGTGGTCGGATCAATAGGACACAAATCGTTATACGGAGCATCCTGATTGTAATTGATACTGTCCAACAACGGAGGCTTCACCACCTCTGCCTTCGAAAAAAAAACATTGGACTTTTCTCTGACAGCAAAACCATTTTGGGAGGCATTTCTCACGCCTTCCTCATAATACAGCAACCAATATCTCAAATTATCGGGCATATTTTCAATGCTGAACGCCCCTTTTTCCGAATAGCCCAATACAAGATTGGTGACATTATCATCCCCTGCCACGATAACAAAACCTTGATTCTGTTCCGCATTAAAGATGTAATAGGGAATGAACCCTGTCGATTTGGATTCCTTGGGATATATGCAAGAAAGTACAGGTACAGATTTTACAATTCGCTGCATCTGTACACTGTAAAATTTCTCCGCCGTTTTTTGGGCTGTCTCAAGGCTGACGGGAGCTGCTTGTACTCCCAAACCAGAGCATGCGAATAGCAGCCCTACCCAAAATGATCTTTTTTTCATGACAAATTATCTTCTTTATTTACGATAGTCATAGAAACCGACTCCGGTCTTGCGGCCTAACAGTCCGGCGCGCACCATCTTGCGCAACAAGGGATGCGGACGGTATTTGGAATCGCCGAATTCGTTATAGAGCACTTCCATAATCGAAAGGCATACGTCCAGACCGATAAGGTCGGCCAGTTCGAGCGGTCCCATCGGGTGATTGGCGCCCAGTTTCATCGCGGTGTCGATTTCTTCGCGCGTGGCCACGCCGTCGGCCAGGATGCCCACGCCCTCGTTCACCATCGGAATCAGGATACGATTCACCACAAAGCCGGGCGCTTCGTTAACACCCACGGGCGTCTTGCCCACCTGTTTGCAGGTATCCACCACGGTTTCATATACCTTTTGGTCGGTAAGCTGCCCCTTGATCACTTCCACCAACTTCATTACCGGCACCGGATTGAAGAAATGCATGCCGATTACCTGTTGCGGACGGGAGGTAGCCGTAGCCACCTGAGTGATGGAAAGCGAAGAGGTGTTGGTGGCCAAAATGGCTTCGGGCTTGCAAACGGCATCCAGTTCCTTGAAGATTTCGAGTTTCACCGCCATGTCTTCGGCAATGGCCTCAATCACCAGGTCGTAATCCTTGCAGTCCTGATATTGCAGCGTGGTGGAGATATGCCCCATCGCGGCATCCTTGGCTGCCTGTTCCATCTTGCCTTTTTCCACCAAGCGGTTCAGGCTTTTTTCGATGGTCTGCATGGCTTTGTTGACGGAAGCGTCGGAACGGCCTTTCATCAATACATCAAAACCAGCTTGAGCGAATGTTTGAACGATGCCATGTCCCATGGTACCGGTTCCTATCACACAAATTTTCATGATCCTTATTTTTTTCTTGTTATTATACGGTTGAATGTAGCCTTACTCGCCTTTGAACACGGGCGGACGGCGTTCCAGAAAGGCTTTCATACCCTCTTTCTGGTCTTGGGTGGAGAAACACATGCCGAACAGGTTTGCTTCCAAGGCAATCCCTGCATCGATATCGGTTTCCGTGCCCTGGTTGATGGCTTCCTTGGCATACTGCACAGCCAAAGGTGCCTTGGCGGCTATCTTTCCGGCCATCTGCAAGGCGGTGTCCATAAGTTGTTCGGGTTCCGTCACCTTGTTGAACAATCCTATACGGTAGGCTTCCTCAGCGGTTATGGGATCGCCGGTATAGATCATTTCCTTGGCCCTGCCGATGCCCACGATACGCGCCAACCGCTGCGTTCCCGAAAAACCGGGCGTAATGCCGAGATTGGTTTCGGGCTGTCCCACCTTGGCTTTGGATGAACCGATACGGATATCGCAGGCCATCGCCAATTCGCAGCCGCCGCCCAAGGCATAACCGTTTACGGCGGCGATCACCGGCTTGTTCAGGGTTTCAATACGACGGAACACCTCCGAGCCGAAGGCTCCGAACGACTTGCCTTCAACGGCATTCATCTCCGCCATCTGGCTGATATCGGCACCGGCGGCAAAGGCCTTTCCTTCGCCTGTAATGATAATGACTTTTATCTGACTGTCTCCGGCGGCGTCGGCCATGGCGAAGTCCAATTCGGAGAGCAATTCTGAATTGAGCGAATTCAATTCCTGAGGACGGTTCAGGGTAACGATGCGGATGCACTCTTTGTCCTCTACCAACAGATTGTTGTATTCCATAGTTATTTGCAAATAAACCCGCCTTTTCTTCGACAGGTACATTTGGCAAATATAACCATTTTCCGCAATCGGCGGAAGCGGGAAATGATTTCCCGTGCGGGGTGTGGTGCGCCTTCCCCGGCGATTCACGAAGTCCGGATAAAAAAAAGGGTCCCCGCCGCGGATTGCGGCGGGGACCCGTGTCGGGATGACAGGATTTGAACCTGCGACAACACGCCCCCCAGACGTGTACTCTACCAAGCTGAGCTACATCCCGATGCAAAAAAGGCCCGGCCTTTCGGCCAGGCCTGCTGTGGGCGGCGACGACCTACTCTC
>JAMPAI010000001.1 GCA_023667315.1 Ruminococcus flavefaciens
AAACAAAAACAGTTAAACAGCCCCTAATGTGTCAACCTTTTTCAGGGAAAGTCAACCTTCGGGGTTTTATGTCTGACTTTTTGCAGAAAATGCTCGTTTTTATGTCTGACTTTTTGCAAAAAATCGATGATTATATATCTGACTTTTTGCAGAAACAGTTATCTTTGCACAAGATATATAATGTCTTATGCAAAGAATCTATTATTCGCGCCTTATAGATGCCTATCTGCTTGACTGGAAAAACGAGCCGGAGCACAAGCCGCTGCTGCTTCGTGGAGCCCGGCAGGTGGGAAAGTCTTCTGCCGTCCGGCAACTCGGAAAGGCGTTCAAATATTTTGTGGAGGTTAATTTCGAGCGGGACAGGGAGATTATTCCGGCTTTTACGGGAAACCTTAAGCCGCGAGAGATAGCTTCCCGCCTGTCGGCTTTTTACGGAATACCGGTCATACCGAACCAAACGCTTTTGTTTTTAGATGAAATCCAGGCTTGTCCGGAGGCGATACACAGCCTTTGGTTTTTTTACGAAGATTATCCGGAACTTCATGTGGTGGCGGCAGGTTCGCTGCTGGAATTCGCGTTGAAGAAAATAAGGTCGTTCGGGGTGGGAAGGGTCCGTTCCCTCTTTATGTATCCGATGTCTTTCGATGAGTTTCTGCTTGCCACAGGACACGAGACCTGGCTGGAAGCCAAACGGGAAGCCTCTCCGGAAAATCCCGTGTTCGCGGCCTTGCACGAAAAATTGGTGGAAAGTTTCCGTAACTATTTGATAGTGGGTGGTATGCCGGAATCGGTTCACCAATGGATAAAGACGGGAAACCTGTTGAGATGCAGGCAGGTTCAAGACGATATCATGTTGGCTTATGAAGATGATTTCTCTAAATACGAGGAAAAGGTTGATCCTGTGTTGTTGCGGAAAACGCTTCGTAGCGTGGCCTTGCAGGTAGGATCTAAGTTCGTGTATGGCGAAGTGCATGGAGAGTATCGTACGCAGAAAGTAAAGGAGGCGTTGGAGTTGCTTAAGGATGCCGGACTGATAAAGCCGGTGATCCATACGGCGGCCAACGGTGTTCCGCTCGGTGCGGAAATCAACGAAAAGTTCGTTAAATATATTTTCTTGGACAGCGGATTGATGCTTCGCCTGTTGGGTTTGGAAAACACAGGGGAGGCATCGGATCTCTCCAGGCAGATTCTTGTGGGGAGTGCGACAGATATCGTGAATAAGGGCAATGTGGCGGAGATGACGGTGGGTTGGGAATTGCTTAAATACAATACGCCTGCCCAGCGGCACGATCTGTATTATTGGCAGAACCTGAACAGAGGCGCACAGGCCGAGGTGGATTATGTTATCGTTCAGGATATGAAAGTGGTTCCCTTGGAGGTGAAGGCGGGTACCAAAGGTTCGATGAAAAGCATGTATCAGTTTATGAGGGATAAGGGACTTTCCTACGGAATAAGGACTTCTCTCGAGAATTTCGGTCGGTTGGAAAACGTGGATATCGTTCCCTTGTACGCTTTGTCCGGACTGTATCGTTCGTAAACACCCGGTGGGTGCAAACCAAAGCGGTGATGGCGCGCTGTATTTTTTACTATATTCGCGAAAGTTTAAAAACAGAAAATCTAAACCCCAAAAAATAAAATGAAGAACCTTTTATTGACAATCGGCCTGGCTTTGGCGGTGGTTTTCTCCGCCCAGGCGCAGAAAGGTAAGAAAGACGACAAGAAAGCCGTCTATCAGTTTACCGAAGTAAAGAACATCGACAACACCTCCGTAAAGGACCAGAACCGTTCGGGCACCTGCTGGAGCTTCTCGGGAACCTCTTTCCTCGAATCGGAACTGCTCCGCATGGGCAAGGGCGAATTCGACCTTTCCGACATGTATCCCGTGTATAAGTGCTACCTGTTGAAGGGCGACAAATACGTTCGCCTGCACGGCAAGACCGAACTGGCCACCGGCGGTGCGAGCAACGACGTGGTGGACGTGCTGGAAGTCTTCGGCGTGGTTCCCGAAGAAGCCTTCCCCGGCCTCAACTACGGTGCCGATGCCCACGACCACAGCGAACTGGATGCCGTGCTCACCAACTTCCTTAAAGCCGTGGTAAGCGGCCGCAAGATCACCACTGCCTGGCAGCCCGCCTACAAGGCCATCCTGAACACCTACCTGGGCGACGAACCCGAAAAGTTCACCTACAACGGCAAGGAGTACACCCCCCGCAGTTTTGCCGACGAACTGGGACTGAAGGCCGAAGACTATGTGAAGTTCACCTCCTACACCCATCATCCTTTCTACACGATGTACGAAATGGACGTGCCCGACAACTGGAATCACGGCATGGTTTACAACGTGCCCCTCGATGAATTCCAGCAGATCGTGGACGAAGCCGTGAACAACGGTTACTCCCTGGTTTGGGGCGGTGACGTGAGCGACCCCGGCTTCTCCTGGAAGAACGGCGTGGCCATCATGCCCGACATGGAGGCGGCCGACCTGAGCGGCACTGACCGCGACAAGTGGGAAACCCTCTCGCAGTCCGAAAAACGCAAGAGCGCCTACAGCTTCGAACGTATCGTTCCCGAAAAGAACATCACCCAGGAAGAACGTCAGAAGAACTACGACAACTGGAGCGCCACCGACGACCACGGCATGCACTTGGTAGGCATCGCCAAAGACCAGAACGGCAATATGTACTACAAGATCAAGAACTCCTGGAACGTGGACAACCCCTACAAAGGCTACCTCTACATGTCGGTGCCTTTCTTCCGCGCCAACACGCTCGACATCATGGTGCACAAAGACGCCGTTCCGGCCGCCATCAAAGCCAAATTGGGACTGTAAAAACGTTTAGTTGACTTTTGGCAAAAAGGCTGATTAGGAACTCTAATCAGCCTTTTGTATTATCGGGGAAACTATTTTTAATGCCCGCTCTCGCTGGCGGGTCGTGAAGCTTTTTTGTATTTATCCAAACCACAGACCTTGATTGTGACGCCCTCGCCATGGGCAACTTTAGCGGTTTCGTTCACATCGAATTGCGCCCGCTCCGTACTAAGGAAAGGAAACAAAAACGCCCGGAGATTACGTTCATAAAAATTCGTCGATTGTTGAGGTAGGATGAATGGTTTGGAAAAGGTTCCATCCAAAACATGCGATATGTATATTTCGGGAACACCGAAAGTTTCCCGATTGCTGGCAAAAACCATCCAACGACCATTATGGGAAAAGGTATGGAATGTTTCGGAACCGTCGGTATTCAGTGCGTTGATGGGTTCGATACGGTATCCGCATTCCACGTCGGCGGGAATCAGACCTGAGGCGGTACTATCATTTAGACAGATCTTATACAAATCACCCATTACCTGAACGGAAAAAGTGGTTGTAGGCAAAGCACTGACGATTATATATTTTCCATCCGGAGAAGCAAAAGGCATCGTTGCGCTTAAATTCATGTTTGAGAAGCGTGCCACCGTGCGTAGATTGGAAAATTCTCGTGTTTCGGGGTTAAAGTCTATCTGCATAAGGTCGGCCCGTAACGCATTGTTCTGCTCGATTTGATCGTTGGGCCTTCTCAAATAAGAGGGTAAAAGTTTCATGTCTCTAAAGAAAAGCGAGTCATTGCTTGTCGTAGTGACCTGTTTTCGGGTGCGTTCCAAGGCAAGGCTTTCAGCAGAAGAACCTCGTACCGGTGTCCTGCAAAAGAATAAAGAGCGTCCGTCAACCGAAAAGCAGGGAAAGACATCATCGTATTCATCGGAGATGAGGTCTTCGCAAGAAAAAAGTTCTAAGGTTTTGGTGTCTAATATAACGATATCACCCATTGTATCGACGGTTACAAGTCCTTTACGGCGTGGCGTGGAAAAATGCTTTGAATAGACTTGGTTTGTAGAGAAAGCGATAAAATCTCCGCCTGTATGCCAAGAGGGATAAACGAGCCGGAGGCCGGGATAGGCATCCGGAATTTTCAATTTGGTTAGTTTGCCGTCTTTGGCAAGCAGCGTCCCCGTTAGAGTTCCGCGCAGGTGAACAAGAAAATTGTTGATGTTGTTCCCTTCGCAGGCGTGGCAATTCATGCAATTGCGATTCATCATGAAATTATCAAGGAGAGGTTTTGTCTCAAAATTTTCTAAGTTTTTTTGCTCTATAACGATATGATTGTAAGAGGCATCTTCGAAAATACTGGTACGGTAAATGATGTATGGGTCGATGGAATCACCGGAGACAAACCAGACCCAAGGAGAAAACGATACCAAACTATCGGGTTTCTGTTTGGGATGAGCCGTAACGGAAACTTTGATGAATCCATCACGCGATTTTCTCAGCAGTTCATGCCATTGTTCAATATGTTCGTTTGAGAAAGTTGTTGGCCAAGGAGCGAATCGTATAGAGTCAACCATATGCACGTTGTCGAAAATTAAATCCGACATACTGTCTCCGAAAACGAAACCGGAAAAGCATACTTCGGCAATTTGCCAATTCGGATCTGCATGAGTGAACCCTAAGGGTGCGATATTGACGGGTAATACAATGCTGTCGGAATAGGCAGGAATGGAGGCCAATTGATGTTCGCTCACATGAACTTGTTTTTTGCGTTCCCGCTTGCCGGCCAGTCCAACCAGCAGAATGCCGCAAAATAAGGCGAAAATCAGGAGAAAACGATAAAAAAGGCGGTTTGTCATGGCTCCTTAGTTTTTAATAGGCGATGCCGTCCCATACAAAGTAGAACATATAGGTATCCCCGTGCTTTTTTTGCATCTCAGTTAAAGTCATTGCTCCATTTTGCAGAAGATAAAAATCGTTGAACCAACGCTCAAAACAGGCAATGACATTTGGTTCAATCCGTAGTTCTCCACTTCGCCATTGTAATAGATCTTCTCTGGAAGTGTTATTGGAGATCAAATAATTTTCTGAAAGCAAGAAAGCTTCCTGTACGTATGTTGGCAGGCGTTTTGCTCCTGATTCACGATAAGAATCTATGATAAAGGGCAATAAGTCCAATTGTTTGTAAAGCAACTGCAACAAGGTAAAATAGTCTAGAAGACAAGCCGCTTGTTTGTCGTTTAGGTTCAAAGCTTCTTTTTCGGCGGCGTTGATTGGATAAAAAAGTTGAATCCAGGCATCGGTGGTATAAGGTTCGTGGGGCAGAAAATAAGGCAGGCTGTCCCAAGCCCAGAGAGCCTGTTTTCCTTCCTGCATTTTTTGATACCACCTTGTCTGTTCTTCTTCCGGCAAATAGGAGATGTACCGTCGGGCCAGACTAAGCCGACCGGTCTTTATGCATATTTGGGTCAATAGTCGGGCGGAAAACAAATCAAGACCGTTGCGGTCTGTGGCGCAGATCATGGTGGACAAGGCAGGGATATATAGTCCACATGCCATGGTTAGGCAACTATAAGGCTTTGCTATCTCTATGGCGGGAAAACCGAAAGGCAACATAAGCCCCATTTCAGGAATGTCGTGATAGGAAAGGAAATCTTCGTTGAGCTGGCCATTTGTCAGAAGCGCCCATTTTAGAATGGTGGCCATCTCCGCCCGTGCGGAGTCCGATTTTGAAGCTATCTGGAAATAATGCTCTGCAGAGGTACGGGCTGTCAAGGGGTCTTCATGCTCTAACGCAAGCCGTGCGGATTGTATATGATTTGAGCGTGTTGACGTTGTATCCGCTGTGTCGATGGTGCATGTTTGGCGTAAAGATTTTGGATGTTGCCGTGTTGTCTGCTCTCTCTCTCTCTTTAGAAAATCAAAATCCTTTCCATGTAATTCGGAAACAGGTAAGTATATAAAAAGAAACAACACATACCAAAGGCACTTATTCATTTCCTCGCAAAGTTAAATTGTTGATGCCTCTTTAATTTATGGGGTTTGATGGCAATGGAGAAACAAAAATACGTTCACCATCTATCAGAACCGAATCCACTTCCTTTATCGGCATGGTCGAGATCTCCTTGGCCTTGGCCGCGCTGATGGCCGCCGGGGTCTTGGCGAATTCCGGCACATTATACGATTTCAAGAAGGTAAGGTAGAAAGCCGGGTCGCGTTGCGGCAGCAGGAAAGGCTTGCTGCTCACCCCGTTCGAATCCAAATAGGTAAAGTAGGGGCGGGAATAGAGGTTGTCTTCGCGCTTGCTGCTGAACATCAGCCATTTGCCGTTGCTGCTGAACGTATGGTAACTTTCGGTGAACGGGCTGTTTACGTGTTCCATCTTCTTCATCCAAAAGTTCTTGGAGGCTGGAATCCAATTGCTGTCTTTGGGCAGGGAGCCGGTCATGTCCACCAAGTACAGGTCGCTTTCGGGGTGCCGGATGGGAAACGTTCCGTGGTCGCTCAAGCAGAACACCAAAAACCGTCCGTCGGGCGTAAGGCGAGGAAAAGATGCCGTGCCTTTGGTGATGTTGAAGTCCACGACCGTATCGATCCGGCCGAAAGTGTTCGTTTTTTCATCGAAAGCGATACGCACCAGGTTGTATTTTATCTTCTTGGAATAATCCACATCGTTTTCCAGGCTGTCGCGGGGAGGATTGGGGCTTTGGCAGAAGTAGAGGTACTTGCCGTCCCAACTCCAATAGGGGAATGTTTCCTCCACGGTGTCGGAAGATATGCGGCTGTCGGTAAAGATCATATTGCGGTCGATGTCATAAACGATCATGTCGCCTATGGAATCGAACACTTCCGTGCGGCGAACAATATCCTTGCTGTGCACGAATGGGTAGGCGCTCGATGTGCCGAATGCAATCAGCCTTTTATTGGGATGCCAGGAAGGATAGACACCACCTTGCGGAAAGCGGTCCGATTTCATATCGATCCGTAAGACGGTATCGTTCCTTATGATAAAAGTGCCCACACGGTTAAACCGCACGTGATAAACCAGATGGGAGCCGTCCGTTTGTGCAAAAGTATGACAGTTTACACAACCGTATTCCTGTAAACGGTTGTCGAAAAGAAGTCGTTGCGAAGCATCTTGTAAATTGTATTCTATGGTTTGAAGCAGGTTCGACATCTGATAACTCGGTTCGATCAGACGGCAGGAAAAATAAAGGTCGATGCTGTCCTGAACATCCCAGTAAAAGCGAACGCTTGCATTATGTTGCAAGCTATTTCCCATCAACTGCAAATCCACCCAAAGACGACGGCCTGAGTTTTTTTGCAGACATTCATGCCATATTTTGGGGTTGAATTTAACGAAGTTCTTACCTTTTATTCTCAAGGTATCGCTTTCGGATCCCCAAACCTTTAATGAATAGCCGGAATAAGGAGGTAATACATAAAAATTGAGAGGGGAAATATTGCAGGGAATCGATACATTGGTATAGTCGGGATAAATAAAGGTATCTTTTGGGGAAAGCCTTTGCATTTGTGCCAAGTTGACTTGTTTGTGGCAAGCGGTAAACAATATCCCCGAAACCACCCATAAAATGATATTGAATAATTTAGTTTTCATGCTAATTTACAGATTGATGGTTGGTGGCTTCTGTATCAATGGTTTTTAAATAGCAGTCGTAAAACCAATACGTGTGACTCCATTTTCGTTGCAGTTCGGCAAATGAAATGGTTCCGTTGGTGTAAGCCTGATTGTCGGCAATAAAATGCCAATAGTTGTTCCATACATCTTGACTTAAACCCTCTATACGTTGAGGATAAAGGTAACGGGAGGGTTTGTAATCGAAAGAAGCTAAAAGTGCCTCCTGAAGATGGCGTGGGGCGGTAAAAGTCCCATCTTTGGGATAAAGATTTCTAATAGAGGGTATTTCGTTTCCAACAATTACATGAAGTTTGTTTAACAGACAAATACTCATCAGATATTCGTAAAGATAAGCGTTTTGCGGTTGCATTACAAATTCCTTTGAGGCATTGTTGTCTGGAAAATAAGATAATACAGTGTAATTCTTAGAGGGCAACATTTGTTTACCTCTTTTTATGACAGAAAGTTCGTTGCGAAGGTCGGCATTTTTGTAGATGGCGGCTTGCGAACGATAGAAAAGAGATTTCTCCAAGAAATGAGTTAGTTTGAAAGCCGGCAGGGTATCGTCCACCATCAGACTGGTAACAATGGTGGCATTCAATACATTGGCGCTGATGCAATGGCAAGTGATCAGATCGTAATTCAGATGCAGGCTAGCACTGAAACAACCGACAAAGGTATAATAAGTAGGAAGTGAAAAACATTCGGGCCTGTTATTCATTGGAGTGGGAAATAACATCGGGAATGCCGGTTGTGGATAGGTAAACAAGCGATCGGTGGCTTTGCGGGTGGCAAGGAGAGCCAATTTGGTTTGAGTGTAAAACAAAAAGCGAGAGTTACCGGTAAAAAAAACGGATTTCGACTCGTTTTCCCATTGAGAATCCAAAATGTGCAACGCTTCATCCCAGCAGTAAGCGCGAGAAAGCCTGTCTACTTTTTGGAAATTTTGCATAGGATAGGAGGAGGCTAAGGTGAACCATATTCCACCTAAGATAAGAGGCAGACCGATAATCCAGTCAAACCTACCTTTTCCGGGATGATAAAAAGCCCATCCTAAAGAGAAGAAGGCGAGAACACCTATACACGCAAAAACAACCCATACGGGACGAAAATATCCGTAAGGAATAGCGTCGTACGGGGAAAAGGCTACGCCTCCAAATGTAAATAGATATTTAATATCCAAAAAGTTATATGGAGAAACCATCCATCTTTCCAAAAAATACCAAAGCAATGCGCTTCCGAATGTCGGTAGCCAAAGAAGGAAATTAAATTTCTTCTCTTCAGACTTTGTTCGAAAATAATCTATGCTTGCAAAGAACGGCAGCACCCAGGCCATGTATTCGCGCACCAGATAGGCCAATGCCGCCAACACGATAACCTGGCAGCCGTAGCGCAAGACGCGGTTTTTCCAATGCATCCACAATTGCGCGCCCAATACGGTAAGAAACACCACCATCAACACTAGCAGGCCGAAATTAACCGTGGTGGGCAGCAACAGCGCCACCGTTACCAGGCCCGGCAGCAGGCGATGGTTGCCGTTCACCGTAAGGCAGCGGTTAAACAGCCAGGCGGTGAGCGTAAAGAGCAGCGCATACACGACGGCGCCCAACCAGGGGTAGTAGCTGAACTGAATCAGGAAGGTGTGCAGGTAGATCAGCGTTCCGAACGGCTCGTGGTCAAAGAAGTGCCAGTATTCGGAGGTAAAGCGGAAGAGCTGGTTCTTTTCCCAGAATTCCAGCACGTCGGGCATGGCGAAGGCGAAAAACGCCCACAGGCCGACCGCCAGCAGGGGGTAGATCCAAACCGCAGGTTTCTTTAGTGCTTGCATAACAGAACCAAAGGTACGAAAAAGCCCCGACAGAAAGACCATTCTTTCCGCCGGGGCTTGGCAAAGGGGGGAAAACCGCAGGCTATTTCGCCTTCCTGGCGGTTTTCTTAGCCGTGGGTTTCGCAGCCTTCTCCGCCTTGGGCTGAACTTTTTTGGCCGCCGGCTTCGCGGCTGCTTTCTTAAGTTCGGCCTGACGTTTCTTGGAACGTTCGTGGCGCTCCAGCACAGCCGGTTCCAGCGAGATGCTCTTGCCGGGCAGGCTCAGCAATTGGCTTACGCCCTCGGTCTTGAGGTTCTTGCGGTCCAGTTCCTGCGAGGGACGGTTGTCGTAGTCCACCGGTTCGGTGTAGGTGGTGATGACCCCTTCGAAGTTGCGAAGTATGGCGCGGCCGCCGCCCAACGAGATCAGGTATTGCGGCATCACGGGAATCTTGCCGCCGCCACCGGGTGCGTCCACCACGAAGGTGGGCACGGCGAAGCCCGACACGTGGCCGCGCAGACCCTCGATAATCTCGATGCCCTTGCTTACCGGCGTGCGGAAATGTTCCAGGCCCATCGAAAGGTCGCATTGGTAGATGTAGTAGGGGCGGACGCGGATCTTGACCAGTTCGCACACCAACTTCTTCATCGTGCTCACCGCATCGTTCACACCGCGCAGCAACACGCTCTGGTTGCCCAAGGGGATACCGGCGTTGGCCAATCGGGCGCAGGCTTCCGAACTTTCCGCCGTGATTTCGTTGGGGTGGTTGAAGTGGGTGTTGAGCCAAACGGGATGATACTTGGAAAGCATCTTGACCAGTTCGGGCGTGATGCGCTGGGGGCAGACCACCGGAACGCGGCTTCCGATGCGGATGATTTCCACATGCTTGATGGCGCGCAGACGCTGGATGATGTATTCCAACTTGGCGTCCGACACCAGAAGGGCATCGCCGCCGGAGAGCAGCACATCGCGCACCTGCGGGGTGCGTTCAATGTATGCCAAGGCTTTTTCGATGCGTTCCTTGGGGCTTTCGCAGTCGTTCTGGCCGGCAAAACGGCGACGGGTGCAGTGGCGGCAGTACATCGAGCACTGGTCGGTAATCAGGAAAAGCACCCGGTCCGGATAACGGTGGGTGAGGCCCGGTGCGGGCGAATCCTCGTCTTCGTGCAATGGGTCAAGTAAATCGGCGGCCGACACATGGGTTTCGGCACCGGTGGGAATGGCCTGCTTGCGCACGGGATCGTTGGGATCCTTGGGGTCGATAAGGCTCAGGTAATACGGGGTGATGGCCATACGGAGCGTCTTGAGCGTTTTCTTGACGCCTGCTTCCTCGTCTTTGGTCAGCTTTACGTATTTCTTGAGGTCCTCGAGGGTCTCGATGCGGTTCTTTACCTGCCAGTGCCAATCGTTCCACTGCTCCTCGGTAACCCCCGGGAACATCTTTTTCTGTTTACTGTTCATGGCTGTTCGTTTTAAAACAGGGACTGCCTTTATCAGACAGTCCCGACATTTTCAAAAGTGTTCAAAAGGCTTGCAGATGCGCCCTTTTCAACTATTCTTGTTAAAAGTGTTCAAAAGGGTTGCAGATGCGAGGCTCTGCCTGTCAAAAGACGAGGGAGCTTACTTCCGTAAGTGACCGAATCTTTTGCCAGGCAGGAACGAAGCAGATGCGCCCTTTTCAACACTTTTAGGCATACAACTCCGTGAAGATATCCCGCAACTCCTTGCACTCGCGCAACTCCTGCAAGGTGATTTCGGCATGTCCCTTGGTGTAGCCGTTGCCCACGATCATGGTAACGTCCTTGCCCACACCTTCGGCGCCCAGGGCAGCCTTGGTAAAGGAGGTGGCCATGGAGAAGAAGTAAACCACGCCGTCGTCTTTGGTGCAGAGGATGCTGGTCATTTCGGTGTTCTCGATGTTCACGTTGTTGATGCACACATCGCAGAGCTTGCCGTTGGTCAGCTTTTCGATTTCTTCGTAGATGGCCACGGGCTGGGTGGCGTCGGCGGCGAACACGTAGTCGCAGAAACCGAGCTTCTTCAGGCGTTCGGTGCTCTTGGGGCTGTGGCAGAGGCCGATTACCTTACCGGTAACGCCCGCACGCTTCTTGGCTTCGTAGCAGCAGAGCATGCCGCTCTTGCCGCCGGCACCGATAATGAGGACGGTATCGCCGGGTTTCACCAATTTGGCCGTCTGTGCCGGAGCACCGGCAACGTCCAAGGCCGAAAGGGCCAGGTTTTCGGGAAGGTCGGAAGGAATCTTGGCGTAGATGCCGCTTTCAAACAGGATGGCCTTGCCGTCGATGTCCACCTGGTCGATGTCGGGGCGGATATCCTTGATCTTGTCGATACGCAAGGGGGTCAAGGACAAAGAAACGAGGGTGGCGATCTTGTCGCCTTCCTTCAAATCGATTTTGCCTTTCAAGGCGTCGCCGATCTTTTCTACCGTACCCAGCAACATACCGCCCGAACCGGTAACGGGATTGCGGTGTTTGCCTTGTTTTTCCACGATGCCCATCATGATTTCGGCAATCTTCTTCTTGTCGCCGCCGGCCTGTTCCTCAATCTGGGTAAAGCTGGCCGAGTCGATATTCAGCGTCTGTACGTCGATAAGGATTTCGTTGTCGTACAGAACGTCCATGTTGTTGTCGATCTTATCGGCGGGTTGGGGAAGAACGCCTTTGGGGGAAATGACACGGTGGGTACCGTACTTGCTGCCTTTAGGTTGTGCACTCATTGTAATCAGTTGTTTTAAAAGTTCTTGTATTGTTTATTTTGAACACGTTTGTGCTCGGTTGTCTTATTTCTTGCGGGCGGGAAGCGAAAGGATCCGGCGCGCTTCTTCGGGATTGGCGATTTCGCGGCCCAGTTCCCTGGCGATGCGCACCACCTTGGCCACCAATTCGCCGTTGCTCTTGGCCAATACGCCGCGTTCAAGGTAGAGGTTGTCCTCGAAGCCCACGCGCACGTTACCGCCCATGGCAATGGCCGGAGCCGCCAAAGTAAAGGCGTGGCGGCCGATGCCGGTGGCCGTCCAGGTAGAGCCTGCCGGAATGGCGTTCACCAGCCAGCAGAGGTTGGGCACCGTGGCGGGCGTACAGCCGGGAACTCCCAACACGAAGTTGAACTGCATCGGGTCGCCCGGCACCTCGCCCTTGCGGGCCATGGTGAGGATGGTGTCCAGATGCCCCATTTCGAAGCATTCGTATTCGGGCTTGATGCCGCGTTCCAGCATACGCTTGCCGAAGGCACGCATCGTCGGCATCGTGTTGTCGAAAATTTCGTCGCCGAAGTTGCAGGTGCCGCAGTCGAGCGTGGCCATTTCGGGCTTGGGATCGGTGTCGGTGCTCTGCAGGCGTTCTTCGGGGGTCATACCCACCGCACCGCCCGTGCTGGGAATCAAGATCACGTCGGGACAAACCTTCAGGATCGCTTCTTCGCACTCTTGAAAACGTGCGCGGCTTTGGGTCGGCTTTCCGTTGTCTTCCCTCACGTGCAGGTGCACGATGACTGCGCCGGCATCCACCGCGCTCTTGGCCTCACGCACGATTTCATCCACCGTGTAGGGAACCGCCGGGTTCTGTTCCTTGGTTACTTCGGCCCCGCAGATGGCGGCCGTGATAATCAGTTTTTCCATGACTTAGAATTATTTGCGCTTGCACGCCTTGGGGGTTACACAAGTGCCGACGGCCTTGGCCACGATAACCGGCTCTTCGAGCACATCGGCCGCCGAAGCCGAAATGTCGGGACGGGTGGCGATCACCTTGCGCGCCACAAATTCCATCTTGCGGCTGGTGTTGCCCACTTTCACGATCGTCCCTTCGGCCTCAATGTAGTCGCCGGCATAGACGGGAGCCAGGAATTCAATGCTTTCGTAACCGGCAAAGAGACCCTCGTCGCCGTCAATCTGAATCAACAGTTCGGTGGCCACATCGCCGAAAAGGTGCACCATATGGGCGCCGTCCACCAGGTTTCCACCGTAATGTGCGTCTTTGGCGCTCATGCGCAGGCGCAGGACCGATTTATAGACTTTTTCTTCCATGACTTTATTTGATAATGTATTTAACAAGAATAGAGGGCGTTATCACCGCTTCGGGTTCAATCTGGCCGGGTTCCACCATTTCATTGATTTCGGCAATCACCGTGTCGGCGGCCATGGCCATCATGGGGTTGAAGTTCTGCGAGGTGCCGCGATACACGAGGTTGCCCTCGCTGTCGCCCTTGCTGGCCCCGATCAGGGCGAAGTTTGCACGCAGGGGCTTTTCGAGCAGGTAATCCTTGCCGTCCACGTTGATCACCTGTTTGCCTTCGGCCACCACGGTGCCCAGGCCGGTGGCGGTGAGCACGCCGCCCAATCCCGCGCCGCCGCAGCGGATGCGTTCGGCCAGGCTGCCCTGCGGACAGAATTCCACCTTCAGTTCGCCCGCGTTCATCTGGTCCATCGTGTTCTGATTGGTGCCGATGTGCGATACGTAGAGTTTGGAAATCTGCTTGTTGGTGATGAGCTTACCCACGCCGCGGTCGATATAACCGGTGTCGTTGCTTATAAGCGTAAGGTTTTTCTTGCCCGATGCGGCCAGGGCGTCGATGATGCGCAAGGGTGTTCCCACCGTAAGGAAGCCGCCCACCATAATGGTGTCGCCGTCCTTAATCATGTCAACGGCCTGTTGAACGCTGATGAACTTGTTCATGGTATGTTGTGTTTATATTTCCTTGTAGCCAAACTCGCAAATTTAATGAATTTCGCACAATTCCGATATCTTTAAAATCGCTACATTTGCAGGCTCGCTTAAAAACATGCGTTATGGTTGACTTAGCACAGGCCCAACGGCACGAATCAAGTTTGGAAACGGCTAAATTCCTTTTGCAGATAAGGGCCGTAAAACTGAACAACAACGAGCCTTTCATCTGGGCGTCGGGGCGCAGATCGCCCATTTATTGCGATAACCGCATCACGCTTTCCTATCCGCACATCCGCACCTTTATCCGTCAGGAATTCGTAAAGATCATCGAGAACAAGATAGGTCCGGTCGATGCCATCGCCGGGGTCGCCACGGGCGGAATCCCGCAGGGCGCCTTGGTGGCGCAGGAACTGGGGCTGCCTTTCGTGTACGTGCGTTCCGAAGCCAAGAAACACGGCATGGGCAACCAGATCGAGGGCGAGATCGAATCGGGCAAGTCGGTGGTGGTGGTCGAAGACCTGGTCTCCACAGGAAAGAGCAGCCTTCTGGCCGTGGACGCCCTGCGTGAGCACGGTTGCGACGTAAAGGGCATGGTGGCCGTGTTTACCTACGGTCTGGGCGTGGCCGAGAAGAATTTCGCCGACGCCAAGATGCCGCTCTACACGCTTACCAACTACAACGACCTGATTGAATGCGCCGTGCAGCTGGACATGCTGCCTGCCTCCGACCTGAAGTCGCTGCAGGAATGGCGCAAGGATCCAGAAGCCTGGTCGGACGCCCACTAATCCTACAAAAAGCATTCGATGAAAGCCTCTTCTTCTACCTTGCAGATAGCCGGTTCCCCGGAAACGGCCTACCGCAAGATCAGCAATTTTTCCGCCCTGGCGGAGATGATGCCCCCGCAAGTTCAGGATTTCAAGGCCACCGAAGATACCTGTTCGTTCAACGTGGGCGGCATGGCGCAGATCAACATGCGCATCAGCCAAAAGGTGGAACCGAGCCTGGTGGTGATAAGCTCCGAAGACGGTTCCGCGTTTCCCTTTACGCTCGCCTTTCATTTCAGCCCTTGCGAGGGCGGTTTCGGTTCGGTGGTGGAAGCCGAAGTGAACGTGAACATGATTATGGCGGCCATGCTCAAGCCGCAGATGCAGAAGTTCGTGGACACCCTGAACCAGCAGATAAAGACGTTTTGTGAGGCGCAGCCTCTCGGTTAAATTCAATCTTGCGGCGATATGGCACGCAGACACAAGAACGGGCCGAACCGGATCATCGAGAACGTACGTATCGAGAAGGCGGCGGCCGAAGGCAATTCCTTGGCGCATATCGACGGCAAGGTTCTCTTTGTAAACTATACCGCGCCGGGCGATCTGGCGGATGTGGAGGTGATCCGCACCAAGTCGGGCTATATGCAGGGACGGGTGCTGGCCTTGCAGGAGGCAGGTCCCATGCGCTGCGAGCCGTTTTGCAGCCATTTTGGGCTGTGTGGCGGCTGCAAGTGGCAGCACCTGCAGTACCAGGAGCAGCTCCGGCAGAAACAGGCGCAGGTGCGCGACCATCTGGAACGCATCGGCAAGGTGGAACTTCCCCAGGGTCTGCCCATTATCGGGGTTGAAGATGTGGAACAGAACCCCTCCTACCGCAACAAACTCGAATTCACCTTCTCCACCAAACGCTGGCTCACCGACAGCGAGGTCTCGCAAGGCGAGGAACTCGACCAACACGGGCGCGAGGGTTTAGGCTTCCACTTGGCGGGCAAGTTCGACAAGGTGCTCGACCTGCAGCGTTGCTTCCTGCAACCCGAACCCAGCAATCAGATACGTCTTTTCGTAAAGCGCACCGCCCAGGAATTGGGCTTGGATTTCTACGATATCCGCAACAAAAGCGGCTATATGCGCAACGTCATGCTGCGCAACACCCTCGACGGCGATTTTATGGTGGTGGTGATTATAGGCGGGGAACCCGACGCGGCCTTCAACACGCTCATGCAGCGCCTGCAGGAGGCGTTCCCCTGCATCAAGAGCCTGATGTATGCGGTAAACACCAAGGTGAACGACAGCATGGCCGACCTTGACATCCGGCTTTTCAGCGGCGAGGCCTGGCTCACCATGACCATGCCGGCCTACCGGGAGGGTGCCCCCGACCTGAAGTTCCGCGTGGGGCCCAAGTCGTTCTATCAGACCAATACCCGGCAGGCGGCGCGGCTGTACCGTCTGGCGGCCGATTTCGCCGACATCCAGCCTGGCCAGACCGTCTATGACCTCTACACCGGCACCGGCACCATCGCCAATTACGTGGCGGGCATGGCGGCCAAGGTAATCGGCATCGAATATGTGGAGGATGCGGTAAAGGACGCGCGCGTGAACTCTCAGCTCAACGGCATTTCCAACACAAGTTTCTTTGCCGGCGACATGGCCAAGGTCTTTTCCCGTCAGTTTGTGGAAGAGCACGGCGTTCCCGACGTCATCATCACCGACCCCCCGCGCGAGGGTATGCACGAGAACGTTACCGACTGCCTGTTGGATGACACCCTTTTCGGCAGGAATCCCGTGAGGCTGGTCTATGTAAGCTGCAATTCAGCGACCCAGGCGCGCGACCTGCAGCGCCTTTCTTCCAAATACAGGGTGTTGAACCACCGTGCGGTGGATATGTTTCCGTTTACGGATCATGTAGAGAGCGTGGTATTATTGGAGCGACTATAGCATCTCATCCCTTAAAATGCGGCACGCATTGTTTAGAGAATTTGATTTTCTGTTTTGTAAAAGTAAACTATTTAGTTAACTTTGTGCGTCGAGGAACGAATATGGCAAGTAGAACAATCAAATTTTACAAACAATATTTTAACGAGTTTTGGTCTTCGCAAAACTCTCGGGTTAAGAAAAAAATAGCGCAAACCCTCGTTTGGTTACAGGAGGTGGATAGGTTGCCGGTGTCGATTCTTCGCAGTATTGAAGGCGTCAAAGGATTGTTTGAAATACGATTGGAGGTTGGAAGAAATATCTTTCGGATATTTTGTTGCTTTGATAAGGGAAACATTGTGGTTTTGTTCAACGCCTTTCAAAAGAAAACGCAAAAGACGCCTCAAAACGAAATAGCTAAGGCAGCAAAGTTGATGAACGAATATTTTGATACAAAAGAAGATGAAAACAAATAAAAAGGACAGATTGGGGTTGTGCTCGAGCCTCAATGAACTACTTGACGTTGAATATGGCGTTAAGGGAACACCGGGACGCGAAAAATTTGATGAAGAAACACGTGCGTTTTGTCTTGCACAAACCTTGAAAGAGGAACGTCATCGGGCAGGGCTTACTCAAGAAGAACTTGCTGAAAAAATCGGTACAAAAAAGACATACATTTCTCGTTTGGAAAACGGGAAAGCGGATGTGCAGTTGAGTACGCTCTTTCGCATCTTTGAAGGTCTTGGAAGACAAGTTAATCTAACGATAAGTTAACAAGTCGTGAAACCGAAAAAAGTCATTCTGTTGGCGGTGTTGCTGGCGGTGGCCGGATGTGTGGCGGTGCTGGTGTTGCCGGGCAATTACTATGTGCGCCGGGCCCTGGTGCATACCTATCCCAAGATCGACCAGTATCCCATTTTCGAGAACCGCGTGGTAAGGGCCGGCAATCCCGTGCCGCTGGAATTCGCGTCGGGCGTTTCCGGATGCAGGATCGACAGCGCCTTCGAGGCCGATTTTGCCCGCTACGGAACCGTGGCCTTTTTAGTGATGAGAAACGGCCGGGTGGAACTGGAGCAGTATTGGGAAGACTATGGCGAGAAATCGCACAGCAACTCGTTCTCGATGGCCAAAAGCATCGTTTCGCTGCTGATAGGCTGTGCCATTGCCGACGGCTGTATCGAGAGCGTGGACCAGCCCGTTTCCGACTTCCTGCCCGAATGGGGTTCATTCAACGGCAGGCCGCTCCTTATCAGAGACCTGCTTACGATGAGCGCCGGTGTAAAGTGGGACGAAAGCTCCACCTCGCTTTTCTCCACCACCACCGAGGCCTACTACGGCAAGGATCTGTGGGGCTTGGCCAGGCGCGAGGTGTTGGTGGCCACGCCCGGCGAGTACTTCAACTACCAGAGTGGCGTTACGCAGATTCTGGCCTTCCTGCTTAAGAAGGCCACCGGCAGGAACATTGCCGACTATGCCTCCGAGAAGATCTGGACACCCATCGAAGCCGAGGAAGACGCCCTGTGGAGCCTCGACCGCAAGGACGGTATGGAAAAGGCCTACTGCTGCTTTAACAGCAACGCCCGCGACTTTGCCCGCCTCGGCCAGTTAGTGCTGCAGAACGGTTATTGGTATTCGAAGAACGGCCGCGTAAGCGTGGTCGATTCCGCCTACGTGGCGCAGGCCACCTCGCCCGCCACCTATCTCAAGGCCGTGCTGCCTAACGGCACGGAAGCCCCCTGCACGATGTACGGCTACCAGTTCTGGCTCATGAACTACAAGGGGCACGAGGTAAAGTATTTCCGAGGCATATTGGGGCAATACATCATGGTGATTCCCGACCTGGACATGGTGGTGGTCCGCCTGGGGCATAAACGCGCTTCGGAATATAATGCGGAGTGGGATTACCCCGTGGACATGGATGTGTGGTTGAAAGCCGCGTTGCATCTCATTCCTTAAAATGCGGCACTTGGATTGGATTTAAGGGCGAGCTGCTGCCTTGCATCTCATCTTAGAATGCGGCATTTTCGGGTGTTTCCAGGCGGGCTGAGCTTTAGTAGCCGGTTGTGGCCGTGTCGCTTGCGGCGATCGTGTCGCCCTCGGCGGCCACAGGCACGATGGGGAAGTCCACGCGGCGTATCACGCGGCGTTCGCGGTTCATCCAGCCCTCGAACTGGTTCACGATCTGCTGCCCTAAGTTAAGGCGCGCGCTGTCCACCTTGCGGATTTCGGCCGGCGTGAAGGAGTTCTTGTAGAGCGCCTTGCCGATGCCGAACTTCATCTTGTCGGGCGTCCCCTTGATGTTGATGCCCAGTTTGAACGGCACGGGCGACTTGAGCACCGAGATATGGTAGTTGAAGTTCATGTCCAGGTCTTGTCGGCCGCCCACGCCCACCTTGTAGCGGTCTATCTCCACGATAAACGGATATACGGTAACCTCGCCGTCCTGCAGGGTGATGACCGCCGAGATGCTGTCGATGAGGTTCTTTTCCTTGTTCTTGAACATCAGCATCTTGGATATTTCGGCAAAGGTCTCGCCGTCCATCAGCACCAGGTTCTCGCCGTGCAGGCGAACCGCGCCCGTAAGCGCGGGCAGGATGATGTTCATGCCCGTGTCGATCTGGGTGGAGACGGTGGTTTCCAGATCCACCTTGCCTTCGAACGAACGCAGCATGGGCAGGGCGGAATCTAAGGCGGGAACAGACTTTACAAGCTGTTCGATGTAGATGTCCTTGATGTGCAGGTCGCAGCCGGCATCCGCCTTCTCGGGCGTGGGGGTGGCATAGACCATGGTGAGCTTCATGTCGGCGCCCAGGGCCTTCATGTCCAGTTTCTTGAGGTTCACGGCACGGTTGCGCACTTCCACATTGCCCAGGATGCTGTCGAACACCATACGGTCATACACGATGCGGCGGGCGTTCAGGGCTAGTTTCAGGTCCACGTTGTCGGGCACCAGGAACAGCGGCATCGACTGCAGCGAATCGTAGCTCTCGATGTTTTCCACATCGTCCATGGCGTCCTCGCGCGCCTCCTCCTCTGCCGACATATTCTCGATGTCGTACGAGCTGTCCACAGGTGTGGCTAAGGCGTTCAGCAACTGGTTGCAGTCCAGCATTTTGGAACGTATCGTAAGGTCGGCCACCAGTTTGTCCCGGCCCTTGTAGAAACGCCAGAGCTTCTCCACGTCCCCTTTCAGGCTCAGGTGGGAGTTGCCGATGCGCACGGTGGCGCGGTTCAGGTGGATGTTGTCGCCGTCCAGCGAGCCCTTGAGCCGGTTGAAACGGATCGGGGAACCGAATTCGGGCAGCACGAATACCGCACGGCGCATGTCCACGCTGGCCTTGGGACGCCAGAGGGTGTCGCGGAAACGGGTCAGGTCGAGGTGCACGGTAGCCTTGCGCAGCCGGGCCTTGGCGGCGCCGGAGCGGGCCACGAGGGTGTCGGTCTCGAAGTCGAAGTTCACAAAGGCCGTGCGGGGATTCTCGGGCAGCGGCTTGATGGAGGCCTTGGCCTCGGTGCGCACGTTATATAGCAGGATCGTGTCGAACAGTTTGGCGTACATCTTCTTTACCTTGATGTCGGCCCCGATGCGGATGATGTGCGTGGTGGCGGTGTCCTTGGGCGGAACGGTGACGGCGCGCACCCGCAGGGTATCCAGGTATGCCTTGACGGTCGGGCCTTTCCAATGGATCCTGTTGATGGTGAGGCTGGCGCCAAGGTAGCGGTCGCCCTTGAACTTCAGGGAGGCGTCGGTGTTGGCGTAGAAGTTCTCGTTGGTGTCGTTAAAGAACACGCCGTCCATGTCGATGTGGCCGTTGAACACCATCTTGGCGTAGTTCTTCTGCTTCACGTCCGCCAGGCGCACGTTCCCCTTGAGGTCGATGTTCACCTTGCCGCCCATATCGACCCCCTTCTGGAAGGGTATTATCTTCTTGAGCGTGTTCATGTCGAGGTCGGTGGTGGTGGTCAGCGTGGCCTTGGGGTCGGTAAGCAGGTTGTCCACGCGGCAGCTGGCGAACACGTCCACATCCATGGCCTTGAGGCGGAAGATCTTCAGGTCGGCGTACGATGCCTTCTTCTTGC
This sequence comes from Ruminococcus flavefaciens, assembly GCA_023667315.1. GTDB lineage: Bacteria > Bacteroidota > Bacteroidia > Bacteroidales > P3 > Pullibacteroides. The sequence continues at coordinate 20,691 of JAMPAI010000001.1, forward strand.
CCAGATCCACGAAGGCGTCGAAATGGGCGGTAAGCGTGTCGATGCCGTAGGGCATGCCCGCATAGTGGGCCGAACCGTTGGTAACCTTAAGCTTGAGCGTGGCCTCGGGCATCTTGCCGTTGCCATACACGCCCGTGAGCCGGCAGCCCATCTCCACCTTGCCTTCGGCGTCGAAATCGGTCTTCTTGACCACGCTTTCGGGAATCATGCTCAAGACATCCTTGAGCGAGGGCGTGCGCATGCCGAAGCCCAGGTCCATCGACACCTCGCGGGTCAGCGTATCGTACATGAAGTCGCCCTTGGCGCCGAAACCTATGTCGTTGAGCTTTATCTTGGCGCCCTGCAGATGATACACGCAGGAGTCTGAATTGATGCTGATGCCCGTCTTGATGCCCAGCGAAACCTTGTTGACCAGCAGCTGGTTGTTCTGCCAGAAGAGGATGTTGTCGTTCTCGAACGCCAGCTTCACGCTCGACTTGTGCTTGCCCAGACGAAGCCTGGCCTTCAGGTCGGCGTTCTCGATACGGGCGTAGATGTCGTTGGCGCGGTCGTCGAAGCAGATGTTGGCGTGGCTCAGGCGCAGCGACTTGATGCCGATGCCCTTGATCGGCGCTTCCGAGGCGGTGTCTTCCGCCTGAACCGTATCGGAGGAGGGGGCCACCAGGTCGTAGTTGGCGATGCCGTCCTTGCTGCGGAACACATACACGTTGGCCGAGTCGATGAGCAGTTCGCGCACGGCAAGGCGTTTCTTGTTGAGGTAGGCCCCGATGTTCACGTTTACGCGGCACCTGGCAAACGAAATCAGGGTGTCGGTCTTGTCGAAGCAGCTGTCTTTAAGCGCCTTGGAAACCAAGAGACCGTCGTTCACTTCCAGTTCCACCCTCGGATAGGAGGAGAAGAACGTAAGTTCCACGCTGCCGATATGCACTTCGGCGTTCAACTGTTCGTTGGCTATCTTCTCCACCAGGGGCGTTACCTTGGCGGGGGTAAAGATAAAGTTGATGACAATCGCCAACGCCAGCGTGATGAGCGCCACCAGCGAAAGGAGGCTGATCCAGGTGATTCGGAGTGCTTTCCGCCAGCGGGGAAGCGGTTTCTTGGTTTTTTTCATGTCTTTTATATCTGTTTTCTAAGTCGGGTCACTTGAAATCCCAGGCCTTCCCGGTATTTGGCCACGGTGCGGCGCGCCACGTTGAAGCCTTGTTCATTGAGGCGCTCGGTAAGCACGTCGTCCGTCAGGGGATTGGTCTTGTCTTCGTTCTCGATAAGCCGTTTCAGGCTGTCCTTTATCTGGGTCGTGGAAATCTCCTCGCCCTCGCCGTTCTCGATCGACTGCGAGAAGAACCTCTTTACCAGGAACATGCCGAAATGGGTCTGTATGTATTTGTTGTTGATGACCCGCGATACGGTGGACACATCCATCTTGATGATGCCGGCGATGTCCTTGAGCCGCATGGGTTTCAACCGGGAAATGTCGCCTTCCAGGAAATAGTCGTGCTGGAAATCCACGATGGCCTGCATCGTGTTGAGCATCGTGTTGCGCCGCTGCTGAATCATTTCCATGAACCAGCGCGCCGAGTCTATCTTCTGCTTTACGAAAAAGGCCGCCTCCCTGGTCTGTTCGGCCTGGCGGGAGGTGTTGGCGGGCCGGTTCTGTTCCCGCTCGTATTTGAGCAGCATTTCCTCGTAGGCGGGGCTTACGCGCAGGCCCGGCTCGTTGCGGGCGTTGATGCTCAGGAGCAGCTTTCCGTTGTCGTTTACCAGGTAGAAATCGGGAATCACGGCCACCGCGCCGTTTTCCGCGCCCTCTCCGCCGCCCCGGCCGGGTTTGGGGTCGAGGGTCTTGATGAGGTCGATGGCTTCCCGGAGGTCTTCCTCGCTTACCTTGAGCCGTTCGGCCATGCGCCCGTACTGGCGTTTCACGAAGGCGTCGAAACACTTTTCGAGGATGCCTTGGGCGGTCTTGAGCACGAACAGCGAGCCTAAGTCGGCCTGCTTTTCCCGGGCCTCCTCGGTTTTGTTGCGCAGCTGGATCAGCAGGCATTCGCGCAGGTCGCGCCCGCCTATGCCGGAGGGTTCCAGATGCTGGATGCGTTGCAGTACCTCTTCCACCTCTTGGTTGCTTACCGTCAGGTTGAAGGAAAACGCCAGGTCGTTCACCATCGCCTCCACCGAACGCTGCAGATAGCCGTCTTGGTCGAGGTTGCCGATAATGATCTCGCCTATCTTGCGCTGGGTCTCGGTAAGGGGCAGCATCCCCAGTTCGTCGGTAAGCTGTTCCTGAAAGCCTTGCCGGAAGCGTACGGGCGCCTGATAGTCGTCGCCGGGGTCGCGGTAGTTGTTCGATTTAAGCTTGTAGGCGTAGTCATCGCGGTCGGGGTTCACGTACCCGTTCACGTCGAAGTCGTGCGTCTCCCCGCCCTGGTCGAGGCGGGAGTCGGAGGCGCTGTCGTCATCGTTGAAATGCCCCTCGTCCGAGGGTTCCTCCAGCCTGTTGAGGGAAATCTCCCCGTTGTTCCGGGAGGGGTCTTCCTCCAGGGCGGGATTGCCCTGCAGTTCTTCCTTTACGCGCTGTTCCAGCCCCATGGTGGTAATCTGCATAAGCTTCATCAGCTGCAATTGCTGCGGCGAGAGCTTCTGCATAAGTTTCTGCGAAAGGTTCTGGTTCAGTTTAAGCGCCATGGCGAGCCTGTTTTCGGGGCAAGTTTCAATTCGCTAATTTACGAATATCGCGGCTTGTTCCGCAAGCCTTCTGCCGGTTATAGTAACTTACCATCAGGAAACAGTACGGCAGGAGGGTGTAGAACAAGGTCGGGCTTATAAACAGAATGTCGATACAGCAGAAAACGAACAAACCCAGCAGCCAGATCCACGCCCACAGCCGATGGTTTTTCCACACCAACCGGATCGCCTGGACCCAAAAGCCAAGAAACACCAGTAAGCCTATAATTCCGTTTGAAACGATTATAAACAGGAACTGGTTGTGTGGATGTTCGTACTGTATCGGATAGTTAGGGTATCGGAAAACAAAACGTTCTTGATACTCTTTTTTGACACCGGCGCCAAAGCCGAGAAACGGCTTTTCCTTCGCCATTTTGATGGCTGTGCCCCAGCAATAGATACGGGGAAGAAGCGAACCGTCGTTGACTTTCTCCTGTTTGTGTTCCTTTACGTCTTCGAACACGTGCAAGGTGTTTGTAAAACGGCCCAAGATACCCACGCCAAAAAAATATAGACCTATCGTGCAGGCTACAACAAGACAAGTGCCCACGCTGCAAACTATTTTCCATCGTTTTTGCCGGAAGGCGAGAACAAGCAGCAGCAACAGGTTTACGACAAACAGGAACTGTCCGGTTTTGGAATTGGAGGTAATCAATGCCGCGGCAAAAAGCAACATGGCACAATCGGCCAGACATTTTTTTAGACGGGAGTTGAGAAACGGATTCTGTTTAACGCGTGCTATAAAAACCAAGACAAAGGCAAGGTTGAGAATCAAGGCTTCTGTGGTGGTGTGCAAAATGGGGCGGATGTTGGCCCACGAGACATAAACGGCTTGGTTGGACAAAAATTCGTTTATCACGAACAACAGTCCGCTTCCTGCATAGGTGTGGTCGGTGTCGATGTAATAAAGTTTCAGGAAGGGATAAAGGATATCGAAAACATATACCATTTGTATGGCTTTTGCCACAACAAGCAATACACATCCTGCCACGAAACAGGAAACAAACAGATTAATCCGTTTGGTGGAGAAAAACCGGGGGGTCATCCCAAAAAAGATAAAGGGAATCAGAAAAATGGAAATCTGACGAAAACAACAGATTACTGCAAAATCCGGAAAAGAAGAATACGAAACGGAAAACCAAGACAACACATAAAGCCCCAACAGGAATAGGCAGGGTTTGAGGAAACGGAAATCGACGGCGCGCCGCGGAAGCATCAGCGCGAAAGCGAACGCAATACCTGCACAGACGCCTAAAAAATAGGAAGGCAGCCGGAGCGGCAGCCAAAACAGGGAAACAAGCAATGCTAAAGAAACGGTTTGCAGGATGGCCAGGATACGTCGGGGCCATCGTAAGTAAAAACGCTTGAAAGGAGGTATCTTGTGGCGGTTTTCCCATAAAAGGCAACCGCCGTAAAGTATAAGGAGAAAGCATGGGAGGGTGATGAAAGTAAGGGCGGAGGGGTAGAAATCGAACCATCCCATCAGCAGACATGCCTGAATCCAACCTAAAAAGACAAGCAAAAACGTGTGGCGGCTTTTTCGTGCAAAGGCAAGTAGGAAATAAACCAAACAGGAGAGCACAAACACATAGCCGATGGCATGTCCTGTTCCGAGATAAACATACAGGAAACCGAAAAACGTACGCACGTTTGAACCGGCATCGTTCGTGGTGATCTGTACATATTGGTCGTTGATATTGGTAATGTAATCCTTGTCGCCGAACACCTTGCAGATATTGACAAACGGTGCGTAAACAGGAGAGGCATCCCTATGTTCGAGTGTGTTCTGCGCCAGGTCTTCACTTAATCCGTAAACACCCGCCGCCAGATAGGTTACGGCATGTTTCCCGATAAACGAGGAAACCTCTGCCTGATAGGTTGGCTGCTTCACTCTGGATTCAGGGATACCCTTGTCGGCGACTGCCAGATACAAGGTCAGCCAATAAGTGGCGAAAAAGAAGGAAAAGCCCACGAATAACGACACAAGAACCACCTTGATTCCGAACTTGGTTTTGCCCGTAAGCAGTCGTAACAGAAGTCCTCCCGCCATAGGAATCAGGAACCAGCATTTAGCGAGATACAGCAGGGCTATCGCGAAAAAGCCGAGTACATACAGCCAAAACCGTTTATGTTTGTTGTCGGCGGCAAATATCCACCAGATATCCAACCCCATCAATAGGGTAAAAAGATGTCCGAAAAAACCATGGCTTGCCCAAGCAGTGGCAAAGGTTTCTCCGCCCGGAATTAAATTCTTGCCCAACCAAAGGTAAAAGAACCTAAAGGCAAAAAGAATGAGGATACCCCAAGTAACATATTCCAAAATGCGGAGTATCAATGGAGAGATGGTGAATCTGTCAGGATGTTCCGTATGGTTTCCTTTAATGTCCGTCCGGTTTTGCCGCAGACCCAGCACGCAACTCGGAATAAAGAACACCGCCAGACCAACGATCCATACCCAAACGCTCGGATAGTAGAAAGGCACGAAGCCCATGTGGCCATCGATAAACAGGCAAACGGTCAATATCGCGGCATAGGGAACCGAAAGGCAGTTAAGGGGGGTAAACCACGTTTTCCAAAGCCTTTTTTCGGCAAACGCCAACAAAAAAACCTCTAAATAAAGCAGAATGATCGGAAGAAAATTCATGTTGTCGTTTTATCGGTGGTTATCAAGAAACGTTGAAAGGCGCTTATCGTCAGAATCCAGAAGGGTATCTCAAAAACGGTCAGCAAACAAAACAGGAACTCGAACCATCCCATGAACAGAACCGCGCAAAGCCAGGCATACAGAAGGGTGGGGCAAACGGTGCCATATCTGCGGAAAAAAAAGAATACAGTTTGACTTAAAAAACCGAACAGCAGGATGCAGAAGGCAAATCCGGCAGGGCGTGTAAACACGAAGACCGTACCGAAAAAACCGCGCACGTTGGTAAGGTTAATGCCCGAATACATGTATTCCGGATTGACACCCGATATAAGCGGTTTTCCGGTAAGGAAGTACCAACAATTGTAAAAGGGTGCGAAGATATATTGCAGGTTGGGTTCCTCCAAAACACCCTGTTGCATATCGATACTCAAGCCGAGCGTGCCGGAAGTGATGTAATGCACGAACAAACCGGAAATGGATTGAAGCTGGGCTCTCAGGGTGACGGCTTCCGAAAACAGCCTGTTCCCGGTCAGGTAAATCATCAGGTAACTGGCAAAAAACACAAAGACGGCAGCGCCCCCTACCCACAGCAGGTGTCGGAATCTCGGCTTTAACCTTTCGGTTATCAGCAAGGCGAAAAAAACGGTTAAAAGGGGCAGTATGATCCAACTCTTTACCTGATATACGAATAAAAAGAACAACAGGAACGCGGAAACCATCCATGTGGGCCACTTTCGGTTTTCGAACAGAAGCATGATCATCAAGGCAGTACCCAGCAGCAACAGATGTCCCGCCCACCCTTTTCCGACAAACAGGTTTCCGAAAGCCTCGTTTCCGACCATGCCCTTTCCCTGCATCAGCAAGACCACCAAACGGAAACCAAGCATGATGATTATAAGTACGGCGAGAACGATTTTAAACAGATAAGCCTTATTGTTTCGGGAATATGAATTTTTGTTTAAGAACAGGAACCTTTCCTGGTTTATCTCCGGTTTATTCCTGTGCGTCGAACGTCTTTCATACAGAAAGAACAACCAGCCGGGAACGGCGAACAGCGGCAGGCCGATAATCCAGGGAATCAGGCTCGGATAGTAGAACTCGGCCAGACCCAGGCGACCCGATAGAATCAAGGTGATGCCCAACACCACCGCATAGGGCAACATCAGGAAATTGAGCGGAGTGTAAAGGGTTCGCCACATCTTTTTCTCGATACGGAAAAGCAACAGCACTTCGGCAAGCAACACGAGAAACAGGAATGCGTTCATGCCAGAGAGGATTTAAGGCAAGGGTACTCCATCCCTTTGAGTATATGTTCGGAATATCTTATTATCAAAATTTTCTGCCCTTTCATGGATTTTCGGTTAATCGAGGTAAGACAAAAAATCTTGTCGGGAAACGCCTTCCATTTTCTGGGTTTGGCGCGCCAGTTCGAAAGTTGATTTTACAGACTGTTTGAAGTCTGCCCCCACACGGAAAAAAATATGTATGATATAAGGAAAATACAGTATTTTCCATAGAGCATATTTCAGTGGATTTTTCCAGTGTTGGCGAACATCGATAAAGCGGCACGAATAGTGCAGGTAAGTGAGTTTTACTTTCTTTTGGCTATTGCGCGAGGAACCGAGTTTGTGGTAAACAACCGAACTTGGCACACAGGCCATTTTTCGACCTTCTTTCTGCATCCGCAGCGAAAAATCGAAATCTTCCTCACCAAAGAAGAAACGGTTGGTAAGCAGATCTGTATCATCGGTGGGGGAAAGGGGTATCTGTGCGTATCGTTTTGATTTTTCGCGCAGCCATGCATCGGGATGTCCCAACAGCTCTCTTTTGACAAAAAGGGCGCAGCCGGTAATTAAATTGATATCTATTAAGCCGCGCCGCCAGTGACGGGATTTCTCGAATTCCGCCACGTTCCTTTCGCCGTAGATATATTTCCGCAGGCCGAAAAACATTCTCCCGCCGCAATTCCAGATACGGTCGGACGGTTCGGCGTAGCGTATCTGCGGGGTGAGCGCCACGTATTGCGGATGGGCGGCGGCGAAATCCTCCAGTCTTGCCAAAAAATCGGGTTCCACCAAGGTGTCGTTGTTCAGCAGCAGGTAATGGCTCGGTTTCCCGCCCTCTTCCGTAAGGGATTCCACCAAGGCGATGCCCAGGTTATTTCCCTTGGCGAAGCCGTAGTTGTCTTTGAGCGCATAGACCAGCCCCTGCCCCGCCTTCAGGGTGAGGGAGGGTTTCCCGCCTTCGTTTACGAGCGTGAAATCCCGCCCCTGCCGCTGCAGGTAGCCGGTGATCTCGCGGACCGAATCGTTCGTGGAGCCGTTGTCCACCACGACCCACACGAAATCTTGCCTCGTGCAGGCAAAGAGCGACTCCAGACACCCAATGGTGTCCTGAAATCCGTTCCAGTTAAGTACGATGATGGCCGTCATAACAACTCACGTCTCTAAAAAAGGGCGTAAATATACGGCTTTTGGAGCTAAAAATCTCAACGCAGGCGGTACAGGCCGAGCAGACAGGCGCAGAAGAGCACGGTTTCGGAAAGCGTCATGGCCCACGCGCCGGCGGCCTCGCCCAGGAAAGGGGCCGAGCAGAGCACCCAGATCACGCTGGTGATGCCGGCTATCAGCACGCTCCGCAGGAAACGTCCGGACTGGTTGAGGTTCACCAGGCCCACGATGCCGAGGATATAGTTCATGCCACCGAAAAACAGCACGGGGCTCATGATCCTGAGCAGGCGGGACGCCTCCGCGAATTCGCTCCCGCAGAGCAGCTGCACCAGGAAGTCCGAACAGAAAAACACCGCCGCCATGGCCACCAACAGAATGCAGGCCATGTAAAGCGATATTTTCTTGAGCTTGAGCAGGTTCTCGCGGTTTGTCTTTCCGGCGAAATCGTGCCCCAGATAGGGGAACAAGGCCTGCGAAACGGGAGAGACCACGCTTTGGAGACCCGTCACCACCTTTTCGGCGGCCGTGTAAAGGCCCAGGGCGGCGTCGCCCACAAAGAAGCGCAGGATAAAGATATTCGACTTGCGGTAGAGGGTCATGCCCAAGGTGGAGCCGAAAATGGCGGCGCCGGCGGAAAACTGGGTCTTCATGTCCGCCCAAGAGGGCATACGCAGCCGCATGCCGAACTGTTTGCGCGCGATCAGCAGGCTCGCCGATCCGCCCGCCATATAGCCCAGGCCGTCTAAGAGCGGCAGGAAAACGTAATGTTCCGGCCTTTTTACCGTAAGGAAGACCAGCAGCAGGAAAATGCCTTTCCCGAACACGTTCACGAGTGTGAGGTAGCGCATCTTCTCCATGCCCTGGAACAGCCACACGGCGGTAAAGGTGTTGCCTAAAACCAGGGTGAGCCCGCCCAGGAACATGAGCCGGTGCGTGGACGTGGGCAGGATAAGGGGCGAGAGGGCGAAGAAGAAGGCCGAGGCCGCAACGAACAGCAGCAGCCGGCAGCCCAGCACGGCATTGTAAATGCGGTTCAGGTAGGCGGCGTCCCCGCGGTGCTGCGCCACCTCTTTCGTTACCGAAAAGTCGAAGCCGTAGTTGTTGAAAACCAGCACGTACTGCACCAGGATGTAGATGAAGCCATACAGCCCGTAGTTGGCCGGCCCCACCACGCGCAGCACGTAAGGCATGGCGACAATGGGAATCAGCACCACCAGGGCGTTGAGCACGGAAAGCGACAAAAAACTCTCCAATAGGGATTTATGGTTCCGTATCTTTTCTTTCAACGACATGAGGCAGCGGCTTCAAGACTTCAAAAATACGCACGTTTTTGTAACTTCGCGCACTTAAATTCAGGCAAGCAGCGTGAAAAAGCAGAAAGAACAAGACGAGATCTTAAAGGACATCACCCAAAGCGACTACGAATGGGGCTTCGAGACTCAGGTGGATACGCACGCCCTGGAGAAAGGCCTTTCGGAAGACATCGTACGCCGCATTTCCCAACTCAAGGGCGAGCCGGAATATATGCTGGAGTTCCGCCTGAGGGCTTTCGAACAGTGGAAGAAAATGGGCGAGCCGCACTGGGGACATTTCGACTACGCGCCCATCGACTACCAGGACATCATCTACTACGCCGCCCCGCAGGCCAAGGAAAACAACCCGCTGGCGGGCGTGGATCCGGAACTGCTGGAGACCTTCAAGAAACTGGGCATCGAGCTCGACGAGAAGAAGGAACTGCCCAAGGTGGCGGTGGACGCCATCATGGACTCGGTGTCGGTAAAGACCATGTATTCGGAAGAACTGGCCAGGCAGGGCATCATCTTCTGCTCCATCAGCGAGGCCATAAAGAACCATCCCGACCTGATCAAGGAATACCTGGGCTCAGTGGTGCCCTCGGGCGACAACTACTTCACCGCCCTCAATTCGGCCGTGTTCAGCGACGGCAGTTTCGTCTATATCCCAAAGGGCGTGCGCTGCCCCATGGAGCTTTCCTCGTACTTCCGCATCAACGCCAAGGAAAGCGGGCAGTTCGAGCGCACCCTCATCATCGCCGACGAAGGCGCCTACGTAAGCTACATGGAGGGCTGCACCGCCCCCCAGCGCGACAAGAACCAGCTGCACGCGGCCGTGGTGGAGATCGTGGTGCTCAAAGACGCCGAGGTAAAGTATTCCACGGTGCAGAACTGGTACCCGGGCGACAAGGAAGGCAAAGGCGGCATCTACAATTTCGTGACCAAGCGCGGCATCTGCAAGGGTTCGCGTGCCAAGCTGTCGTGGACGCAGGTGGAGACCGGCAGCGCCATCACCTGGAAATACCCTTCCATCATCCTCAAGGGCGACCACAGCACGGGCGAGTTCTATTCGGTGGCGGTTACCAACAACCACCAGCAGGCCGACACGGGCACCAAGATGATCCATATCGGGCAGAACACCTCCAGCACCATCGTGTCCAAGGGTGTCTCGGCCGGCGAGAGCCAGAACTCCTACCGGGGACTGGTGAAGATCATGCCGGCGGCCTCCGGGGCGCGCAACTTCTCGCGCTGCGACTCGCTCCTGATGGGCAACCGCTGCGGGGCCCACACCTGGCCCGACGTGCAGTGCCAGAACCAGAGCGCCGTGGTGGAGCACGAGGCCACCACATCCAAGATCTCGGAAGAGAAACTGTTCTATTGCCGCCAGCGCGGGCTTTCCGAAGAAGACGCGGTGAGCCTGATCGTGAACGGATATGCCAAGGACGTATTGGAACAGCTGCCTATGGAATTTGCCGCCGAAGCGCAGAAGCTGCTGAGCGTGAGCCTGGAAGGCAGCGTAGGTTAAACCCGAAAAATTTAAGCCATGTTACTCGAAATTAAGAATTTGCAAGCCTCCATCAACGGAAAGCAGATATTGAAGGGCGTGAACCTGAACGTGAACCGGGGGGAAATCCACGCCATCATGGGGCCCAACGGCAACGGAAAGAGCACGCTCGCCTCGGTGATCGCCGGCAAGGAGATGTTCAAGGTGGACGGAGGCGAGATCAACTATAAGGGCAAGAACCTGTTCGACCTCAACGTGGAGGAACGCGCCTGCGAGGGCATTTTCCTCGGATTCCAGTATCCGGTGGAGATTCCCGGGGTCAGCATCACCTCCTTTATGCGGGCGGCGGTGAACCAGCAGCGAAAGTACAAGGGGCTTGACCCGATGGACACCTTCGCCTTCATGAAGTACATGGAAGAAAAGCAGGCGCTGGTGGGCATGACCGACAAACTGGCCAACCGCAGCGTGAACGAAGGCTTTTCGGGCGGGGAGAAAAAGAAGAACGAGATCTTCCAGATGGCCATGCTGCAACCCGAACTGGCCATTCTCGACGAAACCGACTCGGGTCTGGACATCGACGCCCTGCGCATCGTGGCCGGCGGGGTCAACAAGCTGGCCAACAAAGACAACGCCATCGTGGTGATTACCCACTACCAGCGGTTGCTCGACTATATCGTGCCCGATTTCGTGCACGTGCTGGCCGACGGCAGGATCGTGAAGACGGGCAACAAGGAACTGGCCAAGGAACTCGAGGAAAAAGGCTACGACTGGCTCAAGGACCACGTTACGGACAAATAAGCGGAACAGATCATGCAGAACACAAAGGAAATGCTGGAACAGTGGGTCAAGACGGCCAAAAGCCTCGTTCCCGCGGGGCGCGGGATGTTTGCCCGGCATATCTCGCTTTGGAACGAACTGGCGGAAGATTCTTTCCTGCAACGGCAGCTGCCGCGTTCCGCCGAGGGTCTGCCGCAGGACTTCAGCTGCGACATCAAGGGGCTGGACACCCACCGCGTAACCGTATGCAACGGCTTCGTGGCGGGCCCGGCGGGCAAGAACCTGCTCTATCCCGAAAAAGACGCCGTCTTGGGCGGGGAAGCCTGCGTATGCCGCCTGGGCGACCTCTCGCTGAGCGGGAACGCCAGATTGCAGTCGTTCTTTAAGGAAAACAACGCGGAACTGGTATCCGAAAGCGGCAAGATACGCCGCACGGCCGATTTCGCGCAGGGCGGCCCCGATGCCGACACCGAACGTCAGGCGGGCTTGAACCGCGCCCTTCCGCACGACACCCTGGTGGTCTATCTGCCCGCAGGCTGCCGTCTGGACAAGCCCCTGCAGCTCGTGAACCTCTGCTTGGGGAGCGAGCCGCTTTTTGTGCAGCCCCACTGCCTGGTTGTGCTGGAAAAAGGCGCCTCGCTGAGCCTGGTGCACTGCACCGACAGCCATCCGCAGGCCGACATCCTGGCCAACGCCCTTACCGAAATCCATATAGAAGAAGGCGCGGAACTCGAATACATACAGATGCAGAACGTGGGCGACCGCTGCAAGATCTTCCACCTGATACGCGCCGATTTGCAAGGGGATTCCAAATTGAACCTGCACCGCATCACCCTCAACGGCGGCCTTACGCAGAACAACACCGAGATAAACCTGCTGGAACCCGGGGCGCATGCCGAGGTGTTCGGGCTCTACCTGCAGGACAGGTATCAGAAGGTGGACAACCGGGTCAGGATAAACCATGTCGCGCCCCGCACCTACAGCCGCGAGCTGTTCAAGGGCGTGATGGACGATTCGGCGCAGGCATACTTCCAGGGGCATGTTTTCGTAAGCCCCGTGGCCCAGCAGACCGAAGCCTACCAGTCGTGCCGTAACCTTCTGGTGTCGCCCAAGGCGCAGGCCTACGCCAAGCCGTACCTGGAAATCTACGCCGACGACGTGCAGTGCAACCACGGCGTCACGGTGGGTCAGTTAGATGAAGACGCGCTGTTCTACATGCGCTGCCGCGGCATTTCGGCCGAATCGGCGCGCCGCCTGCTCATGCGTGCCTACGCCGACGAGATCCTGAAGGAAATAAGCGTGGAAGAACTGCGGCTGTGGCTCGTCTCGCTGGTAAAGAAACGCTTCAGCGGCCAGCTGCAGGCCTGTCAGGACTGCGTGCTTTCCTGCACCGGCGGCGAGTGTTAGCCTGGTAATCTTTATTTGAAATCTTAGAAATCCGTGCTCAGCGAGAAGTAGAACACCGGCTTCTTGTGCACCAGGCCGTTTTCCACGCCCCAGGCCAGGTCGCCGCGCAGGAAATAGCCCAACACCTGCATGCGCAGGCCGAAGCCGAAGCCGCCTACGATCGGGTTCGCGTCCTTGTCGAGCACTACGGTGAGCTTGCCGTCCTCGATGGTCTTCTTGTAGAACAGGTTGTCTTTCGACCAGGGGTTCCATCCGCTCCAGGCGCTGCCTATGTCGCCGAAGAAGATAAGCTGCAGGTGCCGCAGGAACGACGACTGCACCGGCCGGGGCGAGAGCACCTGCATGAACGGAAAGCGTATCTCGCTGTTGATTACCGCGAAGGTGTTGCCGTTGCGTATGTTCTGGTGGAACCCCCGCATATTGGTAGCCAGGGTCTGGTAGGCGTAGTTCTGGTTGGGGTCGGTTTCCACGTCGCGGTTGAATTTGGCGCCCACCCAGCCATCCACGCCGCCCATGTAATAGCACAGTTTCTGCTGGCCGAACGAGGTGGAGAAGGCGATGCGGTTCGCCCAGATAAGGTTCTTGTACAGCCGACGGTAATCCCGGAAATCCACCCCGAATACGAACAGGTTCTGATGGTTGTTCAGCACTCCCTGGTAGTATTCCAGCCACACCTTTCCGCGCGTTCCGAAATAGATGTTCTGCGTGATGAAACGGCTGTGGTCATAGACCCATTCCCCCTTGAGGCCCACCCGCATCTCGCGCCGGGTCTTGGCGGTGAGGCTCAGGTAGTCGATGGCCTGGTAGATGGTGCGGTCGTAGCGCCCGAACACCGTGCCCCGCAGCGAGGACACGGGCGAGAGCGGGTACTTGGCGATGTAGTACGCGTCGTAGGTGTTCTGCTTGTAGGGATAGTAGGTGTTGTCGTTGAGGTTCGACATGTGCAGCACCAGCTGGTGCCCCAGGCGGCGTTCCAGATACTCGTAGCTGAATAGGTATTCGGTGCTGGAGAAGTCGAGCGAGAAGGCGAAGCCCCCGATCAGGCGGTGGTTCTCCATGAGGTCCGAGATCGAGATCTGCGTGAACCCGCTGGCGGCGGCGTTCAGGTAAAGCGGCGTCTGGCTGTTGGTGAAGGCCTGGTAGCAGGCGTTCAGGTAGTTGAACCCCAACTGGGCCGTGGAGGAGTTTACCGAATATTCCACCTCGTACATATGCTGCTTGGGCGGAATCTTGGGATAGGCCGAAGCCGTGTCATCCTCGCGTATGGAGGCCATCAGCGCCGCCAGGGCTGCCGAATCCGAAAGCGGAACCCAGGCCGCTTCGCCTTTTTCCACGCCCAAAACCTTGCGGTAGGCGGCCTCGGCCTGCGCCAGGGCAGGATTGTCTGCAAGCACCGCCGAATCGCCCGGCAGGAGGCTTAGAAAGCGTGCCGAATCGCCCGCCTTACCCCGACCCGAATCCACGGCCAGCAGTCCGGCCCGTTGCAGCAGCCACAGGTCGTAGGCGGTAAGCGGCGGGTTGTCCTGCGGCCCGGCGTTGCGCAGCGAGAACACGCGCTTCTGGCTGGCCTGCAGCAGCCGTGCCGCCTCGCCGTCCTTCTGTTCCTCGGCCGCGCGCCTTAGGCTGTCCTGGTAGGCGATGCGCGCCGCCTTCCTGCGTTCCTTCTCCCACAGGGCCGCCTTGAACCTGGAGGGCGTGGCCGGCGCGTTCTCCACCTGGTCGGGCAGCAGGTTGCCGGCCTGCCCCTCGCTCAGCGTGTAGAATCCCTTGCGGTTGGGCTTGCGCTGTACCCGCGCGTATTCGCCCCGCCGTTCCGACAGGCCGAAGTGCTCCAGCCCCGGCTCGAAATCGGTAACGATGCCGCTGTTAAAGGTGTTGCGGTAGTGTATGGCGGTGTCGATGTGCGAGATCGTCTTGCCCAGCTGCCCCAAGGCCAGGTTGGTCTGCCCGTACAGGTTGCTGGTAAAGACAAGCTGCCCGTTTTGGCGCACCTGCGGCAGGCGCAGCAACGTGCGCGCGTCTTCGTCCGTCATGGCGAACAGCCGTTCGCCGCCCTCCTTCAGGTCGTAGGCAAAGAGGTTGGTTCCGTTGGCGAACGAGGGCGCCACCTCGAACTTCTCGCCCTTCTTTATGCTGTCGTTCGGCCGGTTCGACGAAAACACCAGCAGGTCGGTGCCCGGCACGAAAACCGGGTCGTAGTCGTCGTACAGGTCGTAGGTGAGCCGTTGCCGCGTGCCCGCCCCCAGGCGGAACAGGTAGATGTCGGGATAACCGTTGTTGGTGGCGCCCAGGGCGATGCTGCGTCCGTCGGGCGAGAACGAGAAGGAGTTCACCTTGTCGAACATGTCTAAGTAATAGCGCATCGTGTTGCGCTTGACCGCCCGGTACTTGAAATTCCCCTTCTTGTTGCGCTCTATGTCATACACAATCAGCGTGGTGCGCCCTTTCTCTTCGGTCATTATGCCCAGCCTGTTCCCGTCGGGATGGAAGCACAGCAGCGGGAACGAGTAGTCGGGATTGTCGTTGATGGCCGCCCCGGTGCGGTAAATGCAGTGGCGGCGCGCGCCCTGCGAGGATTGCAGGTACGCCTTGGCGCGCCCCAGGTTGTTCGACACGAAGGCCGCCTCCTTGCCCCCGTCGTTCAGCACGAAACGCTGGTACACGCGGTCGGGCTGGCCCGTGCGCGGCACCTTGACTTCGGGAACCGCGCTGTCGGCGTGGGAAACGCCCGAATACAGCTTAAGGTAGAATTCTCTCCACTGGTTCATCACCTCCTTGAACGAGGCGTTGAAGGCCACGCTGAACGTCTTGTTGAGCCTCTTCTCGCGCGAGACCACGCGGATGCAGCGCGTAACGGCATCCGCCCCGAAGGTCTGTTCGATGAAGTACCAGAACGAGTGTCCGGCAAATTCGGCTTCCTCGCCCTCCAGCCCCCAGAAATACCTGAAGTCCTTCTGCCTTACGGAGGCCGCCATACGCTCGTCCAGTTCCTCGTCCCAGCCGCGCCCCAGGTAGGAGGCCAGCCCCGAGGAGAACCAGCGCGGCAGGTCCATCACATACGAATTGCGGTACTGCGCGCCCACCTTGGCGCCCGTAATGGCCTGCGACACCAGCATCTCGGCCATGCCCCGGCGTATCTGCCGCTCGAAATCGAGGTAGTCGCCCTCGAAATAAAGGAATACCTTGTTGTCCAGGAAACGCGTAACGCCGCCCTTGTTGGCGTTCGATTCGGAAGCCTCGTCCAGATAGCCTATGTTGCTCTGCTTAAGGTCGGTAAGGCGGTTGAACACGATGAACCGCAGCCCCGCCGCGGCCTGCACGCCCGCCTTTTCCTCCATCTCGTGCAGGTGGTTCTGCACGTAGTTGGCCGTGTAGAGGGCCAGGTTCTTGCCCTGGTTGGTAAAATAGACGTCAAAGCCGTCGAAACGGTAGTACATCCAGATGAACCTGTCGTACTGCACCCGCTTGCGGCCGAAACTCTGCTCGCTGCCCGTGTAGAACTGGGCGAACGAAAACGGGCAGAGGAACAATAAAAAAACGGCAAAAAAAGCCTTCCGCCACCCTTGCGGGCAAACATCCGAGCCTTTCTTGCCGTTTTCCATTAAAGAAGGAAGCTTACAGTTGAGGGCCGGCGGCCACCAGGCGCTTGCCTTCTTCGGTATCGGTAAAGTTCTCGAAATTCTTGATGAACTTCGCGCCCAGCTCGCGGGCGGCCTTGTCCCAATCGGCAGGATTTGCCCAGAGGTTGCGCGGGTTCAGGATCTTGGCGTCCACCCCGTTCACCGCCTTGGGTACGGCCAGGTTGAATACCGGGATTTTCTCGGTTTCGGCCTTGTCTAAGGAGCCGTCGAGAATGGCGTTGATGATGGCGCGTGTGGAGGGGATGTCGATACGCCTGCCCACTCCGTAGGGGCCTCCGATCCAGCCGGTGTTCACCAGGTAGGCGGTGGAGCCGTGCTGTTTCATCTTCTTGACCAGCTCGCGGGCATACACCGTGGGGTGCAGCAGCAGGAAGGCCGCGCCGAAGCAGGACGAGAAGGTGGGGGTGGGTTCCTTGATGCCGCGTTCGGTACCGGCCACCTTGGCGGTGTAGCCGCTCAGGAACTGGTACTGGGTCTGGTCGGGGTCAAGGCGCGAAACGGGAGGCAGCACGCCGAAGGCGTCGGCGGTAAGGAAGATCACCTTAGAGGGATGACCGCCCTTGGAAACCGGCTTCACGATATTGTTGATGTGGTAGATGGGATACGAAACGCGGGTGTTTTCGGTCTTGGATGCGTCGTCGTAGTCGATCTTGCCCGTCTTGGGGTCGAACACCACGTTTTCCAGAAGCGCGTCGCGCTTGATGGCGCCGAAGATGTCGGGTTCGTTTTCCTTGGAGAGGTGGATGCACTTGGCGTAGCAGCCGCCCTCGAAGTTGAACACGCCTTCGTCGTCCCAGCCGTGTTCGTCGTCGCCGATAAGCTGACGCTTGGGGTCGGTCGAAAGGGTGGTCTTGCCCGTGCCCGAAAGGCCGAAGAAGATGGCCGTGTCGCCGTCCTTGCCCATGTTGGCCGAGCAGTGCATGGCCGCCATGCCCTTGAGGGGCAGGAAGTAGTTCATCACCGAGAAGAAACCCTTCTTCATTTCGCCCCCGTACCAGGTGCCGCCGATAACGGCCCTTCTCTCATCGAGGTTAAAGGCCACATAGACCTCGCTGTTCATGCCTTCGGCCTTGTAGTCGGGGTAGGTGGTCTTGCAGGCGTTGAGCATCACAAAGTCGGGCTTGAAGTTCTTGAGATCCTCTTCGGTGGGGCGGATAAACATGTTCTTGGCGAAGTGAGCCTGCCAGGCCACTTCCGTAACGATACGGATGCACAGGCGGCTGTTGGGGTTGGCGCCCACGTAACCGTCCTGCACGTACAGTTTCTTGTTCGACAGTTCCTTGCCGGAGTTGTCGTAGAGTTTCTTCCACAGTTCGGGCGAGATGGGCTTGTTGTCGGAACCCTTGCGGCCTTCCTGCGCCCACCACACGTTCTTTTCCGAAGCCGGGTTGCGCACGATGTATTTGTCTTTGGGCGAACGGCCGGTAAAGATGCCGGTATCCACCGTCATGGCGCCGGTTTCGGTAAGGTAGCAGCGGTCGAATCCTTCCAGACCGGGAGCGGATTCATGTTTGAAAAGCTCCTCGTAAGGCAGGTTGTAGAAAATTTCCTTGGTGCCGGCAATGCCGTAGCTTTCCAGGTCTTTTAACAATTGTTGCTTTTCCATGTCTGTATTTGTTTTTGCGTTTTCTGTTTTTTACCTGTTCGCCGCGCACGGCGTCCGGGCTAAAAAACAAGCGAAAATAATAAATAAAACAGATGGGCGGAAATCCCCGCGCAGAGACCGCCTATGGTGTGCGCACCGATGGCCTTGGGAACCAGGTTGCGGTAGCCGAGCGAGTCGAGCATGGCCGAGTGGGTGGAGAGGTAGCCGCTCCAGCACATGCCCATGGCGGTGAACACGGCGATGACGTTGTTGTCGATGAACCCCTGGGCAATGAAGGTGGGAACCAGACCCAAGGCCGCGCCCACCGCACCCAAGGCCGTGATGGGGAAGGCGATGAGTTCGGGATGCTGGAAGCCGAAGAGCCATTCGAACAAAAAGTTAACCTTTCCCGCCAGCCAGGGTAAGAGGGGTACGCCTTCGTAGGCCGCGCCCGTATAGGTGCCGCCCGCGCCGGTGCTGAAGGTAATCATCACCACCACCGTCGAGATCACGATGACCCCCGGAATGATGGCAAGGCCTAACTGGACGCCGTCCTTGCCGCCGTCCAGAATCGCGTTGAGGCCGCGGATGAACACGCCGCCCTCGCTCTTGAACGAGATTTTTTCCTTGTCGCCGCCCACGGCTTCCTCTTCCTTGTATTGCGGATAGGCCTTGATGATGGCCCGCTGCATGAGGCGGGTGGAGACGATGCTGCCCACGATGGCGCCCAGGAGCCCGATCACGGCTCCCGTACCGTATCCCTTGCCCACCATAAAGGCGATGACCACCAGCCCCATGCCGAAGGCCGTGCCGAAATTGGTGAGCGAAATCAATTGATACTTCTTGAAATAGCTGCTGAAGTTCTTGTCGTGCGCCAGGGATATGATGGCGGGATTGTCGCTGAGAAAGGTGAGCACCGCGCCCAAGGCCGCCACTCCGGGAAGGTTGAAGAGGGGCTTCATAAGGGGGCGGAGGATGTTCTCGAGCAGGCGGACCACGCCGAATTCGGTGAGCAGGCGGCCCAGCGCACCGGTAAGCACGGTGATGCCCATAAGGTAGAAGCAGGTGTTGAGCAGTAGGTCGTGCGCCGTCTTCATCATGGTGTTGAGCATGTTGGGCGTGCCCATGCGGCGCGCCAGAAGGCCGAACGCCAGAAAGAAAATGGCCAGGAACACCAATGCTTCGATGGTGCGCCTTGTGGTAAACTTCAGTTCTTTATATTTTTTCATGACGGAATTTTTCGCGATGGATGAATGCCGAAGTTATTTTCTGTCAAAGGCCCGCAGGAGCCAGGTAAAGCCCAGGGCCACGGTGTGGCTCTTGAAGTCGTCCGCGCGGTTGTTGGTGGCCCAGTAGGCATGCAGGCGGATGTCCTTGCTCTTCTTGAGGGGAAAGAATTCAGCCCCCGCGCCTATGTAGCCCGATTCACCCCCGATGCCGAGAGCCAGCGGCCCCACCAGGATGTCGTCGTTGCCGGTCTTGTTGTAGTCGAAGCCGCCCTTCACGAAGATGTTCGCGCGGTTCTTGATGTTGAAGATCAGGTTGCCGATAATCGAGAAGTCGCCGAAGAAACTGCCCTGCCCTAAGTAATAGCGGTTCACGTAGTCGAGTTCCACCGCCAGGAACGGGGCGATGTTGAAGCGGTTGCCCAGGGCGATGTAGTTCACGAACTTGCCCTTGGCGTAGTTCATCATGTTCACCGACCAGATGGAGCGGTAAAAGCCGTAGTTTCCGTACCAGGCTACGTTGTAGGCGTACATGTTCTGGAAGGGCTTCTCGCGGGAGGTGAAGGGCGAGTTGGTGATCTGCGCCACGATCGTGTTGCGGCCGTCGTTGGTGGTGTATTGCCCCGACACGCCCAAGGCGTAGCAGGTGATGTTCTCGTTGGCGCCCGACCAGAAATACACGTCGATGGGGGCGTAGTCGTATTCAAAGCCGCCTATGTAGACCATCTGCTTACCGGCCGAAACGCGCCAGTTGGGCGTGATGTCGTAGTCGAGGTACGCCCAGTCCACGGCATCGAAAAAGGAGGAGAAGGAGGTTACGCGGTTAAAGCGGTAGCGGAAGTGATAGGAGAATTGGTCGTTGATGTTTCCGTTGAGCATGAAGTTGATGTACTGCCCCGAGAAAGCCGACTTGTAAGCCACGGAATCGCCCATGTCGGTGAGGTGGTTTTCCCAGTCCACCCGCACGTTGAAGTGTATGGAGATGGGTTGTTTCTTGGGGGCTGCCGGTTCAGCCTCCCGTTCCTGGACGGCATCCCCGCCTTCCCGTTCCTGCGCATGTGCAGGAGCCGCGAAGGCCATTGCAAGACATACCGCCAAAAGAAGCCGTGAACCGTATTTCATAGAGTCCGCGAAGGTATCCCGAAAAAACATGACGCGCTATTTGATGTTTTCAAAACCGTTTCCGAACACGCCCAAGGCATTGGTAACGCTCATAAAGGCGTTGGGGTCTATGTCCTTGATGCGTTTCATGAGCGGCTGCAGCTCGTACTTGCGCACCACCACCAGCAGCACGCGGGTTTCCTTCTTGCTGTAGTAGCCCTCGGCGTTCAAGAGCGTAACGCCCCGGTTCTTCTCGTTCGAGATCATGTCGGCGATGGCCTCGTACTGCCTGGAGTTTATCAGCAGCTGAACGCTCGAGCGGCTTCCCAGCACCAACAGGTCGATGGTGTAGGAGGTGACCCCCATCGTGACGAAGCCGTAGAGCACCACGCGTATGGAATCGACCACGCTGTGTCCGTTAAAGTAGTGGAACACGATAAAGGACGACGATATGATGAAGATGTCGCACCACAGGATCACGCGGCCCGGGCCCACGTTGCGGAATTTGGACACGATGAGCGCCACGATGTCGGTGCCGCCGGTGCTGCCGCCATAGTTGAAGGCCGTTCCGATCGAGATTCCGATGAGCACGCCGCCCAGGATGGCCGAAAACAGCTTGTCATCGGCCAGGATGGGGGTGCGGATGATGCCCGTCCACAGCGAGATGAAGAGCGAAAGCCCCACAATGGCCCAGATGGTCTTGAACCCGAAGCCCTTGCCGAGAATCTTGATGCCGATAAGCAGCAGCACGGCGTTGATGACGAACGCGCTCGCCGCCACCGGAATGGTCTTGCCCGTGGCGTAGAAAAGCAGGGTGGAGATACCGTTCACGCCCCCGCTCACGATTTCGGAATTGATGATGAACGTAACCAGCCCCAGGGCATACAGGCAGAGGCTGAGCGTGATCATGACGTAGCTCTTTACCTCGCGGCGCAGCAGCTTGGGGTCGGTGGGAATGCTTTTCTTAACGTAAGCGACGGCTTTTCCAAAGATATTCATGGTGAACAGATGCTTTATTCGTTGTCGGGTTTCTCCGGTGCCTCCGGGTCGTCCAGCTCCTCGTATTCCACATATTCGGAATCGGGAACGTTGTTGCCGGGGCGTATGTCTTTCATTTCCTGCCGGGGAGGCACGTAGTCGATGCTTACCGAGCCTTCGGGCTTACGCTTGGGTTCTTCAGGCCTTTGCCGGCCGAAAAGGCCGGAGAAAGGAAAGAAGATCCCGCCGATCAGCCGCAGGAAGAAGCCCGCGAGCAGGAGGATGCCCAGCACCAGAAAAAGCAGGAACGCAATCATGTGTATCGGTTTCTTTCAAAAAAAAATTCTGCCCTTCCCTTAAGCGGAACGAACAGAATTCTTAACAAAAACGAGCCGTGAGGTCGTTTTACTATCTCTCATCGGAAACAGTTAAACGAACGCGTCCCTTAGCCCGACGGGCGGCCAATACACGACGACCGTTGGCGGTGGACATTCTTTCGCGAAATCCGTGTTTGTTGACACGCTTGCGGCGGTGGGGTTGAAAAGTACGTTTCATTTCTATCGCTTATTACTGTTATACAAAACTGAAAACCTGCATTTTATCGCTTCACAAACCCCTTCGGGAGAGCCTGTTCCACGGCAAAAACAGAGGGCAAAGGTACAAAAATTCGCAGATAAACAAAAGT
Organism: Ruminococcus flavefaciens; assembly: GCA_023667315.1. GTDB lineage: Bacteria > Bacteroidota > Bacteroidia > Bacteroidales > P3 > Pullibacteroides. The sequence goes on from JAMPAI010000001.1 coordinate 42,702, forward strand.
CCGCAACGGAGAATGCTTTCCAGTTTCCATTCCATACCTGCGCACTCGCCCGAAAATGCATCATCGACAGCGCGCCTCGGCACAAATCACCTTATAACGAAAAAAGCCGAAGCTCACGCTTCGGCTTTTTCTATTGCAATCCGTGAAACGGATTACTTCTTGGCGTTCGTCCAGTCTTCCACGGCAAAGCGTTTGTACTGGTTGTAGCGCCACTGGGCGTTGTCCTGACAAGCCTGGAACAGCTGGTCGGCTTCGGCGGGGAAGAGTTTCTTCAAGGAGTTGAAACGTACTTCGCCGTTGATGAAGTCTTTGAACTTGCTCCAGTCGGGTTCCTTGCTGTCGAGCTGGAAGGGATTTTCTCCCTGGTCGGCCAAGGCGGGGTTGTAGCGCCACAGGTGCCAGTAACCGCTTTCAACCGCCAGTTTTTCTTCCATCTGGCTGTGACCCATGCCGGCCTTCAAGCCGTGGTTGATACAGGGCGCGTAGGCGATAATCAACGAAGGCCCGTTGTGGGCTTCGGCTTCGCGCAGGGCCTTGAGGTATTGCGCCTGGTTGGCACCCATCGCCACCTGGGCCACATACACATAACCATAGGTCATGGCGATGGCGCCGAGGTCTTTCTTGCGGATACGCTTGCCGCTGGCGGCAAACTGGGCGATGGCGCCCACGGGGGTCGACTTGGAAGCCTGGCCGCCGGTGTTGGAGTAAACTTCGGTGTCGAGCACCAATACGTTTACGTTCTCGCCCGAAGCCAATACATGGTCGAGGCCGCCGTAACCGATGTCGTAGGCCCAGCCGTCACCGCCGAAGATCCACTGCGAACGCTTGATGAGGTACTGGCTCATATCCAGGATGTTCTTGCAGACGGGGCAAGAGGTGCCCTTGAGGGCTTCACGGATTTTGGGCGTTACTTCCTTGGTCTTTTCGGCGTCTTCGCGGTTTTCGATCCAGAAGCGGAAAAGTTCCTTGATGTTTTCGGGGCATTTGGCATCTTCCAGCGCCTGGTTCATGTACATCTGCAGACGGTCGCGCATCTGACGCACCGCCGTGGCCATACCGAGGCCGAATTCGGCGTTGTCTTCGAAGAGCGAGTTGGCCCAGGCCGGACCGCAGCCACAGGAGTTGGTGCAGTAGGGCGAGGAGGGGAAGGAACCGCTGTAGATAGACGAGCAGCCGGTGGCGTTGGCCACCATCATGCGGTCGCCGAACAACTGGGTGATCAGCTTGATGTACGGGGTTTCGCCGCAACCGGCGCAGGCACCCGAGAATTCGAACAGAGGCTGTGCGAACTGGCTGTTCTTAACCGTCTTGGCCACGTCAACCAAATGCGACTTGGAGGTGATGTTGTCCACCATGTGGTCCCATACCTTGGCCTGGCCTTCCTGTTCCATGAGCGGACGCATAACGAGCGCCTTTTCCTTGGCCGGGCAGACATCCACGCAGTTGCCGCAGCCCGTACAGTCGAGCACGCTTACCTGAACGCGGAACTGCATGCCTTCGAATTCCTTGCCGATGGCCTTGATGGTGGCGGTTCCTGCGGGCAGGGCGGCCACTTCCTTGTCGTTCATCACGAAAGGACGGATAGCGGCGTGAGGACAAACGTAGGAGCATTGGTTACACTGGATACACTTGCTCGCGTCCCAGGCCGGAACGTGGCTGGCGATGCCGCGCTTTTCGTATTTGGCGCAGCCGGCGGGGAAAGTGCCGTCGGCCATATCCTTGAACGCGCTTACGGGAAGGTCGTCGCCCTTCTGGTCGTTCACCACGTCAACGATGTTCTTGATAAAGTCGGGACGGGCGCCTTCGCGCAGGCCGATCTTGCCGTCGTCCTGCAGGTTCTTCCAGTCGGCGGGAATTTCCACCTTCACGTAGTCGGCACCGCGGTCCACGGCGGCGTAGTTCATGTTCACGATGTTCTCGCCCTTCTTGCCGTAGGATTTCAAGATGGCCTTCTTCATCTCTTCCACCGCCTTTTCGAACGGAATCACGCCCGAAATCTTGAAGAACGCCGATTGAAGGATGGTGTTGGTGCGGTTACCCAGCCCGATTTCCTCGGCAATCTTGGTGGCGTTGATGATGTAGAAGTTGATGTCGTTTTCCGCCAGGTATTTTTTCATGGCGTTGGGAAGCTGACGCTTGGTCTCTTCCACGTCCCACCAGGAGTTCAACAGGAAGTTGCCGCCTTTCTTCAAACCGCGCAGCATGGGGTACTTGAAGATGTAGTTGGCCACGTGGCAGGCCACGAAGTCGGGCGTGGTGACGAGGTAGGGCGAGTTGATCTTCTTGTCGCCGAAACGCAGGTGGGAGCAGGTAAAGCCGCCCGACTTCTTGCTGTCGTAGGAGAAGTAGGCCTGGCAGTACTTGTCGGTGGTGTTACCGATAATCTTGATGGTGTTCTTGTTGGCACCCACGGTACCGTCGGCACCCAAGCCGTAGAACTTGCAGGCATAGGTTCCTGCGGGGGCGGTGTCGATTTCGGGAAGCAGGGGCAGGGACAGGTGGGTCAGGTCGTCCACGATACCCACGGTGAACTTGTTCATGGGCTTGGCGGCCTGAACGTTCTCGATAACCGCCAGCATGTGGGCCGGGGTCGTGTCCTTGGAGCTGAGGCCGTAGCGTCCGCAGATCACTTCGGGACGTTTTTCCAGGTGGCTCATCACTTCCACGATGTCCAGATACAAGGCTTCGCCGGCGGCGCCGGGTTCCTTGCTGCGGTCGAGCACGCAGAGGCGCTTGGCACTCTTGGGCAGTACGTTGAGCAGGTATTTGGCGCTGAAGGGACGGAAGAGGTGAACGGTAATAAGACCGATGTTCTTCTTGCCCTGGGCGGCCAGGTAGTCGATGGTTTCGATGAGCGTGTCGGTAATCGAACCCATGGCCACGATCACGTATTCGGCGTTGGGGTCGCCGTAGTAGGTAAAGGGCTTGTATTCGCGGCCGGTAAGCGCCGAAATCTTCTGCATGTAGTCGTTCACGATGTCGGGAACGGCGTCATAGTAGGGATTGCAGGCTTCGCGGGCCTGGAAATATACGTCGGGGTTCTGCGCCGTGCCGCGCGTTACGGGATGTTCGGGATTGAGGGCGCGTTCGCGGTAGGCCTTCAAGGCGTCGGTGTCCACCAAGGCCTTCATGTCTTCCATGTCGATGGCCTCGATCTTCTGGATTTCGTGGCTGGTGCGGAAACCGTCGAAGAAATGGCAGAAGGGAACGCGGCTCTTGATGGCGGCCAAGTGGGCCACGCCGGCCAAGTCCATACATTCCTGAACCGAGCTGGAGGCCAGGAAGGCGAAGCCGGTCTGGCGGGTTGCATAAATATCCTGATGGTCGCCGAAGATAGACAAGGCGTGCGAGGCCAGGGCGCGGGCGGACACGTGGAAAACGCCCGGCAGCAGTTCGCCGGCAATCTTGTACATGTTGGGAATCATCAACAGCAAGCCTTGCGAGGCGGTGTAGGTAGTGGTGAGGGCACCGGCCTGCAGCGAACCGTGAACGGCACCGGCCGCACCGGCTTCCGACTGCATTTCAACCACCCTTACTTTCTCGCCGAACATGTTGGTTCTGCCTTGCGAGGCCCATTCGTCGATGTGTTCGGCCATGGGCGATGACGGTGTGATGGGATAAATGGCGGCTACCTCGCTAAACATAGAGGCGACGTGGGCCGTGGCTTCATTCCCGTCACAGGTCATGAATTTCTTTTGTTTTGCCATGATTATAAGGTTTATGCTTTTGTTTTTCTGCGGTACAAACGCGCAAAGGTACATTTTTACAGCCAATTTTGAAACAGGAAACAAGCTTGAACCTTTTCGTCTATCCGAACTGGAATTTGTATATACGGTATATATGAATTAACTTTGCGGAAATATCGAAACGTTATGAATACCGCAGTAACTTCTCAAAGCCAACCCACGCACCGTAAGTTAATCGATATCAGGGAAGATGTGTTCCGTGCGTTGACCATAAAGGCGGCGGCAACGGGCATCAACCTTAAGAAATATATCGAACAGTTGTTGATTAAGGAGGCTTCCGAAATGGAGGATGCCGAGTTGTACCGCTACCTCGTATCGACCCGTCCTGAAGGCAAGGAGATGGTGGACGGGCAGGAAAAAGAAGATTTTATGCACCGTCACGGTCTTGGAAAATACAGGTAGGAATAAATGAGGGTTGAATTTTCCAAAGAGTTTGTGAAGGCACTCGATAAATTGTCGGGTAAGAGACACAAGTCTGTAGTGGATGCCGTCAATCAGGTTTTTGACGCAACGACTATCGATGAAATCGCCAACTGCAAGAAAATAGAAAGTCTCAGGAATGTTTACCGTATTCGTATCGGGGCACAGCGGGCTTTCTTTGCACTCCATATCCATGTTGATGGAGACATTGTAAGGTTTGAATATTTGTTCTCCAGAGGAGAGGCCTACGGCAAGAAGAATATGGAAAAACTCAAAAACAGAGACAGATGAACTGGATCGACACACATACGCATACCTATGAACCGGCCGAAGGGCAGGAGGCGGCTTCGGTCTTGGTGGAACGGGCGCTGGAAGCCGGCGTCTTCAAGCAGATTATGGGCGGGGTGGACCTTCATTCGGTGGAACCAATCCTGGAACTTTGCCGCGCCTATCCCGACGCAGTCTATCCCACCATCGGGCTGCATCCCACCGAAGTGCGCGAAGACTACAAACAGAATCTGGATATTCTTTACCGGCACCTTTCGTCCGATGCGGGAACCAAAACCGACGGAAATCCGCATTATGTGGCCGTGGGCGAGATCGGCATCGACCTCTACCAGGACAAGACCTATTTCCGCGAACAGCAGGACGCCTTCCGGATCCAACTCCGCTGGGCCAAGGACCTGAACCTGCCCGTGGTGCTGCATGTGCGCAACGCCTTCGAGGAAGCCTGGCATATCCTCAAGGAGGCGCAGGACGGCGGCCTGCACGGCGTGTTCCACTGCTACAGCGGCAGCGTGGAGCAGAGCGCGCGGGTGCTCGACCTGGGCTTCCTGTTCGGCATCGGTGGCGTGCTTACCTTTAAGAACGCCGGATTGCCCGAGGTGGTGAAGAACGTGCCCTTGTCGAGCCTCGTACTGGAAACCGACGCCCCCTGGCTCGCCCCCGTGCCCTACCGCGGCAAGCCCAACGAAAGTGCATACATCCCCATCATCGGTCATAAACTGGCCGAAATCCTCGGCAAGACCCCGCAGGAAATAGCCCAAGCCACCACCGCCAACGCCTGCGGTTTGTTCGGATTGTAGTAAATTCGCGAACCGTGCCGGAGCGTCGGCGCGCAAAGAGGAGAAACATCTATGGAAAAGAAGATTGTCGTTAGCGGCATACGGCCCACGGGCGATTTGCATCTGGGCAACTATTTCGGCGCCCTGCAGAACTTTATCCGCATGCAGGACGAGTACAACTGCTTTTACTTTATCGCCGACTACCACAGCCTTACCACCCATCCGCATCCGGAACATCTGGGGCGGAACGTGAAGAACATACTGGCGTCCTACATCGCCTGCGGCATCGACCCCGAGAAGGTGGCCATCTACGCCCAGAGCGATTTCCCCGAACTGTGCGAGTTCTATATGTTTCTGAACATGAACGCCTACCTGGGCGAGCTGGAACGCTGCACCTCGTTCAAGGACAAGGTGCGACAGAACCCCGACAACGTGAACGCGGGCCTGCTTACCTATCCCACGCTGATGGCGGCCGACATTCTCGTGCACAGGGCCGATTTCGTGCCGGTGGGCAAGGATCAGGAGCAGCATCTGGAAATGACGCGGGTGTTCGCCCAGCGCTTCAACCACATGTACGGCGTGGAATATTTCGGGCAGCCGCAGGCGTTCAACTTCGGCAACAACCTGGTGAAGGTGCCCGGCTTAGACGGCAGCGGCAAGATGGGTAAGAGCGAGAGCGGCAACAACGCCCTTTTCCTTACCGACGAAGACGAGGTGATCCGCAAGAAGATCATGCGCGCCACCACCGACAGCGGCCCCACCCAACAGAATCAGGAGAAGCCGGAAGTGATCGCCAACCTGTTCCAGTTGGTGAAGATTCTTTGTTCGCAGGAAGTGTATGACTTCTACGACAAGGCCTACAACGAATGCGCCATCCGCTACGGCGACCTCAAGAAACAGCTGGCCGAGGATGCGGTGAAATTCGTGGCGCCCTTGCGCGAAAAAATCAAGGAAATACTGGCCGACGACGCCTATCTGGAAAAGGTGCGCAAGACAGGGGGAGAGAAGGCGAGGGAAAGCGGCATCAAGACCATACGGGACGTGCGGAAAATCATCGGTTATTAATGGCTTACATCGAAACCAAGAAGATACAGGAACGTGCTGTGCTGGTGGGCATCGCCACGGGCGGCACAAGCGTGGAGAAGGAAACGGAATACCTTAAGGAACTCTCCTTTCTGGTGGATACCGCCGGGGCAAAGACCGAGCATGTGTTCATGCAGCGGCTCGACCTGCCCAACGGCAAGTTCTATATCGGTTCGGGCAAGCTGGCGGAGGTAAAGACCTATGTGGAGGCCGAAAAGATAGATATGGTGGTGTTCGACGACGAGTTGAGCCCCGCCCAGTCGCGCAACCTCGAGAAGGAACTCAAATGCAAGGTGCTGGACCGCACCACGCTGATTCTCGACATATTCGCCAAACATGCCCGCACCGCACACGCCCGCACGCAGGTGGAACTGGCGCAGTACCAGTACCTGCTGCCGCGCCTTACCGGTATGTGGACGCACCTCAGCAAGCAACGCGGCGGGGTGGGGATGCGCGGTCCCGGCGAAAAGGAAATAGAGACCGACCGCCGCGTGATTCACGACAAGATAACGCTGCTCAAGAACAAATTGGCCGAAATCGACAAGCAGAAGGTGCTCCAGCGCAAGAACCGGGTCAGCATGGTGCGCGTGGCCCTGGTGGGCTATACGAATGTGGGAAAATCCACCATCATGAACCTGATCGGCAAGTCGGAAGTGCTGGCCGAGAACAAGCTGTTCGCCACGCTCGACACAACGGTGCGCAAGGTGGTGATCGGAAACCTGCCTTTTTTGCTGTCCGACACGGTGGGCTTTATTCGCAAGCTGCCGCACAGTCTGGTGGAATCGTTCAAATCGACCTTGGACGAGGTGCGCGAGAGCGATATCCTGCTGCATGTGGTGGACGTGTCGCATCCCGAATTCGAAGAGCAGATGGAAATCGTGCGCCAGACCCTGGCCGAAATCGGCGCCGCCGACAAGAAGACCATCGTGGTGTTCAACAAGATGGATGCCTATACCTACGAGGCCAAGGATCCCGACGATCTAAGCCCCGTAACCAAGCGCAACTATTCGTTGGACGACTTGCAGAAGATGTGGTACGCCAAAGACAACGCGCCCTGCATTTTCCTCTCCGCCGTAAAGAAAAACAACGTGGATGCGTTCAAGCAGATGTTGTACGAGGAAATAAAACGAGTACATCTTACAAGGTATCCTTACGATAAGTTATTGTACGCAGATTATACGGAATCTCAGTCCGTATAATGCGACATTCGCTATGGCGCGTTTATTGTCGGGAAACTATTTGGTTCAATTTTTCTTCTAACGGCAGGTTTCCGTCTATCCAGTTTATGCGGCAGCCTTCCCTTTCCATTTTGCGGAACCAGGTTCGCTGGCGTTTGGCGAACTGGCAGATGGAGAAATAGAGTTCGCGCTCCATCCGTTCGCGTTCCATCTGTCCGGTGATATACAGTGTAAGGTATTTGTATTCAAGGCCGTAATAGGTAAGCTGTTCGGGTTTGAGGCCGCTGTCCAACAGGGCTTTCACCTCCTCTGTCATGCCGTTTTCGAGGCGTTCCCGCAATCGGATTCTTATGCGTTCCCTCAGGACTTCGGGCTCGAAGCGGATGCCGAATACCTTGGGCTCGGGAATGATGCGTTCCGGGGCGGGGTTCGTTTTCTCGAACTCGGCGATCTCGAGCGCGCGCAGGCAGCGTTCCCGCGTTTCGGTGTCGGTATGGTTGTGCAAGGGGCCGTAGGAGGCCAGAAGTCGCGCCAGTTCCTCATCGCTCTTGTTCTGCAACGATGTGCGCAGGGCGGTGTTGCAAGGCACCTCGCGGAAACGTTTCCTGCCCAGGGCCGCCGCCAGGTAAAGCCCGCTGCCGCCGCAGAGCACGGGTGTTTTCTTGCGGGCGCAGATGTCGGCGTAGGCCGCGTCGAAGGCCTGCTGGTAGCGGAAAAGGTTGTATTCCTCGCCGGCCTCGGCCACGTCGATCAAATGGTAGGGAATGTCCGTTTTCGAACCATCAAGGTTTGTCAGGCTGTATTCGTTCAAGTCCTTGCCCGAACCGATGTCCATGCCGCGGTACACCTGCCGGGAGTCGGCGCTCAGTATCTCGCCGTCCAGCCGTTGGGCAAGGTTCACCGCCAGACTTGTCTTTCCGCTCGCCGTAGGCCCCAGAATAACCCAAAGGGGTGTTAGTCCGTCTGTCGTGAAAACGTTCCGCATAGAACGCGAAATTAAGTTTTCTTGGCGACAAACGGACTTGCCTTCCGCTATAATTTCAACTTTACGCCGCCCTTTACCCAGATGCCGGCCTGGGGTATGTTGCCCAGATCGCAGTACTTTTGGTTGAACAGATTGGAGGCCGTCACGAAGATCTCGTAGCGCGGGCGGTTCCAATACAGCCGCAGGTTGCAGAGCAGGTAGGGCTTGTAGCGGGTTTCCTGCGATGCCTCATTCAGGTAGGTGCCGGCGCGGTCGTTCACGATGAATTCCCAGCTGGCGCCCAAGGAGGAGTAGATGCCGTGGTCTATCGTCAGGCTCAGGTGATGGCGCAGGTAGTCGGTGGCATAGAGCGAATGGTTCTTGCCGGTCTGCTTGCCCACGAAAAGGTAGGCGTAGTCCACACCGACCTTGCGCAGGTAGGGGATGCCGGGCATATAGGAGAAACCGGCCTCCGCGCCCACGGTCTGCAGGTGGGTGAGGTTGCTCGCCACATAGGTTTCCTGCCCGCTCTGCCGCACCCAGTCGATGATGCGGAAGCCGTAGCGGTAGAACACGCCCATGCGTGCCCGGAAGGCACCGTGCTGCCAGCGCAGGTCTGTCTCGGCGGTAACGGCCTGTTCGGGCTTGAGATGGCGGTTGCCCTGCTGGGTGGCGGAGGTGTAGTAGAGGTCGGTGAAGGTGGGCAGGCGGTAGGCGTGGTTCACGAACAAGCTCCACGTCCAGTCGCTATGCCAGCGGTAGCTTGCCGAGGCGCCGCCGAACAAGGAGACACCGAAATCGGGGCTGCCGTTCAGCAGCAGTCCGGCGGCGGCCTTCCACTTGCGGTTCTCCGACTGGTAGTTGTGCTGGATAAAGCCGTTGGCCACCTGCCGAAGCCCGCTTTTGGTGTAGAAGGCGTTCTTTTCGAAAGGCACGCGCTTGCCGGGCGATTCGCCCGCTTCCACTTCCGGCAGTGTCTCGCCCAGGTTGTTGCTGAAGATATGCTCGTAGCGGTAGTTGATGCCGAACATCGTGGTTCCGCCCCTTTTCCAGGCGTAGGCGGCGGTGGCGCCGACGCCCACCACGTCGCTGCGGTGAAAGTTGGAACCCGTGTACCATTCGGGGGCTTTGTCGGGGTGGCGGAAAAGGTCGTAGCGGTCGTGGTTCTGCCGCCAGTAGGCACGGGCTTCCACGCGCCAGCTTCTCCAGGCCTTGGTGTATTGCAGGATGGCGAGGAAGGTCTTGGTTTTTTCGAACTGTTCCCTGTAGCGCGCCGAATAGAAGCTTTGGGCGCCGAATTGCTTGTCCACGAAACCGAGGCTCAGCCTGAGCGTGCCGAAGCGCTCGGGCTTGTTGCAGCCGGCGCGCACCAAGGCCTGCGTGATGCGGAAATCGGTGTTGTCGGTATAGCCTTGCGAGGCGCTGTGCCCGGCGTCGGCCGCCACGCTCCAGCCTTTCCTGCTGTATTGGGCGTGGCCTTCGGCCTGGTAGTAGCCGTACATGCCGCCCGATGCCGACAGGTCGAGGTAGGTGCTTCCCAAGGGGGTGGGGATGAAGTTCACCGCACCCGAGAAGGGTGCCAGGCCGTAGCTCCACGCGCACGCGCCCTGATAGGCCTCGATGCGATGGATGGCCGCCATAGGCAGGGGCAGGTTCAGCACATGATGCCCCGTCTGGGGGTCGGAAAGGTCGATGCCGTCCAGGAGTACGGCGCATTGGTCGAAGGTGCCGCCCCGCATCTGCAGGTCGGCCTGCACGTTTTCGGAACCCCGGCTGCGGATGTCCACGCCGGGCAGGGTGCGCAAAAGGTCTTGCAGGTTCTGCACCCCCGCCTGCCGTATATCCTGAACCGACAGCGCGGAGAGCCTCTGCATCATGGGCGGAAGCGGACAGGGTTTCTCCCCCTGCACGCTTACCTGCTCCAGCTGCACGACGGGCATCGTGTCGGGAAGCAGGGCGCTTTCCGCCGTACCGGACTGGCTTTCTTCCTCCGCCATGGCGAAAGAGCCGCCCGCGCCGATGTTTTCCTGTGCGGAAAGGGTCTGCGCTTTCAAATTCAGGATAGAACAGCAGGCAAGCGACAGGACCCCGATGCTTACGCAGGTCTTGCGCGACACAAAGATCGCGTACCCGCAGCGGCTCCACCGTTTAAAACGCAGGGAAGCCTTAGGTGTTCGTCTTGTTTCTTGCATGGTTCTGAAATTGAAGATTTGATTTATGATGATTAAAGATGGTTATCACCAGGCCGGTAAGACGGGCTGTCCGCGCTGCAGCGAGCGCTCGCACAGGAAAAGGTACTCGCGCAGGGCTTTCCAGTCTTGCAGCCGTAAGTCCGATAGCGAGCGGACCTCAGGGTTGCCGCATATCTCGGCCACGCTGCCTTCGTGCAGGCCCACCGCCTCTAAGTTGCGGCATAATGCGCACAGGTTCCGCCAGTCCTGTATGTCGTCCTGCGCATAGTTCGCCTTTAAAAACTGCAGGCTGCGCAGGGCGTCGAATTTTTCCTTGCAGGCGTGGATGAATTGCGCCTGCTTGCCGCCGCAGTTCTGTTTCAAGGGCTTCCACCAGTCCTTGCCGAAGGCTTCTTCCCAGAAATCCAGGGTTTGGCTTGACCTGCCGCTTTCGAACAGTTGGGTCAGCGCGCTGTAGGCCTCTTTCATGCGTCCGAACAAGGCCATGGGATAAATGGGATAGGATACCCAGCCTTTTTCCATACCCTTCTGCAGGGCCGGGCCGGTGCCGAAAAACACGCGCTCGCTCAGGCGCGGGGAAGGATGGCTCACCGAATCGCTATGCACGATCAGGGCGCCCGTCTTGGCCAGTTTCTGTAGGAAGTAGAAGTCTTCGCCGCTCTTGAAGGGCGAGATGCCGCCTATCTTGCGGTAGGCTTTCATGCGGCAGGCCATCGAGGAGCCCACGGCGGTAAAGGCGTAGGGATGCGCGGTCAAGCGCATGTTGAGCGCGTAGGAACGCATATACACCTCGTAATGCAGTATGGCGGCCTGCTGTGCCTGCGGCAGGCCGTTCCCCTCGGCCTCGGCAAGGAAATGGTAGTAGGGATTGGCCAAGGCCACGGCATCGGGATAGGCGTCAAATTGTTTCTGAATGTCTTGCAGGTAACCGGGCGGATAGAGCGTGTCGGCATCGGCGCACACCAGGATGTCGGTGTCGGCGGCCTCTTGCGCCACGAAATCCATGGCGGTCTTGCGCGCCCAGCCCACGCCGAAATGCTTGCCTTGCCAGGCCATCGGTTCGCTGAAGCGGTCGATAAGCTCCAGACGGAACGCAAAACGGCCTTCCGCTTTCATCTGCTGCAAACGCGCGTAAACCTCTTGATTGACGCGGCAGGTCTGCAAATGCTGCGGAAGACCGTCGGTATGATAGGCCTGCGGTTGGTTGATGCACACGCAGACCGTATGGGGAAGCAGGCTTTGCCGGTTCAGATCCAGGAGACGGGCGGGTAAATCCGGCTCGTTCATGGCCGGCAAAGCAATGTAAATCATTTTGTATTAACGAACGATTACCCTTTTGGAAACGCTTGCCCGGGAGGTGCGGATGCGCAGGATATAGGAGCCGCTCCTGTCGAGCCGCATTTCGTGCAGGCCGTCCCGCAGGCTTTGTTTCTCAAGCAGAGCACCGTTGATGGAGAACACCGAGACCTCGGCCGTTTCGGGAAGTTCGATATAAAAATGGCCGTCGTTGGGGTTGGGATACACCTTGATACCGGCTTGTTCTTCGCTTTCGTTGGCCACATTCGGGTCGTCATCGTCACCGCTACCGCTTCTAATCGTGTATTTGGCCGTTACAATCCGGGAGTCCTGCATTTCTTCCTTGATGGCCACCGCCTTGATCGTTACGGCCTTGGTGATGGAGATGTAATCCGTGTATTCATTGCTTTCGGGCGTGGGTTCGCTGCCGTCTGTGGTATAGAAGATGGTGGCTCCCTCCGTGGCGCAGCTTATCCTGACTTTCCTCCCTTGGGGCACCGCGCCCGACTGGGGGTCAAATACGGGGTCTGCCACCCGCTCGGTAATGGGGTCGTTGCCTTTAATCGTAAAGGTGGCGGTGGCGACAGCCGAGTTTTCCCAGCCTTCCTTTACGGCAAAAGCCTTAAGTGTTACCTGCCTCGTTGTTACGATGGGAGAGGAATACACGGTGCTTTTAACGGTGGGTTCACTGCCGTCTTGGGTGTAGTAAATGGTGGCGCCGGGAGTGGAGGAAGTTATGGTTACCCGTGTGCCTTCCGTTACCGCGCCGCCGTTGGGATTGAACATAGGCGTTCTTACCGGAACCGGATCATCGCTGGTGCGTACATTGCCTAAGTTATCGCGAATCGTGATGCTTTTATCGATAAATACAAAGGATACGCCGCCCTCTTCCATCTCGGCTATCTCGGTAATGGGCTTGTTTGTTTTCTGCCCCGAATGAGAGGTGGATGCCGGTGCGGTTTGATCGGTAAAGGAAGTCTTGTTGGAACTGCCGGGGAATGGCGTTCCGCTGCCCATAGATGAATTAGACTCCTTGCCGCCGTTGGCTTGTTTGATATAGAAACCACGGTCGGAAGCCTTACAGTTGATGCAGTTGTATTCCCAAGCCGAGACGGTGTATCCGTCGTAGTTCAGCTCCACATTCTCGTTCACGGCGAAAATCAGCATGCCGTGGCCGGGAATGTATTCATCCCACTTGCTTTCCTCGCCCCGGTAATCCAGCACGAAGTATTCGCCTTCTACCGGCGTGTTGTAATAGAAGGCTGTGGTGGCTTCTTCGGCCGGATAAAGTTTCACCTTGCAGGCTTCGGTCAGTTCCACCGGATCCAGCCAGCCCATCTGGATGCGCGACCAGGCGTTATGCAGGGGAGGGGTGCGGCTGTCGTTGTTGTAGGAGCCGCCCGCCATTACGTCGAATTCGTCCGGATCAACGGCAGAGCCATTGTCCGTATCGTCGGAGTCGTACAGGTCGGGCAAACCGAAAACATGGCTCAACTCGTGCACCGGCGTGCCGATGCAGTCCCAGTCTCCGTCGTACGACAATTCCGCCGAACAGGAGTACACGTCTAAATACGTGCCGTTCAGATCCACCGGGGTTTCCACATTCCACATATGCGACCAGATGGCGTCGTCGTCCCCGGAAGTCTCTTCGCCCTTGCCGGGAAAGATGATATGCACCCCGTCTAAGTAACCGTCACCGTCGAAGTCGTATTTACTGAAATCCACTCCGGAGGCAAGCGCCAGACGGCAGGCTTCTTCGGCCATTTCCTGCGGGTGTTCGTCTTCATCGTAATAAGGGTCGTTTCCGCCGTAATATGCCCTGTTCTTCGAGAGCGTTATCGGTCCGATCACATCGGCCTCAAAACGGAAAAGCCCACGGCTGTTGTCCAAGAAATAATCGAGAAAGGAGCCCGTGCAGCCGTTCTCGGTGTAGTTGCGGGTGTTTATCAGTTTTTCGTAGTTTGCCTTGGGCGTGCTCATCTTCCTGTCGGCGAAGTTGATCAGGATGATGGGCGCGCGGCGGACCACCGGCTCGGTAAGGCCCTTGCGGTTCTTCATCGCCTTGGCCAGCGGGCTGTTGGCCAGGGTGCGTGCCGGGTCGTTGGCAAAGGCCACCGGCCCTCTGGCACGCATCGTAGACCGCTGTTGCGGGGAATACCGCAACTGCTTGGGCGTTTTCTTCAACAGTTTCTTTTCCTGACGGGTGCGCTGGTCCATGTCGTGCGCCTTTACTTTCGAGGCCACCATGTTACCGTCTTTGTCCGTCACGGCATAGTAAAACTGTTTTTCCACCTTCACAGAAGGCTGTAGCCGTCTAAGGTCTCGTACCATTTGGTGCTTTCGTCGCCTTTAAGGTAAACGGTGATGGTGGTGCCGTCGGCCTGTTCCACGGTAATCGGTTTCTTGATGGCCGGAACCGCCAGCAACATGCTGAGGGTGGTAAAAAACGCCAGGATAAAAACAAAAGCCCTTTTCATAACGCCGGTTTTTTTGGAATGGTGATTAAACGGACAAAAATAATTATTTTTCAAAACACTGTGTAAGTGATATATAATCCTGAACGCTCAGTTCCTCGGCGCGTTTGCCCAGAAGTTGCTGCGGGAGCGCCGAAAGCGGCAGGTTCTGTTCTTCGGCAAACGACTGCAGGGCGTTGCGCAGGGTCTTGCGCCTTTGGTTGAACGCGCGCTTTACGATGCCGGTAAAGCGTTTCTCATCGCAGCCCAGGCGTTCGGTGTCGTTGCGGGTGAGCCGTATCACGCAGGAGCGCACCTGCGGGGGCGGCGTAAACTCGAAGGGTTCCACCGTAAAGAGGTATTCGGTGTTGTAGAAGGCCTGCAGCAGCACGCTCAGAATGCCGTAGGCCTTGCTGCCGGGCTTGGCGCAGACCCGTTCGCCCACTTCCTTCTGGAACATGCCCGACACCAACGGGATCCGCTCCTTGTTGTCCAGCGCGCGAAACAGGATCTGGCTGGAGATGTTGTAGGGAAAGTTGCCGGTAAGCACGAATTCCTGCGGCTTTCCGGTCGTGTCCGGAAAGAGTCTGTCTAAGTCCATCTTGAGGAAATCGGCGGGAATAAGGCGGCCGTTGTCGGTCTGTTGCGGAAAATGCCGCGCCAGATACACCACCGATTCGGCGTCCAGTTCCACCAGCGAAACATTCAGCGAAGGGTCTTCCCAAAGGCATTGGCTCAGCACGCCCATGCCGGGGCCTATCTCGAGCACGTTGAGCGATGTCGGGTCAAGGGAAGAAAACTCGGAGGCATCGCGGCTCAGCGCGCCGGCCTCCAGGCCGTCCAGGCTGCCGTCGGGCATCAGTTTCGGAACATAATGCGCGTGCACGCAGCGGGCAATCACGCGCGCCATGTCGGTGTTGTTGAGGAAGTGCTGGCCCAGGTTCTTCTTGGCGCGCACCTCGGTGGGGCGGGATTTTCGGGTATGGCTGGATTTCATTTTCGTGTTTGTTTGAATGGTTTCCCAAGCCTTGGCGGGCTATCGGTCGCCGCGCAGTTCGCGGTAGCGCTGCCGCGCCAGGGGCGCCAGCGAGGAGGACTTGAAGTCCAGGAACAGCCGTTGGTAGAGTTCCATGGCCTGCGCGGTGTCCCCTTGTTCCCTGTGGATTTCGGCCGCCTCGAAGAGCGCGTCGTCGGCCAGCAGGTCGTCATCGGGATAGTCGTATACCTTCTGCAGGTATTCCAGCGCACGGTCGGTCGAGTCCATGGCCAGGAAGATATGCGCCTTGCGGTAATATACCTCATCGAAGAGCGCGCCCTCCAGGGGCATCTGCAGCACCTCGTCCAGGAGTTCCAGCGCGGGTTCGTACAGGTGGCGGAACACCAGGAAATCGGATCTGGCCACCAGAGTCAGGCCATCGTAGGCGCTGTCGGGATTCATGTTCTCGCGTATCAGCAGCGAGAGTTCCATGGCATCGTTGGCAATCAGCTTGGCCGTGGCCGCGCGCAGCACGTCCAGCTGGCTCTTGGCCCATTCGAACTCGCCGATGTAGTACGAAAGCCGCGCGTTCTGCAGCTTGGCGTAAAAGCCGATGGGATCCTGCTTAAAGTCTTTCTCCACCTGGCCGTAAAGCAGTGTGGCGTCCCACACCTTGTTGTAGTACAGTAAGATATCGGCCAAATCTATTTTAAGCTGCGCCTTTTGCTGCGAAGAGAAGCGCCCCGTGTTCAAGGCCTTTTCCACCCACCTCTGCGCGCTGTCTTTTTCGTTGAGGTAATAGGCGTGTATCTTGGCCAGGTTGCGGTACATGCCGAAAGTCTCCGGGTCGCGCCCCAGTTCGCCCAGCAGCTTTTGGTAGGACTGCTTGAGCTCGCGCGCCTTGTCGAGGTCCTTGCCGCCCTGCGCCTCCAGTTGGGCGAAGTAGAGGTTCAGCAGCTCGATGCGCGCGTTGCGTGTGTTCTGCGGCGAGATACGCAGGCTGGGGTCGCCCGCGGCCTGCAGAAAGGCCTCGTATTGGGCGGAGGCTTCTTCGAAGCGGTCGTTCTTGGCCACCGTGCGGATGGCTTCCAGCCATTTGGCGCCCCCGTCGGCAAAGCGGCGGCTGTAGGCGCGGGCCTGCAGGAGGGCGGTTTCAAAGTCTTTTTCCTGCAACAGCACCCATATCAGCAGGTCTTGGGTCAGGGGATTGTCGGCCTGTTGCTGTATCTTGCGCACCAAGGCGCGCTTTATCGTTTCGGCCCGCTTCCTGTGGCTCCCGTCCTCGCCCGCCAAGAGTCCCTGCAGGCGGGCATACACCTTGGCCGATTCCGAAGGATCCTGCGACATCAGCAGCAGGTATTCGTCCAGCATCGGCTCGATTTGCCCGCTCTGGCGGTACAGTTCGGCCAAAGACTCGGCATAGAGCGCGTAACAGGGCAGGTTGTCGGGCGAACCGCATTCGATAAGGCGCGCCTTCTGATACACGGCCACCGCCACGTCGTGGCGTCCGGTCTGCTGCACGATGGCCTGCGTAAGTTCCTTGGGCGAGAGGCCGCCGTCGATAAACTCGTTTTTCTGCAAAATCTCGTTAAAGACCGCCTCGGCCTTCTTGTTCTGCCCGGCCTTGATGAAATTGGCGGCCAGATCCACGCGGAGCACGGCAGGATGGGGCGCCGAACGCATCTGTTTGCGGATAATCTTCTCGGCCTGTGCGTATTGATCCAGTTCCTGCAGGCATTTTACGTATTCGCGGTAAACGAAGGTCTGCGGATCTTCCTTGTAGAGTTCCTCATAGAGGGAGAGCGCCTTGTCGCGCTCGCCGTTTTCCATAAAGCGGCCGGCCAGTTGCAGGCGGTTCTGCAGGCTGCCTTTTTCCTGCGCGCAAACGGGGGAGAACCCCGCCAAAACGCAACCGAACAGGCAGAGGGCAAGCCACTTCATGAATCGCATGCTTAGTTGAGGATGTCGAAACCGGTGTAGGGCTGCAAGGCCTTGGGAATGCGGATGCCTTGTTCCGTCTGATGGTTTTCCAAGAGGGCGGCCACCACGCGGGGCAGGGCGATGGCGCTGCCGTTGAGCGTGTGCAGCAGCACGGTCTTGCCGTCGGCGTTCTTGTAGCGCAGGTGCAGGCGGTTGGCCTGGTAGGTCTCGAAATTCGATACCGAGCTCACTTCCAGCCAGCGTTTCTGGGCGGCGCTGAACACCTCGAAGTCGAAAGTGAGGGCGGAGGTAAAGCTGATGTCGCCCCCGCAGAGCCGCAATACGCGGTAGGTAAGTTCCAGTTCTTCCAGCAACCCGCCCACATGCTTGCACATGTCTTCCAAGGCGGCGTAGGAGTTCTCGGGCTTCTCGATGCGCACGATCTCCACCTTGTCGAACTGGTGCAGGCGGTTGAGGCCGCGCACGTCCTTGCCGTAGGAGCCGGCCTCGCGCCTAAAGCAGGCCGAATAGGCGCAGTTCTTTACGGGAAGGTCTTTTTCCTGCAGCAGGCAGTCGCGGTAGAGGTTGGTGACGGGCACTTCGGCGGTGGGAATCATGTAGTAGTTGTCCAGGCCCACGTGATACATCTGGGCGTCTTTGTCGGGAAGCTGGCCGGTGCCGTAGCCGGAGGCCTCGTTGATCATCAGGGGCGGTTCGATTTCCAGGTAACCGGCGGAAGTGGCGCGGTCGAGGAAGAAGTTTATCAGGGCCCGTTGCAGACGGGCGCCCTTGCCCTTGTACACGGGGAATCCGGCGCCGGTAATCTTGTTGCCGAGCTCGAAGTCGATGATGTCGTACTTGGAGGCCAGTTCCCAGTGGGGAAGCGCATTCTGGGGCAGATGGTCTATCTCGCCCACCTGGCGTTCCACCACGTTGTCTTCGGCCGTGCGGCCTTCGGGCACGCTGGCGTGGGGCGTGTTGGGGATGCTGTAGAGGATAGTCTGTATTTCCCTGTCGTAGTCGGCCACCTTGGCCGTAAGTTCCTTGTTGGTTTCCTTATATTGGGCCGTCTTTTCCTTCAGGGCGTCGGCCTCGGCCTTCATGCCCTGCGCGAAAAGCTTGCCGATTTCCTTGGATCCCTTGTTGATTTCCTGCAACACGGCTTCCAGTTCCTGCTGGGCGGAACGGCGTGCCGAATCCAGTTCCAGCAGCCTTTCAATCTGTTCCTTGGCAGGCGCGTAGTGTTTCTTGGTGAGCGCCGCGATCACTTCCTGCGGATTCTGACGGATAACTTGCAACTGTAACATAATAAATCTCCTTTTAAGCGCGCGAAGTTACTATTTTTACCCATTCGGCCACGAATCCGGCCGTTTTTTCCACGCCCGAGAGCGAGGTGTCTATGCTCAGGTGGTAGGAGGAGGCCTTGCCCCATTCCTTGTTGGTGTAGAAATTGTAGTAGGACGAGCGTATCTTGTCTGTCTTTTCGATGATCTGAACCGCTTCTTCCTCGCTCACCTCCATCGAACGGCAGATCCTCTGTACCCGGAAATCCTTGGGTGCGTGAACGAAGATGTTGAGGCAGGCCGGATCCTCGCGCAGGATGTAGTCGGTGCAGCGCCCCACGAACACGCAGTTGCTTTCTTTGGCCAGGCGCTGCACGGTATGGTACTGAATTTCGAACAGGTTGTCGTTGTTCAGGCCGTTGAAGCCCGAATCCCCGAAAAACGGAAAGCGCGAGTACCACACCTTCTGCGGCTTTTCGTCCGCTTTCTCGAAGCAGTCCTTGCAGATGCCGCTGTCTTTGGACGCCTCGTGTATCAGTTCCTTGTCGTAGAATTTCAGGTCGAGGAGCCGCGCCAGATGCTGCGCCAGGTCACGGCCTCCGGAACCCATTTCACGCCCTATGGTCAAAATCAGTCGTCTTTCCATTTCTCGCTTGTTTTTCGGATTGTTCTTCGATGTTATTTCAACTGACGGATCAGCATGCCCGGATAGAACGGGCCGCCGGTAAGGGTCTTGAACGTGGTGGCCGTCAGTTCCGAACCCGCCGCCTGTTCCTCGGCCGCCATAAAGCGGTTGTCCCAGATCTGTTTCTTTTCCGGGGCGACGGTTCCTATGCGGCGATAGATCGTTTTTCCGTCTTTCTCCACCTGCTGCAGGACCTCGAATTTGGTGGCGGCCGTCAAGCCTTCCTTCATGCCGATTTTCGCGATGACCTTGCCGTCTTTCACCTCCATGACGGGTGTCTTCACCTTAAACGCCTCGTACTTCTGCTGCAGGCCCACAATGGCTTTGTCCAGGCCGCGGGCGCAGACCTTGGTGATCACGTCTTCGGGCGTGTTAACCCCCTTGAGCACCGTTTTCTCGCTCTTTACATCGTAATATCCGATATAGCGCAACCCGAACAGCGGGCTTTGGTCGAACATCCGGCGGCGGGCCGCACGTTCTTCTTCGGGCGTGTTCTTGTCCACCCAGTAATCGGAATAGAATACGTCGGCTATCGAATCGTTCCAGTCCAGTTGGAGCAGGTGCGTGCGCACCTTTACGGTGAAACCGCCTAAGTTGTCGGCAATCACGGCGCCTAGAAAGGCGAGGGATGCCAGACCGTCGCCCACGGCGGCCCCTTCGCTGGAACCGGAAGCGGCACTGGCGGCGTTGGCGGCCGCCCCGATGATGCTCAGGATAAGGCTGGCGGTCTTGGCCTGTTTTTCCTTATCCACATATACGATATCGTTTACGATAACGAAGGTGTTGCCGATCAACTGTTCGCCCGCGTCCGAGAGCAGCGACAGCCCCCGCTTGCTCATCCTGGCCTGCTGCACGTCCATTTCGGAGGCGTTGTAATTGCCGCGCCGGGCAATCAGGTTCACGTCGAAATTGCCTTCCGCGTCGCGGTCGAACCACTTGGCCACCAGACGTCGGGCCACATGGTTCACTTCACAGAAACGCGCGATCGCTTCCGGAGCGACCTGCTTGGTGCCCGAAGCCGAGATACGGCGCACGTTCATGTTGTGGTCTTCGTATTTGTCGGCCGGCGGCAACGAAAGGTAAACGTAATCTATCTGCTTGGAATACTTGGCGTCCGGATGAGCCAACAGGAGCGAATAGAGCGAACTGCGCTTGTATTGCGTTTCTCCGTCCTGTTGCAGGCGGCCCTGTGCGAAGGCAAAGGACACGGAAGCCCAGGACAGCATGGCCAAAACGGCGATATGGGATATTTTTCTTTTCATCTTTTCAAAATTAAGAAGTACGGAAACGGATTAGAAACCCCAGAGCTCTTCGGGTTGAATGGTGTCGGTTATCCTGAATTCGTTGGCCTTGCCCACGATATAGGCCGAAGAAAGCTCTTCTTCCGTATCGCAGAAACGGGTCACCGGAAAACCGCTCGGATCCATCAGCGCGTATTTGCCGCCCTTATAGACGATCATCATCGGCAACAGCACCGAACCCCATTCCGAATGATTGGTGTAGAGAAAGGCTATCTGGTCGTAAACCGGCATCACCACGATGTTTCCGCCGGTGGTGAGCAGTCCGAACCGGTCCTCGCGTTTAAGCAAGTGGAGCCCGAACAAAGACGGTAGATATACCGCATCGCCCGACTTAAGGTTCTTGCCCTGCATCTTTAGCTTGCCCGACTGGCTTTTCAAGGCATCGGCATGGCGTTTCTCGGAGGCGAAGACCACGGCGAACGAGGAATCCTTCACGGCCTGCGGATCATCCACGATCAGATGTTCCTTTACAAAATTCTCCACACCGTTTTTCACCACGTCCGACAACCACCAGGGTTCTATCTTCTGTCCCCAGAAATGAATCGGGATCTGTTTCTCAAGGGTGATGCACGACACCTGCGCCTGTGTCCGTATGCCTGAAAGGAGAAAAGCGAGCGCACACACGGCAACCGCTTTTCGATAAAAGATATTTCTCATTCCGATATTCGATGTTTCGTTTTTTAGATTAAGGTAAACGGAGCGGAAAGGCAGAACAATCCGCTCCGTCGGTAGTTTGCCGCTTATCGCAACAACCAGCCCAGGCCCGTGTAGGTGGTGGGCTGCTGGCCGTTTCCGAACGCCACGCCGATATCGCGCATGGCTCCGATGCGCTGAGATTCGAGATCCACGCCGTCCTGCCATTTCTTCATCTCGAACTTCCAGTCGTCCAGCACCTTGCCCTTGATTTCTCCGTAAAGCGACATGGCATCGCCGTAACACTTGGCGTCGGGATAGATCTGGCTCAGGAAGGTTCCGGCTTCCGTGGCGCCCGCCGAGTTCTGGTTGGCCGCCCAGGCCGCGCGCGCCTTGGCCAGGTTCTCGTCGCACATCCTATCTACATACGATTGGTAGATACGCAGGGTGGCGGCCATCGCCTTGTCGAAGGCCTCGCCCACCGCGTCGGGAATGGAGGTGAGCAGGAAGAAAGCCTCGTCGTAGCGGTGCTGCGCAGCCAGGGTCTCCGCCTGCTGGATAATGCGGTCGGCCTGCTGGCGGTAGTAGGCCAGTATCTTGTCCTTGCCGGTTTCCACGAAACGTTTCATCTGCGGTGAGTTCACGGGCATGTTCTTAAGTCCGTTGATGATGCATTTGGTGATGTTGGTGCCCACGCCCACCGCGTTGACCGTGGTGGAAGAATAGATCTTCTTGTCGAAATAGTCGGCGATGTAGAGCGTGATCTCCATATTCTGAGAAATCTGTTGCGGGGGACCCGGAACGATGTCTTTATTGGCCATGGCCACATGGGCGGCAATAAAGAAACGGCTGAAATCCCTGCCTGCCGCGATGCCGTTGTTCACCGCTACCTGGGTCAGCTTGTTGGAAAGGTAGGATTCCGCTCCGGAGGGAAACGGATCTTCCTGTTCGGGCACAATCACGGCCAGGGTGATGCCTTGGCCGATCAAGCCGTTGTCTTGCGCCTTTGCCGTTCCGAACACCAGAAGGGCTGCCGAAACCGCCGTCAAAAGCCTTATCACTCGTTGTATTTTCATAATGTCTATCCTTTCTCGTTTATTTCTCGCCTAAAATCAACATGGCCGAACCCAGGCCGCGGGCAATCACCTTCGAGTCTATCCTGTAAGGCTCGGCGGCTAAGAAGCGGCGCAACTGACGCACGAAAGCCTCGGTGTCGAGCGCCATTCCCTTGGCATTGTACAACGGGATGCGCACCTGTTCGTATTCGATGCGGCTTTCGGTGGATTCCGATTTCCCGAAACGGTGTTCCACCGTGTTGTCGAACATCCATTCGTCGATGATCTCGCTCAGGGTGGCGCCGTTGTATTCGGTTTCCAGATCAAGACCGGAACCGTTGTCGAACACCCGGATGGAAACCACGGCCTCGCGGCCGTTGGCAAACAGATCGTCGAAGAACGACTGCAGGCGAGCGGCGAAATTGTCGATGTGGTTCAGCACGGCTTCTTCCAAAAGGATGGGCACGTCGGAAGAGAGCGAGGGTTCCCCGCTGCCTTGCGCGCCGGCAATCTGCTTGTTCGTGTAGGCGTCCAGGCCCTGCAGGTTAAAGGAGACGTAAGATTTCGGCCCCTTGGTGTTCACCGTCCAGGTAAGCTGCAGGATAATGTCGGCCTTGGCTGTCTGCCGGAGCAGGTCCAAGGGCGATTCTGCCAAGGCGGCGCCGGAAGTCTTGCTGCTTATCAGGTTGTTTTCGGCCGTGCGCTGCTCGATGGACTTGAGCACTGTCTCGAGGTTCTTGAGCGGGAAGCCCCGGTCGGCCATCAGGGTGTTGATTTTCGAAATCACCAGCAACAGGTCGGCATCGCCCTGCAAGGCCCGCTTGTAGTCGGGAATGCTTACGGTCGTGCCCTGGTTGTCGTATTCGGTCATATACCCGTTCTGACTGCACCAGACATCGCTGGGAACCACCATCAGGGTGGGTTTCTTGGCTTGCCCGAACACCGCCGAAACACCCACGGCACAGGCAAATAGTATGGCAATTAATTTTTTCATGTTCATCGATTTTGGCCGACGGAAAGCCGCCGGCGTTAAACAAATTCCGGGCTAAAAGGAAGTTTTCAGGATTCCGTCGTCGATCAGGCGCTGGCGGAGTTCGGAATACTTGACCCGCACCACCAGGCTGCAGGTGATGCCGCCTTTCTGACGGGCGTGCTGCCACGAACCGGGCCTGCGGTCCTGCATGCTGATGTAGTTGAGGTATTCGCCGCCGTCGGCAAAAAAGCGGTCGAAATACGGCTTGTATTTCGTCTCGGCGTTTACCTCCAACAGCATGGGTTTCTGTTCGCAACCGCCCCGGCCTGTCGATACCCCCTTGAAGAGGAGATCATATACGGCAGTCTTCTTGGCCTGTTCCTTGGCATCGTTCACGTAACGGCCGTAGCCCTAGGCGCGCACGGTATAGGATCCGTCCAGTTCGCTGCCCATACATTCGGTACGGTTGTCGTGGTAGGAAACCACGCCCTTTCTCGTGTTGTTGCAGGCGGTCAGCGCCAGCAGCAGGCCTGTCAGTGCCAACCATTTCATACTTTTCATGATGTTCCTTTCTTAAAATCCGGAAGACAGTCCCTTGATGACGCCCGCCGCCTCCAGATCCTTGCGCAACTGGTCTTTGGCCACCTGCACGGTAACCCCGTATTTCCAGGCACCCTTGGTCTTGATGCGGTCCACCTTGGTACCTACCGAAAGCACGTATTTGTTCCAATCGCCGGCGGAAGCGAAAAATTTCTGGAAGAAATCCTTGTGGGTTTCGCGCAACGAAGGGTCGCGCGCCAGGGCCGGCTGGGAGGCACAACCCTGCAGACCGCCCGTAACGCCTTTAAAGATAATGCCGTGAACGGCACACTGTCCGGCTTGTTGCGGGTTAAGCTTTTTCTGTTTGGAATAGCACCAGACCTTCACCATATAGGTGCCGTCCGTACCGGTGCCGGCGCATTGGATCTCGTACCTGTAGTTCCACGTGTCTTTCTGCTGCTTTTTGGTTTGGGCCTGAACCGAAACCAATCCAGCTGATAGAAAGATACTTAAATAGAGTAAGGTTTTAAAGGCTTTCATACGTTTCTTGGTTTTTGAACATATTACAATCCGTGAATTTACGCATTTTTCCGCGACTTCGGCTCATTTTTGCCGTGCCAATACCCTTTTGTGGGGATAAGGGGGTATCAAAATACCCGATTGTGGTGATTGGGCGGTTTCTCCCGCGGCCGTACTTTTGCCTTGTAGTTTTTAAGGTTTGTGTATTCAAGAGAGGAGCGGCAGCCACCGTTCCTCTTTTCTTTTATTTGGTGAGGTTGCGGTAGTGCATGGCGCGCGTCTCTATCTTGCGCACGAAGTCCACGGCCTGTTTTCCGTTGGCGTAGCCGTTGCGCGAGGCCGTGTCGCGGTAGTATTCGGGCTTCGACTTCAAGAGCAGATAGTCTTCCACGTTGTGATGCCATACATTGGGGTCTGCACCGTGTTTCTGTGCCAGGCGGCGGGCGTCCAGGATATGTCCCAGCCCGATGTTGTACGCTCCCAACACGAAATAGCGTTGCTCCTGCTCCGGAATTTCCTTGGGCAGGGCGCGGTAAATGCTTTTGAGATACCTGACCCCGGCGGCAATCTGTTCTTCGGTGCCCGAACGTACCGTAATCCCGTACTGTCTGGCGGTGGGCGGCATCAGCTGCATAAGGCCGATGGCTCCCTTGCTCGACACCAGATAGCTCCGGAACTGCGACTCCTGATAGATGAGCGAGGCCAGCAACTGCCAGTCCCAACCCACCTGCCGGCTGTATTTCTTGATGAGCCGGTCGAAAGGAGAGATGCCCGCGTTGCCGTGAACGTGTTTGTCCCGGCTCCGGCTGTTGGGGCTCTCGTTAAAGAAAAAGAGGCTGTCTTCCTGAGCCAGGAAGCCTTCGTCCACCAGCCTTTCCCATTGTATCTGCTTGCGGTAACGGTTCACCGAATCGATCTTGCGGAAGCCCGACTTGGCCGAACGCACCGTCTTGTCGTAGGGAATCTCGTAGTATTTGTGATAGAGGTAGCCGATGGTTTTGTTCTTCTGCATCGAGTCGATCCAACGGTTGGCCAGGGCCAGCAGGCTGTCGGATTGCGGATGCAGCGCCCATGCCACGTCTTGCGTCTCGCCCACGGACAGCGAGATGTCGATCTGCGGATGCGCCATCTTGAATCGGAACGCCTTGTTTTGCGACACCATCGTATATGGGAAACGCCCGGTGGAGACGGCGTGCAGCAGTTCTTCCTCGGTGCGGGAACTGCCCGTAATCTTGATGTGTTCGTGTGGGGGAACGGTGTCGTTGTAATGCCGCAGCGTTTCTTCGAAAACGCTGTGCCGGCGCACGTTTACCGTCTTGCCCGCCAATTGCTCCATCGACTGCACGAAAGCGGCCGAATCGCCCGAATAGAGCGGATCCAGTTGCACCAGCACCTGTCCGGTGCGGTAGATGGGGTGGGTGAAGGCCGCCTTCTGCGTCCTTTCTTCGGTAATGTTGAGGTTGGAGGCAATTAGGTCGGCGCGCCCCTCTTCCAGCATCCGCCATTGTTCCTCAAGGGTCTGGCAGGGCAGGATCACCAGGTCGCAGCCGATGTTTTTGGAAAAACCCTCCAGCATCTCCAGTCCGAAGCCCATCGGCTGGCCGTTAAACAGGAAATAGTCGTTGAAGTTGTTTTCCAGCGCCACGTACAGGCATTTCTCGCGGGCAAAACGCAGGGTGTCGGTCTGCAACGGAACGTGTTCGCGCCTGTGGCAGGAAAGCAATGCGGTAACACTTGCCGCTAAAAACAGGAATCGGGTAAATCGGTTCATGCCGTGATGTTTCGTGAATACTCGCTCAACACGCCCTCGGGCGTAAAGAGTCTGGGCAAATCGAAACCGCTCAGCAGGATACCCTTGAGGCCTTGGGCGCGGGCGCTCTCGATGTTTTCCACACGGTCGTCGATAAACAGACACCGCTGCGCCGGAATGCCCAGGTCGCGCACCATGGCGCGGTAGATTTCGGGATCGGGCTTGCTCAGCCCCATGCGGCACGAAAGGTAGATCTTGCTGAACAGCGATTCGAAGCCGCCCTCGAAACTGGTTTGCAGGCGGTTCACGTAGTCTATGTGCAGTTCGTTGGTGTTGCTCAGCAGGCAGGTGGTGTAATGATCTTTGACCCGCCGGATACATTGCAGGTTCTCGGGCGGCAGGCCGGAAATCATACTGTTCCAGATGTCCCGCAGGGTTTCCAGAGCCGGAACGCCGGCGGGCAGCAAGGGGTTCTCGCGCCGTGCTAGATCCTGCATGAATACGAGGAAATCATGGTTTTTCACTTCGCCCCGTTCGTATCCGGCCACCTTCGCCATAAGTTCCTTTTGGGAGGCGGGGCTCAGCGGGGCGTTCAGAAAGCACCCCATTCCCGCAAAGGGCCGTTCAAAATCCACGCGGGCGATCACGTTGCCCAAGTCGAAAACAACGGCCTGTATCGAATTGTCTTTGTTCATCGCAGGGCTAAGGTACGATATTTTCCCGATTTGTATATTCGCAGGCAAAACCTTACCTTTGCTCGCGTTTTTTCGGGTTTTGTGCCCGAAAGACAGGCCCCATAGCTCAGTCGGTTAGAGTAGGTGACTCATAATCATTTGGTCCTTGGTTCGAGCCCAAGTGGGGCCACGCTTCGGAAAGCACCTCTGGAAAGAAAGAGGTGCTTTTTCAGTATAAAGACGATGTCATGAACAGCCCGGAAACCCCCTCGATAACCAAACGCCTGCAACAGAAAATCGCGGAGCGTTTAAGGCAAAAGGGCGTGAAGCCCACACCGATCCGGGAGCTTGTGTTCAAGACACTTCTGTCGCATCAGAACCCCATCTCGCTCGCCGACTTGGAAGCGCAGCTGGAGACCATTGACAAATCCACGCTTTTCCGCACCCTGAACCTGTTCGAGGAACACCATCTGGTGCATGCGTTCGAAGACGGCAGCGGCTCCATCAAGTACGAGGCCTGCCCCAATCCCACCGACTGCCTGCTGGAAGACCGGCACATCCATTTCTACTGCACGGCCTGCAAACAGACCTTCTGCATTCCCTCCACGCACATTCCGTTGGTGGAACTGCCCAAGGGTTTCACGACCCACAGTGTCAACTACACGATAAAGGGGCTTTGCCCGAAATGCGCCAAGCCAATAGCTAAAAACGGCTGATTTACCGTTTCTTCTGTGGAATCCGCCTGTGTATTGGTACGCGCATTAAAAAAGGCATCTGACCATCGGTCAAATGCCTTTTCTGCTTTTAGGTTCAGTGTGTCTATTTGGCCTGTTCGCGACCCAGGGCGAGCGCCTTGAGGTTGGTCTCCACGATTTCTTCGCCCTTGCTGCCGAAAATGGCGCGGATGGCTTTTTCGAATTCCTCGTAGGGAAGTCCCAGTTTGTCGGCGGCGGCACCCAGAATCACCATGTTGGCCGAACGCGGGGCGTTGATTTCCTTGGCCATGGCGTCGGCGTTAAAGGCCACGATGTTCTTCACCTTTTTCAGGGCGGCTTCCAAGTCGCTGTCGGCGGGGTAGTTGGGCACGTTCTTGAAAGGCTCGGTGTTGGTGATGACCCAGCCGCCTTCGTGCAGCATGGGCAGGTAGCGCAAGGCTTCCACGGGTTCCACCGAGATAATCAGGTCGGCCTTTCCTTCGGGAATCAGGTCGGAGCAGATGGGGTCGGTGGAGATACGCAGGTGCGACTGCACGTCGCCCCCGCGCTGGCTCATGCCGTGAACCTCGGCCTGCTTGAGGTACATATTGTTGGCTACGGCGGCACGACCGATAACGGTGGCGATGGAGAGGATACCCTGGCCTCCCACGCCGGCTAATATGATGTCTTTTTTCATTTCTTTAGCTTTAAAAGGTAACTACTTGCTTTCGTTTTTGGCTTTGGCGGCGGCTTTCACGCGGCGGGCGGCTGTCTGGATACATTCGCGGCGCGGCACGATTACCGAAACACCCTTGTAGGCGATTTCTTCCTTGATGACCTGCACGTTTTCGTCGTGGTGGTTCTTCAAGGGCTTGATGACGCGGATGTGTTCCCGTTCAACGCCCAGGCCAAGGCAGATGGCCTCGATCTTACCGAAGGCGGCCGAATCCTGCCCGCCGGTCATGCCGGTGGTGGAGTTGTCGAGAATCATCACGGTGATGTTGGCCTTGTCGTTGACGGCATCCAACAGGCCGGTCATGCCGGAGTGGGTAAAGGTGGAGTCGCCGATAACGGCCACGGTGGGCGTGAAGCCGGAGTCGGCCGCGCCCTTGGCCATCGTGATGGAGGCGCCCATATCTACGGTGGAGTAGATGGCGTTGTAGGGAGGCAGCGCGCCGAGGGTGTAGCAGCCGATGTCGGCGAACACGTGACCCTTGCCGAATTCCTTCATGGCTTCGTTCAGGGCGTTGTACGAATCGGCGTGCGGACAGCCCACGCAGAGCGAGGGAGGACGGGCCACCACCACATCGGGCACGGGCTCGCCGCTCGTCTTGGGCATGCCGAGGGCGGCGGCCAGGATGTTGGGATTCAACTCGCCGTCGCGGGGCAGGGTGCCGTCCAGACGGCCGAGAATCTTGCCGCTTTCATCCAGGTAGCCGCGGATAAGTTCTTCGTAGATGGGGTAGCCTTCTTCCACCACCAGCACCTTTTCGCATTCAGACATCATCTTCTTTACCGAGGCGCGGGGAATGGGATACTGGCTGATCTTAAGCACCGGGTGGGGGCACTTGCCGCCGAAGTTCTCGAGCAGGTAGTTGTAGCCGATACCGCAGGCGATGATGCCCAGTTTCTTGTCGGCGCCGTCTTCGTAGCGGTTGAAGCCGTCGTTAAGCGCGCAGTTCTCGAACTCTTTCTGTTTTTCCAGCAGTTCCTTGTAGAGCTTGCGGGCGTTGGCCGGCAACAGGATGAAACGTTTGGGGTTCGGGTCGAGCTGAATGGGGTTCTGCCCGCGGCGTTCACCCAATTCAACCCCGCTGCGGCTGTGCGCCATACGGGTGGTTACGCGGAAAAGCACGGGCGTGTGCAGTTTTTCGGAAAGGTCGAACGCGTAACGGATCATATTGTAGGCTTCCTGCTGGTTGGAAGGTTCCAGGCACGGAATCTGGGCGAAACGGGCGTAGTAGCGCGAGTCCTGTTCGTCTTGGGAGGAGTGCATGGAGGGGTCGTCGGCGATGAGGTAGACCAGACCGCCGTTGGCGCCGGTGATGGCCGAGTTGGTAAACGGGTCGGCGGCCACGTTCAAGCCCACGTGCTTCATGCACACCAGGGCGCGGCGGCCGGTGTAGGAAACGCCGATGGCCGCTTCCATGGCCGTTTTTTCGTTGGCGCTCCAAGTGCAGTGGATGCCTTCCTCGCGTGCGATCTTAGAGTGTTGTATGTATTCGGTGATCTCCGTACTGGGAGTTCCCGGATAGGCATAGACACCGGAAATGCCGGCATCCAAAGCCCCTTGCGCGATTGCCTCGTCGCCGAGGAGAAGTAGTTTTTGCATAGTTATTAAGGTTTTTTATTCGCAAAAATCGGGATCCGCACAGGCGTGCGGACAAACCTCAAATTTAACCTTTTTTTTAGAATATCACGCCGCTGCCGAGGCAAATGCGGTTGTCGGGCGTGTAAATAACCCCGAACTGACCGGCGGCGATGCCCTGCACGGGCACTTCGGCTTCGATGACCCAAAGGCCGTCGGGCGATTGGTAAAGCAGTCCGGACGTGAATTCGGGCGTGTGTCGTATCTTGAAGCTGACCCGGATGGCGTTCTCCGGCAGGCTTTCGGCCACGGGCGGCTCGAACAAGGCCTCGCCCATAAAGCGGAACCCGCTCAGGCGGATAATCTTTCCGTATTGGGCGGGGGTCTGGAACCCCTTTGAAACGTAAAGGATATTTTGAGGAATGTCTTTCTCGATAACGTACCACGGGCCGCCGCTCAGGCCCAGGCCCTTGCGCTGGCCGATGGTGTGGAACCAGAAACCGTGGTGGTAGCCGAGGCGTTTGCCCGTTTCCTTTTCGATGATCGGGCCTATCTTCACGCCTAAGTAACGCCGTATAAAGTCGTTGTAGTCTATCTTTCCTAAAAAGCAGATGCCCTGGCTGTCTTTGCGCGTGGCGCTGGGCAGTTTGGCGCTTTCGGCGATGGCGCGCACCTCGCCTTTCATCAGTCCGCCCACGGGAAACACCAGTTTGGAGAGCTGGGCGTAGCTTATCTGGCCCAGGAAGTCGGTCTGGTCCTTCACCGGGTCTTTGGCCGTGCTCAGGAACACGCGCTGCCCTTCTTCCAAGGCCTCCACGCGGTCTTTTTGTTTCGGCTGAACCGTGCAGGGGCGGTTGTTCTGATAGCAGTCGCGCATCAGGGACACGTCTGTCTTGTCGAAGATACTCGTGGTGGCGTAGTGGCCGGTGGCGATCTTGTCGTAATCCCTGCCGTATTTTTCTTCGAACGCCCCGAACTTGATGAGCTTGTTGCACATCATGTCGGGATTGGGGGTCAGTCCGCGCTTCACGGTATCGATGGTGTACTTGACCACGTTGTCCCAATACTCGCGGTGCAGGGGCACGATCTCGAAGCGGCAGCCGTATTTTTTGGCGATACAGGTGGTGATTTCGATATCCTCCTCGCTCGGGCAGTCGATAAAGCCGTCTTCCTGCTCCATGCCGATGCGGATATAGAAGATGTCGGGCTCGTATCCCATTTCCTTAAGGCGGTGAACCACAACCGAGGAGTCCACCCCGCCCGAAACCAAAGCGGCGATTTTTGTCATTCTCCCAAGAAAGTCTTGAGATGCTTGCTGCGGGAGGAGTTCTTGAGGCGGCGGATGGCCTTTTCCTTGATCTGACGCACCCGTTCGCGGGTAAGGTCGAACTTGGCGGCGATTTCGTCGAGCGTAAGGCCGTGGTGGCCGCCGATGCCGTAGAAAAGGTTGATTACGTCGCGTTCCTTGTCGGTAAGCGTGGCCAGGGCGCGTTCAATCTCGCGCGAGAGCGATTCCTTCATCAGCGACTGGTCGGTCGAAGGCGCGTCGTCCGAAACATACACGTCGATGAAGTTGGTTTCCTCGTCCTGCACCAGGGGCGCGTCCATCGAGATGTAGCGCGTGGTGATGTTGAGCACTTCGGCAATCTTTTCCTTGGGCATGTCGAGGCTGGCCGCCAGCTCGTCGATGGAGGGCGGACGTTCGTATTTCTGTTCCAGTTTGGAAGATTCCTTCTTGATCTTGTTGAGCGAGCCCACCTGGTTCAAGGGCAGGCGCACGATACGCGACTGTTCGGCCAAGGCCTGCAATATAGACTGGCGGATCCACCATACGGCGTAGGAGATAAACTTGAATCCGCGCGTTTCGTCGAAACGTTTGGCGGCCTTGATCAGCCCCAGGTTGCCTTCGTTGATCAGGTCGGGAAGGCTCAGCCCCTGGTTCTGGTACTGCTTGGCCACCGACACCACAAAACGCAGGTTCGACTTTACCAGTTTGTCCAAGGCAGCCGTGTTGCCCATGCGGATAAGCCCCGCCAGGCGAACCTCTTCTTCGGCCGATATAAGTTCTTCCTTGCCGATGTCCTGCAAGTATTTGTCCAAAGAGGCGGTTTCGCGGTTGGTAATGGATTTCGAAATCTTGAGTTGTCTCATCGCTGTGGTTTTATGGTGTGCTTACTTCTTGATTCCCTTTTTGTTGAGTTCCCGCTGGTATGCCCGGGCGTTGGCCAGGTGCTGGGAGTAACTTTCCGCAAAGGAATGGGTGCCCGAAAAATCGGCCTTGGCGCAAAAGTACAAATATTTGGTGGGTTTATTCTGCAAAACGGCGTCGAGGCTCGAAACCGAGGGCGTGCAGATGGGTCCGGGGGGCAGACCGTACCTGAGGTAGGTGTTGTAGGGCGATTCGTATTTGAGGTGTTCCTTAAGGATGCGCTTCATGGCGAAGTCGCCGATGGCGAACTTCACCGTGGGGTCGGCCTGCAGCGGCATGCGCTTGCGGTAGCGGTTCAGATACACCGAGGCCACGTCGGGGCGTTCCTCCTTGTTGAGCGTCTCTTCCTCCACGATGGAGGCCAGCGTGGATACCTGCACCCGGTTCAGGCCCATGGCGCGCGCCTGCCCGCGGCGGAAGTCGTTCCAGAAACGGTTCTGCTCGTAGTACATGCGCGCCAGAAATCCCTGGGCGTCCATGTTCCAGAAACAGTAGTAGGTGTCGGGAATAAACAGGCACAAGACCGTTTGTGTGGTAACGGGAAGGGTGTCGAAAGCCTCGTCTAAGGTTTCGTATTCCCTGGCCGGGAACCAGTAGCCGCTCAGGTACTCATCGTTCAGCAGCAGTTGCGCGATCGAGGCCGAATCGGCTTCAATCTGTCTGGACACATGCCCCGCCAGGGCTTCCGGCGTGCGGAACTTGCGCAGGGTAAGGCGTATCTGGTCCTGAAAGCCCATGCGCAGCTTGTTTACCGCCGCCTTGGCCGTGGAACCCCGCTGCAGCACGTAACGCCCCGGCTTTACGTACCGGGGATAGTCCTTGATGCGCGAGATGATCTCGAAATTGAACATGCTGATGTTGCCGCTGGCGCGCAGGCTGTCCTGCACCTGGGCATAGGTGGCGCCCGAAGGGATGTAGAGTTCCGTGCGGTGCTTCACCGCCGAGCCCAGACCCACCGAAGCCACCGCGACCATCAGCGCGAAGATGCACACGGCTATCGCGTACAGGCCGTACTTAAGCTTTTTGCTGAATTTTTTCTTTTTCGCCATGGTCTAACGTATCTGCATGCCCGGTTCGGCATCGGCGGCGGGTTCCACAAAGCAGAGCTTTCCGTCGGGGTTCTCGCTCATGAGGATCATGCCGTGCGACTCGATGCCCTTGAGCATCTTGGGTTCGAGGTTCGCCAGCAGGCACACTTTCTTGCCCACCACCGCCTCCGGTTCGTAGTATTCTGCGATGCCGCTCACCACGATGCGGGTGTCGAAACCGGTGTTCAGGGTCAGTTTGAGCAGTTTCTTGGTCTTGGCCACCTTTTCGGCGGCGGTGATCTGCGCCACCCGCAGGTCGATCTTGCCGAAATCGTCGAAACTTACCGGTACCTTCTGCGCCTCGTATTCGATGGCGGCGTTCTTCTTGTTGGCTTCCTTGGTGGCGTTCAGTTTGTCGATCTGCTTCTGGATGGCTTCGTCCTCGATCTTCTCGAACAGGAACTCGGCCGGGTTCAGCGGGTGTCCGTCCGCCAGCAGGAAGGTTTCGCGTGCCTTGTCCCAGGGCAGTTCCTCCATGTCGAGGATGCGGCGCAGCCTGGCCGCGGTAAAGGGCAGGAAGGGCTGGCAGAGCACGCACAGGTGGGCGGCGATCTGCAGGGAGACGTTCAGCACCGTCTTGACCCGTTCGGGGTCGGTCTTGAACACTTTCCAAGGTTCGTTGTCGGTAAGGTATTTGTTGCCCAGGCGCGCCAGGTTCATCAGCTCGTTGAGCGCCTCGCGGAAGCGGTATTGCTCGATGCTGGCGGCGATTCTCTCGGGATAGCTGCACATTTCGTCCAGCACCGCCCTGTCGTTGTCGGTAAGGGCGCCGGCTGCCGGAATCCTGCCTTCGAAATACTTGTGGGTCAGCACCACGGTGCGGTTCACGAAATTGCCGAACACGGCCAGCAGCTCGTTGTTGTTGCGGGCCTGGAAGTCTTTCCAGGTAAAGTCGTTGTCCTTTGCTTCGGGCGCGTTGGCGGTAAGCACGTAGCGCAGCACGTCCTGTTTTTCGGGAAAATCCTCCAGGTATTCGTGCAGCCACACCGCCCAGTTGCGCGAGGTGGAGATCTTGTCGCCCTCCAGGTTCAGGAACTCGTTGGCTGGCACGTTGTCGGGCAGGATATAGCTGCCCTCGGCCTTGAGCATGCACGGAAAGATGATGCAGTGGAAAACGATGTTGTCCTTGCCGATAAAGTGAACCAGCTTGGTATCTTCGGATTTCCAGTATTTCTCCCAGTCTTCCGGCCTCAGTTCCTTGGTGGCGGAGATGTAGCCGATGGGGGCGTCGAACCAGACGTAGAGCACCTTGCCTTCGGTATCGGGCAGGGGGAGCGGAACGCCCCAGTCTAAGTCGCGGGTAACGGCGCGGGGCTGCAGGCCGCCGTCGATCCACGACTTGCATTGGCCGTAAACGTTGGTGCGCCAGTCGTCCTTGTGTCCCTTGAGGATCCATTCGCGCAGGAATTCCTCGTAGCGGTCGAGCGGCAGGTACCAGTGCTTGGTTTCCTTCTTGACGGGCGCGTTGCCGCTGATGGCGCTCTTGGGGTTTATCAGCTCGTCGGGGCTGAGCGAGGAGCCGCATTTCTCGCACTGGTCGCCGTAGGCCCCTTCGC
This sequence comes from Ruminococcus flavefaciens, assembly GCA_023667315.1. Lineage (GTDB taxonomy): Bacteria > Bacteroidota > Bacteroidia > Bacteroidales > P3 > Pullibacteroides. Next base: position 77,263 of record JAMPAI010000001.1, read on the forward strand.
TGTTGCATTTGGGGCAGGTTCCGGTAATGTAGCGGTCGGCCAGGAACTGCTTGTTTTCCTCGTCGTAGTATTGCCAGGAGGTCTTTTCGATGAACGAGCCCTTGTCGTAGAGCGTCTTGAAGAAAGCGGAGGCCGTTTCCTTGTGCGTGGCACTGGAGGTGCGCGAGTAGATGTCGAACGAGATGCCGAACTTCTCGAACGAGTCCTTGATGAGCGTGTGGTACTGGTCCACGATGGCCTGCGGCGTGGTATGCTGCTTGCGCGCCTTGATGGTGATGGGCACCCCGTGTTCGTCGCTGCCGCCGATAAAGAGCACGTCGCGCCCTTTGGCACGCAGGTAGCGCACGTAGATGTCGGCCGGCACATACACGCCCGCCAGGTGTCCTATATGCACCGGGCCGTTGGCGTAGGGCAGTGCCGAGGTAACGGTATAGCGTTTGGGGTTGCGATTATCAACGCCTGTATGTTGAGAATTCATGACAGCTTGTTTTTTAATGCTTTTCTTTTCGGGATAATTTTGCCACTTGGCGCATTATACGCGCCGCGAAGATAATAAATTATCAAAGACAAGATTGGTTAACCAACACAAGAAAAAGTGTCGGATATGTCGAAAAAACATTTTTCTGCCTCCGTATTGCTGCTGGTGATAGGCATCACGCTCTTTACGCCCTTTCCCTGGAACAAGGTTCAGAGCGGCCAGCAGGAAGACTATGTGGGTCCTCAGACCGAAGAGGAAATCTTGCGCGCCCTGTACGAGAAGGCGCTCGATTCGGCCAAGTCGGCGCGTATCGACCAGATGCTCACCAAGGCCTACAGCCGGGGGAGCTTCAGTGGTCAGGTGCTGTTGGCCGAAAAGGGCAAGGTACTGTACAACAAGTGCTTCGGTTTTTCCAATATCCGCGCCCGCCGCGACTCCATCTGTCCGGAAAGCACCTTCCAGCTGGCCTCGCTCTCCAAGCCCTTCACGGCCACGGCGGTGATGTTGCTCTACCAGCAGGGCAAGATAGACATCAACAAGCCGGTAAAGGAATACCTGGAGGATTTTCCGTTCGAGGACATCACCGTGACCCATCTGCTCCAGCACCGTTCCGGGCTCAAGAACTACATCTACATAGCCGACAGATACTGGCCCAACAAGAAGCAGTACCTCAAGAACACCGACATATCGCCCCTCTTCGCCAAATACGCCAGGACGCTCGACTTCAAGCCGGGCACGCGCTTCAAGTACTGCAACACCAACTACGCGTATCTGGCGCTCCTGGTCGAGAAGGTGAGCGGCCAGCCCTTCGAGCGGTTCTTCGCCGAAAACATTTCGGAACCCCTCGGCATGGAGAACACGTTTTTGTTCGACAGCCGGGACCCGCTCATGTCGGATAAGAAAGTGGTGAACGGCTATTCCTACTCGCGCCGCACGGGTTTCTACAAGCGCTATCCCGACTATCTTGACGGCGTGCTGGGCGACAAGGGGCTTTTCTCCACCGCCCAGGACATCTACCGCTTCGACCAGGCGCTGTACCGTTCCGATTTCCTGGCCGACAGCATCATCGAGCTCATGTTTACCCCCGCCGAAGAACTTACCGCCAGACACGACAACGACTACGGCCTGGGCTTCCGCATCCGTCAGGACACCGCCGGGCACCGCATCGTGTTCCACAACGGCTGGTGGAAGGGCTTCCGCACCTACTTTATCCACGACTACCAATGCGAACGCACGGTGATCTGGCTCAACAACCGCAGCGACGTAACCATCAATCCCTATATCTCCAAAATTTTCGAGATCGTGGACACCTCGCAACTGCATTTCCCGGCTCCCGAACCCATGATTGCCAAAGATGAACGCTTCATGTCCGATTCGGTGACCCAGCAGATTGCAGACGAGACCTACGGCTCGCAAGAACAAGAATAAAGCTATGGCTAAAGGAAGAACATTCGCCGGCATTTTGCTCATCGTTATCGGGGTGGCGGTTTTGGTGCTGCTGTTCTTATGGCTGATGGGATTCCGTTTGCCGGACACCGGATTGGAATCCTGGTTCCCCCAAGACGAGACCACGGAAACAAACGTCATGGAACGCCCCGTTATCGTGGCGCCTGTGCCTACCGGGAGCTCGGAGCTGAAAGAGTTTTACGCCAAGCATCCCCGGGTGGAGAAACCCAAGAAAAAGGCGGAGGAAAAACTCGACACCTCGCTTTGGAAAAACGACTATTACACGAGTCCGGAAGGCGTTTCGTGGCAGAAAGACAGCAATTCGGACAAGGTGAGGTCGGAAACCAAGACCGGCGAACACGAATACACCACCGCCGCCCCGCAGCCGCTGCCCGACGAGAAACCCCAGCCCCAGCAGTCGCTCCGCGTGGAATTCTGGGAATCGCCCGTCAACTACAAGGGCTATAAATTAGACAAGAAACAGCTTATTATTTTCGGCATCTCGCCCGACGACCCCTTGCGCTTCGAGAACCATACCGACGGCATCTGGATGCACCATAACGGAAAGGTGTATCTGCTTAAGCCCGGTGCGGGCTACATGCCTTTCGTGGAAAGGGGCGCGCAGGCCTCCGCGCAGGATTCCATCCAGGCGGTGCAGGCAGGCCTGGCCGCCGAAAAGAATGTAAAAGGCCTGTAAACACACCGTATCATGGAACCTAAAACCAAGCTGCATATCTGCAAATACCAGGGGGCAGGCAACGATTTCGTATTGATCGACAATAGGCAGGGATTATATTCAAACCTTGAATATAAGCAGATAGCATTGCTTTGCGACCGGCGTTTCGGTGTAGGTGCCGACGGCTTGATGCTGCTGGAAAAGCATGAGAAATACCCGTTCTGCATGCGTTTCTTCAATTCCGACGGCATGCCCGGCAGTATGTGCGGCAACGGCGGACGTTGTATCTCGGCTTTCGCCCTGAGGTTAGGTTTGGTAAAGGAAAACGAGCCTTTCGGTTTCTGGAGCAGCGACGGGGCGCATCAGGCCACCGTGATCTCGCAATTGGGCAACCGCTGCATGGTTCGCCTGCAGATGCGCGATGTAAGCTGCTATGCCTGCAACAAAGACAGGAACGTGTTTCTGTTGGACACGGGCTCGCCACACTACGTGACCTTCCGATCGGAATGTCAGAACATAGACGTGGTGGCGGAAGGTCGGAAAATACGCTTTTCGGATCATTTTCCCCTGGGGGTCAACGTGGACTTTGTGGAAAATGAAGGTTCCGCGCTCTTGGTGCGCACCTACGAACGTGGCGTGGAAGACGAAACCTTTTCGTGCGGAACGGGCGCGGTGGCCTCGGCGATGGCGGAAGCCCTGAAAGAATATGCACTTCCGGGACATCACCGAACGGACATCACCACGAAAGGCGGCCAGCTGCAGGTCGATTTCAAGCTTTCTTCCGCATCCCGGGATTCCGAAGAAAGCAATATCTTCGCCCTGCCGCCCCGTTTCTCGCTGTTGCGTAACCGCGTTTTTACCCAAGTCTTTCTGGAAGGTCTGGCCACTTTCGTGTTCGAAGCCGACATTGAACTGTAAGATTTCATGAAAGCCGAACTTTCTTCCGACAGCCTGTTCCTGCGCGCCATGGAACCGCGGGACGAGCCGTTTCTCTACGATATCGAGAACCGCCGGGAAGCCTTTGCAATGGGCGAAAACCATATTCCTTTCTCGCACGATTACCTGCAACGCTTTATTTACGCTTCCCTGCAGGAAAATTTTCTTTCGAGCGGACAGCTCAGGCTTATTGTCTGTTGCGGGGAAAACACGGAACTTCAGCCGGAACAGGTCGTCGGCATCCTCGATTTCTTCAATTACGATTCCTTTCACCGGAGAGCCGAAACAGGCATCGTGGTCTGTCCTGGACACCGGAACAAGGGCATGGGCGAAAAAATATTGGTCTTGGCCTGCGATTACGCCCGAAACCAGTTAAATTTGCACCAGCTTTATGCCGAAGTGGCCGCCGACAACGAAAGCAGCCTTAGAATGTTCGGGAAATGCGGGTTTGAACGCTGCGGATTGCGCAGGCAATGGTTGCTGCAGGGCGGAGAATGGGTCGATACCGTGCTTTGGCAAAAGATTTTTGAATAGAAAAGATACAATACGACAATGAGTACCGAAAGAAAAGTGCGGGTGCGTTTCGCGCCCAGCCCCACCGGCCCGCTGCATATCGGCGGGGTGCGCACGGCCTTGTTCAACTACCTGTTCGCCAAACAGCACGGCGGCGATTTCCTGCTCCGTATCGAGGATACCGACTCCAACCGCTTTGTTCCCGGTGCCGAAGAATATATCATAGAAGCCTTTAAATGGCTCGGAATCCCCTTCGACGAAGGCGTGGGCATCGGCGGCCCGCACGGCCCCTACCGCCAGTCGGAAAGGCGCGACATCTACCGCAAATATGTGCAGCAGCTCTTGGATTCGGGCCACGCCTACTATGCGTTCGACACCCCCGGAGAACTGGAAGCCATGCGCAAGCGCCTGGAGGAAAGCAAGTCGAGCAGCCAGCAGTACGACGCCTCCACGCGCATGGAGATGAAGAACTCGCTGAGCCTGCCCGCCGCAGAAGTGAAGGCCCTGTTGGATGCCGGCACGCCCTACGTGGTGCGCGTCAGGATCGAACCGGGGCAGGACGTTACGGTAAACGACATGATCCGCGGCGAGGTAACGGTAAATTCGGGCATCTTGGACGACAAGGTGCTCTACAAGAGCGCCGACGACCTGCCCACCTACCATCTGGCCAATATCGTGGACGACCACCTGATGGAAATAACCCATGTGATACGCGGCGAGGAATGGCTGCCCTCCGCACCCCTGCACGTGCTGCTTTACCAATTCTTCGGCTGGCAGGACAGCATGCCCCGCTTCGCCCACCTGCCGCTCCTGCTCAAGCCCGACGGCAACGGAAAGCTGAGCAAGCGCGACGGCGACCGTCTCGGTTTCCCGGTGTTTCCCCTGGCCTGGACCGACCCCAAGACGGGCGAGAAAAGCAGCGGCTACCGCGAAAGCGGCTACTATCCGGAAGCGGTGGTGAACATGCTGGCCTTCCTGGGCTGGAACCCCGGCACGGAAGAGGAACTCTTTACGCTCAGCGGGCTGGTGCAGGCCTTCAACCTCGAGAAGGTGAGCAAGTCGGGCGCCAAGTTCAACCTCGAGAAGGCGCATTGGTTCAACCACCAGTACCTGCAGCAACACAGCAACGAAGATCTGGCCGAAAGCCTTAAGAAACGTCTGGCCGAACCCGGCATAAGGGGCGGATTGACGCGGGACGCGGCCTCTTTTTCCGATACCGACTTGCAGAAAATCGTGGGATTGGTGAAGGAACGCCTTTCGTTCCCCAAGGAACTGTGGGAGCAGGCCTATTTCTTCTTCGAGGCTCCGGAAGCCTACGACGAGAAGGTGGTGAAGAAACGCTGGAGCGAGGATATGCCGCAGATTCTGCGCGCCTGGTGTGCCGAAGCCGAAAAAAACGACTTCTCGGCCGCCGTACTCGAAAGCCTTACGCAAGAACTTATCGGCAAGAACGGCTGGAATGCCGGCAAGGTGTTCAACAGCATGCGCCTGAGCCTGGTAGGCGCCTCGATGGGCCCGCACATCTTCGACATCATGGAAATCATCGGCAAGCAGGAAACGCTTGCCCGCATAGAAACCGCCTGCCAAAAGATAGGCAGCGGCAACTAAAGGCCTTGTGGAATAAGGCGGAAAATCCGCCTTATTCCATACCTTTCAATATCTCCTGCACCTCTTTTTCGGTGCTGCCGAGTTTCTGGCGGCAAACGGCTAACAGACCCACCGCTTCCTTAAGGTTTTCGGTAAGCTTATCTACGGTTATCTCTTCGGCGTCGAGGCTTTCCACAATCTCTTGCAGGCGTTCGAACGCCTTGTCGTAGCTCTTTTCCTTCTTGGAAGAAGTCTTGGTGTTCTTTTCCATGGTCAGTCGTTTTGGGTTTTCTGTACGCGGCTTATGATCTCGCCCTCGGCCAGCAGGGTCCTGAGGTCTTGTCCGGCCTGTACGTCCGTGGCTTTGCGTATAAGCCTGTCGCCCTGGTAGGTGAGCGAATAGCCCATTTTAAGCGTGCGTTCGGGCGAAGCGCGGTGCAGGTTTTTTTCCGTCTGCAGTAGCTCTTCCTGCCGGTTCCTTACGAATTTCAAGGCGGCCCGTTGCAGCCGTATCTGCAGTTCCAGCAGGTTTTCCCGGCGGTAGCGGAGTTTTAATCCCGGCAGCCGGAGCAGATTGCCGACCTGCGCCAGACGTTGCCTTTCGCGTTCCAGATATGCCTGCGCCAAGGATTGAAGGCGTTCGGCGGCATCGAGCAGTTCCTGTTCAAAAGCCTCGAAGCGGCTCAGAACGAAAACGGCCAGTTCGGTGGGCGTGATGCCGTGGAACCAGGCCACTTCCTCGCTTACGGTAAGGTTGGTGGAATGCCCGATGCCGGTAAGCACGGGAATCGGGTAAAGGCAGATGTCGCGCGCCAGTTCGTAGCGGTTGTAGGCACTTAAGCCCACTTCATCGCCTCCGCCCCGGATAATCATCACCATATCGAAATCTATCGGAAATTCCCGAACCGCCTGAAGTGCCTCCCGGATGGAGTCCACGGCCTTGTCGCCCTGCAGGAGCGCCGGAAAAAGCCTTACGTAAAAGCTGTAGCCGCGGCCGTTGCGTTCCAGCACCTGCATGAAGTCCGAAAACCCCTTGCTGGTCTGTGCCGAGATCACGGCTATCCTGGCGGGAAGCAAGGGAAGCTCCAGCTGTCGGTTGCGTTCCAGCAGGCCTTCTTCGGCAAGGCGTTTCAAACATTGGAGACGTTCCCTTTCGAGGCTGCCCAGCACGTAGTCGGGGTCTATGTCGTGGATGTGAAGCCCCAGGCCGTAGCGCGGGTCGTATTGGATGGAGGCTGAAAACAGGATCTCGATGCCGTCTTTGAGAGGCTCGCGCACCATTTGGAGAAAGCGTTCGTTGATGCGTCGGTAGTCGCCGTTCCAAAGCGTGGCGCGCATCTGGGCGACGGTCTGGCCGTTCTCTTTTTGAAGAAGTTCGGGAAAGCAATGCCCGCTGCCGGGATAGAAATTAAGCTTATGCAGTTCGGCCTTGACCCAGAAAGGCGAGCCGTAGCGCGAGGCCAGCGTTTTCTGAATGCTCTTGCAGACATCCAGCAGCGAAAAGACGTGAACGTCGGAACCATCGGGCATCGTCAGAAAGGATTTGGAAACACCTGCAAAGATAGGTAAACGAAAAAAGCCGCGAAGAAAATCTTCGCGGCTCCGTACCCCGAGCGGGACTTGAACCCGCACGAATTCATCATTCACAGGATTTTAAGTCCTGCGTGTCTACCGATTCCACCATCGGGGCCCGGCGGCTTGCAAACAAGCCTCAAACAAAAAAGCCGCTCATTTCGGGCGGCTCTTCCTGGAGCGGAAAACGAGGTTCGAACTCGCGACCTCAACCTTGGCAAGGTTGCGCTCTACCAGCTGAGCTACTTCCGCAATCGGACTGCAAAGGTACACATAATTTTTAAACCCCCAAAAAAAATTTCGAAATCTTGATGAGTTTTTTTACAAATCGTTTTTTATCAATGTTTTTTGACCAGTCTAAGAAGGTGGAAATTGTTCATAATGCGTTAATAATTTCTCTTGCACGCGCGGGGGAAAAAAAGTACTTTCGCAGGCGGAATCAGCCTTGATGGAAAACCCTCAAACCCAATATACAATGGAAAACAAACCGCAGGTTAAAATCTTTTCGTGCCGCGCCACCCGTTATCTGGCAGACAAAATCGCCAAGGAATACGGGGCGCCGCTCGGACAGTCGGACGTGGCCATCTTCTCCGATGGCGAATTCCGCCCCTCGTACGAAGAAAACGTGCGCGGAAAGGATGTCTTTATCGTGCAGTCCACCTTCGCCCCCTCCGACAACCTGTTCGAACTGCTGCTGATGATCGATGCCGCCAAGAGAGCCTCGGCCCGCAGCATCATCGCGGTGATACCCTACTTCGGCTGCGCCCGTCAGGACCGCAAGGACAAGCCCCGCGTGCCCATCACATCCAAACTGGTGGCCAATATGCTGGCTGCCGCCGGCGTGTCGCGCATCATCACCATCGACCTGCACGCCGACCAGATCCAGGGCTTCTTCGAAATGCCGGTGGACCACCTCTATGCTTCCTCGGTGTTCGTTCCCTACCTGCGTTCGCTCAACCTCGACAACCTCATGGTGGCCTCTCCCGATACGGGTGGAACCCGCCGCGCCAGCATGTACGCCAAGATTTTCGGCACCGGATTCGCCATCTGCTACAAGCAGCGCAGCAAACCCAACGTGGTTGACAGGATGGAGCTTATCGGCGACGTGGAAGGCAAGAACGTGGTGCTGCTGGACGATATCCTCGACACGGGCAACACCATGATGAAGGCCGCCGACCTTATCCTGGAGCACGGCGCCAAGAGCGTGCGTGCGGTGGTTACCCATCCCGTGCTCTCGGGCAACGCCATCGACCGCATCGAAAAGTCGAACCTGGCCGAACTTATCGTGAGCGACACGATTCCCACCAGCCGTCCCTCCGACAAGATCACCGTGGTTTCGGTGGCCAAGCTGCTGGCCGAAGTGATCCAGCGCATCGAATCGTACGAAAGCATATCCAATCTCTACACATTGTAGATTGGCAATAAAATGCTACCTTTGCGCCCTTGTTTCCGAAAGGAGGCAAGGGCTTTTTATAAACATCAAAAACAAAAAAAATCATGAAAGTTGTATCTATGAGCGGTTCTCCCAGAGAGAACGTAGGGAAAAAAGATGCGCGTGATCTTCGTCTGCAGGGCAACGTTCCCTGCGTGGTTTACGGAGGCGAGAAGGAAATCCGTTTCTTCGCCGCCGCCAAAGACCTGATCGAATTGTTCAACAAACCCGAGGTATGCTTCGTGGAACTGGACATCAACGGTCAGAAGGTGAAGGCCATTCCCCAGGAAGTACAGTTCCACAAGGTTACCGACAGCCTCATGCATGTCGATTTCCTGGAATTGCGCGACGACCGTCCCATCTCGATGGCCATTCCCTTGGTCGTTACCGGTAACTCGGTAGGTGTGCTCAAGGGCGGCAAGCTCTTGAAACGCATGCGCCGCCTGCGTCTGCGCGCCCTGCCCGCCGACATGCCCGAAAACATCACCGTGGACATCACCAAGCTCGACATCGCCGACGAAGTGAAGGTAAAGGACCTCTGCAGCGACAAGTACAAGATTATGGAAGACATGACCGCCGCCGTGGTAACCATCAAGGCTACCCGCAACGCGGTTGCCGAAGCTCCCGCCGCTGCCGAAGCCGCTGCCGAAGCGAAGTAATCTGGAAAACACGGCCGGAAGGCCGCTCCTTGATAAAAACCGCCGCGAGAAATCGCGGCGGTTTTTTTTATACCCCGAGCCACCGTTTTTCTGCCGATAAGTAGCGCGCGTTGGTCGGACAAATCGGGTGTTCTGCCGAAAAAACGCCCTACAGGTACATCCAGGCCTTGTCTGACAGCCGCCGAAGCCCTAATTTCGCCGGGTATCAAAATACAGCATCATTCATGGTTCGGCATCAAAAATCTACAGAAAACCTGCTCAGGACGATGTTTCTGGCCGGAGCTTTCTTCCTGCTTGGTTTCTTGCCTGCACAGACCGACAGCACGGGGCTCTTGCCTGCGGTGAAACCGGCCGTTTGGTCGCTGCAGCACTGCATCGACTACGCACGCGAGAACAACCTGCAGGTAAAGTCGGCGCAGTTGGACCTTGCGGGCACCGAGGTGGAACTCAAGACCGCCAAGGCCTCCCGCTGGCCGTCGTTGAGTTTCAGTTCCAGCCAGGGGTTCACCAACGGAAACAGGTTCAATGAAGGCAACGGCAAGTTCGTGACCACCTCCCAATATACGGGCACCTACGCCTTATCGACCGGTCTTACGCTTTACAACGGCGGAAAGATCAACAACACCATCAAGCAGCAGAAGGTGCTGCACGAAGCCAACCGCTTTCTGGTGGAGAAGGCGCGCAACGACATAGAGATCTCGGTAACCGCCTCGTTCCTGGAAGTGCTCTACGCGCTCGAGACCCTGCACACCGATTCCGTGGTGTTGGAGAATTCCCGCGCCCAGCTGGAGCAGGCGCAGGCCCGATACGAGGCCGGTGCGATACGCCAGAGCGAATATTCCAGCATCCGGGCGCAGTACGAAACCGACCGGTACAACTACGTGGTGTCCGAAAACAACCTCTCCAACCGCAGGCTGGAACTGAAGCAGCTGCTGGAATTCGGGCCTGACGAAGCCTTGGACGTGGCCGTTCCCGCCACCGAACAGCTCAACCTGCTCCGCCGCATGCCTCCGGCCGCCGAAATCTACGAGACCGCCTTGCAGAACATGCCGGAAATCAGGGCTTCGGAACTCCGTATCTCGGCTTCCGAATACGCCCGCAAGGCCGCCCGCGCCCAGATGATACCCTCCCTTTCGCTCAACGCCTCGGTGGGAACGGGCTACTACACCACGGCGCAGTTCGCCTTCCTGAACCAGATGCGCAACAACCTGAACGAAAACGTGAACGTGGGCATCAACATCCCCATCTACCAGCGCCGTCAGGCCAAGTCTTCCATCGAGACGGCCAAGATCAACACCGAGCAGGCCATGCTGAACCTGCAGACCGAGCAGAAGCAGCTGCTCAAGGAAGTGGAACAGGCCTGGCAGGACGCGCGTTCGGCGCAGTCGCGCTACGAGGCCGCCAACCGTCAGTACGAGGCCGCCGTGTTGAGCTACAACCTGGTGCAGGAAGAATACGGCGCGGGCGGAAAGACGCTGGTGGACGTGCTCAGCGAAAAATCCACCTATCTGGCTTCGGTGGAAGAAATGCTCAAGTCCAAATACCAGGCGGTGCTTTCCATGCGTCTGCTTGATTTTTATATGAACCGTCCGGCTTCGTTTTAGCCGGTACGGAAGAATGATGATTGAAACTAAAAGGAGATGAAAAGAAAACAGGTATTAATCTGGACGGGAATCGTGGTTCTGGTGGCCGCAACCGCTTTCCTTATCGTCAGGAAAAGCGGCGGGAAGGCCGGCAAGGCAACCTACGAGACCCAGGTGATAGGCCGGGGCGACATGGAGAACAGCGTTACCGCCACCGGCACCGTCGAACCCATGGAACAGGTGGAGGTGGGCACGCAGGTGTCGGGCATCATCGACAAGATCCATGTGGATTACAACAGCAAGGTAAAAAAAGGCGAGGTGATCGCCGAGCTGGACAAGACCGTGCTGCAGGCCGAGCTGGAAACGGCGCGGCTGAGCGTGGAGTCGAACCGCAACGAGTTCAACTACCAGGAAAAGAACTACAGGCGCAACAAACAGCTGTACGACAAGAAGCTTATCAGCGACAGCGAGATCGAGACCGCCGAATACAACTACCACAAGGCCAAGATAGCCTACGAGCAGTCGCTGGCGCAGGAGGTGAAGGCGCGCACCAACCTCGGCTACGCCACCATCTATTCGCCCATCGACGGCATCGTGATCTCCAAGGCCGTGGAAGTGGGGCAGACGGTGGCTTCCTCGTTCAGCACGCCCACGCTATTCACCATTGCCGACGACCTGCACCGCATCCAGGTGGTGGCCGACGTGGATGAGGCCGACATAGGCCAGGTGGAGGAAGGCGCCGAGGTTACCTTCAGCGTGGACGCATATCCGGACGAACGTTTCGAGGGCAAGGTGAACCAGGTGCGCATGGAGGCCGTAACCACCAACAACGTGGTTACCTACGAGGTGGTGATCCATGCCGAGAACCCCGACCTGAAGCTAAAGCCGGGGCTTACCGCCAACATCAACATCTATTCGATGCGGCGTCAGAACGTGCTGAGGCTGCCGGTAAAGGCCACCAAGTTCCGGCCGGCCGAGAGACCCGATTTCAAGGACAGGCCCGAACCGAAAGGCCGTCCTGAATCGGGCGACACGATGCACCGCAGGCCTCCCTTCCCCAAGGACTCCGCGATGCGCCCGCACCGTGGCCCCAGACCGGGCGATTCGATGCACCGCAGGCCTCCCTTCCCCCATGGTGAAAGGCCCTTTATGGAAGATTCCGCCGACAGCGATATAAAGCTGGTGTTCGTGATGGGCAGTGCCGAAGGCTCGGATGAGCCCGTATTGCAGCCGAGAAAGGTGCGCGTGGGGGTTTCCGACCGCATCTATTATGAGGTGCTGGGCGGCCTGGGCGAAGGCGAGCAGGTGTGCGTGGGCATGGGCTCGGCCAACACAAAGGCCATGGAGATGGGTTCGGCCCAGCGCAGCCCCTTCATGCCGGGACCTCCGGGCCGGGGCAACAACCGCAAAAAATAACAGGGAAATGGCGTTGAAGAAGATTATAGAAGTGGCCGACCTGCGCCGCGATTTCAAGGTGGGCGCGGAAACCGTGCATGCCTTGCGCGGCGTAAGCTTCGAGATAGAGGAGGGCGAGTTCGTCACCATCATGGGCACCAGCGGTTCGGGCAAGAGCACGCTGCTGAACATGCTGGGCTGCCTGGACACGCCCACTTCGGGCGAGTACCGCCTGGACGGAATCCCGGTGCGCAGCATGAACCGGAACCAGCGGGCGGACATCCGCAACCGCAAGATCGGCTTCGTGTTCCAGTCGTACAACCTGCTATCCAAGACCACCGCGCTCGAGAACGTAGAACTGCCGCTGCTCTACAACAAGTCGGTGAACGCGGCCATGCGCCGCAAGCGCGCCGAGGAGGCCCTGTGCAAGGTGGGGCTGGCCGACCGCATGGAACACCGTTCCAACCAGATGTCGGGCGGGCAGCAGCAGCGGGTGGCCATTGCCCGCGCCCTGGTGAACGAGCCGGTGCTCATTCTGGCCGACGAGGCCACCGGGAACCTCGACTCCCGCACGTCTTACGAGATCCTGAGCCTTTTCCAGGACCTGCACGCCGAGGGGCGCACCATCGTGTTCGTTACCCACAACCCCGAGCTGGCAAGCTTCAGCAGCCGCAACATCGTGCTCAAGGACGGCCATGTGGTGGAAGACCGCCGCAATCCCGATGTGCGTTCGGCCAAAACCGTTTTGGAATCGCTTCCCAAAGAAGACGATTAGATCCCTTAATCCGCGAAAGATGAATTGGAAGAATTTGATACAGATGGCGTTCCGCTCGCTCAAGAGCAACAAGTTCCGCTGTTTCCTCACGATGCTGGGCATTATCATCGGCGTGTCGTCGGTCATCACGATGCTGGCCATCGGACAGGGTTCCAAGCAGAGCATACGGGCGCAGATTTCCGAGATGGGCTCGAACGTAATCATGGTCTTTCCCGGCAACCGCAAGGCGGGCGGGGTGAGGCTCAGCGCCAGCGAGATGCAGACGCTCAAGCTTGCAGACTACGAGGACGTGAAGAACGAGGCCACCCTGTTGAGCCGGGTCTCTCCCATGGCCAGCAGCAGCGGGCAGTTTATCTACGGCGCCAAGAACACGCCCTCCACGCTCTACGGCATAAACGCCGACTACCTGGAGATACGCAAGCTGGAAGTGGAGCAGGGCGAGATGTTCGGCGAGGAAGACATCCGTTCGTTGGCCAAGGTGTGCATCGTGGGGCAGACCGTTATCGACAACCTGTTCGAGGCGGGGGAGGAAGTCCTGGGCAAGACCATCCGCTTTAACGCCACGCCTTTCAAGATTATCGGCATCCTCAAGAAAAAGGGTTACAACAGCATGGGGCAGGATCAGGACGACCTGGTGCTGGCGCCCTACACCTCGGTGCAGAAACGTATTCTGGCGGTAACCTACCTGCGCGGACTGTACGCCAGCGCGGTCAAGGAAGAGGAGAGCGAGGCGGCCATCGAACAGATCACCGCCATCCTGCGCCGCAACCACCACCTGCAGGAAGGGGCCGACAACGATTTCGAGGTGCGCTCCCAGGAAGAGCTCAGCAACATGCTCAGCTCCACCACCAACCTGCTTACGGTGCTGCTGGCCAGTATCGCCGGCATCTCGCTTCTGGTGGGCGGCATCGGCATCATGAACATCATGTACGTGTCGGTTACCGAACGCACCAAGGAGATAGGCCTACGGCTCTCCATCGGCGCCAAGGGGCGGCATATCCTGTGGCAGTTCCTCATCGAGTCGGTGTTCATCAGCGTGAGCGGCGGCCTGGTTGGCGTGCTTTTGGGTATCCTGGCCTCGATGGCGGTGAAATATATGGCGGGATGGCCTATCTTTGTGCAGCCGTGGTCGGTATTGCTGGCCTTTGCCGTATGTACGGTGACGGGCGTTTTCTTCGGCTGGTACCCGGCAAAGAAGGCGGCGAACCTCGACCCCATCGACGCCTTGCGTTACGAATAGCAGAAAGCCATGAACACAGACATTACGGGCAGGGAAATGAATCTTGGCAACCGCCGACCCTTCGTGGCCGTGGTGCACGTGGCCGCATGGCTGTTCTTCTTCCTTTGGCCGTGGCTGCTCTTTCAGGGCGAGACGCCCAGGTTCGAGCGCTTCTACGTGCGCTACCTCATCTTCCCCTTCCTTTCGGTGGGCGTGTTCTACCTCAACTACGCGCGCTGGATTCCCCGGTATTTCTTCGAGCACCGCATAGGCCGGTTCATCGTACTGAACCTCGTGCTGCTGCTGGCGGGCATGGCGGTGATCCATTTCTGGCACGAAAACGTGATCGACTGCATCTACGGCGCCCCTCCGGGCAGGCGTCCGCCGGGCGGTTTCCGCTGGTTCTTTATCTTCCAGAACTTCATGAACCTGCTTATGGTGGCCGTGGTGGCGCTGGTGCTGCGGCTCACCGGGCGCTGGTACAAGTCGGAGATAGACCGGCAGGCTCTGGCCAACCAGCGGAACCTGGCCGAACTGAAGAACCTCAAGAGCCAGCTGCACCCGCATTTCCTGTTCAACACCCTCAACAACATCTACGCCCTGATAGCGATTGAACCCGAGAAGGCGCAGGGCGCCGTGTACGACTTGGGCAGCCTGCTCCGCTACGTGCTCAAGGAAAGCGAGCGGGAGCGCGTGCCGCTTAAGGACGAGGTGGCGTTCATGAAGAACTACATCGGGCTGATGAAGCTCCGCATCGACGAAAGGACCGCGCTCCGCGTGGAGCTTCCCGGCGAGGAGAAGACGCACAACTGCACGATTCCGCCGCTGTTGTTCATCAACCTGATAGAAAACGCGTTCAAGCACGGTATCGGCGCCGCCGGATCCGAGATCTCGATAAAGTTTGAACTCGACAGGATACAGAGACGCCTGTTCTTTACCTGCCGCAACACCGTGGCCGGGCAGCCCGAAAGCGACGGCCCTCCGCTGCTGCAGCAAGACACGGGCGTGGGGCTGGCCAACCTCAGGAAACGCCTGGCGTACATCTACGGCGAGGATTACCGTTTCGACCTGAAGCTGGAAAACGGTTTCTACACCGCTTTTCTCGCGATACCCTTGGAATACGATTAAACCCTGAAAGGAGAGCGTATGCAGACAATACGATGTGTGGTGGTGGACGACGAGCCCCTGGCGCTCAAGATGATGTGCGCCTACGTGGAGAAAACGCCGGGACTGGAGCTGTACGGCGCGTTCTCAAACAGCGCGGAGGCTCTGGAGTTCCTGCGTTCCGAGCCGGTTCAGCTGGCCTTTCTCGACATTCAGATGCCGGGGCTCAACGGTCTGGAACTGAGTACGCTCATCGAAGACCGGCCGCTGCGCATCGTGTTCGTTACCGCCTTCGAGCAGTACGCCCTGCAGGGTTTCAAAGCCAACGCGCTCGACTACCTGCTCAAGCCCGCCAGCTACGACGACTTCATGCGGGCCGTTAAGCGGGCGCAGGCCTGGTTCGGGAGAGATGATGCGGGTGCAGGTCAGAACGATGGGCAGAACGCCTTTTTCCGCAGCGATTCGGCGCATAAGGACGGCTTTTTCGTGCGCGCCGACTACCGCTGGGTGCATATCCGGGTCGAAGACATCCTGTTCGTGGAAAGCGACAAGGATTACGTAAAGATACACCTCGACCCCGAGGGCAGGTCGCGTCAGGACACGCCCGGTTCCCCGTTCTGCGTCATGACCCTGCAATGCCTCAAGGTGCTGGAGGAAAAACTCTCTCAGGAAGATTTCGTGCGGGTCCACCGTTCCTTTCTGGTGAACCTGAACCGGGTGGCGAGCATCGAGAAAAGCCGCGTCGTGTTCGCCGGCGGACAGGCCGTGCCCGTGTCGGATTCCTACCGGCAGGCGCTCGACAGCCGCATTTCCGGCCGCAGCCTATAGTCTCCTTTTGCCGCCCCTCCTGGCCGGCGCGGGTGCCGGAATGGCCTCCCGCACAAACGAAAAGGTAAGCTGCTTCTTGTTCATGTCTATTTCCTGCACGCGTATCCTTACCGGCTGTCCCAGCATATAGGTCTGCCCCGTGTGCAGCCCCACCACGCGGTAGTTGTCTTCGTCCAGTTCGTAGTGGTCGTCGTTGAGCGAGCGCAGGGGAACCATGCCCTCGCAATAGTTCTCGTCCAGACAGACGTACAGTCCCCACTTGCTCACGCCCGAGATGACGCCCGGGAACACCTGGCCCACCTTGTCGGAAAGGAATTCGGCCTGCTTGTATTTTACCGATGCCCTTTCGGCCTCGGCGGCGCGTTTCTCCATGTCCGAGCTATGCAGGCAGTATTCCTCGTACTCTTCCTGGTTCACGCTCTCGCCTCCGGAGAGATAGCGTTCCAACAGGCGGTGAACCATCAGGTCGGGGTAGCGGCGTATGGGCGAGGTGAAGTGGGTGTAGAACGGGAACGACAGGCCGTAGTGCCCTATGTTCTGCGTGGAGTAGCAGGCCTTGGCCATCGTGCGGATGGCGATGCTCTCGATCATGTTCTGCTCCGCCTTGCCGTGTATGTCTTCCAGCAGGTTGTTGAACGACTTCACCAGTCCGGCGCGGGTCTTGAGGTTCATCTTGTAGCCTAATTTGCCCACGAACAGCGACAGCGCCGACACTTTTTCGGGATTGGGCTCGTCGTGCACGCGATAGACGAAGGTCTTGGCCTTTTCCTTGCCGCGCACCTTGCCCACCCGCTCGGCCACGTACCGGTTGGCCAGCAGCATGAATTCCTCCACCAGATGGTTGCTTTCCTTGCTCTCCTTGATGTAAACGCCCAGGGGCTTGGCGGTTTCGGGTTCCAGTTTGAACCTCACCTCCCGCGAGTGGAAATTGATGGAGCCGGTCTTGAACCGCCGCTCGCGCAGGATCTTGGAAAGCCTGAACATCTCGGTAACCGCCTCCGTGTCCTGTCTGGAATCGCGTTTTTTGGCGCCTGCCTTGGCCTCCGCCTTCGGAGCCGGGCTTGCCTTTGGGGCTTCGGCGGCCAGTCCCGCCTTCTCAATAATGGCCTGCGCCTCCTCGTAGGTGAACCGGCGGTCGGAGTGTATGATGCCCCGGCCTATCCAGCAGTCGAGCACCTTGGCGTTTTCGTCCATCTCGAACACGGCGCTGAAGCAGAAGCGGTCCTGGTTAGGGTTGAGCGAGCAGAGGTCGTTGCACAGCCTTTCGGGCAGCATGGGGATGGTCCTGTCCACCAGATAGACCGAGGTGGCGCGCTCGTAGGCCTCGCGGTCGATGGGCGTGCCCGGCTTCACGAAATGGCTCACGTCGGCGATATGCACGCCGATCTCGGTGTTGCCGTTGGGCAGCTTGCGGTAGGAAAGGGCGTCGTCGAAGTCCTTGGCGTCGGCGGGGTCTATGGTGCAGGTGTAGATGTCGCGGAAATCGCGGCGTTCCTTCAGGTCTTTGGGCGTAACCTCCCCGCTCATCTTCTGTGCCTGGCGTATGGCTTCCTTGGGGTACTCGAGCGGAAAGTCGAACTCGGCCAGGATGCTCTGCATCTCCACGTTGTTGTCGCCGGGTTCGCCCAGCACCGCCGTAATCTCGCCGATGGGGCTGTTGAGGTGCTGTGGCCAGCTTACGATACGCGCCACTGCCTTCTGTCCGGCCTTGGCGCCGTGCAGGGCGTCGGAGGGCAGCATCACGCTTACGTTCATGTTCTGGCTGTCGGGCACCAGGTAGGCGTACTTGCCCTCGAATTCCACCGTGCCCACGATATTCTGCTTGTTGCGCTTGAGCACTTCGGTAATCTGCCCCTCGATATGGCGCATGCTGCTCCGTTGCGGGAACACCAGCACCCGCACGTGGTCGCCGTGCAGGGCGTGCCCCACGTTGTTGGGCATGATCAGCACGTCTTCCAGTTCCTTGTTGTCGGGCAGGATATAGGCCTTTCCGGTCGATTTCATGTCCACCGTACCGGTGATGTAGCTGCGCAGGCTTTCGGGGATGTGCCGGCGGCGGTTGTCCCGCTTGTCGCGGCTGCTTTGGCGTTGGCGCGAACCCTGGCGTCTGGCCTCGCGTTCGCCCTGTCTGTGTTTGGAAGAATTTCGTTTATTCGTTTTTCCTGAGTTTCTCTTTCTGGTCATTTTTACAATTTAGATGATGCCGATAATGTCCTGTATGCGGACTAATTTCTGCCGGTCGCCGTAGGCTTGCAGCCCCTCGGCAACCTCTTGCGTTACGGCGGGGTTCACGAAGTTGGCGGTGCCTATCTCGATGGCGCTCGCCCCGGCCATGAGGAATTCCAGCGCGTCGGTGGTGCAGCGGATGCCGCCTATGCCGATAACGGGAATCCTGACCCGTTTGGCCACCTGCCACACCATGCGCAGGGCCACCGGCTTCACGCAGGGACCCGACAGGCCGCCGGTCACGGTGCTCAGCACGGCCTTGCGTTTCTCCACATCCACAGCCATGCCCAATAGCGTGTTGATGAGCGAGACCGAGTCGGCGCCCGCGCCTTCCACGGCCTCGGCCATCGACGCGATGTCGGTGACGTTGGGCGAGAGCTTCACGATTATGCAGCGGTCGAAAGCCTTGCGTACCGCCGAGGTAACTTCGGCCGCCATGGCGGGCACCGTGCCGAAGGCCATGCCGCCCTGCTTTACGTTGGGGCAGGAAATGTTCACTTCGATCGCGTCCACTTCCGGGCAGGCATTCAGTTTCTGAGCCACTTCCACGTATTCGTCGATCGTGGAGCCCGACACGTTCACGATAAGGCGGGTGGGGATTTCCTGTGTGTAGTCGATTTTCTCCTTGATCTGCGGCAGGATGTGTTCGATGAGGTAATCGACCCCCTTGTTCTGAAGCCCCACGGCGTTGAGCATGCCCAGCGGGGTCTCGGCCATGCGCGGATAGGGATTGCCCTCGCGCGGAGTGGCCGTGGTGCCTTTCACCACGAAGCCGCCCAAGGCGTTCAGGTCCACGAAATCGCAGAATTCCAGACCATAGCCGAAAGTACCGGAGGCCGTGAGCACGGGGTTCTTGAGTTCCAGCGAGCCTATGTTCGTTCGAGTTTCCATAAGATGCGAGATTACCAGCCGAGCTTGCGGCTGTCGAATACCGGGCCTTCGGTGCAGACGCAGGTGTTGTGTCCGTCGGCCATGGGGGTTACGCAGCACAGGCAGGCGCCCAGGCCGCAGGCCATCGTGTTCTCGAGACTCACCTGACAGTATGTGCCTTTTTCCGCAGCCTTCCGTGCCACGGCCTTCATCATGGGCGTGGGGCCGCAGGTATAGACGAGGCTTATGTTCGCCTCTTTCCACAGCGGATGTTCTGTCACCAGGCCCTTGAATCCTTGCGAGCCGTCTTCGGTGCATATTTCGAGCGGGGCCATCCGCGCCAGTTCTTCGGTAAGCGCCAGACGTTCCCTGATTCTGGCTCCTGTCAGGAAGCGGAACGGCAGGTTCCATTCCTTGAGCCGGATGCCGAGGTAATACAGGGGAGCGATGCCGCAACCGCCGCCAACCAGCAGGATTTCGGAGCCGTTTGCCGTGTTTTCCTGCGGCAGCGCGAAGCCTTGTCCGAGCGGCAGCACGAGGTTCACCTTCCCGCCTTCCTGCAAGGCGGCAATTTTCCGGGAGCCGTCGCCCACCTTCTGCACCAGGAGCCATACCTGCCCCTTGGCGGCGTCGGCGAAATGAACGGAGACGGGAATGCGCAGCCATCCGTGAACCGAAGAAGGTATCTGTACTTGCACAAACTGCCCGGGAGCAATCTCGGGCAGTTCGCAATCCGCCTGTAACGACAGACGGGTGAAGTTATAGCCCAACGCTTCGTTGCGCTGCACTATAAAATCAACTATTTTCTTGTTTTTCAATATGCTGTTGTTTCTGTCGGCTTATTTCGCGCTGGCCGAAGTTTTCTTAACCGTGGCTTTTGTCTTGGTGGAACCTGCGGCGGCAGCGGCCTTGGGTTTCGCGGCGGCTTTGGCGGCCGGTTTGGCCGTGCTCTTGGCGGCTTTTTCGGCGGCGGGCTTGGCGGCGGCCTTAGGTTCGGCTTTCTTGGCCTTGGCAGCCGGTTTGGCGGCGGTCTTGGCCGGCTTCTCTTCGGCTTCCTTGGCTTCGGCCGCTTCTTCGGCCTCGTGCTGCGCCAGACCCTCTATCTGCGCCTTTTCGCGTTCGGAAAGTTCCTGATCCACCAGGTTGTTGTCGATCAAAAGGTTGTACCAGGCCAACACTTTCTTGATATTGCTGTCGTACACGTGTTCGGTGTCGAAATCGGGCACGAACTGTGCGAAGTACTCCTTCAGGTTCTTGATCTGTGCCGGTTCCTGCGCCTTCTTGCCGTCCAGGGCCTTGTGCATGGCGCGGAAAACGTTGGGCAGGCTCATCTTGCCGTCCTGGGTGTAGATGGCTATCTCGGCCAGGGAGCTGACTTTCTCCAGCCCGAAGACGGGCATCCGCTTTTTGTCTTGCAGGCTTTCAACAATAGCCGATACCTTGCTCTGGCTAACCAGCCTGTAGAGCGACGGCTTGGTAGGAATCGTAAGGATTTTTTCTAAGTCCATCTTTATCGAAATTGGTGAGGGCAAATTTAACTCTTTTTTATAAAAACGATTTAGGCGGATGAGATGCAAGACGGAAGCCTCAGGAACGCGCGGGAGCGTACAGAAGTACGTGGCCAAGCGAGCCTAAGGCTTCCAACGCGGCAGCTCGCCGCCTAATTCGTTTTGGAGGCGGTGTAGAGCGCGTCGGCCAGGCGGCTGGCGCCGATACGGAAAAGCGAGGGGTTCATCCATTTCTCGCCCAGGATCTGATACACCAGCTTGAAGTAGGGGATGGCGCCTTCCACCGAGGAGATGCCGCCGGCGGGCTTGATGCCCACGATACGGCCCTGCGCCGCGTAGCGTTCAATCACCTTCAGCATTACGTAAAAGGCTTCCGTGGTGGCCGAAACCGAGGTCTTTCCGGTGGAGGTCTTGATGAAGTCGGCGCCGTTGTCGATGGCGATGCACGAGGCCTTCTCGATATTGTCGGGCGTGTTCAGGTTGCCCGTTTCCAGAATCACCTTCAGGTGCGCCTTGCCGCAGCATTCCTTGATGGCCTTCACCTCGTCGCCCACGCGTTTGTAGTCGCCTTCCAGGAACGCGCCCTGCGAGATCACCATGTCGATTTCGTCCGCGCCGTCCTTCAGGGTCTGTTCCACCTCGAACAGCTTGGTCCTGAGCGGCAGCTGCGAGGCCGGGAAACCGCCCGCCACGCAAGCGGTCTGGATCTTGGTGCCTTCCAGGTTCTTCTTTACCTGCGCGGCATAATAAGGATACACGCAGACGGCAGCCGTGCCGTAGTCCTTGGCCTTCTGGCAGAGGTCATCGACCCGTTTTTGGGTGTCGGTGCCGTCGAGTGTGGTGAGGTCGATAAACGACAGCATCCTGGCGCACATTTCCTTTTCGGAGAACGGCACCGGTTTGGCCAGCAGGGCGGCCACTTCTTTCTGAACGTCTTCTATAGTCATGGTCTATTGGTTTTCCGTGTTTTTCTCCAGCCACAGCATCCGGAAACTCTTTTGGTTGAAGTCGGGAAATTCCTTTTGCTGGCCGAATCTTTTCTTAAAGTGAAGTTTCATCGAGAAACGGCTCACGGGCGATTGCAGCGACTTGGTCTTGAGCAGCATCCGCTTGAGGGTCTTCATCTGCTTGCGCTCGATCGCGAAGAAGGCGTCGCCCTCCACCGATTCCTTGCGGTTAAACAGGATCAGTTCCTGAAAGTTGATGCCGGAAGGGCACACCTCGCTGCACTTGCCGCAAAGGGTGCAGGCGAAAGGCAGGAAGCCGCTTTCCCTGAAACCGTGCTTGATGGGGTCCACCACGCAGTTGAGGGGGCCGGCGAGCGGCATCCCGTCGAAGGTGTTCACGTATTTGAACACCGGGCAGAGCGCCGTGCAGGCCTGGCAGTGGATGCAGTTGAGCACACTCCGCTGGTTCTTTTTCTTGAGCACGTCCGTGCGGCCGTCGTCCACCAGGATCAGGTAGAACTCGTCGGGACCGTCCATCTCGCCCGGCTGCCGGGGGCCGCGCAGCAGCAGCTGGCTCCAGGCGTAGGCCTGGCCGTGGGCGTGGGCGGAAAGCATGCAGGTAAAGTATTCCAGCTCGTTGAGCGAGGGCACCAGGCTGTCGATGCCCGCCACCACGATATGGGTCTTGCAGAACGACACCGGCAGGGTGTGGGTGCCCTCGTTCTCGAGCAGCACCACGCAGCCGGGGTCGCACACCAGGAAGTCGGCGCCCGTAAGCGCCACCGCGTTGCCGAACATCTCGTTCACGAGCTTGCGTTTCTTGAGCGAGAGCACGTCTTCGGCCTTCACCGCCTTCTTGGCGTCTTCGGCCTTCCCGTCCGAGAGCTCGTTCATCCTCAGCTCGTCCTGCAGGCGGTGCAGAACCTTGTCTTTGGGTTCGGGCAGTATGTTGTACGGAAAATAGCTCGGACCCACCTGCTGCAGGTTCATCTTCCGGCCTTTGAGCGAACGGGTCAGCCCCATCTGGTCCAGACACTCGTTCTTGCTCAGGAAAACCTTCTGCGAGGGCTTCACGATGTTGGCGATCTCGCGTGCCACGTCTTCCACCGTCTCGGCGTAGAGCACCTTGGCGCCCGAAGCCGACAGGTTCTGCTCGAGGGCGATCAGATAGTCGGGCAGGCCCGCCATCACCTTGTTCTTGTAGAAAGCGATCCGCTCCCGCAGCGAGTTGTAACGCGAAAAGTAGTTCTTGGCGTCCAGGGCGTTCTTCTCGTAATACTCGCTCACCGCCTCGAAAAGGGGCGACTCGTCCTTCTTCCGCATATTCTCGGAAACCTTACGTAGAAAAACCTGCCTGTAGAAGTCCATGGTGGCCTGAGGTTAAAGGTCTATCTTGTCGATCCGCCGCTGGTGCCGCCCGCCTTCGAACCCGGTGGAGAAGAAGGCGCGCACCGTTTCCAGGGCTTCCTCCTTGGAGATGAAGCGTCCCGGCATGGCCAGTATGTTGGCGTTGTTGTGTTGGCGCGACAGTTTCGCTATCTCGCGCATCCAGCACAGGGCGCAGCGCACGTGCGGGTGCTTGTTGGCCGAGATGGAGATGCCGACCCCCGAACCGCAGATGAGGATGCCGAACGGCAGGCGGCCGTCCTGGATTTCCTGCGCCACCGCGTGGGCGAAATCGGGATAGTCCACGCTCTCGGGGCCGTTCGTGCCGAAGTCCTTGAAGCGGAAGCCTTCCTTGCCCAACACCTCCTTGAGGTATTCCTTGAGTTCGAAACCGGCATGGTCGCAGCCGATGCCGACGGTCATATCCTTGCTGAACATATTGCCAAAACTTTAGGTATGAAAACTTCGCGAAGTTAATAAGAAAGTGTTTTGATTCGTTACAAAAGGGCTTGGAATGGGCAAAAAAATTGCGGTCGGGAACGGAAAAAGGCCGGGGTTGCGGCAACATATCAACAACTTATCAACAGGTGTTGATAAACAAAATAGTTGATTGTCAGATGTTTGTACGAAAACCGTAAAAAATACCTGGGGAAATGTAGGCGGTTTCAAAAAACTTGTCTATCTTTGCGCCCCTAATTGAGAAAAAACGTTTAGTCATGTACGCTATTGTAGATATAGCCGGCCAGCAGTTGAAGGTTGAAGAAAACCAGAAGGTTATCGTGAACCGCCTGGAAGCCGCCGAAGGCGACAAGGTTGAATTCGAAAAGGTGTTGTTGAAAGACAACAACGGTCAGGTTGAAGTGGGTACGCCCGTGGTTTCGGGAGCCAAGGTAACCGCCAAGGTGTTGGGTCACCTCAAGGGCGACAAGGTTACCATCTTCAAGAAGAAGAGAAGGAAAGGCTATCAGAAGAGAACCGGTTTCCGCGCTTCCCTCACCCAGATCCAAATCGAAAAGATCGCCTAAGTTGCAGGCACAGTAAACGGAGTAGAAATTTTTAACAGAATAAGACAATGGCACATAAGAAAGGTGTCGGTAGTTCCGATAACGGTCGTGAATCAGAAAGCAAGCGCTTGGGCGTTAAAATCTTTGGCGGACAGGCCGTAACCGCCGGCAATATCATTATTCGCCAACGTGGAACCAAATACCATCCCGGTCAGAACGTGGGCATGGGCAAAGACCATACCCTGTTCGCCCTGGTGAACGGTACGGTTGCCTTTAAACGCAAAAGAGACACTGGACGTCCGTTCGTATCGGTGGTTCCCGCAGAAAGCTAAGAGTTTTCATAGTTTTAGTTATAGTGATGGGGGTGTCCTTTTGGGGCACCCTTTTTCATATACCGGACTCTCGTAAACTTGCTTATGTTGCAAATTGATGACAAGCTATATGGAAAAGAAAAAATTGACGATTGAACAATTGATCTCTATGCGGGAAAGCGAGGATCGTGTAGAGTTTAAAGCTTGTCAGCAAGGAAATATGTCGTTTAACGGTGTCGATAAAACCAAACCGAGCGATCGTCGAAAATGCATACTCGGTTATACGGTTGCCCTTTCCAATGCCGGTGGCGGTTATCTCGTGTTTGGAATGCACGATGCATATCCTCATAAAGTTGTGGGAACCAAACAAAACGAGAATTCTTTGGGGCAACTTGAAAATGACATATACAAGGCATTTCCACAAGCCAAGGTGATGCACGAGTATCGTAATACCGAAGGACAGGAACGCTTTGACAAACGTATGTCTTTTGGCGAACCTTTCTACATTTTGATTGATAAAGTCTGGAAGGCCATCGATGCCCGTAATGGAAATGTTCCCGTTCAAGAGGGAGCCTATATATTTGATATACCTTTCTTTAACGAGGAAGTGATTCGTGAAGTGGTTAACAATGCTTTTGCACACCGTGATTATCGCCTTGGCAGTGAAATTGTCATCAAGCAATGCCCTACCAAATTGTCGATTGTAAGTCCCGGCGGCTTTCCTCTGGGTGTTACCCTCGATAATATACTGACTGTTTCAAGTACGCCCCGCAACCGGCTTTTGGCGGATGTACTTGCGATGACCGGTATTGTGGAACGTTCCGGTCAGGGAATGGATGTAATCTTTCGATTGACCCTTTCGGAGGGAAAACAAAAACCAGACTATAATCAAACGGATGACTATCAAGTTACAGCCATCTTGTCTGCAACCGTGAAAGATCCGGGTTTCGCCTTGTTTATCAAAAGCATTCAACAAGAACTACCGGAAAACCAAAAATTATCGGTGTTTGATATATTGACTTTTCGTGCCATACACGAGGGGTATCAACCTAAGGATAAGGACACTGCGAAAAGGTTGTTTTCTATGGGTTTTCTCGAGAAAAGAGGCAAGACCTCGGCCATACGTTATATTTTGCCGCGTCGTTATTATGAGTTGACCAATAAACTTTCGGAGTATTCAAGGTTGACAGATTGGGATGACGAACAGGTTTGGGCTGTTTTGTTTCCCTACCTTCGTAAGTATGGAAAGGCCAAGAAAGCAGATATAGCCAACCTGATAGGCAACCATATATCGGAGACTCAATTACGCCGGGTTATCGAACGGTTAACAGAGCAGGGAATGCTTACCAAAAACGGCAAAACAACAAATACCGTGTATTCTATATCCTCGGCGTATCTGGCTCGATTGGATGTACTGACCGAAGCAACCAAGATAGGGCTTGGCCAAATGAAGAAAGATGCGGGGTTATCATCAAGTGACGGAACAAGTGACGGAACAAGAGGACAAAAAGAAGAGGTTTAAACAATGATAATGTTTTATAATTAATTATATATCATTGTTTTTTGATGACGGAACAAGTGACGGAACAGGATATGAAAACTGAAGTTTTCAATAAGATAGACCCCGACGCCCTGCCCATCGAGGCCTGGCTGCCCGTTTCCAAAAAGGAAATGGAGAAGCGCGGCTGGGAGCAGGCCGACATCATCCTGATAAGCGGCGACGCGTATGTGGACCATCCCTCGTTCGGCATCGCCGTGATCGGGCGTACCCTGGAGGCCGCCGGCTACAGGGTGGCCATCCTGCCGCAGCCCAACTGGCGCGACGACCTGCGCGACTTCAGGAAACTGGGCAGGCCGCGGCTGTTCTTCGGCGTTTCGGCGGGCAGCATGGACTCGATGGTGAACCACTACACGGCGCGCAAGCGCCTGCGCAGCAACGACGCCTATACCCCCGGCGGGCAGGCCGGTTTTCGCCCCGATTACCCCACCATCGTTTATTCAAAGATACTCAAGGAGATATATCCCGACGTGCCGGTGGTTGTCGGCGGCATCGAGGCCTCGATGCGCCGCATCACGCACTACGACTACTGGCAGGATAGGCTGCGGCCCTCTTTTCTGGTGGAAAGCGGCGCCGACCTGCTCGTGTACGGCATGGGCGAGAAACCCATCGTGGAGATAGCCCGGCAACTGGAGCGGAACCCGCGCGCCGAGGCCTGCCGGAACATCCTGCAGGTATCTTACCTGGAGAAAGGCGCGCCGAGGCCTTCGCCGGTGCCCGAAGCCGACCTGGTGCTGGAGCCGCACGAACGCTGCCTTAAGGACAAGCGTTGCCAGGCCGGGAACTTCGCCGTGGTGGAAACGGCCTCGAACATGATGCGCTGCGGGCGTATCCTGCAGAAGACCGCTTGGGGCACGGTGGTGGTGAACCCGCCCTTTCCGTTCGAGCCGGGCGGCCACGAGATCGACAAAAGCTTCGACCTGCCGTACACCCGCCTGCCGCACCCCCGCTACAAGAACCGGGGCGAGATACCGGCCTTCACGATGATCCAGAACTCGATCACCCTGCACCGGGGCTGTTTCGGCGGCTGCTCGTTCTGCACCATTTCCGCCCATCAGGGCAAGCACGTGCACAGCCGCAGCGAGGAATCGGTACTGAAGGAGATACAACAGCTTGCCCGGATGCCGTATTTTAAGGGCAATCTGAGCGATTTGGGTGGGCCGAGCGCCAATATGTACGGAATGCACGGAAAAGACCTCGCAAAATGCGCCAGATGCAAGAAGCCGTCCTGTCTCTTTCCGTCCATCTGCCCGAACCTGAACCCCGACCACAGTACACTGCTCGAATTATACAAAAAGGCGGCATCCCTGCCCGGCGTGCGCCGCGTGTTCATCGGCAGCGGCGTGCGCTACGACCTGCTGGTGCCCTACCTCGAGACGGGCGGCAGGGGAAGGCCCTCGCAGAACCATGCGCGGGAATACGCCCAATGGCTTATAGAAAACGGGGTTTCGGGACGCCTGAAGGTGGCGCCCGAACACACCGAGGCGTCGGTGCTGGAAAGGATGCGCAAGATGCCGTTCTCGCAGTTCGAGGAATTCAAGCGTTTCTTCGACGGGCACTGCCGCAGCCGCCACCTCAACTTCCAGCTGATTCCGTATTTTATCTCCGCCCATCCGGGCTGCACCCAAAAGGATATGGAACGCCTGCAGGAGAAAACCAGACACCTGGGCTACAAGCTGGAGCAGGTGCAGCTCTTTACGCCCACCCCGATGACGCTCTCCACCGAAACCTACTACACGGGACTGGACCCCTACACGCTAAAGCCGGTGTTTACGGAGCGGGATTTTGCCAGACGGGACAGGCAGACCGATTGTTTCTTCTGGTACAAAATTCGGCAATAAAAGGGTGATCTGCTTCCTTGCTTCGGGCTCGCTCTTCGGTCACGTACTGAAGTACGCTCCCTCAGGCTTAGACCTCGCGGCGTTGCATCTCACACCTTTTATTGCCGAATTTGGCGGTCTGGCGGGTTTTCTGCGAGATGGCTTGTAAAACAAAAGGGCTTGTCTGTGACAAGCCCTTTTGTAAAAATTGCAGTGCAAGGTTTTAGAACTTGCCGGCCTTGTATTTTTCGCCCACCAGCTGGAGCATTTCCTTGGTCATGGTGTCCAGGTCGTAGGCCGGTTTCCAATCCCATTCAGCGCGGGCGCAGCTGTCGTCGATCGAATTGGGCCACGAGTCGGCGATGGCCTGGCGGAAGTCGGGCTTGTACACGATTTCCAGGTTCGGCATGTATTTCTTTACCGATTCGTACATGTCCTTGGGCGTTACGCTGAAGGCGGCGATGTTGTAACCCGTGCTGTGCTTGAGGCGGCTCTTTTCGGCATGGAAAAGGTCGATGGTGGCCTTCAAGCAGTCGGGCATGTACATCATGGGAAGCATGGAGTTCTCGGACAGGAAGCATTCGAACTTGCCGTACTTGATGGCGTCGTAGTAAATCTGCACCGCGTAGTCGGTGGTGCCGCCGCCGGGCAGGGTCTCGCTCGAGATGATGCCGGGGTAGCGCACGCCGCGGATATCCATGCCGAACTTGTCGATGTAGTACTGACCTAAGAGTTCGCACGAAACCTTGGTGATGCCGTACATGGTGGAAGGTTGCAGCACGGTGTCCTGCGGGGTCATGTCGGCGGGGGTGGTGGGGCCGAAGGCGGCCATGGAGCTGGGGGCGAAGATACGCTTGATGCCCTTTTCCTTGGCCACGTTATATACGTTGATGGTGCCGCCCATGTTGATGTTCCAGGCCAGCATGGGGTTCTTCTCGCCCACGGCCGACAGGATGGCGGCCAGGTGGAAGATGG
Source organism: Ruminococcus flavefaciens (assembly GCA_023667315.1). Classification (GTDB taxonomy): domain Bacteria; phylum Bacteroidota; class Bacteroidia; order Bacteroidales; family P3; genus Pullibacteroides. Next base: position 106,071 of record JAMPAI010000001.1, read on the forward strand.
CGTCGATCTGGTACTTGTCGATGAGTTCTGCCAAACGCTTGCCGTCCAAAACATCCAGTTGTTCGATAGGACCGCCGTTCTTGATCTTGTCGGTTACCCGGTTCAAGTCCAAGTCGGTGGCAATTACATTTTCACCTCCGTAAATCTTACGCAAGGCACAGGTAAGTTCCGAGCCGATCTGCCCGAAAGAACCCGTTAACAGAATACGCTTTATCATAATGATTATTGTTTTCCCTTAAGCGGGCGCGAAGTTACATTTTTTTTTGATTGATTGGGCGGGGTGTTTTGGGGCGAGTCGGGCAGTTTTTGGGGCGATAGGGGCCAGTCATCAACAGCATCGCTGTGTCACGCAACGGCTTCGACAGAGAGATAAAGAGGCTGAAAGAAAATGGTTTACAAAAAAGGGGGCGATTCTTACGAATCGCCCCACCTCATAACATCAGAGTTCCGGAAAACTATTTCCCCATAACATAAGCATCGATCGCGGCGGCGGCCTTGCGGGCGGCGCCCATGGCGAGGATAACCGTGGCGGCGCCGCTTACCACGTCGCCGGCGGCGAATACGCCGGGACGGGAGGTAACGCCCTTTTCATCGGCCACGATGCAGCCCTTGCGGTTGGTTTCCAGGCCTTGTATCGAGTGCGCCAGCATCGGGTTGGCCACCGTGCCGAGCGACATGATCACTTCGTCCACCTCCACGTCGAATTCCGAACCGGGCATTTCCACCGGGCTGCGGCGGCCCGAAGCGTCGGGTTCACCCAATTCCATGCGGATGCAGCGGATGGCACGCACCCAGCCGTTTTCATCGCTCAGGATTTCCACCGGGTTGGTCAACTCCATAAAGTGGATGCCTTCTTCGTGCGCGTGGTGCACCTCTTCCTTGCGGGCCGGCATCTCGTTTTCGGTACGGCGGTAGATGATATACACGTCAGAACCCAGACGCTTGGCGGTGCGGGCGGCATCCATGGCCACGTTTCCCCCGCCCACCACGGCCACCTTCTTGCCGATGAACACCGGCGTGGCGTAGTCCTCGCGGTAAGCCTTCATCAAGTTGGAGCGCGTCAGCAACTCGTTGGCCGACACGACCCCGTTCAGATTCTCGCCCGGAATGTTCATGAAGCGGGGCAGACCCGCGCCCGAGCCGATAAACACGGCATCGTATTTCTCAACGTCCATCAGGTGGTTCACTGTGTCGGTCTTGCCGATAATCACGTCCGTCTCGAATTCCACGCCCAGTTTCTTGAGGTTCTCGATTTCGTGCGCCACGATTGCCTTGGGCAGACGGAATTCGGGAATACCGTACACCAACACGCCGCCGGCCTTGTGCAGGGCCTCGAAAACGGTTACGGAGTAGCCTTTCTTGGCAAGGTCGCCGGCACAGGTAAGACCTGCGGGGCCGCTGCCCACCACGGCGATGCGCTTGCCGTTGGAGGCCGGTTTCTCCACCTTTGCGCCACCCTTGGCACGGGTGTAGTCGGCCACGAAACGTTCCAGCTTGCCGATGGCCACCGGCTCGAACTTCTTGCCCATCACGCAGGAGCCTTCACATTGCGATTCCTGCGGGCACACGCGGCCGCACACCGCCGGCAGCGCCGAGTCGATGGCGATCACGCGGGCGGCTTCCTCGAAATTGCGTTCGGTAATCTGGTGGATGAACTGCGGAATCTTGATCGACACCGGGCAGGCGTCCATACAGGCCGGTTTCTTGCATTGCAGGCAGCGCGAGGCTTCCAGTACGGCTTCTTCCTCGTTGTATCCTAAGCAGACTTCCTTAAAGTTCCTGCTGCGTTCAACGGGATCCTGTTCCTTTACGGGTACGCGCTTTTTCTTGTCCAGTTCGCAGACACCGCCCTCGCAGGCGCGCAGGGCCGCCGATTCTTCTACGGCAGCGGCCAGGTTGCAGTGATGGTCTTCGGTGTTCTTGGCGATTTCGTGTTTCTTGTACATGCCCTGACGGCGCATGGCCTCGTCGAAATCCACCTGATGGGCGTCGAATTCGGGGCCGTCCACGCAGGCGAACTTGGTCTTGCCGCCCACCGTTACGCGGCAGGCGCCGCACATGCCCGTTCCATCGACCATAAGCGTGTTGAGGCTCACCACGGTGGGAATGTTGTATTCCTTGGTGAGCAAGGACACGAACTTCATCATGATCATGGGGCCGATACAGATTACTTGGTCGTATTTCTTGCCCTTGTTGTCGATAAGGTCCTTGATGAGGTCGGTAACGCGGCCGTGGAAACCGGCGGTGCCGTCGTCGGTGCAGAGGAACACTTCCTTGCCTACCGCGCGCATTTCTTTTTCGAGTACGAAAAGATTGGCCGAACGCGCACCGAGAATAACATCACAGTTCACCCCGTTTTCGTGCATCCACTTAACCTGCGGATATACGGGAGCGGCCGCGAAACCACCCGCCACAAAGAGGATATTGCGTTTCTTTACTTCCGCCAGGTCTTCTTCCATAAAGTCGGAAGGCCGTCCGAGGGGTCCCACCACATCCTGGAAGCAGTCTCCCACGTTGAACGCGCCCAGTTTCTTGGTGGATGCGCCCAGCATCTGGAAAACGATGCGGATGGTGCCGCGCTGCGTGTCGTAATCGCACACGGTGAGGGGAATGCGTTCGCCCTTTTCGTCGGGAATCACGATAAGGAACTGTCCCGGCTTGGCCGATTCCGCCAGACGGGGCGCATAGACCTGCATGCTGATGATTTCGGGAGCAAGGGTTTCTTTCTCCAGAATTTCAAAACGTTTTGTTGCCATTATTGTGCTTTTTATTTTTTCTTACGCTTGTTGGTCTTCGTTTCGCGGGCGGCCTCTACGGCTCTGCCCGCCCTTTTCCCTGCGGCGCTCTTGCGCTTGGGCGCGGGCGATTCGAAAGCCGAGCGGTCGAAGGCCGAGAAATCGTAGCCCCGTTTCTTGCCGCGGGAACCGCGCTCGTATTCGGCTTCGTCGGGATCCACCATGCTCTGCCAGCCCGAGCGGCTGGTTTTCCATTCGGACCTGCGGTCGTTGAAATCCTCGTAATCGTTGTTTCGCCTGCCGCCCCGGCCCTTGGCGCGGGAATAGCGTTCTTCGCGCGGTTTCTCATCGGCATAGGCGCGGCCGCCTCTCCGTTCGCTTCTTGCGCCGGAAGACCTCCTTGTTTCCGAGGGCTTTTCATCCTTGCCGGAGGCCGGTTCGGAGAACAGTTTCCGGTCGCCCCAAACGGTATGGTTCAGGCCGTCTATGATGTCTTCGCAGTAGTTTCTGTCCACTTCCACGAACGAGCAGGTCTTGTAGATCTCGATGCGTCCGATGCGGGCTTCGTTGGTGCCGATGCAGTCGTTGATGATGCCCAGCATGTTCTGCGGCTTGAGCCCGTCCATGTGGCCGAGGTTCACGAAGATACGCGTCAGACCTTCTTCCACACCTTTCTGTCCGCGTTTGGAATCGCCCCTGAGCTGTTTCTTTTCGTCGGGTCGGCTCAGATCCTCCACTACTGGCGCGTTGGCGTAGTATTCCGAAAAACGGTTGAACTCGCGCCATACGAAGCGTTTGATGATTTCTTCCTTGCTCAGGTCCTGCAATTTCTCGTAGATGCCCGGCAGGTAGTTTTCGATGGGCCCCGCGCCGTCGCCCATGTCGAGCTGCATCATGCGGTTGATCTGGTAGAGCAGCTGTTTTTCGCAGATTTCCTCGCCTTGGGGAACGGGTTGCAGGATAAAGTCTTTCTTGAGCACCTTCTGGATTTCCCTGAGGCGGCCTTTCTCGCGCGGGGTGATGATGGCGATCGAGATGCCGGTGGCCGAGGCCCGTCCGGTACGGCCGCTGCGGTGCACGTACTGCTCGGTTTCGTCGGGCAGGTTGTAGTTGAGCACGTGGGTCAGGTTGGTTACGTCCAGACCGCGCGCGGCCACGTCGGTGGCCACCAGGAGCTGCAGGTTCTTTAGGCGGAAGCGGCTCATGGCGTTGTCGCGCTGCGCCTGCGAGAGGTCGCCGTGCAGGGCGTCGGCGTTGTAGCCGTCCTTGATCAACTGTTCGGCCACTTCCTGGGTCTCGCGGCGGGTGCGGCAGAAGATGATGGAGTAGATTTCGGGGTAGAAGTCGATGATGCGCTTGAGGGCCAGGTAGCGTTGGCGTGCGTTCACCATGTAGTAGTGGTGCGTTACGTTGGCCGAACCTTCGTTGCGCGTGCCGATGGTTACTTCCTGCGGGTCGTGCATGTAGCGGTTGGCCAGCGTGCGGATTTCCTTGGGCATGGTGGCCGAGAAAAGCCAGGTGTGCTTGTCTTCGGGCGTGTTCTCCAGAATGCCGTCCAGTTCGTCGCGGAAGCCCATGTTGAGCATCTCGTCGGCTTCGTCGAACACCACGGTGCGCAGGGAACTGAAGTCTATCTTGCCGCGGCGTATGATGTCGAGCATACGTCCCGGCGTGGCCACCACGATCTTCACGCCACGGGCGATTTCGTCCAGCTGGCGTTCGATGCTGGCGCCGCCATATACAGCGCAGATACGCAGGTTCTTTATGTTCTTGGAAAAGTTCTTGAGGTCTTTGGCGATCTGCATGCACAGCTCGCGGGTGGGGCTGAGCACGAGGGCTTCCACACCGGCCTGGTGCGGGTCGCATCGCTGCAAGAGGGGCAGGCCGAAGGCGGCGGTCTTGCCGGTGCCGGTCTGCGCCAGGGCGATCATGTCGGTTTCTTCGGTAAGCAATATGGGCAACACCTGCGCCTGTACGGGCATGGGTTCCGAAAAGCCAAGGTCTTCTATAGCGGATAAAATCTCGGGACGAAGATTGAGTTCTGAAAAAGTCATTGTTCTAATTAAGAGGGTCTGTTTGTTTTAATAATCGGTAAAGGTACATAATTTTCCCCTGCGGGGCGGCTTTTTTCGCGTTTGGTGCGATGGGAATGTTACTTTTTTGGTCTTGCCCAAAAAAGTAACCAAAAAAGGCGCGTCCTGCGCGGACGGCGCTCCTATGGCGGAGGGCAATTGGTGCTTGCCAAGGCTTCGGCCGCTCCCGCACCCTGCGCGCTTGTCTTGTGCTATGGAATAACTTCCGAGGCTGCGCCTCGAAAGAACGCGCGCCCACGTGGCGGTCGGTGCCTCTGGCGGTTGGTTGAGTGCGCTCGCTTCGCTTGTGCGTGGTGGGAGCCTTCGGCGAGGGGAAAATCGGTTGTTTGATTAAACCACCGTCGCGATGCCGTAGAGCGGAAGGTTGGTGATGCCGTTGGCGTTGTCGTGGTAAGGCAGAGAGGAAGCTTTGTAGGCGTGTTGCGGCCGGTGGGTCTGGCAAAAGAGCGTAAAGCTTCGCGACCTCAGGTTTTCGCCCGCCTTTACCTCGATGGGGATTACCTCCCCTTTGTTCTGAATCACGAAATCCACTTCAGAGGTGCTGCGCTCGTTGGTCCAATAACCGATGTAATCGCAAGAAGAGCAGGTAAGTTCCTGCATTACGAATTGTTCGGTCAACGCCCCCTTGAATTCGGTAAATATGCGGTTTCCGTCGGCCAGAACCTGTGCCTCCAAGCCCGTAAGGGCGCACAGCAAGCCCACATCCACCAAAAACAGCTTGAACACGTGCATGTCCTGGTAGGCCTTGAGGGGCATGCGCGGCGCGCTTACCCGGTGCGATTTAAGCACCAGTCCGCAGTCGTGCAGCCACATAATGGCCAGTTCAAAGTCTTTGGCGCGCGCACCCGTACGCAACACGCCGTAGATAAACTTCTTGTTTTCCTTGGCCAATTGCGCCGGCAGGCTGTCCCACACCATATTGATGCGCGGTACCTGTTCGTAGGGCGCGTGTTTCGAAAAATCGGCCTGATAGGAATGCAGTATCTCGAACTGCGTTTCCCTTACAGTGATATAATCCTGCGTGTCAATCCATTGTTGAACCACTTCCGGCATTCCGCCCACGTAGAGATAGGTGCGCATGAGGTGCAGCAATTCCTCGTGAAAGAACGAAACGCTTTCCCATTCTTTTTTCAGCAGGGATTCCCGCAGCATTTCCTTGCCGCAGGCCTGTAGGAATTCGCCGAAAGAAAGCGGGTACAGTTCCAAGAATGAAACCTTACCCACCGGAAACGACTGATGTTGGTGCAGGTTGATTCCGAGTAGCGAACCGGCAGCCACGATAGCGTATTGCGGAGCGTTCTCGCAAAAATATTTCAAGGAAGTCAGGCCACCCGTCACCGACTGGATTTCATCAAAGATAATCAGTGTATCGGCGGCTTCTATCTTTTTGTTGAAATGCAGCTGGATGGTATCGATAATCCGTTTCGTATCGAAATTTTCCTCAAACAGGTTCTTGAACCGGATATCGTTCTCGAAGTTGATATACAGCGTTTCCTTAAAGCAAACCCTGCCGAATTCTTTCATCAGTCAGGTCTTGCCCGTTTGCCGCGCTCCCCTTATGATCAAAGGTTTGCGACCTTTTTTTGCCTTCCATTCCTGTAAACTCCGTAACGCATCTCGTTTCATGACAAACTCCGAATCTTTGCTGCAAAGATGCCCATTTTTACCGAGTTTTCAAAATTATCTTGATAAAAATGTATTACAGCAACACTTTTATCTTGATAAAAATGTATTACAGCAACACTTTTATCAAGATAATACGCTTTCGTGTGTGTTGTGTTTTTTGTTAAGATACTGTTTTAAAATTAATTTGTTGTTTTGTTGTATCGAAACGTCCCAAAAAATCAGCGATTCTTTGATTTTTCGGAACGTTTTAATGTAAGCCGAATGCGGAAATTAAAGGTCGGTTTAAAACCAATGTTTTGATCAAAATCCGTACATTCGCACCCATGAAAAAGATTTGGTTGATTCTTGCGGTCTTGGTTTCAGGAGCCATGCTCTCGGAGGCTTCCGCACAGTGCCTTCGTTGGCGTTCGTTCGAGGAATCGTTGGTGGAGAATGGGGTCCGTTCCCAAATGCGAATGCCCCTCAAGAAGGTGTTCATCGATGTCTATACCGACTGGTGCGGCTGGTGCAAACGCCTGGATGCCACCACCTTCACGCATCCCGAGATTGTGCGCTACATGGACAGCGCCTTTATCACCGTTAAGCTGAACGCCGAGCGCACAGATACCGTCTATATTAACGGAAACGCCTTCGTGAACCAGTCGGCGGCTTCCGGCAAGCGCGGTTCCCACGACCTGGCCATCCAGCTCCTGCAAGGCAAGATGTCGTATCCCTCCTGTACTTTCTTGGACGAAAAAGGGCAGCAGATTACCGTGGTGCCCGGCTATATGGATGCCAAACAGTTCGAGGTGCTGCTGCATTTCGTGGCCGAGGAAGCCTACAAGACCACCTCTTGGGAAGATTTCTCCGCCGCGTTCGCGCCCCGCGCCAAGGTCCAGTAGAACAAAATCTCAATGACCCGCTTCGGGAGAGAACGCTCCCGGACGGTAGTATTCCTTAAAGTAGCTCATATCCGGCGCCACGGCGGGTTGTTTTACCGCCGCCTCCCAGTCTTCCAGCGAGAAGGCCGCCATGTTGCGGCTCAAGGTCGGGAACAGGAAAGAGCGCGTGTTCTTCGTGTAAAAATTGTCTTCCTCCTGCGGCAATACGAAAGGCGTGGAGAAACGGCCCCTGCGGTCGAAGTAGGCGATGTAAACCTGCGAGGTTCCACCGTTGATGCGCTTGCTTCCGAACACCACCCAACGCCCGTTGCCGCTCCAGCTGTGGTATTTCTCCCCGTCGGGGCTGTTGAGTTCCTGCGCGCGGCGCACCTTGCCCGTCCAAAGGTCTATCAGGCACAGATCGCCCTGGTTCTGCGAGGGAAACGAGCCCAACAGCAGCGAGGATGCCAGGATATACCTGCCGCTGGGGTCGGCCTGCGGCATCGAGAGGCTTCGGTCGCTGCCTTCCTGTAGGCTGCACACCTCCTTTACCATTCCGAAACTGCCTTTCTGCGTATCGAAGGCAATGGAATACAGGCTGTATTGGAAATTCTTGGGATCCGTCAGCCTTTCGGTGCGGAGGAAATAGAGCCTGCCGCCGTCGGCGCTCCATGTCGGAAACGAGTATTCGTAGCGTTCGTCCATCAGTTCGGGGCAGGAAAACAGGCGGTTTCCCGCCACATCGTAAATCAGTATCTTGCCCAAGGTGTCGGCAATCAGGTCTTGGGTGCGGTGGCGGTTCGCGTACGCATCCACATGAATGCGCGTGCTGGCGAAGGCGATGTATTTTCCGTCGCGGCTCCACGAAGGATAGGCCAGCCGCAGGTCGGGATATCCTTCGGGAATGGCGATCTTGAGAAATCCGTTATCGTTAAAGAGCAACGTTCCCGCGTGCTGCCCCCGCAGGTGAACCAGCATCCGCCGGGCATCGTTGCCGCTGTTGGTGTGGCAGTTCATGCAGTTGTTGCCGGTAAAGCGGTTGTCCATCAAGAGCCGTTTGGAGAAATCGGCCAGCGAGCGTTCATACACCTGCAGGTTCAGGCAGGGGTTCTCGTCGTGCGCGCTCAAACGATAGGTAAGGTAAGGGTCTATGCTGTCGGAGGCCACCCGCCAGGTCTTGCGGGCGTAGCGTATGCGGTTTTCCTTGCCGCAGGCGTAGATGTCCACCAGCAGGCTGCCCTCGCACTGCACCGCCTTCTGCAACAGGCCGTGCCATGTGCTTGGCCCGAAACTTACATGGCGTTTGGTGTAGCAGTGCGCCGAATCCACCAGGTCGCCCGTCTCCGAGCGCACGTACAGGTTGATGTGGTAAGAGCCGTCCGAGAACGAATCGGCCAGAATCCTGAAGTTGAGCGGCGCGATGTTGGGTGGAAGCACCAGCGTGTCGGCGTAGTTGGGGAAGATGGGTGCCGGAATCCCCGTCTGCAGGGCGGAACCCTCGTATTTCTTGCAGGCGGGCCTGCAGGCCGCCGTCAGGCCCGCGATAAGCGCCGCGCATAGGATTGCTTTGGTCTTGGTCATGGTCTTGTCTTTGCCCTATCGGATCACGCCGAACAGGTAGTGGTAGGTGTAGGTGGCGTTGTAGCGGCGGGTAACTTCCTCGAAGGCGATGCCTCGCTGCCTGAGCTGCTCGAGCGCCAGGGTGACGCTCTGCACATCGGCCGCCGCGCCCGCGCCGATACGGTAGCCTTGATAATCGTTTTCGAGCAAACGCTGCTTGAATATCTGTTGCGGATAGCCTTCCTTAATGCACACGGCCTCCTGCATGTAGCGCGGCAGGTTCTTTATCTCCGCCAGGCGGTAGAGGCGCAGCAGCAGGTCTATCCTGTCTATCCGTTTTTCCATCAGGTTCAGGAAAGCGTAGTAATCCACCATTTGGGGCGAAAAGACGGAATCGCCCTGCGAAAGCCGGTGTTCCGCCTCGCTCATCACCCATTGGTCGATGAACCCGCCCGCCTTGTGCAGTGCCGGGTCATCCAAATTAACGGGTCGGCTGCCGTCTGTGCCCCGGGCAAGCATCGCGCTTACGGTATCGCGGTTGGCCAGGTAGAACGGCCGGCAGTAGAACGATTTCTTGGCGTAGTAGAACGTGGTCTGCATGAGCCGCACCTGCGCCGTGCCCACCTGGGCGCGTATCAAGGGTTCGATAAAGCGGTTCTGGATTCCGAAAAGCTCCATGTTGGAGCGGATCTGCGGCACGTTGGGCGCGAACAGCCCCAAGTTATCGTAGGTCTTGATGTAGGAGTAGTCGTAAGGGCCTATGAACGGCAGCGGCGCGGGATACATCAGCCCCATTTCGTGCAGGTCGGAGTAGTCGAGGAAGCGGTTGTTGAGTTCCCCCTCCATGAGAAGGCTCAGCCGCAGGTAGGAAGCCAGGCGGTAGCGCCCCGTCAGGGTCTTTTCGCCGGGGTGTTTCTTCAGTACGCCGAATTTCTGGAAATAACGGTCGCAGAGTTTGAGGCTCTTGGCGTAATCGCCGCGCACCACGGCGTTCTCCACGCGCGTGGTCATGTGCAGCAGGGGGCTGTGTGCGCAGACGAACACGAGCAAGCAGGTAAACGCGGAGGCGATCAGGGTAAGCAGGATGTGGTAGGGATGCGCCAGGGCCGGCTTGCCGTCCTGTATCTTGCCCTGTTTGCGGGCGGTTTCGTAGAGATAGGTCTTCTGGTTGTTGTAGGCTTGCAGCACGATGCCGGGAACGCAGGCCAGCGCGAACACAACCAAGGCCACCCAGGTGTACCAGGGCGCGCTGAAACCGGGATAGGACGAGGCTTTCCAGAAGAACAGCCCCGGGGCGAGGGCGATGGCGAGGGCGATGCCCAGATCCCAGAGGCGTATCTTCATGAGGCGTTTTTCCTTGGCCGAAAGCGCCATGGGAACCCCGATCAGGTGAACGAGCACCACGGCGATCGAGAACATCAGCGCCCAGTGTCCGGTAATATGGTAAAGCGCCACCGAGAAAACGGCGGAAAGCAGGTGCATGGCGATCAGCGGACCCAGTGCCCCCCGGTGCCGGGCGGCCATGTGGAACAGCAGGAAATAAGGCCACAGAAAGAACATGATGATCCACAGGCTTACGGCGATGCTGGCGTGCGTGGGGTTGGGCGAGGGGAACGTGAGGAAGAAGAAAGGCAGAAGGAAAGGCGTGTAGGGGCCGGCGATGCGCCACGAGGTAATGCAGAAACCTATTACCAGAAAGGCCACCGTCAGTACGGTAAGCGGCACGTTCAGGTAGAACTGGGCCACGAACCGCCAGATGAACTCGCTGATATGGAGGGCGTTCGTATGGTCGAAGAACTGGCGCGCGTAGTTGTTCGAGTAGGCGAAGAAGCTTACGTCCGCCTGATGCAGGAAATAGGGCAGGCTGAAGATGATCCATAGGCAGGTGGTGATGCCCACGAGGATAATCGTGCCCCACTTGAGGTAGTTTTTCTGTCGTGCGGTGATGTTCATGCCCGCCGCGTTCTGCCGGTAGGCGCGCACCAAGGGAGGCCAATGCTTGAATATGTTGAGGTTGTTCCAGAGTTCGGATAGACTGTTCATTGCTAAATAAAAGCTTTTTCAGCACAAATTTAGGCAAAAGTGCGTAAATTAGCCCCTATGAAAAGTCGTGTATCCGGTAGGCTTTTTCTCCTTTTTTCCCTCATCTGTTTGCCGCTCGCAGGCTACGCCACCCACCAGAAGGCCGCCGAGCTTACGGTCAGGCATGTGTCGGGCTATACCTACCGCGCCATATTGACCACCTACACCTATACGGGAACGCCCGTTGACCGTCCCGAAATAGAGCTGGCCTGGGGCGACGGCACCGTCGAGGTGGTCTCGCGCAGCGGCGAGCAGTATCTGGGCAACGACACCAAGATGAACCGCTACGAGGCCGTACACACCTATTCGGGTCCCGGGGTCTATACGCTCTACATGGAAGACCCCAACCGAAATTCGGGGGTCATCAATGTGCCCAACAGCGTGCTCACCTACATGTACATCTCCACCTCCATCATCATAAGCCCCTGGCTGGGCGAGGGCAACAGCACGCCCGTAACCACCCACCGCCCGGTGGATGACAACGCCTGCCTGGGCAAGCGCTACACCCATAACCCGGGTGCCTACGACCCCGATGCCGACAGCCTTTCGTACCGTCTGGTACCCTGCCGCACCATGAACGGCGAGGACGTGCCGGGCTATTCCTATCCCGTGGCGAGCGACACTTTCTTTCTCCATCCCACCACCGGAACCTTGGTGTGGCAAAGCCCCATGGCGCAGGGCGAATACAATGTGGCCATCCTGATGGAGGAATGGCGCAACGGCATAAAGCTGGGGCATGTTACGCGCGACATGCAGATTCTGGTGCGCACCTGCAGCAACAACCCGCCCTACATCGAGGCCGGGGAAGAACACTGCGTGCTGGCCGGCACCGACCTGCACCTGCCCGTAAGCGTGCGCGACCAAGACGGCGACCGCCTGCGGCTTACCGCGTTCGGCGAGATCCTTTCGGGCGGCAGGCGTTCGGGGCTGAACGAACTCTACAACGGCATCGATTCGGCCGAATACGACTTCTACTGGGTAACGGGGCTGGCCGATTCGCGCAGGCAGCCCTACATGCTCTACCTGCGTGCGCAAGACAACGGAGATCCCAACCTGAGCGACGTGCGCACCGTTTCGGTGCGGGTGGTGGCTCCGGCGGTAACTTTTTCCAATGCGCAGGCGAGCCGCGACCGCGTGGAACTGGCCTGGAACAGGAGCCTTTCACCCCACGCCTCGGGCTACGAACTGTACCGCCGCGACTTTTACCGCGACGAAACGCCCGCCGACACCTGTTTCACGGGCATTTCCGATTCTTCGTACATCCTTGTCGGCAGCTTTGCCGCCACCGATACGAGCTTTATCGATTTCTCGGTGCAGGAAGGCATGGAATACTGCTACAAGGTGGTGGTTACGTTTCCCGACGGCGACAGGAGCCGCGAGTCGGAGCCCGTCTGCGTGGAAACGCCCAATTTCTCGCCGCTCATCACGCAGGTAAGCGTGCTGGAGACCGATGTTTTCGAAGGCTGCCTGCAGGTTTCCTGGGTCCGCCCCAAAGATCTTGACAGCGGGTCGCAACGCTACCGTCTGTATGGCGGTCAGGTTCCCGACAGTCTGGCGTTCCTGGCCGATTTCGCCTTCGATTCCTGTGTGCAATACATCGATTCGGGGCGCAATACCGAGCGGATACGCTATTTCTACCGGGTGGAGGTTGACAGTTTCGCTTCCCGCCGGGCCTCCTCGGTTTACCTTACCGCCATCGGAAAGCCGCGCCGCGTGGAACTGCAGTGGGTCTGCGACGTGCCTTGGATCGTGGAACGCTACGATGTGTACCGCTACAACGACAGCGCGCAGGCTTTCGGTTTGATAGGCAGCACGAAAGACCGCATGTATTCCGACCGCCATCTGGAACCTGGAACGGAATACACCTACTATGTGGACGCGATAGCCACCTACGGCAGCCGCCGCCTGAACGGATACACGCACAATCTCTCCAACATTATCGGCGAAACCGCCCGTCCCGGCGAGCCCTGCCAGCCCTACGTATTTGTGGTTCAGTCGAATTGCGACCCTTTTTACAACAAGATCGTGTGGAGTTTCGACAGTGCCTACGACCCCTTCGCCCCCGAACGGAACGACATGCAGGACGAATACCTGGAAGACTGCCGCCTTTCGACCGACTATTACGAGATATACCGGCGCGAACCGGATAAAGGCGATTGGGACCTGATAGCCACCGTGCCCGAAACCGAATATACCGACAACGAGCCGGGTTCGCTCTTTTCGTGCTACCGGGTGGTGGGCGTGGCCGATGCCGGGCTGTACAGCGAGCCCAGCCGGGAGGCCTGCACCGACAACTGGAACTGTTTCGTGTTCGACCTGCCCAACGTGTTCACTCCGAACGGCGACGGGGTCAACGATGTGCTCAAGCCGCGGAAATACAGGGACATCAGCGAGTTTTACATCAAGATAGTGAACCGATGGGGCGTGGAAGTGTTCAAATCCTCCAAACCCGATTTCGAATGGAACGGACAGATGTACAACAAGGGCAAGGAATGCCCCGACGGAGCCTATTTCTATATGGCCGAGTTCAAGGCCAGGGCTTCGGGAAGAACGTTTAAGAAAGTGCAGTCGGGCAGCGTGACCATTCTGCGTTAGAGCCGGAACAGCGTTATCAGAACCGCGACGAGGGCGGTAATCAGGAATTTTACGAAGAGCGGGGCGCGTTCGAAAATGCGCATCCATGATTTTTTTTGCCGTTCGCGTACGAAGACCAGGCAGAAGAACACGAGCATCAGCAGTAGGAACGCCATGCCGTAGGTGTAGTCGAGCACCGAGATGCGGCTCCAGCCGGCGGGGTCGAACAGCCCGAAAAAGAAATCGGCGGCCGACTGCAGGCTTCCCGAACGGAAAAAGATCCAGCCGAAGCTTATCAGGTTAAAGGTAATGAACCAGCCCGTCAGGCGCAGCCAGCGGTTCCGTTCCACCTTGGCATCCCAGCGGCTCAGTTTCTCGATGCAAAGCACCGCGGCATGCAGGGCAGCCCACAGCAGGAATCCCAGGCCGGCGCCGTACCAGAGCCCTGCCAGCAGCATGGTAATGAGCAGTGCCGTCACCATGCGGAACTGCCCGTGGCGGTTGCCTCCCAAGGGTATATACACGTAATCCTTGAACCAGTCGTGCAGCGTGATGTGCCAGCGGCACCAGAAATCGCTAAGGCTCGATGCCTTGTAAGGAGAGTGGAAGTTCTCGGGCATGGAGAAACCCAACAGGGAGGAAAGCCCCGAAGCTATGTCGGTATAGCCCGAAAAGGCACAGTAAATCCATACCGAGAAACCGTAGAGCGCCATCCATTTCTCAATGCCCGAGAACAGGTCGGGATTGTCGAAAACGGGCGAGACGATATGTGTGTCCAGAAAGTAAGCCACCGCGCCCGCCTTTACCAGGCCGAGCAGGATCTGTGTGAGCCCGCTCGAGAATTCCTGGCGTGTAAGCATGTAGTGGCTCTGCATCTGCGCCATGAAGGTCTCGGTGCGCACGATGGGGCCGGCCAGCATCTTGGGGAAGAACATTAGGTAGAAGCCGAAATCGCCCGCGCTTGCGAACGAAACCGTGTGTCCGCGCTTTAAATCGATCAGGTAGGAAAGGGCGTGGAGGGTAAAGAACGACAGTCCCACGGGAGGTATGAGCCGCTCTATGGTTTCGGGAAACAGCCGTCCGGAAGAGGTTTCGCTTAAGGGAAAGCCGTCCGCCAGGTAGTCGATGGCCGGCATTCCGCCGCCCCAGAGGGCGTTCCACAACTGGGTAAAGAACACGTTGTATTTAAAGACCGCCAGGATGCCGAGGTTCAGCAGAACCCCCACGGTCAGCCATGCCGCGCTCCCCTTGTCGGAACTTCTCTCGATTATCTTGCCGATGCCGTGGTTGAGGAACATCGACAGCAGCAGGATAAAAACGAACAGCCCGCCCGTCTTGTAGCAGAAAAACAGGCTGCAAAGCAGCAGGAAAGTGTTCCTTGCCCGGCGGTTCCTGTAGCAGAGCGAGAGGCCGCCCAGCACGATGCACACGAAGATCCAGAAGGAGATTCCGGTAAACAGGAAACCCTTCTGTGGCGAGAACAAAAAGAAGTCCGACACTAAATCCAAGAGGTTCATGAGGCAGGGTTTGGCGTTTCCGAAATCAGTTTTTTGGCGCGCTGCAGCATGCTGCGCTTTCTTTCCTGCAACAGGAAACGGCGGTATTCACCAAGGAACGAACGGTAAAAGAGTTTGCCCACCCATTCGGCGCCGCGCGGGGTAAAGTGGCTCAGGTTGCGCGATACCAAGGGTGTCTGTGCCTCCGCCCAGCGCGCCATGGCGTTTCCGCCGCCCAAGGCCTCGTTCATGTTCCAGAACACGCAGCCGCAGGCAAAGGCGCATTCCCGCTGTATGTCTGTCAGTTGTTCGATGTCGCCCGAAGAGGCCGTGCCCATCACGATTACCGGGGTCTGCGGCATAAGCATGCGCAGGTAGGCCAGTTCCTTCATGAGCAGCACGCGGTAGCTGCCGTAGTCCTTGTTTCTAAGCGCCGCGCTGCCGTCGAACTGGTAGAGCACCAGGCCGGTGTTGAGCAGCACCATCTGGTTGATGAGGAAGCGGCGGTTGTTTGGTGAGAAAACGGCGCCCTCATAGCCTTTTACCGACATATTGTCCACGCAGACACCCGTCGTGTCGTTGAGCGAGAGCGCGTACAGGCAGGCGTTTTTCGATAAGGTGAGCGTCAGTTCCACTTCCTTGGCGCCGGAGGGCAGGGCGTAGGTGTAGCGTTGCTGTCCAGGCACTTCCAACACTTGTGCGGGGGTCTTGTGTCTGTCGGCGGTTACGGCAATCTGTTTGCCCGCCACTTCGTCGTGCAGTACGGCTTCCAGAAACAGGGTCTGCTGCTGCAGTTTTTCGGGAATGCGGATGCGCAGGAAGCCCTTGTCGGCGGTTTTCTGCCCGAAGGCGTTTACCGGGGGCGGGTTCAGCGAGGCGCCATACACCCCGAAGTTGCCGCGCGGTGTGCTCTTGGAAGGCTGGGAAACGTGCCATTTTCCGCTGCGCTTTACCGATATAAAGTTGGCGTTGGTCTGGAAAAGCGGCAGCAAGCCCACACCCGCCCCGCCGAAATCCCGCTGCATAAGCTGCCGCAGGGTACCGCTCACGTAGTCGTTCTCGATAAGGCTTCCGCCGTAATGCAGCACCCGCACGAAACTTTTGCGGGCGGCGGCCAGGTCGTCGTTCCAGAAATCGGGCTTCTCGTACCAGTCGGCGATCCGGTCGGCATGCGGTGGGTTGCGCAGGGCCAGCAGTTTGGCGAAGAAATCCTGCAACAGGTATTTTCCGGCGCCTGCGCTGTCGTATTCGAACGGAAAGAGGGGCACGTCGGCCAATTCCCCGTTCTCGAAAATATCGGTGTCCAGACGGTAGAGATACTTGTAGAGAAGCATCAGGCTGTCGGTTTCCCAACGGCGCGACACATCGGCCAAGACCTTGGCTTCCTTTTCTTCCTGCTGTCGCTGCTTTTTCTGCATCTGCTGCCGGACGGCCTTCTGCCGCTGCACCTTTTCAGATTTGGGCGCGGCGGGCGACGGTTTGGGCAGTTCGATGCTCAGATCAGGCGCATACAGGCAGAGGTAAACCGCCGCCACGACAAGCAGGGTGCAGGCCAAAAACAGGAATGTCTTGAAAGGTTTCATGCCTAATGCTGCGTGGTAACGATTTTAAGCGACTGGCCGGGATAGATGGTTCCTTTCTTGCTGAGTTTGTTGTCGCGGATGATGCCGTTTACCGACGAGCCCTGGTAGCGGCGCGAGATGGAATAGATCGTCTCGCCCTTGCGTACCACGTGGGTGTAGGTGCGGGTCGCCTGCATCTGCGAGGGGCTTTTCACGGCCGGTTTGTCGTCGCGTGGCTTGGTAACGGTCATGCTTACCTTGCCCTTGTCGGAGTTGCCCGTTACATGGTCGGCAGGGTATCTGAGGGTCGAGTTCGACTGGTACGGACGGTTGCCGGTGTAGATGTACAGGATCTGGTTGGGATAGATGGTGGAAGAACGCAGGTTGTTCCACTTCATCAGGTCGGACACCTTTACATGGAATTTGGCGGCGATGTTCGAGAGGGTCTGCCCGCGCTGCACGCGATAGGGAAAGCGCACGGGCGTGGGCGGAATGCGGTTGTTGGTGTCGGCGTAGATGTCTTCCTCGTTCTCCATGAACTTGATCGTGAAGTTTACCGGAAGGCGGATGCTGTAGTAGTCGGTGTTGCCGGGAATCACGTCGCGGCGGTACTGGGGGTTGAGGTCGCGCAGCACCTGCAGGGGAATGTTGAGCCGTTCGGCCACCACGCCCAGGTTCAGGTCTTTATCGACCATGAGCGTATCGGTGAGCAGGGGTACGGAATTGGGGGCTTCGAAACCGTATTCGCGGTAGTAGTTCATGATGTAGGTGGCGCCGATAAAGGCGGGCACGTAGCCCCTTGTCTCGCGCGGCAGGAACGGATAGATCTGCCAGAAGTCGGTCTTGCCCTGCGCCCTGCGGATGGCGCGGTTCACGTTGCCGGGGCCACAGTTGTAGGCGGCGATGGCCAGGATCCAGTCGCCGAAGTTGTCGTAGAGGTCTTTGAGGTAGCGCGCGGCCGCGTTGCCGGCCTTTTCGGGGTCGAAGCGTTCGTCCACGTGTTGGTCTATCTTAAGGCCGTACATCCGTCCGGTCTGGTACATGAACTGCCAGCTTCCCGAAGCACCCACGCGCGACACGGCGCGCGGATTGAGGGCCGACTCGATGATGGCGAGGTATTTCAGTTCCTGCGGAACGCCGTTGCGCTCCATGGCCTGTTCGAAAATGGGAAAGTAATACTGCGAGAGGGCCAGCATCACGTTGATTTGCTGGCGGCGTTTGTTTACGTAAACGTCTATGTAATTCTTTATCTTTTGGTTGTAGGGAAGCTTGACCACGAAGTGTTCGCTCAGCCCGTCCAGCCTTGCCCGATACACCGAGTCGGGATCATTGTAATAGGGAATGTCGCCCGTAAGTTCGGGGCGTTCCTGAATCTGCGCGGTGTCGCTGCCCTTTTTGTAGTTCTTGTTGAAGAACAGCAGTTCCTTCGAGAGAAAGAACTCTTCCAGCAGCACGTCCGCCAGACTGTCTTCGCGCGTGATGGCCTGCGCCCTGGCCGGGCCTTCATCGGCCACGGGAGGCACCAAGACCTGCCCCTGCGCCACCGGCAAAAGGCTCATCACCGCCCCCAGGCAAAGCAAAACGACAACCCTGAAATTTTTGATTTGGAATCGCATAAGGTGCAAAGATACAAAAGCCGAGAGCAAAGAGAAAATTTATTTTTTCTTTGCCGAGGCGAAGTACCTTCTGTGAGGCAAAAGAGAGCTCCACATATGGAAAATGAATTGAATTTCTCAAAAATGTGTAAAACTAAACCCGATGAGTTTCTCAAAAACGTGTAAAATTTATCTTGTTAAGTTTCTTAAAAATGTGTAATTTTGTCTCTGATAAGTTTCTAAAAAACGTGTATATGAAACGTAAGGTTTATCAAGATTTGCTGACTTGGAAAAAAGAGCATAAAGGAGATACGGCGCTTTTGATAGAAGGTGCGCGGCGTATCGGAAAAAGCTATATCGCGGAAGAATTTGCCAAAAGGGAATACGACGCTTATCTTTTGGTCGATTTCAGTAAGGCTCATCCCAAGGTAAAGGAGCTTTTTGATCTTTATTTAGACGATATTGATACACTTCTGAGTAATCTTGAGGTTTATTACAAGAGGAAACTCACTCCGCGCCCTTCGCCTCAATCCGAAGCGAAATCCCTTGTCATTTTCGATGAAGTGCAGTTTTGTCCGCGAGCCCGCGCAGGCATCAAGCATCTGGTGGCGGACCGTCGATACGATTACATAGAAACGGGTTCGCTTATCTCGATCAAGAAAAATGTAAAGGGCATCATGTTGCCCTCGGAAGAACATTCCCTCGAAATGTTCCCGATGGATTTTGAAGAATTTTTGTGGGCGATGGGCGATGAAATGCTGATGCCGTACATCCGCACGCAGTTCGAAAAGAGGCGGCCGATGCAGATGTTTCACCGCCGCGCCATGGATTACTTCCGTCAATACCTTATTGTGGGAGGAATGCCCCAGGCCGTGGAACGCTATGTGGCAACACGGGATTTTGTTTCTGTGGATGAAGTGAAGCGGGATATTTTGACGCTGTATAGGAACGATATCCGAAAATATGCCGACCGTCAAGAGACCAAAGTAGCCTCCATATTTGAAGAGATTCCCGGGCAACTGCAAAAGCACGAAAAAAAGTTTCGTTTGTCAGACTTGCAGGAAGATGCCCGTATGCGCGATTACCGGCAGGCCTTTTTTTGGTTGACCGATGCCAAGATAATCAACTGCTGCTATAATTCCACCGAACCGAGCATAGGTTTGAAATTGAAGGAAGACCGCACTTCGATGAAATGTTATATGGGTGATACCGGCTTGCTGATAAGCCAGGCTTTCGATGAACGGAGTCTGGTATCCGGAGAATTATATAAAAAGTTGATGTTCGATAAATTGGAGGTGAACAGCGGCATGTTGGTCGAAAATATTGTGGCGCAGATGCTTCGGGCGGCAGGTCATAGACTGTACTTTTACAGCAGAAATTCAGCAAATGCCGAAGAACGTATGGAAATCGATTTTTTGGTGTCGAAACCGGTGATAACGAGCCGGCATAACATCAGTCCGATAGAGGTGAAATCGGGGAGGCAATATACGCTCTCATCGCTCCGGAAGTGCATTGCAAAATACGGCCCCCGTCTTGCTACCCCGTATGTCCTTCACGACAAAGACCTTAAGGTTGAAGACGGTATTGTTTATTTGCCCTTGTATATGACGCCATTGCTGTAAAGCCGCTTTCCATTAAAGCTATTCAATCCGCATAATTCGATTTGCATAAATCATGCAGTCGGTCATGTAGATGGCCCGCCTGTACGGAAATCCCTAAAAAAGCGTACCTTCGGAGCCGTTAAAGGTTCGGG
The DNA here is from genome assembly GCA_023667315.1 of Ruminococcus flavefaciens. GTDB lineage: Bacteria > Bacteroidota > Bacteroidia > Bacteroidales > P3 > Pullibacteroides. The sequence continues at coordinate 126,007 of JAMPAI010000001.1, forward strand.
ACATGAAGCAAAGGTATCAACTGTTACTTTTTATTCTCTTGTTGCCCATGTCGGCTTTCTCGCAAGGGCGGGTGAGCGGCGTGGTGACCGATGCGGGCGGGTTGCCGTTGGAGGGCGTGACGGCTGTTTTCGCGGGCAGGGATACGGTGGCCCTCATCACGGGAAAGGACGGGCGTTTTTCGCAGGAACTTTCAGGAGGGAATTATCAACTGCATCTGCGGCACCTGGGCTATGAAGAACAAGCCGTTTCCGTTCACAACACGGGCGACACGAACTTGGGTTCCATCGTTTTGCAACGAAAGGCGTACGACTTGAAAAGCGTTACCGTGCAGGGCAAGTTTATCCAAAAGAGAGGTTCGGGCTACACGATGCACATGCGCGGGAATCCGATCGCGGAGGGAAAGAGCCTGGGCGAACTCCTTACCAAGGAGATGCCGAACGTGTCGCCCGACCTGCGCATCGAGGGGAATGAAGCCGTTTCGGTGGTCTATGTGAACGGGCGCAAGCTGAACATGCCCAAGGAACAGCTTTTCCGTTACCTGCAGAGCCTGCCGGCCGAGTCGGTGGAAAAAATCAAGGTCCAGGCGGGGAATACCGTCAGGGGCGGGGGAAGCCAGCAGGGCGGCGCCATCTATATCTCGACCCGGATAGGCGACAGCAGCCTGTTTTTCGGCACGGTGAACGCCTCGTTGTCGGTGGGTGCGGAATATGTGGGCCTGGAGCCCGACGCCACCTTCTCACTGGGGTATTCGGGCAAAAAGGTTTCGGTGAACACCTCGCTGATGGCCACCGGCGCGTGGGACAAGGCCAACGAACAGACCCTGTCCACTGCGGCGGGGAAATGGGAAGAACTTACGAAGACCACCGGTTTCTCGAATCTCGATGTAATGTGGGACAACAGCGTCGTGTATGAAATCACAGACCGACAGCAGATAGGCCTCGGCTTCAACCTTTGGTACATGCCGTTCTGGAACGAAAGGATGCAGACGTCGTCCGCCGACGGGCTTTTCCTGCAGGAACACAAGACGCACACGCACGAGGAAGACGTTTTCGTGAGCTACGAGCTTACGTTCGGAAAGAAAGGGAACCGCTTCCAGGTGGTCGCGGACTTTCTGAACAATCAGGACGGATACGCGGAAAAATCATTGCCGTCGGGCGAGAGAACCTCGGGGCAGACAACGGGGCGGCAGGTGTTTTCGGGCAAGGCGGAATTCGGCATTCCGCTCGGGGAGGTCTGTGAGTTGACGGTGGGGGCGGACTACCTTTATCTTAACGGCCGGCAGACCTATCAGGGGCTTGTAAGGAATCCTCCGTTCAACTACAAGGAATCGACGGCGGGAGCCTATGTGGAGTTTTTCGGGGAGTTCTGGGACTGCCTGGACATAACCGCCGGATTCCGCTACGAGTGGGCGATGTTCAGGGCGCTTTCCGACAATGCGGACTATAGGCGCAAGGACGGTTTCCACGACTATTTCCCCACCCTCGACATAGGGTATAACTTCCCCAAACAAGGCTTCAGCCTCAACGGGGGTTACCTCCGCAGCGTGTCCCGCCCCGCGATGAACAACTACACGCCCTTTGTCTATACGGAAGGCGAGCATGTCTTCTATACGGGAGGCGGGGTCGCCCCCGAGTATCAGAACAAGGTCTATCTAACGCAGATGCTCGGAAACTCCCATTCGGTGGGGCTTTCCTATGTATGGGGCAACAATTCTCCTTCGGCGTTCTACCGTTGGGAGGGCGAGGATCTCATCACGACATTTTCCGAGATCAAGCACCGGCGGACGGCCACGCTATGGGGCAAGACCGCCCTCTGGGTGGTGAAGGATTGGCTGCGTTTCGGCTTTTACGGAGAGGTGTTCCATCGCTTCTGCCAGGACGATGCGCACGGAAAGTCGGCCATGTGGGGCTTTGAGGGAAGCGCCGCATTGGGTCTGTATCTTCCCAAGAAGTGGAAGATAGAGGTGAATGCCCTGTACAACACGCCGCAGAGGGACTTGTTTTACCGGATGTCCCACCTTTATTTCTTGGGCGCGGCGGTGCAGAAGGATTTCGGGAAACGGTGCCGGCTGCGGGTTTCGGTTCCCTACATTCTCCTGAACCGGAAATCGGAAAAGGTTTCGTTGATCGAGGGGGTGGACTATAGGGCCTTGACGACAAGGTGGTTCAGGCGCGTGGACATTTCGTTCGTCTATAATTTCGGCAGTGCGCTCGCCCGCAACCGAAGCAGACAGACCTACGGCGTGGACGCGGTCAAAGAGCGTGCCACCACGGAAAAATAGACCGGTTTTCAAAAACGTGTAACCTACCATCGGTCACCGAAAATTATTCGATTCGCATAATTCGTTTCACATAATTCGATTTGCATAATTCGATTTGCATAATTATTTTTGCCGAAAAATCATCCGATGGAAAAGGTAGGCAATCCGTTTATTGTGGCGGGAAAAATAGAACCGGAATACTTCTGCGACCGGATAACGGAATCCGCGCGTCTGATAAAATCCATTACCAACGGCAACAATATGGTGGTTATTTCGCCGCGCCGTATGGGCAAGACAGGATTGATCCGCTTTTGCTACGACAAGCCCGAAATCGCCAAGGGATATTACACGTTCTTTATCGACATTCTCCATACCTCGAGTCTGCGGGAGTTCACCTATCTGCTCGGGCGGGAGATCTACGAAACGCTCCGGCCCCGAAGCCGCAAGATGGCAGACCTGTTTATCAGAACCCTTAAGTCGCTTAGCGGACAGTTCGGGTTCGACCCCTTTTCGGGTACGCCCACGTTCAATGTGGAGTTGGGCGATATCGAACGTCCGGAATATACGCTGGAAGAAATTTTCCGCTACCTTGCCGCGGCGGATAAACCGTGTATCGTGGCGATCGACGAGTTTCAGCAGATTGCCAAATATCCGGAAAAGAATATCGAGGCCTTGCTGCGCACGCATATCCAGAATTTGAGCAATTGCCATTTTATCTTTGCAGGAAGCGAACGGCACATGATGCAGGAGATGTTTACCTCCGCCGCCCGCCCGTTCTATAACAGTGCGGATATGCTGGAGCTGCGGGCCATCGTGCCGGAAATCTACATTCCGTTTATCGTGGGTCATTTCAAGAAACGCAAGCGGAAAATAGCGGAAGAGAACGTGGAGAAGGTCTATGACCTCTTCAAGGGGCATACCTACTACATCCAGAAGACGTTCAACGAAGCCTTCGCGGATACGCCCCAAGGTGGGGAATGCACGCTTGAGATTATCCAATCGGCCATCGACAGCATGCTGGCGGCGAACGACACCGTTTTCCGCGAGATTCTCTCGAACATCCCCGAAAAGCAGAAAGAGTTGCTCTACGCCATTGCCAAAGACGGCGAGGTGTCGCGCCTCACGTCGGCCGATTTTATCAAACGCCACCGCCTCGCGTCGGCAAGTTCCGTGCAGTCGGCCATAAAGAAACTGCTCGAAAAAGACCTCATTACCGAAATCAGCAAGGTCTTTTCCGTTACAGACAAACTGTTCGCCATGTGGATGGCCCGCCTGTACGGAAACCCCAGGGGCTTATTGTAGCGGAAAATACGATATATCTCCCGTTTCCAAACTCAGGTATGGAATAAATTTCACTTATAAATAAAAATTATATCTTTGCAAGACTAAAAGCAAATACTATGAGTGAAGCAGAATTGAAGTTGGTGAAAGAGGCCAAGAATTGTACGCTGTACACGATACAATTTTTGGCGGCAGATAATAGCGAGTTTGAGCGGTTTTACACCAAATTCAAGGATGATGTAGAGCTGAGTCCCGATTTGATGCGTATTGTTGATTTTCTTGGGCGTATAGCTGATTTCGGGGCGTTGGAACGTTTTTTCCGTCCTGAAGGCAAGATGAGTGATAATGTCTGTGCGCTTCCTGTCGTTCAATCCAAGTTGCGTCTTTATTGTCTGCGTTTGTCGGATAAGATATTGATATTGGGTAATGGGGGCGTTAAGAAAACGAAGACGTACAATGAAGATGATGAATTGCGGGGGTACGTCTTAACTTTGCAGAAATTTGACCGATTGATAAAACAAGGTCAGAAAGAAGGTTCAATAGTAGTGTCGGAAAACAGAATAGAAACTGATAAATCTTTTCCGTTATGAAATCCATAAAAATGTCTTTTGACAAGATGATTGCGGCGGTTCCTGACGATATAAGACAGGAAGTGGAATTGGAATTTGCCATTTCCAACCGTATATGTGCGCTTATGGAGAAACAAGGTTTGTCTAAAATAGCGTTTGCCAAAGCTTTGGACAAAAAGCCGAGCGAAGTAACCAAATGGTTGAGCGGGCAGCATAATTTTACGCTGCGAACCATTTCGCTGATATCATCCTTTTTTGGTGAACCCCTTATTCAAGTGAAATACTGATATGAAAAAGACCCTCCATACATTGACGCTTTTCCTGATGTTTGCCTTGGTTTTACCCGCGCAGACAGGCAAGAACAGGAAAGCCGAGCCGGAAGCCGAGGAGCTTCCGCGCAACCACGTCTCGTTGGTCGAGAACAAGATGGGCACCCTCTTGCAGATGATACGCTACGCCTATGTGGAAGACGTGGATATGTCGCCCATTGTGGAGAAAGGCATCGTGAACATCCTCGAGCAGCTCGACCCTCATTCGGCCTATATCGCCGCCAAAGACCTGAAGCGCACCAACGAACCTCTGGTGGGCAATTTCGACGGCATCGGCGTCTCGTTTCAGATCTTTGAAGACAGCGTGATGGTGGTCGACGTCATTTCGGGCGGTCCCGCGCAGAAGGTGGGTGTGCTGCCCGGCGACCGCATCGTGCGCATCGACACCCTCGACGCCACCGGCAAGAACGCCAACACCAACTTCGTGTTCACCCACCTGCGCGGCAAGAAAGGCACGCGGGTCGAGGTGGGCATCCGCCGCAAGGGAGATCCCGAAACCATGGTGTTCGAGATCGAACGCGACAAGATTCCCCTGCACAGCGTGGACACCTATTTTATGATCGACAAGCGCAACGGCTACATTCAGCTAGACCGCTTCTCCCGCACCAGCGCCGAAGAAGTGGCCGCCGCCCTGGCCGACCTCAAGAAGCAGGGCATGAAGAACCTGATCCTGGATTTGCGCGGCAACACGGGCGGTTACTTGGATATCGCCGTCTCGTTGGCCGACCAGTTCCTGCCCAAAGACCGCCTGGTGGTGTATATGCAGGGCAAGGCGCAGGAACGCGAGGAATTCCGCACCACCGGCAAGGGCCAGTTTATCGAAGGCCGCATGGTGGTGATGATAGACGAGAACTCGGCCTCGGCCAGCGAGATTCTGGCCGGCGCGCTGCAAGACTGGGACCGGGTCATCGTAGTGGGCCGCCGTTCGTTCGGCAAGGGCCTGGTGCAACGCCCCTTCAACCTGCCCGACCACTCCAACGTGCGCCTTACCATAGCCCGCTACTACACTCCTTCGGGGCGCTGCATACAGAAGCCCTATAAAGACGGTATGGAAGCCTACTACAAAGACATCATGAACCGCTACCGCCACGGCGAGATGGTGCATCCCGACTCGGTAAAGATGCCCGACTCCCTGCGTTACTACACGGCGGGCAACCGCCTGGTGTACGGGGGCGGCGGCATCATGCCCGACGTGTTCGTGCCGGCCGACACCACGCGCGCCAGCGACTACTATGTGGCCCTGCGCAGCAAGAACCTGCTGAACCGCTACGTGCTGAGCGTGCTCGACAAGGGACGGGATGCCTACAAGGCGAGATACCCCGACTTCAAGACCTTCTACGAGAACTTCGAGGCCGACAGCGCCTTCATGCAGGGATTTTACGGCTACGCCGCCCAAAAAGGCGTTCCGCACACCAACTTCAAGGAAGCCCAGGCAAGCCGTTTCCTGCAGGATCTGCTTAAGGAAATGCAGGCCGACACCACGCTCAAAAAGGCGCAGACCTACACCGAATACATGCAGAACGTGCTTTGGGACGAAGCCCGCATAAACGCCTACCTGCACGAAAAGGCGCAGAAGGAAGACGAGAACCAGCGGCACTACAACGACAATTCCGACAGGTTCCTGCGCGCGCAGATCAAGGCGCTCTTTGCCAGCAACCTCTACGGAACGCCCTATTTCTACCGCGTCACAAAGGAGGTGGACGACGCCTTCTCCACCGCCGTGCGCGTGCTCAACGACAAGGCGCTGTTCGACAAGATGGGCATCCATGACCGATAACGAAAACACTTCAGGCTGGCAACAGCGCACCGAACTTCTCCTGGGTGGAGAAGCGGTAAAAAGGCTGAACCGGGCCTCCGTGCTGGTGGTGGGCTTGGGCGGCGTGGGTGCCTATGCGGCCGAGATGATCGGGCGCGCCGGGGTGGGGAACCTCACCGTGGTGGACGGCGACCGGCTTCACCCCACCAACCTGAACCGTCAGCTGCCCGCGCTCCTGCCTTGCATGGGGCGTCTCAAGGCCGAAGTGATGGCTGAACGCCTGCGGGGCATCAACCCGGAACTGCACTTGGAAGTCATTCCCGAATACGTGAAGGACGGGCGCATGATCGAGATTCTCGAAAGCAAGCCCTACGATTATGTGGTGGATGCCATCGACACCCTCTCGCCCAAAATCTACCTGCTCTATCATTGTGTGAACCGCCGTCTGCCGGTGGTGAGCGCCATGGGCTCGGGCGGCAAGCTCGACCCCATGCAGTTCAAGATCTGCGACATTTCTCAGACCTACAACTGTCCCCTGTCCGACGTGCTGCGCAAGCGCCTGCACAAACTGGGCGTCTATACGGGCATCCAGGCGGTGTTCTCGCCCGAAAGCGTGCCCGCGCAGGCCGTCCGCGAGGTGGAGGGCGAGGCCAACAAGAAGTCGATGGTGGGCACCGTTTCGTATATGCCCTCGATAGCCGGCTGCCTGTGCGCCTCGGTGGTGATTCGGGAACTGTGCGGGCAGAAAGTGGTGTCCGACCTGCCTGTTCCACCCTCGGTGCGCAGGAAAATCAAGGCGCAGGAAAATGGTGAGTGACAAGATGTGTTAATAATTGAAATACAGGTTGGTATGTTCGGTTTATAAAATTTGGCGCGCCAATCGAAAAAAGATGTAAATTTGCTCCTGCTTTGGGCGGTGGAACGGATAGAGATACTCGTGGGGAATTTTTCCCGTGGTGGAACCGGTTCGGCCGCTTTAAGTTTTTTAAGACGACAAACAAAAAATTAACTAATAACCTAAAAACAAAGTTGCCATGGACGTAAAAAAAATCTTGGCCGATCTGAAGGAAAAACATCCTGACGAACCCTTGTTCCTCCAGGCTGTGGAAGAAGTGCTCTACACTATCAAGGACTACTACGAAGCCCATCCGCAGTACGAAAAACACAAAATCATCGAACGTATGGTCGAACCCGATCGTATCTTCACTTTCCGTGTGGAATGGGTTGACGACAAGGGCGAAATCCAGATCAACACCGGCTACCGCGTTCAGTTCAACAACGCGATCGGACCTTACAAAGGCGGTCTGCGTTTCCACCCCAGCGTTAAGCTCGATACCCTCAAGTTCCTGGGCTTCGAACAGACGTTCAAGAACAGTTTGACCACCTTGCCCATGGGCGGTGGCAAGGGTGGTTCCGACTTCAACGCCAAGGGTCGTTCCGACAACGAAATCATGCGTTTCTGCCAGGCCTTCATGATGGAACTGCAGAAATATGTTGGTCCTGAAACCGATGTTCCCGCCGGCGATATAGGCGTAGGTGGCCGCGAAATCGGTTACATGTACGGCATGTACAAGAAACTGCGTCGTGAAAACACTGGTGTATTGACCGGTAAGGGTGCCGGCTGGGGTGGCTCCATCCTCCGTCCCGAAGCTACCGGTTTCGGTGCCGTTTACTTCGTGGAACACATGCTCAAGGCCCACAATATGGACATCAAGGGCAAGACCGTTGCCATCTCCGGCTTCGGTAACGTTGCCTGGGGTGCCGTGACCAAGGCCACCGAACTGGGCGCCAAGGTTGTCACCATCTCCGGTCCCGACGGCTATGTATATGACCCCGAAGGCTTCAACCAGGAAAAGATCGAATACATGCTCGAACTTCGTGCCAGCAACAACGACGTTGTAGCTCCTTTCGCCGACAAGTTCAAGAGCGCCAAGTTCGTTGCCGGCAAGAAACCTTGGGAAGTCAAGGTTGACATCGCCATGCCTTGCGCCACTCAGAACGAACTTCGCGAAGAAGATGCCAAGGCTTTGATTGCCAACGGTGTTACCTTGGTTGCCGAAGTTTCGAACATGGGTTGCCACGCCGATGCCGTGAACGCGTTCATCGCCAACAAGACGATCTTCGCTCCCGGTAAGGCCGTGAACGCCGGTGGTGTTTCGGTTTCCGGTCTGGAAATGAGCCAGAACGCCGAAAAACTTTCCTGGACGGCTGCCGAAGTTGATGCCAAACTGCATCAGATCATGGCCAGCATCCACGAAAACTGCGTGAAGTACGGTAAAGACGGCAACTATATCAACTACGTGAAGGGTGCCAACGTGGCCGGCTTCATCAAGGTTGCCGACTCCATGATTGAACAAGGCGTTTGCTAGTTGAATCATTCAGGGGCATTGCCCCGATAGCGAAAAGGACGGGCGCAAGGCCGTCCTTTTTTTGTTTGGAATACTTCTTGCTGTCAGGTAGGAATATGTAGTGTGGATATAAAAAAGCTCTGCCGTGACATGGCAGAGCTTTTTTCAGAAATTGCAAGGTTACGTTATCGTTTCCTCAGTTCCAACTTATCACCACCGTAGTCTTCGTCGCGCCACATCATCTTTCCTGATGTGATCGACTCTATCGTCCACTTTTCGACCTCATTATCACCATAGTCGATATATAGTGTTTTTCCTTTAATCGAGTAATCGAATTCGTCTTCAAACTCATCATCACCCAAAAGACCTGTTCCGTTGCTTCTGAAACGATAAAATAGTTCATAATCGTCATCATAATAATCCCACTCACCCTCTTCGTTATCATAGTAACGGTAGGGTTCCCACGTTCCAACGATGTCATTATTCGAAAAGCCATCGTCGTCTTTCTTGCAACTCACAAAAGCGAGCGCGCAGACTGTCAGTGCAAACACTGAAAAAATAAGTTTTTTCATGAAACTTTTTTTTGTTTTCCATCCGGGACTATAGATGGAATTTTACAATTTTTGTTGTTAGAAAAATGTAATCCCAGTTTCTTTATGATGTTATGTATTTGATGTTAAATACATAACAGAGAAACTCATTTTTCCTTTGCCAAAATTACTGTGCAAATATATTAATAAATATTTCATATAACAAATACTTATCGCTTGCAAAAGATATTAACCAATATCCTTTGTTTTATAGCGCGTGTATCGCTACCTTTGTAGGCTTATAATTTAGTGTCTTACCAAGAAGTTAAATTTAAATGAGAAAGCGGATTTACCCGTTGCTTTGCTTGTTGTCGGCGGGGCTGTGGGGATCCTGTATGCGGTCTGAAGACTTCAATACGGATATGTTTGCCGATTCTTCCTTCAACTACGATGTGGCCATACCCCTTACGTCCACGAAGTTGACCATGGAGAACCTGATCGATTTGAAGGGCGGTCTTTTCGTGCCCGACGACACCAGCCTGCTGCACATCATCTACACAGTAAAACCGGTAAAGGCCGAACTGATAAAGGACGTTAACCTGGGGCAGGTGGCCCCTTTCGTGGTTTCAACGCCCACCGTCACCTATATGTGTTTAAAAGACACCTTGATTACCGTGCCCTTTACCGACACGGTCTTTTTCGATATAGAGGGCATGAACGCACAGGTAAAGACCCTTTATTTTTCCTCCCTGCAGATGGCGGTGCGTTCCGACAACCGCTTTATCTTCCCGATGGAAATGGAAATGAATTTCGACAACATTATCGGTGAAAACGGCCAGAAGATGGTTTATCGGAACAACACGCAGGCCAAGGCCAATCACGATACGGTGGTGGACATGCGGAATGTGCGTCTGCAGATGGACGAGGCCCAGCAGCCCTTTGTCGTGCTGTCGGGTTCGATCAAGGTTAACGTAAAGCGTACGCCGGGCGACAGCGCCCTCTATACGGGCACGATGTATTCCACGGCCAGTTTCAAGGAGATGAATTTTCAGCGCGCCGACGGCTATCTGGACAGTACCGCATACAAGATAGAAGGTTCGATGTCGATTGCCGGTTTCGGTTTGGAACGCATGACCAACATCGATTTCGAGGATGCCTCGTTGATAGCCGATGTTAAGGTGGAAGGCGTGAGCGCTCCCCTGCGCTTGAAGAATTCCAAAGTGCTGATTCACAATATGGAAGGTGAAGCTTCGGTAATTCCCCTCTTTCCGGAGAATTACGATGTGGCCTGTCCCGCCATTACCGACAATCCCTTGGCAAAGGAAAGCCGGGAGTCGGCGGGAATCGTGGACATACTGATAGACCGTCCCTATATGGCCACCTATGTGCTGGACGGCCTGCTGAACCCCGAACACGATAAATCGCAGCTTCAGGCCATCGAGAAGGGCGGCAATATGTCGGTGGGGCTCACCTGCGACATTCCCCTGCGTTTCTCGGCCGACAGCTACGCCCTGTGCGACACGCTGGAGGTTTCCTTAGACGATTTGGACGAGAATACGGAAGTGAGTTATTTCGATGTGAAGTCGATTGTAAAGAACGCCTTCCCCTTGGACCTCACTTTCTCGCTGCATTTCCTCGATGCCGGATACAACAACCTGTTCTCGCTTTTCCACGATGATCTGATTGCGGGCGGCAAGGTGGGTCCCGCGCCGGGCCTTCATGTGGTGGAACCCACGGTGGCCCGCTTCGAGGATGTGTTGGATATAGCCGAGATGGCCAAGGCCAGGCGGATGCACTATGTGGTGGTGGATGCCAAGATCGGAACCACCGACGGGCAGAAGGTGAAGGTGTATGTGGACGGGGAAAGGGAAGGCTATGCCGAGGTGAAAGTGGGGGTGCGGGTCAAGATAAAGCAGAAAGGACTGCTGACGATAGGGGAATGAGAACGAGAAACATTTTTACAGCGACCCTGTTGGCGGCGTTTTGCCTGGGTCTTGCACAGGCGCAGACCGGCACGAATTTCTACTTTAACGGGGTTCAGCTGCAGCGCAACAACCTTAATCCGGCCTTTGAAAGCCCGTACAGTGTGTCGGTGGGTATTCCCGGCATTTCGGGCCTGAACATGCGTTTAGAGAACAACTTCTTTTCGTGGGATGCCCTGGTGACCCGGGGCGCGGACGACAGCCTCCGCTTCGACGTGCAGCGCCTGATCGGCAAGGCCAACCACCGTTCCCGCATCGCGGCCACGCTCGACGAGGAAGTGCTCAGGGTGGGCTGGCGGCACAAACGCAACAGTTTCGTGATCGGGCTTTCGGTGCACGCCGACATGCAGCTGGTGTTGGGCAAGGAAACCCTGTCGTTCTTCCTGCAGGGCCCCGGTGCCCATATCGGCAACAACACGCTGTCCGGCAACCGCTTCGACTTCAACAGCTACGCCTGTCTCTATTTCGGCTATTCGCGCCTCATCAACAAGAACCTTTCGGTGGGCGGGCGTTTCAAACTGATTCACGGGCTTTACAACTTCCATACGCAGAACATCAAGCTCAAGTGCAATATCCTCAACGAGGACATGTCGGATCCCGAACTGGTTCCCTACCAGTACCAGATACACATCGACGGCTCGTTCCGCACCAACCTGCCCATCGACAACGATTTTAAATTGGGGAGCCTTTCTTTCCAGCCTTTCCGCAATATGGGGGCGGCCATCGACCTGGGTGTGGACTACCGTTTCGACAACGGTTTCGAAGTGTCGGCCTCGGTACTCGACCTGGGCTTTATCGTGTGGGGCGACGACAACGCGGCCAAGTTCAGGAGCATCCAGAGCAACACCGACTTCAAGGGGATCGATATCAACCGGATCAAGAGAGAAGGGGCGTCGGCATTGGAGGTGGTGAAAGATATGGTGGGCGAAGTGTGGGATTCCCTGGGCTTGAAGCGGAATGACAGCGTGTCGGGTAAGTACGCCAATATGCTGCCGGCCAGCATCAACCTCGGCTTTTCCTATACGCTGCTGGACATACACCGATTCGGCGTTTTATTGCGCGGGCAGTTCTACAACAGGTATTTCGCGCCCGAAGTGGGGGTCTCCTACACTATCATGCCCTGCAAGAACTTTGCCCTGAGCGTAAGCAACACCTTCTGCAGCGGCAATATCCTGAATCTGGGGCTTTCGCTGGCGGTGAACGCCGGGCCGGTGCAGTTCCACATAGGGGTTGACCGCATCAATTCGTTCAATGTGGCCAAGATGCGCACGGCCAGCGTAAGTTTCGGGATAAACCTCGTGTTCGGAAAGTCTAAGTACGACTGGTACACGGGCGATGCTGATTATGGCGAAGATGACGCAGGCTACTGAAAATAACGTGAACTGGCAGACGGTGGATGTCGTGCGGCATTTCTTTCCGGAACTGATTCCGTGTCAGGTGGAGAGGTTCGAAAGCATGTCCGCGCTCTACCGGGAGTGGAACGCCATGATCAACGTGATTTCGCGCAAGGATATCGACAACCTCTACCTGCATCACGTGCTGCACAGCCTTTCCATTGCCCGGCTGGTACGTTTCGCGCCGGAAGCGAACGTGCTCGATGTGGGCACGGGCGGCGGTTTTCCCGGTATTCCTTTGGCGGTGATGTTTCCCGAAACGCAATTCCTGCTGGTCGATTCCATCGGCAAGAAGATAAAGGTGGTGCAGGCGGTGGCCGACGCGCTGGAACTCAAGAACGTGCAGACGCAGGTGTGCCGCGCCGAAACCCTGCGCGGTTCCTACGATTTCGTGCTGAGCCGTGCCGTTACCCGGCTTCCCGAATTCTACGGCTGGGTGCAGCGGCTGGTGTCCAAGAAACAGCGCCACGTGTTGCCCAACGGCATACTGTACCTGAAAGGGGGCGACTTGCAGGACGAACTGAAACCCTTCGGCCGCCGGATCACCCAATACGGGCTGCCGGCCTTGTTCGGGCTGGATCCAAAGGATGCAGCCACGGCACCCGTTTTCGAATTCTTTGAAACCAAAAAACTGATACATCTTGTTTTCTGACATCGTACAATTCGACCAACAGATCAGCCTGGCCGTGAACCAGTGGCACGCACCTTGGGCGGACGCGTTCATGCACACGGTAAGCGGTACGCTTACCTGGGTTCCGCTGTATCTGGTTTTGATAGGCTTGATTATCTACGGATATAAGAAACCGGCCTGGATCCTGATTCTGGGCGTGATCCTGCTGGTGGGCATGGCCGATTGGACGAGCGTGCATTTCTTTAAGAACACCGTGATGAGGTTACGTCCAAGCCATGAGCCGGCTCTGGAAGGACTGGTGCGTCTGCCTTACGGAAAGGGCGGCCTGTACGGATTCATTTCCTCGCACGCCAGCAACTGCTTTGCCATCGCCGCCTACGTTACCTTCGCGCTGCACCGCCGGTTCAGGATTTTCCGTTACGGAATACTGTATGTGTGGGCGGCCTTGGTGTGCTACAGCCGCGTGTATCTGGCAAGGCACTATGTGGGCGACGTGCTTTGCGGCGCCCTGTGGGGAATTTTCTTAGCTTGGGTGATGTGGAAGCTTACGCGTTCAGTGCTTGCCAAAGCATATCCTTCAACGCCTCGATTCCTGTATTCGCCACCGACGAGATAAATACGGCCGGCAAGTCTGCCGGCAGCTTTTTCTGCAGGCGTTTCTTCTCTTTCTCGATATCCTGTGCGGAAAGCAGGTCGCATTTGGTAACGGCCAGCATGCGCTGTTTGTCCAACAGTTCGGGGTTATAGCGTTTAAGTTCGTCCAAGAGCACCGCGTATTGCTGTTCTATGCTCTTTTCGGCATCTTCTAAGCTGGCCATGAACAGCAGGATGGAGTTGCGTTCGATATGGCGCAGGAAGCGCAGTCCGAGCCCCTTGCCCTCGGCCGCGCCCTCGATGATGCCGGGAATGTCGGCCATTACGAACGACTTGCCGTCGCGGTAGCTTACCATGCCCAGGTTGGGCACGAGCGTGGTGAAAGGGTAGTTGGCTATTTCGGGTTTGGCGGCCGAAACCACCGACAGCAAGGTCGATTTGCCCGCGTTCGGAAAGCCCACCAGGCCTACGTCGGCCAGCACTTTCAGTTCCAAGATTTTCCAGGCCTCGATGCCTTCCTCTCCGGGTTGGGCGAATTTGGGCGCCTGCAGGGTGGCCGTCTTAAAGAAATCGTTGCCCTTGCCGCCGCGTCCGCCCTGCATCAGGATCACCTGTTCGCCGTCTTGGGTCACTTCGGCCTCGATTTCGCCGCTCTCGGCATCGCGCACGATGGTGCCTAACGGAACCTGCACGAACACGTCCTTGCCGTTGGCGCCGGTGCTGCGGTTCTCGCCGCCGTTGCCGCCGTTCTCGGCCATGATGTGCTTGGTGTATTTAAGGTGAAGCAGTGTCCAGAGTTGGGCGTTGCCCTGCAGTATGATGTGGCCGCCGCGCCCGCCGTTGCCCCCGTCGGGACCTCCCTTGGGATTCTTCTTGCTCCTGAAGAAGTGGCACGAACCGGCGCCTCCGTTCCCGGAACGGCAAAAAATCTTTACGTAATCAACAAAATTGGATGTCGCCATAATGGTTACAAAGATACGATTATTACTCTTTTGAGGGTTAGGGGAAGTTGTTCAAAAAGTGCTTGGATGCGAGGCTTTGATTTACCAGGCTGAGGGAGCTTACTTTTGTAAGTGACCGAGGTTTGGTAAATCAGTAACGAAACAGACGGGTGCTTTTTGGACAACTTCGATTTTGTTTATTGCGAAATAAAGCATACCTTTGCACCTCTCAAAACGGCGCGATAGCTCAGTTGGTAGAGCAACGGACTGAAAATCCGTGTGTCGCTGGTTCGATTCCAGCTCGTGCCACACCGCAAAAGGCGATTCTGAAAAGGGTCGCCTTTTTTCGTGCCTGTTAGCAGCAGGCTTCATCCCAAACCAAAAGAGGCGCAACGGATCCGTTGCGCCTCTTTTGGTTTAATTAAAGAATAAGGTTACTGCAAATCTTGGCAGTTGCGATATTCGGGTATCATATTCTTCCAAGGCACTTTTTCGAAATCGACACAGGCTTCCTTAGTCTTTCCTAATTTGTATAAAGCCCGTCCTCTTTGTGAGTAGGCCTCTAGATATTCCGGCGCTGCATTGATGGCTTTGGTGGCCAATTCAACTGCCTGATCTGCCGGGGTGTTGTTGTCTATCTGCAGGAGATAAGTGTCGGGTTCGTTGGGAAATTTTTCGATAATTTCCTGCTTTAAGGCTTTTATCTTGGCGGCATAGGTGGCATTAGCGAGGTCCAAGGAATGAGCTTGTTCGTAAACTGTCATTTCAAGAAACAATAATTGGAACGGGTTGGCTTTTTTGAGTCCAGCCTTGAACTTTTCGAATTCGCTTAAGGCTTGTGCAATCCTGCCTTCTTGAAGCAATTGTTCTACAATGGGCGGCGTGGGAATGCCGCGATCGGGCAGGGTGTCTGTTTGATCGGTCGTAGCGTTTACCGGAGGGACAAACTGATCTGAAGACGTGGGGTTGGTAACAACGATATCCCGGCTGCTACCGGCTGCCGATTGGGCGGAAACGTAGCCAAAGCCGGCAAAAACCAAGGCCCCGAGAATAAAAAACCTGACAATGGATTTCATATTGCTTTGATTTTTAATGTTTTTAATCTGCTAATTGCCTTGACGGCGTTTTTTGTATTTGATTTCCCCGCTGGCGGAGGAAGCAAACCCGTTGGTACCGTCTTGCGACAGGGTGATAAATTCGCCTTCGAACCCCGTGGTTTCCACGGTACTATCTCCTAAATCCACGAGCCATACATTGTTGAACCGGCGCAAGGGCAAGGTCCTTTCCACCCGGTTGCAGGTATAGGTGCAGGTGGCGGTTGCCGGATTGTTGGGATCGATTTCGGTTTTGCGGATTACAATGTCGGGAGTTTCGTCTTTGGCATAGGGGTTTAAATTGATCATGGACGCTTGTTTCTCAATGGCCCATTGGGAAGCGTCGCTGCACAGACGCTTGGCCTGTTCAAAATCCAGATCGGTATAATAGGCTTGCAAAAAGGCTTTGGCGGTTGCCGCCGCCTTTTTCTGGTTGCCCTTGCACGAAAGCAAAAGCCCTGCCATAAGTGTCAGAACTACATATCCGGTTATCCGGTTCACTGCCATGTTCTTCATAAGAAGTATTGTATCAAACGGCAAATATACACAAAGATAAGAAATAAAGATTACCTTTGTGTCTCGTGAACAGGAAGAAAATAGTTTGTGTCTTGCCTTATGTGGCCGCCGTTCTGCTGTTGGTCGGCAACACCCTGTTTTTTTACGAACTGCTGCTGAGCCGGGGGCGGAATTCCTTCTTTACCTTTCATTCCGATTTTCTGGCGTGTTTTATGCCTTGGAACAAAAGCTTGAGCATGTACCCGGGGCAGCCTTTCGGTCTGGCGGATTTCTCTGCCTCCTTTTGCGAACAGTTTTACCGTTCTTGGGGGGGGATGGCCTTTAGTGTAACGGCCGGCTTGTTGTTCTGCCTGCTGTTGAGTTTTGTTTGCCGTCGCCTTTTGGGTTTAAACGGCAAGAAGCGCAACGGGGCCTCTTTTCCCGGTTGGAAAACGGCTGTTTCTTTTGCCTTGCCCTTATTTTGGGCGGCGGTTTTTGCATTTTGTCAAATAAGCATCTCCTTTGCCCGGCAACCCTACTACAAGGGATTAAAAGAATACGGGTTCAACCGCATTCTAATGAAAACAGATCGCCTTCTTACCGAAGGCCGCTATCGGGAGGCTCTGCAGGTGGTTAATGACTACTGGTTTTCAAAGCCCTGCGCCATCGACGATGTGGTTACGGGCAGAAACACCTTATATGCCGGCATGTCGCCCCAAGAGATATTTTTCCGTCAGGAATTGGCAGACTATACACGCGTGGCCTTGTTGGGAACACATAGCCTTACCGACAACTTTTTCGATTACTACCGGGTACCCGAAATTTACGGGCAGCTCGACGATTTCCCTACGCCGTTCCGAAGAAAGGTTTCTATCTTGAGAGGCAGGTTGATAGGCAATCATACATTTGTTTATGAACAGATTTTGAACGAAATGGAGAGCGAAGGCATGAATTATTTTATGCTGGAGCAGTCAGTTTTTTCTGCCTTGACCTGCCATCAATATGCACTTGCCGATAAATATATCCGTTTGCTTGGCAAGACCTTGTTTTACCGTAAGCAAGCGGCGTGTTACGCGGCGGTTTCCGCCATTCTGCAGCAGGGGGGCGACCCTTCGGAACTTTTGCCCGAAGCGAGCTGCATGCTACGGAAAATACAACGGGAACGCCTTAGAATACCGAATGGCTATACGCACTTGAACGGAGTAAGGGAATTGGAATTTAGGGAGTTATGGAAACAAACCCCCTGTTCGTTAGAAAACTTGGAGCAAATAACCCTCTTCGACTTACTTTACAAGCGCAACGATAGCGTAATGGCGCATATAGGCGATTACTTGCGTTTAAGCGGCCAGCAAAAGCCGCCGTACCGTTTGCCTCGTGCGTGGCAGGAATTGTTGTTGGTGGAAATGGAAGAGCGGGGGGGGCTGCCGGAAGTGGCGGCCAAGTATATGAAGGATTTGCAGTGGGACAAAGGCCTTTTGATTCAAACCCAACGTTTTTTTCAGGAAAGGGAAAGATTGCGTTTGGGTTTATCAAGCCCACGGCAGATTACGCAAGGTTTTGGGCACACCTTTGCCTACAACTATTACTACAGCAGGTTCGTTACGCCGTCGTCGTCCTACAACGAACAGAACAGCATTCACTAAGCCATGAAAAACGCCGTTGTTGTTTTTTTAAGTTGTGTTTTGTTCGGGCTCGCCTGTACGCCGCAAATGCCCCGGAAAGTGGTGGACCTGCAGGCGGAAGCCCCTGTGTTTCCGGCTTACGAAAGCGGAACGCAGATACCCTGTAATATCGCCCCGCTTAACTTTACACTGCCCGATACCGTAAGTAGGGTGTATGCGGAAGTCTATTCTTCGTCCGGGCATTATATTATTAAGGGCGGGCGGAGTGTGTCTTTTTCGCAAAGAAGCTGGAAAACCCTTACTGAACGTGCCCGGCAGGGAAGCCTGGATACGCTTACGGTCAAACTGGTGGTTCACGGCCAATCGCACGCTTGGTATGCCTATCCCGAAATACGTTGGGTGTTGCGTCCCGAACCCATAGACCCTTATCTCACCTATCGTTTGGTACAGCCCACGGCCAATGCCTATAACGTATTGGAGATAAGGGAACGCTGTTTGGAAAATTTTAGTGAGAGGGTGTTGGTGTCCAACCGCTTGATGAATGGAAACTGCTTTAATTGCCATACGTATCACGGGGGGGATGCCAACCGGATGATTATACATCTGCGCAAGCCTTCCGAAGGTTCCCTGCTGTTTTACGACGGCTACACGCAAAAGGTGCGCTTGCCGGCGGTAGATAAAGCCCTTGCCGATATGCCGGATTCGTTGCGTATGCCGCTCAACTTCATTTATGCCGCCTGGCATCCGAAGGGCGATTATATAGCTTTCTGCACCAATATAATGGGGCTTAGCGGTTATACGGCACACCGTCAGTATGTGGATTTATTGGATAGTGCAAGCAACATTATTCTCTATCACCCCCAAAGCAACAGCATAAGCCTGCCTCCGGCTCTTTGGACCGCCGGCTACGAAGAAACCTGGCCAACATGGAGCCCCGATGGAAAGTGGCTGTATTTTTGCCGCACCCCTAAACCGGGCCACGATACGGTAATGCGTTATCCGGAAGTGGGAGAGCGGGTGCAGCATATCTTTTTTGATCTTTGCCGGGTGGGGTTCGATGCCGTTACGGGCCGATTTTCCGATACGGTGCAGGTGGTCTTGAAGTCTGCACCGGGCAAAAGTTATTCTATACCCCGGGTGCATCCCGATGGCAAGTATCTACTGGTTTGCCGAGGCTTGTTTAATTCGGTGCCGTATCATGCCTTGGGCGATCTGGAATTGGTCGATTTAGAAAAGAACAGGGCAGGTAACGAGGCGGATATTTTAAACTCCTTAGAATGTGAGAGTTGGCACGAGTGGAGCAGCAATGGCTTTTGGGTGGTATTCGGCAGCAAACGGCAAGACGGGCATTATGCCTTGCCTTACATTGCTTTTTTTGACGGAGAAAAGTTTGGCAAGCCGTTTGTGCTGCCCCAACGCAAGGGCTCCTTTTATCAAACCAACCTTAGGGCATATAATCTGCCCACCTTTACGCACAACGCCTCGAAATTGAATCCACGGCGGGCGGCTCAGGCTAAAGAGGCACCCGTTATGGAAATAGGCTTGCGATAATCGGATGCCGCCGAACCCATTGCAGGGGTCTTGGGCCAAGAGCGAACGCTCAAAATTTAAGCTAAAAAAATTTTTTAACAAATATCTGTTTGCAATAAGGGGGTGAATTTTGTTAACAATCTTTGTTGTTTTTCGGAGAATGAGTAACTTAGCAGTTTATAAGTAATGTTTTCAACAAATTGTTGATAAGTTAAAAAACTCTAAATAAATAGATTATGAAGAGCAATAATCTTGCGGGACGCGTGCTTCGCGCTCTTTTAGTGTTTGCACTAATCGGGGTGTTTTCGGGCATTTCTTATGCCAACAACATCCGGATTATCGGCAAGCCGGTTATTACGAATCAAGACACCCTAAAGAAAACGGTCTTGATTAAGTTCGACTTGGCTTGGGATAACAGTTGGAAGACTTCCAAGCCGGCCAATTACGATGCCGCCTGGATTTTTGTAAAATGCTGGGACGGTGAAAGCTGGAATCATGTTTACTTGGAAGAAGACGGCAAGGTTCCCGGTAGCTCGAAAGTGGGCGATGCGGTAAACAAGGATGTAACCTATTACGTAACCGATAGGGAAGGCAAGGTAAAGAATATGCCGATGGTATTGGAACCCGGCTATTCTTACGCCTGGAAAAAATGGCATTTGGAACCGACGGAAGATTCGGTAAAATGTGTGGTGGGGTATTTTCTGTATCGCGAGCAAATCGGGGCCGGACATGTGGTGGTACCCGGTGTTACTTTTAAGTGGAATTATGGGAATCAAGGTTTTGTGGATGAAGACGATTTGGTGGTAAAGGTATTTGCCGTCGAAATGGTGTATGTGCCTGCCGGCCCGTATTATTTGGGAGGAAAAGGCAATGCGGCCTGGCAGACGGGTTCCTTTACGACCAATGGCAATACGTTCGGAACGCCTATGGTGGTGAAATCAGAAGGCGCCATAAAGGTAGAGAATAGTGCGGATGTGGGTACTTTGTGGGCGGCCAACGATTATATGGAGGCTGGTACGATACCTGCGGCTTTCCCCAAGGGGTATAATGCTTTCTATATTATGAAATATGAAATGACGCAGGAAGCCTATTGTGAGTTTCTCAACACCTTAAATCAGGGTCAACAGGATGGGCGTACCCAGGGTCGATTGGATCTTCTGGGTGTTGGAAGTTTTGCCTGGGGTGGTGATGTATCGTTGGGAAAAAACCATATTAAGGTAAAGCAAGCGGCTCCGGTAGCCATTTTTGCCATGGATGCGGACAATGATGGAGTGTTTAATGAAACTGATAAAGTGAAATACGATAGCCGAGATTCCTTGGTGCGCAATATCGACGGTCAGGATCTGGCGGTAAACTTTGTTTCGTTGTATGATTTGTTGGCCTACGCCGAGTTTGCCGGTCTTCGCCCGATGACGGAATTGGAGTTCGAAAAGGCTTGTCGCGGACCTCGTGAGCCGGTAAATGACGAATACGCTTGGGGTAGTGTTACCAAGGTTATGTTTGCATGGGCTTGGAATGCGGTGGCAGGACAATGGTACAATTATAGAAATGATGCCAATCTGTGGGATCAGAATACGGGAACGGAAAAGGTGGCAGATAGATTCAATGCAGGTGTTGGACATTCTCATACATGGGCTAATAACTGGTGGGATAGATGGTTGTATTATCATCCGTCTCCTCTTCGGGTGGGAATTTTTGCGGATTCCACTTCTACTCGTGCGGCTTCAGGTGCTACATTCTGGGGTGTAATGAATATGAGTGACAATTTATCGGAAATGTGTATTTCGGCAGGGTATGAGATTGGCCGAAAGTTTATTGGAGTACATGGCAGTGGGCGGTTGGATGGAAATGGTAATGCCATTTGTAAGGAGTGGAATATAACGAATGCGGCACAGTATTATATTATGAAAGGGATGAGTTTCTATTATTGGGCTGGACATTGTAGGAGTTGGGGTGATAGAACAAATGTGGAGGAATATTGTCCCGGATGCTCGCTTATAGACCATGACTGGCTTTACCCTGGAATGGTGTCGAGTCGGCATCGTTTCAATCATGGAGTAGATGGAACCCTAAGGGATTATATTTCTTATGGTCCCCAGCGTGGTATCCGTTGTGTACGTACCCAAAATGCTGAAAGGTAGTTTTATCTTAAAAAACGTTGGAGAATCCGGAGTTTAACCTTCGGGTTTTCCGGCGTTTATTTGATCCTATTTCGTTTTGATTCTTACGTCAACCTGGTTCAGGTCTATTTATTCGGCTTGGGTTTCAGGTTTGATGATAAAGATTAATAAGCGCGAGCAAAATTGAATAGAACAACCAAAATATTATTTGTTGTTCTCCTGTTGGGAGGCTTGCTTTTTAAGGCAGGGGCCAACAATATCCAGATCAGTTCGGTGTCGGTAGAGGGTAAGGACACCCTGCAGGGTACTGCTTTCGTGCAGTTCACCCTTTCGTGGGATCATTCGTGGAAAGACCGCTTGCACCGGAACTGGGATGCGGCCTGGGTGTTTGTTAAAACCTACAATCCCAACGAAAGGATCTGGCGGCATGTAGCGCTTACACCGCCTGTGGGTACTCCTGTGCAGAATGTGGGCAACAATTGTTATATGGCGCTTCCGCACAGTATCGGTAAGGCCAATGTACCTATGTGGAGCGAATTCGCCACTTCTCAGACCGATTTCGGCACCACGTTTAATTCGGGAGTATTTATCTATCGTAAGGATGTGGGTAACGGCAGTAATTTGATAGAAGATATAAGGCTCCAGTTCAACTACCGGGATTACAATTTTACCAACGACGACGAGATACAAGTAACCGTGTACGCCATCGAAATGGTGTATGTGGCCTCCCACGACTTCTTTATCGGCGACGGTACATCGCCTAATGCGCTCTATGCCGATGGCAAAAACTTGATTATCAAGACGGATGTTCCTAACGGTCAAACGGCCTTGATGGGCAAGGTTACCTCCGAAACGGGTTGGACCTATAACGGGGTGGCGGTTCCCGATACCTTTCCCAAGGGCAAGCGGGAGTTCTATATGATGAAGTATGAAATTTCCCAGCATGGCTATGCCGACTTCCTCAATACGCTTAATCCCGACCAACAAACCAATAGAACTTCCTGTAATCCTTTTGCTGCCAAGGGAACCATAGCATTGGTGGCAACGGGTTACACGTCTAATCCTTTGCAGTACCGCAACTATGTGCGCATTAAAATTCCTGCAGAGGAAGAAACCGAGGATTATCCTGCCAAAGGCGCCGTTTTTGGTCACAGCATAACGGGAGCGAATGTGGATTCCCTTTGGGCGATGGAAAGCAATGGCGGCAATATCGCCTGCAATTTCCTTTCCTGGGATGATGGTTTGGCATATTTGGACTGGGCCTGCCTGCGTCCCATGACCGAAATGGAATACGAAAAGGCCTGTCGGGGCAATCAGTTCCTGCGCCGGGGCATGGCTTGGGGTTATCAATATGGCATTGCCGCCAACGCATACGCCATTACCGATCCTGGTCTGGCTACCGAAATAAGTTCCTATCCGGCCACCTGCTATTTGGAAACCGGCAAAGCCCCTTGGGTCATGCGGGTGGGGTGTTTTGCCAAAGACAGCACCATGCGTAATGAAGCCGGCGCCAGTTATTACGGTATTATGGAACTGAGCGGCAACCTTTGGGAACGTTGCGTAAATGTAAGTACCGAAGAAGGCCGTAGTTTTATTCCCCGCGACGGCGACGGGGCCTTGAACGACCAAACCGGCGATGCCGAGGTGGAAGACATGATAAGCGGGATTACCTGTTGGCCCTCGGAAACGGGCGGTGGTTTCAGGAGTTTTCAGGTGTCGAACCGCACTTACGCGGAATCGACATATACCAATAATGCCAGAGAGGGTAGCCGTACTCCCTGGAATGGTTTTAGAGGTGTTCGCTATGCTCCGGCGGCCACTAAGTTTGACTTATAACGATAGGATTTGAAGCTGAATAGATTGGACATACGTAAATGGGTGATTGCCGGTTTTTGTTTGACCGGTGTTGCCGTGGGGAGTGCCACTGTGGGGCGGCTTTCTTCTTTGCGTGAGAGCAGGGAGGAGGTCGCTTTGTCTGTTGCCGACCCTGCGCTTTTGCCCAATCTGTATGCTTCTTCATCTGTATTTAGCGGAGAACCGGTTCTTTACCCGCAGTTAGAGGATTTCGATTTCGATATGCCGCTGCCCGAACCGGCTTCCGGGAGTTATATTGTTCCCTTGGAACCGTCGATTCCTCCCCTTCCGGCAGATGCAGATATGTTTGCCGAGCCGGATCCATTGATGGATATGGCGCCATTCCGTTTGGCAGGCAATGTAAAATGGAATAATCAGGGAAATGTTGTGGGGGGAGACGGTATGGCGGCTGCCATTAGTGCCCTGCCGGCATCGGGCGCTCCATACAAGGGCGGTATCGGAGAAGGTACGAAAAACGCCAATAATACGGTAATCTATAAGCCTATCTATTTAGGCGGTATCGGCGATGGAGGTAGTGCGTCCGCCATGCCCATTATCTACAAGCCCACCTATCTGGGCGGTTTCGGCGACGGACATACTTCGTCGTCCATGCCCATTATCTACAAGCCCACCTATCTGGGCGGTTTCGGCGATGGTCATACATCGTCATCCATGCCCATTATCTACAAGCCCACCTATCTGGGTGGTTTCGGTGACGGACATACTTCGGTATCGACCCCCATGATTTACAGTACTGTATATCTGGGCGGTATCGGTGATGGACATCATTCCTCATCGATGGATATGATTTATAAGCCTACCTACCTGGGTGGTTTCGGCGACGGTCATACCACGGCTGCCATGCCTGCAATCCCGGCACCTCCATTCGTGGGTGGTTTGGGCGATGGTCATATCACGGCTACGATGCCTACCATACCGGCACCTCCGTTTGTGGGCGGTATCGGCGACGGTCATATCACGGCCACTATGCCGCAATTACCGGCACCCCCGTTTGTGGGCGGTATCGGCGACGGTCACCATTCCATGAAGATGGATGAACCCAAGCCTTGGCCGTATATGGGTGGTATTGCTGACGGTCATATCACATTGCAGGTTCCCGGTGTATTCTATCCGCTTTATGTGGGTGGACAGTCCGACGGTTTTGCCAAGCGCGGTCTGCCTTGCGATACCACCAAGTATAAGATCTACTCCGATTCGGCCATCTGTATCGGAGACACCTTGTTCTTAGAAACCGACAGCGTGCCTTCGGCCTCCTATATATGGAGAGGTCCCGACGGTTGGCGTGGCGACGGCATGCGGGTGTTCCGCCCTGGCTTTACGGCCAAGATGGCGGGTACCTATACCGTTACCATCGATCCGGGTTGCGCCGATGCCGAAGACCTGCCCATGGCCATGAAGGTAATCGACGCCATTATCCCCGATCCCGTATATGCTATTATCGACAGCGTGGTGCCCAATATGCCCTACGAACGCATGTGTTTCGGCGATTCGGCGGTGTTTGCGGTACATGGCTACGGCTGGGGCGACAGCGCGCTGTTCGACTGGCGCATCAACGGCAACTCCATTGGCGAGCCCACGCGCGATTCGGTGGTTCGGCTGGCGGGTATCGACGATGGCTTTAATGTAACGGTGGCGGTTTATTCCTCGCTCTCCTGCGTGGATGCCCGTCCGTACGTAACCAAGCCTATCCGCACCGCCGTTGACGAAAAGAAAACGGTTAACGTTAAGATTGCCTGCGATATCGACCAGAGCCTCGACAGCATCGTGGTTTGCCGCGGTTATCCGGTGCGTTTCAGTTCCTCGTATGTAAACCAAGGCGACGATCCGCGCTTTATCTGGTTGCGCAACAACGATACCATTCTCAACGGTACACAAGACTACATTGTGCTCGACTCCCTGAAGGATGGCGACAGTATCCGCATGCTGTTGATTTCGAGCATCCGTTGTGTGGACTGCCGTCCCAAGGTGTCGAACACCATCAGGTTTACGGTTAAGGACCAACCGGTGCTCAAGGTGCCCGGCACGCAGGAAATCAACCTGGGCGAAAGCGTTACATTGGGCGTGAGCGGCGGCAGCGAGCAGGCCGAATATACCTGGAGTCCTTGCGCTTCTTCCTGCAAGGGCGATACGGTGGTGGCCAGTCCGCGTACCAGCACCCGCTATAAGGTTACGCTTACCGAACCTTGGCGTTGCCAGGTGGAAGACACCATCTGGGTTGAGGTCTATACCGACGTGCGTGTGCTTAACCATGCGCAGCCCATCACGGTCTGCGACAGCTCGCAAGCCAAGTTCGAGGTTAGGGCCTCGGGTGCCGAACTTTCGTTCGACTGGCAGGTGGATCAGGGCGACGGTATCTGGCGCACCATTAAGGATATGCCCAAGCCGAATCCTTATTCCGAAGTGCTGGCCAGCAGCTTTACCTCTGTATTGTATGTGGGCTTGCCCAAGAAAGACAGTGTAAACGCCACGATAAGCCAGCTTAACCTGGGCATGAACAACTACAAGTACCGTTGCCGGGTAAGCGGTGTTACCGACAAGACCCAGAAGCGCGATACGCTCTATTCCAACGATCCCGAGAAATTCTACGGTACGGCCCGCTTGTTGATCAATCCGTTGCAAACGGCCTATGGTTCCATTTCGTTCAATACCAAAGACACCGTCTGCGAAGGCACGCCGGTAACCTTTACGCTCAATACCCAGAATAACCTGGCCTCCAACTATTCTATCAACTGGCTGGTAAACGATACGAGCCGTCAGGTAGGCAGGAGCACCACTTATACTTTGCCTTCCAACTTGAGCAAAAACAATACCCGGGTCAAGGCGCTCATTACCACCGGGTATGCTTGTCCGTCGTGGAATCCCGAGCCTACGGCGGAAGTTACGATGCCCGCCTTCAAGAATCCTGAAGTTCATTCGGGTGCGGATGGTACGGTTATCGTTCAGTACAATACGCGCGACACCTTGCGCGGCAAGGTCATCAGCACCGGTATGAAGGCTGGCGAAGACCAGACCTTGGTTTATGCCTGGACCCCGGCCAACAAGATAGAAGGTGCCACCGATCAGCTCAACGCTCTCACCACGCCGGTACAAATCCCTGTGAAATACACCTTTACAGCCAAGAATGCTCATGGCTGTATTGGAGAACACAGCCATACGGTAAGCCTTAAGGGTGGTAAATTGATGGCAAGAATGGGCGATGTTACGGCTTGCGAAGGCGACACGATCTGCATGCAGGTGGAAGTTTGGGGTGGTTCTGGTTCTTACAGTTTTGAATGGACGACTGCTCCACAGAACGACACACCTGCCAATCCGGATTTTGAATCGAAAGATACAGCCGACCTTTGCATGGTAAGTCCGGTGGGGCTCACCAACTATACTGTAAAGGTATCCGACGGGGTGGATGTTGTGGTTGTAACCGCCAAGGCAACCATCAATAAGCGTATGTTGAGCCAGCCGGTTCTTGCGGGCGACACCAACTATTGCGCCAATACCACCAAAGCCTTTAAGCTCAGGGTTCAGAACGATGCCTATGCCGGCAGGGTAAGCATGTACCGTTGGTATGTAAACGATACCTTGGATGCCCGTTTCGACGGTTCGATCGAATATAGCAGCATTCCCAAAGACGGCAGCCGCGTTCATTGCGAGGTAACGGTAGGTTACGCCTGTCCGGCCAAGAATCCGGTGAACACGCCTAAGGTGGGCATCCATATCTTCCCGATACCGAAACTCACCAAGATTACCGGCGACACCACGATTTGTCCGGGTACGAGCATACAGCTTTCGGTAACCGGCAAGAAGATAGACAGTCTGTCTTGGACACCCAAAAACGAAATCGTAACGGGTGCCAATGCCACGAGCGCGTCTCAAACGGTTATCGCCAAGCCGAGTGTATCCACCGTTTATAATATAGGTCTGTTTACCAACAAGGGATGTGTGGTTAACTACAAGGTGAATGTAAACGTTCATCCGGTAACGGCGGCCACCACGCAATCGCCCACCATCTACGCCTGCGAATCGGGCGAAGCCCGCCTGCCGGTCAAGACCTCGGGTGTGGATCTGGTTTACGATTGGCAGAAACTCGACGGCGGCAGCTGGAACAGCGTTACCAATACCACCAAATATGGCGACCTGAATACGCCTCAGCTGTTGGTTAGGGATGTGGCTCTTACCGAAGACGGCGACCAATACCGCCTGCACGTTTCCGGTCTTTGCCAGCCCGACTCCACCAGTGCGCCCATTACCTTGCACGTTATCGATTCGGTTTACTTTGATATTGAATTGGTGGATACGCCGCGTTGCGAGAACGACCCCGCCAAGATCCGCTTCATCACCAACCTTAAAGGGCTGGAAAAGAAGATAGATGTGGTGATAAAAGGTTCTTACGGAACCCGCAGCTACATTACCCGCGACAGCGTATATACCATCCGGGCCGTATATCCCAACGACAGGGTTCAGGCATACCTTACGCCTCAGGGCATCATCGCCCAGTGCGTTACGCCGAATCCCATGCCTTCGAGCATCATCGATTTGGGTGTCAAGGAAGCGCCGTCGTTAACCTACAAGGCGGTGAACCCCAAGGCCTGCGCCACCAACGACGGCAGCATCACGCTTAACGTTACCCGTGGCAACCAGCCCTATACCTATTATTTCGACGGGGTGGCCAATACGAACAATGTATTCGACAACTTGGGTGCCGAAATGTATGTTGCCGGCGTAACCGACAATAACGGTTGCCAGAGCAAGAATGTGGAAATAAGCCTGCGCGATCCCAACGGTCCGGTGGAACCCGTGGTTTCGAACGCCGGATTCCATTGCTCTGCCGACGGCTTGCCCGGCTTCCTCCTGATTGATCCCAAGACCAAGAAAGCGGATATCAAGTGGCATTCCGATTCCCGTTGCACCAGTTTGATCCATACGGGCGATTCCTTGGCCTTCCCCACGACGCCGGGCCTGCATACCTATTATCTGTACCAGCAGTTCGGCAACTGCAAGAGCGGTACGGTTCGCGTGGATGTGTTCGTGGGTCAGATGCCTTCCATCGACCGCATCGATGCGGTGGTTCCCTCTTCCTGCGACCGCAGCGACGGTATCATCAGCGTCTATGCCACCGGCGACACCACGCTCGAGTACTCGATTTATGTTCCGCAACGTTTCGGCACGAACTCCGACTTTATCGACCTGCCCAACGCAACCTATCCGGTGGCGGTACGCACCTTGGCCGGTTGCACCGTGTACGATACCGTGGAACTGTACGCCTACAATACGCCCGATGCGCCCAAGATGTTGAGCCACGACACGGTTTACTGTGCCGGTTCGCCGCGTAAGCCATTGGAAGTAAGACCCGACAGGAAGGGTGCGGTTACCTGGTTCAACGACCTTACGCTGCAGAGCGTGGCCTATCGCGGCAATCCGTACAACATCAACGGCCTTAAGGAAGGCGACTATCTGTTTAGCGCCGTAGAGGCTGTGGGTACCTGCAACAGCAAGCCCGCCACGGTAAAGGTTAAGATTCTGCCCGCCATCACCACGGGTGTTCCCGATAAGGTTTACGGCTGCAAGGGCGGCTGGATGACCGTGAAGGCCAACGATGTGGAAGGCGTAAGCTATAAGTGGTACGATCCATCCAATAAATTGATTTCCACCACCGACAGCATCTATGTAAAGGTTCCCGACGATCCGAAGGTATATGTATTGGAAGCCACGCTGAGTGTGGACGGCTATACCTGCGACCTGCGTCAGAACGTTACGTTGCACTACACCACGGATCCCGTTTACAAGGATACCACCGTATGCTTCGGCGATACGGTAGTCATTACCGTTCCCAACGGTATCGCTTATGAATGGCCCGACGGTTCGACTTCCAACACCTATCGTGTGGCCGCCGGCGGCAAGAACGGCGACAAGGAAAGCATTCCGGTTTGGGTTGAATTTGACGATGGCTGCCGTATGCAGTACATCTATGTGGTGACCACCCGTTTGGGCCAGCCCACCGATGTAAGCATCAATAAGGATTTTGAACTGTATTGCTCCGGTGAGAAACATAAGCTCACGGCCAAATTGAGCAATCCTACCGTGCCCGTTACCTTGCAGTGGTATAAAGACGGTATGGATATTTCGGATGCCAATGCCGGCACCTTGAATATCGACGGTCTGGAAGCCGGCAACTATACCTATGTGGTAACTTCCACCGCCAAGGAATTCTGCACCACGCCGCGCGTTACCTCCGATACTGTTCAGATCAGGGTATATGAAACGCCTACGGTGGAAGCCGGTACCGATATTCCCGATGTGGCTTACGGCGAAAAGACCATTATAGGCAAGGATGCCGACGTTACCGGAGGCATAACGCCCTACACCTATCTGTGGACGGGCAACGGCGTGGGTTCCGACAACGATCGCCTTACCATTCTTTCGAACCGTCTTTACAGCAGCACCACGGTTACCCTTACCGCTACCGATTCGGTAGGTTGCTCGGCCAAGGACGATCTTAAGATTACCGTTATCGGCGGTCCGTTCCGCATCAGTCTGGATAAGCCTTACGACTTCCCGATGGATAAATTCAGTGAGGTAGTCTGTCTGAACGATAGCGTAAGGTTGCGCGTTAAGCCTGAAGGCGGTTCGGGTTCCTATCAGGTTATCTGGAAAGAGTTGTTTGCCGACGGCACCACGAGCGGTGTGCTCGATACACTGGCAGATTACATCTTTACGGCTCACCACAGCGCTACGTATAAGGTTACCGTGATCAACCTTACCGGTGCCGGCGATGCCACGGCCGCCGATACGCTTACAGGCACGGTAAGCCTTACGGTGAATATGCCGCCTGCGGCAGGCATTATCTCCACACCCGACACCACGATGTGTTCCGATACGGCCTACACGGTCCGTCTCAACGGCTATTTCGGCGATAAGATTGTATGGCAGTACTCCTACGACAGCATGATCTGGAGCGGGTTGGCGAACAATGTGGATTCGGTTCGCCTTGCCTCCGGTGCCGCCCAGACCAGACAGACCACCTATTATCGGGTAGGGGTTTCCAACGGGGTTTGCCCCATGCAGTATGCCGAAGACTTTAAGGTCTTGGTATATGAAGATCTGAATAACAATATCAATTATCAGGGTCCGGATCAACCGCTCTGTCCCGAAGTTACCGATGTTAAGTTCAGCGGCAACGAAGTTACCGAAGGTGGAAACGGCACGTACGAATACAAGTGGCAGTGGAGTAAGACGGCTAATGGAACCTATGCGCCCTGTCCTTCCGATTTGGGTACCCAGGGTTACACATGGCCCGGCAGAATCGATTCTTCGCGCTATGTACGCCGCGTGGTGTTCTCCGACGGCTGTCCGTTCTTCAGCCAGAGTGTCAAGGTGTCGGTTTACGATGATTCCAATATCGGCGAGATCGAAGGCGAGAACTACGTCTGCATCGATTCGGTAGGCTATCTGTCTGTTCCCAACACAAAGATGGAAAGCTATCGTTGGGAAGTGGCCACCGATACCGCGGTAGCCTCGTCCGACTGGGCGGAAATCGCGGGAGCCATGATGTCGTCTTACCAGACCGACCCGATGAAGCGGGGCGATACGCTCTTCTATCGCGCCATCGGTCAGAAGAACGGTTGTGAGCCCGACACCACCGCCGCTTTCCATGTTATCGCCACCGACCCGCTGCCGGTTGCGGCCTTTATCAGCGTGGATACCATGGAAGCTTGTTTGAATACCCTGGTTGTATTCCAGTTGGATTCGGTACACTTCCCCGGAAACAAGCCTTCGTATGCATGGTATGTGAACGGCAGTAAGCTTACCTTGCCTGTAAAGAATGGCAAAGACACGCTGGCGTATGCCTCGAAGGATGGCAAGACATTGTACATCAAGAATCTCCAGCCGGGCGACAGCGTACAATGCGCCTTGATGTCGAGCATCGGCTGTGTAACCGAACGGGTGGCGCTCAGCAATGCCGTCAAGCCCACCATTTATGTGCCGGAAGTATATATCGTAAGTCCTGCCGACGACTTGACCTTCTGCCGTCGCGACACCGTCTCGATTTTGGCCGACAGTGCCGACTTCTACCGTTGGATCTATTTCGGCGAAGGCGACACCTCGCTCGGCATACTGCATACGGGTTCATACGTATATCAGGATACCTTGATCAAGGTAAGCCCGGAAAAGCCCACGATGTATTACGTACAGGGGGTTGACCGTCATGGATGCTACGGTATCGACAGCGTGCGGCTTACGCCCGAGCCGGTTATCGACCGTACACCCGACACTGTTCTTTGTGCCGGCAACACATTGACCATCAAGGCGGTGGCCACCAGTCCCACCAAGGGGGTAACCTATAGCTGGAAAGAAGTCGCGGTGGCCGCTCCCGCCTCTCCCGCCACCTTGAAAGGTGCGCTTACCGTAAATACGTTCAAGAAAGTAGAACCCAAGGATTCGCTTACCTATTATATATACACGGTCAAGACCTCCGCGCCGCGCTATTGCACCTATACCGACACCATCAGGGTTGAGGTTCAGCAGAATATGCAGCCCAAGGTGGATGTGGTGTACGACGGCACGATGCTGCCGCCCGATACGGCCCATATCGTTGAATGCGAAAAGGTTGAACACTTCTTCAGTTACGAAAGCGAATGGGGCGGCGACGAGCCTAAATACACCTGGTTCTTCAACGGAGAGGCGGTGAGCAGCGACACCATCTTCTCCGACCGCTATCCCGATATGGTGGATCACTCCTCCATCTATGTGGAAATGGAATCCTCGCGCCGTTGTGTAACGCAGCGTACCGTCAAGAGCAATCAGCTTAAGGTTAAATACACCAAGATGCCCGAGGCGGTTGTGGCCATCAACAGCAACAAGGGCACCTCGATCTGTCCGAGCGAGGAGGTGGTTATCTTCCAGGCGCACGCGCCCACCTACGACACGGGTATCTTCGAATGGTACGTGAAACGTGTTGACAGCGTTAAGTTTAGCCGCGTCCATATCGGCGACTCCCTGGTGTCCACTTTTGGCACCGGCGATCAGGTATATTGTGTCTATATCGCGCAAGACAGCTGTATCAAGTATTCGCCCAAGCGGAGCAACACGCTTACGTTCACCAACTATAAACTGTGGAAGCCTACGGTAGAGATTATCCGTCTGGATGCCGGCCGTGAAGGCAGGGGTGATACGGTTTGCGAAATGACAGATGTGGTGTTCCAGGCCCGCATCGCCGACCAGGGTACGGATTACCGCTTTACCTGGCTGGTGGACGGTATGGAAGTGGGAACGGTAAACAACCTGACCCTTACCTACAGCGACTTTATCGCGCAGCAGGGAGACGAATACAAGCAGAACCACATAACCGCCCGTCTGGAAACCAAGCATACCTGCGCGGTTCCCTCCAACCTGAACTCCGACGACACAATCGTTTATGTTCAGCCGCGAAAGAACTTCGGCGTAACCATCGAACAGGATGTACTGCAGGCCTGCAACTCGCTTAAATACGAACCGGTGGCCTTTACGCATATCTATGGCCCGTTGAGCGTAAGCGGCAACTCCATCGCCAACAATTGCCACGACAGCTATTGGAACACGGGTGCGATTTCCCAGCAGAGTATCGAAGGCAACGGCGGCGTAAGCGCCTACGCCGGCACCACGGGCTTCCACCAGATGTTCGGCCTTACCTCGCGCAAGAACGTCAAGTCGTACACCGACCTCGATTACGCCATCTATTTTAACTGGGGTAAGCTTGAAGTGTACGAAAACGGTGCTTACAAAGGTTCGTTCGGCGGATACAACACGGTACAGAAATATACCGTAGAAATAGCCGACAGCGTAGTCCGCTACCTGCGTGACGGTTCGGTATTCTACACATCTACAGTTCAGGATACGATAGGCTTGTACTATGGCGGGTTCTCCCTCTATTCGATCTGCCATGCCGGCTGCACCAACCCCGACCATTCGCATTTCCCCAACATGCGGGCGTATATCGAATACCGCAGCTCCAGCATAACGTTCGGTTCCTCGGTATTCGCTCCCCCGATCAACAAACCGGACTACGATTGGCTTGTCAACGACAATTCGTTTGAGTTCGGCAATGGAGGCGACAGTCTCTACGACCATAAATACCGTTTTGAACCCAACGATGTGGTGACGCTCGTGGTTCACAGCAACGATGTATGTATGGAACGTCTGGTGGCCGAATCCAACCCGGTTACGGTTCATCCTACCGATCCGGGCGAGTTCCTGCATCTGGCCGATACGGCTTACGTATGCCTGGGCGATTCGGTCCGCCTTACCGCTTCCGGCGCCAAGACCTACACGTGGGAACTGCCGCTGGATATGGATACGGCGACTGTTCACGACAACAGCATCCTGGTATGGCCTCAAAAGACCACCACCTACCGTGTAACGGGATTCAACGAAGACGGTTGCTCCGACTTTAAGCGTATCGTGGTGGTTGTGTTCGAGCTGCCTAAGCCCGACTTGGGTCCCGACAGGGAAGCCTGCTACGCCGACAGCCTCTATTTCAGTGTAACCAAAGGGTCGGTTCCCGACAGCGTTACCGATAGGTTCCACCGTACCGAATGGGTGTTCATGACAGCCTCCGACACCGTGGCCATGGCTTCCGAATACGATAACGCCATCCGCTTCGTGGCCGAAGAAAGCGGAAAGCTGGTGGCCACGATGATCAACAAGTTCAGCGGCTGCTACACGGTAGATACGCTTAGGCTTACCGTTCATCCGTTGCCGCTGGTAAAGATGCCCGACGATACACTCGAAATCTGCATCAAGCATGATTTGGCCATCTACGATACCGCCTACGACCAAGATTACAAGAAGGTCAACACGTACACTTGGACTCCGGCCACAGGATTGAGCAACGGAAACGGCTACACGAACGGTTCCTGCAAGATCTTCAACCGTGCCGACACGGGCTTGTTTACCTATTATGTAGACGTTAAGTCGCCCAAGGGTTGTCACTCCTACGATACGGTATACGTACGCAATATCAAGCAGGAGCTTTCGCTCGGCATCGACTTGATCCGCAGCACGGTCTGCGAGGGCGAGGCGCCGCAGTTCATACTTACCGGCCAGTGGTGGGATACCCTTGCCACGGCCACTCTGTACCGAAACGGTTCGCAGGTGGCCACCTATGCGGTGGGTCGTCCGGGTGAGTTCCAGCGCGACACCGTTTCTTATACCGGAACGATTGCCCATAACGACAGGTATCAGTTCAAGATCAGCAGTCTGAACCAGTGTCTGGTGGTAAAAGAAGTATGGAGTGCAACCGATACATTGGGTGTTGTCTATACCACCACGCTGGCGCCCACGCCCGATTCGCTCTGTATCGGCCACGACCTGTTGTTGAAGGCGCTGCCCGCACAAGACAGCAACGTTCACTACAAGTGGACGATGTGCAACAGTTACGAGCAGACTGTAATCAAATTTATCGGCGCTACGCCCGATACCGTTCACGAAACGGTATATATCAACCATGCCTCGTTTGGAAAAGATACCAATACGCTCGTTGTCAAGATGCCGGCCTTGCCCACTTATTTTATGGTGGAAGCCGACGGCGGACATGGTTGCGTAACCCGCGATACAACTTATGTGAATATCATAGAGGCGGATACCCTTTGGGCGAAAGCCGAACAGAGCCTGGATTCCTGCTACAATCCGGAAATGCTCACGCCTACCTGGGACTTCACCTCGAACGCCCTTATCCCCATGGCGGGTGGCCAGATTATTAAGGACGGCGCGCAAAGCCATGCCTGGACGTATATCACGTCGCCCACCAAGCTGCACGGTAACTTTATGTACCGTTACGTAATCAACGGTACGGAAGGCTCCTCGATGGTGGGTATCAATTACGAAGGCCGCCGACATACTGGTTGCAGCAACTGGTGGTACAACTGGTGCGGATACGATGCCGATTACACCTTCTACCTGAGCTGGCAGAACAACCGGCCGATTCTGGAAATCTACGAACGGGGCAACTATATCGCCAAGTACGGCGAATACAAGGAAGGCGATGTATTGTTCATTATCCGTCAGAGCGGCTATATCAGCTACTACCACAACGAAAACCTGTTGCGTCGGGTAAGGGAACGTTCGCCCGAAAAGAACTTCAACCCCGAAGTGTCGATGCACTGTCCGGGAACTGCCGTCGAACCGGTACACTATGTTGAATTGCAGGATATCGAGCTTACCAACAGCGCCGGTACCATTGCGGCTCCGATGGCCCACAAGTGGTATCTGAACGGCAAGCTGGTATCGAAAGACAGTGTGCTCAAGGTTTATAACGTTAACTTTACCGGCAACCACGATACGCTGGTTTACGAAGTGAGCGGACAGACCAAGTGCGACGGCTATGTAACGGTTCGCGATACGGTGGCGGTTAAGAGCCCGAAGGGTTTCAGCCCCGTATTCCTGCAACTCAGCACCGACGAAAAGAAATGCCAGGGTAGAGACTTTACCGTTCGCGCCCACCTGATCAACCGTAGCGGCGAAGTGCCCGATACGGCCATCCGCTACAATTGGTACCGGGGCGACGTACTCTTTGCTGGCGGTACGCGCGCCGACAGCATCCTTGTTCCGAACGTGGGCATCAACGAATACGTTTGGGCGCAGGCTTACGTGGATACGGCCTCCATGCATTGCGCGTTCAACAACATCAAGAACCCGGTTCGCTCCTCTTACCTGACCCTGCCGGTAGAACCCGCCAAGGTATTGGGCGTGAATGTGGACGTGTTCCCCGGCGAAACCGTCTGCCTGTTCTCCGATGTGCTGTTTAACGTAACCCAGGTGGTTTCGGGTCAGCTCGATGCCGGTGACAATCCCACGGTGGAATGGTATCTGAACGACCGATTGGTAAGCACCGACCGTACCTATAAGACCGACAGCCTGCAACAGGGCGACAGCGTGTATGCCATCGTTACCGCCAGCACCGAAGTAAGCTGTCTTGACACCAACCGCAAGCAGACCAGGGTGGTGCACATGAACGTATTGCCCGCTCCCGTTCTTGCGGCGCACAAAGACACCATCGTTACCTATAACTCCGAAGCCGGTCTGTGGGCGGAAGTAATCAAGAACTGGGAACCCGGCATTACCTACGAATGGTATCCTGCCTTCGATATCAATGAACCCTATAAGGCTACCGACAGCGCCACGGTGGTTCGTTCGAGAATTGACCACTACTATACGGTTCAGGCACGCAACTCCATCGGTTGCTACAGTAACGAAGCCTCCGTACACGTGGAAGTGCTTACCTGCCCGCAGTTTATCCTGCGCGGTTCGGGAACCAAGGCCTGCGCAGGCGACAGCGCCTTCCTCTACCTGCAGGTTCAGGGCTTCCGTCCGTACACCAACAACTACTTCTGGCAGATTTCGCACGATAACGGCACCACCTGGCGTACGCTCGACGAAACTACCGACGCCAACTTCGGCATCCGGGTGGGTACCAACAGCGTTACCTTGGTGTTCAGTCAGGCCTTGGCCATCTACGACAAGTCGCAGTCCATATTCCGTTGCGCGGCCGTGGCCACCGACACCATGCTTTCCTGCGACACCGTCTACAGTCGTGAACTGTTCCTCGATATCGTGGATTACACGATTCCCGTGGCCAGCATCAGCGGCGATACGTCCATATGCCCCCGCTCGCCGGTTATCTTTACCGCTTCGGGCGCCGTCAACAAGGGCGATTACTACCAGTGGTATGTAAACGGCAAGATGGTTTCCGGCAACGGAAACACGCTGCAGCTCGACAGTGTGAACGCCAATACCGAGATTTCGGTAACCACGGTTATCCGCAACGACCAGAACGCCTGTGTGGACAACGCCCACGCCACGGATACGTTGAACATAATGGTTCTGCCCAAACCGCAGCTCGTCATGTATCCCGATACCTCGATCCATATCGGCGACACGGCTCCGGTAGGGGTTCGGGTAAGCGGCGGATTCGCTCCCTACACCTATAGCTGGAATGGTTTGCCCAACACCACGCTGTTTAATGCCCACGTGGATTCCACGGCCACCAAGAAGCAGATATTCACCACGATATACACGGTAACGGTTACCGATTCCAATGGCTGTTTCGCCAAGGGCAGCATGACGGTGAACATCGAGGATACCTGCAAGCTCTACGCCTCCATTTACGGACCCAAGACGATATGCTTCGATTCTACCGCAACCTTCAAGGGTCTTGTTACCGGCGGCTTGCAGAACGGAGACCTCCACTATCTGTGGAAGTGTGAACCGGTGGCCGATACCACGGTGATTACCTTTACCGGTAAGGAATTCACGCTTACGGCCATGATACCGGGCGAATACGAGCTTACCTTCATGGTAATCGATTCCACCGAATACATTCCCGAGTTCTGTCCGAACGAAAGCCACTCGGCCTCGGCTACCTTTACCTTTACGGTGGCTCCGCCCAAGACCTTCCATACGGCCATCGACAGTCTGGGTGCCGTTTGCTTCGGAACAGGCAGCACGCTCACGGCCAAGGCCTTCGTCGACAGCCTGCCTACCCGCATTGCCGTATCCTATAACTGGAAACAGCACAACATGTTCGGCGATGTAATCAGGCAGCAGTACAGCACCAAGAACCAGTTCGACGTCAAGAAGTGGAGCGATGGCGACTGGATCAGCCTTACCGCCGTTCTGGGTGGAAATGAATGTGAAACCGGCGTAACGGCTCACGATACCTTGCGTCCCGTCATCAACCCGCTGCCCGGTCCGCTCAAGACCAACCGTATGTATGTGGGCGGTCTTGAACCCTGTACGTTCGACACGGCCTCCATCGGCCTAAGCGTTCCCATCGGCCAGAAGGGTCTGGTTCAGTTTACCATCGACGGAGGCAAGACCTGGCATAACGACAGCCTGTTCAAGCCCGTTGTTGACGGTGTATATTATCCGGGCGTGAAGTATGTCGCCACCGGTTGCGAATACATTTCCGATACCGCCATCGAGGTTACGATACCGGAACCCACCAAGATGCCCGATGTGGATGTGGCGGGCGACAACGACTTCTGTGCGGGCAGTCCCATCGATGACTTCGTGGCCTCCAACGGCTCCCATGACGCCATTGTAGGTTGGTATTCTGCGCAAGACTTCGATTCGGTGCTTGTTGAAGGCGCGATAGGTCAGGATAGGGTGGCTTACACCTTGCCCGATTCCGTCAAGAACGTTTTGGGTGAACATACGATTTATGCGGCACAACGTGCGGGCGACTGCAAGAGTGACTTCAAACCCTTTACGTTCAATGTTCGCGAACGCGACACGGCCGACGGCCTTTACCTGAAATACGTAAGGAGATTCAAGTGTATCGCCGATAGTAATCCGTTGGATGTCAAGATTCTGGCATTCTTCGATTCCATCAATGTGGAAGGCACCTATATATGGACCTCGCTCAACAATGTGCCCATTACCGGCACGGGCAGCGAAATTGTGGCGAGCGTGATCGACAGCACGCGGATCTACCTCACCTTTACCTATGTCTCGTCCTGCGATTCCACGACCCGTACCTTGGTTCACAGCGACACCATCTCCATCAACGTGCTCGATCCGGGCAACGATCTGGAAGAAGGTTCGGTGCTCTGCATCAATGAATCGAAGGTGGCCCGCTCGCTCGACCAAAGCGCCATCAACGACGAAGAAATCTTCCACTACACCTGGTACGCCAAACGTTACAATGCGGACGGAACCTATACCTGGAGTGCCGCCACCGGCGACAACGCCCACGAAAACTACACGGTACTCCACAGTTACCTTGCCTCCGTACCCGGCAAGCCCGCCGATTACAAGGAACTGACCTTGCGCCGCATCGTGAGCGCCGACGGCTGTGTGGACACCAGCAACGAAATAACCTTCTACTACCAGCCCGCACCCTTGGCCACGGCTACCTTGACCGTGCTCGAAGTTTGTCCCGGACAGGATGTGGAAGCTGTCGTGAACGGAACCGACCTCGGAACGGCGCCCTATGTGAAGTGGTACGTGGACGGCAAGCGTAAACCCGCTTACGACACCTTGGTGGCCAACTTTGGCCCGTTGAAAGACGGCGCGAAGATCCGTGCGGTGGTCTATCCGGTTTACGACACCCTCTGCACCATCGTGGATTCGATTGCGATGGATGCGGTGGTCAAGGTGGTGGATGCCATCGAAGCCGATGTCAAGGTGGAAGTTTCCGATACATTGTTCTGTACGTTGAACAATACCTTCAAGGCGGTTTACAATGCCGCATACAGCACGGATCCGCAGTACCGGTGGTTCTACAACGGCGTTCATGTACCGGAAGCCGACGGCAAGGCCACGTATTCGCGCAGCGACGTCCAGCCGGGCGACCTGGTATCCGTAACCATTGCCGCCACCGGCGATTGTCCCGCCGCGCCGACCGCAAGCAGTACGCCCGTTCTGGCAAGCCATAAGGGCGCTACCGTTCAGGGTTCGGTTCAGGCGGTGATCGATGCCGAACTGAGCAGGCTCGACAGTGTCAAGTTCCAGGCCACCGGCGCCCAAAGCTATATCTGGCAAGACAACAACGCCACCGGCAGCACCCATGTGGTATATGCCAAGAGCGGCAACAACGTATATTGCGTTCAGCTGCATACCGACGGCTATTGCGACACGGTACTTTGCGTAAGCTCTGTGGTTCCCACCGCAGAACTCGAAATTCCCACGGTTTGCGCCATCCAGGATGTTCAGGCCACGGTAAGCGGCACCAACCTGGGTACCGCGCCTACGGTGGATTGGTATGTAAACGGCAATAAGGTATCGGCCAACGATGTGCTGAACAAGAACTTAGGCCAGCTGATGGACGGCACCCCGGTTACGGCGGTGGTTTGGCCCGACTATTCCGCCCTCGGTCTGCCGGCAGGAACGGCCACCGTCGATTCGCTTGTATTGAACGGAACGGCCACCGTAACGCCTTCGATCGACGGAACGGTTACCCTTACCGTAAGCGACACGCTCTTCTGCAACGTAACCAATACGTTTACGGCCTCGTACAACACCGAATACAGCGACAAGCCGAACTACAGATGGTATCACAACGGTGTGCTGAAGACCGCCGCCAACGGCAAGAATACCTACAGCGCGGCTGTTCAGGACGGCGACAGCGTCTATGTATGGATATTCGCCCACAACGATTGCCCGGCTTCCGATTCGGTACGTTCCGAAGCCTACCGTGTGGTTAAGGGCCTGACGGTTCCCGCACGTATCGATGTGGCCGTAAACGACACGCTTTGCCTGGGCGATACCCTGAAGGTAACCGCTGCCGGCGCGGCATCCTATGAATGGAACGACAAATCCACCGATGCGGTCCGCGAATTTGTGGCCGCCGATAGACCGGCCACCTATACGGTAACGGCCCATACCGACGGTTACTGCGACACCACGATGAGCGTAACGGTGGTAAGCCGCGTGCGTCCGGCCAACACCAAGCTGGATCAAAAAGACCTTACCGTCTGCGGTGCAGACACGGTACTGCTTTCGGTATCGAGGGATCCTTCGGCAAGCGTGCTTTGGAACACCGGCAGCACCGCCGATACCGTTCGGTTCATCGTACCCAGCATCAAGACGAGCGACACCACCTTTACGGCCACCTTTACCGATGCCTACGGATGCGAATACGGTCCGGATGCGGTAACGGTACATATCCGCGACAGCCGTCCCGTAAACTTTATCTCCGACAACCTCGGCCTGCCCGACACGGCTTGCTGGAGAAGCACGTTCTCGGCCGTTGCCAAGGTAGAACCGAACGACAAGGCGGAGATGTACTATACCTGGTACAGGAGCGGCGCCTACTGGAAGTCCGGCTACAACTTAGACAGCCTCTCCCTGAAGGGTACCGACTTCCCCTCCGCATCGCCCTATGTAATCAAGGTGATCCTGCAAGACAATGGCGTCTGCCTGCGCATGCGTCAGGATACGATCGTGGATACCATTATCGTGGAACAGCCCAAGGAAGCCGGTATCAATATCCAGTCGAACAGCCATATCGACAACGATACCCTGCGTATCTGCGTGGGTGAACCCACCCGTCTGTTCGCCGCCGTTTCCAACGCTGGCCCGGTATTTGCCGACGGCAGCCACAACTGGTATATCGAATGGTACAAGAACGGCCAGTTCGTTCAACGCAGCGATACCGTAACCTTTGCCGAACTGGCGGTGGGCAGCAAGATCTACGCCATCCTGTATGTGGATACCACCGAATGCAACTATGCGATCAACAGTC
The DNA here is from genome assembly GCA_023667315.1 of Ruminococcus flavefaciens. GTDB lineage: Bacteria > Bacteroidota > Bacteroidia > Bacteroidales > P3 > Pullibacteroides. The sequence continues at coordinate 167,570 of JAMPAI010000001.1, forward strand.
CCGTCAAGTCGCGCGTGCTTACCGTGGTTTCGGTTCCGCAGCCCGACGTACGGGTTGATCTGAGCCTGAGGATCGATACCATCTGCTCCAACCGCGACTATGAAGTTACCGCTGCGGTTACCAATGGCGGCACCGATCCTACCTACCGTTGGTATGTAAACGGTTTCCTGATGACCACCGGCGACGAACGGGGCAACACCGTTCCTATCGACGGCCCCATCCTCGATATGGTCAATATCAGACAGCAGTCGGCTCAGGAAGGCACCAACTACGATATCGTATGCTGGGTTAAGTCCAGTCTGGCTTGTGCCGCCGACAGCGTGCGCAACCAGGGTGTGGCTACCTTGGTGGTGTTCCCCGCCGATACGCTGAAGGTGGTTATCACGCCGCAGATCGACACGGCCTGCGCCTACGAAAACGGAGACGTGGTGGTGAACATGCATGCCGATGTAAGCGGTATGGCGGAAGGCTATGATGTGGAAGAACCCGACCTGCAGTGGTATGTGGCCGCCGACGAAAACAGTGCCTCGACCCCGATTGCCGGCGAAAGGAACAAAGACCTGCACTACATCACCAAGAACCTTACCGGAAACGAAGTGTTCAGCGTACGGGCGTTCAGCAAGTACCGCTGCACCTGGAACAGTACCCTGGTGAGCGAAAAGGCCAAGATATTCTTGTGGCCCATCCGTTCGGAAGCCGGCAACAACGACACGGCGCGCAACTATGCCCCCGTTACGCTCTCCACCGACTCGGCCACCGGCGGCAGCCCGCACTGGATTACCCGTGGCGACGGTCATTTCGTGAAGGCCGACACCTCGCATCCCACCTATGTATTGGGTGCGAATGACAAGCTTGCCGACGGTGTATGGCTGGTACAGGAAGTCTCGAACCGTTTCGGCTGCTTGGTTGCCGACAGCATGTACCTCGTTATCTCGCATTGTGATGATTACACCTGGAAGACCGACCTGCAGGCCGTTACCGTATGCCACGACCGACCTGTATCGTTGAATAACGGCGTGGTGGCCAAGACCAATGCCCCGGATGCGGTGAAGAGCGCCGAATACGTGCTGGTGGCCCTCGCTTCGGGTTCGCATCCTGTCGATACCCTGGCGGTGAGCGACAGCGTGGTGTTCGATTGGAGCGGGGTAGTGGATACGACCCGCAACCTGGTGCTGATAGGCCATATCAACAACACCGACTGCCTCTATACGGATACGATTCCTGTAACGGTACTGCCCAGGAACGAGATTGCGGTAGAACTTACGCAAGACGGTGCGGATACCTGCCAGAGCTACAAGGCCGACACGGCCAGCTGGGAAATCGGCGGCTGGAACATGCCCTTGCACTGGAACCTGAACGGCGGCACCTTGAACCACGTACACTGCAGCAATATGCAGCGCGTGTTCTCGGGCAACTACGGCGGCGCCAACACCACGGTACGCTACGTGGCCACGGGTAGGGAATACACCTCGATCGTGGGCTTCAGCTACGAAGGCAGCAACGGTCACTACAACGACATCAACCTCGACTACGGATTCTACTTCAGCGAAGGCAAGGTAGGCGTATATAACCGGGGTCTGGTAGGTGAGTACCAGCTGGAAAATCCCTACGAAGCGGGCGACGTGTTTACCGTGATCCGCCGCAACCACAAGGTTTACTTCTATCTTGACCAGCGCAACGAACACAAGCTGCTGCAGGTGATCGACGAACCTGAAAGCGGTTGGGAAAGAAGGGTGCGCTACGCCATCGGCTCGCCCAATGTAGGCAGCAGTTACAACCCGCTGGTATATATCAACGAACCGGCCATCACGGTAAGCGACAGCATTCGCTTCTCGCCGCTCGAAGGCAGCTTCCTCTACAGCTGGACGCTGAACGACACCCTGCACAGCTCGGCCTCGGTATGGGAAGCCGAAAAGTACAACCTGAAGGCCGGCGACCGCCTTAAATTGGAGGTTAAGGGCATTACGGAATGCGACACCGTAGAGGCCGCCGACAGCATCGTGATTGTCAAGAGCCACGACTACGAACCGATTTACGTAACCTTGGTACACGACAGCGCGGGCGATTGCGAATACGACGAATTCACGCTTACCGCCACCGTACACAACCTGCCGGCGGGTGTAAGCGCGGGCGACCTGCGGTACAACTGGTACAGGAACGGTGTGGCCGAAGTAAAGGGCACGACCGACAACGTATATGTACTTAAGGACGTGAAGATAGGCGACTACGCTTACGCGGAAGCCTACATTACGGGTACCACCTGCGTGCTGAACCCCGAAGCCAACCCGGCTCCCTCGCACCGTGTAACCTTCAGCCTGAAGGAAAACAAGAAGCTGGGAATCAGGCTCGTACAGCAGACCAAGACCGAACCGGCCATCTGTCCGGGCGATGAGGTTAAGATGCAGGCCGTGGTTACCAACGGCGGCAGCTACGAAATAAGCTGGTACGTAAACGATGCGTTATACACCACGGGCGAGAACCTGAGCCTCGTTCCCACGGGCGACGTTACGATCTACGCCCTCGTATCGGCCAAGAACGAAGACGTTTGCCTTGATACAACCTTAGTGTCGTCGGATACCGTTTCGGTACACATGTCTGTTATACCGGTGGTACGTGCCTGGGCCGACACCACCGTAACGCGCAACAGCCGCGTGCCTCTGCACGGGGAAGTGATTGCAAACGCCGACGAAGCCGTACGCTTTGCCTGGACCTCGAACTGCGGCGGAGTGGAAAACGCCTCGAAACTGAATACGGAAATCACGGCCAGGAACAGCTGCATGTACTACCTGCGGGCCTACAACAGCGTGGGCTGTGCCTCCGAACCCGATACGGTAGAGGTGAACGTTTACGATTGCCCGGCGCTGAGCAGCATAGGGGTTCCGGCCTCGGTATGCGAAGGCGACAGCGCCGCCATCAGCATCACCATGTCGGGCTACAAGCCCTCCACCAACACCTACGAATGGCAGTTGAGCACCGACGGCGGCACCAACTGGACCGATATCTCGGGTGACGCCCGCTTTACCTCCGCCACGACCGCCACCGGCAGCGTATTGGGCATCCGCAGCGCCACCTTCGACCTCGACGCCCGCAACAACACCCTGTTCCGTTGCGTGGTAACGGCCACCGACACCAACCTGCAGTTCTGCCCGAGCGTAACCACGAGTGACATCAAGTTGAACGTGGATACGGCAACGCGTCAGCTGCCCACCATCAAGATAACCGGACCCACCGACCTCTGTGCCACGGCCTCCACGATGAGCGCCATCTATGCGGCGCAGCTCACTCCGGGCTACGAAGTGATGTGGAAGCAGAACGGCAGCGGCGTACTCGAATACGACGGCAACGACCACATAAGGGGCTACACGGTACGCGACGGCGACAAGGTGATTGGCGTTCTTTACGGCGCCAGCCCCTGCGTGAACCGTCTGGAAATCAGCGATACGCTTACGGTACGCTTCTTCAAGCAGCCTACGCTTAAGGCCTGGAAAGACACGATCGTGGCATTCAACACCAATGCAACGGTTAATGCCCTGCTCGATAATCCCAATGGGGATGTAACCTACAGCTGGACTCCGGCCGACCAAGTGGCCGATGCCGGCGCGGCCTCCACGATTACGGCTAAGCTTACCAAATCCACGGTATTCACGGTAAGCGCTTCCGATACGGCAAGCTGCTCGGCCGAAGCCAAGGTAACGGTAATCGTTAGCGACACCTGCGTAAGGAGTGTTGAACTTACCGGCCCCGAAAGCGTCTGCATCAACGAAACGGCCACGTTTACCGGTCTGGTGACGGGTGGCGGCGTACTCGGCAAATACGACATCAGCTGGACGGTAAGTCCCGCCCTGGACAACAACGACGGTCTGGAAGAAATGAACAACGGCGGCGTTCCCGTGCTGTCGTTCTCCAACCCCACGCCGGGCGACTACATGGTAACCTTTACCGTAACCGATACGGGCGAGGCGGTACGCAAGTTCTGCTACGAAAACGGTATCGTGCTGAGTGCCAGCAAGACCCTGCATATTCCGGAACGCGACACCTTCGGCGTAAGCCTCAAGGTGGAAAAAGACAGCGTATGCGAAGGCAGCGCGATCACCCTTGCGGCCAGCGCCACCTTGAACGGTAACGAAGCCGGTACGGACCTGAACTACGCATGGTACCGGATTCGCGACGGCAGGACGGCCTACGTGGGCAGCAGCTCGCCTGTACTTACCGTTCCCGACGCCAAAGACAAAGACCGCTACTATGTGGTGGTGAACCCGAAGGAAGGCTGCCGCAAGGACGACAAGGCACAGAGCAACGAGGTAGAGGTAACGGTTTATCCGGTTCCCGAACCGCTCAAGCCCTATCAGGTATATGCCCACAGCCATCTCTCCTGTGCCGACGACACGGCTTTTATCCTGATCGATGCCGGCCTGCAGCAGAACCTGCTGTACAGTATCGACAGCGGCGCCACCTGGCACGCGGAAACCTTGTTCAAGCCGCTGGCCAAGGGCACCTACCACGTTATGGTCAAGGGCGAAGCGGGTTGTGAGGCGGCCGGTGTACAGACCGTATATATCGACGTACAGCCCGAATACAACTTTACCGCTCCCGATGTGGTTCCCGACTCGGTGGTAAGCTGTATCAACGATCCGGCGCCCATCAAGGCCTACAACGACCAGCCCGGCTATATGGCTTGGTACGCCGACGCAGACTTGACCCAGCGTCTTGCCGTAAGCGTTCAGGATGCCGATTCCATGCTCTATGTACCGGCTGTCGATACGCCGGGCCGCTATGTGTTCTACGTTAAGAAGGCCTTGGTGGATTGCGAAGGTCCCGCCACGGAAGTTCCCTATATCGCCGGAACCTGCGACATCAGGCTCGAACCTGCTCCGGCAGGCTTGTGCCCGGGCAGCGATACGCCTTTGTATATCGTGGCCGACGAAGCTACGCGCAACATTTCCAAGAACTGGATCTACCAGTACAGCGAAGACGGCAAGTTCGTCGACACCGCCACCGTGACGGTGAGCGCGCGCGACCGCATGGACACCGTATTCGTGAGCAAGCCCGGTTACTACCGCATTGTGGATACCACGATCTGGAATACGGTGATGTACAGCAATGTATCCGAGGTTCAGTTGGGTTCGTACGCAATCTTGGATAACCTCTTTACCGTAGAATATCCTATCAACGGAGCTACGTCGATGTGTCCGGGCAAATACACTACGATCCGCCTTAACGGATTGAGCCCCGACTACTATGTGGAATGGCCTGACACTACCAATGGCAGCAGTTATACGCATAAGTACGATACCACTACGGATGTCAAGGTGGTCGTTAAGAGCGTTATCGGTGGATGCGCCGTCGATACCTCCATCCATATCATTGTACTTGAAAAGCAGTATATCAAGTTGTCTTACAACGATACCACCATCTGTCTGGGGCGCGGTCAGCAGGCCTCGCTGGTTCTTCCCAAGATTATGGATAGCGGAGAGGTATTCCCGGCATACACGAACTACACCTGGTATAGGAACGGTTTGATTCATGTAACCGGCAGATACGACAGACAGGATCCTGCCAGCGTTGTCCGCCTTACCATCGAGCCGGAAGTGGGAGATTACGTCTATGTTGCCCAGGCTCATTCGTTGAAGGATTGTCCTTCCATGCCCGACACGGTACGTATCCATGTACGTCAGCTCGACTTCGAACTGAACCCCGACAGTCTGGCGTTCTGCGGCGGCGAAAGCGACAGCATCAGCCTGCCGGCGGCCGACAGCATAAGCGTTAACGGAGTGTTCATGCCGTACGTAAGCAAGCTGGCGGTAGGCCCCATTGTCCGCGACAGCGTGATGGCCATTACCCTCTACAGCGATGTTTGCCGCGCCACCGATACGCTTAAGCTGCACTACATCCAGCCCGACAGCCTGGTGGCCGAACTGAAGCCCGTGGCCGATACCTGTCTCGAAATCACGGCCGACACGATGAGGTGGAACGGCTCCACGCTCCATACCGCCGCCAACGGATGGCAGAGCGTATATGCCGCCGACACCATCCGTGCCAATGCCGAACTCAACTACGTGGTGAGCGGTGCCGAAGGCGCCATGGTGATCGGTCTCGAATACGTAGGCGATGCCCGCGGATTGTGGAACAAGCCGTTCAGCATCTACCTCTCCGACAACGGCAGTGCAGACGCCAGGAAGTTCTACCTCTACGAAAACGGTTGGGAAGTGAACTACACCGCCATGGGCGATTACAGGACCGGCGACCTCTTTACCGTCCGTCGCGAAGGCGGCGCTGTGGAATACTACCATAACGGCAGCCTGCTGCGCCGTGTGGAAGAAAGCGGATCACTCCGCTCCAAGGCGCTCCGAGCCTCGGCATCCACCTACTATCATGGCAGCGAAATTGCCGCGATGCGTATCGACAACCTGCCCGCTCCGCAGGTAGGCACCTCGCTCTACCACCGTTATGACGACCTGCACTACGCATGGTTCGTAAACGGCAGGGCGGCCGGCACCGACAGCGTTCTTTCCGACAACTACATCCTCGTGGCGGGCGACACCGTGGTATGGCAGGTAACCTCCTATGGCCTCTGCGACACCGCCTTCAGCGCCGACACCTTGGTGGTCGACACCGCGAACGCCTACGCTTCCATCGGACTGAAGCTTACCGCCGACAACGAATCCGTATGCAAGGGCGAAGCGGTGCTGCTCACCGCCAACATCACCCGTCTGCCCGAAGGCGTATCCTTGAGCGACTTGCGTTACAATTGGTATATCAACGGCAGTGCGGCAGCCCTCGGCACGACCTCGGCCACCTATACGCACAATAACGTACAGGACGGCGACTACGCCCGCGTGGAAGCCTATGCCGACAGCAAGCTCTGCCTGCTCAACGGCAGGAACAACCCGGCGCTCAGCAACACGCTCTACCTTAAGGTCGATTCCGCCGACAAGATCGAGTTCGCCTTGGATGTACAGCCCGATGCCGTTGTCTGCGAAGGCGATGAACTCACCTTCAGTGCGGTGGCAAGCGGACTCAAGTACGCGCCCACGGTAGAATGGTTCGTGAACGATGTGAAGAAGGGCAGCGGCAACAGCTTCAGCCTGGCCGACGCCAAGAACGGCGACAAGGTCTATGCGGTGGCCACCTTCGACGCCAAGGAAAACTGCCAGGGCGGCAAGACCCTGCGCAGCAATACGGTGACGATTACGGTGAACCCCGTTCCGGCGGTACGCGCCCTGGCCGATGTTACGGTGAACCGTGGCGATGAAGTTAGCCTTACGGGTATCGTTACCTCCGGCTGGACACCCGGCATGGCCTACACCTGGACGCCCTCGACCCTTACGGCCGATACGGTTACCAAGGTAATCGCCCATAACAGCACCACCTACACCTTTACCGCCGTGAACGCCTACGGTTGCGAAGCCGAGGCCGATGTTCGGGTGGATGTGGACGAATGCGCCTACATCGCCGCCCAAAGTTCGGTTCATGCGCCGGCAGTATGTGTGGGAGACAGCACCGACTTTACCGTTAACGTTTCCGGATACCAGGCGGATACCTATACCTACATCTGGCAGATCTCGTCCGACAACGGCAACACCTGGGGCGATGTGGCCGCACCTATGTATGTAAACCGTGGCATGAGCCTGCATATACCTGCGGTGACCTCGCAGATGAACGGCAGCCAGTACCGCGCCGTGGTAACGCCCAATGCAGCGCACAGCCATTGCGACACGCTCTATTCCCTGCCGTTCACGCTTACGGTCAACACCAATACCCGTCAGGGTACGATGGATATCGATGGTTTGGAAGACCTTTGCGCCAACAACGAAACCTTTACCTACCGCATGAACGCTTCCGTTCAGACGGGAGACCACTTCTACTGGTATCTGAACGACGTGGTGGTGGGTCAGGATATCAATACGCTGAACCTCACCAAGGAACAGATCGGCAAGGGCGGTATCCTGAAGTCGGTATGGAATATGGCCGACGGGGCTTGCGCCTCGCAGAAGGCCTATGCCGACAGCATCGAGATCTCGATGGGCTCCGAACTGAGCGTGATTGCCGGCAACGACACCGTGATAACCAAGAACACCCAGGCAGCGCTCTTCGCGCAGGCTGTGGGTGGCACTGAACCCTACACCTACACTTGGTCGCCCGCTCTGTCGGCCACGACCACCGGCCAGCGTACGCTTACGCAGCCTTTGGCCTCCACCACGGTGTTTACCGTAACGGCCACCGGTGCCCACGGCTGTCAGGCTCAGGCACAGGTTAAGGTAACGGTTATGGATACTTGTCTGCAGGATGTGGTTATCTCGGGCGAACAGGGCACGGGCGACCAGACCTCCTGCCAGGGCGAACAGGTGGAACTGCAGGCCTTGGTAAGCGGAGGCATGCCGGGCAACTACACCATCAACTGGAGCATCACCCCGGCCTTGGCCGCCAACGACTACGTTCCCGTACAGAACAACAGCGACCTGTGGATCAGGCCTTCCGTACCGGGTGTATACACCATTAAGGTAACGGTTAACGACACCTCGGCTTTGTCGGCCGAACACTGCGATGCGGCCCACCGCACCGTAACCAACCAGATCAACCTTACCGTAACGGGCAAGGACACCCTGGCCGTAAGCCTGGCCGAACCCGACAGCGTGTGCAAGAATACCGAGTTCAGCCTTACCGCCAAGGCCACCGTTAACGGCAAGGCCGCCAACAACGTAAGCTACCACTGGTACCGCATCCGCGAAGACGTGCTCCACGACCTGGGTATGGGCAACGCCACCCTGGTACCCGCCGATGCGCTCGATGCCGACCGCTACTTCGTGGTGGCCACCTCCGCAGATAACTGCCTGGCCGACAGCGTGGCCGTGAGCGATACGGTAGAATCGGTACTCTATCCTGTACCTACGCCGCTCAAGCCTTCCGACGTGGTTTACACGCCCGCCCGTCTGTGCAGCAACGACTCGGCATCCATCGAGATCAAGGGTTCGTACAAGGTATCGCAGATCAAGAGCCGCTGGCCGCAAACGCTCTATTACAGCATCGACAACGGCGCCACCTGGCAAACCAGCGCCTCCTTCAAGCCGCTGCCCGACGCCGCCGTATACGAAATCCTCGTCAAGAACCAGTACGGCTGTCAGGATGCCGCCAACAGGCTCAATATCAAGCGTGCTCCGCAGAGCACCGACGTTTGGCTGGAAGCCGGTCCCGACGACACCATCGTAGCCGGCCAGACCTTCCGCGTTCACGGCGACACCGTGGCCGCCGACGGCACCCCGCAATGGACCACGGCCGGAACGGGCACGTTCGACAACGCCAACACCCTGCATCCCGTCTATACGCCTTCCGACGCCGATATCGCCGTCGGTCAGGTTAAACTCTACCTGGGCGTGAACAGCAGCGACGAGTGTCCGCTCAAAGACAGCCTTACGCTCTATATCCTCCAGTGCGGCGTTTACGAAATCGTACGCAACGCCAGCGATACGGCGGTGGCCTGCGAAGAGTCTCCCTACACGATGATCGCCAAGCTGGTAAGCACCAATCCCGCCCTGAGCGTTCCCAAGGCCGATTACGAATGGCGCCTGATTGATGAGGTATTCGGCGGTTATACGGTTGAACATGCGGATAGCGATGCCGACAGCTCCAAGTGGACCGATCAGCACACGATGCCGGGTCTGTACGAACTGTACGTAAAGACCTCCACCAACTGTATCCTTACCGATACGTTCCAGCTTGAACTGCAGCCCGTACCCACGGGAGACGGCAAGATTGAGGTCCGCTATCCGGGCGGCGCCAACGCCATCAGCATGTGTGCCAACGATACGGCGCGTCTCGTGATTGTCGATGCAAGCGAACAGTATATCTACACATGGCCCGACGGTTCCACGAGCGATGGTATCACCGATAACGAATATCCCGTAACCGCCACCAAGGATACCTCGGTGATTGTTAAGATTACCAGCAAGAAGGGCGGATGCGAAGGTTACGATACCTTAGAAATCCTGGTTGACAAACCGTTCGTAATAACCCTTACCAGCAACGATACTACGGTTTGTCCGGGTTCGGAAGTGCGTCTGCCCAAGATCTCGGTTGCCGGCTTCGGTGCGGGCGTTCCCCTTACCGACTACTGGTGGACGAACGTTCAGGGCGATACCGTGGATGCCGGAGCCTACGCTTCGCAGAACCGTCCGGTAATGAGGATCGACAGAGACACCGTTTACCGTGGCTACGCCACTACAACGGCCAAGTGCCAGAGCGCGATGGCGGAATTCAAGGTAACGGTGGATAAGTACACCTTGGCACTCGGCGATACCTTGGCCATCTGCAACGGCGAACAGGCCAGGATCTCCATGCCGGCCAACACGAAGAACTACACCGTAAACGGCCGCGTGCTCACGGCTGCCTCGAATGCTGCCTTCGACTTCAGCACGGCTGCTCTTTACCGCGACACTGTATTGGTGGTAACGGCCAACAGTTCCTTGGGCTGCGGTTATATCGACACCTTGTTTGTGGATGTACTGCCTGTTCCCGACATGAACATCGTGAATGCCGGTGCCTGCGCCAACCAGCCGGTTGTCCTGAGCCTGCCCAATCTGGATGAAACCGATGAATGCGCGTGGAACGTAAGCACCGTTTCGGGCAGCTACAGCTTTACCGGCGACAGCATCAGCTTCAGGCCCGCCGCCAAAGACAGTGTATTGTACATCGACCTGAAGGTGACCAACCGTCTGGGTTGCGAATACACCAAGAAAGACACCATCGGAATATATACGTGGCCGAACCTGAACATTCACGACACCACGGTCTGCGAAGGCACGCCCAAGGTGGAACTGATACCCGATATGGCGAAGGTAACCGCGCAGTACAGGATTACCTGGCTCGATAAGGGCTTGGATACCTCCGTTAAGTTGCCGAACGCGCTTACGCACAGACTTTCTGTGGCCGATACGGTAAGTCACCGTTACTACTACGTTGTTCAGAACCGGAACAACGGATGTACGGATACAGCCTCCGTAATGGTTAACATTACCCGTCTGCCCAAACTTGATCACAAGGTGGATGATACGCTTTGTGAACCCGCTACAAGGTTTACCTACATTTACAATACTATTGTGAACTGGAGTGCGGCTGAATACCTTTCCGATGGAACGTTAAATGTCGGATTGTTATCTCCTGTGAGAGGTATAAGATCGTCGTACACTCCCTCCACTAAATTCTGGAACATCGGTGGTGAAGTTCGCTTGAAAGTTTCTGTACAAGGACAAGCGGAATGTAAAGACAGAACGGTTTATGACTCCTTTAAGATTGTCTATACCTCTCCGTTGAATGTGCCTTCTATCGATAATAAGTTTATATGTTTGAGCAGCAAGGATAATGCTAAGGTAGAAGTGGACTTGACCGGCACACGTAAGAATATGGCCGGTATGGAATGGAAGCTCAGCAATAACGAAGTGGTTCCGAGTTTGGATACGACCAATCAGAAATATAAATATACCTTGGTTTATACCAATCCGGGAGGCGATACGAATGTGGTATATAGAGATACCCTTAGGGTTTGGAATGCAGTGAACTGTATGATTGTTCGTCCTTTCCGCGTTGAGTTTATATCGGCACCCTATATTGCGCCCGATACGGTTACGATATGCCCCGGAGATACGGTATCGCTGAAAGTGTCCAACCCGAATTCCACACGGAGTGCCTATTGGTTTAATATGGAAACCGGAAAACGTGATGCGACGGGTAATGTGGTTAAGTTGCATCCTGCGAAGACTACGACCTATAGGGTTACGCAATTATATAGTGCAAACTCGAACTGTAGCAGTACTAATGTCGAGGATACCGTAACGGTGGTGGTTCGCGACCGCATCCTGGTGGAAACCGCGGGCGACACCAATGTCTGCGAGATTACCGACGTGAAGGTGGGCGTTACCAAGGTTTCGCAGAACGTACACCGTTACGAATGGATAGACAGTGCCTCCGGTAGCGTGGTAAGCACCGACAGCGCGTTCATGATGAAGGCCGTGTCCGAAAACCATACCTATTACCTCACGGTATGGAACGACAGCACCGGCTGCTCCGACCGCGACACCCTGCACCTTACCTACGGCGGCAACCTCTACAAGCTGAACTTCTACGACACGACGGTTTACCGTGGAACCACTATCGATGTGGTGGTGAGCGGCCCGTGGCCCACCGACAAGCCGGCCAACTGTCCGTACGAATGGTTCAACAATACGGATACCGTAACCATCTGCAATACAGACAGTATCTGGCATCTGAAGGCCGAAAAAGACGCTTACTATACGCTTTACCTGCGTGGCGGTGAAACCGAATGTTACAATAACCTGAATGTTAAGGTTATCGGTTTGAACCTGCACGACACGGCGGTTTGCGACTACTGTCCGACCGAAATCGGCATCGATTCGGTAGAACTGGATTACGTGGAATGGATCTATCTGGATACCTTGCGCTTTACCTCCGGCCATACCGATCCGGTGGAAATGCACTTCTGCTTTGATGATACGGTAAAGAACAAGCATCAGGTAATCAGCGACTCGCTCTATTACCATGCCTATGTGATTCCGTATCCCTACAAGGTTAAGGAAAGCGACACCGTGCCCGCCGGTCCGTTCTGCGACACCATTTTCTCCGAACCGCGCATCGAACTGGCATACGACGGCAAGCGTCCCGCCACTCACGGAACCAAGACCGAAGACATCGATGTCTATAAGGAATTCCTGCACTGGAACAAGGTAGAGGTGGTATGCCAAGAAGCCGCCCCCGGCAAGAAATTCGTCTGCGACACCTTGTTTGCGGTAAATGTTTATATCGATTGGATGACAGGAATGGATGTAATAGAACGACAAGATAAAGGTACGCTTGTTAATTGCCGTGAGGTAGATAGTGTTTGTGTGGCAGTAGGTATTGAAGATCATTTGACGGATTTGAATGATTATGATACTGTGGTGGTTAAATGGAACTGCTCAACAATAACTCCGCCTACAAATGTTAAGCAAGTTTGTGATACAATCTACGACGTCACGACGGTGCCGGGTACGTTCCCGTGGGATCCGGTAGTTGAAAAACTGGTGTTGAACAGGGTAGAGAACTGCCAGGACGTAGCCGAGGGTTGTACGGTAAGCTATAAGAAGGAACGTTCATCCGACGGAATGACGGAAACCGTGAAGGCGACGGTAGAATGTGGCGGAGGCGAAACACCGAAGAAGACGGTATGCGACACGATCTACGACATCACGACGGTRCCGGGYACGTTCCCGTGGGATCCGGTGACGGAGACGAAGACGCTGCGTGGTACGGGCACGTGCCAGGAGGTGGACGCCGACTGCGAGGTGACGTACACGAGGGAACGCGAGGGTTCGGTAGAGACGGTGAAGGCGACGGTGAAATGCCCGGAAGCTGGCACGACGCCTCCGGAAGAGCAGCCGAAGCCGAAGAAGACGGTATGCGACACGATCTACGACATCACGACGGTGCCGGGTACGTTCCCGTGGGATCCGGTGACGGAGACGAAGACGCTGCGTGGTACGGGCACGTGCCAGGAGGTGGACGCCGACTGCGAGGTGACGTACACAACAGAGCGTTCATCCGACAACAAAACTGAAACGGAGCGTGCCGTAGTTCATTGTGAGTAGTATTGGGTATTAATGCGGGAAAAGTATTAAATTTGCAGGTTTAGCAGTTTTGAAAAGAACGCAAACACTGATGGAAAGACCAAAGGTGAATAGAATAAAGAAGATGTTACGCGGGCTTTTGAGCAGGCTTGAAACAAAGTTCTTGCTTAAAGGGTGTGTATTGTCTTCATTATTGGCTGTTTGTGCTTTACCTTATACATTAAAAGCTGTTGAAAATGGTTTGGTTTTGCCAGAACAAGAAATAATTAACAATATATTATATCTTAATCTTTCCGATACAGTTCGTTTAGATGGTTCAGCATATCCTTCAGATGGTGATGGGCTTTATGAACAGTTGTGTGGGTCGGAAACTTTCTACCATGTAAAGACTGAGATTGATTTTATAACAGGACTTCCGATTTTGGACAGTATCCCCTACGACAGTGTAGTCTGCAAATTGGTTCCCATCAAGGGCAAATACCCTATAACGCATTGCGATTCCGTTTGGCATTTGTTGTCGCAGACCATTGACAGTTTCCCTATCGGTAAGAAATCCGTGGAAAAGGACGGTATTTTTGTGCTGATAGATGAATATCACTATGATACAATCAGCGAATACGCCTTCGAGGTTCATTGCCGTGAGATAGACACTTCCTACTACTTCGATACCATCACCACGCGCCATTGTGTGGATATTTACGATACGGTTCACAGCAACGACAGCCTTATCGTGTATGGCCCCTACGACCATACCGACACCACGATGACCTTCCATCCCCATCTTTCCACTACCTACAATCCCTTTAAGGATTGGTCGTTACGCAACAAGGACAGCCTGCAGGCGCTTATCGGCCGCCTCAACGCACTCTTGGCGACCTGGCCCGACGACCTGCGCGAGGAAATGAGTCTGGAAGACAGGATTGCCTCCGTTATCGCCACGCTCGGCTTGCCCGACGACTCGGCCACCAACGCCTCCGTGCGCGATTCGCTCAATGCCATCGTGCCCGTTACCCCGGCCTATTACCGTGCCTGGATCGCCGCCTTGGAAGATGCCCTTAAGCAGTATAACGAAGATGTGGAACGCACCCAGGAATACCATATCGACAGCGTGCGGGTCAAGGTGATCGCCCACCTGAAGAACGGGGTGGTGGCCACCGACACCTTTACCATAAAGACCATTCCGATTCTGTACGCGCGCCAGCCCGATACAGGTATTCAGCAAGACCATGACCTTTGTCTATGGGCGGGTTCGCCCGATCTGCCCGACGGCAGCGGCAAATACGCCAACATTACTTGGTATAAGCCCTTGGATAAATACGGGAATCCGATAAATCCCCACCAGAAATTCAATCCCAGTGGCCTGCAGCCCTACGGCGATGTTTCGATGACCGACAGCGTGCACATCAAGACCTTGCTGGGGCAGGGCGGAACCAATCTTTTTGCGGGACAGGGGCCGCTCTATGTTTCCGATACCTTGGACGGCGATACCTTGCTGTTCCCCATCAAGGTGGAAGCCACGCCCGAACTCAAGGCCCTTTATCCCCATGCGCCCGAACATCTCTGCTCGTACTACGACACCATTCGGGTGGCCATCATCAAGGGTTTCCGGGTAAGCGGCTTTGTAAGTTACGCCAGCTTCTGGAAACCTTCCATGCTTACCCCGCCCGATACCCGTAGCTCCGATGCGCCTTGCGATCAGGATATAACGGTTGGAAACGCCATAAAGGACAAGCATCGCCCTGTGGCCAACGTTACCGTGCAGCTTTACGATATGAATGGTGTCTTGCTGGATACGGCGCTTAGCGATGCCGAAGGTTATTTCGATTTCGGCAAGTACTATATGCAGGGCAGGTACATCATTACGGGAAAAAGTCCGCAAAAGCAGAGTTATTACGGCAGCATAGGCCTTAACGGGAACGATGCCACCTGGATACAGAACTATGTGGCCCGTGTATTGAATCAGGATAAGTTGCCGGAAAAGGTTAACCCGCAGTATTCCATGTGGTGGTGGGCGAGCAACGTGAACCTTACCTCCATTCCGGAGGCTACCAGGGGTTTGGATGGTAACGATGCCACGGCTGTGCAGAATAAGGTGGCTCAGATTTTGGGCAATGGAAACCGCTATACCGACAACAATACAAAGAAGCCTCTCGATGACTGGGCATATAGTATTGATACCATGCATCTTGTAAAGGATACTATGTTCCATGTGCGCGGGGTGATGCGTGGGGATGCCGACCGTAACTACAACGACAATTCGAGTTCCGGCCAGCTGCAGAAGGGCAGGCGGATCCAAAAGGCCTCGCTGGCGAAATTCGGCAAGATTTCCGTCTATGCCAACGAACGTCTGCTGGATTTCCCGGTCTTGAGTGTGGACGAAGGTTATCTCTCTGGATTCCAGCTGTTCCTGTATTTCGATCCCGCCAAGATAGAGCCGGTTAACGTGCGTATGCCGTCGATCCTCAATCCCAAGACCTCCAATCTGGCGCAGAATGTGGTGGACGACCAGATCCTCACCACCTGGATCAGCAAGGACAAGCCGTACTTCCACAAGGGAGACACCATCTTGATGTTGCGCTTCAAGCTGAACGGCAACCCGGTTAAGAATGTGGGAAGCTACTTCAAGAACAACCTTACGCAATACGTGGTTTCGGATACGCTTGCGCGCATCGTGCCTTGGGAAGTGGCCATGCCGCAGCTCCAGCTGCTGGAAGTGGACGAGGAGGAAGAGGAAGACGACTTCCGTTGGGAACCCTTGGTTGAGAACGGCGACACCATATATCTGCCGTTTGTGAACGAAGAAAAGGGTCTGGTGACGAACAGCGGCGACCATCACGGCGAAAAGAAGCACGACAGCCATATCATCAGCGTGATTCCCAACCCGATTTCCTCCTGGGGCGACGCTACCTACCATGTGGGCGAAAGTTGTCTGGTGAACCTCAAGCTGTATTCGCTCTTGGGCGAGAATGTGCTCACCTTCGTGGAAGGCGAACGCCAGCAGGGTCTGTACCGTATCAGCATGAACATGCAGTCCTTGCCCAGCGGTATCTATATCCTGAGGCTGGAAACCCTTAAGGAAGGCAAGACCGAGTTCGATTTCGTAAAGGTGATCATCCGTCGGTAAGGTTTTCCGGTAGTTTATAATCTTGTTACATTACACATAATGAAGAATTTTAGAAAACTTTTGTGCGCGATAGGCTTTGCAGCTCTTTGCGTGGGTAACGGCTTTGCCTGTACCAATTTCCTGATTACCAAGGGTGCCAGCAAAGACGGCTCCACCATGATCAGTTATGCCGCCGACAGCCATGTGCTCTACGGCGAACTGTATTACATTCCGGCCGCCGACTATCCCGAAGGGGCGATGATGGACATCTACGAATGGGATTCGGGCCGCAAGATGGGGCAGATCAAGCAGGTGCGCCACACCTATTCGGTGGTGGGCAATATGAACGAATACCAGTTGGCCATCGGCGAGACCACTTTCGGCGGCCTTCCCCAATTGGTCGATACCACGGCCATTATGGACTACGGCAGCCTGATTTACGTAACCCTGCAGCGTGCCAAGACCGCCCGCGAGGCCATCAAGGTGATGGACGAGCTGGTGCGTACCTACGGCTATGCTTCGGGCGGCGAATCGTTCTCGATCTGCGACCCCGATGAAGTGTGGATTATGGAAATGGTGGGCAAGGGAGTAGGCAACAAAGGCGCGGTCTGGGTGGCCTACCGCATTCCCGACGGGTATATCTCCGGCCACGCGAATCAGGCGCGCATTACCAAGATCAAGCCTGCCAACGGCAAGACCTCCATTACCAGCAAGGATTTGGGCAAGAAATACAATCTGGCCACGGTGGAATGTATCTACGCCGCCGATGTGGTCGATTACGCCAAGAGCGCCGGCCTGTACAGCGGCAAGTTTGAGGATTTCAGTTTCTCGGATACCTACTGCCCGCTTACCTTTAGCGGTATGAGGGGTTGCGAGGCCCGTGTGTGGGCCGGTTTCATGAAGGCCAACCGCGCCGAAGCCGCCCAATACGAAGACTATGCCCGCGGCGAGAACGCCTCCCACCGCATGCCGCTCTGGATCAAGCCCGACCGCAAGCTTACGCTCAACGATATGATGAGCTTTATGCGCGACCACTACGAAGGAACCTCGATGGACATGACCAAGGACCTGGGCGCCGGTCCGTTCGCCTGTCCTTACCGTTGGCGCCCCATGGACTTCGAGGTGGACGGCAAGAAGTACATCCATGAAAGGGCTACTTCCACGCAGCAGACCGGTTTCTCGTTCGTGGCGCAGTGCCGTGGCTGGCTGCCCCGTCAGATCGGCGGCATCCTCTGGTTCGGCGTGGACGACACCTATTCCACCTGCTACGCTCCCATGTACTGCGGTATCACCGAGATTCCCCTCTGTTTCCGCGTGGGCAACGGCGATATGGTTACCTATTCGCCCACCTCGGCCTTCTGGCTGTTCAATCTGGTTACCAATTTCGCCTATGGCCGTTACAGCGACATGATCGTGGATATCCAGATGGTTCAGTCGTATCTGGAAAACGCTTTCCAGCAGGAAGTGGCCGAGAATGACGCCAAGATGAAGGACGAAACCGACAATGCCAAGCTGGTGGCTTTCGCCAATCAGTTCTCGAACGCCAAGGCCGAGCAGATGTTCAACTCCTGGAAGAAACTGAGCGAATACCTGCTGGTGAAATACATCGACGGCAATGTAAAGAAGACCAATGCCAACGGCAACTTCACCACGACCCCTTACGGGCATATGGAAATGCCGGAATGGCCGCCCTATCCCGAATTCTGGTACAGGAAAATCGTGGAAGACTGCGGCGACAACATCAAGGAAGTGGAAGTGAAGTAAGCTAGATTCCGTGTTAAAGGAAAGGGCATTTGACCATCGGTCGGATGCCCTTTCTTGTTATCGATACCGGTGGCAGGCGGAGAGGCTGGCCGTGGAGGAGCGGGGCTTGCCGGCAAAATCAAAAAAGACCTATTGAAAATTTATTATCTTTGTAAGGGTATGTGTTGTTGATAAATTTATTAAAACACAGATAATCAATAGTTTTCTTGTGAATAACTATTTTTTTAAACAGCGTGTCCATATAGGTAAATGCGCTGTGGTGTTCTTTTTGAGTTTGTGGGGCTTTTTATGGCTCGGCAACGTGGTCTGTGCACAAGATTCGCGCCTGTATATGAGTGTGCCCGCCAAGGCGGGGGCTTCCAAATCGGGGGGAACTATCGGCCCGCTGAAGAACGGGGAAGTGTATTGTGTCTACGAGGCGGGATCCCGCCCCAACCTTTTTCTCGAAAATGCCGGGACCCAATGCACGTGGTCGGTGCTTCCGGCAAACAAGGTGGAGATAGCGAACCAATACGGGCCTTACGGCGATACGGTCACCCTCAGGATAAGCACGCCCATAAACGAGTTGCTGAGCATAACCCTTACCGTAAGGGAAGGCGGCGGGGAACCGAGGGATCTGCGCATTATCGTGCCCCGTCAGGCTCTTGGAGCAGGAGAAATAATGGTGGAAGACCTGTTGGACGACACCACCTATTGTGCCGATTTGGAATATCAGGTGCGTGTGGCCGAAGATCCCAACTACACCAAAGACGGATCTGTAAACAACTATGGCCAGGGTCTGTATCCGGATGCGGATCTACGCTACCAATGGAGCCTTTTGGACGGTATCTCCCCCCTGAAGTCGGACATCTACGTGCAGCAGCCCGCGCAGATGTACGGCTGGCGGGCCGATGTGCCCGCGTACGCCCGCAGATGGCAGGTCCAGCCCATGACCTGCGAAAACAGCAATCATCCCGCCAACCCCACCACCCGCGAGATCCTCAACGTGATTCCCAGGAACCTCAGTTCCGAAAAACTTTCCGTCAAGGCCATCCGCTTCACGAAGGAAGGTGTCGGGGAAATGGACGACATGGGCAATCCCATTCCCGACTGGGACACGTCCGGCATGGAAGAATACGGCAACGCCTGCGTGTGGTACTCCGCCAAGTTCAACGGGAGCGTCCGGAACATACAGGCCGAGCATCTGGGCTACAGGGAGTCGGAAAACGGTTTTGTCTATCTTCAGGCTGTTCCCTACAGGCCGGAAGACATAAGTTTCCGCAACTACACCTACGAGTGGCTTTTCGATACCGCAGACCTTGTCTTGGACACCGCCCGCATGGCACAGATGGCCAATATGAGCGGCTACGGCTTCGGGGCCGACAAGGGGCGGGTGTGCTTCCGGATAAAGGAACGGAAAGACGACGACGGGCTTAACATCGAGGACATAAAGGTTTCGTATGTGATGCACTGCCCCGCCTGCAATGAACGTGCGGCGGCGCGGGGGCAGTCGTTCGTCTACAGGTCGGCCGAATCGGAAAAGATAACCCTCAAGCGTATCGACACGCTGGTGGATGCCAGGATTGCCTACCATTCGGAAATACACAACAAGGACGGCATGCCCGTGCAGGTGCTGGACGAACTGCCCCGGCTCTGCGGCCTTACCGAATACAATTTCTGTTCCACCACCGACAAGGACGGGAATGGCGGGCAGACGGAATACCGCTGGGCAATGCCGCCTAAATTGGGGGAGAAAGATGAGGAGCAATGGATTGAGACCGACGGAATCTCCGACTGTCTTGGAGAAAGATCTCCCGCCATTGTGGAGACAGACACCAAGACAGGCGACACGGTGCGCTTCATGGTGTATCCGGCGAACTACTGCTTTGTTAACGGAAAGGACACATCGCGCAATGCGAAATACATGTATGCATTCCTGCGCAGCGTGCCTCGCGCGCCCCGTATCATAGACACGATAGAGCACAGGTATTATCCCGGCTACTCGAAAGACGAGCTGCAGCAGCTGGTGGACAACGAGTCGGGTGTCGGCGGGGGAGCCGGTGGAGGCGGAGCCGTCGCCCCGGGTGGTGGTGCGGGAGGCAACGACGAGATTCCCTGGCCCTCCAAGGGGGTGGAGAACCCGGTACTGCTTTGCAACCGAACCTATTTCGGGCATAATGTGGTGTCGTTCAGCGAGAAACAATCGTTCTTGCTGCACACCCCCAAAAACGAGCTCAAGGCCAACGACTACAGCAAGAACCCGCTGGCGGAGAGCGGCTTTGTGGTGACTTTTCCCAAGGAGGACGATGCGTCAAGGGATGCGCTGGAATCGGCCATGACGATAGAGCGGTACAAGGGCAGGGAAAGCGGAGACACCAACCTGCTTTCCTTCAGCATCGATTTGGGCAAGCGTGCGGCCTTGGTGGGCAAGCGGCAGATTATCATGCGCCTTCAGGCCGCCAACGAGTGCGGGGTCGGCAATCCTTCCTATTTTCCCGTAAACATCATCGACACCATTCCCGTAATCGGCCACGTGCGCGATGCCAACCGGGGGGACGGCGACCCGGATCTGGTTTACGACTACGTGGATTCCCTGTGCGAGGGCACCCGGATGAACATGACCAACGAAAGCGCCTTGGCCAAGGACGGCAGCGGCGAACCGGTTTACATCACCGCTTCTTCAGACCCCTACCGCAATACCGACAAGGTGGAATACCGCTGGCAGATTCCCTCCACCTGGCGTTTCGAAGACCCTGTGAACGGTCCCTTGGTGAACCCCACCTGGGTTTCGCTCGGACAGGAAGACGGCGCGGTCCGTCTGGCATTGAGGAACCGTTGCGGGCAGAGTCGGTACCGCAGCGGAGACTCCATTAACGTGAACCCCTTCACGAGGGTCAGCATCAAGGTGGTGAAAGGGCTTGAAACCACCGATGTCGCCCTGGATCCCAAAAGCAGCGACCCTGATGTGTTGCAGTCGTTTAAAGACAATCCTTTCCTGCTTTTGCCCTGCCGGGGCTCGGAAATGATGTATGCCGGCGACACTTCCGAACGCACCGACCGCTACCGCTGGGAGTTTCCTTCCGACTGGCAGGTGGTTACGGGCATGGAGGGACAGTATAACGGCACGGCGGAAGCCGACCCATCGCATCCCAACTGGGCCTATACCGACCACCTCGGGCTTACCAGCTACTTCGGCGACATGCGGGTGCGCGTAAGGGTGGGCGGCGACACAGGCAACATCTACGTGGTGGGGCAGACCTTAGACTGCCGGTTCAGGTTCGACAACTACGCCCCCGACCGTACCGTCGACCCGCCTTGGTTAGGACACCGCCGTGACAGCATGAAGGCGGTGGTGCGCCCCTACACGGGCAAGCCGGAGCCGGACGGTGTCTGGCCCGATTCGGTATGCGTGCGAAAGGTGGCGAGCCTTTCGGTGATGCCCGACCCCACGCAGGATTCGCTTACCCGCAGCCAGACCACCTTTATCTGGAAATTCCCCGATGACTATTCGGACATCGCCTATTCCAACACAAACCCCGATGATCCGCGTCAGGTAAGGAACACCCTTTTCTTTACCGTTCCCGACCGGGCGGGCGACC
The DNA here is from genome assembly GCA_023667315.1 of Ruminococcus flavefaciens. Classification (GTDB taxonomy): domain Bacteria; phylum Bacteroidota; class Bacteroidia; order Bacteroidales; family P3; genus Pullibacteroides. Next base: position 189,628 of record JAMPAI010000001.1, read on the forward strand.
GCGACACCATAACGGTTTTCTCGCACCGCACCGACTGCGATGCCACCAACAGGATGGATTCCATACAGGTAGTCATCAAGCTTACCGACACCATACCTTTTGTGGCGAACCGCTATCTGAACGACGCCCGTAGGCCGACATCCAGAATCAATACCACGCCTTGTGAGGGCGATACGGTGGTGTATCGCGTGCTTCCCGACCCCAAGAAATATTCGGACGGGGTCTGGTTCACCTGGAATGGCGGCAATGCGTTTATCGATACCGCGCAAGGGCTTATCGACACTACCGGCTGGCGGGCGCTTAATCCCACGGGCATTTATTCCGATACCCTCAAGATGATTGTGGGTCGCAATGCCTTGGCGTTGGGGGCGCAGATCAAGTCGCCCTGCGGATTGTCCTCGGTATTTGCCACCGTCTTCAACCCCGTCGGCCTGGTGCGCGACACCGTTCACCCGGTGGACGGCAGGCATCTGCTCTGCATGGGCGAGAAAGTTACGTTCGAATGGGATTCGGTAAGATATGCGACCCAATACGACTGGTTCTATCCCTGGGGCAAGGAACACGACACCCTTTTTATCGAGAACAAGATGTTCTACCGCGAGTTCGGCCGTAAAACGGAATTCGCCGAAGGCTTTGTCTATGTATTGCCGAGCAACAAATGCGGCGTGGGACCTTATTCCGACACGGTAAGGATCGAAAACGTAATTAAGGATTTAAAGGCTCCTTCTGTAACGGATTTCGATAAGGTGGTGGATTTTACGGTATCGGGCGACACCGTTTTCGATACGGTTTGCCTGCGTACCGACCGCAAATACCTTGTTGAGTACAAAGATGAATCATACGAAGAAGGCATGGCGTGGCGCTACAAATGGTTCGAGTTTGCTGTCAATTCCGAAGATGCCTTGACGGTGGAGGCCGGCTATGAAACCGATAGCAGTGTGGTTCAATTTGCCAATCAGGCGGGGTTTGAAGAAAAGTTTCTCGGTGTAGCGATACGTCACAAGGAGTGCGCCTTGTGGGGCGACACGCTGACGATTCGGATTAAACCCGCCGATACGGTGGTGATAACCGATGCGGATCTGGCCGACCGTCTTTCCGACTGGGAACAGGAAGACAAAAAGATCGTAACACGTCCGTGTGGGGGCAGTGCGGCGAACGCCGAATGGCATTTCAACAGTGATTTCGGGGAAGAAGGGATCCGGTACCGTTTTGTGTGGTGGGATTCCCTTTCGCAGACCCGGGCGCGTTATCACGATGCCGACGGAGTTATGGTGAGCGGTGCCGTTAAGAAAGACGACAATTTTACGTGGCTTAATCCCAAGCAGGAAGACGATCTCGAAAATACATGGTACAGCGGCGACGAGGATGTGCTGAAAGTGAGCATCCCCAACAATCAGCTGCTTTACCTTTCGGTGGATTTGAAAAACCGTTGCGGTGTTTCCAGACTGCCTTCGCTGGCGATCCGGACGGTGGTCAGCATCGTTGATTCCATCTATAGGCTGCAGATGCTTTCCGAAAGGGTCTGCGACGGCGATTCGCTGGTGTTCCGCGTGGATTCCTCGGCCAATATCGGCGGTTTTATCTGGCATTATCCCTGGGGTGCGCAGCTCGATACCGTCAATGTGGGAACCCAGGTGGTGCGTACTTTCAATACCAAGGAATACCAGACGGGAGAAGTCTATGTGATTCCTTACAACGGTTGCGGAAACGCCAAGGAAAGCGACCGGATCGATATCGCTGAAGTGTTACGCATTCCCTCGCGCGCCGTTCCGGTGGATTTCGACCCCGCCTACGATGCCGAAAAGAATCCCGTGGCCAAAGACACGCTCTGCATGCGCGAAAAAATCACCCTGCACGTGCATTCGGACAGTTGGGAAGAGGGCAGATACGAAACCCGGTGGCGTCTGGTGCAGGGCAGCGCGACGGGCTTTGAAAGGGAGGACGAATCCTGCACCCTGACCCAGACCGATGTGAACGCCGAGCCTTTCGTGCTTGAATTTTTCTCGCGCGCCAAGGGCTGCCGACGTTATTCGGATACCTTGCAGATCCGGATCCTCTCGATGGACACCCTTACGTTCGCCCTGGTGGAAGACGAAGATGAGGATTTGGGCAGACTGGAAGTGCTGTTGCCGTCTATCGTGGATTATGCCGACGATACGCCTGCCGCCCTTGATCCTTGCGGAGGAACCGAGCAGAAATACACGATAGCCAGAAACATCCATTGGAGTATCCTGTCGGATGCGGAATCGTATTTCTCGTGGAACGCCAAGGGTGAGGCGCCACAATCTTCCGTGGGCGACGACCTTGCCTTGGGTAGCACCGATTGGACGTATGTAGGCAGCCCGATAGACGGATTCTACCGCGACCTGCCCTTGAAGGTGGGTGCGGATGAATTGCGGCTGCACGTAAACCTGCGCAATATATGCGGCATTTCACATTCGCCGGCACTGGCCTTGGTACCCAAACCGGCGGTGTTGCAGGAGCCCACGATTACCCCGGAATCGGTGTGTCTGGATGAAGTATTGGATCTTGATTGCGAGGATGTAGCTAACGCAGAAAAATATTATTGGGAATTTCCATGGGATCCCCGAAAGGAAGAAAGCGAAGTTCCTCACCTGACTGTCGATCGGGTAACGGATATAGACGGAACGGTTACGGTGTATGGTTCCAATGCCTGCGGCCCTGGCCCGAAGGCCACTTTCGAGGCAAAGGTGATCCATACGCCGCATAAGCCTCTTCCCGATTGGCATGCACAGGAAGACTATGTCTATTCCAAGGATGCCGATACGGTAACCGATGTGGTGTGCCTGCATGGCGGCGGTATTCATCTTAAGGTAAGGCAAGACGGGGCGGACGCTCCGGGCGTCGAGTTCCGGTATGTGCTTCTGCGCGGGGAATCGATGACGGTAACCGAAAAAGGCATCATTACCCCCAAGGCTACGGCAACCGTCGACAGCTCGGTGCTGGTGGCCGTCTATGGTTACTATACCGCCTGCGGCGGTTCGGGAGATCCTCTGTATATACGTCTCGGCTACGAAGACACTGTTTCTTCGGCAGCGTTGGGCAAGGTGAATGTCAGCCCAGCCGAATGGGAGGAAAATCCCGAGCCCTGCCCCGAAGAAGAAATGGAATTCAGCGTAGAGCATCCTATTGCCCTGGCTTACAAATGGGTGCTTCCCACCGGTTGGAACTTTAAGGAAGGCACCGACAGCACCCAGGCCACGGTAACCGTAGTGGTAGGCAACCAGAGGGGTGCCGTGGGGGTAAGCCCGGTAACGAGTTTCAGCGAACTGGGTTGCGGCTCGCTGTTGGCCAAGCCCGTGTATTCGGTTACGTTTACGCCCAGGGCGGTTCCTCAGACTCCCGGATTTTCCGTTTTTGAGGAAAGGCCTTGCGTGGGTGAAGTGGTAAGATATGAGTTGCCCCAAAGCACGGCTTCCAACATAAAGGCATACCGCTGGGAATTTCCGGAAGACTGGCTTATCGCCACCACCGATGCGGCTGTGGGTGGAGCCGTGGGCGACACCAACATCTTGCCGAATACGCAGAACAACTCCTGTTCGGTAATCGTGGGCAAGGATACCGGCGATATCGTGGTGTATGCCATGGACGAATGCGGCGACCGCCTGGTGCGCGGAATACCGGTCTCCCAAACGGCCTATCCCGTCGACACGGCCAGACTGCTGGTGTCGGGCGACCAGAACGTTTGCCTCGACAGTACCGTCTATCTTACGGTTCAGGCACTGAACCGTTATACCGACGCCACCGACTACGATTTACGGATAGAATACGCCAAGGAAGGCGATAATGAAATCGAGGTCAGCGAAGACGGCGGCAAGATGCGTCTGGTGATCAAGTGCGTCAACACGGATACGGCCAGACTTGTCTTTACGCCGAAGAACCTCTTTGGCTGTGCGGCGGAACCTTTTGTACATTACCTGATTACCGATACCGTTCCTGAGATTCCGGGCGTGATCGACGGTCCCGATATGGTTTGCGAGGACAATCCCTATACCTTTGTCTTTACGGTGGCTCCCGAAAAGAAGGCCATTTTCGAAGACATCGACTATCATTGGGAAGTTCCGCAGGGCTGGCATATCGACAGCATCGTGAGCGGCGATACGGTGCTGCACGCCTATTTCGACACCTTGTCGGCGCCGAGCCGCACCAAAGACACCATTCTGTGTTACCCGCGCTCGGGTTGCGGCACGGCCTTCCCCACCGTGCGCGAGGTAAGCATCCGTCCGCAAGACGAGTTCAACGACAGCATTCTGGTGGAAAGGCCGGCCCCCTGTCTGGGTACGGAACTGCAGGCGTGGATGAAGGACAAGGATTCGTACGATCTCGATACGTTCCGCTTCTTCTGGAACACGCCCGCGGGCTGGACGCGTCTGGACGGAAACGAGCTGCCGCAGACCTCGTATCTGGTTCAATACGATACGGCTTCATATATCAGTGTGCGCTACCAACGCCACAACAGCTGCGGTATGAGCAAGGCCGTCGGCCTGCGCGTAACCGTAAAGGACAGCGCGGCCAAGGCCCGGTTCGAAGGCATCGCCTATCCGTGCTATACCCGCGATGTGTACGAAATGGCGGTATGGCCCGATCCGGAACATATCGACAGTGTGACCTGGGACTACGGAAGCCTTGCGGCCACCGTACTTACCCGGCGGGGTTCGTATATGCAAAACGATTCCTTGGTTATCGACAATGCAGCGCATACCACGCAGCCGGTAAGCGTTACGGTGAGTTCGCACAACGAGTGCGGAAGCCGGGATACGGTGTTCACGATACGTCCGATCACCACGATCTCCGATTTCAACAGCACGGTTCAGGTGCCGCGCTACTGCCTCTCCGATACGGGCTATGCCTATATCAACCTCACGGCTGCGCAACGCAACCAGGGGCTGTTCTTCGAATGGAGCTTCGAGCCCGATTCGATCTATACGCCGCTCGACGCCTTCGTGCTTGGCGACAGCGTGTCGGTGCTGCAGTATCTGTCCGGTGCAACCGACGATACCCTGCGTCTCGTGATGCTGGCCGGCAACGACTGCAGCCGTCTGGCCGACAGTATGCTCAGTCCGCGTATCGTTGAGCTCGTGCCGTTCCGCTACCGGATCTCTGCCGCCTACGATACATCGTACAATGTGGTTTACGGTTCGGAACATGTGCCGGTACTGGTGGCGGGAACCTCGGTATCCGACACCAACGCCTACACCTACCGCTGGCAGCCCGACAACCGGCTCTATCCGCTGCAGGACAGCAGCCGAACCAACCGGCGCTACACCAAGACCCTGGTGCAGGATGTGGAAACGTTCTACGTGGATTCGCGCCAGAAGGAGGATGCCGGCCAGGCTTTGCTGCCGTTCTACCGCCGCGACGGGCTTTGCTATGCCTACGATACCGTGCGTATCCGGGTGGACAGCCTGCTGGGCGTGACGTTCGCAGGCGAGTGGTTCGCCTGCGCGGGTATGGATAAGGAACTGCCGGCGCTCGTTGCGGGCGGCAACTACGACCGGATGCGCGTGGATACGGCGGGCGGCCAGAACGAGTACCGCCATAATATCCGTTGGTACCGCTGGAACGACAGTGTATGGCAGGAACTGGAGGCAGACCGCGACCGTGCCACGGCTACCGTTGCGCACGATAAGGCGGGCGATTACCTGTACCGCGTGATTGTGTCGGACAGCACCTTCCTGCGCGACTCGGTGTCGGAAACGGTGTCCGTTCATGGCGATACGGCGGATGTGTGGCTGGGCGTCTTCGACAGCCCCACCGTGCGGTTCACCAATGTATCGTCCAACCCGGTGGAAGTGCCGGTGGGCAGCCGCATCCAGGTGCAGGCCCGGGTGGACGAAGGCACCGGCGAATACGTTTACCGTTGGACTTCGGCGCCCGATACCACGCTCGTTCTGCCCGGCTACGAATCTGAACCCGAAACCAAGACCCATTCCATCTACCAGGCCTCTGAACTGCGCCTGGTGGTCTTGGATACCTTGAGCGGATGCACGGCTTCCGACACGGTTTACATCAAGTTGGGCAAGGGCAGCGATATCCCCAACGCCTTTACGCCCAACGGCGACGGCAAGAACGACGTGTTCCTCAAGGGAGTTTCGGAACTGACCATCTTTACCCGCTGGGGTGAGGAGATATATCATACCACGACGGGCGAGGGCTGGGACGGCACGGACAAGAACAAGAAAGTGCGTCCGGGCGATTACCTGTATGTGGCCGTTGTACGCGAAAACGGCAAAGACCTTGTGTTCAAGGGAGTGGTAACGGTGTTAAAGGTTGATTGACATTTTTAAAAGAAGATGTGTAAGATGAGGTTAGCTTTTGTTTCGTTTGGCTTGGCGGTTCTTGTCGGGTTGGGAAGCGTGTCTGCGCAACAGCCCGTCATGGACGGTTCGAAAGAAGACGTGCAGCAGCAAATCCGGCAGGATCAGGCGATGAAGGCCGTTAAGGACGATGTTAAGGGCGACGGCTTCAAGGGGGGCGTGCGCAAGCAGGTGGAGTTGGGCATGGCGGCGTTCAGTCTGGAACAGTACGCGGTGGCCTACGACCGTTTCTTGCGGGCTTTCTCGCGCGAGAAGGATTCCGCGCGCCTGCTCAAGATCGAGTACCTGATGGGGCAGAGCCAGCAGCGCATGAACCATCCCAAGGCGGCGGCCCTGCACTATTCGCATATCTGGCGCAAGGGCGTGCGCGATGCCGCTTTCCTGCAGGCATATGCCGACGTGCTCTTTGCCGTGAGCGCCTACGACCGGGCGCAGCGTATTCTCGACGACCTCAAGGCCAAGGGGGTCTCCACCCCGGCCACCCGGGTTCGCGAACAGAGCCTGCAGAATATGGAATACGCGCGGCAGATGCAGGAAGCCTTCGGGCTTCTTCCCAAAGACCTGCACTACGACACGGCCCTTAACACGGCCTTCAGCGAATACGCCCCCTCCTTGGTGGCGGGGCAGCTGGTGTTCACCTCCTCCCGCCCGCAGCAGGGGCAGACGGTAAGCGACCCGCGCACGGCGCAAGGGTATTCGCGGCTCTTCTCGGCAACCTACAATTCGGTTACCCAGACATGGGGCGATCCGCAGCCTTTCCGGGGTGAGATAGCCAATCTGAAAGGCAATATCGGAACGTTCAGCTACGACTCGGTGCATAACATAGGCTTCTTTACCTGGAATCAGGTGAACAGCAGCGGCATCTACACCGTGCAGCGCGAGGCCGACGGCTCCTGGGTCAACCTGCAGGAGTTCCTTTTCAACTATATGGAAGGCGACGACAACTTCCTGGGCAAGGTGGCGCATCCCTCTGTCAGCAAAGACGGGAACCGCCTCCTGTTCGTGTATCGCGACGAGGCCCGCCGCACCGGTTCCGACATCTGGTATGTGGAGCGCACGGTGCCCAAGGCGGAGCCGGTTGCCAAAGGCAGGCGCAAGAAGGTAACGCCTCCTTCGGCACAGGGCAAGACCTCTTCGCGCAAGAAAAAGACGCAGGTGGTTACCGGCCCGCAGGCGGTTATCGTGAATGCCGACTGGGGGGTTCCGGTGCGTTACGATTCGTTGGTGAACACGCCTGGCCGCGAGGTATTCCCGCAGTGGGTCAACGACAGCATGTTCATCTTCGCCTCCGACGGACACGTGGGCTACGGCGGCACCGACCTGTATGTGGCCATGCTCGATTCGAACCGCAGCAAGGTGCGCAACATCAACACCTTGCCCATGCCCGTAAACTCCTCGTTCGACGACAACGCACTCCTGCCCGATGTGGCGCACGGCATGCTGATCCTCTCCTCGAACCGCCACACCGACTGGGGGCGCACCGACAACCTTTTCCTGATGCGCACCTGGGGCGTGAAATATCAGGTGGAGGGTACCGTTTCCTCGTGGGAAATACGCTACGACACGCTTACGGTAAAGAAAACCCGCACGCTGGAACCCGCTCCGGTCGATTCGGCCTCCTTTGCGCTCGACAGCCTCGGCAATCCGGTCTTGGACAGTCTGGGTAATCCGGTGCCTGCCGAAGGCCTTGTAGGCGTGCCCGAAACGGTAACCGAAGAAGAACAGAGCTTCAAGGCCGACACGATTCACAACGTGCTCAAGAACTACTACATCATGGTGCGGAGTAAGGAAAGCGATTTCTATACCTCGGCCAGGCCCGACAGCACGGGTAAATATTCCGTTTCTTTCCTGGCACCGGGAACCTACGACTTTACGGTGTATTCCGACGGTTTCAAGGATACCACGCGCACCGTGGTCCTGGAAAAAGACGGGCAGGTGCTGCCCATTCTGGTGACCCGCCGGGTGGATTTCGAGACCCGCAAGCTGGTACAGCCAAAGAAACCCGCGCCCAAGCCCAGGAAGAAGCCGGAAGAAAAGCCCAAGCCCAAACCGAAACCGGCACCCAAACCGAAGCCCAAGCCCAAAGACACGATCTCCACCCCCAAGGCCTTGATTTCCAAAATCAACAAGGAAAAGAAGATAGAGCAGAAACCCGATGTGCGCACGGTGGACAATTACAAGAAACGTATCAACGACCCCCTGCGCCGCGCCAAGCTTACCGTGGTGCCGCCCGACGCCAAGTGCGAGGTGTGCAGCGACAAACCCGAATGGAGGCGCAACGTGGGCGAGGACTTCTACATCAAGTCGGGCGAAGACAAGGCCCTGATTACCCTTACCGACCAACAGGGACACGTCTCCTATATCGACCTGGCGCCCAACACGGCCTATTCGCTGCAACTGCAGATGACCTCCAACGCCAACCTGCCGTCGCTGCCCAAGGGCATCACCCAAGACGATATCCGCAAGAAAGTGGTTACGCGCGACTACATCCTCTTTGAGTGCACGCCCAAACTGGCGGAGGTGAACGACGAGGTGTACATAAACAACGTCTATTACGATTTCGACAAGGAAGAACTGATCAAAGACGGATCGCGCGAACTGGACCGCATGATCATCATCGCGCTCAAGAACCCGCAGATGATTTTCGAGGTGGAGGCCAACACCGACGAACGCGGCTCGGAAGAATACAACCAGAAACTTTCCGACCGCCGTCTGGAAACGGTACGTTCGTATGTGGCCAAGAAGGGCATGGACATGAGCCGCTTCAAGGGCAAGTCGTACGGCGAGAGCAACCCACTGATACGCAATGCCGTCACCGATAAGGAACACTACCTGAACCGCCGCACCACCTTCCGCCTGCGCAACCCCAAGGCGGTGAACGCCAAGAAAGACGACCTGAGCTATCCGGCGCCCGAGGTAAGCTCCCCGCAGGAGGAACAGGTGCGCTTTATGGTGCAGGTGGGCGCCTTCCGCGTGCCCTTGGACGACCCCAAGGACTACTACCGCGACATTCTGGAGAAGAACCCCGATTTCGAGATAACCTATTACATGGATGGTGACGGCCTGTACAAGTACAACGTAGGCAGCCATTACAACACCTTGGAAAAGGCGCAGGCCGTAGTGAAACGGCTTCTGGACCAGAACCGCGAGTGCTACATCGCGGCCTTCTACAAAGGCCGGCGCATTACGGTAAACGAAGCCAAGGCCATCCTGCAACATAACAAAAGGCGTTGATGCATTTTAAACCAGCACATATACACTCTTGGGCTCTGCTTGCCGTGTTATTGTGCTCTGTTCCCTTGCGGGCGCAGAACAATACGCCGATATTCACCCAACAGCTGTTCCACAAGGTGAATTTCAACCCGGCGGCGGTAAGGCCCGATCCCGTGGTGGATGTGTCGTTGTTCGGACGTATGCAGTGGGTGGGCATCAAAGGCGCGCCCAAGAACATCATGCTCAATGCTTCCGGCTACCTGCCCGAGATAAAGTCGGGTATCTCCGGCTCGATCATGGGCGAGTCGTTCGGGCTCACCTTTACGATGAACGCCAAGTTCGGCTATTCCTACCATATCCACTTAGGGCGCAAGAACTACCTCTCGTTCGGCGTGAATGCGGGTCTGATTTACAAGAACTTCGAGGGCAGCAAGATAAAAGTGGAGGATGAAACCGACGAATTGGTTAACTTTGAGGACGTAAACGACCTGAAACCCGATGTGGATTTCGGCCTGATGTTCACCTTCAACAAGTTCAGCCTCGGTCTGAGTGCCACGCACCTTACCGCCTGGGCTTACGACCGCAAGCACGATTACTTCGCGCCGCAGGAGGGATACCATGCCTTTATACAGTTTAAGGGCGACATCAGTCCCAAATTCGCCATCGACCCCTATATCGCCGCCCATTATGTGGGAGGTTACCTGAAGGCGGACGCCATCCTCAACTTCCGCATTCTGGATATCTTCTGGTTCGGCGGAGGCTACCGCTACAACGATGCGGTGGTGCTGATGGCGGGGGCGAAGATCGGCAGGGTGTTTTCGATCGGATACTCGTACGACCTGGGGATGGGCGGCATGAAGAAGTACCATTCCGGTTCGCACGAGGTGTTCCTTTCTTTGAAGTTTGAGACCACGCGCAAGGTCGGGGAAGTTACCGACACTCCGTTGATGTTTGAATAGTCCCGGAGTCGCGTTTAAACGTTTAAATAAGGAAGAAATGACCAGACAGGCAGAAAACGAGGCATTGCAATCGTACAACGTGTTGGGTGCGGGCACCAGTGTAAAGGGAGCCCTTAGCAGTAACGGCAATTTACGTATAGACGGTTCGTTTGAAGGCACCCTTGCCATCGAAGGCAAGCTGGTGGTGGGAAGCACGGGCAGTCTGATTGGAAGCGTGCGCTGCGCCTCCGCCGAAATCGAAGGGAACGTGAAGACCGACAAGATGGAAGTTTCCGGTTTGCTCTCGCTCAAGAGCACTTCGATGGTGGAAGGCGAGATCACGATACAGAAACTGTTTATCGAGCAGGGCGCTGTATTCAACGGCCAGTGCAATATGCCGCAGGAAAGGGCCTAAGGCCGTATCATGGAAGAAGTAAAACAATCAAGAGATATGAAAACTACCGTATTTACCGACACCCACATCAAGCTGGGTGCCAAGATGGAACCGTTTGCCGGTTACAACATGCCTGTGCAATATCAGGGTATCATTATCGAACATAACAACGTGCGCCAGAAAGTAGGCGTTTTCGACGTTTCGCATATGGGCGAGTTCTGGATCAAGGGCCCCAAGGCCTTCGCCTTGCTGCAGCACCTCACCACCAACGACGTGGCCGCTCTGGAAGACGGCAAGGTGCAGTACACCACCGTGCCCAACGGCAAGGGCGGCATCGTGGACGATATGCTGGTATATCGCATTGACGAACAGACCTATATGGTGGTTCCTAACGCCGCCAACATCGACAAGGACTGGGCCTGGTTCGCCGAACACGCCAAGGAAATGGGTATGGAAGTGGGCAAGGAACTCTACAATGCCTCCGATGAGATTTCCCAGTTGGCCGTGCAGGGTCCCTTGGCTTTGAAAGTCATGCAGAAGCTTACCGACACGCCCATCGAGGACATGGTTTACTATACCTTCAAGAAAGTGAACCTGGCGGGTGTGAAAGACGTGATCCTGAGTACCACCGGATATACCGGCGCGGGCGGTTGCGAAATCTACTTCGCCAACAAGGACGGTCAGAAAATCTGGGACGCCGTGTTCGAAGCCGGCAAGGAATTCGGCATCATGCCTTGCGGTCTGGGCTGCCGCGACACCCTGCGTCTCGAAATGGGTTTCTGCCTTTACGGTCACGAAATCAACGATGAAACCTCGCCGATCGAAGCCGGTTTGGGCTGGATCACCAAGATGGTGCCGGGCAACGATTTCATCGACCGCGACAAGATGGAAAAACTGAAGGCCGAAGGCGTGAAACGCAAGCTGGTCGGCTTCGAAATGGTGGACCGCGGTATCGCGCGCGCCGAATATCCCATCTGTGACGAACAGGGCAACACGATCGGACATGTCTGCTCCGGCTCGCAGTCGCCTTCGTTGGGCAAGGCCATCGGAACGGGCTACGTACAGGCCGGTTTCAGCAAGGCCGGCAGCGAGATCTACATCGACGTCCGCGGCCGCAAGCTCAAGGCACAGGTGGTAAAGATGCCTTTTTACAAGGGATAGACACTTTTCCTCATAACGGAAAAAGGGTCGGTTCAATGAACCGGCCCTTTTTTGTTGGCGAACGCAGTGGTAAATCGAATTTATGGATCTCAAAAGGAGGGTTATGGAAAGAATCTGAATGTTGAAACAGAAAATTTATCAACAATTCAACACAAAATTGTTAATAACTTTCGTTGAAAAAATTTATATTATATTGATATTCAATAATTTGTTTTTGATTCCCGTGAAATGGGATTTTTTGGGTCGAAAAGGAAATTTTATGAACAAAATGGGAGGACAAGGGATTTTATATCTATTTTTGCCGATGTGGAAGACGGACGATAAAACCCTTTCACAATGCGTTTATGGCCATTTTAGTTGGAAAAGAGTTTTGTAAGGTAGATGCCGGAGGCCGCTTCAAGTTTCCCGCCGTCATGAAAAAGGCGTTGGGTGCTTGCGTGGAAGAAGGCTTCGTGATCAAGGAGAGCATTTTCGATGCCTGCCTCGAGCTCTATCCGCGCGCCGAGTTCGAAAAGGAAATCGAGACCAAGGTGGCCAGACTGAATCCTTACAATCCGCAAGACAGGCTGCTGATCCGCAAGCTGTCGGAGGGCAATCCGGTGTCGCTCGACAACAGCGACCGCTTGCTCATTCCCATGGATCTGAAAAAAATCAAGAACATCGACAAGGAAATCGTTCTCATTTCGAGGATCAACATTATCGAGATCTGGGATGTGGATACCTACAACAAGATGAATGAAGCCCAGTTCGATTTCGCCAAGATGGCGGCCGAACGCCTGGGGCAGATCGACACGCAAGAAATATAGGAGTTCATGCCATGTGTAACGACTATCATGACCCGGTTTTGTTGCGCGAGACTTTGGAGGGGCTTTCCATTCAGGAAGACGGAACGTATGTGGATGTTACTTTCGGCGGCGGCGGCCATTCCCGCCGCATCCTTTCCAAGTTGAACGAAAACGGACGGCTCTTTGCCTTCGATCGCGACCCGGACGCCCTGCAACGGGCTTCGGAAGACCCCGACTTCAAGGGCGACGGCCGCTTTACGCTTATCGGCGAGAACTTCCGCTATCTCAAGAATCACCTCCGTTTTTACAAGGCACTTCCCGTAAACGGCATCCTGGCCGACCTAGGCGTTTCCTCCCATCAGTTCGACACGCCCGAACGCGGCTTCTCCATACGTACCGACGGCCCCTTGGACATGCGCATGGACAGGGAAGGCAGGCTCACGGCGGCCGATGTGCTCAACACCTATCCGCAGGAACGCCTTGCCGATATCTTTTTCCGTTTCGGCGAGATTCCCTTTGCCCGCCGTCTGGCGGCCGAAGTGGAGAAAGCCCGCGCCCTGCAGGAGTTCCGGCATACGGCGCAGGCGGTGGAGTTCTTTAAGAAATTCACCCCGCGCGGCAAGGAAAACAAGTTCCTGGCCATGGCTTTCCAGGCCTTGCGCATCGAGGTGAACGGCGAGATGGAGAACCTGCAGGAATTCCTGCAACAGAGCCTGGACGCGCTCGCTCCGGGCGGACGTCTGGCCGTTATCTCCTACCATTCGCTCGAAGACCGGATGGTAAAGAACTTTATGCGTTCGGGCAACCTGCAGGGAGAGATAGAGAAAGACTTCTACGGCAACAACCTTTCGCCTTTCGAGCTGGTTACGCGCAAGGCCGTGGTGCCGTCCGAAGAGGAACTGGAACGCAACCCGCGTTCGCGCAGCGCCCGCTTGCGCGTGGCACAGAAGAAATAGGAGGCGGAAATGGGAAAGAACAAGCTGAAGCCGAAACCGAAGCCTCCCGTCAAGGACCCGCTGCCCGAACCGGAACTGGTTATGGAGTTCGAGGGCAGGAAGCCCGAAAAGGAAGCCGCGAAGGAGCCCGAGATCGACGAGGCCGCCTTGCAACGCAGGGAACAGCGTCGCGCGCGCCGGCAGAAGATCCGCTCGGCCTTGGACGGTTCGGTGCTGCTGGACAAAGGCTTGCAGAAATACGGCTGGCTGGTGCTGTACGTTTTTTTTCTGGCCATGCTGCTGATCGCCAACAACTACCGTTCCGAAGCGGTGGTGCGCGAATGCTCGCTCATCAAAGGAGAACTGAAGGATCTGCGTTACCGGCAGATAGAAAGCCAGGCGAACCTTACGCAAATCAGCCTCCAGTCTTCGGTGGCCAAGAGGCTACAGGAAACGGGGCTCAAGGAATCGGTGGTTCCTCCCTACAAGATAAAGGAAACGAAAGAATCGGCGAAAGGCCGCAAAAAATAAAGAAGAACCGGTGGGCAAAGACGGCAGACATACGAAAGTGTCCGACAGCAAGACGGGCTTTTGGTGGAAGGTGTACTTGGTGTACATGCTTCTGTTCGTTTTTGCCGTGCTGATTGCCGTGCGTATGTGCAAGGTGATTTTCGTGGAGGGAAGCGAACTGCTGGCCAAGTCGAACGTGCAGAGCCTGCGCTACGAGGAGACCCCGGCCGTGAGGGGCAACATCTATTCGGCCGACCATTCGCTGCTGGCCGTCTCTGTGCCGTACTTCACCCTGCGGATGGACCTGCATCCGAGCGTGGTCTGCAACGACACCTTCCTCCACAACCTGCGCCCCCTGTGCGACAGCCTGCACAGGATGTATCCCGAGAAGAGCAGCGACCGTTACCGCAGGGAGCTTACGGAGGCCAGGCGCGCCCGAAAGCGCAATTACCTGTTGCGCAAAGACGTTACCTATGCCGAGCTGAGCCGTATCCGCACCTTCCCGATTCTGAGGAAAGGGCAGTACCGGGGCGGTTTCGTGGTGGAGGAAAAGGAAAAGCGGGTGCGTCCCAACGGTTTGTTGGCGGCGCGCACCATAGGTCGTTTCAAGACGAAGAGCCAGGCGGGCGTGGGCTTGGAATACGCCTATCAGAAGGAACTGTACGGCGTGAACGGGAAACGCCTGACCCAAAAGGTGTCGAACGGCGTGTGGCGCCCCGTGTATAACGCGGATGCGGTGCTGGCCGAGAACGGCAAGGACGTGATAACCACCATCGACATACGCATACAGGACGTGGCCGAATCGGCCCTGCGCGAATGTATGGAGACGAACGAGGCCGAGCACGGCTGCGTGGTGCTGATGGAGGTGAAGACGGGCAAGGTGGTATCGATCGCCAACCTGCGCAAGGAAGCCGACGGTTCCTATACCGAAAGCCAGAACTACGCCGTGTGGGAGGCCGTGGAGCCGGGCTCCACCTTCAAGCTGGCCTCCACCATCGCCATTCTGGAAGAAAGCCATTGCGACCCCTCGGTGATCGTGCCTACCGGCGAGCGGAAGTTCTACAACCGCTGGATGAGAGACTCGCACAAGGGTGGCTGGGGAGATGTAACGCTGCAGGAGGCCTTCGAGAAATCGTCGAACGTGGGGATCTCGTACCTGGCCGACACGGTGTTCCGCAAGAAGCAGGCCCGCTTTGTGGAATACCTGCACAGGATGAGGTTGAACCAGCCCCTGGGCGTGGAAGTGGCCGGGGAGGGGATGCCGTATATCAAGGACCCGTCGGACAAGACCTGGTCGGGCGTTTCGCTGCCGTGGATGTCGATAGGCTACGAGGTGAAGCTTACGCCCTTGCAGATTCTGGCGCTGTACAACGCGGTGGCCAACGACGGCAGGCTGATGAAGCCGCTTTTCGTGAGCGAGATACGGCACGGAAACGCGCTGGTAAGGAAAATGGAGCCGCAGGTGCTGGTAGACAGGATATGCAGCAGGGAAACCTTGGGCAAGGTAAGGCGGATGCTGGAAGGCGCGGTGGAGAACGGAACGGGTGTGTGCATGAAGAACCCCCTCTACAAGGTGGCCGCCAAGACGGGCACGGCGCAGATGAACTACGGTAACCGCGGCGAGAAGATGACCTACCGGGCTTCGATTGCCGGGTATTTTCCCGCCGACAATCCGCGCTACTCCTGCATCGTGATGATCACCAACCCGCAGAAGAACCGCATCTACGGCGGTGCGGTGGCCGGGCCCGTGTTCAGGAGCATTGCCGACAAGGTGTATGCCACCCTGATGAAGGGCGGTTTGCAAACCGAAGGTTTGCAGCCGGAGGCGGCCGGCGCGCCGGCCGCCTCCGGTTACGCCGCCGATATCGCCACGGTCTATACGCATATCGGACAGCCCGACCCCCTGCTGGAGCCCACCACCTTCGTGAAGTTCCGGCAAGGCGGCGTAAACCGCCCCACGGAGATCGGCCTCATGAAAGACGTTATGCCCGATGTGCGCGGCCTGGGGCTGCGCGACGCGGTGTACCTGCTGGAGAAATACGGCCTTAAGGTGCGCGTCAGCGGCAAGGGCAAGGTAAGGCGGCAGGATCCGGCGGCAGGCACCTCCTGCGCCAAGGGTCAGCCGGTGTTTTTGGAACTGGTAGGATAGAAAACGGATATGGAAGACAGGAATCGTACATTGGAGCGTTTGCTTGCCGGATGCACGCCCGCCGTTACGGGAGCGTGGAAAGCGACAGGTTCTTTAGACAGGGAGGTTTCCGGCCTTGCGCAGGACTCGCGCGCGGTGGCTCCCGGTTTCGTGTTTTTTGCCATCAAGGGCACGTCCGTGGATGGCCACGCCTATATCGACAAGGCCGTTCAATCGGGCGCGGTGGCGGTGGTCTGCGAACAGATGCCCGAACATCCGCAACAGGACATCACCTATATACAGGCTCAAGACAGCAGCCTGCTGATGGGCCATATGGCCTCGGCCTTCTACGGCCATCCCTCGCGCCAGCTGCAACTGGTGGGCATTACCGGCACCAACGGCAAGACCACCACGGTAACGCTGCTGTACCGTCTGTTCCGCCTGCTGGGCTATAAGGCGGGGCTGCTTTCCACAATAGAGAACCGCATCGATACCCAGACGGTGCCCAGCACCCACACCACGGGCGACGCCTTAGAGATAAACGCGCTCCTGCGCCGCATGGTGGACGAAGGCTGCGACTACGCCTTTATGGAGGTGAGTTCCCACGCGGCGGTGCAGAACCGCATTGCCGGACTGAACTTCCGGGGCGCCATCTTCAGCAACATCACGCGCGACCACTTAGACTACCACAAGACCTTCGACGCCTACATCAAGGCCAAGAAACTGTTCTTCGACCGGCTTCCCTCCACGGCTTTCGCCCTGGTGAACGCCGACGACCGCAACGGGGAGGTGATGCTGCAGAACACCAAGGCGCTTTGCCGCACCTATTCGCTGCGTTCACCCGCCGATTTCAACGTGAAGATACTGGAAGACTCCCTCTCGGGACTTCAACTGGATATGGACGGCACCGAAGTGTGCATGCGGCTGGTGGGGCGTTTCAACGCCTACAACCTTACCGCCATCTACGCCTCGGCCCTGCTGCTGGGTATGGACAAGACGGAGGTGCTGCGCGCCATGAGCTGCCTTACCGAGGCGCCGGGACGTTTCGAGACGCTCAAATCGACCGAGGGCAACAAGTTGGGCATCGTGGATTACGCCCACACGCCCGATGCCTTGCAGAACGTGCTTTCCACGATCGACAGCCTGCGCGGGGAAGTGCGGCAGGTGGTGTGCGTGGTGGGCTGCGGCGGCAACCGCGATACGGGCAAACGCCCCATCATGGCGCAGATTGCCTGCGATTTGAGCGACCGCCTCATCATCACCACCGACAATCCCCGCTTTGAGGAACCGCAGGATATCATCGACCAGATGATGGCCGGCCTTTCGCCCTCCCAGCGTGCCAAGACCCTCTGCATTGCCGACCGCAAGGAGGCCATAAAGACCGCCTGCGCCCTGGCCGGCAGCGGCGACGTGATTCTGGTGGCGGGCAAGGGGCACGAGAACTACCAGGAAGTAAAGGGCGTGAAGCACCATTTCGACGACCGCGAGGTGTTGGCCGAATGTCTTCCCGCCGTATGGAAGAACGAAACGGATACGGATAAATAATTAAAAACAGACAGCGATGTTGTATTATTTGTTTTCCTATTTGCACGAACAGTTCGATATGCCGGGGGCTGGGGTGTTCCAGTACATCTCTTTCCGGGCGGGCATGGCGTTCCTGTTCTCGTTGGTCATCATGTGGGTGGGCGGAAAATGGATGATCGCCAAATTGCGCCGTAAACAGATTGGCGAGACCGTGCGCGAATTGGGGCTGGACGGGCAGAAAGAAAAGGAGGGAACGCCCACGATGGGCGGCCTGATCATCATCGCCGCCATCCTTATTCCGGTGCTCCTGTTGTGCCGTCTGGACAACATCTATGTGCTGCTGATGCTGCTCACCACCGTGTGGCTGGGCGCCATGGGCTTTATGGACGACTACATCAAGGTGTTCAAGCACGACAAGCACGGCCTGCAGGGCAAGTTCAAGGTAGTGGGGCAGGTGGTGCTGGGGCTGGTGGTCGGCTTGGTGATGTGCTTCCACCCCGACGTGGTGGTTTCGGGCAAGAACGCCTCGGCCTACGTGGAAAACCACAATATGCTCGACCAGTCGGAATACGAGCAGGCCAAGGCCGCTTTCGAGGCCAGCACCGAGAAATCGCTCGTCACCACGATTCCTTTCGTCAAGAACAACGAACTCGATTACCGGGGCATCGTTGAATGGGTCAACCCGAGCTGGGGCAAATACGCCTGGATCCTGTTCGTGCTGGTGGTGATCTTCGTGATAACGGCGGTGTCGAACGGCAGCAACCTTACCGACGGCATCGACGGCCTGGCCACCGGAACCTCGGCCATCATCGGGGCGACCCTGGCCATCCTCTCCTGGGTGTCGGGCAACATCATCTTTGCCGACTACCTCAATATCATGTATATCCCGCACGTGGGCGAGCTCACCATATTCATCTCGGCCTTCGTGGGAGCCACCATCGGCTTTTTGTGGTACAACACCTATCCGGCGCAGGTGTTCATGGGCGATACGGGCAGCCTCACCATCGGCGGCATCATCGCCGTGTTCGCGCTCCTGATACGCAAGGAACTGCTGCTGCCCATCCTCTGCGGCATCTTCCTGGTGGAAAGCCTTTCGGTAATCATGCAGGTTTCCTACTTCAAATACACCAAGAAACGCTGCGGCGAGGGCAGGCGCATCTTCAAGATGACCCCGATTCACCACCATTACCAGGTGGCGGGTTTCAAGGAACCCAAGATCGTGATGCGCTTTTTCATTATCGGCCTGCTGCTGGCCGTGGTTACATTGGTTACGTTAAAACTCAGATAATTACATAGCGATGAAAATGAATATCGAAACATTGGCGAAACAGGGCTATGCCTCCGCATCGATGGCGGAAACGGTGGCCGCGCATATCCAGAACCTGCGCAAGCGCGCCATTCAGGAAAGCTTCCGGGATTTCCGTCAGACGGGACACCGCATGGAGTATGTGGCCAAGGTGCGTGGGGTCGAATACATCGACGACGCCAAGTCCTACAACGTGAATTCCACCTGGTTCGCGCTCGAGAGCATGACCCGCCCCGTGGTATGGATCGTGGGCGGACAGACCAAAGACGTGGATCTGGCGGCCTTGCGTCCCATGGTGGCCAAGAAAGTGTGCCGCATCGTGTGCCTGGGTTCAGACAACGCGCCGGTGGTGGCGGCTTTCGGCGACCTCGTTTCCGATATCGTGGAGACCGACAATATGGCCAACGCCGTGCAGGCGGCCTACCTGATGGCCAACGAAGGCGAGATCGTGCTGCTTTCGCCCGCCTGCCCCAGCTTCGACCTGTTCGAAAGCTACCAGGACAAGGGCACGCAGTTCAAACAGGCGGTTTACGAATTGTAGATCCCTAAATTTTTCGGAACCATGGCCAACAAGGGTACGGGCATATTCAAATACTTGCGTGGAGACAAGGGCATCTGGACCATCATGATGATCCTCACCTTCGTTTCCATTGCGGCGGTATACAGCTCTACCGGACGTCTGGCCTATCTCAAGCAGGGGGGCGACACCACCTACTATATGCTCAAGCATCTGGGCATCCTGGTGGTGGCCTGGGGTATCATGTACGGGGTGCACCGCGTCAAGTACACGTATTTTTCCCGCTTCGCGCAGCTTATGGTGCTGCCGGTGCTGGGCTTGCTGGTGGTGACCCTTACCATGGCCACCGTAAACGATGCCGCCCGCTGGATAAGGTTGGGGCCGATCTCGTTCCAGCCCTCCGAACTGGCCAAGCTGGTTATCGTGGTGTTCCTGGCGCGGCAGCTTACCAAATACCAGCCGGTAATCAAGGAGGGAAGCACCTTGTTTCGCCTGCTGTGGGCACCCTTGCTGGGCGCCGCCCTGATCTTTCCCGAGAACCTTTCCACGGCGGCCCTGTTGTTGCTTACCTGTTTCGTGATGATGACCGTGGGCGGTGTGGCCGCCCGCTATATCTGGAGCATGGTGGGGGCGGGCGTGTTGTTCGTGGCCGTGTTCCTATCCGTGCTGTATTTTGTGCCGGCCGAGAATCTGCCCGGGCGATTCTCCACATGGAAGGCCCGTGTGGAACGCTTCGGAAGCGAGGAAGACGAGTCCTATCAGGTAACGCAGTCCAAGATAGCCATTGCCGGCGGGGGCGTGTTCGGCAAGGGGCCGGGCAACAGCACGCAGCGCAACTTCCTGCCGCACCCGTATTCCGACTATATCTATTCGCTCATCATCGAGGAATACGGCATGTTCGCGGGCATCGGCGTCATGCTGCTCTACCTCTGGTTCCTGATGCGCGGCATCAGCATCGCCCGCAGGTGCCGGGGTTCGTTCGGCAGCTATATGGTGCTGGGCATTACGTTCATGCTGACCTTGCAGGCGCTCATCAACATGGGTGTGGCGGTCGACCTGCTGCCGGTAACGGGGCAGCCGCTGCCTTTCCTGAGCATGGGGGGAACCTCGCTGTTCTTTACCGCCTGCGGCATGGGGGTTATCCTGAGCGTGAGCGCGGATGTGGAGAAGACGGAATTGGAAGAAAACAAAAAAGAAAACTAGATAATCATGCAGAAGCAAGCGTTAAAGGTGATTATAAGCGGCGGCGGCACGGGCGGCCATATCTTTCCGGCCATCGCCATCGCCAACGAGATAAAGCATCGCGAGCCCGATGCCGACATTCTTTTTGTGGGTGCCGAGAACCGCATGGAAATGGAGAAGGTTCCGGCCGAAGGCTACCAGATCGTGGGCTTGAACGTGGTGGGTCTGGACCGCAAGCATCCGTTCAAGAATCTCTCGCTGCCTTTCAAGCTGGCCAAGAGCCTGCGGCAGACGCGCAGGATCATCCGCGATTTCGCCCCCGACGTGGTGGTGGGCGTGGGCGGTTATGCCAGCGCTCCCACGCTGTATTCGGCGCAAAGGCTCGGGATCCCCACGCTGATTCAGGAGCAGAACTCGCTGCCGGGCATGACCAACCGAATCCTGAGCAAACGCGCCAAGTGCATCTGTGTGGGATACGACGATATGGAAAGGTTCTTTCCGCGCGAGAAGATTGTCTGGACGGGCAATCCCATCCGTCAGGACATTTCGGACATCGGCGCCAAGCGCGAGGAGGCCTATTCGTTCTACAACCTGAAGAAAGACATGCCCACGCTTTTGGTGATGGGCGGAAGCCTGGGCGCCGGCACCATCAACGAAGGCATGAAGGGGAACATTGACTACCTGCTTGCCCAGGGTTTCCAGGTTATCTGGCAGACGGGCAAGTATTACTATCAGAAGATGCTTCCCTATGCCGAGGGCAAGGAAAACTTAGTGCTGCTCGACTTCGTGCGCCGGGTCGATCTGGCGTATGCGGCGGCCGACATCATCGTTTCGCGCGCCGGTGCCATCACCATTTCGGAACTCTGCGTGGTGGGCAAGCCCCTGGTGCTGATACCTTCGCCCAACGTGGCCGAAGACCATCAGACCCGAAACGCCGAGGCCCTCAGCTCGCGCAACGCCGCCATCCTCCTGCACGACGACCGCACGGTGGCCGACCTGGGCAAGACGGTGGTGGAACTCTGGCAGAACGACCGCCGGAGGGAGCTGCTCTCGCAGAACATCTCGCGCATGGGCACCACCTCGGCGGCCAAGATGATTGTTGACGAGGTGATGAAACTGATATAAAGCATGGATACGCACCGCATCACATATCCCTATTTCCTGGGCATCGGCGGCATCGGAATGAGCGCGCTGGCCTGCCATTACCTGCACCAAGGCTGCAAGGTGGCGGGCTACGACCGCGTGCGCACGCCGCTTACCCGGAAATTAGAGGCTATGGGGGCGGAGATCCATTATACCGAATCGCCCGGACTGTTGCCCGAAGCCGTGGACGCGGTGGTCTATACGCCCGCCATCCCTTCCTCCCATGCCGAATGGGGCGAGATAAGGCGGAGGGGCCTGCCGGTCTATAAACGGGCGCAGGTGCTGGGCATGCTGAGCCGGCGGTACAAGACGCTGGCGGTGGCCGGAACGCACGGCAAGACCACCACGTCGGCACTGTTGGCCTACCTGATGCACGGCAGCATAGGCTGCAACGCCGTGTTGGGCGGCATAGTCCCCGACCTGGACGGCAACTACCTGCACAACGGCCGAAGCCCCTATCTGGTAACGGAGGCCGACGAATACGACCGTTCTTTCCTGCAGTTGAACCCCTGGTTCTCGGCGGTCACGGCCTGGGATGCCGACCATCTGGACATCTACGGCGATGTGGAAACGATGCGCGAGGCTTATGTGCAGTTTATGCGGCAGTCGGAGCATTTTATCGCCGAAGCCTCTTTGGAACTTCCGCTGAAGGCAGACTACGTATATGGCATGGCGGCGCGCAACGATAGCGGTGGTGCGGCTTTTGCCGAGAACGTGCGGGTAAGTGACGGATGTTACACCTTCGATTATTCGGGTCCCAAGGGGCGTATCGAAAACCTGCGGCTTTCCTGTCCGGGACGGCACAATATAGAGAACGCGGTGGCGGCCGTTAGCCTTGCGCTGGAAGCAGGCGTGGAAGCCCACGACATACGGCGGCTCCTGCCGCTTTTCAAGGGCGTTCGCCGCAGGCTCGAACCCATTTTCGTACAGCCGGGATTGGCCTATTACGACGATTACGCCCATCATCCGGCCGAAATAACGGCCAGCATAGACGCCTTGCGCGAATTTTATCCCGATTACCGCATGGCGGTGTTCTTCCAGCCGCACCTGTACACCCGCACGCGCGACCTGGCGCAGGGTTTCGCCCAGAGCCTGCGGGCGGCGAACGAACTCTGCCTGGTGGACATCTATCCGGCGCGCGAGCTGCCGATACCTGGCGTGGACACCCGCCTGATAGGCGATAAGGTCGAGGGGGTTCAGGTAAGGTATGCCGCCAAGGAAAACGTATTGGCGCAGGTGGAGGAATACCTGCGGGAACAGGCCGCCGGCAAGCACAGGCTGCTGCTCGTTACGATGGGTGCCGGCGATATCGACACCCTGGTTGAACCCATCCGTAACCGTCTGCAGAAAGGAGGGGCGGCATGAAAAGGGCAATGCGCATCATCATCCTGCTTTTCTTTTTTGCGCTGTTGGCGGGCACGGCCATCGTGATGCTCCGGTATGCGGCGCGTCAGCAACAGGCGGCGGTGTGCGGCCGGGAGCAGATCGACATCGAGCGCGGCAGTTTCGAGATATACCTGCAGAACCGCGATATCGAGAACTGGCTGGCCAGACACGAGATAAGCATCAAGGGCAGGAAGAGCGATGAGGTGAACGCCGCCCTGATAGAAAAGGTGCTGTTGAAGAACCCCTATGTGGGCGGGGCGCAGGTGTTCATGACCCGCGACGGCGTGTGCCACCTCGAAGTGGCGCAGCGCAACCCTTTCCTGAAGGTGGTGACGAGCAACGGCACGATGTTCCAGATAGACCGCAAGGGCATAGAGATGCCCGTAAACACAGACTATGCCGTGCGTCTGCGCGTGGCCAGCGGATATATTCCGGTTACTCCCCAATATGGGGCGGACGTTACCGCCATCGCCGACACGCTCCGGGCCTCGGTGTTGAAGCGGCTCTACGAAATCAATGTGTTCTTGGCGGAAAATCCGTTTTGGGACGCGATGTTCGAACAGATTTACGTTACCTACGCCGGCGAATACGAACTGATACCCAAGGTGGGCGGCCAGTTGGTGAAGTTAGGCAAGGTGGCGGACATGGCCGACCTGGCGGACAAGCTCAAGCGGCTCGACCTTTTTTACCGCAAGGGCGTGAATGCGGGCGGCTGGGACAAGTACTCGGTGCTGAACCTGAAGTACGCCAACCAGTTGGTGGCCACAAAAAAGACAGTTTTTTAGACGATTGTGAAATAATTTAAAAATTAAAGGATATGGCAGAAGAAGCGAAATTCCGGGCTACTCCCGACGACGATGTGGATGTGGTGGTGGGTCTTGACATCGGTACGACCAAAGTGGTTGCCGTGGTGGGTCAACGCGACACGGCTACCGGAAAGATCAAGATTCTGGGTTACGGAAAGACCGAATCCACCGGTGTGGTACGCGGTGCGGTCATCAATATACAGACCACTTCCGAAGCGATCAAGCGCGCCGTGGAACAGGCTTCCGTTTCGTCGAACGTGGACATCAACGAAGTCTATGTGGGCATTGCCGGACAGCATATCCGGAGCGAGGTTCAGGAATACAGTTTTGTGCGCGAAAACTGCGACGACGTGCTTACCCGCGAGGAAATCGAACGTCTCAAGGTTAAGGTAAGCCACGGCACGGTATCGGCCGGCCGCAAGATCATCCACGTTATTCCGCGCACGTTTGCGGTCGATGGCGAAGGCGGCTTTACTGAAGACAATATCGTGGGCATGGTGGGCGCGAACATCAACGCGGTGCTCAACGTGATCACGGCCGATGCGGTGGCCATGCGCAACATACAGCGCAGTGTGGAAATGGCGGGACTGGACCTTATCGGCTTTATCCTCGAACCCCTGGTGAGCGCCGAATCGGTGCTGGACGAAAGCGACAAGGAAGCCGGCGTGGTGCTGGTGGATATCGGCGGCGGCACCACCGATGTGGCGGTGTTCATGAACGGTATCCTGACCCATACGGCGGTAATCCCCTTGGCCGGTAACGTCATTTCGAACGATATCCGCCTGGGATGCCTTATCCTGCCCCGGCAGGCGGAAGCCCTCAAGGTTAAGTTCGGCTCGGCCTTGCCCAGCGAGAGCAGCGAAGAACAGATCGTTTCCATTCCGGGAATAAAGGGAAAGTCGGCCAAAGAAATATCACTCAAGCAATTGGCCACGATTATCGGGGCGAGGGTCTCGGAAATATTCAGCAGCGTGTCTTGCGAGATATCCAACTGCCAGTGCGACCTGGATCGTTTTATCGGCGGTATCGTGCTTACCGGCGGTGGTTCCAAACTCAAGCACATAAGCCAGGTCTGCGAATTTCATACGCAGTTGGAAACCCGTCTGGGTTCACCCAAGGAACACCTTACCTCCGATTCGCCGGCGGAACTGGCGGATCCCATCTTCGCCACCGCCATCGGTCTGGTGATTTACGGGGTGCGCAGCGAAGAAGAGAACCGCATTATCCACGTGGCCGAGCATGGGCAGGTGGCGCATACCCACCAGGCTGAACCGCAACAGCCGGTTGTGCCCGCAACTCCGGTTGAAACCGCGCCGGCGGAACCGGAGGAATCCGAAGCCAAAGAGGGCCGGAAAGGCGGCAAGAAAGGCGGCTTTACGGCGGCCACCAAGCTTAAGGACTGGATTGTGGGTCTTTTCGACGACGATATCCAGTAAACCCCTTTTCCCGTTTCGCGCCCTATAAACAGGCCCTTGTTTATAAATCCCGGCGGGAGAATCGGAAGCGCGCCGATAGTCGCAGTAATTTTATAGACTGAACAATACATGCGAAAATGAACGAAATGACCAATCAAAGCGGTGACATTCTGAACTTTGTGTTACCCAAAGATCAGTCTTCCTACATTAAGGTGATCGGTGTGGGCGGCGGTGGCGGCAACGCGGTGAACCACATGTACCGCGCCGGCATCAAAGGCGTCGACTTTATAGTATGCAACACCGATGCCCAGGCCCTGGAAAGCAGCCCTGTTCCCGTAAAGGTGCATCTGGGCAAGGGCTTGGGTGCGGGCAACGTGCCGGAAGTGGCCAAGGTGGCCGCCGAAGAGAAGCGCGATGAGATCCGCGACAAGATAAAGGATGCCCGTATGTTGTTCATCGCCGCCGGTATGGGTGGCGGAACGGGCACGGGCGCCGCTCCGGTGGTGGCTTCCATCGCCAAAGAGATAGAACTGGCAGGCGACGAGGTAACCAGCATCCTTACGGTGGCCATCGTTACCACGCCCTTTACGTTCGAGGGCCGCAAGCGCATCGAGCAGGCCAAGCTGGGTATCGCCGAGTTGCGCAAGCACGTGGATGCCATTCTGGTGATCAACAACGACAAATTGCGCGAGTTCGGCAAGATGACCCTCAACGAGGCCTTCGCCATGGCCGACAACGTGTTGACCACGGCCGCCAAGGGTATTTCCGAAATCATTACCGTTCGTTCGTACGTGCAGATCGACTTCAAGGATGTGAACACGGTGATGCACAACAGCGGTGTGGCCCTGATGGGTTTCGGTACGGCCAACGGCGAGACGCGCGCCAAGGATGCGGTGATGATGGCCATGGATTCGCCCCTTTTGAACGACAACAGCATAGAAGGCGCCAAGAATATGTTGCTCTATCTGGGCTACAGCTCCGAATCGCCCTTGTGCATGGACGAGATCGAGACCATTACCGGCTCCATTCTCGAGAAAGCGGGCGACGGGGTGGATCTGATCTGGGGTGCCGGCGAAGACGACTCCTTGGGCGGCAATCTCAACATTACCCTGATCGCCACCGGCTTTAACGAACGCAAGGTCTTGGGCGACCATGAGGTAAGGCGCATCTCCTTAGACGAGACTTTTGAGGAAACCAAGGCCGAAAAGGCGCCTGCCCAGCCGCATCCGGCTCCGGTGGCGCCCGTGGTTCCCGAAATAAAGGCAACGCTTGCGGAAACGCCCGCGGTGGCGGCACAGCCCGCTCCGGTGGCGCCCGTGGCTCCCGTGGCACAGGAAGTTCCGGTACAGGCTCCCGTCAAGCGTCAGGTGGCCGTGCTGGACATGAATTCCGATGCGGAACCGGTGTTCCAGGAAGAAAAGCCGCAGACGGTGGCGCAGGAAGCCCCCCTGCTCGATTTTGAATTGCCGCACAAACCTGCCCGGCAGGAAGAAGCGGCGCCGGTGGCCCGTCAGGAAACGGTAAGCGAAACTGTAAGCGAGGAAGCCGACGATTGGTTCAAGCAGATAAGTCACAGGGAAGAACCGGCCTTTATGGTGGATTTTCCCGAACCGACGGCCGAAAAGAAGGAAGAGGTTGAGAACTACGGTATGCCCACCATGGTTCGTCAGGAGCAGGTAAGGCAGGAAGAAGACCTCTTTACGGCGGCGCCCGCTGCGGTGGAAGAAAAGCAGATGAACGCGCAGGAAAACGTGGTCAGACAGGCTCCGGCGGTGGAAGTGGCCGAACCGGTGGCCCAGGTGGCGCAGAAAAGCACGGTGGCCGACGGCCTGTTGCGTGGACGTTGCGAAGCCACGGCCGAACGCATGCAGCGTTTGCGCGAGTTCTCGGGGCTTATCCGCACGCCGCAGGGTTTGCGCAAGATCGAGGAAGTTCCGGCCTACATGCGCCAGAACATCACGATAGACCCGGTGGTTCCGTCTTCCTATTCGGAAGCCAACCGCAACACCATAAGCAAAGACGGCAGCGTAAACTACAACACGCCGCCCTTCCTCACCGACAACGCCGACTAAATTTCCGCGTTGACGGATACGAAAAGCCCTGTGAAATCCTTAGATTTCACAGGGCTTTCTTGTATCCGCTTCACCGGTTACGGTACACCAGGGCCACGGCCGAGGCCGAAGCGCCTTCCCCGCTGCCTTCGAAGCCCATTCTTTCGGTGGTGGTGGCCTTTACCGAGATTTGTTCGGGTTCAACATCCAAGGCCTTGGCCAGGTTCTGTTGCATCTGCGGCACGTAGGCGGCTATCTTGGGCTTCTGCAGGCGTAAGGTAACGTCGAGGTTTCCGATACGGTAACCGTGGGAGGCGATGAGTTCGCCGGTTTTCTTGAGGAGGATCAGGCTGTCGATGCCCTTGTAGGTAGGATCCGTGTCGGGAAAATGCTGGCCGATGTCGCCCAAGGCGAGCGAGCCCAAGAGGGCATCGCACACGGCGTGCACCAATACGTCGGCATCCGAATGACCGTCCAGGCCTTGTACGTACGGCACATCCACCCCGCCCAGAATCAGTTTGCGGTCGGGGGCGAAGCGGTGGGCGTCGTAGCCGTAGCCGACCCTGAAATTATTCATTGCCCACTCGCTTGGCTTGGCGTGCGGCTCTTTCGGTGCGGTTAAAGTTGAACGAAACGCCTACACGCAGGGTGTTCTTAAGCGGGTTCGAGCCCGATATCGTGGAGGTGGGAATCAGGTAGGAGAAATCCAATCCGATCATCTTGTAGCGCAAGCCTACGCCCAAGGTAAAGTATTGGCGGTAGCCCTTGAGCTTGCTTTCGTGGAAGTAGCCCATGCGGACGGCCACCATTTCGCGCCACCAGTATTCGGCGGCAAGGCTCCACTGTATCTCGCGCATCTCTTCCTTGAATCCGCCGGGGGCATCGCCGAACGACTGGAAAAGACCCTTCATTACGTTCACATTGTTGTCTTTACCGGAAACGATAACATCTTTTAAGGTATCGCCGTTAACAATCTTGTCTCCGTAAATAGGGGGCGTGGGAACGAGCAGTTTATAGGCCTCGGCGTAGAAGCCCACCGAGTTGTAGTCGTCGATATGCCAGTTGAAACCGATACCTAAGCGCAGGGTGGCGGGCAGGAAGTTCTTCTCGGACTCTTCCGAAAGGTCGGTGGTGTAGCTCATCTTGTTGCCGATATTGGTGAAGCTCAAGCCGGCGCTCAGGGTTCCGCCCTTGTATTTCTTGCCCAGATCGAAGTCCTGGCAGTAGTACAGGCCGATGTCGGCGGCACCCGCCAGACCGGCTTTGGTGTCGACCCCGCCCACATATTGGCCCAAGGTAAGGTTGGAGTAGATGAAACGGCCGGTAACGGCAATCGAGAGCACGTCGATCAGCTTGCGCGAGTAGCTTACGTCGATGGCGAATTCATTGGGCTTGTAAGTCGTACCCGCATCGTTCGGGTTGTTGGTGAAGGTAACCGAACCCATGCTGAAATACAGCAATGAGAAACCGATAACGTTGCGTTCGTCCTTGAACTTGTACGCCCCCGAAAGGTAGGCCAGCGACATATCGGGCACTAAGTTGATGAGCCAGGGACTGTAGGTGAGCGAAAGCCCGAACTGATCCTTCATGAAAGGGTACTTGGCGGCGTTGTAGTGCTGGGAATTGAGGTCGGCCGAGGTGGCCACCCCAACGTCCGCCATACCCCCCGAACGGGCGTCGGGCGAAAGCGTAAGGAAAGGCACCGCCGTGGAGATTGGATTGTTTACCTGCCCCGTAGGTTGAACGACGCCGTTGTTGTTAATCTGTGCATACGAATAAGCGCCGAGGCTCAGGAAAAGCAGGGTAACGACTACCCACGATTGTCTGTGCATGTCGAAATTTTTTAAAAGCGGACAAAGATACTTGCTTTGGTCGAGGCGGAGTATCTTGACCAACGGGCAAAGATAGCATAATCCCTCAAAAAACAAAGCGGATTATTTGCCGAAAACTTCGTCCGGCAATTCCGATCAACCGCACTTGGAATAGCCGCAGGAGGGGCAGGTAAGGCAGCCTTCCTTATAGACAAGGCCGGCTTCGCCACATTCGGGGCATTTGGTCTTTTCGGCGATGGTTCCGTTGGGAATGTACTTCTTGAGCGCGCGGACCACCCCGTTTTTCCAGGTGTTGATCTGGTCGTCGGAGCCTAACTTAAGCCCGTTGATGAGGTCGATGATCTTGGGTAGGTCGGCTCCCTGGCGCAAGATGCTGGAAATCAAGATGGCGTAGTTCCAATACGTTTCGTCGAACGTACGGGAGAGGCCTTCCCAGTGAACGCCGTAGCCGTCGCGGTCCTTGAATTCGAAGTCGTAGCGGGCGGGCGAGTTCTCATCTTTGCGCACGCGGATAATCTCTCCCTTGTTTACGAAAGAGGGTAGGGGGAAGTCGTCGGCGCGGCCGGTAAATATCTCGTAAGGACGGCCTTCGTACAGACCCACCACGGCGATCCACTTTTCGTAGTCGTTCTGAAAACGCACCACGTCGGCCTTCAGCACGTCGGGACGGGTGGGGGCCTTCTTGGCCACTTCGGGTTCCTCTTTCTTCTTGTCGGCCACCAGCACGCCCGAGCGCGAGCCGTCGCGGTAGATGGTCATGCCCTTGCAGCCGCATTCCCAGGCCGTCTGGTAAATCTGGCTCACCAGTTCCTCCTGGGTCTGGTTGGGTACGTTTACGGTAACGCTGATGGAGTGGTCGACCCACTTCTGCACCGCACCCTGCATCTTTACCTTGCTCACCCAGTCGATATCGGTGGAAAGCGCCTTGTAGTAAGGCGACTGGGCGATGATTTCCTGCAACTGATCTTCGGTGTAGGCGTTCAGGTTGGAGGTGTCGAGGCCGGTTATCTTCATCCATTCCAGGAACTTGGGATGAACCACGGTGTATTCTTCGTAGGAATCGCCCACTTCGTCCACGAAATCCACGTGCACGCCCTTGTCGCCCG
This sequence comes from Ruminococcus flavefaciens, assembly GCA_023667315.1. Classification (GTDB taxonomy): domain Bacteria; phylum Bacteroidota; class Bacteroidia; order Bacteroidales; family P3; genus Pullibacteroides. Next base: position 220,298 of record JAMPAI010000001.1, read on the forward strand.
GATTAACCTTGCGGCGGCGCTTGTAGGCCAGCATAAAGGCGGGTTCGATGCCGGAAGTGGTTTGGGTACAGATACTTACACTACCCGTGGGGGCCACGGTAAGCAATGCGATGTTGCGGCGGCCGTATTTGGCCATGTTCTCGTACAGTTCGGGTTCGGCTTCCTTAAGGCGGTTCACGAACGGGTTGTTGGCCTCGCGCTTGGTGTCGTAGATGGGGAAGGCGCCGCGTTCCTTGGCCATTTCCACCGAGGAACCGTAGGCGGCCAGTGCCAGGTTCTTGTGTACTTCCACCGAGAAGTTCGTGGCCTCGTCGGTGCCGTAGCGAAGGCCGAGGGCGGCCAGCATATCGCCTTCGGCGGTAATGCCCAAGCCGGTGCGGCGGCCTTGGCGGCTGCGGTCCTTGATCTTGTCCCAAAGCTCGTTTTCGGTACGTTTAACGTCTTCGTTCTCAGGGTCTTGGTCTATCTTTTCGAGAATGCGGTCCACGTGTTCGAGCTCCAGGTCGATAATGTCGTCCATAAAGCGCTGGGCTACACGCACATGCTGGCGGAAAAGCTTCATGTTGAACTTGGCGTCCTTCGTAAAGGGATTTTCCACGTAGCTGTAGAGGTTCAGGGCCAGCAGACGGCAGCTGTCGTAGGGACAGAGGGGAATTTCGCCGCAGGGGTTGGTCGATACGGTGCGGAAGCCGAGGTCGGCATAGCAGTCGGGCAGGGACTCGCGGGTAATGGTGTCCCAGAACAATACGCCCGGTTCGGCCGATTTCCATGCGTTGTGGATAATCTTGTTCCAGATCTTGCGGGCATCCACCTTCTTTATATACTGGGGATGGTTGGAGTCGATGGGATATTGCTGGATAAAGGGCGTTCCGTTCACCACGGCCTGCATGAACTCGTCGGTAAGCTTTACCGAAACGTTGGCGCCGGTTACCTTGCCTTCTTCCAGTTTGGCATCGATAAAGCGTTCGGAATCAGGGTGTTTTATACTGATGCTCAACATCAGGGCGCCACGGCGGCCGTCTTGGGCCACTTCGCGGGTCGAGTTGGAGTAACGTTCCATAAAGGGCACGATGCCGGTGCTGGTGAGCGCGCTGTTCTTTACGGGACTGCCGGCGGGACGGATATGGGAGAGGTCGTGGCCCACGCCGCCGCGGCGCTTCATCAGCTGCACCTGTTCCTCGTCTATCTTCATGATGCCGCCGTAAGAGTCGGAATTGCCCTTGTTGCCGATCACAAAGCAGTTGGAGAGCGACGAGATCTGGAACTTGTTGCCGATACCGGCCATCGGGCTTCCCTGGGGGATGAGGTAGCGGAAGTCTTTCATCAGCTCGTAGGCTTCGTCTTCCGAAACGGGGTTGGGATACCTGCTTTCGATGCGCGCCAGTTCGCGGGCTATGCGGCGGTGCATTTCGTCGGGCGTCTTTTCGTAGATACGTCCGTCGCTGTCCTTAAGGGCGTACTTGTTCATCCAAACGGTGGCGGCCAAGGCATCTCCCTTAAAGTATTTGGTGGAGGCTTCCAAAATTTCTTCGTGCGAGAACTCTTTGAGTTCCGCTTCCATCGGCATGTCTTTCCCCGACAAAGTCTGTTCCTTGCTCATATCCAGATTAGCTCTATGTTCCTTTAATTTTTGGTAAGGGCTGGCCTGAACCGAATCTTTCGGTTCGTTTTCAACTACCATACTGTCGGACTTTTGCGAAAATAACCCGTCCGACCCTCTTCCGGAGAATAAATCAGCTTGCATAAGCTATTAGCGTTAAAGTGTTTACAGTGTGTTGCCCCTTGGAATTCGCAATCCCCTCATGCAACGATATGCAAAAGTATAGCTTTTCCCTGCGGGGGGATTTGAGTTATCCCCAATGTTATAAACAATACCTGTTTGTTACTTTTTTTTGTTTCGTTAATTTATTGATTTTTATCCGTTTCTATTGTTAAGAACATTTATCAACACTGTGTTGATAACTTGTTGCTTCTTTTCTTGGAAGCGGGCCTTCATCGAGAGGGCTTCGCGGTAAAATGGATACTTCGTCTCGGCATAGCCAACCCGAAAGCAGGCTTTCGGTTGTCTCTGCACTCAACTTTGCGTATCTTTGACTTTGTCCAAGATACTTCGTCTCGGCATAGCCAACCCGAAAGCAGGCTTTCGGTTGTCTCTGCACTCAACTTTGCGTATCTTTGTCAGATTGGTCTTGGCCTTGCCTGGGCTTTTGGAAAGGTAACTATTAAATATCTCGATATGAAAAAGGTGATTTTGGGCGTGGCTGCGGGCGCGCTTTTGTTCAGTTCCTGTTGCGACAAGAAAAAGTGCAATCTTGCAGACGATGCCGTGGTGAACGGTTACGCCCGCGTGGAACTCAAATCCGATTTGAGCCGCTTCAGCGACCAGGACAGGAAGATGATGGCCTATCTGTGCGATGCGGCCGAGGTGATGGAAGACATCTATTGGAAAGAGGCCTTTCCCGGCGACCGCAACGAGTTCCTCAACTCCATTCAGGACAAGACCCTTCGCAAGTTCGCCGAAATCAACTACGGCCCCTGGGATCGCCTGAACGGCAACATCGCCTTTATGGCCGTGCCCGGTGCCAAAGACGGCATGGACGACAAGCCCCGTGGCGCCTGCTTCTATCCGGAAGATATGACGGTGGCCGAGTTCGAGGCCTGGAACGACCCCGACAAGGATTCGCACTACACCATGATTGTACGCGACGAGAACGGCAAGCTGAAGGCCGTCTGGTATCACGACTACTTTAAGGAAGACATCGAGAGGGCGGCGGCCTTGCTTGATTCTGCTGCGGCGCTGGCTTCCGACGAAGGTTTCAAAAAGTATCTGAGCCTGCGCGCCCGGGCCCTGCGCACCGACGACTATTTCGAGAGCGACCTGGCCTGGATGGACGCCAAGAGCTCCGACATCGATTTCGTGGTAGGCCCCATCGAAGACTACGAAGACGACCTGTTCGGCTACAAGTCGGCCCACGAGTCCTTCCTCTTGGTAAAGGATCCCGAATGGAGCGCCAAGCTCTCCAAGTTCGCCGGCATGCTGCCGCAGCTGCAGCGCGAGCTTCCGGTGGATCCCAAGTACAAGAGCGAGATGCCCGGCACCGATTCCGACCTGAACGTGTATGACGTGCTGCTGTATCGCGGCGACGGCAACGCCGGGGGCAAGACCATCGCCATCAACCTGCCCAACGACGAACGGGTGCACATTCAGAAAGGCACGCGCAAGCTCCAGCTCAAGAACGCCATGAAGGCCAAGTTCGACAATATCGTGATTCCCATCGCCGACATCGTGATGAGCCCCGAACAGCGCAAGATGGTGGATTTCGACTGCTTCTTCGAAGACGTTACCTTCCACGAAGTGGCGCACGGCCTGGGCGTGAAGAACACCATCAACGGCAAGGGCACGGTGCGCGCGGCCTTAAAGGAAACCTATTCCGCGCTCGAGGAAGCCAAGGCCGACATCATGGGGCTCTACATGGTCGATCAGCTCTATCAGAAGGGCGAGATGAGCGGTTCGGATGTGGATAAGAACTACATCACCTTCTTTGCCGGCATCTTCCGCTCGGTGCGTTTCGGCGCCGCCAGCGCGCACGGCAAGGCGAACATGCTCTGCTTCAACTTTATGAAAGACCACGGTGTGTTTACTCGCGATGCCGAAGGCAAATATACCGTGAACCTGCCCAAGATGAAGGAGGCCACCAAGGCCCTGATGGCGCAGATCCTCAAATATCAGGCGGAAGGCGACTATGAAGGCGTCCGCCAGTGGATGGCCGAAAAGAGCGTGGTTCCCGCCGACCTGCAGGAAGATCTGGACCGCATTGCCGAAGCCAATATCGCCAAAGACATTTACTTCGTGCAGGGCAAGTCGGTGCTGGGCCTGTAGTTAGCAGCCATGGAGAAAAGAAAGATAGCCGTTATCGGCGGTGGAAGCTGGGCCACGGCGGTGGCCAAGATCCTGCTGCACAACCACGAGCACCTGTACTGGTGGGTGCGCGAGGAAGAGATCAGGCAGGGTCTGGAGACCGAAGGGGTGAACCCGATGTACCTTTCGTCGGTGGAATTCCCCGTTTCGCGCATCACGGTAAGCAACGACATCAATGAAATCGCCCGTCAGGCGCAGACCCTGGTGATTGTGGTTCCCGCCGTGTATCTGCCGGGCGCCCTGCAGGAGCTGGACCCCGAGTTGTTGCGTTCCAAGCTGCTGTGCTCGGCCACCAAGGGCATCGTGCCCGAGAAGAACCAGGTGGTGTGCGAGTACCTGCGCGACTTCTACGCCGTTCCCGAAGAGAATATGGCGGTGATAAGCGGGCCGTCCCATGCCGAGGAGATAGCCCTGAACCGGCTTACCTACCTTACGGCGGCCGCGCGCAACGCGGACCTGGCCCAGTATGTGGCGCGCTGCTTCTCTTGCGAGTACGTGAATACCCGCTGCAGCGACGACCTCTATGGCATCGAATACGCGGCGGTGCTCAAGAACGTGTATGCGCTGGCCGTAGGCATCGCCAAGGGATTGGGCTACGGCGACAATTTCGTAGCCGTGCTGGTAAGCAGCGCCGCCGACGAGATGAAGCGTTTCCTGCAGCTGATCCACGACATAGACCGCAACCTGCATTCGGCGCCTTACCTGGGCGACCTGCTGGTAACGGCCTATTCCCAGTTCAGCCGCAACCGCACCTTCGGCAACATGATAGGGCAGGGCTATTCGGTAAGGTCGGCCAAGCTGGAGATGAAGATGGTGGCCGAAGGCTATTACGCGGCCGGAAGCCTGCACGAGGTGAAGGCCAACTTCGATATCAGGATGCCCGTTTTCGAGGCGGTTCACGCCGTGTTGTATCAAAACAAATCGCCCCGGCAGGTATATAGGAAACTGTCGGATTTACTGTAGATTTTACGAAGATGAAGAAAATCGCGTTGTTCGTTTCGGTTCTTGCGCTTGCGGCTTTCGCGCAAATGCGCGCACAGGAAAGCGTTTCCATCGCCCGGATCCAGGGCACGGAAACCGCCTCGCCCTATGCGGGAAAACAAATCCGCACCGAGGGTGTGGTTACCCATACCTTGTTCGGCTCGGGTCAGGTGGACGGCTTCTTCCTGCAAGATACGGCCAAAGGCGGAGACGACGCAGCTTCCAAAGGCATTTTCGTGTATGGGCAGGCCGATGTGAGGCAGGGCGATTTCATTACCTTGACCGCCACCGTGAGCGAATACAGGCAGCGCACCCAGCTTAGCGGCGCCTCCGACCTGCAGGTGCTGGCGCAGGGGCTGCCGGTGCCTTACACTACGGTGAAGTTCCCCGAAGACTTGTCTTCGTCCGCCGATTTCGAACGCTTCGAGGGCATGGCCTTGCGCATCGCCCATCCGCTGTATCTGGTGTCCACCTACCAGCTTGCAAACGATGCCGCGATCGAGCTGAGTTCCAAACGCCTGCGTTCGCCCACCGACTACAATATGCCGGGCAGCGACGCCTACCGCCTCGCGGTGGACTCCAACCGCACGAACCGTCTGCTGTTGGATGACGGCAGCACGAACCGCAATCCTTCCGAAAATCCGTGGCTGGATGCCGACGGCACCTGCCGCACGGGCCAGATCACCGACAGCCTGCTCTTTGTGATCGACCAGGTGGACGACCGCTACCGGGTGTATGCCGTTCAAAAGCCTGTTTTCTACGGCAACGAACGCACGGCCGCGCCCGACGAAGAGGCCCTGGGCGATTACGAACTTAAGGTGTGCGGCTTCAACCTGGAAATGTATTTCGATCAGGAGCCCGTGCAGCGGGCGCGCCTGATTTCGGCACTCTCGGCCATCGATGCCGACATGTTCGGACTGGTGGAAGTGGGGGGCGGCAGGAAGGTGATCGACTCGCTGGTGGCCGCGCTCAACCGGAGCAAGGAGGGCAACGACTACACCTACCTTAGTTGGAGCGGGCACGAGGCGGTTTCGTCCTACACGCTGAACCATATCGTGTACAGGGCTTCCAAGGTGGAGCCTTACGACCAGTATTTCATGCTCAACAACGTGACTCCCGTGAACCGTAAGCTGATTCAGGCTTTCAGGGAACTCAAGCACGGGCAGAAGTTCATCTTCAGCATCAACCATTTCAAGGCCAAGTCGGGCTCGGGCACGGGGGCGGATGCCGACCGGGGCGACGGGCAGGGGGTTTACAACAACCAGCGGGTGCAGGAGGCCTACGCGGTGCAGGACCGGCTCAATTCGCTTAAATTCTACTACAACACCGACCGTGTGCTGATTATGGGCGACCTGAACGCCATGTACATGGAGGATCCCATCCGGGTGTTTACCGACAACGGCTACCGCAACCAGACGCACCGTTTCGGCGAGAACTACTCGTACTGCTACGACGGCCAGGTGCAGTATCTCGACTATTCGCTGGCCTCGCCCGAAATGGAGGAATGCGTTACGGGCGCCACCGTCTGGCATATCAATTCCGATGAGCCTTCGTTCTGGGACTACGACCGCGACCAGGAGATCCATACGGGTCCCTACCGTTGTTCCGACCACGAGCCGGTGATCCTGGGGCTGAGGTTTACGGGTGAACCGAACGTGGCCAATGCCACGAACACGAAGGCTGGATTACGGTTGAGCCCCAATCCGGCCAAGGATTTCGTGGTGCTGGAGTCCGAAACGGAAGGCCGCCTGCAAATCTTTAACCTAAGTGGCGTTCAGGTACTCGAAAAACGGGTGAACGCGGGCAGCAACACGTTGAACCTGCATTCGTTGCCAAGCGGGGTGTATGTCTTGCGCTTGGTGGAAAACGGGGGTGAGGTACGCATAGGCAAGCTGCTCCTGCAATAAACAAATGTTTCGAAGGTGTATTGCCAATGGATACAGAGGATGATATGGAACTCATACCCAATCCTACAACCAATCAAGCCCTCCTGCGTTGGGAGACGAATATTGACAGAATTGAAATTATATCCGAAAGCGGGCAACGAGTGCGCACATTCAACGTTTCAGGGTTGGAACAAAAAACGGTAGATATGTCACATATGCAATCGGGTATCTACTTCGTTCGGTTCTTGCATGACGGTACTGTCGTGGCGACCAAGAAGCTGATTAAGAAATAGTTTCTGCAATGAATAACCCAAATAGATGGATTTGCATGCGCCTTCTCCTCATAGGCGCATGCTTATTCTGTTTGTCGGAAGCCTTTTCACAAACGCAACTGCGGTGTTTGGAAGTGCAAGGGAAAGGCTTTGTAAGGGCGAACAGTAGCATTTCCTGTGTGGAGAATGCTACGGCTAAGCCATGTGCGGTTTTTACCGTGGAGGTTGGCAAAGAGGTTTCTTTTTCCATCAAACCTGGTGCGCAATATTATTTGGAGAAAGTAGAGATAGAAGATACATCGGGGAAAATTAAAGAGGTTGACAGGGAAAAGATATATGCCGAGCGTAATGATACTCTCTATTTCCAATGTAACGATACAATCAATGTCAAATACCGTTTTGTATTTGAGAATGTGAAGCCATGGCAAGGAAAAATGTATCGGCCTTATAGTAGTCGAGATTATGGATATTATCAAATTTACACCCCAGAGGAATTAGTTTATGTCTGTAAGTCACCAGAGTATCACTGGGGGGTGATAAGTGCAATGGCAGTGATACAAAATGATTTAGATTTTAATCGAATAGATACGACAGTATCCAACGGATTCAGTTTACATCTAATTATTATAGGGAATAATAAAATTATTAAAAATTTTAGCCTGACTTATTTGTGTGGTGGTGTCATAGGTGTTAAGGATTTGCATATTGTAAGTGGAACTAAACCAGTTTTTTATAAGCGTCCTCTGCAAGTAAGCGGTTGTAGTTCAAATGTTGATGTTGATTATGGAAATAGAGGAGGTGAAGGTTGGGCGCAACGTGGAATATTTAGGTTTGACGGGTCACTTCATATGCCAGGAAAATCAATAATATCAGGAAATTGTATAAATTTTGGAGACATTTTCGCTCAACAGGGTGCCGTTATGTTTGATATGAGAGTTGGGGGAAAAAATTTCGTGAATTGGGGAAGTGCGTGGCGGGTTGGACGGAGGACTCCATATTATGCAACCTATGCATTCCGGGCTAACGAAGCAACAGATACATCGCCTCAGACGACAATTTTTTTGAATTTTGGCCGAGTGAAGAATCTGGCGTATTCGAGCTGCCGTCAAGGAGATAGTATCTATAAAAAACATGTTTTTTGTGTCGATAATGAAGCCGTTTCCCGGGCGGTTGAAGCAAAGGTGTATCCATGCGGCGAAAGCCCGGCTATTTATTTTACACCGACGAATAGTCAAATGGTGGACTCATCGTTTATGCGAAATCTGTTAGGTGACAGTGCAGAAGAAGACTTTATTTTTGAAAACGGTTTTTATCCGCGCCTGCGGCATATGGACGAACGACCGGGGCGGTTGGCGGCCTCACCGATTTTGTTTGCGAGGGGAGAAAATGCCGACAGTATAAAGCATCCTTTTTATGTGGATACGAACTATGGGGTGCGTTGGATCTCATTGTCTCCGGGATTGGTGGATATTGTAGGGGACTCTGGCTATGTGCAGATGCCTGTGGCTGAGGATAGTATGGTTCGGATAGAGGCATGGAAGGAGGATTTCAGCAAGCACGTGTACCTTACGGTACGGGCGCGGAAGTTCGTGGATAGGGAAATGGGATACGATACGGTGTGCCCGGGGGATTCGGTGAAGATGGTATATTCGTACGCCCGAGCGAATGGTTGGAATTACGATGTGGTTTGGGGCGAGGGCGATGATACATCTCCGGATACGGTATATCGTCTGCACTTGTACCATCATCCTGTTTATCACGATACCTTGCGTTTCCTTGAGGAACGAGATTCCCTACCGTACATCTACGGAGAGGACACGATACGACACTTTGGATTAACAGAGTTGCGCCGTTATCAGACGGTGGCGGGTTGCGACAGCATCATTTATATACAGTTGGACACATTGGATATCCGAAGGGAAATTCATCATTGGGACACATTGCATCTTTGTTCGGGAGATACTTCGTTGCAGTATTGGCGTGGTTTCCCGATTATGGGAGCAGGAGAAGTGTACGATGAAGTATTAGATCCGTACAAAGGAGGAACTGACAATTTCTATCACTTGCGCGTTGACATCTTCCCCACCTATCGCGATACCTTGTATTTTGCTTTCGATCCCGATTCACTACCATACCTCTACGGCAAAGACACCATATGGCAGTTCGGCTGGACAGCACTGAAATCCCTTACAGTCAATGGTTGCGACAGTGTCACCTATTTGTACATCCACAAGGAACGGCATTTTTACGATACTTTGCAATCTTGCGGTGAAGCAGTGTTGGCATGGCGCGGCAAGAAAATTACGGTTTCGGGTGACTATACGGATACTCTGTTCGACCCGTACAAAGGTGGCACTGACAGTATCTATCACTTGCGGGCAGATATTTATCTGGAATATCACGATACATTGTATTTCGTTACCGAGCGCGATTCTATGCCCTACATCTACGGCAAGGACACGATACGTCAATTCGGGCTTACGGAGCTGTATCAATACCAGACGGTGCACGGCTGTGACAGCATCACCTATGTGCAGCTCGACACGCTATATATTCATCGACGGGTGGAAATTGAGGACACCATGCAGGGATGTGAAGGAGATACCCTGTATTGGCGCGGCCAGGAAGTTACGGGTTACTTTGCTCGCGAATTGGTTAAGGATCCATACAAGGGCGGCACGGATACTTTATTCTGGTTGCTTGTGGACCGATACCCCACGTATGAGAGGACATGGTGGAGCTATATTTACCCCGATGAAATGCCGTATGTCATCGGTACGGATACGATACGGAACTTCGGGCTTACAGAGCTCGCCTATCATACGGTGCACGGTTGCGACAGTATACTTTACGTGTGGCTGAATTCATACGTTGGAACGCTGCATGCTTACGACAGCCTGCATACCTGTCAGGGGGACACTTTGCGCTGGCGCGGCAAGGTGATGACGCGGACAGGCGATTATACGGATACGGTGTTTGACCCATATCAATATGGTGGTCCGGACAGTGTATATCATCTGAGGGCGGAATTTGTTACTTACCGCTACATCTCCACCGACAGCTGCTACATAGAGGAACTGCCCTACAACCTGGACGGCAGGCAGGTGCCGGATTTCGGCAGTTATACCGACCGCCACGTAACGGCATCGGGCTGCGACAGCGTGCACGAATACAGCCTGTCGCGGCGCTGGCATCATTACAGGGTGCAGGTGGAAACAAAAGGCAACGGTGCGGCGAACCTCACGGACACGACCTTGCGGGAAGACGGAACAGTGCGCCTGCGATTCACCGCGGCCTCCTGCCACGTGCTGGACAGCCTGAGGATAGACGGTCGCCCCGTAGCCCCGAACACGTCCTGTCTGCTGGAGAACCTGCGCGGCGACTGCCTGGTGGAGGCGGTGTTCCGCGAAAGCGCACCCACGGAAAGCGTGCTGCGCTATGAGGTCTGCACGGACTCGCTGCCCGTGCGCTACAACGGCGAGTCCTACGGGGCGGGCGAGCACGAGATAAGGTTCACCGATGCGGCGGGCTGCGACAGCATCGTGCGGCTGAACGTACGGGAGAAGCGCAACGCGGCGCGGATTGCGGTGACGGACACGATAACGCCGCCCTGCGGGGCAAACGCCATACCTGTGGCCTACCGTATTGAGACGGGCAGCCCGCAACGGCTGCTGTTCCGCTACGATGCGGCGGCGCACGCGGCTGGCTTCCGCGACACCGCGGTGGATATCCGCGGCGGCGGGACTCGGAAGACAGACCTGCCGCTGCCGTCGGACGCGCGCTCCGACCGCTACAGCCTGCAGCTGTGGCAGGCGGACGCCACGGGCTGCTACGCCCAAGACGAAACCCTGACCTTCGAGATTCCGTACCCCTCCAGCATCATCGTGCAGAAGTGGAACGACGTGCTGGCGGTGCTGTCTCCCGAATACAACGGGGGCCACGAGTTCTCCGCCTACCAGTGGTACGCCGACGGGGAGCCGTTGGCGGGCGAGACCAGGCCGTATCTCTACCACAGGCCCTACCTGCCCTCCACGGGCCGCTATTCGGTGCTGCTGGAGCGCATCGCGGACGGCATCCGCCTGATGAGCTGCCCGGTAAAACGTCAGGCCTATCCCAAGGAACTGGCGCTGGAGCTGCGCCCGAACCCGGCGGGGCAGGGCAGCGAGGTGGAGGTGCGCGTAGGCGGCAAGCCGGAGGCGGAGGGCACGGTCGAGGTGTTCGACAACACGGGCAGACCCGTCTATAGCCGCCCGTTCCTCAACGGGGTTCACACGCTGAAGGCAAGCTGGCAGCCGGGTACCTACGTGGTGCGGGTGCGTGGCGAGAAGCCCGCGTGGACGGCCTCGGGCAAGCTGCTGGTGCTGTAAGGCATCGGGAAAATATCCCCTGCGTTTCGTAAATTGAGATTTAAACTATACCTTTACAAGCTTTTTTGGCGATTTTAAACTGGAAATGAAGAAACCGATACGCTGTATTTTGCTTGTTTTCTTTGCCTTGTTGCTTTCGGCAGGGCAGGCGTTCGGGCAACGCCCCGGTTTGGGGTACTACAATCCGTCTAAGGAAAGGTTCGGCAACAACACCCTCAGCGTGCAGGCTTTCCCCTTTATTTTCGGCGGCTACGGGCTTTCGTACAGCCGCAACGTGTTCAACCAGCGCCATTGGGTCGGCATCAGCCCCATACTCTACACATCTTCAAACAACCATACCACCCGCTTAAAGGAAAAGCAGAAGATGCTGGGGTTCTCGGTGAACCTGAACTACCGCTACAACTATTTCGAGCTGCCCGACGTGGGTTTCCGCATGTTCTTTCAATGCGGCCTGGAGTATTCCTACCTGGATATCCGCAATGTGGCGCAGGCCGAGACGCATATCGAGAAGGCCGGGCTTGACATCGCCATCGGCTTCCGGCAGAACATCGCCAAACCGCTCTATTTCGAGTTCTTTATCGGATACGGGCAGCGTTGGCTGGCCAACTTCAACGTGAACAACAGCCGGGTGTCGTCCGGCATAACGGATTTGGAAATACGCGAGCCTCACTACGACGGCCATATCTTCGACTACGGTCGCGGCGGGTCGGTGCTGGTGCTCGGGTTGAACCTCGGCTTTTTATTTTAGGCAAGGATGAAGCGGCATTTGAACATACTCCTACTTCTCGGCATGGCGCTCTGCCTGCTGGTTCCCGCCAAGGCGCAGAACCGCTTTCAGCGCGTGGGCAACCTGCAGGATATGTACGGCGAGCGGTTTATGGTGAGCCTGGTGCCGGTGCCTCTGGCGTTCAACGGTTTCCGCGTGGATTTCGACTGCCGCCTCAAGGATCGCCTCTGGCTTCAGCTGGCGCCTCAGTATAACTGCAAGCGTAAGAACGGCGACATAAAGACCGACGGCTTCTGCCTGGAGGCCAACCTGCGCTATTACGTAAAGAATTCTTCCTCGCGCGGCTTCTACGTGGCTTCCGGCCTGGATTTCGACTACAACATCATACGCGATTACGACGGCAAGGACGGCGACGACTATTACGATTTCTATCACGTGAATTCCTTCCGTTTCGGGGGGCAGGTGCAGATAGGCTACTCGTTCAAGCTGTGGCCGTGCGCCTTGATGGATTTCTACGTGGGGGCGGCCTTCCGCCACTCGTTCAACAGCTACGGCAACGACGAATCCCGGCGTATCGTGGAAGAGGGTGATGTAAAGCCCTGGCAGTATCATTTCAGCGGCCTGTTCATGCAGGCAGGGGTCCGTATCGGGCTGATGTTTGGCAATTGATAGATTTTTAGCTAATTTTACAAGTTTGAAAATACCGCTTCCGTTGCCCTTGGCAATGGAGGATGGGATTTTTGTAATTGATTGTACAAGAATTAAAAACACAATACAATGGGTTTGGATCACAAGCTTTTTCATGGCAAAACTCTGGCCATACTTTCGGGTGGGGGCGACACGCCTGCCATCAATTCGAGCATCGAATGCGTGCGTAACCGGGCCTCTGTGTTGGGTTATAAGGTTTACGGCATCAAGCAGGGCTGGAAAGGGCTCCTGGGAGACGGACAGGTGGTTGACCTTACCTGCCAGCCCTACAACGGGCTGTATGGAGGAACGGCCTTGCGTTCCAGCCGCACCAATCCGTTCTCTTCCAAAGAAGGCGAAGACCGCGTGGCGCAGATCCTCAAGAACCTGGAGCGCTACAAGATAGACGTGCTGGTTACCATAGGCGGCGACGACACCAACGGCGCGGCCAAGAAACTCTACGAAAAGGAAGGCATTCCGGTAATCGGATTCCCCAAGACGATCGACAACGACCTGCGTACCCGCACCATGCACCATTACAACGGGCAGGATATCGAGGCGGTCATCTGTCCCGGTTTCCCTTCAGCGGCGCGCACGGTGGCCCGCCTCACGAGCATGCTGCGCACCACCACCGAATCGCACCAGCGTGTGATGGTGATGGAAGTGATGGGGCGCGACGCCGGCTGGCTCACCGCCACTTCCGTTTACGGGGGTGCCGACATGGTGCTGGTTCCCGAATGCCCGATGACGGCCGAACGCAAGGAATTCTTCTTTGAGCGTGTCAAGGAAATGTATATGCGCAACAAGAACCGTTGCCTGATCATCGCCGTTTCGGAAGGCGTGCGCTGGTACGACGAAACCACCGGAAAGACCGATGTGGTGTATGCCAGCTCCGAGAAAGACGAATACGGACACGCCCGTCTGGGTGGCGTGAGCGGGGTGGTGGCCGGTGAGATTTCCCGCCGCCTGGGCTTGGATGCCCGCGCGCAGATAAGCGGCTACTTCGCCCGTTCGGGAGAATGCCGCGAGTACGACCGCCGCCTTACCTCCACCTTGGCCGACAAGGTGGTGGATCTGCTGTTGCGCAACGCCTACGGTCAGATGCCGGTGCTCAACAAGGTGGTCCGCTACAACGAGCTGGAAGAGTTCAACACCTCCTCCATCGACATGGGCTCCATCGGCAACATTCCCCTGCCCGACGTCTATTACGACAAGAACACCTTTAACGTTACCGACGCCTACCGCGACTTTTTGAGTTACGTGATGGAACCCATTCTGCAGTTACGTTTCGACAGCGATTTTCCGGTAGTGGTTCGGGCGTAGATTTTTGAACCGGACGAGTTTAAGTGATAAAAAAGAATTTTTGATATGAAATCTTTTGGTTTGATTACACTGATGGCCGTGTTGGGAACAACCGCCATGCTGCATGCGCAAGTGGGACCGATCGAGGATCCGTTGTTGCAGACTCCGCCGCAAGAGGCAGCTGCTGAAGACGAGGTTATCAAAGCCAGCACCATCGACGAACAGTTGGAAAAGAAGGCCTACAACGCCGGGGTCGAATTCATGGAAATGGGCGATTTCGAAAACGCCCTGCTCAAATTCAACGAGGCCATCGAATATAAGCCCGACTATGCCGAGGCCTACACCAACCGCGCCAACATCAAGTGGCAGCAGGGCGAGTTCGAATCGGCTATCGAAGACTTCAACACCTCCATTTCGATCGAGCCTACGGCAGACGCCTACTTCGGTCTCGGGCAGTGCTTCTATCAGAACAACAAGCGCGAGGATGCCATGGAAAGCTATTCCAAGGCATTGGCGATAAACGGATCGCACGCGCAGGCGGCCTACTACCGTGGCGGGCTGTTTTTCGAGAACGGCGAGTACGAGAAAGCGGTGGCCGACTACGACAAGGCCATTGCCGCCGACCCCAAGTACGCCTACGCCTACAACGACCGGGGCAGCGCCAAGCGTCAGCTGGGCAAGTACGCGGAAGCCTCTGCCGATTACCGCAAGGCCTGCACGCTGAACCAGAACGATATGTTCATGTACAACAACTGGGGCAGCGCCCTGCGCCGCGCCAAAGACTACGACACGGCCTTGATGGTATATACCCGTTCCATTCAGAAAGACCCCAAGAACTACCGCACCTACAACCTCCGGGGGCTTACCTACTACGATATGGCGCAGTACGAAAGGGCGATCGCCGACTTCGATACCTGCCTGCAGCTGAACCCGCAGTACGCCTATGCCTACATGAACCGGGGCTGTGCCTACTACAAGCTGTTCGAATACGAAAAGGCCCTGGAGAACGGCAACAAGGCCGTTGAGCTGATGCCCAAGAATGCGGCCGCCTACCTGAACCGGGGCAATTTCCGCGAAATGACGCGCGACGCCGCCGGTGCCTGCGAAGACTGGTCGAAGGCCGCCGAATTAGGTAACGAAAAGGCGCAGCGCTATTCCAAGATGCAATGCACCAAAATCGAAAAAAGAGAAAACCGATAAAACCTGCAGATCATGAAATCCGTTTGTTTTAAAATATCCAGATGTGTGGCCGTTCTTTTGGCGGCCTTGATGCTTGGGGGTGTATCGGTACAGGCGAATCCCACCACGCTGCCCGACAATTTCGGGGTGCTGCCCAAGAAAGAGAAAGAAAATCCCACGAACAAGCCGGTAAAGTCGGTAAAGAGGCCTTGGGAACTTACCGAGGCCCAGCGCGCCTACGAGTTGGTGGGCACGCCCTTTACGCGCGACGCCCTCTCGTCGGTGGACGGCAAGACCTACCGCACGGCCAAGAAAAGCTACAAGACCGGCTTGGAACTGTTCCGCCAGGCGCGCCGTGTGGAAGCCACGCCCTATCTCCTGCAGGCCTATGAGGTGAACCCCGACAATCTGCTGCTGAATGTGATGCTGGGTCACTGCAACACGGTTTCCACGATGACCCGCTGGGAAGCCGAACCCTATCTGCGCAAGGCCCTGGCCATCGATTCGGGCAACTACGAGGCCCGCTACGATCTGGCCCGCCTGTACGTGTCGCGCTACAAGCTGGATTCGGCCATCATGCTGTTCGAGCAATGCCTGCGCAAGCCGGGGCTGGACACCATGGCGGTGGACCGCTGCCTGCAACGCATCAAGGAATGTAAGTACGCCCAGATCAAGATGAAGAAGCCGGGCCGTCTGTTCGTGGACAACCTCGGCATCACCTTCAATTCGCCTTATCCTGAATACGCCCCGCTGGTAAGCGCCGACGAGGAGATGATTTACTTCACTTCCCTGCGTCCCGGTGCCGTGACCGAAGACGTGGACGTGTATTCGGGCCTGTCTTTCGAAGACATCTACTATGCCTACCGCGACTCGATCGTGGACACGATCTGGCACGTGTACAATGCCGGCGAGCCGGTTAACTCCAAGGGGCACGACGCCACCTCGGGCATGGCTCCCGACGAATCGATGTTCTACGTGTATCGCGGCGCCAAGCGTCAGGGCGAGATCTTTACCGCCCAGTTCGACACCACCGGCTGGCAGAAACCCAAACGCCAGGAAGAATCGAAAGAAACGGGCACCCGCATCTCGCAGGAACAGTCCATCTCCTTTACCTTCGACGGCCGGGTGGCCTACTTCGCCAGCGACCGTGAAGGCGGTTACGGCGGTTTCGACATCTGGATGATGAAGAAAGACTCCACCGGAAACGGCGGTTGGGGCGAGCCCATCAACCTCGGGCCCGACATCAACACGCCCAAAGACGAGATCTCTCCGTTTATCGTGGCCGACGGCAACAGTATGTTCTTTGCCTCCAACGGCCATCAGACCATGGGCGGACTGGACATCTTCTACGCGCAGAAAAAGAACAACGACACCTCCTGGGATGAGCCCAAGAACCTGGGCTGGCCTATCAATACGGTGGAAAACGATGCTTTCTACCGCCATTCGGCCACGGGCAAGACCGCCTATTACGCTTCCGAACGCATGGGCGAGAGCGTGGGCGGCTACGACCTCTACAAGATTACCTATATGGGTGAGGAAAAAGGGGTCATCACCCAGTCGGAAGACCAGTTGATCGCCTATATCACCAAACCCGTGAGCGAATCGGTTTCCGAAGCGGCCGCCGAGATCCAGATTACCCCGATCACCTTGTTGAAGGGTTTCGTATATGACGACTACACCAAGGATCCGCTCGGTGCGGACGTGGTGATGGTGGACAACGACCTGCAGCAGGAAATCGCCGTGTTCAAGTCCAACCCGCGCACGGGCCGTTTCATGATCCAGTTGCCGGCCGGACACAACTACGCCATCACGGTGCGCCGCGACGGCTATCTGTTCCACTCCGAGAACTTCGACATCCCCGCCATTTCCGAATATCAGGAAGTGTATAAGGAATTCCCGCTCAAGAACGTTTCGGTGGGCAGCCGCGTGGTGTTGCGCAACATCTTCTACGAATTCGACAAGGCCACACTGCTCCCGCAGTCGTATGTGGAACTCGACCGACTGTATAAGCTGCTGGTGGACGTTCCCACCATCAAGATCGAGATTTCGGGACACACCGACAACAAGGGTTCGGCCTCGTATAACCAAGGCCTGTCGGAACGCCGTGCCAAATCGGTGGTCGATTACCTGGTTGCCCGCGGCATCGGCATAGACCGCCTCACCTTTATCGGTTACGGTCTGTCGCAGCCCATCGCCACCAACGACACCGAGGAAGGCCGTGCGTTGAACCGCCGTACCGAGTTCAAGATTATCGAGAACAATATGGAAGAACCTTCGGGTTCGCGCCGTCAGCCCAAGCAGCAGATCAGCGTGGAACCTTCCAATCCCGATAATCCGGAAGGCGTCATCATGAACGAGGGCTCGAACGCCCAGCCGCAGGTGGAAGCTCCGGTGGAACCCGCTTCCGAGCCGGCGCCCGAACAACCGGCGGAACCTGCAGACGCTCCTACCGAATAAACATTCAGACATGATACGATTTACGAATCATCGCGCAAAGGCACCTCGCAAGGGTGTCTTTGTGCGTTTCTTGCTGGTGCTGTGCGCGCTGGCGGGAGGCGTTCAGACATACGCCGCCAACGACAACGAAACGGAATACCGTTTGGAAAACTACCTGCAACTGGGGCCGCTGGCCTTCGACCTGCCTTTGTTCCACAACGAGGCGGACATCAACGGAAAGGCCTTCGGAACCGACCTGCTGTTCGACTATGCCTTCTTCGACAAAGAATGTGCATTCGATGCCCGGCCGCATGCGGGAGACCGCTTTTCGTGGCAGGGCAAGACCCAGGCATGGCAGAAACGGGGCGCCGATTTTCAGGTAAGCCTGCCGTTGCTGGATTCCACGCATTACGCCTGGGTGCTGGACGGTTTTTACCTGCATTCGCCCAACTATGCCAAGGCCACGCTTAAGGTGGCATTCTCGCCCGCGTTCAAGCTCTATATGGACGGAGTTGAGGTGATGAGCCAGCCCGCGGCGCAGGATACGGCCGTTCCGCAGGCCAAGACAGCCAGCCTCAAGATTGAACCCGGCTACCATGTGTTCGTGCTCAAGGCGCTTTACACGGGCAAGGAACAGAATACCGCCCTCTCGGTTGGCCTTACGTCCGGAGAACCCGGTTTGCGCCTGGGTGCCGGGGTGGAGGAAACCTACGGGCTTTACCACTATCTGCACGCCACCTCGGTGTATGCGCCCCGGCTCTCGGCAAGCGGAAAATACTTCAAGCTGAGTTTCAACTATGCCGTTCCCAAGCAGAAGAAATACGCTTCGGTGCACCGCATCTACCGCACTTCCGACCTCAATCCGCAGGAAATGATACAGCCCGTGATGGAATTGGAGGGCATCTCCGGGCTGGACTTCGCCGAAAAGACGGATCAATACGCCTATATGCGCAAGAGCGGCAACCATCACCGCATTTATGCGGGTTTCCTGGGCTCGCCGGCGCGCATGGTGTATGAAACCACCGAAGACCTGCAGGGCTTCTCGTGGGATCCGCAGGGCAGATACATGATCCTGCACGTGGCCACCACGGGCAAGGCGCCCGAAAACGGCCTCAAGCACATGGAGAACCCCATGGACCAGTGGCCGTATTACCGCACCCGCACCGCGCTCAGCAAGCTCGACTTGGCTTCGGGCAGCTGCGTTCCCCTTACCTATGGTTATCACTCGGCCTCGCTCATGGATATCTCGCAAGACGGCCGCTACCTGCTTTTCTCCACCGAAGACGTGGCCGACTCCATGCGTCAGTACATGCGTCAGAACGTGTACCGCATGGACTTGCAGGATATGCGTGCCGAACTGCTTTACCAGACCTATTTTCCCGGTAGTGCGAGCTTCTCGCCCGATGCTGGACGGCTCTTGGTTACGGGTTCGGAACAGATGTTCGCCGACCCGCACACGCCCGGGGTCAGCGTGCCTTGCGAGGATTGCTTCATTACCAACGACTACGAGGTGAACGCCTTTATTTTCGACATTGCCTCTAAGAAAGCCGAACTGATTACGGGCGGTTTCGGCCCTTCCTTGCAATCGGGAAAGTGGGCCGCGGCCGACTGCATCTACTTCTATGCCGACGACCACGATAGGGTGAACCTCTACGCCTACCGTCTTTCCGACAAAAAATTCCGGCAGATTCTGGCCAAGACCGATGTGGTGAACGGTTTCGACGTCTGCGACAACGCCCTGCTCTATACCGGCAGCAGCATCGACAAGCCTTTCCGCGCCTATCTGGCAAAGGGCAGCGCGGCCAAGAACGATTTCGCCTCGGCCAAGGAGGGCAAGAACTTTTGGCTGGTGGCCGATCCCCAAGGCGCGCAGCTCAAGGACGTGGCCATAGGCGAGCACCACGACTGGACGTTCGAGAACGCCGAAGGCAGAGCCATCGAGGCCGTGTATTACCTGCCGCCCGATTTCGATGCCTCCAAACAGTATCCCTGTATCGTTTATTATTATTCGGGCACCACGCCTACGCCGCGGGCCCTGTCGATGCGCTATCCCAAGAGCGTGTGGGCTTCCAACGGCTATGTGGTGCTGGTGTTGCAGCCTTCGGGTGCCATCGGCTACGACCGCGACTTCTCGGCCGCGCACGTAAACAACTGGGGCATTACCGTGGCCGACGAAATCATTACGGGCGTGCGCCGTTTCTGCCGCGAACACGCCTTTGTGGATTCCACCAAATTGGGCTGTATCGGCGCTTCCTACGGCGGTTTCATGACCCAGCTGTTGGTAACGCGCACCGATTTGTTTGCCGCCGCCATCTCCCACGCCGGCATCAGTTCCATTTCGTCCTATTGGGGCGAGGGATACTGGGGCTATCTGTACGGGGCGGGCGCCAATTCGTTCTCTTTCCCGTGGAACCGCAAGGATATTTTCGTGAACCAGAGCCCGCTGTTCAATGCCGACAAGGTGCATACGCCGCTCCTGTTGCTGCACGGCACTTCCGACGTAAACGTGCCCATCGGCGAAAGCTACCAGATGTACAAGGCGCTGCGGCTCCTGGGCAGGGAAGTGGCCATGGTTACCGTGGCCGGCGAAGACCACGGCATTGTGGATTACGCCAAGCGCGTGGACTGGGAAAAGACCATTCTGGCCTGGTTCGAGAAATACCTTAAGGAAAAACCGCAGTGGTGGGAGGCGCTCTATCCCGCCAAAAAGATGTAGGCCATGAAGATTTACACCAAAGGCGGCGACAAGGGAACCACCTCGCTTATCGGCGGGCGCAGGGTCGCCAAATGCGATGCGCAGGTGGAGGTTTACGGCACGATAGACGAGTTGAACTCCCATATCGGCTTGTTGGCCGCCTATCCCGTGCATTCGCCCGAAGAAGCCGCCTTTCTGCAACAGATTCAGCGCTGCCTTTTCGGTATAGGAAGCTTTTATTCGTTCGATTTTTCAGCGGGAAAGGAATTCGCTTTACCTTTTGTAAACGAAGAAGATATAGCCTGCTTGGAGGCGGCTATCGACACGATGGAATCTTGCATTTCTCCCTTAAAAAGTTTTATTTTGCCGGGAGGGGTCTTGGCTGCGGCACAGGCGCATGTGGCCCGTACCGTTTGCCGCCGTTGCGAACGCAAGATGACAGGTTTTCAAGGCGTTCCGCAGGCTGAGTCGGGTAGGGAATCGCTGGCGAAGGCGTATATCAACCGCCTGTCGGATTTCCTGTTCGTAAAGGCCCGTTACCTTAACTTCAAAGCGCAAAACCAAGACATTTTATATTAACCTATAAAAAGTAACAGAAATGAAAAGATTGAAATTTTTCGCGGCCTTTACCGCCATGGTTGCCGGTATGTTGTTGCTTTCTTCGTGCGAAAAGGAAGTGGAAACAGCCTATCGCTATGAAATAGACGTAACCCAGCTGACGGAGAATGGAACGTATGCCAATTATACGTATATGTATCTTACCACCGTTCTGGATTGGGATCACGAAACGGAACGCATCGATAACGACGCTTCGAGCACAAGCAAGGCAAAGGAAAAGAACGACAGGGAAGCCGTGCGTGAATTTGACGAAGCCGTGTCGAAGTATAACGAAGTGGGGCTGTACGGCTGGCTTACCACCAAGGGGGTAACCGAAGCCACCGGTTATTTTACCTACAAGGTAACGCGTGTAGAAGACGGAATGGTGTTGGGAGAAAAAAGATTCGTTGTTGACTACCGGCAGAACTAAACCGTTTTTGCGGTAACTCCACCACGGGTTTATCGGGAATTTGTCCGTTAATCGAACCTTTGGATAAGTTCCCGGTAATCCCAATAGTCGTAGAACGATTGAAAGTATTTAAAGAGGGGAGATTTCCTGCCGCCCAGCGACGGAGGGTCGAGAGGCAGGAATGCGGCGCTGAAAATATATTCCGTTTCCGAAAGACGGTGCAACAGATTGTCTATATTCAAGGTATCTAAGCCTGCGCCCACAATCAGTATCCAATAATCCACATCAGGCATCTTGGGAATCCAATATTGCTGAGCGGAACGGTTTTCCACCAGCAGATATTGCACGCGGGCAATCGAGTCCACATGGCTGAGTACGTTCAAGGCGCATTGTGGATTTTCCGGAGGAAGATAAGGATCCCTGAAATTGGTCAGGGTCCACGCCATTTTCTTGTTGAGGGAATAGGCCAATTGATAAAAGAAAGAGCCGGGCGAATGAACGGCGATGGCCAGCAATTCGTCCGACTCTATCTCGAAATCCTCTAAACTCAGTTTAAGCGTAGGCATGCGTACTACAAGCGGTGGATGCGTGTGTTTTCGGGTTTTTCCTCGCGCAGGAAGTCGCTCTTGGCGTTGAACAGCAGGTCGCGGGTAACGGCCTTCTTGCCCTTGCCTTTCTGCATTACGGCGCGGTAGGCCCGGTCGCGGCCGGCCGACTGATAGTAGAGTTCCTTAAGCGTATAGCCGGCGGCCAGGGTGTCGGCGGCGGCCTTCAGCTTGGCGGGGCAGTAGTTGAGGGGAATCTGCGTTTCGGAGCAGTAGTGCGCCATATCGCGGTAAATCACTTTCTTATGGTCGCCGTCCAGGGTGTAGGTACCGATGATGTAGGTGTTGTTCTCGTCTTCCACCTGACGCCAGTCCACCACCACCGTGCCCGAGTTGTAGGCGCGGAAATGCTTGATCACCTGGTCGGGCGGCAGCTCGATCTTTTCCGATTTTACCTGTGCTTTTACCGGCACCAGGGCGGCCATGGCCAACAGTGCCGTAAAGAACATCTTGCTTTTCATATCGTTGATTTTTTTAGTTCCGATGTGTATAATCGCGTTGATAAAAAACACCGCAAATTTACAAAACCTGTGCATTATATGGGTACCTTCGCGCACTGATAAAATGGGTATGAACCGTCTTACTTTTTTGGGAACCGGAACTTCGCAGGGCGTGCCCCTGGTGGGCTGCCATTGCCCCGTCTGTACCTCGCCCGATCCGAAAGACAAGCGTTTGCGCACCAGCGCCCTCATCACCACACCTAAGGTTACGGTGCTTATCGATGCCGGACCCGATTTCCGCTATCAGATGCTGCGCGCCGGGGTGCAGCGCATCGACGCCATCTTGCTGACCCACGGCCACCGCGACCATATCGCCGGACTGGACGAGGTGCGCTCCTACAACTATTTTCAGCAGTGCGCCATGCCGGTCTATGCCAACAGGCAGGCCATAGAGTCGGTGCATGCGTTCCTGCCGTACGCCTTCGGCCGCCACCGCTATCCGGGCGCGCCGCAGTTCGAGCTTCACCAGGTGGAGAGGCGCGCCTTTCAGGTGGGCGACCTGAAGATAACGCCCATCGGGGTACAGCATTACGAAATGAAGGTGAACGCCTACCGCATGGGCGACTTTACCTACATTACCGACGCCAAGGTAATCGAACGTGCTTCGGTGGATAAGATTCGCGGCACCAGGACCCTGGTGGTGAACGCGCTGCGCAAGGAACCGCACATGACCCATTTCAGCCTGTCGGATGCCCTGCAGCTGATAGACGAGATCAAGCCGGAACGCGCTTATCTGGTACACACCGGCCATGCCTTGGGCTATGCCCAGACCCAGGCCGAACTGCCCGAAAACGTATGGATGGCCTACGACGGCCTCACGATAGAATTTTAAACGAAGATGAAAACCTACCTCGACCTGCTCCGCACCATTATGGAAAAGGGCACCGACAAGTCGGACCGCACGGGCACGGGAACCCGCAGCTATTTCGGGTATCAGATGCGTTTCGACCTCTCGGAAGGCTTCCCCCTGGTGACCACCAAAAAGCTGCACCTGCGTTCCATCATCTACGAATTGCTGTGGATGCTGCAGGGCAAGACCAACATCGGCTACCTGCATGAGAACAAGGTTACCATCTGGGACGAGTGGGCGGACGAGAACGGCGAGCTCGGCCCCGTTTACGGCAAGCAGTGGCGCGACTGGGTGGCGCCCGACGGCCGGCATATCGACCAGATAAAGGATGTGGTGCAACAGATAAAGGCCAATCCCGATTCCCGCCGCCTGATCGTTACCGCCTGGAATCCCGCCGATGTAGATAAGATGGCGCTTCCGCCCTGCCACACCTTCTTTCAGTTTTACGTGGCGGAAGGCCGGCTTTCCTGCCAGCTCTACCAGCGCAGCGCCGACACCTTTCTGGGCGTTCCGTTCAATATCGCCTCCTATGCGCTGCTCACTTCGATGATGGCGCAGGTGTGCGGGCTCAGGCCGGGTGTTTTCGTGCACAGCATGGGCGACGCCCACATCTACCACAACCATTTCGAGCAGGTAAAACTGCAACTGGGGCGTGAACCCTATCCGCTGCCCGGACTGCAGCTCAATCCGGAGGTAAAGGACCTGTTCTCGTTCAGGTACGAGGATATCGAGATAAGGAACTACCAGTGCCATCCCACCATCAAGGGCGATGTGGCGGTGTAGTTAGCGTTTCCTGAAAATCCGCAACAGAATCATCAGCGTGATGATGATGGCGGAGAATCCCATGAAGTATTTGCCGCTGTGATAGTCGGGCGCGAGCGCCAACAGCAGCACCGAGCCGATAAACAGCCCAATAAGCAGTATGGCCAGCACGATGCGGTTGCCGATGTTGCGCAGGGCCTTGTTGGTGGAATCGGCATTGTCCATGCGTATCTCGTGCGCGATTTTTCCTTCCTTGATCTTATAGAGGATCTCGTTGATCTGGTTGGGCAGGCTGCGCGCCAGGCTTACGTAATCGCCCACGGTGTCGAACACCGCCCCCGCCACCTTCTGCAGGTTGTACTGCGTGGACACGAGGCGTTTGGCGTAGGGCAGCACCAGGGGCGTGATGGGCAGGTCGGGGTCGAGCTCGCCGGCAAAACGCTGCAGGGTAAGCAGGGCCTTGCCCAGCATGAACATGCCCGAAGGTACGCGCAGCTTGTGCTTTACCAGGATGTTGATGCAACTCTGCATGATGCCCGCGAAGTTTATTTCCTCCACCGGCACGTTGCCCACCCGCTTGAGCAGCGAGTCCAGCTCGAATTCGAGTTCGTCTATGTCCTGATAGAATTTCTTTCCGCTCAGGGTCAGCAGCGCCGCGCACATGCCCTTGGGGTTCTTGCGCACGAAACTGATCAGGAATTTGGCGATGAAGTTCATCTCGCGCGGACGGAGCGTGCCCACCATGCCGAAATCGATAAAGCAGACCACATTGCCGGGCATGATGAAGATGTTGCCCGGATGCGGGTCGGCATGGAAGAAGCCTTCCTCCATGATCATCTTCAGCAGCGCGTTGGCTCCGTTCACGGCCACGGTGTGCAGGTCGTATCCCTTCTGGCGCAGCGAGTCGATGCGGTCGGGCGAGATGCCCTTTATCTTCTCCATCACCAGCACCCGCCGCGTGGTGTATTCCGGATAGGTCTTGGGAATATGCACGGTGGGGTCGTTCTCGAACATCTTGGCGAAGCGCGTCATGTTCTCCATCTCGTTGAAGTAGTCCAGTTCGTTGGAGATCTGTTGCGCGAACTCGTCCACGAAACCCGAGAGGTCCATGTAGGCGTACTTGGGGTAAGACTTCACGAACCAGTTGGACATGAGCCGCAGCAGTCTGATATCCAGCTTGATGGTGTTCTCGATATGCGGCCGCTGTATCTTGATGATCACCTCGTCGCCGTTCTTGAGCCGTCCTTCATACACCTGGCCGATGGAGGCCGAGGCGATGCATTCGGTGTCGAACCATTCGAAAACGTGCTCGGTTTTCTTTCCTAATTCGTTCTCTATAAGGTTTATGGCGGTGCGGTTGTCGAAGGGATCCACCTGCGACTGCAATTTCTTGAGTTCCACGCGGATGCGTTCCGAAAGCACATCGGGACGGTCGGCCAGGATCTGCCCGAACTTCACGAAGGTGGGGCCCAGGTCCTCGATCAGCATGCGCAGGCGTTCTGGTCCCGAACGCAGTTCCTTTTCGGGATGCCGCTTGATATGGCGCTTGCCCATGCGCGTGCCCCAGAACCAAGATGAAATGCCGTGTTTAAGCAGTATCCGGAAAATCTGCAGGAAACGGCACAACTCCAGGAAGCCGGTGTAGAGATTCAGGATTTTCATGATTCGACGGTATTATGCGTTGAGGGTATCGAGGCGTTGTACGATTTCGTCCAGGCGCTTCTTGATCTGCTCTAGTTCTTCCGCCACTTCGCCTGTCTCTTGGCCGTTCTGCGCGGAGGCCTGTTTGCGGGCGGCGGCATTCTCCAGTTCTTGCCGGAGCGCGTCAAGCCCGCTCGCTACATGCTTGCCGGCATTGGCGCCGGTCTGTTTGTCCAGGCCCGTGTATTCTTCCAATACGGTGCTGAACTTTTCGATAAAAGCCTCTCTGTCTTCGGTGGCTGCCGAAAGGATCGTGCGCAGCAGGAAATTCAGTTTGTCGTTCATGGTTATCGGGTTTGGCAGATTTGGGTCAGCAAGGCTTCGAAAGCGGGCGATTCCTTGCCCAGGCGGCGGTAGGCGTCCCAGGCCTTTTGGGTGAACCGTCCGGCCTGTTGTACGGCATATTCCTCGCCGTCCGACTGTTTGATGCGGTCTATCAGCAGGTCGAGGCCGGCATCCTTTTCTTCCGTATCGCGGTCGGGGCTGTTGTGGCGTTCCATCAAGGCGTGCAGGCGCGCGAAGAAGTCTTCCTTCTCGGAGGCGGGGCAGTGCTTCAGGTAGTGCAGGGCCGGCAGCGTGAGCTTGCCTTCCAGCAGGTCGTTGCCGTATTGCTTGCCGTTGTCGTGCCGGGTGTCGAGATCCAGCAAATCGTCCTTTATCTGGAACACCAATCCGGCGTTCCTGCCGATCTCGCGCACCAGTTCCATTTCCCCTTTGCCGGCCCGGGCGGTGTGCGCCCCGCACTGGCAGCAGCAGCCGAACAGCGCGGCGGTCTTGCGTTCGATGATGCGGTAATAGGTTTCCTCGTTCGAGTCGGGATTGCCCGCGTGTTCCAGCTGGATCAGCTCGCCCGCGCTCATCTGACGGATCACTTCCACCAGAAACAGCAACAGCCGGGTGTCCTCGCCGTCGTAGGCCTTCAGAAAGGCGTTGGTGAGCATGTAGTCGCCCGCCAACACCGCGGTCTTGTTGCCGAAAAGCGAGCGTATCGAAGCCTTTCCGCGCCGTATGTCCGCCATATCCACCACATCGTCGTGCACAAGAGAGGCCATATGTACGATTTCCACCAGCGAGGCCGCCAGATACGCCTGCCCGCATATCTCGTCGCGGAAAAGCCGGTGGGTAAGCAGCACCATGAGCGGCCGCAGCTGCTTTCCCTTCGACTGGAAAAGCTGGCCATATACCTGCTCTATCTCTGGAAAGTCGCCGGAGATGAATTCCTGGAATTTCCTATTGAAGACAGCTAAATCGGCTGAGGTATGTTGCTGTAGATCCAAACCCATTGTTTTCTGTTTTTATTTCTTGATGCTCAATGCCAGCGCGTAGAGCTTTATCTGCTTGAGCATGGCCGTGAGCCCGTTGGAGCGGGTGGGGGAAAGGTGCTCCTTGAGCCCCATCCGGTCCAGGAAATCCACCGGCGCGTTCACGATATCCTGCGGGGCTTCTCCCGAGAACACGTAGATGAGCAGCGAGGCGATGCCCTTGGTGATCACCGCGTCGGAATCCGCCTTGAAATACACCTTGCCGTCCTTCAGTTCGGCCTTGATCCACACCCGCGACTGGCATCCCTTTATCAGGAAGGCCTCGTTCTTGTCGCCGTCGGGCAGTACCGGACATTCCCTGCCCTTTTCGATGAGCAGGGTGTAGCGGTCCATCCATTCGGAAAGCGCCGAAAACTGTTGTACGAGCTGTTCTTGTTTTTCGATGATACTCATGGCTAATATCCGTATTTATCTTTCCAGAGCCGTTGCAGGCGGCTGCGCATTTCGTTTTCCTTGGGGTTGTCGCCGGGTTCGTAGAACGTCTTGCCGCTTATCTGTCCGGGCAGGAACTCCTGTTCGGCGAAGTTGCCCTCAAAGTCGTGGGCGTACCTGTAGCCGTCGTGATAACCCAGTTCCTTCATCAGCTTGGTGGGCGCGTTGCGCAGGTGCAGGGGCACCGGCAGGTCGCCCGACTGCTTGATTTCCGCCAGGGCCGCGTCGATGGCCATGTAGGAGGCGTTGCTCTTGGGCGAGCAGGCCAGATATACGGCGGTCTGGCTCAGCGTGATGCGGCATTCGGGATAGCCTATCTTGTGCACCGTGTCGAAGCAGGCGTTGGCCAGCAACAGCGCGTTCGGATTGGCGTTGCCGATGTCTTCGGAAGCCAGGATCACCATGCGGCGGGCAATGAACTTTACGTCCTCGCCCGCGGAGAGCATGCGTGCCAGATAATACACGGCGGCGTTGGGGTCGCTGCCCCGCAGCGACTTGATGAAGGCCGATATGATGTCGTAGTGGATCTCCCCGTTTTTGTCGTAGGTGGTCAGGTTCTGCTGGATAAGCCCCGTCACCAGCTGGTCGGTAACGACGGGGCGCGCGCCTTGGGCGGCGTTCTTGGGGTCGGCCATCAGTTCGCCCGCCACTAATTCTATGGCGTTGAGCAGCTTGCGGCCGTCTCCGCCCGAAATGCGCTTGAGGGCGTTGCTTTCCTCAATCTGAATGTCGAGATGATAGCGTTCCCGGATATGATTCACGGCGCGGGCTATGAGCTCGTCCAGTTCTTCGGAGGAAAGGTTCTGCAGCACATACACCTGGCAGCGCGACAGAAGCGGCGAGATTACCTCGAACGAGGGGTTCTCGGTGGTGGCGCCGATAAAGGTGATGGTGCCCTTTTCGACCGCGCCTAAGAGCGAGTCCTGCTGCGACTTGCTGAAACGGTGTATTTCGTCGATGAACAGGATGGGGCGCTTGCCCTGCGGGTTGCGGGGTTTGGGAGCCGCCGCCTCGAACAGCGAGGGCGAGTCGAGCAGCGCCGTGGATTTCTGCATGCGTTCGGCCTTGTCCAATACTTCCCGCACGTCCTTTACCCCGGCCAGCACCGCGCTCAGCGTAAAGAAAGGCCGGTCCAGGTATTTGGAAATGAGGTAGGCCAGCGTGGTCTTGCCCACGCCGGGAGGCCCCCACAGGATCATCGAGGGCAGGTTGCCCGACAGTATGGCTTTCTCCAGCACCGCGCCTTGACCCATAAGATGGGTCTGCCCGATGTACTCTTCCAGGCGTTGCGGACGCAACTGTTCGGCTAATGGCGGGTTCATGCTGAGATAAGGAATACGGTGTTCTTCTTGTTGATGTCCGCCGGCTTGCTGCGCCATTGCTCCACGCTGCGGGTAACGATCAGCTCGTCGGGCAGTGTGATGTTGCAGGCAACACACAGGCGCGTTTCCGGGCGGCAGGCGGAAAGTATGCTCTCCAGCATCTGGCGGCTGCGGTAGGGCGTTTCGATAAAGATCTGCGTCTGCCCCGTCTTGCGTGAGCGCGTTTCCAGTTCCACGAGGCGGGCCTGCCTGTCTTTGGGCTCTACCGGCAGGTAGCCCGAAAAGCAGAAACTCTGTCCGTTGAAGCCCGAGGCCATCAGCGCCATGAACAGCGAGGAGGGGCCGCTCAGCGGTACCACCTTCATGCCCTTGCGGTGCGCCCATTCCACGGCCATCGCGCCGGGGTCGGCCACGCAGGGCAGCCCCGCTTCCGAGATCACGCCGATGTCCTGTCCCGAAAACGAGGCCGGATCCGGCAACTGTTTCTGCAGCAGCGGCTCGATGCCGCTTTCTTTCGTGTGTTCGTTCAGTTCCACGAAGGTGACATCCCCGAAAGGGGCGTTGAAGCCGGCCTTGCGCAAGAAACGCCTGGCCGAGCGCAAATCTTCTACAAAAAAGGCACGGAGATGTTCTATCCGCGACAGGTAATCGGCAGGCAACACGGCGCTTACGGGCGTATCGCCGAGACAGCTGGGCAACAGGAACAGAGTTGCCATGGGAAAAATCAGTTTTTGATTTTTTGATCCAGCTCTTCCACCACGCCCTTGAACGCCTTGTCGGTCTCAATCAGGTTCTGGATGGTCTTGCAGGCATGCAGCACCGTGGCATGGTCGCGCTTGCCGCATTGGGCGCCGATGGCGGCCAGGGAATTCTTGGTGTGTTTCTTGGCGAAATACATGGCCAGCTGACGGGCGATCACGATCTCGCGGCGGCGGGTGTTGGAGTGTATCTTGTCCACCGGCAGTTCGAAATGGTCGCAGATAACCTTCTGGATATAGTCGATGGAGATTTCCTTGGCGGAGTTGTGCACGATCTGGTCGATCATCTTGCGCGCCAGTTCCATCGTAATGGTCTTCTTGTTGTGGATCGACTGCGCCAGCAGCGAGTTGAGCACGCCTTCCATCTCGCGCACGTTGGTGGAGATGCTGTAGGCGATGTACTCGATAACCTCCTTGGGCATCTCTACCCCGTTGGAGTGCAGTTTCTTCTGCAGGATGGCGATGCGGGTCTCCACGTCGGGCACCTGCAGTTCGGCGGCCAGCCCCCACTTGAAGCGGGAGAGCAGCCGTTGGTCGATGCCCTGCAGTTCTACCGGCGGCTTGTCGGACGAAATGATGATTTGCTTTCCGCTTTGGTGCAGTTGGTTGAATATCTGGAAGAAAGCATCCTGCGTCTTGTCTTTTCCCGCCAGCTTGTGGATGTCGTCGATCAGCAGCACATCGATTAACTGATAGAAGTGTGTGAAGTCGTTGGTGGTGTTGTTGCGGCAGGAGTCGATGAACTGCTGCGTGAAGAGCTCGGCCGAAACGTACAGCACCGTGAGGTCGGGATAGTTCAGCTTGGCCTGCAGGCCGATGGCGTTCATCAGGTGGGTCTTGCCCAATCCGATCGGGCTGTACAGGAACAGGGGGTTGAATCCCGTCTTGCCCGGTTTCTCGGCAATGGAATAGCCCACAGAGCGTGCCAGACGGTTGCATTCGCCTTCCACGAAATTATCGAAGGAATAGGCGGGGTTCAGCTGGGAATTGACCTTGATCTTCTTGATTCCCGGAATGATGAACGGGTCGGGCAGTTGCTGGTTTCTTTGCGGAATGGGCATGGCGGTAGGCTGGTTTCGGGTTTCTTTTTTGTATCCGCTTTCGGCTGTTACCGCATACGGGTTGGTGTTATCCACGATTACAGAGTATTCCAGGCGGCCTTCCGGACCCAACGTACGCTTGATGGCGGAACGTAATAAGCCTACGTAGTGTTCTTCGAGCCATTCACAGAAAAACGGACTGGGAACTTGTATGGTAAGGGTGTTGTTTTCTAACTTCACGGCCTTGATGGGAGTGAACCACGCCTTGTAATTGGCGGTGTCACCCAAATTGTCGCGGAAGATCTCAAGGCATTCTTCCCATACGGAGGTATGATTCTTTTCCATCTCGGCTAAAAATAAAAGGTGTGATATATCGACTGTTGATAAGTGGTGTTCTTCGGACTTTTCAACACGTGATTTTCGCTTGCAAAGATGGGATGAAAAAAGGTAAAAAAAAAGTGTGCCGGCTCTTGCTTTTTAAAAAAGTAATGTGTAGGCGAAATCGGTGCTGTCGTGTGGTTCTGGAGTGTTGTATAATGATTTTCTTGATGTTGTAATTTTGTGGCGGACGGGGCGGGATTTCGGCCGAACAAAAATTTCTTAAAATTTTTATGGAGGGTGGTTGTTCATTACCTCTCAGGAAGGAGGGACGGGAAGAAACTTATCAAACGGTTGATAAATTTCTTCTCTGGCCGTGTTTTTCTCGAAAAGTGTCCTGTTTTGGCGGGGGGTGCCGGCCAAACCGGCAAAATGGTTAACTTTACGTGTCGTTTTACCCGAAAACACCTCTATAGAATGTACAGCCACGATACCCGGATCCGCGTATGTTACGGGGATGTCGATCAGATGGGTTTTGTTTATTACGGAAACTACTTGAAGTTCTATGAGATAGCCCGCGGCGAGTCGATGCGCGCCCTGGGGCTGTCCTACCGCGAGATGGAAGAACGGGGCGTGATGATGCCCGTGGTCAAGGCCGAGCTCAATTACCGTAAGCCGGCGCATTACGATGATGTGGTTACCGTGCGCACCATCGTCAGGGAAATGCCGCAGGGCGCGCGCATGGACTTTTATTACGAGGTATACAACCAAGAAAGCCAACTGCTCAACCGTGGGTTTTCGCAATTGGCTTTCGTAAAGAAAGACAGCGGAATGCCTTGCCGCTGTCCGGAGTATCTCGCAGAGCTCCTAAAGCCCTACTTCGCGTAGTTCACCGCCCGCGTCTCGCGGATAACGGTAATCTTTATCTGGCCGGGATAGGTCATCTCTTCCTGAATCTTCTTCGACAGGTCTAAGGACAACTGGCAGGCCTGGTCGTCGGTAACCT
This sequence comes from Ruminococcus flavefaciens, assembly GCA_023667315.1. GTDB lineage: Bacteria > Bacteroidota > Bacteroidia > Bacteroidales > P3 > Pullibacteroides. Next base: position 252,371 of record JAMPAI010000001.1, read on the forward strand.
TGTCGGCACCCACGATCACGCGCAGCTCGCGGCCGGCCTGGATCGCGTAGGTCTTTACCACGCCGGGGTAGGACAGTGCCAGGGACTCGAGGTTGTTGAGACGGTTGATGTAGGCTTCCACCACTTCGCGGCGGGCACCGGGACGTGCGCCGGAGATGGCGTCGCACACCTGCACGATGGGCGAGATAAGGTTGGTCATCTCGATTTCGTCGTGGTGGGCGCCGATGGCGTTGCATACCTCGGGGCTTTCCTTGTAGCGCTCGGCCAGTTTCATGCCCAGGATGGCGTGCGGCAGCTCGGGCTCGTTGTCGGGCACCTTGCCGATGTCGTGCAACAGGCCGGCACGTTTGGCGATCTTGGGGTTCAGACCCAGTTCGGAGGCCATCGTGGCGCAGAGGTTGGCCGTTTCGCGGGCGTGCTGCAAGAGGTTCTGCCCGTAGGAGGAACGGTATTTCATCTTGCCGATCAGGCGGGTCAGCTCGTTGCTCATGTTCAGGATACCCAGGTCGATGCAGGTGCGCTTGCCGGTTTCCATGATTTCCTGCTCGATCTGCTTCTGGGTCTTGGTAACCACTTCCTCGATGCGGGCGGGGTGGATGCGGCCGTCGGTAACCAGCTTGTGCAGCGACAGGCGGGCAATCTCGCGGCGAACCGGGTCGAAGCCCGAGAGGATGATGGCGTCGGGCGAGTCGTCGATAATGATTTCAACGCCCGTAAGGGCTTCCAGGGCGCGGATGTTGCGGCCTTCGCGGCCGATGATACGGCCCTTGATCTCCTCGTTCTCGAGGTTGAACACCGATACCGTGTTCTCGATGGCGTGTTCGGCGGCGGTGCGCTGGATGGTCTGGATAACGATTTTCTGGGCTTCCTTGTTGGCGGTAAGCTTGGCTTCGTTCACCACGTCCTTGATCTGGCTCAGGGCCTCGGACTTGGCTTCGTCCTTAAGCGACTCGATAAGCTGCGACTTGGCTTCCTCGGCCGAAAGGCCGGCCACCGCCTCGAGCTGCTTCACGTGCTGGGCGTGGCTTTTTTCCAGTTCCTGCTGCTTCTTGCCAACCACCTGCAACTGGTTGTTGAGGTTCTCCTTCAGGGTCGAAAGTTCGTTGTTCTTGCGTTGAATCTCTTCTAACTTCCGGTTGATTTCGTTTTCTTTCTGTTTGATCCTGTTTTCGTTGCGAACCAGGTTGCTGTTGCGTTCCTGTACGTTCTTGTCGTACTCGGCCTTCATCTGCAGGAACTTTTCCTTGGCCTGCAACAACTTTTCTTTCTTTAGGATCTCGCCTTGGTTCTCCGCCTCGGCAAGAATCCGCTTCTGTCTCCTTTTGAGCAGCACCGCGTTCACGGCCGCCCAAATTCCGATGCCGAGCACAAACGCTACGACAATCAAAACGGCATTCGAATCCATCTCTTTTTGTTTTTATAATGAATGAAAGCCTATCAAAAGAAGCCGGACAATAGACAAAGCAAGAAAAACCGCAGACCCTATAGAGTTAAAGAAAACTCCTTGCTCTATATTTATGGGGCAGCCCTTTCTTTCAGGTTTCTTATGTCTCCAAAGGAGATTCCCGAAGGAATTCAAAGCCTACCTTCCCGAACCGGAACCCATCCCCAAAGTTTAAAATGTTGAGTTTTCAAACTGTATGGCGGGTCGTGCGGTTGTCCTTATATAGAAAGCGTTCTGTTTATCTGTTGCAACTGTTCCGTCAACTCGCGGTCTCTGTAACTGAGTTCCCTTTCGTTCTTCAGCGAATTGAGGGTGTATTGCAGGGCCACCATCGAAAGCAGATCCTGATAATCCTTAAACGCGTAGTTCTGCGAGTAGTTCCGTAGTCCTTCGTTTATTTTCCTCGCCGCTTCCCGGATAAGAGGCTCGTCGTCGGGGTTCACCATCAGCTTATACGGACGTTCGCAGATGTTTACGGTAATCGGAATCGCGTTCATTGTTTGTCGGTGGTCTTCATTCGACCTTCTGTCCGGACAAGGAAACGGGAATCGGTTCGGTTTCCTTTCCGGATGGGTCGAAAGCGTCCAGAAGCATCAGGCACCGGTCTATCTCCCGCACCAGGCCGTCTATCACGGCACCGGCTTTCTGCCTGTCTTGCTTTCCATTGCCGCAGCCGAGGCTGCCGCTTACTTTTAATATGCTGTTTTTATTTTCTAATTCCTTTACCTTGCTTTTCTGCAAGTTCAAGGATACTTCGGCCTCGTTCAACCGGCTTTTCAGTTTCTTGTTCTCGATTTCGAGTGCGGAGAGCCTGTCGGCCAAATTCCGCGCCTTTTTCTCGATATCGGAAACCAAAGCAGCCAAGTCGTTCACGCCAAAATAACCTTTGAGCGCAAATTTAAGGCATTTTAAAGGATAAAACAAGAAACCGCCGTGGCATTATGCCGGCAAAGGTTTTGTCGGGAGGAATGGCGACCCTGCGGCCTTAGTCGCGGAACAGTTCCTGTTTGAGCCAGACTTTCAGGATGGGGTCGGGAATGATTACCCGCTGCTTTTCCAGTTCGATCAGTTCTTTTTTCACCAAGGCCTGCTTGATGACGCTTACGTTGGCGGAAGAACCGAGCTGGTATCTCTGCAGGATTTCCTGAGAGGTGAATTCCTTGTCCGTTCCGTTGACCACCGCCCGCATGAAATTCATCTGATAGGTGGAAAGGCTTTCGGTCTGCTTTTCGAACAGGGGCGTGTTCTGGTCGATGATGTCCTGCCATGCGTCTTCGAGATTCTGTGCCGTGGCGGTCTTGCCCGTATGGATCCACACCAGCCAGGCCAGTTGCTGCACATATGAGGAGTGGTTGTCCACCCGCTGGCAGATTTTTTCCGCCAGGGTTTGCGAAATGCGTTTACCCGTGGCCGTAAAGCGCTTGCAGATATACTCAACCCAATCGGACGTGCCTATCTTGTCCAGGTAGATGGTGTCGCCGAATTTATAGAAAGGAAGGCTCTTCTTTTCGAAGAGTTCGTTCATCAGGTGCTGCTTGCTCCCGAACAGGCAGTACGACACCGATTTTTGCAGTTGCCATGCGGTACGGAGCCGTTTCTGAAAGGTTTTGGAGTCGTTGAACTCGGCAATCTGTTGAAATTCGTCGATGCAGATTACGACCTTGCACTTCTTTTTCTGGGCTATCCTCTCGGGAAGCTGCAGGATTTCCTCGATATCGTCGCTCTTGGGGTTCATTTCGAGAGACACCGAAAAATCGGACATCGGGTCGGGGCCCATGGTGATTTTGGGGCTGATGCGCGAGAGGAACAGTTTGGCGTTTTCCACCCATTCTTCCCATTTGGAGGAAGTCTGTTTGAGGATGGCGGCGGCGAAGGCATCGTAGAAATCCCTTTCGCTGCGGCAGGAAAAAATATCGAGGAAGACCACCTTTAATTTGGCGGATTGTGCCATTCCGCATACTTTCTGAACCAAGGATGTCTTTCCCCAGCGGCGGGGCGAGATCAGCACCGTGTTCACTCCGTGCTTGAAGTTCAGCAGCAGGCGTTCCGTTTCTTTTGTCCTGTCGGTAAAGTTTTCTCCGGAAGTGGCCACACCAAAGATAAAAGGTTTTTCTTCCATATTGTTCATGGCGGAATGCTTTGGTGCAAAGATATGTAATAAAGTTATTACTTACAAAGTTATTAGTAATAATATTGTTTGTAATAAAGTTATTAGTAATAAAGTTATTACATCTGTAATACAATGATAATTATTGTTTTATATGTTGTTTTTGGTAGATTTTGTTTTGTTTTTTGGCGAAACCGTCAGTAGACGTCGCGTTCGTGGTCGTCGGGGTCGTTCTCTCCGCAGTTCTGCAGTCCTTCGCTGAATTCGCGGTTGGCGAAGAGTGCCGCGAGGCCGGTTATCTGCTTGAGGCGGAGCAGTTCATCGCGGTCCATGCCGATGTTGCGCATGATCCAGGCGTCCGACATGTTGGCCTTGGTGAGTTCAGCCACGATCTCGCTCATCAGTTCCACGTTGTGCGCGCCTCTGGCACGGTTGTGGCGTATGGTGGAGGCCATGCGGTTCGACAGGTCTTTGTCGATGACCGTTACCGGAAGCATGCCTTTCTCGCGTTCGTAGATCCGCTTGGATTTCTTCAGCACCATGTAGCGGTGGTAGCCGTCCACCAGTTCGTACAGGTCGCGTTCCTTGTCGTAATAGCAGACGCAGGGCATCGTGTAGCCGTCTTCCCAAATGGACAGCTCCAGCAGTTTCATTTCCGGAGGCGCCACGATGTTGGGGTTGTAACTGTTGGCCACTATCTTTTCTACCGGCACGGAGCGGACTCCGTACACAGGGCTTTTAAAGTCTTTTTCCATTTTTTTGCTCCAGTAGGGATTGGTACTTCTCCATGATTTTCTTACGCCGTTCCTTCTCCAATTTGTTGGGAGAGAAACCCATGTATTTGCAGGCATGGTCGTTCTTGAGAATGCAGATGCAGACCCGCTTGTAGGTGGGCAGCAGGTTGAACTCCGAAATGGGCATGTCGTCCATGTACTCCATCCTTACGGGCTTCTTGGAGGTCTTGTAGTTGCTCTTTTCCTCCACCGTGACGGGAACGCCCGATTTTTGCAGGAGACTGATGGTGTTGTCGCTCAGCACGCCGCCCGTGTTCCGCCAGAAACGCACGCTTACCGAGAGTTTCTCCAGGTAATTGCGGCGGGTCTCCTCGGGCAGGGTGGACAGCAGGAAATACATGTACTGTTCCCAGCTGAGCCCCTTGGGCAGCTTTACGTTCTGCCAGCCAAAGGCCGCCGTCTTGCCGTAGATGGCCGCGCAGTTGGCACCGTTCACCCGTCCTATCATCTTGCCCCACATGTTGGGGTCGATGGCGCGGTAGAGATGCAGGCTGGCGATGGCCTGCGAGATGAACGGACTGGCCACGCGCTGGCTTTCCACGGGCACGCCCGCCATATAGAACAGGTCGTAAAGTTTGTTGTAGGGCCAGCCGAACTTGCCGTTGGCCGTCCACACGTCGGCGGTAAGCCAGTCGTAGATGGGGTAGGCGTTGCAGATCTTTCCGCCGGGCCACTGCCGGATCCAGCGTTTCCCCATAAAGCGGTTGGGGTTGCTGTAGATGCAGCGCCAGCGGTGCAGGCTTTCCTGGGTGCGGATCCCGATGATACAGCAGGTGCGCTTGGCCTTTTTCCGGTGGTGCAGCCAGACGGCGAAACGGGTTTGGAACTCGTAATCCCACATGTCTTCGTTGTAGAACGGAAAGTCGCGCCACGTAAGGGCATCCTTCGGCATGTCCCTCACCCAGATGTCTCTCTTGTCGTCTTCCCACGGCCTCCAGTACTGCTGGTACATCGAGGTGCAGGTCTGCACCTTGAAGGGAACGCAGATCCGATATACGTCCAAGAGGTCGGCGTTGTCTTTCAGAAAGCGGTCCACATACTCCAGCGTCTGCCGGTACTGTATCTCGTAGTCGATATGGAAAACGCCTATCTTGCGGGTGATGCCGTTCCTGCGCATATAATCCAGCGTCAGGCTCAACAGCACCCCGCTGTCCTTACCTCCCGAAAAGGAAATGTAGATGTTGTCGAAAGTCTCGAAAAGCAGCCTTATCCGTTCCTGGGCAAGTTCATAAACATTCATGGCTATGCCCTTTCCCTTATTTCCTGCTTGCCCTGGCGGTCGTTTTTCGTTTGGGCGCGGCTTTGCTCTTGGGCGTTGTCTTGCCCGATTTCATTCTGGAGGCCTGGGCTGCCGTTGCCGGTTTGGCCGTCTTTGTTGTTTTGGCGGCTTTGGCCGTCTTGGCGGCCTTTTCCGGTTTTTCTTCCTTCCTCTTGCGGCCGTATTCCATCTTCACATAGAGCCTCCATTCTTTGGTGATATGGAATCCGGCGGCTTTGAAAAGGTCTCTGTGTGGCATCAATACCACAGCCTGCAGGGTGTATTTTCGGCGGCAGTAGGCGATGATTTCCTTGATGAGGGGCTGAAAGGCCGTTGCCTCGGCTCCCGCCATGAAATAGTTGTTGATCTCGGCTTCCCCCTTTTTGGTGATTTTCACAGGAAAGAACGCGCGGACATCTTTTTGACCTTCCAGTGCGATGAACCAGATATGGGCGGGCGAGGTCCAGAAGGGATAATCGTGGTTCTGATGAAGCACCTGACGGTTCATTACCAACGGAGCCACTAAGGAATACAGGCGTTTCGACTGTCCGTCAACTATTTCAATGGTCATGATGTTTGTTGTATTGGATTAAAAGCGTAGCAAATATACGTTTTTATTTGGGCTTTTCCCAAAGCCGCGCTCAGAAAGACTCGCCCAAACCCAGGATAAATCCGCTGGTGTCTTTGCCGAAGCCGTAATCGACCCGCAGGTTCAGTCTGTGCTTGAACTCGAAACGCAGCCCCAACCCGCCGGAGGGCAGCAGGCTGTTCGCCTTCCAGTTCTTGAACGAGTGGAACACCGAACCGCAACCGCCGAAAACGGCCACGCCCACGCGCCAGAACAGTTTCTGCCGCAGTTCCACCTGCAGTGAGAGCAGGTTGTTGTCGATATACCGTCCGGCATAGTAGCCGCGCAGACGCCCGATGCCGCCGGCTTCTTCGCGCAATGCCCAGGGGGTGTTTCGGCTGTGGAGTTCGCCGAAAAGGTCGAAGGCCAGTACCGCTCCCCGCCATGGGTGCAGGAAGTAGTCCAGATTGAAGGTGCTTCGGTAGAAGGTTTTTCCGCAGTTGCCGAACACGCTTGGGTAAAAGGTCTGCCGGAAAAGGATGTTGAAGCCGCGGGTCGGATAGGAAACGTTGTTTCTGGTGTCGTATTGCAGCGAAACGCCGATGCCGGTGGTGAAGATGTCGCGTTTCTGCCCTTGCAGGTAGGCGATGTCGTCTATCCTTACGGCCGAAGCGTAGCCGATGTTGAGCGCCGCCCCTACATAAAGTCCCGGATAGACCTTGTAGTCGTAAAAGGCGTCGGCCTTGACTTTCCAACGGGTGTAGTCGATGGCGGGATTGACAAGGCAGGCCTCGTAATCGATGCCCCACAGGTTCAGTTTCTTCTGCGAGAAGGAAAGTTCGTACTTGAGCCTTGACTTGCCGCCTTTAAAGTAGGTGTCGCCTAAGATGCCCACGAAAAAGAACCCTTTCAGCGAGGCGTTGGCCGACAGGCTGAAATCGGAAGGCGCCATGCTTGAATCGCTGCGGTCGAGGCGGTACAGGCCCGCGCCCATCGCGCCGAAACCCAGGCTGCCCTCGCGCGACCAGGAGGGTGAAACCACGAAGCTGTAGTCTAGTTTCTTCTCGAACGTGCGGTCGATATGCCCGGCGAACATGCGTCGCCAGAAGTTGTCTTTCTTAGGCTTGGAGGACGTCTTGATCTGAACGTCGAACAGTACGTCGGGCAGGGAATCCCGGTGCTTGGCGCGCAGGGAGTCTTGCCGTGCGGAAGCGGGCAGGCAGAACAGCAGGAACAAGACCCAGAGCGCGAACCGGTATCCGTTGGCGAACCCTCTACTCGGCATCCTTGTCTTTGTTTTTGGTGGGCAGCAATCCGAAACGGTAGGCCACGCCGGCACTGAGCGTGATGGGATAGCACCCCACTTCGGTGCGGTTGGCGTCCAGCACGTTGTAGAAACCGCCCTTGAAGGCGACGTTCAGCTGCAGGCCGAACGCGAATTCGTAGCCGGCCATCAACGCCCAGCCCATGCTGGTGTTCTGCATGGCCGAAAGTTCGGTTTCCTCATCTTTCTTGTAGAGGTCGAATTTCTCGCCATGACTTTTGATAACGGCATGATAGCCGAATTCCACGTTGGGGCCGGTGCCCACATACAGGCGGCTGCAATTGCCGAACTTCCACTGCGCCATCACGTAAAAGGGAATCTCCATGCCGAGGTAGGTGAGGTGTCCCTTGTTGCCTTGCTGTTCGACGGATGCGGTCTTGAAATGATAGAACACGTCGATCTGCAGCGCGATATGTCTGTGAAGGTTGAAGAACACGAACCCGCCCACGCTGAAGCCCGTGCCGGGAATGGTTTTGGCCACCTCGGGCGGAACGGTCATCTTGTAGGCGAAACTGTTCGCCTCAGCCTTGATACCGCCGGAAACCACGCGCCCCGAGTCGGCGGGACAAACGGCCATGGCGCGGTGGGTGCCGAGAAAACCCGTAAGGAGCAACGCGAGGCAAAGCACGCTGCCGCGCCACGTACCGTTTAAAGGAAACTGAACAAACATGAAGTCAAAGGTACATAAAATCAGGTTTTCACTCCCCGGTGATCCGCCTCGCTTCCTGCAGCACTTCATCGGCTTTGCGGATTACGTGGCGGTTCATCCGGAAGCCCAGAAAGGCTCCGATGAGGGCACCGCAGAGGATGCCGGCGCCGATAATCAGGAAATCGGTGCGGTCTTGGCCGTTTACAGTGTAGATTTCGTAGAACAGCCAACCCAACCACAGGATTATCATCGGCACGCCGATTCTCGGCCAGTGCACGTATTGGCGCTTGAAACGGCTCATCGTCCGCGCCACGTCCACCAGGTTGTCGCAGGCGAAGTCGAGCCTGCGTATCGGGGCGTGCATCACCACCGTGGCCAAAAGGCAGAACAGCATCATGAGTTCGGAAGCGATGATGAAGGCTGCCGAGACGTGCAGCGTGTTGTGCAGTGTGGCCGGCAGTATGCACATCATCGCCAGGGCCATTACCTTTATCACGGTCGAAGACCGGTTTATCTCGTCGGTTTTCCGCTCCATGGAACGGCGTATGGCCGGTTCGCTCACCTCCATGTTTTCGCTTACCAATTTCTTGAGCGAGGCCAATTCTTCCTTCATTTGGGCATATTCCGATTCGGGGATTTCTATCGATTTCATCTGCAAGGTTTTTAAAGGGTTTGTAATGGATTTTCGGAACGGACAGTCTTTTTAAGTTCCTCCTTGATGCGGAACAGGCGCACGCCCACGTTTCGCGCGCTGATGCCCACGATGGCACCGATTTCCTCGTAGGAGAGGTCTTCCAGCCAGAGCAGCACGATGGCACGGTCGAAAAATCCCAGCTTTTGGATTCTTCCGTGCAACATGCGCGCCTGTTTGGTCTGCTCCATGCCGCCCTCGAACAAGGCCGGTTCCAGCTGCCGCATGTCGTAGGGCGTTTCGTGCTTCTGCCGCCGTTTTTTCCTGCCGTCGGCGTTGATGCAGGTGTTGAGCGCGATACGCCAGACATAGGTGCGCACGCTGCTTTCGCCCCTGAATCTCCTGAACCCGCGCCAGAGGTTCACCAGCGTTTCCTGAAAAAGGTCGCCCACCTCGTCCGGATTGTCGGAAAACATATAGCAGACGGTATATATAGTTTCCTTCTGTTCCCGCACCAGACGGGTAAATTCCTGTTCATCCATAGCACGTACTGTAGGAGTTTTTGCTCATTAGACACGAAAGGTCCCGGAAAAATTACAGAAATGCACATAAACAATCCAGCCCCCATTTTTGAAGGGGGAAGAAATGTTCTATTTCGGAAGGGGAAAAGCATTTTGAATGGTGAGATGCGAGGCGGAAGTTCGTCGCTCGGGAGGGAGCGTACTGAAGTACGTGACCGAACCGACCGAGGGCTGCAACGCGGCAGATCGCCGTTCAAAACGCTTTTTACTCCATTAGTTTTTTGTATTTGAACCGCTTGGGTGTCGTGTCCCCGAGGCGCTTCTTCTTGTTTTCCTCGTATTCGGTATAGCCGCCCTCGAAGAAATACACCTGCCCGTCGCCCTCGAAAGCCAGGATATGGGTGGCGATACGGTCGAGGAACCAGCGGTCGTGCGAGATCACCACCGCGCAGCCGGCAAAGGCTTCCAGACCTTCTTCGAGCGCACGGAGCGTGTTCACGTCGATGTCGTTGGTGGGTTCGTCAAGCAACAGCACGTTGCCCTCGCTTTTCAAGGCCAGGGCCAGGTGCATGCGGTTGCGTTCGCCGCCGGAGAGCACTCCCGCCTTCTTGCCCTGGTCGGCGCCGCCGAAGTTGAAGCGCGACACGTAGGAACGCGAGTTGATGAGCCGTCCGCCCAGGTTTATCTGCTCGTTGCCTTCCGAGATCACCTCCCATACCGTCTTTTCGGGGTCGATGCTGGCGTGTTGCTGGTCAACATAGCCTAATTTGACGGTGGAACCCACCTCGAAGGTGCCTTCGTCGGGTTTCTCCAGCCCCATGATAAGGCGGAAAAGTGTGGTCTTGCCCGCGCCGTTGGGGCCGATCACGCCCACGATGCCGGCAGGGGGAAGCTTGAAGTTAAGGTCGTCGAACAGCACCTTGTCGCCGAAGGCCTTGCGCACGTGCACGGCCTCGATCACGTTGTTGCCTAAGCGCGGGCCGTTGGGGATATAGATTTCCAGGCGTTCCTCCTTCTGCTTGCTGTCTTCGTTGAGCATCTTCTCGTAGGCGTTCAGACGCGCCTTGCCCTTGGCCTGACGTGCCTTGGGCGCCATGCGCACCCATTCCAGCTCGCGTTCGAGGGTCTTGCGGCGGCGCGATTCAGACTTTTCCTCCTGCTCCAGACGTTTGGTCTTCTGGTCGAGCCAGGAGCTGTAGTTGCCTTTCCATGGAATGCCTTCGCCCCGGTCGAGTTCGAGGATCCAGCCGGCCACGTTGTCGAGGAAGTAGCGGTCGTGCGTAACGGCGATCACCGTACCCTTGTATTGGTGCAGGTGCGCTTCCAGCCACTGGATGGACTCGGCGTCGAGGTGGTTGGTGGGTTCGTCGAGAAGCAGGATGTCGGGTTCCTGCAACAGCAGGCGGCAGAGCGCCACCCGGCGGCGTTCACCTCCCGAGAGGTTGGCCACCGGCGTGTCGGCCTCGGGGCAGTTGAGCGCGTCCATGGCGCGTTCCAGTTTGGCGTCCAGTTCCCAGGCGTCGTGTTGGTCGAGCAGCTCGGTAAGCTCGCCCTGGCGTTCGATAAGCTTGTTCATCTCCTCGTCGCCCATCGGCTCCGAAAAACGGTTGTTCACCTCTTCGTATTCCTTGATCAGGTCAACCACTTTCTGAACCCCTTCCTGCACCACTTCCTTTACGGTCTTGCTGTTGTCCAGCTCGGGATCCTGCGCCAGATAGCCCACCGAATAGCCCGGCGAGAAGGCCACGTCGCCCTGGTAGTTCTTGTCGATGCCGGCGATAATCTTTAAAAGCGTGGATTTACCCGAACCGTTCAGACCGATGATGCCGATCTTGGCTCCGTAGAAGAAGGAGAGCCATATATCCTTGAGCACCTGTTTGTTGGGCGGGTAAACCTTGCTTACCCGGTTCATCGAGAAAATAATTTTCGGTTGTTCTTCTGCTGCCATATTCTTCTGTGATTTCCGCCGTCGGGACGGGAGGTTAAAAACTTGTAAAGATACGTAAAATTCGTACGATGCATTTTTTTTCGCAAAATTGGAGGCAATGATGTACTTTTACGTGCCCCAATAGGCGGTACGGGTTACCTTCAACGCAGAAAAAGACTGCTTTATGAAACATTCTTGTTGCAAAACGATCTTGTTTTTGCTGGTTTTACTGACACTCTCCGGTGCCAAGGCGCAGGTCTTACAGAATTTTTCGGAACGTCTGGACGAACTTTGGAACGACAGGTCGGAGTCGCTCAAAATGGCGGTGGATGCCTATAAAGACCTTGTTGACCAGGGCGATATGCAAACGGCGGATTCGGCCTACGTGCTGCTGGAGGATTTCGCGGTGCTGCTTACCAAAAACACCGACTTCAACCTGATTCTGCTGCGTTCGGGCAACAAAGACCGCAACAGCAGGGAAAAGAAGGCGGCCGCCGATTACGCGGATCTGCTCTACGGGCACTACTTCTCGGTGGTCCACAGGAACGGGCTTATCAACATCCGCCCCGACCTGATGCGCATCCAGACCGAGCTGAAAGATTTCCTGAGCCCCCGTACATACGCTTACTTTAAGGCCGTCCAGCAGGACACGAATGCATACGGGCAAACGGAAATCGTGGAATTCAGCCCGGCGGAACTGGCCGAAAGGGCCTGCTTCTGGGACGGTTTCCTGTCAGACACCGCCTATTTCCTCTTTAGGGACGAGGCCGAACAGCGCCGAGACGCCTATATAGAACAATTGGTGTTCGGCACCGAAAAACGGCCCGTGTTCGAGAACGGAAAAGTAAGCGAGGTCTATCTGGAAGCCTACCGCAAGACACAATCCTGCGCCGGGGGAAAAACCAGGACGGTGGCGGGCGATTACCTGAAGCTTTTAAAAGAAAACGATTACCGCGACTGTCCCGCGGTATGGATGTTCAGCTATTAAATCACATCACATATAACGATGAAATCGGAAATCCTTATCCTTTTGCAACTCATCGGCTCCCTTACGCTTTTCCTGTACGGGATGAAGATGATGAGCGAGTCTTTGCAGAAACTGGCCGGAAACAAGATGCGGAGCATTCTGTCTTCGATGACTTCCAATCGGTTCAAAGGACTTTTGACAGGTGTCTTTATCACGGCTCTAATTCAGAGTTCTTCTGCCGTTACGGTCATGGTGGTGAGTTTCGTAAACGCCGGGCTTTTAGACTTGGTTGGCTCCATCAGCATTATCCTGGGGGCCAACATAGGAACCACGGTGACCAGCTGGCTGGTTTCCGTATTAGGGTTCGGAAAATTCAGCATCAGCGACCTGGCGCTGCCCATCATCGCGTTCGCGCTGCCGCTGCTCTTTTCGCAGAAACGCTCGCGCAAGAACGTGGGCGAAATGATTATCGGCTTCGGTACGCTGTTCCTGGCCTTGCGCTTTTTGCAGGAATGCATGCCCACCAACATCCAGGATTATCCGGCGGTGCAGAATTTCATCAATTCCGTTACCTCGCACGGCATACTTTCGCGCCTTATCTTCGTGCTGATAGGGGCGTTGATGACAGCCTTGTTCCAGAGTTCGAGTGCCACGATCGCCCTTACCCTGGTTATCTGCGCCAGCGGCCTTATCGGACTGGAGGAATCGGCGGCCATGATTATCGGTGAAAATATCGGTACTACGATCACCGCCGTTTTGGCCGCTTCGGTGGCCAACGTGCAGGCCAAGCGCGCCGCTTTCTCGCATATGCTCATCAATATGTTCGGGGCGGTGTGGATGTTTATCGTGTTCCCGTACTTCCTCAATATGGTGTGTGACCTGAGCATGTTCCTGCACATCGCCAACTTTAACCCCATGTACAGCAACGCGGCCTTGCTGCAGGCCGAGGTTCCGGCCTATATGCAGGAGGCGGTGCGGGCCGATGTGCTGACCTCCTTGCCGCTTACTCTGGCGCTGTTTAATACGTTGTTCAAATGTATCAATGAGTTTACTTTGATATGGTTTGTGAAACCGCTTTGCAGACTTGTAGTCCGTATATTGCCGACTAAGGAAGGAGAAGAAAGTTTCGCCTTGAAGCATATCAAGATAGGTTTACTTTCTACGCCCGAAGCTTCATTATTCCAGGCACAGCAGGAAATACTGCTTTACGGTCAGGATACCCTGAAGATGTTCAAGCGCATGGAAGACGCCTATAACCTGCCGGCCGACGAGTTCGAGAAAGTGATGGAAAAACTGCGCAAGATGGAGGACGAGAGCGACCTGGTGGAAGTGGAGATCGCCAATTACCTTACCAAGGTTTCCGAGTCGCGCATGTCCACCGAGAACACCCAGCGTATCCGCGCCATGTTCAAGATTGTTTCCGAAATCGAGAGCATCGCCGACACCACGCTGCATATCGCCGGCACCATTTCGCGCCGCAACGAGCAGAAGATAACCTTCGGCGACCACCAGTCCGAACGCATCAAGCATATGTTCGCCTTGGCCGAGGAATCGATTTCGGTGATGTGCGTGAACCTCTCGGGCGACTACAAGGCGGTGCTTCCCAAAAAGGCGTACGAGGTGGAAAACGAGATCAACAACTACCGCACCCAGCTTAAGCAGGAACACATGGCGGCGATCGAGGAGCAGCGTTATAGCTATTCCACCGGAATCCTGCTCAACGATATCGTGTCCGAATGCGAGAAGGTGGGCGACTATGCCATCAACGTAACGCAGGCCATGCAGGATATCGGCCACGAACAATAAAAAGCCAGGCCATGTTGCTCGATTTGCTCAAACGCGCCCGTTCGTACCGCAGGTTTGACGCCTCGGTGCCGGTTCCGCAACAACTGCTGGAAGAATGGGTGGAATGTTGCCGTTACTGCCCCTCGGGGCGCAATGTGCAGGCCTTGAAATACGCGCTCGTTACCGAAAGGGAGAACTGCAGGAAACTCTTTCCGCTCCTGGCCTGGGCGGGCTATCTCAAGGATTGGGACGGCCCGGAGGAAAACGAACGCCCCGCGGCCTATATGGTGCAGTTGCTGGATACGGAGATTGCCGAGAACTGCCTCTGCGACGACGGCCTGCAGCTGCAGACCTTGGTGCTGGCCGCCACCGAGGCCGGTTTCGGAGGCTGTATCGTCAAGTCGTTCAGGAACGCCGAGTTAAGGACGTTGCTGCAATTGCCCGAACACCTGAAGATCACCTACGTGCTGGCCTTGGGAAAACCCAGGGAAACGGTGAAGATAGAGGACATGCAGGCGGGCGACGTGAAGTATTGGCGCACGCCCGACCGGGTGCATCATGTGCCCAAGCGTTCCGTTTCCGAACTGATCTACAAAACCCTTTAATTTTGTTTGTCATGTTTGCCAAGCGGGAAGATTTTACGGTTGAGGTCTGCGCCAACTCGGTGAACAGCGTGCTGGCGGCCAGACAGGCCGGTGCCGACCGGGTGGAGCTCTGCATGGGCATGCCCGAAGGCGGCACCACGCCCTCTTACGGATGTATCGCCGAGGCCTGCGCGGTGAGGGGCATCAAGGTGAATGTGATCGTGCGTCCGCGCGGCGGCGATTTTCTCTACAACGAGGTGGAAAAGAAGGTGATGTTGCTCGATATAAGCGGTCTGAAGAACAGGGGCGTGAACGGTGTGGTGGTGGGCATGCTGCGCGAGAACGGCAGCATCGACGAGGAATTTTTGCGGCAGTGCGTGCAGGAGGCCGCACCGCTTCCGGTAACGTTTCACCGCGCGTTCGACCGTTGCGCCGACCCGATGGAAGCCCTACCGGTGCTGGAGGATTGCGGGGTGGTGCGCCTGCTTACCTCCGGCCAGCGCGCCGACGCCTTGCAGGGTGCGGAACTGATTGCCCGTCTGGTGCAGAAATCAAAACATCTTATCGTGATGCCCGGCTGCGGGGTGTCGGCAGCCAATATTGCGGAAATAGCGCGCAAGACGGGCGCCCGCGAATTTCATCTTTCGGGAAAGGTACGGCAGGAAAGCGGCATGACTTTCCGCCATAAAGAATTCGACAGAGAGGAAAAAGTTTCGATAGACGGCTACGCTTACCAGATAAGCGGGGTCGAAAAGATAGGCGCGGCCATCAAGGCCCTGTTATAGCTGCCGTATTGTCTTAAGCAGCAGTTCTCCCAGATTGATGTTGTAGTCTTGAGAGGCGAACACCACGCGGTTAAAGGTGTCGCAGATAATGAACAGCGGCAGGTTCTGCGCCTGCAGGTCCATTTTCTGCGCCAGCTCCCTTACCACGGCATTTTCCTGGTCGATGCCGAAAACCATGGTGGCGGGCAGGTTCTCGAAGGGATGTTCCGTATAGTTCCGATACGCGTTTGGGTCGGTAAACAGTCCGAGGATGGGTCGGTTCCAGGCTTCTAAATCGGCCTTGAGGCGGGATAGGTCGCGCAGGGCGTGGTTGGTGGGTTCCTGGCCGGAGCCCAAGACGGCCAACACGAAATAACCCCGGCCGGTGCGTTGCAGGATGCTTTGAATGCTGCCGCTTTCCACATCGAAGTAGCGCGTTTCGGCATTGAAGTTGCCGATTACCTTTACCCTGTCGGGGTCGTCGCGCATTGTAAGGGGAATGCGGGTCGCTCTATCATTCGTTATGTTGAAGAACCTTAGTTGCGCCAATACGTCGCCGCCCGCCAGGCGGGTGCCGGAAACCAGCAGGTAATGGCCGGCGTTGAGGTGCTGCGGCTTGGAGAACGTGGACTTATAGCTTACGCTGCCGTCTTCGGGATAGGTCTGCAGGCGGAAGCCGTCTTCTTCGTGGCGGGAGAGCGTGAAATGCCCGTAGTATTCGGGGTTCGGCAACAGTTTCGCGCCTTGGTATTCCATTTGCAGGCAGCCGTTTTCCGTGTGGCTTTCGGCGGGCGCGAACACGGTTTTCCAGACACCGCTCTTTATGGAATACTGGGTCTGGCCGGTAACCGGTTCGATTCTTGCGGGAATGCCGTGGGCGCGCAGCACGCTCACGAAAAAGACGGAGCGGCTCTTGGCGTCCGCCTTGCGGGCCTTATATACGCCGATAGGCGAGATGGGGCAGGCGCTCAGGCAGTATTCGGGAACAAGTTCTATGCTGTCGTTTACCCAATGGGCGAACCATTCGGGCTGATGGCGGATCTTCTCGGAAAATTCAAGCGGGAACGCTTCCTTGAAATAAGTGCGGTAGGGTAGCAGTTGCTCGTATTCCACGCGCGGATTGCAGACGTAGGGAATGTTGTCGGAGTTTTGGTCTAGGCATTCCTGCAATACGTTCAAGGATATGTCGCGCCAGTCTTTCTCGCTCAGGGCGAGCAGCAGGTTCAGGGCTCCGGTGCGGTCGGGCGCGTTTTGCAGAAAGGTGTCGATAACCGCGCGGTTGCCCCGGCATCCGGTCAATACCTTTACGGCTTCTTCTTCGGGCAGGCCGAGTTCTCGGCCTCTCGCGGCAGCGGTTTCCTTGTTGTAGAAGGTGGCGGTGTAAAGGTTGCGCAGGCTGTCTTCGGCCTGCAGGCGTTTCTGATTCTCGATGCGTTGTGCTTCCGAAACCTCCACTTCCTTGCGTTTGAGCGCGGGCGGCACCATGTCAAGGCTTGTGGAAAATTCCTCGCCTACGGTTCTATCCAAAACCAAGGTTACGTCTTTGTCCTTGCCGAAACTGGCTTTCTGAAAGCCGAAACGGCCGTCTTTCTCCGCCCACACCAGCATGTCGCCCTTGCCGGCGGTAAGGCTTGCCAGGCCGTTGCCGTCGGTAAACTTCACGGCCACGGGATAGAATTCGGCGTAGTTGTAGAGTTTGAACTCCACTTTCAAGCCGGGCAGCGGATTCCCCGAAACATCGCGCACCAGCACCCGTATGCTCGCGGTGTCGGCATAGTTGGCGGTAACGTTTATCTCGGTAAAGAGCGGTGTTTGCGCCATCACTTCCTCAGGTCCCGTGTAGCGGCCGAATACCTTGGTGTGCATCAGCATGCCGCGTGTGGCGGGTTTGTTGAACCAGGCCAGATCCAGTACAGGTTCGGGTTCGCAGGCGCCCAGGAAATGCCACTTGCCGTCCACGTAGGCTTCCACCCAGGCGTGGTTGTCGTCGGTGTGCGCCCAGCGCGGGGTATAGACCTGGCGTGCGGGGATGCAGACCGAGCGCAAGGCGGCCACCAGGAGCGTGGATTCCTCGCCGCAGCGGCCGTAGGCGGTCTTGACGGTGGCCAAGGGCGAGGAGGTGCGCATGTCGGAAGGCGAGTAGGTGGCCTTTTCGTGGCACCAGTGGTTCACTTCCAGCACGGCATCGTAGAGGGAGAGGTTCTTTACCCGGTCTTTGAGTTCGGCATAAAAGGCCGTGCGGCTCGAATCCAGGTTCTCGTTGTTTACGCGCACCGGCAGCACGAAATGGCGGAACTCGCGTTCGGGAATCGTCTTGCCCCAGGGCATTTCCTGCTTGGCCTGAAACGAAAATTGTATGTTCTGAAGATAGAATCCGGGCGAATAGTCGGCGATATCGCCAATGGGCATATAGGCGTAGAGGAATTGCAGGGCTTCCCGGTTAAGTGTTTGCTGCGCCTCTATAAAATCGAACACGGATTGAAAGTCGGAGGATGGGAACATTCTTTTTTTTGCGGCGTAGTCTTCCAAGACCCGCTGCCGCTCGGTATCTTCCATAATCAGATGCTTTTTTCCGCAAGCCGTGCACAACAATATGCCGGCCAAAAACAAGACCCGAACCGTAGTTTTCATGGTTTCTGTTTTGTTGAATCGCGAAGATACGGGAAAGTACGCAATCGCCCGACAACAAGATAAACCTCCGCTTATCGCAAGGCCGCCTTGATTCAAGGCACAAACCTATAAAGGTACGAAAAACATACAGATATGGCACTATATGGTTTTTGGAGGTATTGGCATATATTTGTAGCGTTTGGAAAGACACAGTGGAACCAAGAAAATTGAACTAAAACGAATCAAATACGAAATAAATCAGAGAGCAACGATAAAACATAAGGTCATGAAAGCAAAATCAATAATAACGATACTCATATTGAGTGTATCCGGTGTTCTGACGGTTTTTGCCCAGGAGATAAAGCCGAATGTAGTGCAGGAGGGAAGGCAATGGAGTTTCAACCGCAATGTGAGTGGGTTGAATCCAGAACTCGGTGAACTGACGGGCGAGAATCTGGCCTTTTTTCTCGGAGCTGACACGGTGATAGACGGAAAGACCTACAAGGATGTTCTGTACAAGAAGGTCTTGTATTGGGACAACTTCGACCTTTTGCCCGTTCAACGAAGAGGCACAGCCTTGCGCGAGGAAAATCAGAAACTCTATCATTACGATTACGCCCTGAAAACCGAACGGATACTTTGCGATTTTTCGCTGCAACCAGGCGATACGATAGATATAGACCCGTATAGCCGATTCCGTGTGATAGGGAGATGTGACACTGTATTTTATGAGGGGGGCAGGTCGCACCGGTACGTAAAGGTCGAAGATAGGGACAGTCATTCCATCGATTTTTGGTTGGAAGGCATAGGTTCGCTGTCGTTGGGTATAGAATGGGGATGCCTGAATTGTTCGGGGAGCGATAATGTGTTGCTTTGTTGCCATAGCGGAGATACAGCATTGTATAAGAAGACAGAAAACTGTCTTTTGAATGCCAATGAGGCTACATTTGTGGGAAAAATTGTTTTTGTGGAAAATCCACCCGCCGATGTTTCCGCTGCGGATTGTCAACGTTTTCCGATTTTGCAGACAAAAGCCGGGCAATATGTGCTTATGCGCAACGGAGTGCGTTGTCTATGCGAGGTGGTGATAGATGGTGAAACGTACCGGGAAGGCGATAACGTAACGGTACAGGGTGTGGCTTCCGTTTATATGAGGCGTGGCGGTGGTGCAATTGATTCGGAATTGGAAGTGAGAACGATAAAGAAAAGCGGGGTGTCGGTTCAACCCTCACAAAAATTCGAACTGAAATTAACCCCCAATCCTGCCGGCGAAACGATAACGCTAACCGCCACGGGCTGCAGCCTCCAAAAGGTGGAGATTTTGGATATGAACGGGCGCATCCTCTATGCCGCCACATTGGATAATCAAACCTTCCGCTACAACGTGTCGTGGATGCCCTCGGGCATTTACCTCGCCCGCGTAAAGACCCCCTGCGGGGTGCTTACGGAAAAGTTTTCGGTGAGGTAATACATATTCAATATGTTGATTTTTAACACAAAAATAGAATGATGTATGAAAAATTTTCAAAGAATACTGCTTGGGATTTTTTCTTTGGGTTTGCTGTCGGCAATGTTGTCTTCCTGCAAGTCTGAGGAAAAAATAGAGAATTGGTGCAGAGGGGAGTGGGTTAATGACAAAATATGGGGAACAAGCGAGGGTGGCAATATGGTATTGAATTTTTTGGAAAACTCACGTTTTTTGACGGAACATTCACGTATTTTTACGATACCACCGGGGTTCCTGTGGATGATTTTTCGGGGACAGATTTTTCCACCCCCCGTTCTGGGATAACTCGAATCGGTATGTATCGATATGAGCGGAACTGCGCTTATCTTATCTATTCGGACGAGCCTGAAAATACCTATCTTGTCTCCGTGGATGAGAGTGATTATTCCCAGTTGTGTCTTCATTATTCGCCGATAAACGCCTCCATTCAACAACCCGCAATGACATTTTTTTATCGTGTCACTACGCCCGATTAAGGTGCATGGATGTTGTTGTGGAAATGGAGTGAAGCATCGTATCCATGAAACGTATTGGTATTACATTGTTTATGATGAAAATTAAAAACATAAGGTTGTGAAAGCAAAATCAATAATAACGACACTCATATTGAGTGTATCCGGTGTTCTGACGGTTTTTGCCCAGGAGATAAAGCCGAATATTGTTCAAGAGGGTCGTCTGTGGAGTCTTTATAGAAACATCAGCGACGGGTGGTTCTATCGGTTGACAGGCATAAACTCAGTTATGTTTTTCGGAACGGATACTTTGATAGACGGGAAGACGTATAAGAATGTACTTTACCGGAGGGTGTTTTATTGGGACAATTTCGATGAGTTGCCGGTTTATGATTGGGGCTGTGCTTTACGTGAAGAGGATTCCAAGGTGTATCATTACGATTACAAACTCGGAAAAGAACGGCTGATGTTCGACTTTTCGCTCAAACCGGGCGATACCGTAGAGACATACAGCAAGTTTGTGGTAACGGAAACGGGAAAGACGGAGGGAGATGCCCCCTTGTACTATATTAACTTACGAGATATCATAAGATATAACGGTGGTCTTGAGGACAGATGGGTGGAAAAAGTGGGATCGAGGGAGAAAGGAATCTATTGGGATGATTGTTGGGGATGTGTGGGGGGATTTCAGGATTTGGCTTGTTGCAAGGAAGGGAAAAGCGAAGAACCCTTTTTTCGCCCATTGTTTTCCGAATGTTTAAGTGCAGAATATGGCACCTTTACAGGAAAATTAGCCTTTGTATCCCAACCACCTACAAAGGGCGCGTTTCTTCCAAAGGCCGATTCTACTACGCTTTGGGCCGTGATAGACAATCCGGTTGAGCAGGAATATGACGCACTGAAACGCATGACGCTGATGCGCAATTCAACGCCTTTTGCAGACAAACTGATGGTGGACGGCGTGGAATATCGTGCCGGAGACGAGGTGGAAGTAACGGGTTGGCGTTCTTCGGAACATATATATTCGGATTTGGAAATCCTTTCCATCAAGAAGAAAGGGGTGCTGGGTGTTGAGACAACGGAAAAGGCCGAATTGCGGATTGCTCCCAATCCTGCCGGCGAGACGGTAACGCTCACCACCACGGGCTGCAGCCTCCAGAAGGTGGAGATTTTGGACGTGAACGGGCGTGTTTTGTATGTCGCGACATTGAACGGTACGGTTTCGTTCCGCTACAATGTGTCGTGGATGCCCTCGGGTATCTACCTTGCCCGCGTAAAGACCTCCTGCGGAGTGCTTACGGAAAAGTTTTCGGTACGGTAAGATGTATAAAAACAAGGAGGAACGGAGCCTTTGCGTTTCGCCTCCCTTGAATCAAAGATTTATATGGATATGAAAAGGAATTTTTTGTGGAGGTTTATCGTGATATTTTACGGTATCCTTGGTTTTGGCCGGTTTTGCAAGCGGTGCGGAAACGGGTGCGCGAGGCCAAGGAAAACACGCGCTTGCCTTGAGTTACAGCCCGGTATTGCGGAGTTGGTGGTATGATTTTTGGAAGCCCGTGCCGCCCCTTAAGTTCTCGTTGACCTATACCTACGACATTCCCATGCGCTCGCGCTTCGTCAATTTCTATGCGATAGGGGAAGTTTCCTATATCGGGGCATACTACAGGCGTGTTTTTGTACCCGAAACGGTAGAGCCTGCAAATGGGGAAAAATTAAAAACCACCTCAAACCTTAACTCGGTGATACTTTCTGCGGGCTTGGGGTTGAAGGTCTATCTTGTTTCCTTTTTGGATCTGGCTGTCTTTTACACGGGAGGATACCGCTACACGCAAAGTAAATTCAAGGTAGTTGGTGATGAGACGGGCATGAAATACGGAAAGTCCAAGACTGATCTTCACGATTTTTCGGGGTGCACCGGAGTGCGGCTTATTGGAAAAATCAATAAAATCAACGTCTTTGCCGGCTATTCCTTTACCCATATGGCCCCGACCCAATACGTTCACAAGTTGGAACATTATGTGGATGTGGGGATAGGATACACTTTCTAAAATGATCCGGTTAAGAATGTGTTCGGTGACTGCCGTTTTTGTCTGAAAATTTCGCTAATTTTGGCTCTCCAAGGCGGATAGGCGTATGTTGCTTAATTACATTTGGATCGGATTCTTTCTGGTGGCTTTCGCGGTCGCCTTGGTTTCGTTTGTCTGCACCGGCGACGCGCAGGTGTTCAAGAACATTATCGACGCCACCTTCTCGGCCTCCAAGATGGCGGTGCTGGATATCGCGCTGCCCCTGGCAGGCGTCATGACCCTTTGGCTGGGGCTCATGAATGTGGGCGAGAAAGCGGGCGCGATACGAGTGCTCTCCAAAATCGTGGGACCCTTCTTCAGCAAGCTCTTTCCCGAAATTCCGGCCAACCATCCCGCCACGGGGCAACTGCTGCTCAACTTCTCGGCTAATATGCTGGGGCTCGACAACGCCGCCACCCCGCTCGGCCTGAAGGCCATGGAGAGCATGCAGCAACTCAATTCCAAGAAAAACACGGCCAGCAATGCCCAGATCATGTTCCTGGCCATCAATACCTCGGGTCTCACCATCATTCCCATCGCGGTGCTCGCCCAGCGCGCCATCCTGGGCGCGGCCAACCCCACCGACGTGTTCGTACCGCTGCTTATCGCCACCTACTGTTCCACCCTGGGCGGCATCATCTATGTGGCCATCAAGCAGAAGATTAACCTGTTTAACAAGACCGTTATGCTGTGGCTGGGCGGCATCACGCTCTTTATCGGTGGGTTGATGGCCTACTGCCTCAGTCTGGAACCGGTGCAATTGGCCCGGTTTTCCAATATCGCGGGCAACGGCATCCTGCTTTTGGTGATAACGGCCTTTATCGGCGGAGGATTATACAAACGCATCAATGTTTACGAAGCCTTTATAGACGGAGCGAAAGACGGATTTAAGACCACCATGAAAATCATTCCGTATCTGGTGGCGATGCTGGTGGGCATCGGCGTTTTCCGCGCTTCGGGCGCCATGGGCTACCTGATAGACGGCCTGGCCTGGTGCGTGGATGCGGTGGGACTGAACACCGATTTTGTGGGCGCCTTGCCCACCGCGTTCATGAAACCGCTCAGCGGCAGCGGTGCCAAGGCCATGATGATAGAGGCCATGAGCAATTACGGCGCCGACAGTTTCGTGGGTCGTCTGTCCTGCCTTTTCCAGGGCTCTGCCGATACCACCTTCTATATCATCGCGCTTTATTTCGGTTCGGTGGGCATCCGCAAGACCCGTTACGCGGTGCAGGCGGGGCTGATTGCCGACCTTATCGGCGTGGTCGCCGCCATACTGGTGGCCTATGTGTTCTTCCATTAGTTTCGATTTTCCATGAAAAGCCTGTGTTTCTTTCTTGCCTTCTTATTGTTGATGCCGATGTTTTGCAGAGCGCAGACGGCCATCGGTTTCGGCTCGGTACAGGCCGTTTCCTCCAATAAAGACTACGAGAACCTGCCTGTCATCAATCTCAACAGCGGCGATTATCTGCAGGTGAGTTTCGACGACTTGCAGGACCGCGACATGACGCTCCGCTACCGGGTGCGGCTGCTCAACACCGACGGTTCGCCCAACGATATGCGCGAGATCGAATACGTTTCGGGCATCAACAAGACCGACATCACCGAAATGGACTATTCGTTCAACACCCGCAGCAACTATGCGCACTATTCGTTCACCTTTCCCGAAAAGGGGCGTAACGTAAAGCTGTCGGGGGCCTACCGTTTCGAAGTTTTTGCGCCCGACGATCCCGACGATATCCTGTTGGTGATTCCCTTTATGGTGTGCGAGGCGGCGGTACAGACCACCATCAAGGTAAAGGTGCCCCGGCGTGTGGAATGGCGGCAGCTGCGGCAGGAACTGGCCGTTACGGTGGATGCCTCCAAGTGCCCCGTGCGGATCATACAGGCCGACCGCTGCCTGCAGGTGTTCGCCCAGCAGAACATGAACACGCAGAGCCTGCGTCAGCTGCCGATGCTTTTCCAGACGGGCAGCCGCTACGAATACCGCGACAAGGACGAGCTGGTGTTCGACGGCCTGAACGAGTTCCGCAACATCGACATACGGCCCATTACCTACAGCGGGCGCGGGGTGGATTACGTGGCGGTGGTGAGCGACCGATACAACGCGCAGACCCTGCCGCAGAAGAGCCGGGAATACAAGCCGTATGTAAACGACGACGACATCAACGGCAACTTCGTCATCAAGGCCGAACGGATGGAGAATTCGGATGTGGAGGCTGAGTACGTGAACGTGCATTTTATCCTGCAGGCCGAGCAGCAGCCGCTGCGCAAATACTACGTTATCGGCAAGTTCAACAACTGGCTCTGCAACGAGAAGAGCCGGATGGAATACCGCGGGAACATCCGTGCCTATACGCTCAGCCTGCCATTGAAACAGGGTTTTTACGATTATATGTTCGCCTGCCAGTACAACGGGGAGATTTCCATTCCCGTGATGGAGGGCAACAACCAAGAGGCGGAGAACGATTACTACGTCTATGTCTTTTACCGCGAGCCGGGCGGGCGTTACGACCGTCTTTTAGGCGTGGAAAAGGCCAACAGCAGGGAGA
Source organism: Ruminococcus flavefaciens (assembly GCA_023667315.1). Taxonomy (GTDB): domain Bacteria; phylum Bacteroidota; class Bacteroidia; order Bacteroidales; family P3; genus Pullibacteroides. Next base: position 276,884 of record JAMPAI010000001.1, read on the forward strand.
AATAAGCTATGGAAAATATCAGGCAGCAGTTTAGGGAATGGAAGGGTTTTGAACCTTCGGAGATCAGGCCGCTTTCGGCCAACGGCTCCAGCCGTCGCTATTTCCGTATCGCCTTCAACGACCAGACGGTCTTGGGCGCGTTCAACCGTTCGGTGCCCGAGAACGAGGCTTATTTTTCGTTTACGCAACAGTTCTTGCAGGAGGGGCTTCCGGTGCCGCGGGTGCTGCATGTGGCGGCCGACCGCCAGACGTATTTCGTGGAGGATCTGGGCGACGACACGCTGTTTTCGCTTCTGCCCAAGAACGCGGAGGTTCCCGTTCCGGAAGCGGTAAGGGAGGTTTATTTCCGCGTGATCGAAGATTTGGTGAGGTTCCAGACGGCGGGGTTGAAAGACGGGAATGGCTTGGATTACACGCATGTCTTTCCGGTGGCGGATTTCGACCGCGCCGCCATGATGTGGGACTTGAACTACTTTAAGTATTCGTTCCTCAAGGTGGCGGACGTTCCTTTCGACGAGGCGGCCTTGGAAGCCGATTTCGACCGCTTGTGCGCTTTCCTGAACCGGGAGCCGCACAAGTACTTTATGTATCGGGACTTTCAGTCGCGCAACATCATGGTGCGCGGGAACGCGCCCTGGTTCATCGATTTCCAGGGGGGCAGGAAAGGCCCCTTGGGCTACGACCTGGCATCCCTGCTCTACGATGCCAAGGCTTCGCTGCCCGATGATTTCCGGCACCTTCTTTTGGAACATTACCTGCAAGCGGCTTCGCGCGAGATGGCGGGCTTTGACAGGGATGGTTTCTGCAGGGAGTTTTATGCCTGCGTGCTGTTGCGCATCCTGCAGGCGATGGGGGCGTACGGCTTGCGCGGCATCTGTCAGAAAAAGGATCTGTTCTTAAAGAGCATTCCCTATGCGATAAGGAACCTTTCGGTATTGCGCAGACAGGGGCGGTTCGCGCCGTATCCCGAAATCGAAAGGGTGATCGCGGCCTTGGAAGGTTCGCACTGGGCGGAGTTCGCCAATCCGCGTTCGGAAAAGCTTAGGCTGCATCTGTGCAGTTTCTCGTTTAAAAAAGGCCTGCCTTCTTGTGAGGACGAGCATGGGGGCGGCTTTGTGTTCGACTGCCGTTTCCTGCCCAATCCGGGGCGTCTGGAACGCTACAAGAGCCTTACGGGGCGCAATGCGGAGGTACAGGATTTCTTTGCAGGCTATCCCGAAATGGACGCCTTTCTGCAAAACTGCCTGGCCTTGCTCAAACCGGCGGTAAACAACTACATAGAGCGCGGTTTCCAAAGCCTGAGCATAGCCTTCGGCTGCACCGGCGGCCAGCACCGCTCGGTCTATTGCGCCGAAAAAATGAAAACCCTGCTGGAACGCAATTTCGATGTAAAAGTGGAGCTGGTGCATCTTGTGCATCCGGAATGATTTGTTTTTAAGCATAAAATACCGTACATTTGCCACGGTTTAGGGGTTGGATTTGTGCGGTATGAGGGTTTGAGGGGCGGTGCAAGCCCCTTTTTTATTGCCCTTGCGGTTGCTTTTGTGTTGCGTGCAATTCCCTGAACCTTAGTTTTTTAGAACGATGATAAACAAGAAACAGATAGAAGAACTTCTTTCGCAGGCCTTGGAAACCATACCGCAGGAAGAGATGTTTGCCGTTAGCGTTTCGGTTTCGCCCAAGAACGAAATCAAGGTGTATATCGACAGCATGAAGGGCGTGAATATTGACCGCTGCGTGGAAGTGAGCCGCTTTATCGAGCAGCACCTCGACCGCGATGCCGAAGACTTCGAGCTTACCGTGTCCTCGGCCGGCCTCGACCAGCCCTTCCGCGTTCCGGCGCAGTACGTAAAGAACATTGGCCGGGAAGTGAAGACGCTTACCGCCGATGGCCAGAACATCAAGGGCGTGATTACGGCGGCCGACGAAAACGGCTTCCGCATACAGGAAAACCCCACGAAAAAGATGCCCGATGCGCCCGAACATGCGTTCGGATATGCGCAGGTAAAGGAAACAAAAATTGTAATCTCATTCAAATAACAGGATAAAACCATGGAAAATCTGAATTTGGTAGAAAGCTTTTCCGAATTTAAAGATCTGAAAAGCATTGACCGCGAAACGATGATGCGCATTCTGGAGGATGTATTTCGCGCCATGCTGATCAAGAAATACGGAACGGATTCCAATATCGACATTATCGTGAACATCGATAAGGGCGACTTGGAAATCTGGCGCAACCGCGTGATTGTGGAAGACAGCGAGCTCAAGGATCCCGTGCTGGAAATTCCCTATTCGGAAGCCATCAAGATAGAACCCGATTTCGAAGTGGGCGAAGATGTGTCGGAAGCCGTCTATATCAGCGACTTCGGCCGCCGCGAAATCCTTTCTATCCGTCAGAACCTTATCTCGAAGATTCAGGATTACGAACACAACGTTATCTACAAGCGCTATAAGGAAAGGATCGGCGAGATCATTACCGGCGAGGTTTATCAGGTATGGAAACGCGAGATCCTTTTGCTGGACGATGCCGGCGTGGAACTGCTGCTGCCCAAGAGCGAACAGATACCCGCCGACTTCTACCGCAAGGGCGACACCGTGCGCGCGGTCGTGCTCAAGGTGGACGTGAAGAACAACACGCCCGTTATCGTGCTTTCGCGTACTTCGCCCATTTTTCTGGAACGCCTGTTCGAACAGGAAGTGCCCGAAATCTTCGACGGCCTCATCACCATCAAGCGCATTGAACGCGAGCCGGGCGAGCGGGCCAAGGTGGCGGTGGAATCGTACGATGACCGCGTGGATCCCGTAGGAGCCTGCGTGGGTATGAAGGGTGCCAGAATCCACGGCATCGTGCGCGAATTGCGCAACGAGAACATCGACGTGATCAACTGGACGAGCAATCCCGAACTGTTGATTACCCGTGCCCTGAGCCCCGCCAAGATTTCCTCCATCAAGATTAACGAAGAAGAAAAGACCGCCGAGGTATATATGCGCGCCGACCAGGTTTCGCTGGCCATCGGTAAGGGCGGCTTCAACATCAAGCTGGCGGGCCGCATCTCGGGCTACGACATCGACGTATATCGCGAAAGCACCGGCACCGACGAGGAAGACGTCGACTTGCAGGAATTCAGCGATGAAATCGACCAGTGGATCCTCGACCAGCTGAGCAACATCGGCTGCGACACGGCCAAGGACGTGCTGGCGATGGATCCCGAGGAACTGGCGCACCGCACCGACCTGGAAGAAGAAACCATCGCCGAGGTACGGCGCATTCTCCAGGCCGAGTTCGACAACTAATCCGGCGCACGATTTTAGATACGATAGCAGAATACACAAACCAGAAGCATAAGATTAATGGCAGAAGAAACAAAACCGGTAAGGCTCTCCAAGGCCGCCAAAGAAGTGAATGTTTCGGTAGGCACGATTGTCGAATTCTTGGGAAAGAAGGGCCACGAGGTGGAAGCCGGCCCCAACACCAAGTTGTCGGGCGAGCAGTACCTGCTTGTCTTGAAAGAATTCCAATCGGACAAGCTGATTTCCGAAAAGGCACAGGGTGTGCAGTTGGAAGCCATTCCCAAGAAGGTTACGGTGGAGGCGAAGGAATCTCCCAAGGAAACGGTGGAGGAAGCCGCCGATTCCGTGGAAGGCGACCTGATTATAAAGACCTCCGAAATATCGGCCGCACCGGTAAAGAAAACAAGCAAGAAGGCCAAGGAAACCAAGGAAACGGAAGCCGAGCCGGAAGTATCGGTAAGTGAACCGGCGGAAGAAGTTCCCGTGGTGGAAGAAAAGAAGGCCAAACCTGCCGCTTCCAAGAAGAAAAAGGCGGAAGAAGCTCCCGAACAGGTGGCGGAAAAGGTTCAGGAAGAACAGTCCGAACCCGAAAAGGCGCCGCAGGTGGAAACCATATCCGAACCGGTGGCGGAAGCCGAACCGGAACCGCAGCCCGCGCCGGAACCCGCGCCGGAGCCTGAAGTGAAGCCGGAGCCCGAACCCGCTCCCAAGCGGGAAGAAGTGGCCGCGGCCGAAGAAAAGAAGCCCGAGAGCCCCAAGGAAAAGCTTGAGAAACTGTTCGAGCCCAGCCGTGTGGCGGGTCCCAAGATCCTGTCGGTAATGGACGCCAAGGAACTGGATCTGGCGCGCAAGGGCAAGGCCGTGAAGCCGGACAAGATAGAACGCCCGCAGATCGTGGAACCCGAACCGGTTCCCGAACCCAAGCCGGAAGCGGTTCAGCCGAAGGAAGACAACTTCATCAAGACCGAATACGTAAAGATCGACGGCCCCAAGATTACGGGTCAGAAAGTGGATCTATCGCAGTTCGAGCGCAAGCCCAAGCCGGTGGCTTCCTCCAAGGAAAATCCCGGCGCGCTGGAAAAACGCCGCAAGCGCATCAAGAAAGACGCGCCCAATGCCGGCGGCACTCCCCAGCAGGGTGGTAGCGGTGGTCTTGAAGGTTTGAACAGACGTTTTTCAAACGCCCCGCAGCCGGGAGGAAACCGTCCCCCGAAAGGTCCTCGTGGCAACAACGGAAAGCGCAATGCCCCGCCTGCTCCTTCGGTAATGGACGAACAGGAAATCGAAAAGCAGATGAAGGAAACCCTTGCCCGCCTTTCGCCGATGGGCAAGTCGAAGACCTCCAAGCACAACCGCGAGAAACGCCAGATGGTTCGCCAGCATATGGAAGCCGAGATGGCGCAGGAAATGCAGGAAAGAAAGGTGTTGAAGGTAACGGAATTCGTTACCGTAAACGAACTTTCGTCGATGATGAACGTTCCCGTAACGCAGATTATCGGCACCTGTATGTCGCTGGGTCTGTTCGTTTCCATCAACCAGCGTCTGAGCGCCGAGCCCATCTCGCTCTTGGCCGAAGAATACGGCTTTAAGGTGGAATTCGTGGACGCCGAAGTGATCCACGAACTGGAGAACAAGGAAGTGGAAGAAGATGCGGGCGAGGAAGTGGGCCGTACGCCCATCGTTACCGTAATGGGTCACGTTGACCACGGTAAGACCTCCTTGCTCGACTATATCCGCAAGACCAACGTGATTGCCGGTGAAGCCGGGGGGATTACCCAGCACATCGGGGCCTACGAAGTGGAACTGGAAGACGGCCGCAAGATCACGTTTCTGGATACGCCCGGTCACGAAGCCTTTACGGCCATGCGTGCCCGTGGTGCCAAGATGACCGATATCGCCATTATCGTGGTGGCCGCCGACGACCGGGTGATGCCGCAGACGGTGGAAGCCATCAACCACGCCCAGGCCGCGGGCGTTCCCATTATCTTTGCCATCAACAAGGTGGATAAGCCGGCTGCCGACCCCGAAAGGATCAAGTCGGAACTGGCGGAAATGAACCTGCTGGTGGAAGACTGGGGCGGCAAGTACCAGAGCCAGGATATTTCGGCCAAGAGTGGGTTGGGTGTGGAATCCCTGCTCGAAAAGGTATTGCTGGAAGCCGAAATGCTCGACCTCAAGGCGCATCCCGAACGGCGCGGAAAGGGTACGGTGATCGAATCGTCGCTCGACAAGGGCCGCGGTTATGTGGCCAAGATCCTGGTGCAGGACGGAACCGTGCGTGTGGGCGACTTTATTCTGGCCGGTCCCACTTTCGGCCGTGTAAAGGCCATGTACAACGAGCGTAACCAGCCGATGAAGGAAGCCGGTCCCTCGCAGCCCCTCTTGCTGCTGGGTCTGAACGGCGCGCCCCAGCCGGGCGACGTGTTCAACGTGATGACCGACGAGAAGGAAGCCAAGGAAATTGCCGGAAAGCGCCTGCAGTTGCAGCGCGAACAGGGTATGCGCGCCCAGAAGCACATCACCCTCGACGATATCGGCCGCCGCATCGCCATCGGAAACTTCAAGGAACTCAACATTATCGTCAAGGCCGACGTGGACGGTTCGGTGGAAGCCTTGTCCGACTCCTTGCTCAAGCTTTCCACGCCCGAGGTTCAGGTGAACGTTATCCACAAGTCGGTGGGTCAGATCACCGAGAGCGACATCATGCTGGCCGCAGCCTCCGAAGCCATTATCGTGGGCTTCCAGGTGCGTCCTTCGGTGGCCGCCCGCAAGCTGGCCGAGAACGAGAAGATCGATATCCGCCTCTACTCCATTATCTACGATGCCATCAACGAGTTGAAGGACGCCATCGAAGGCATGCTTTCGCCCGTTATCCAGGAAAGGATCGTGGCCAACCTCGAGATCCGCGAAGTGTTCAAGATCAGCAAGGTGGGCTCGATTGCCGGATGTATCGTGCTGGACGGCCGTCTGGGCCGCAACACCAAGATCCGCATTATCCGCGACGGTATCGTGGTCTATACCGGCGAACTGGGTTCGCTGCGCCGCTTCAAGGACGATGTGAAGGAAGTCTTGGTGGGACAGGACTGCGGTCTGAACATCAAGAACTTCAACGACATCAAGGTGGGCGACATTATCGAAGGCTACGAACAGGTGGAAATCAAGCGTACCCTATAGTGGTGCCATGTACACACGTTTTGTAGAATATGTGGAAAAGGAGCAGCTTTTTGCCGGGTGCAAGAGGCTGCTCCTTGCCGTTAGCGGCGGGGTGGATTCGGTGGTGCTGCTGCATCTTGTGCGGCGTTACGCGGCTGAACACGGGGGGCTGGAATTAGGCATCGCCCACTGCAATTTCCATTTGCGGGGCGAGGAATCGATGCGCGACGAAACCTTTGTGCGTGCCTTGGCACAAGAAGCCGGAATCCCTTTGTTCTTTGCGGAATTCGAGACCGAAAGCCATGCCCGGCAACATAAGATATCGGTGGAGATGGCCGCGCGGGAGCTCCGCTACGCCTTTTTTGAAGACTTGTTGCAGGGAGAGACGGCGCGGGCGTTCGACGCCTGCCTGTTGGCGCACCATGCCAACGACAATGCCGAAACCTTCTTCATCAACCTTTTTAGGGGCAGCGGCGTAAAGGGGCTGAAAGGCATGTTGCCGCAAAGCCCGGACGGACGTTTCCGGAGGCCGCTCCTGTTCGCCCTGCGTTCCGAAATCGAGGAATATGCGTGTCTGAACAAGCTCGGTTTTGTGGAAGACAGCACCAACGCGCAGCAGTTCTGTATGCGCAACAAGGTGAGGCACACGCTCTTGCCCGCCGCCGAAGCCTGCTGCGCGGGTTTTGCGGTAAAGCTGAACCAGTGCATGCAGACCCTGCGTCTGACCGATGCCTTGGTGGACGACTGGTTCGGCAGGCTTCGGGCGCAAGTGGTGGAGACGGGGTGCGGAACGCAAGACACGGAATTTATCGCCGTGGAGAGATTGCCGCAGACCGAGCCGCACCAAGACCTGTTCTGGGAACTCTATCTGCGTTCCCATGCCTTTAACCGCCGGCAGATAGACCAGATTGCGGAGAACCGCAAGAACGGTATTCCCGGCAGGAAATTCTACAACGCCGACGGCAGCGGTTTCCTCTTGCGCGAGCCGGAGGGCTGGCGCTGGGTGGGGCAGGGCGATTCCCTGCAGGCTGACGAGCCGCGGCACGAAGCCCGGAAGGTGGTGCTTGGCGGCAAGGATGAAATGGATACAGACCCGAAGGTGGCGTATCTGGATTTCGATAAACTGCGTTTTCCTCTTGTATGGAGGAATTGGCGGGCGGGCGACAGGTTCTGCCCCTTGGGCATGAAGGGCTTCCGCAAGCTGAGCGATTTCTTTAAGGACCTGCGTTTGGGCAACAGCCGCAAGGAAAAGGTGTGGCTGCTCTGTTCGGGGCAGGACATCGTCTGGGTGGCGGGCTACCGTATCGATAACCGTTATAAGGTGGATTTTTCGCAGGCGGGCGCAAAGACTGCCTGGATGATAAGACTCTTGGAAGATGAAAGCCGTTAAAGCCGTTTATTTCAGTGCCACCGGAACCACCAAGCGCGTGGTGTGCGCGGTGGCGGAGAAGATGGCCGCCGTATTGGGCGTGCCTTGCATGCAGGTGGATTTTACCTTGCCTTCGGGGCGTGTGGAACCGTTGGCCTTCGGTGCGGGCGATGTGGTGGTGATGGGAACGCCGGTGTATGCCGGGCGCGTGCCCAACGTGTTGCTCAAATACCTGCAGGCGATGCGCGGGGCGGGGGCGATAGGTGTGCCGGTAACGGTGTTCGGCAACCGCAACTACGACGATGCCGTGATAGAGTTGCGCGACCTGATGGAGAACGCCGGCATACGCACGGTGGGGGCGGGGGCTTTTGTGGGTGAACACGCCTTTTCGCGTGTTTTGGGTGCGAACCGTCCGGACGGGGAAGATTTGCGCGTGGCGGAGGATTTCGCGCGTTCGGTGGCGGAAAAGATAGCCGGTTTCGCACAGGGTGCCATGCCGGAAAAGCCTGTGGAAGTGGCGGGGACGCCCTTTCCGTATCGGGGCTATTACCAGCCGAGAGACCGCCACGGGGTGGCTATCAATATCTTGAAGGTAAAGCCCTTGGTAAACGACCGATGTACCGACTGCAAGCGTTGCATCGAGGTATGCCCCATGGGTTCGATAAGCCGCGAGAACGTGCACGAATACACGGGAATCTGCATAAAATGCGGCGCCTGTATCAAGAAATGCCCCGAAAACGCCCGCTACTACAGCGACGAGGGCTACCTCTACCACCAGCACGAACTGGAAGAGATCTACGCCCGGCGGGGGGAGGTTGCGGTGTTTTTGTAGACATGCCCGACTATGCCGACAAGTCCGCCAAAATCATCCGCTTGTGATGATTGGGTTTTAGTCGGTACGAATTGGAGGGGAATCTATGCCCGCGTGGAAATGTTGCGTTGTTTTTGTAAAATTTCATATTTTTGTAACCATAGTAACTGTAACCGCCGTAACCGTTACGGCGGTTACAAAATAAAGTTGCCATGAAGTTTTACAATAGGGAAAGCGAGGTTTCGGAACTTAAGCGCATTCAGAATCTGGCCTTTACGGTTCGTTCGTATATGACGGTGGTAACCGGTCGCCGCCGTATCGGGAAAACCAGTTTGATTAAGCGGGCCTTTGAGGGAACGCCCACCCTTTATTTTTTTGTGAGTCGCCGCAGCGAACAGGTACTCTGTGGAGAATACAGCGAGCAGGTAAGGGCTGTCTTGGACGAGGATATTCCCGGCACAATCGCCACGTTCGACGTGCTCTTTAAGGCCTTGCTCGAGATTGCCACCCGGAAGAAGTTTAACCTCGTTATCGACGAATTTCAGGAATTTTTCAATATCAATGCTTCCGTCTATAGCCAGATGCAGGACTTTTGGGACAGTTATCGGGAAAAGACCCATATGAACTTAGTGCTGAGCGGTTCGGTGTATTCGTTGATGCACAAGATATTTCACGACTATAATGAACCTTTGTTCGGCAGGGCGGACAATATCATGAAGCTGTATCCTTTTACGACGGAGGTTCTCAAAAAAATCATGCACGATTATCATCCCGGCTATACAAACGACGACCTGTTGGCCTTGTATGCCTTTACGGGTGGGGTTCCAAAATACGTAGAAGCTTTTTGCGACAATCAGGTTCCGTTAAAGGTAAAGGATATGATCGCCTTTATGTTCCGTAGCAATTCCCCGTATGTGGAGGAGGGCAAGACCTTGCTTATCGAAGAGTTTGGAAAGAATTACGGCTTGTATTTCTCCATTCTCAGCGCCATATCGGGAGGCATAAACACGCAGCCCGAGATAGAGGCGGCTTTGGGCAACAAGAGTCTGGGAGGGCATATCAAGCGCCTTATCGAAGACTACGATGTCATCAAGCGTGTGCGGCCCATCGGTTCAAAGGAGGGGGTTCAACGAGTGCGCTACGAGATAACCGACCCGTTCCTGCGCTTTTGGTTCAATTATTTCGATCGTTACCGATCGCTTATCGAGTTGCGTAACTTCAATGTGTTGGAAAAGATTGTCAAGGCGGATTATCCCACGTATTCGGGACATCTTTTGGAACGGTACTTCAAGCAGAAGTTGATGGAAAGCGGCGAATATCGCGAGATAGGCTCGTATTGGGAATCGGGAAAGGACAAGAATCCTTGCGAGATAGACATTGTGGCCTTGAAGGTGGATGGCAAGAAGGCCGTGGCCGTGGAAATAAAGCGTCAGCGCAAGGCCTACAAACCCGCACTCTTTGCCGAAAAGGTGAGGCACCTTCGCGAGAAAGTCTATCCCAAATACGAGGTTGAACCGCGCTGCCTTTCGCTGGAGGATATGTAGCCCCTTACACGTTAAAGATAAACGAGTCGAGCGATTGTTCTTCGCTTAGGTGAAATTTCTTGCGCAGCAGGTAGCGGTTGGTTTTTACGGTGGCCGGGAGGACGGCCGTCATCTGTGCTATCTGCTTGATGGATAATCCTATCTTGATGTAGGCGCAGAGCTTGAGGTCGTTCGGGGTCAGTTCGGGATATTGGGCCTTGAGCTTGCCGAAGAAGTCTGGATGAACGCTCTCGAAGTGTATCTTGAAAGACTCCCATTCGTCTTCGCTTCGGATATGCTCGGTAATCATCTTGCGCAAGGCCAGTTCACAGGAGCTGCTGAGGGAATTTTTTTCCCGGAATTTTTCCAGTTGCACCAGCACTTGCTGCAAAAAACGCTTTTTCTCGCTCAGTATAAGCATATTGGAACTCAGTTCCCGATTCTTATGATCTATTTCCTGTTGCAGTTGCCTGTTTTTCAGTTCCTTGTTCTTAAGGGCAATGCCGTCCAAGCGCTTTTTCTGCCACAGGTAAAATAGGATTACCGCCAACACGCAGGCAATCAGGATAAAGACCAAGAGTGTAAAGGTGCTTAGCTTCTTTTGCAAGGCGATTTTCTGGTCTTGCAGCTTGATGCGTTGCTGGTATTCGTCGATGGCCTTGCTCGCCTCCTGACGGTTTATTTCTGCAATCTTGCCTGAACCCATTACCGAGTCCTGCAGTTCCCGGAACTGGGTCATATAGCGGTAAGCGTTAACGAAATCGCCCTTTTGAGCGTAGCAATCGGAGATATTGGAAAGGGCGTGGAGCAGGATACGGTGCGAGTTCTCGATCCGGGCGCATTCAATGGCTTTTTCATAGAGAAGTATCGCGGAATCCAATCCTTTTTCGGTCTGGGAATAGCGGAGTGCCAGATTAGTGAATATCAAGGCATCGTAATAGTTCCGTTTCCAGCCGGAATAACTCTGAACCACCGAAATGGAGGTGTTTTGGCAGTGTATCTGTTCTTCGAGGCTGTCGGTCATCAGCGACAGGTTGTTATAGACCGAGATCACCAGATTGGTGTCTTTCCAGCTGAGGTTGTTGTTGAGCAGGTTGCGCAAGGTTTCCTTGGCCGTATCTACATGTCCCATGTAGTAATATACGATGGCCTTGTTTCCTTGGTTGGAAACCAGTGACTTGTGCATCTCCAGCTCGCGGAATTTGGCATCCGACTTCTCAAGGTATTCCAGTGCCTTGCCGTATTCCCGCAGTTCCGAAAACAAGATGCCCAGAAGCTGGTAGCAACCGGCCTCGCTTTTTAAATCCCTGTATTTGATAAAGATATGCAAGATTTCGTTGAGTTGTCGGTACTGCTCCAGGTAATTGCCGTTGGGTTCGCCCTTGATGTCTAAGCTTAGATACACCAGACGGGCGTAGTCATAATCGTACCTTAGTTTATCGATATTTATCAGAGTTTCTTCTATATATCGTCTTTTTGATTCTTTGTTTTGCGTAGTGTTCCAACGATTTCCGTTAAAGTAGGCGTTCCAATAGCGGTAGCGGGCATACAGAAGTGGATCTTTCTGCGTTTTAGCTATGTTTTCCAGTTTGTTAAGTTGTAATACAACATTTTGCGCCTCAGGTTCCAGATCTTCGAGCGTGGCGGCCACGGAATCGAACTCCTTGTGCAGGATTTCCCAGCAATAAGTGTTGTTTTTTGCATTTAAAAACAAGATTGTCAATATGTTCAGTAAAAAACATACACTTATTAATCTACTTGCCTTTCTCATTGTCGTTTTGATAGAAAACACGGCAAAGATAAAGTTTTCCCTGAAAGCCAATGGCGTATATTTCAAAATCTATCGGTAAATTTTTCATAAACAATTGTAAATAAATTATTAATGATATATTTTAGTCAATTGTTTACTCAATATATCTACCATTTTTCTATCGTCTGTTTTTGCTTGGATGTGGTCGTTTTTTATAATTTCACGACTGCCGAGAAACGGGAAAGCCACTCAAAAGCCTGTTTTTTAAAAGTAAAAGTATTGGCAATGAGTTGTTTATCTTGTTTCGGATGTAGGCAAAAAACAAAAATTACAAACCAAAACAACTAAAAGATGAAAGCAAAAGCGCTTTTCCACGGGGCAGGTCTGTTCCTGGCCTTGTTTTTCTTCTCCTTTGTCTTTACGGCAAGGGCGGAGAATCTTTCCAAGGGAGAGATGATCGATTCGCTCGGGTCGTTTGAAGCCAATGGTTTTCCTCCTGTCGAGTGGAGGTTGGTTAATCAGGGAGGGGCTTCCCAATGGATGAGGTCTTATTCGGATGGAGCACCGGAAGGCAAGGGGGTACCTGCTATATGCTATAGTAATGTAAACAACGACACCTGGCTTATCACTCCCCAGTTATTGCCTACCGACGAAAATCACGAGCTTACCTTCTATATTAAGGCGGATAATGATACGGTGGATCAAACCGTATTTAATGTGCTGCTTTCCGAAAGCACGTCGGACTTGGCCGATTTCAAAACCGATCTCTTGGAAATCAGGAACGAAAGCAAAGGCAGCGGGTTTACCGCCGTTTGGCAAAAGCAAACGGTGGATTTAAGCGCCTATAATGGAAAAGCGGTCTTTCTGGCATTCCGTTTGCAGAAAAACGACCTTACCCAGATATACCTGGATGAGGTGGCCGGTATTCCCTTGGCGCGTTTCGATAACGATATCAATCTGAAATCTATTTTTTTGAACCCTGATTATGTTGTTTTTGCGGGAGATAGAAGAGTGGTAAATGTGTTGGCGGAGAACCGGGGTAAGGCAGAGTCCGAAGTAACCGGCACATTGACGGTGAACATTGATGGCGCTGAGGGGACAAGTCCGATTATTGCGAAAAAAATGATAGCCGCAGGCGCCGTCGATACGCTGCAATTTTCTTATACGTTTGCCGAAGTCGGTGAATATGAATTGAAAGTGGATGTCCCCGCCGATGACAATACGATTAATGACAATGTCTTATTGCAAGTGGAAGTACATCCGGTCAATACCTTGGTGGAGGACTTTCATGTGGGCAAGGTGCGTCCTCCGAAAGACTGGGAAATCCACACCACTGCGGATTTATCTGGAACGTCCGGATGGTGGAATACTTCGGAAGGCGCCACTTCTTCCAAGGGATGTGTGAATTGGAGCGGTGTATATTCGCTTGTCAATGGCCAGGCGGCTGTGCGGGCGTTGATTACCCCGCAATTGCGCGTTCAAGACGGTGACGCCCTTTCTTTCTTCGCCAAATTGTCCGGGTTGAGTTGGCTTGGAACCAAGCCTGCCGAGGCAATGGAAATGTATGTTCTTGTATCGCAGGCCACATCTGGAATGGAGGATTTTACCGATACGGTTGCCGTTTGGGGCATACGTGGCGAGAATGCCATGGCGGAAAGTTGGAAAGAGTATAGTCTTGACCTTTCCAAGTACAAAGACAAGGATATTTTCGTGGCTTTCGCCATGGTGGATAGTTATGGTTTAGGCGTAGCCGTATATCTGGATGAAGTGGGAGGCGATATAGCCTTGAGTTCCTTTAACAAGGATGCCCGTGTCGTGATGGCGCAAATGGATAATCCTTTGCGGTATTGGTACGCCGGAGAGCAGATTACGGTACGCGCGCGGGTGGAAAACCATGGTACGGGAAGCATCGACAATCTGAAAGTTTCCCTGTATGCCAATGGTAAGGAAGAACTTTCTGAAACGGTCGCGGCCTTGGCGCCCGGGCGGTTGTCTGATACGCTTGAATTCAATTATACGATACCAGCCGCCGGCCTTTACGCTTTTGAGGTTCGTGTTCCCGAAGATGAAAACAATATCAATAATGCCGCCGGTTTTTCCTTGCAGGCGTATCCGGCCGGTTATTTCATCGAAGGTTTTGAGGAAGTTAATTTCAGCACCTTTCCTCCGAAATACTGGTCTTGCGAAAAAACTTCCTATGGAAGTTATGGTTGGTCTGTCTCGAATTATGTTGGCAACACATCTTGCTATAGAGGGAGCGCGCATGTTTCTTCCCAAGTCGGCTATAATAAGTTGATTACACCTCTTTTGCACCTGACGGCCACCGATTCCTTGTGTTTTTATGCCTCGACGACTTGGGAGGAGTCCGAATACGCCGTTCTCACTTCTCTAAATGCCAAGGACTGGGATACCTTGGCCAAGGCGACCATACTTAAGGGCGGTTATACCTTGCAGAAGTTTTTCTTTACAGACCAAAACGATAGCTTTTTCGGTAATCGCCATGTGGCCCTCGTCTCGCTGAAAAATACGATGAATGTGGACGAAATATATGGTCCTATGCTGGCCGACAGGGCAGACCAGTTTACTTTGGTAAACGCTTGGGTGGACGGTTTTGCAGTGGCAGGCGAAAAGGCTGTGATAAAGGCTGTGATCTATAACGACGGAACTCAAGCGCAATCCAAAACCCTGTCCTTCTATGCAGGTGGAGAACAGGTGGCGACGGCTCCAAGTAAAAATGTGGCGGTAGGAGCCTATGATACCGTTTCCTTCTCCTGCACTTTCGGAGAAGCCGTTTCCAATCTGGCGTTTAAGGTGGAACTGCCCGAAGATGCTTCCGTTTTCGATAACTCCTTTGAGTTTGCTGCCCATATCTACGAACCTGGTTTGTGGCGATTTGCCGAAGGATTCGAAAATACGGAACATCCTTATTGGGCAAGCATTTATTCAGCATACTCCAATCCATGGCAGGCCAAGCCGAGTTATAATTCGGTAGAACCCGCTTCGGGCGAAAACTATCTGTATTATTCCTTTGGTGCAGCAAAACCGGAATACTTTGTTTCGCCCCTGTTGGATTTGCGCTACGATACATACGAAGTAAGCATGGATATTTACCGTGCTACAGACAATCCAACCCGTCCCGACCGCGTGGAATTGGCTTTCGGTGCCAATCCTGTTTGGGAAAACGTGGTGTTTATCGACAGCGTGAGCCGTCTCACCACCGGTCATCCCCAGGTGGAGGCTGAGGGCTGGAACCGTGTGCGCTTTACGGTGGACCTCAGGGAACTTGCCCAAGGATTCTTTATAATGCGTTCCGTGGCGCATGTTAACGAATACAATAGTACATCCTATGCCTATATGCGCTTCGACAACCTTTCCATACGTCCCATAGCGGAAACGGATGCCGAAATTGTTTCCGTGCTGGTTTCCGACACCATCTTCGGCAACCAGACAGTAAAGACCGCCGTTTCGGCCGTGTTGACCAACAGCGGCACCGAAGCCCTTACCGCCGCTACCATTAAATACGGCGTGGATGGCACCGAATCGGGTTCGATAAGCTGGAACGGAAATCTGGCTCCCGGCAAAGACACCCTGATTACTGTAACCGAAGCCTTGACCGCCACGTATAAAGAAGCCATGGAAATCTATGTGGAAACAGACGCCACCGGCGACGGCATAGAACTCAACAACCGCGTTACCAAGCGCGTAAGGGTAAAGAAAGCCTATACGCTGCCTTTCGTGGCCGGTTTCGAAGGCGAAGACTGGAGCAGAGACTGGAGCAACTTTACCTATTCCAACGATGTGGCTCAATCCTGGTTCCGCGACACCACGGGCGAATACATTACCGCGCCCTTCGGCAAGGCCTGCGCCAATTCGGCGTCCTTGGACGATGAAAAGGGAGCGGTGAATCCCGACAACTGGCTGGTCACACCCGGTCTGCTGCTCAACTACGCCAAGGCATACCTTTCGTTCTACGTGCAGGCCGCCGATGCGGAACACTTCGCCGAAAAGTTCCAGGTGTTGGTTTCCACCAATTCCAATACCGACAGCCTGTTCTTTACGCCCATCCACACCGAGACCTTGGAAAACAACGAACTGAAGCACATTACCCTGGAATTGAACGGCTACCGCAACGAAGTGGTGCATATCGCTTTCCGTCATTTCGACTGCACCGACCAGTACCGCTTGCTTCTGGACAGCGTGTATGTGTATGAACCGCAGGGTTATATGGTGAATGTTTCGGTTTCGCCCGAAGGCGCCGGCACCGTGCAGGGCATGGGCGGCTATATGGCGGGCGAAGACGTGGCACTGACCGCCACGGCCAACACCGGCTACCGCTTTACGGGCTGGTATAAGGACGACGCGGCCTTGAGCGCCGAAAATCCCTACCGCTTTGAATGCACCGAAAACATCTCGATCGAAGCCCGTTTCGAGGCCATAACGTTCGCCATTACGCTCAGCGCGGGCGAAGGCGGTTCGGTAACTCCCTCCGGCACCGTTGACGTAAGGCAGGGCGACAGCCTGCAGGTGGCCGTTACCGCCGGCGAAGGCTACGAGATCGAAGACGTGAAGGTGGACGGCGCCTCGGTGGGTGCGGTAAGCGGCTACACCTTCAGGGAAGTCTCCGCCACCCATACACTGGCGGCCACCTTCAAGAAAAAAGATGTGGCCAACGAAGGCGTTGAAGTGCAGGTGCTGCATGTGGCGCCCAATCCGTTTACGAACGAACTGCGTATCGAGTCCTCCATGCCCGTCAAGTATGTGCAGATGGTGGATATGCAAGGTCGCACGGTGGCCAGGAAACAGGCGGGCGGCAGCAGGCAGGTGGTGCTGAACCTGAATCTGAATCTGAACGACGGCCTGTATATCGTCTTGGTGGAGACCGCCGATGGACATCGGTTGATGCAGCGTGTGGTAAAAACCCGTAAATAGACAGGAACCATGATAAGGAAAATCCTTGCAAGCCTTTTGTTCGGATTGGCGGCGTTTCCCCTGGCGGCACAGGTGTCGTTCGGGGGAACGCCTCCCTCCTTCGCTTTCGGGGAGGCGAAATCCGCGCCGGGAGTGCAGGTGGTGGAACACAATCTGGACGTACAGGCGATGATGGAAGAGGAAAAGATCGCTTCCACGCTCGGCATGGCGCCCAAAGTGGCGGTGAACGTGCCGGTGAACTACAGTCCGCAGAACGCCGGGCAATGGGAATCGTTACCCGACGGAACCTTGGTCTGGCGGCTGCACATGCAGTTGCCGGGTGCCTTGGCCATTATCGTTTCTTACGGCGATTTCCTGTTGCCGCAGGGCAGCAGCCTTTACCTATACACCCCGCGCCGCACGCGGGTGTTGGGGGCATATACAGAGCGCACTCACCCGCAGGGCGGTCCGTTCAGTACCGAAATGCTGCCGGGCGATGCCGTGGTGCTGGAATACGTGGCGCCTCAAGGCTCCACCGAGGCGGATATTCCGCAGCTTCTGCAGCGACTGCGCCTGCAGATAGACGGCCTGGGCTATTGTTTCAATCAGGTGAGCGTGCGTCATCGCCAGGGCGTGCAGGCCGGCGGTGCCAAGTTCGGTGAGTCGGAATGGTGCACGATCAACATCAACTGCAGCGAGGGCAACAACTGGCAGGAGACCAAGAAGTCGGTGGCCCAGATGCTGATGTATGTGGATTGGAGTTGGTATCTGTGTACCGGAACCCTGGTGAACAATACGGCGCAGAACCTCCGTCCGTTCATCATCAGCGCGCAGCACTGCCTTTCGGGAGGGGATCCTGAAACCATCGATTTCTCCAAATGGCAGTTCACTTTCCATTACGAGGCGCCCGGTTGCGAGGATGCCGAACCTTTGAACGCCAGGACGGCGGTGGGCTGCGTGTATCGCGCATCCACTCCCCAGAAGGGCGGATCGGACGGGCTGCTGCTCGAGCTTACGCAGCGTATTCCCGAAGAATGGAACGTGCTGTATGCAGGTTGGGACAGGCGCGACCTGATTCCCGCCGATTCCACGGCGATAGGCATCCACCATCCGGCGGGCGACATCAAGAAAATCTCGCATCTGGGTCACCTGAAGGCTTCGAAATGGCCCATGTATCAGAGCGAAGGTGCCGAAAATGCCCATTTCGAGGTAAAATACATGCGTACTGAGCACGGACGTTCGGTAACCGAGGGCGGTTCTTCGGGATCGGGCATTTTCAATGCCGAGCACCGGCTTATCGCCACGCTTACGGGCGGCAACACCTCTTGCAACGACACCACGGGTGTGGGGTTTTACGGTAGGTTCTGGTATCATTGGAACCAATACCGTACCGACACCACCGCCGATTCCGTTACGCAGATAGGGTATTGGCTGGATCCGCTCAACACGGGCGCGCAGACATTGGACGCGATTTACATCGACCCCAACGCGCCGCGCATCGACCTGAGCCGCAAGGCGCTTGAAGTGTTCCGCACCGAAGACTACAACCGGCCTTCGGCCGCCGACACCTTCGCCATAAGGACCGCCAACCTTATCGCTCCGGTAAAGGTCTGGACGGTCGAGCCTTTCGAGGTTTCCGTCAACGGTGGCGATTTTGACGTGGAAAGCCGTCGCGACGGCAGCGGCCTGGTGTATGTGCGCTACAATCCTAAGGGCATACGTCGCGACTCGGCCTACATTTACCTTACCTCCGACGGTTGCGACACCATGTGCGTGCAGGTAACGGGAAACTCCTGTGTGCAGCTTTCTCTGGAACCGGAACTCCTGCCCCATGCCTATGCGGAAAGCCCGTACAGTCTGCAACTGCAGGCTTCAGGCACCGATGCCGCCTATACCTACGAGGTGGTGGCAGGCTGCCTGCCGCAGGGCATAAGTCTTGACACCAACGGGCTGTTGGCTGGAACGCCGCAGGAATTCGGCCTTTTCCGCTTTACCGTGCGTGTTTCCGAGCCTTATCTCTGCGACGAATACTTTGAACGCAGCCTTTACGTGGTGTGCGATGTGGTGGAGGAGTTTCCATGGAGCGAGGGTTTCGAGGGCGGACAGATCCCTTCCTGCTGGACGCAGGAATATGTAAAGGACAGTGTGGACTGGCAGTTCATGGGCGGGGTGGGCAATCCCGAAGCGCCGGTGACGGCCGCCGCCCAAGGTTCGTATAACGCCATGTTCCGTGCCGAGAGTTACGACGGTTTCTCCACCAGGCTTATCTCGCCCCAACTGGATTTGAGCAGGCTGAAGAATCCGGCGCTCTCGTTCAGTTACGCCCAGCCGGCTTGGATTACCGACCAGGACAACCTGAACGTATATGCCAAGAATTCGGCTACGGCCGATTGGCGGCTTCTGGCGGCGTTTCAAGGAAACATAGACCGCTGGCGCGACACCTTGATCGCCTTGCCTGAACCGGGTGCCGAATATTTCGTGGCCTTCGAGGGCGTGGCGCATTTCGGCTACGGCGTAACGGTGGATAACGTGCGCGTGGCCGAAAGCAATGTGGCGAACGAAACCGACACGGAGGTTCAAGGCCGTTTCCGTTGCAACAATCCCGTGGAGGATATGCTGTATATCGAGATAGCAGGTGAACCGGCGCAGCGTCTAAGCGTCTGCGACCTTTTGGGCAGGGTGGTGCTTCAACGGGAAAATCCCGTTTCGGGGCAGACCGTCAGCCTGAAGGAACTGCCGGCAGGAACCTATATCGTTCTGCTGCAAGGCAGGAATTATCAAGAAACTAAGAAAGTAATCAAAAAATAAGGACTGATGAAAAAATTGGCAAAATTTATGATTATGCTCGTGTTGGCGGGCATATTCGCGTGCCGGGCGGCGTTCGCTTCTCCGCAAGAGGGAATGCAGAAACTGCCTGTCGTAAAAACCGATACGGTGTTTTACGAAGACTTCGGAGGAGCCAGGGAGGAACCCTCGCAAGATTGGCTGCTTATAGACGCCAACAAAGACGGGGTTACCTGGAGGGTGATTATCAGCGGGATGACACCCGGTTATGGGTACGATCTGGGTTATGGCAGAAGTACACAGAAAGCCGACGATTATGCCGTTTCCCCGCTTTTCGACCTGAAGGCCGACCGTTCTTACCGGCTTTCGTATTTCGCCAACAACGGTCTGGACGAAGGCGATGTGGAAATGTGGTTGGGTACAGACCGCACGGTGGAAGGCATGACCAAGCGTCTGGACAGCATCCATGTGTATAATCTTCAGAACGGACATCAAAAATCGGTGGTGTTTACCGTGCCTGCTGACGGCAAATACTGCATAGGCGTGCGGGCGGTTTCCCCAGCCTGTGAAAAAGGCGGATTGTATGTGGACAATATCGCCCTTACGCAGGAACTGATGAACGCCGCACCGCAGCCTGTGTCGGATCTGGTGCAAGTGCCGGGCAACAACGGCACGGGCATGTCGCTCAAATGGAAGAATCCCACGCGGACGCAGGATGGAAGTGCATTGAGCGGCAACCTTACCGCCATCGAGATCTACAGGAACTACGGCAGCACGGCGCAGGCATACAACCTTTCGCTGGCTCCCGGCGCCGAGGTTACCTGGGTCGATCCGAATCCCCAGGCGGGCAAGGTAACCTATCACGTGTATGCGGTAAACGCAGGCGGCAGGAGTTATGCGCAAACGCTCACCACCTTTGTGGGCGAAGACCTGCCCTCCGCGCCCCTCAATGTGCGCGCCACGCTTAGCGGCAGCAACGTTACCGTAAGTTGGGATGAACCGGGCGAATTCGGACAGGAGGGCGGCTGGTACGACAAGGGCAACCTTACCTACACGGTGATCCGCAAGCCGGATTTCAAGGTGGTGATGTCTTCCTCCCCGGACAAGACCTGCACCGATGCCGTTACCGACCTCGATTATTACTATTACGAGGTAAGCGCCCAAAACGCGAAAGGATCCGGAGAACCGGCCCTGTCGCAGGGAATCAGGGTGGGATCTTCCGCCGCACTGCCTTTTCACGAAGACTTTGAAGACGAAGAAGCCTTCAGAAGCCTTTGGACGATATTGGACGTGAAGAACGACAAGGCCACATGGGATCTGGATCCTGCGCGTGGCAACCTGTTGCCCGGCGCCGCGCAATACAACTGGATGTTGGCAAGGGTGGGATGGGAATTCCCGAGGCCGCCGGCCGACGACTGGCTGTTCTCGCCGCTCATGAAATTCGAGAAGGGAAAGAACTACCGTCTGCGATATTCGCTCAAGGGAACTCCGTTTAGTGAAATCCATTTGCGCATCTCGTTGGGAAAGACCGCCAATCCCGCGGCGATGACCACGCTTATCGAAAACGTATCCGCTTATGGCAGCGGCGGTTTCGAAGACCGCAGCAAGGAATTCACGGCACCCGAAAGCGGCAGTTTCTGTCTTGGCTTCTACTATTTTCAAGACGACGGCTACATCTGGATAGACGATGTATGGGTGGAAGAGATCGCGGAAAAGGATCTGGCGGCAGTCAGTCTTAAAGGTTCGAATGCCCCCAAGGCGGGCGAGGCGAATGCCTATACGTTTACCATAGAAAACAAGGGAACCTCCGCCGCACGCAACTATAAGGCGCGTCTGTTGGATCAGGCCGGCAATGTCCTGGCCGAATCCGCCGAGCAGACAAGACCTCTTTCGTCAGGCAGGACATCCGATATCAGCCTTTCGTGGACACCTCAAAACACGAACGTCACCGCGCTCCGTGCCGAAGTGGTGTGGGATGAAGACGCGGTTTTCGGAAACAATATCAGCACCGAAATCAAGCTCAGGATACAGGGAGACGGGTTTAAGGCCGTCTTGGTGGGAACCGGCGACGTAAGGTCGTATTCCGTGCCTTGGTACACTTTCGACCAAGGTCTGGGACAGACCGTATATCCCAACAGCCTGATGGAAGGCGTTATGGGTAAACTCTACGGGCTTTCCTATCAGGTGATGGTGACGCCGGACGACGGCAAGCCGATAAAAGACCAGCATTTCCGCGTCTGGGTGGGCGAGACCGACCGTTACGACATGAGTGCGGGTTGGTTCGGCCCCGATGAGCTTACCTGCGTGTTGGATACCGTGATGGATATCGAGCCGGGCAATTACGAATGGTATGTGCCGTTTCAACGGGCGTTCGACTACAAAGGCGGAAACATCGTGGTGGGTTTCGAAGGGCTCAACACTTTCAGCTATCTGGCAAACGGCATGAATTTTTCGTGTACGGAAACCAATTGGAACGCCGTGCACCGTTCTTCCTACGGCAATAACAAATTGATGCACATGGACAACTTAGACAACCTGTACGGCAAGTTCTTCAGCCTGCGTCCCAACACCACATTCTATTTCGATATCGACAATATGGGAGCCTTGCAGGGCAAGGTGTCCGATAAAGACGGCAAGGCCTTGGCGAACGCGCGGGTAAGCGTTGACGGCATCAATCTTGTAAAGCGTACCGGAAACGACGGTACTTACACTTATCCTTATCTGCCTGCCGGTAGCCGGAACGTAAGATTCACCTTGGTGGGTTACGAAGATGTGGAACGTACTGCCGCGATTGCAGACAAACAGACCGCCACGCTGGATATCACGATGCAGAACCGCCCCGAGGTAAAGGTGAGCGGCGTTATCGTGGGCAGCGATGATCCGCACAGGGGTCTGCCCTTGGCCACCCTTACACTGGCCGGCCCCAGCGATTATACGGTTACCACCGACGAAAACGGTTGCTACACGCTCGAAAACGTATATGGAAACCTGTCTTACACGGCCAAGATTACCGCCTCGGGTTACTCCGACTATGCGGAACCCTTTGCCGTGGGCGCCGCCGACTTTAAGGCCGATACCATCGTGCTTTCGAAAATGGTGAATATGCCCTCGGCGGTAAACGCCTACGACAAGACCGATCACGCGCTTGTGGAATGGACCGATCCCGTTCCGGTGGCATGGCTCCAGCTCGACAAAGGCGAGATTTACGGCGGTTTCGGCGGCGCTTCCGACCAAGCCTATATGGTGGGCCACCGTTACACGCCCCAGACTTTCCGGGAAAACGGTATCACGGCATCTTCGGCCATCACCAAGGTTAGGTTCTATCCCAATGCCATCGCCAAGTTCTACGTATCTGTCTTTTCCGGAGACGAAGGGGTTGAAGGCCTGGTTTTCGAAGAAGAAGTGAAGGTGGAACAATATGAGGCCTGGTGCGAACACAGCCTGTCGCGCCCCGTGGCGATCGATCCCTCCAAGAACTATATCGTGGCGCTTAAGGTTCAGCAAAGTTCCGGTTCAAACCCGGTGGGCTTCGACCGCGGGCCTGCCGTAACCAACGGCGACCTGTTTTCCGAAAACGGCGGCCATACCTGGGTAAGCGTGCGTCAGGTGTCCGCCGGCACGAACTACAACTGGCTGATCCATACCTATTGCTCGGCCAACCCCAACAGCATGCCTACCGACACGATGGAACTCTATTCGGTTCGTCCCATAGTTTCCGGCAACGGGAATTTCCTGGCCGAATACGGTTCGGAACAACATCCTTCCATGCCTGCCCTCGCCTCCGTTGATGAACAGCGGGGCAATGCTCCGGCAAGCTACACCGTGGAAATTCTGAGCAGGGAGAAACGCAGGGCGGCCAAGAGCATGGCGCAGACGCAAAGCAAGGCGGTGGCCGGTTATCGGTACGAAGTGTATCGATTGTTGAACGGGCTGGAACAGGATCAAGACCAGTGGACAAAGATCACGCCTGCACCCGTCAGCGAAATGCAGGTGCGCGATAATTCCTGGACTGGCCTTAAAGACACGCTCTGGCGTTACGCCGTGCGCAGTTTAAGCGACGGTGCCTATTCCGACTATACCTTCAGCCGTGCCGTGGATAAGGGCAAGTATGTTACCGCCAAGGTAAAGGTGGTCACCAATACCACGGAATCGGCCAGAGGCGCGGAGGTTCAGCTCAAGGGCATCAATAACGTCTATACCGCCACGGTGGGCAGCGACGACACGGCGCGTATCGAGAACGTTCACTTCGGAACCTACGACCTCGTTGTCGGCAAGGAATTCTACAACACCTACAACCGGAAAGGTATCGTCTTGAACGCCGATAACTGCAATTTGGATTTGGTTACGCTGATCGAGGACGTGCGTCCGCCGCTCGACTTCAAGGCCACCGACTGGGTGGATTATGTGGATGTGAGCTGGCAGAAACCGCGCCGCCTCAAGGAAGTGGAACTTACCAAGAGCATCGGCGAGTACACTTCCGGCTATGGGGTCAATGCCGGCGGCGATATGATTGTGGGGCAACGCTTCACGCCCGCCCAACTGGAAGAAGCCGGGGTGGACGGCTACTACATCAATTCCATTTCGTTCTATCCTTCCGCCAACGCCGACTTTACCGTAAATGTATGGAAGAGCGACAACATAGGCGAGGAAAAGGAAACCTACGCCCAGCGGGTGGACGGTTCCGATATCGTGCTCAACCGATGGAACACCGTGCTTCTGGACGAGCCGGTGCTGATTAACGCAAGCCAAAGCTACATCATCGGTTACACGGCCTATATGGCGGCGGGAAATTATCCCATCGGCGCCGATGAGGGGCCTGTGGTTCCGGGCGGCGACCTGCTGTTCTACAACAACGCCTGGAGTTCGTTCTGCGGTTTCGCGCCAACCATGTACGACTTCAACTGGATGATCAAGGCGGTGGCCGCCAATTCGAGGGGAACGGCCAAGACCCTGGCCAAGGCGGAAGAAGAACTGGACTACACCTACGAACTCTACCGCTTTACCGAGGACAATCTTGCCAAACCCACCGCATGGACCAGGCTGAGCGGCGAAAACTTCAAGGAACTGGCCTATGTGGATAAGGATTGGAAGGATATAGCCGACGGCGACTATCATTTTGCCGTGTTCTCCCGTTCCACCACCGGCAATACTTCTGATACCGTTCTTTCCGAACTGTTGCCCAAGGGCAAGGTGTCGGTGGTTACGGTAAAGGCCGTCACCAACAACGGTTCCTCGGCCGAAGGCGCCGTGGTAAGCCTTTCCTCCCAGAATCAGGGCAAGGATTATTCTGAAGTGATCGGTGCCAACGGATCGGTGGATATTCCCGCCGTGCTGAAAGGTTCCTATATCTTGCGCATCGAAAAGCCGCACTTCCAGACCTTCACCGAGGCCGTTACCGTTTCCGGCTCCAAGACGACCTTAGACGGCAACGAACTCAAGGAAAGTCTCGATGCGCCTATCGTTCGCGCCTTTAAGCGCGGTGACGACAACGTGCGTGTGGATTGGTATTCGCCGATGGCCTCCGGGGCTTATCCGCACTACATTACCTGGAGCACCGATGAGTTCTTTACCGGTATCGGTCAGGCGAGCACGGGCTTCAACGCCTCCTGCGCGCATAAATACACGCCGGCCGACCTAAGGGAAAACAACGTTGTGGGCACCTACATCTACAAGATCAAGTTCTATCCGGCCTCCCAGCCGAACAATCCCACGCAAGGTTCTTTCCGCGTGCAGGTTTGGGAAGGCGAAGACGGCATCTCGGTGGTGAACCAGACCGTTCCGGCTTCGTCCATCAAATACAACGAATGGAACGAAGTGGTGCTGACCAAGCCGTATTACATCGACGGCGGCAAGACCGTGATGGTGGGTTATACGGCAAGCCTTACCCAGGGTTGGGGCTGCGGTATCGACCACGGTCCGGCGGTTCGCGGCCGGGGCAACATGATCAGTGTGGATGGAAGCTGGGCGCATATCACCGACCTTAGCCCCGATCTGGACTACAACTGGATGATTCAGGCCTATTGCACCGACGCGCTCGAAGCCGGTATCGAAAACGCTTCCAAGGCGGATGCTTCCGGCGAGGATTTCGTAAAGGCGTACAGTGTATATCGTCTGCGCGAATCGGATATGACCGTGCCCGACCGTTGGACGCCGCTTAAGGAAAACACTTCCGACAAGAACCTTACCGACAGTCATGTGAACCTGCCCGATGCCTGGTATATGTACGCGGTCAAGGCAATCTATGCCACCGGAGAATCCGAATACGCGTTCTCCGACCGTTTGGGCAAGGGCGTGGCCAACGAAGGCTTGGAAGAAGCCGGTCTGGAATCGCTTTCGATAACGCCGAACCCGAACAACGGCATCTTCTCGATGAACCTGCCCTATGGCGGCAAGGTAAGCGTTTACGCGCTCGACGGTTCGCTTGTATGGCAGGCCGACAAGGCCGAAGGCCTCTGCGGGTTCGACCTGAATCTGCCCGCCGGTGTCTATACCGTGCTGCTTACCGATGGCACACGCAAGGCCGCAGGCCGTCTGCTTATCGTAAGATAGTCTTGTTCTTTCGCGGGGTGGTGCGGTTTTCCGCACCGCCCCTTTTTTATGCTTTCAAAAAAACGAGAAAATGAAAATTGTACACTGGATACATGTCTCGGCATTCGTTGCGTTGTTCGCCATTGGATGTCCGCTTAAGGCGCAGGAAACCTTTGTGGAACAGACGCCGCAACCCCGTAAGGTACTCGTGGAGGAATTCACGGGGCTGCATTGTTCCAACTGTCCGGGCGGCCATAAAATGGCGGGCGAGATAGAGGAACTCTATCCAGAGGACTGCTTTTTCGTGAACATCCATGCCGGCAGCCTTGCCGTGCCCCGTCCGGGCGAGACCGACTTGCGTTCGGCCTACGGCGAGGTCTTGGCTTCCCGTGCCGGTGTTTCGGGTATTCCCAGCGCGGAAATAAGCCGCCATGCGTTTCCGGGCGAAACAGGGCTCACCACCTCCAACCGAGGTAGATGGCTGGAGTATGTGGAAAATCTGCTGTGGGAGGAAAACGACCGTGCCGTGGCTGCCGTGAATATCGCCGCCCAGGCCGAACTCGACTGGAGCAGGCGCGAACTCAAGGTTACGGTGCAGCTCTACTACACGGCATCTTCTTTGCAAAGCGCGAACTACCTGCATGTAATGCTGGTGCAGGACAATATCAAGGGGCAGCAGGACGGTTCGGCGGCCAATCCCGCGCAGGTGCTGGCCGACGGTTCCTACCTGCACCGCCATGTGTTGCGCGACCTGCTTACCGATATTGCCGGCGACAGGATTGAAACCACCGCCGAAGGCAGTCTGGTAACCAGAACCTATACCAAGGAATTGCCCGAGACCTATAACCAGACAGCGGTGGATTTCCTGCAACTGCAGGTGGTGGCCTTCGTTACCGAGAGCGAAAAGGAAGTGTTGAACGCCTGTCGCGTGGAGCCCGTCTTTTCCAACGGGCCGGAATACGTGTTCGAGATGAAAAATTTTGAAACCGTGCAGGAAAATACCTGCGACAACGGGCTGCGTTTTTGTTTCGATCTGGTGAACCGTAATCCCGAATCGGCCAAGGTGGAGAACGTAAGCTTTCTGTTCCGCACCGCCCAGGGGCGCGAACAGGAACATACGGTGAACCTTACGGATTTTTCGGCCTCCTCCACGGTGCGCGTTGAGGTGCCGTCCGTGCAGCTCGATGCGGGTGGGGTGGACGAAACCGTGCAGGTGCAGGTAAAGGCTGTAAACGGCACGCCCTTGAAGCTGTTGCAGGAGGCGGTATCCGTTACCGCGCGCAAGGATTTCTATGTGGTGAACGAGCCGGAAGTAACGCTCAACCTGTGGCAGGACCGCTGGGGCACGGAGATTTCGTGGGCTTTTACGGCGCAGGACGGCACGGTTATCGATAAGGTGAACGCTTATGCCGACCTGAGCGCCGCGGGTACCGAAAAACACGTGCACAAGCTTACGCTGCCGCATGGCTGCAATATGTTCGTGCTTCGCGATATGGCTAAGGACGGCATCAACAACATAAGCGGGGAAGGCCATCTGGAAATGCTCGATAAAGGAGGGAACCGGGTGGCGGCCAGCGACGGCACCTATTCCGACAGCCTTGTCTGGATGTTCCGTTACAGCCCGGTATCGGTGCGGAAGTTCGCCCCTGTCGGAGACCTGCGGGCCTATCCCAATCCGGCGCACGACAGGGTGGTACTCAGCTTTACGCTTGCCCGCGCCGGAAGCCTGCAATACGGCATCCGCTCCTTAGACGGCCGGGAACAAGGCCCCGTGCGTCAATTTTCCGGCACCGCCGGCACCAACACCTTGCAGTTGCCCTTATCAGGCTTCGCCCCCGGCATCTACCTGCTGTGGCTCTCCACTAAAGAAGGCCTCGCCACGGTAAAGATAACGGTGCGGTAAAAAGGTAATTCGATTAGAATGCGAAGGGGCGGGCCTGCAGGCCCGCCCCTTACTTTACACAATCAATCAGCTTTCCGATTACTTCACTTCCTCGAACGGAACGTCGGTTACGTTGCCGTTGTCGGAGGCGCCCTGCGCACCTGCACCGGGGTTGGCACCGGCGTTCGGGTCGAAGCCCGCGGCACCTTGCGCGCCCTGTGCGCCGGCGGCCTGCTGCTGGGCCTGGTACATCTCTTGCGAGGCAGCCTGCCAGGCTTCGTTCAACTTGGCCGTGGCCGCGTCGATTTGTGCTAGATCCTTGCTTTCGAGGGCAGCCTTGGTGTCTTTCAAGGCCGCTTCGATGGCCGAGCGTTTTTCGGCAGGAATCTTGTCGCCGTATTCCTTAAGCTGCTTTTCGGTCTGGAACACCATGGCATCCGCGCCGTTCACCTTGTCGGCCTGTTCCTTGGCCTTCATGTCGGCGTCGCGGTTGGCTTCCGCCTCGGCCTTCATCTTCTTGATCTCGTCTTCGCTCAATCCCGAAGAAGCCTCGATGCGGATCTGCTGCATCTTGCCCGTGCCCTTGTCTTTGGCCGAAACGTTGAGGATACCGTTGGCGTCGATATCGAACGTAACCTCGATTTGCGGCACACCGCGCGGAGCGGCCGGAATGCCGTCCAAGTGGAAGCGGCCGATGCTCTTGTTCTGGTTCGCCATGGGGCGTTCCCCTTGCAGGATATGGATTTCCACCGAAGGCTGGTTGTCGGCGGCCGTGCTGAACACTTCGCTCTTGCGGGTGGGAATGGTGGTGTTCGACTCAATCAATTTGGTGAACACGCCGCCCAGGGTCTCGATACCCAACGAAAGCGGGGTAACGTCGAGCAGCAGCACGTCCTTCACTTCGCCCGTGAGCACACCGCCCTGAATCGCGGCGCCCATGGCCACCACTTCGTCGGGGTTCACGCCCTTGGAAGGCACCTTGCCGAAGTAGTTCTGCACCATTTCCTGCACCTTGGGGATACGGGTGGAACCGCCCACGAGAATCACCTCGTCGATTTGCGAAGGTTGCAGCCCCGCATCCGCCATCGCCTTCTTGCAAGGCTCGATGGTGCGCTGGATCAGGTCGTCGCAGATCTGTTCGAACTTGGCGCGGGTAAGCTGTTTCACCAAGTGCTTGGGCGTACCGTCGATGGCTGTGATGTACGGCAGGTTGATTTCGGCGGTGGTGGAGCTCGAAAGCTCGATCTTGGCCTTTTCGGCGGCTTCTTTCAGACGTTGCAGCGCCATCGGATCCTTGCGCAGGTCGGTGTTCTCTTCCTTTTGGAATTCGTCGGCCAGCCATTCGATGATGCGTTGGTCGAAGTCGTCCCCGCCAAGGTGGGTGTCCCCGTTGGTCGATTTAACCTCGAACACGCCGTCGCCCAGTTCCAGTACCGAGATATCGAAGGTACCGCCGCCGAGGTCGAACACGGCGATTTTCTTGTCGCTCTGCGATTTGTCCAGGCCGTAGGCCAAGGCTGCCGCCGTAGGTTCGTTGATGATACGCTTTACGGTCAAACCGGCAATTTCACCGGCTTCTTTCGTGGCCTGACGCTGGGAGTCGCTGAAGTAGGCGGGCACGGTGATCACCGCTTCGGTAACGGTGGTGCCGAGGTAGTCTTCGGCGGTCTTCTTCATTTTCTGAAGCACGATGGCCGAGATTTCCTGAGGCGTGTAGGCACGGTCGCCGATCTTTACGCGCGGCGTGTTGTTGTCGCCCTTTTCCACCTTATAGGGCACGCGGCCCACTTCGTTGCTCACCTGGTCGAAGGTTTCGCCCATAAAACGCTTGATGGAGTAAACGGTGCCTTGCGGATTGGTAACGGCCTGACGCTTGGCGGGGTCGCCCACCTTGCGTTCGCCGTTATCTACAAAGGCAACGATGGAAGGAGTTGTCCTATGACCTTCGCTGTTGGGTATAACAACGGCTTCGCTGCCTTCCATAACAGCTACGCAGGAGTTGGTCGTTCCCAGGTCGATACCGATTATCTTTCCCATGATTCTAAATTTTTTCTGTGTTAGACGGCTTTTGTTTTTCAAAAGCGCGATGCCTGTTACGGCAAAGTGCGTGCCATTCGGTTTGGCGTGTCAATATGGCAGGTTTTGGCCGCATCCGCTACGACAGAACGGCAAAATATGACAAAAAGAATGCCGTAAATTGCGGCGGATAGTGTAATTTCGCCCAATGGATCCGCTTTCGCACATCACATGGATTTTGGCGCCCATGGACGGGATTACCGACCGTTGCTACCGCAACGCATGGATGGAAGTGTTCGGCGCTTATTCGCGCATGCGCTGGGCGGTAAGTCCTTTCGTAACCTTGGTGCGCGGCGAGGCCGTAAAGCCCTCGCACCTGGTGGATCTGTGGCCGCAGCACAACCGCATGGAAATCGAGCCGCAGATTCTGGGCAACGAAACGGAGTTCTTTCCGCCTATGGCCAAGGCCCTGGAGGATATGGGCTATATTTCGGTAAACTGGAACTTGGGATGCCCCATGAAACGGGTCGCGCATAAAAGGCGCGGCAGCGGCCTGCTGCCGTATCCGCAGATGATAGACGCGTTCTTAGACAAGGCGTTTTCCACAGGCACGATAGGCATTTCGGTAAAGATCCGTCTGGGCTATTACAAGAAAGAGGAAATCTATCCGGTAATGGAGGTCTTGAACCGTTACCCCCTGCGCTATGTGGCGGTGCATCCGCGTATCGGCACGCAACTGTACGGCGGACAGGTGGACTGGGATGCCTTGGAGGAAGCCCGCGCCCTTTGCCGCCACCCCTTGGTGCACAGCGGCGACATCGATAGTGTAGGGCGTGCGGAAGCCTTCGCGCGGCGCTTTCCCGGCATAAGCCGCGTCATGATAGGGCGGGGCGTGATCGCCGACCCTTTCTTGCCCTGCCGTCTGTGCGGGGAAAGGTTTTCCGAAGAAAGCCAGCGAAGTCTGTTTGCCGGTTTCGTGGCCGCCCTGTTGCGCCATTACACGGAGTCGGATTATCCCGAAAGCACGGTGCTGCAACGGCAAAAGATGTTCTGGAGCCGTTTTTCGGGTGCATTCGTGCCGCAGGAAGGCTTCGACACCGTAAAACGCACCGAAAGCCTGGCGCAGTACAGGCAGGCCTGCAAGAAACTATTCGATAAAGATTTTTAAAAGGAGATAAGCAATTATGGAAACCACCGAATTTAAACTGAACCTTAACAAACCCCTGTGCGTGTTCGATTTGGAAACCACCGGCCTGCATATCGGGCTCGACCGCATCATAGAGATAGGCATCGTAAAGGTCTTTCCCAACGGCCATACCGAAGAACTGGTGCAGCGCGTGAACCCCGAGATGCCCATTCCGCCCGAATCCTCGGCCGTGCATCATATCTACGATGCCGATGTGGCGCTGGAACCCACCTTCAAGGCCCTGGCGCCCAAACTCGCGCAGTTTATCGGCAACAGCGACCTGGCGGGCTTCAATTCCAATAAGTTCGACATTCCCGTGTTGGTGGAGGAATTCCTGCGGGTGGGGGTCGATTTCGACATGAAGAACCGCCGCTGCATCGACGTGCAGAACATCTACCACAAGATGGAGCCGCGCACGCTCTCGGCGGCCGTACGGCATTACCTGAACCGCGAGCTGGCCGACGCCCACGCGGCCATCGCCGATACCCGCGCCACCTTCGAGGTGCTCAAGGCGCAGGTTCAGCGCTACGAAAATGTGGAATTTACCGATAAGAACGGCTCGACTTCCTGCCCGGTGCAGAACAGCGTGGCGGCCTTGGCCGATTTCTCCACGCAGCACAGGAGCGCCGACCTGGCGGGCTTTATCCAATACGACAAAGACGGTGCGGAAGTGTTCGGTTTCGGCAAGCACAAGGGCAAAAAAGTAGGGGAAGTCTTCCGTGATGAACCCTCGTATTACGATTGGGTTCAAAAGGCCGACTTCCCCCTCTATACCAAGAAGGTACTTACCGAAATAAGGCTCCGGTCTATTAAAGCTTGACGAACTTCTGCTGCAAGGTTCCGTTCTGGGTCTTCAGCATCACGATGTAGGTTCCGTTTTCGAGGTTCTGTACATCGAGCGTGTATTCCATGGCGTTCACCTTGTCGATCTGCCTGAGCGTGCGGCCCTGCAGGTCAACCACCGTAATGCGTTCGATAAGGGCGGGGCTGCCGATCTTGACGTTGTCGCGGGCGGGGTTGGGCGTAAGGCTGAACGTCTGTTCGCCTTCCTGTTCGTTGGCCACGTCTTTTTCAAAGTAAGCGACGTAGGTTTCCTTTGAGTTTACCCGGAAGGTATAGGATGCGCGAGTCGATACGGGGTTGCTGCTTCCTATGCGACCCCATTCAACAAAATGGTATCCTTCGTTGGGTGTGGCGACAAGAGTGGCAGTGGAACTGTTGGCGTATTTGCCGATGCCGGTTACAGTTCCACCTTCTTTAGGTCTGATCAAAACGGAAATCTGATACATTTCGGGCGAAATGTAACGTGTTTCTTTACGGGTGGATACTACGTTGTTTTCATATACGGCGCTAACCAGGAAAACGTTCTGTCCGGCGGGAGCGGGGAAATATTTGTAGGTGGTGTCGGAAGTACAGGTGTCGAGCATCACGCCATTACAGTACACGTTGTAACCCAAAACTTTATCGGAACTCTTGGGGTGGTTCCACTTAAACCAAACGGTATCGGCAATACCTTTTTCGATAGCCAGATTTTCGACGGGTGCACCGAATTTAGTGGTGGAAATGGCTTTGATGGCGGCTTCGGCATCGATGATACCGGCCAAAGGCGTAAAGCGGCCGTTGATGGGGTGTGATGTGTTCTGCAGGATATCTTTGATTTGTGCGGGAGTGAGCGTAGAGTCTTTCGAAAGCATCAATGCGCACAGGGAGGCTACCAAAGGAGTGGCCATTGAGGTTCCCGACATTTCATCGTAATACTCATCGTTGAGTGCGGTAACGTTGCTGTACAGACGGAGGCTTTGGCTTTTGCAGAAGGTGGTACTTACCACGCCTACGCCACCGTGAGCCGGAAGTGCCGAACCGCCTGGAGCCAAAATATCCACCCAATTGCCGTAATTGGAAAACGAAGATTTAGCCTTGTTTTCATCTACCGAACCTACGGTAATCACATAGATGGAGCTGGCAGGTTCCCCTTTGTCACTAATGTTGTCGTTACCGGCGGCTGCCACGATGGTAATGCCTTTGTCGTAACATTCTTTCAATATGGAATTACCGACATCGGAACCCCCGGAGGTGCTACCCCAGGAGCAGCTTATAACCTTTGCACCGGCATCTTGGGCCGCCCAACGGATGCCTTCATAACCGGCCACTACGGAACCGGGCCATTGGGCGGTAGTGGCTCTTACGCCCAAAAGGGTTACGCCGGAAGCCAAAGACGCCATACCGATTTCATTGTCGTTGATGGCACCTACCACACCTGCGCAGTGCGTACCGTGCGACCATGTATAGACAGGGCAGGGATCTCCTCCGCTGGCCGGCGGATAGAGGGTCGTGCATTGGGCATCCTGATTGACAGAAGAAACGGGTGCAGAACTTCCGACAGTCATGGTACAGGCGTTGTACTGATATTTTGAGGGAATCTTCAAATCGGGGTGCTCGCCCCAAACGGCACCGTCCACTACGGCCACCTTGATGTTGGAATCGCCTTTTTGCAGTGCCCATGCACCTTCGGCGTTAATCATCTTGAGGTACCAGAGAAGATCTTTGCCGTCAACTTCGGAGGTGTAGAAAGGGTCATTGGGAACGGATTGGGCGGGTTCGGCGGCAAGAAGTTTGAAGATAGGAACACGTTCCACCAATTCCACGTTGGGATCGCTTTCCAGCATACGGATCACTTTGTTGATGTTAACCGTGCTGTCGAACTGGATTTTGAACGTTCTGTCCAAAAATTCGTTATCAAACAAGCTCATCGAACTGGCTTCGCGGTGAAAACCGTTGTTGGCCATTTTTTTGTCCGAAATTTTAAGTTGAAGATATTCAATGGGTACGATGTCCCGTTGAAACTTCTTGGCACTGATGGAGGAAGTTTCCTTAAACTTTACGTACAGTGCGTTGTCTAGATACTCCTGGGCAAACAGGGCGGCGGAAGACAAGATTCCGAAGCCCAGCACCGAGAGTACGATTCTCTTTAAAAAATTCATGGGTCTATTGTGTATTAAAGGTTTTACAATCAAATTCTATCTAAGCATTTCGGCTGCTTTCCTTATGCCGGAGAGCAGTTTCTCCACTTCTTCTTCGGTGTTGTAGAGGGCAAAGCTGGCGCGGATGCAGCCCGGAATGCCGAAGTGTTTCATCAGCGGCTGGGCGCAGTGGTGGCCGGTTCTCACGGCAACGCCCAACTGGTCGAGGATAACGCCGGCATCGTAGTGGTACGCCCCGTCTATGTTGAACGAAACCACGCCCGAGTGGCCTTCGTCCTTGCCGTAGATCCGTACGCCCTCGATATGGTGCAGGCCGTCGATGGCCAGGCGGGTCAGTCCGGTTTCGTGTTTGCGTAAGGCATCGAAACCTATTCCCTGCACGAACTCTATCGCGTTCTTAAGCGTGATGGCTTCGGCGATGGGAGGCGTTCCGGCCTCGAACTTAAAGGGCAGGGCGGCGAAGGAGGTCTGTTGGAAATCCACTTCCTCGATCATTTCCCCGCCGAACTGGTAGGGCGGCAGCTTTTCCAGCCATTCAGTCTTGCCGTACAGCACGCCGATGCCGGTGGAACCGTACATCTTGTGCGCCGACCAGCAGTAAAAATCGCAGTCCAAGTCAATTACATCCACCGGACAATGCGCGATACCCTGCGCCCCGTCCACGAGCACGGCCGCACCCTGGGCGTGCGCCATCGCGCACATCCGTTTAACCGGATTTTCCAGACCGAGCACGTTCGAGATATGCGGAAAGGCCACGAGTTTGGGCTTCAAGGCCAGTTTCTGTTCAAAGAGGTTCAAATCCAAGGTGCCGTCTTCCTGCACCGGCATGATGTCGAATACCGCCCCGTTCTGCAGGCAGGCCTGCTGCCAGGGCACGAAATCGGAGTGATGGTCGGCCACCGTTACCAGCACCCGGTCGCCTTTTTTCAGCAAGGCGTGCGAGAATCCGTTCGCCACCAGGTTGATGGCCTCGGTGGTTCCCTTGGTGAAGATGATTTCCTCGTGACGGGCGGCGTTCATGAACCGGCGCACGCATTCGCGGCTTTCCTCGAAGGCGTCGGTGGCTTTTTGGCTCAGGTGATGGACACCCCGGTGGATATTGCTGTTGAGGGTGTGGTAATAGTGCAGCAGGGCATCCGTTACCACGCGCGGTTTCTGCGTGGTGGCGGCGTTGTCCAGGTAAACCAGCGGGCTGCCGTTGATTTTCTGCTCCAACAAGGGAAATTCTTTCCGTATGCTTGGTACGTCCATTTCTTTAGGGTCTGAACCGGGCTTCCCGTTCGGGTGCGCCGGTTGAGCGGCTGCGAATATAAGAAGAAAATGGTTAACTTTGCTCCTTTTCGAAAATTGCCGCGAGATATGCGTACGTACAAGTTTTGGAACAACCTGATCGGATGGTTGGTGTGGGCGGTGGCCACAGCCGTTTTTGTGGGAACCGCCGAAAGGGCAGGCAGTTGGTGGGACTGCGGGGAATATATCTCCACCGCCAGCAAACTTATGGTGGGGCACCCTCCCGGAGCGCCCACCTTTCAGCTCATAGGCTGTCTGTTCGGCCTGTTGGCTTTCGGCGACCCCGCCAGGATAGGCTTCATGGTCAACGTGATGTCGGCGCTCTGCAGCAGTTTCACGATTCTTTTCCTGTTCTGGTCCATCACCATGCTGGGCCGCAAATTAGTGTATTCCTTCTCGTTTTCCGTGAAAAAACAGGGCAGCCGCCGTATGGAAAAAAGCGCCGGCGCGCCGGAATATTCCGCCTGGCAGCCCGACCTGCCGCAACGCATCCTTATTTTCGCCGCCGGCATCGTGGGCGCCTTGGCCTACACTTTCAGCGATTCGTTCTGGTTCAGCGCCGTGGAAGGCGAAGTCTATGCCATGTCTTCGTTCTTTACCGCCGTCACCTTCTGGGCGATCCTCAAGTGGGAAGCCGTGGCCGACCAGCCACACAACCTGCGTTGGCTGGTGCTTATCGCCTTTATGATAGGCCTGGCCATCGGGGTTCACCTGTTGAACCTGCTGGTGATTCCCGCCATCGTGTTCGTGGTGTACTACAAGAAGTTCAAGCCCACCAGGAAACGTTTCTGGATCTCGCTGCTGCTTTCGTTCGTGCTGTTGGGCCTCACCCTTTGGGTCATCATTCCCTGGACGGTGAAACTGGCCGGCTATTTCGAGCTTTTCTTCGTAAACACCCTGCATCTTCCCTTTAACTTCGGCACAATATTCTTTTTCGTGCTGCTTATCGCGGGCCTGGTCTATGGGCTTTGGTATGCTTACAAAAAGCAGCGGGTGGTATTGCATACGGCTTTCCTGTGCCTGTGTTTCCTGCTTATCGGCTATTCCACCTTCCTTATCCTGGTAATCCGCGCCAACGCCAACGTGCCCCTCAACCAGGGCGAGGTAAAGACGGCCATCAGCCTGCTTTCCTATCTGAACCGCGACCAATACGGCTCGGTTCCCCTGGTCTATGGCCAGTTTTACAACGCCAGACTCACCGCGGTCGAATCGGCCAATCCACAGTACGTGCGCGACGACAGCACCGGCCGCTACGAACAGGCGGGCTATTCGTCCCAGAAACTCACCTACGATGCCGAACACTGCGGCCTGTTGCCCCGCATCCACTCCAATATGGAAAGCGGCGGCCGGCCCTGCGTCACCTACAACAAGATATGGAGCGGACACAGCGGCGACAAGCGTCCTACCTTGGGGCAGAACCTACGCTTTCTGTGGAAGTACCAGATGGGCTGGATGTACGGCCGTTACTTTATGTGGAACTTCGTGGGACGTCAGAACGACATCATGGGGCGCGGCTTCAATCCCGACGGCTCGGTGGATGTGCTGCACGGCAACTGGATCAGCGGCATCAAGTTCATCGACGAGATGCGGCTCGGCCCCCAGGACGACCTTCCGCGCCACCTGGCCGAGAATCCCGCCCGCAACACCTTCTTCTTCCTGCCCTTGATTCTGGGTCTGATCGGTCTGTACTTCCAATACCGCTACGCACCCAAAGACACCTTCGTGGTGTTCCTGCTGTTCTTCATGACTGGTCTGGCCATTATCCTGTACCTGAACCAGCCCAGTACCGAACCCCGCGAGCGTGATTACGCCGTGGTGGGTTCTTTCTACGCCTTCGCCATCTGGATCGGTCTTGGCGTGGCGGGCATCGGTCAGGCCTGCAGGCGTGTTCTGGCCAATAAGGGCAAGGTGATGCAGGGCGCGGCCTATGCCGCCATCGGTGTGGTCTGCCTCTTTGCCGTTCCCGTGCTCATGGGGCAGCAGGGCTGGGACGACCACGACCGCTCGCACCGTACCTCCGCCCGCGACTTCGGCCGCAATATGATGCTTTCCTGTCCGCCCAACGCGGTGCTGGTGTCCGACGGCGACAACGACACCTATCCCATGTGGTATTGCCAGCATGTGGAAGGCATACGACCCGACGTGCGTCTGATAAACAGCATCCTGGCCAACAGTTCGTGGCTTATCCAGCCGCTCTACCGCAAGGTATATGAATCCGGCCCGTTCAGGTTTACGCTCGACGCCAAGAACTACGGCGGCGGCAAGAACGAGGGCGTGTATATCGAGAACAAGATTCCGCAGGCCGTCGAGCTGCAGCAGCTGCTGGGCTTCGTGAATTCCGACAATCCCTCCACCAAGCTGATGGATCAGTCGGGCGAGAGGATTTCCTACCTGCCCTCGTCTTCGGTAAAGATGACCATCGACAAGGACAGGATGCGCCGGGGCGCTGCCTTTACCGAAGAAGAGATAAACCGTATGCCCGAACAGCTTTCGTGGAAACTGAACGGACGGAATATCAACAAGTCGCAATTGGTGATGCTCGACATTATCGCCAACAACCTCGAAGACCGTCCCATCTGCTTCGTAAGCCCCTACGTGCATCAGGATTACCTGCCCGCCCTGGCGCAGTCGCAGATGGAAGGCATGATATACCGTTTCGTGCCTTTCCGCAACGACAACCGCACGGCTCTGGATTCGCGCACCAACGGCATGAACACCGGCAAGACCTACGACCTGCTCGTGAACCAGTTCGACTGGGGCGAGATAAACACCGGCAAGTCGAAACTGGATCCGGAAACCCGTTCGTGGACCGAACAGGCGCGCCACCAGTACGCCACGCTGGCCATGGCGCTGATTGCCGAACGCAAGACCGACTCGGCGGTAAAGGCCTTGGACAAGGGCTTGTTCTTCTTTCCCGACGAGGTGTTCGCCTATAACCGCAACATCCTGATCTATGCGCAGGCCTATGCCTTGTGCGGCGAGAAGGAAAAGGCTCTGGACATCCTGCAACGCGTGGCCGACACCTACGGGCATAACCTGCGCTACTACCTGAACTTCCCCGCCAAATACCGCCGTAGCCTGCAGTCCGAAGTGCAGGAATCCATCGATGTGCTGGGTTCGGTCAAATACCTGGCCGATGCTTACGGTATCGGGAACGTGGGCGATCAGGTGGAGGAAGTGTTCAAGGTTTACAACATCCAAGCCAACTAAGATGAAGGATTACGCCAAATGGAACAACATCATCGGCTGGTTCGTATGGGCGATCGCCACGGTGGTGTTCGTGGCCGCCGCCGAGCGCACCGTAAGTTGGTGGGATTGCGGTGAATATATCAGCACCTCGGGCAAATTGATGGTAGGCCACCCGCCCGGAGCGCCCACCTTTCAGATCTTGGGCTGTCTGGCGCAGATCTTCACGTTCGGCAATCATCAATACGCCGCCTTCGCCGTCAACGTGATGTCGGCCCTGTGCAGCAGCTTCACGATCCTCTTCCTGTTCTGGACCATCACGATGCTGGCCAAGAAACTCCTTTGTGTTGCGCGCAAGGATAAGGAAGACTTGGGTGTGTTTCACCAGATACTCATTTACGTTTGCGGGGCGATAGGCGCGTTGGCATATACGTTCAGCGATTCGTTCTGGTTCTCCTCGGCCGAGGGCGAGGTCTATGCCATGTCGTCTTTCTTTACCGCCATCACCTTTTGGGCGATCCTCAAGTGGGAAACCGTGGCCGACGAACCGCACAACCTGCGCTGGCTCATCTTCATCGCCTTCCTGGTGGGGCTGGCCATCGGGGTACACCTGCTGAACCTGCTGGTGATTCCCGCCATGGTGTTCACCATCTACTACAAGAAATACCCGCATACCCGGAAAGGCTTCTGGTTGTCGGCATTCATCTCGCTCTTCCTGCTGGCGGCCATCCTCTGGGTTATCGTGCCCTGGACGGTAAAGCTGGCCGGTTATTTCGAAATCTTTTTTGTCAATTCCATCGGCCTGCCGTTCAATTCGGGCACGGTCATCTATTTCGTGCTGCTGGTCGCCGCCCTGGTGTGGGGCTTGCGCTACGCTTACCGGAAGAACCGCGTGGTGCTGCACACCTGTCTGCTGGGGCTGTGCTTCATGCTTATCGGCTATTCCACCTTCTTTACGCTCGTGATCCGTTCCAACGCGCAGGTGCCCATCAACGAGAATGAGCCCAAAGACGCATTGAGCCTCCTTGCCTACCTGAACCGTGAGCAATACGGCAGCCGTCCGCTCTTTTACGGGCAGTATTTCAACGCGCAGGCGGTGGATGTAAGGGAAACCTCGGCCCAGTATGTAAAGGATGAGGAATCGGGCAGGTACAAGGTGGTGGGGCACGGTATCGAGTATGTCTATGACAAGGCGCACTGCGGACTTTTTCCACGTATGTATTCGAGCGAGAGCGGCGGCGGAAGGCCCCATGTGGAATACTACCGTTTCTGGAGCGGCACCGACGCCAAGGAAGGCACGGCCAAGCCCACGGCCTTGGAAAACATGCGCTTTTTGGTGCGCTACCATTTCGGCTGGATGTATTTCCGCTACTTCATGTGGAATTTTTCCGGACGTCAGAACAATATACAGGGGCTGGGCTACAACCGCGACGGCAGCCGCGACGTATTGCACGGCAACTGGATCAGCGGCATCAGATTCCTGGACGAATGGCGTCTCGGGCCGCAGGACAACCTGCCCGGCTACCTCAAGAACAACCAAGGCAGGAACACCTTCTTCATGCTGCCGTTCCTGCTGGGGCTGTGCGGCCTGATCTATCATTGCAGGAAGCATAAGCAGGGCGCGTTCGTGGTGTTCCTGCTGTTCTTCATGACCGGCCTGGCCATTATCCTCTACCTGAACCAGCCCAGCACCGAGCCGCGCGAAAGGGATTACGCCTACGCCGGTTCGTTCTACGCCTACGCCATCTGGATCGGCCTGGGCGTGATGGCACTTACCGACTGGTTGAGCCGAAAGCTGAACCGCAATATCGCGTTGGCAGGGGTGGGGGCGCTCTCGCTGGTGTTCGTGCCGGGACTTATGGCGCAGCAGGGCTGGGACGACCACAACCGCTCGCACCGCACGGCCGCCTACGACTTCGCCAGGAACACGTTCGAATCCTGCGAGCCGAACGGCATCCTGATCGCCAACGGCGACAACGACACCTTCCCCCTCTGGTACTGTCAGGAAATGGAGGGCATACGTACCGACGTGCGTATCGTAAACAGCGCGCTGGCCAACAGTTTCTGGCATATCCAGCCGCTTTTCCGCGCCATGTACGAGGCCGCCCCGCTCAAGTTCACGGTGCCTTACGAGGGCTACGGTCAGGGTGTGAACGATTACGTGTATATGGGCGATATGGATCTGGGCGGACATATCGAGCTTTCCGACCTGTTGCGCGTGGTGGGCAGCGACAATCCCGCCACCAAGCAACGCAGCCGCGACGGTTCGCTGGTGTCGTTTTTCCCCACCCGCAAGGCCAAGGTAAGCCTTGATGTACAGGATATGCTGGCCAAGGGGCTTGTCACGCCCGAGCAGGCGCAGCGCGTTCCTTCCGAGATCAACTACACGGTAAAGCCCGGTTCCTCGGTCATTTACCGCGCCGACCTGGCCTTCCTCGATATGTTCGCCACCAACAAGTTCGACCGGCCCATCCACGTGCTCAGCATCGGGGCGCAGTCGGGCGTGTTCCCGGTTAACGAACTGGCCTCCGTGCAGGGCAATGTATATCGTCTGGTGCCCTACCGCAACGCCAACCGTGCCTATGTGGGTGCCAACGGTATGGAAACCGACAAGACCTACGACCTGTTCGTCAACAAATTCCGCTGGGGCAACCTGCAGGATCCTAAAACGGCGGTGGATCCCGAAAGCGCGGGCTACGCCAACACCATCCGCTACCAGTATTCCATGCTGGCGCGCGCCCTTAACTTCGAGGGCAAGCGCGATTCGGCGGTGCGCGCGGTAGACAGGTGCCTGGAACTCTTTCCCGATGAGAAGGTGCCGTTCGAAGGCATCATGATCTATC
The DNA here is from genome assembly GCA_023667315.1 of Ruminococcus flavefaciens. Classification (GTDB taxonomy): domain Bacteria; phylum Bacteroidota; class Bacteroidia; order Bacteroidales; family P3; genus Pullibacteroides. The sequence goes on from JAMPAI010000001.1 coordinate 318,385, forward strand.
TGCTGGAAGAATATTTCCGCGCCGGAGCCTACGAAAAGGGGCTGGCCCTGGCCGAGAAGATGCAGCAGATCTATACCGAGCGCCTGCAATACATGGCGCGTTTCCCCGCGCGTTTCTCGCGCAGCGTGCGCTACGAACAGGGCGACTGCCTGGGCGTGCTGCACGAGATGAACCGCCGCATAAAACCCTTCGCTTCGTTAGACAAGACGGTGTCGGACTTCGTGGCCCGATCCGAACAAACATTAAACGCTTATGGACTCTGAAAACTTTGAAACCTTCGGACAGGAAGAACGGAAGCCCGAATCCCGAATCCCGAAGGACCACGCTTCTAAGCTTCCTCTGCATACTCAGCTTTATCGGCAGCGGTTTCTCGTTCCTGTCGTATTTCTCGATGGGAATGAGCTTCGAGACCCTCCGCAGCCTGGTGTTCGAGACCGATACCTACGAGGCCTATTTCGCGATGGCGCCGAATGTAAAGAGCTCGATGGAACTGATGTTCTCCCTGCCGCGCTGGTATTTCCTGCTGAGCGGGCTGCTCTACGCCGCCTCCTTTGCCGGGGCGCTCTTGATGTGGCGGCTGCGGCGCGTGGGATTCCATACCTACACCATCGCCCAATGCCTTCTGATATTGCTGGGCATGCTTGTCGTTCCCGGTGCGGGCGTTCCCTATGCCGGCATCCTCTGGACGGGACTGTTCGTGGCCGGCTATGCCTCCAACCTCAAACACATGAATAACTAATCCATAAAAAACCTTACCTCATGGTCGAAAAAATCCAACTCACTTTACGTGATTCCAAAGCCGCCCGTTGGACAGCCTTGGTGCTCATCGCTCTGATGATGTTCTTTGCCTACATGTTCGTCGATGTCATGTCGCCCTTGCAGACGCTTATCGAATCGAGCCGCAACTGGACGCCCGACGTGTTCGGCACCTACGCCGCCTCCGAGTATATCCTCAATGTGTGCGGGTTCCTGATTCTGGCAGGCATCATCCTCGATAAATGCGGCATCCGCTTTACCGGAACCCTGTCCGCCTCCTTGATGGTGGCCGGCGCGGTCATCAAGTATGTGGCCGTTAGCGATGCCTTTCAGGGCACCGCTTTCTGCGGCTGGCTCAACTCGTTCTGGACGGCGCTTCCCGGCAACGCGAAATTGGCCTGTCTGGGCTTCATGATTTTCGGCTGCGGCTGCGAGATGGCGGGTATCACCGTTTCGCGCGCCATCGCCAAATGGTTCGCGGGCAAGGAAATGGCCTTGGCCATGGGTCTGGAAATGGCCATCGCCCGCCTGGGCGTATTCGCCGTGCTCTCGCTCTCCCCGTTCCTGGCCGCCAAATTCGACGGCTCGGTGGTGGCTCCCCTGGCGTTCTGCACCGCGCTGCTGCTTATCGGCCTCATCAACTTTATCGTGTTCACCTTTATGGACCGCAAGCTCGACCGCCAGCTGGGCGCCGATGCCGAAGCCGCTTCCGACGAAGACCAGTTCAAGTTCAGCGACATCAAGTACATTTTCGGCAGCAAGATGTTCTGGCTGATCGCCCTGCTTTGCGTGCTGTACTATTCGGCCATCTTCCCCTTCCAGCGCTACGCCACCAACTTCCTCGAATCCACGCTGAGCATTCCTTCGGTGGAAGCCGCCAACATCTTCCGCTGGTTCCCCATCCTGGCCATGATCCTGACCCCGGTATTGGGTTCGTTCATCGACTACAAGGGTAAGGGCGCCTCGATGCTTATGTACGGCGCCCTCATCATGATTGCCTGCCACCTTTCTTATGCGTTTATCCTGCCCATGTTCCCCTCCAAGTTCCTGGCCTTGCTGATTACGGTGATTCTGGGCGTTTCGTTCAGCCTCGTGCCCGCCGCCCTCTGGCCCAGCGTGCCCAAGGTGATCGACGGCAAGATCCTGGGCAGTGCCTACGCGCTTATCTTCTGGATTCAGAACATCGGCCTCTGCTTCGTGCCCAAGATTATCGGCAACGTGCTCAACGCCAGCAATCCCGGCGTGGCCGAAGCCCGCGAGGCGGCGATGGCGGCCGGCGATGCGCTTCCCGCCTACGACTACACGATGCCCATGATTATCTTCGCCTCTTTCGGGGTGATCGCCTTCCTTCTGGGTATCTGGCTCAAGCGCGAAGACGTGGTGAAGGGTTACGGCCTGGAACTGCCCAATATCAAGAAATAGATTTTTTGAACTTATCTTTGGGGGCGTGTTTTTACACGCCCCTTTTTTTTAACCGTATCTTGTATGAAAGAGTTGAAATGCCCCAAATGCGGCAGCGTGTTCAGCGTGGACGAAGCCGACTACGCCCTTATCATGAACCAGGTAAAGAACGCCGAGTTTCAGGCAGAGGTGGAGCGCCGCACCCAAGAGCTTAAGAAACAGCAGCAGGCCGAACAGAGCGCGGCCGAAGAAAAGCTCAAGCAACTCTACATACAGCGCCTGGGCGAGAACAAGGTTTTGCTGACCCAGAAGGAAAGCCAGATCGAGAGCCTCAACAGGCAGCTGCAGGAAGTGGCCGAGAACACCCGCCTGCAGATGGATGTGGTGCTTTCCAAGAAAGACCGGGAGATCGCCGAGCTCAAGAGCGCCATCAGCCAGAACGACAGTCGGCGCGACCTGGCACTGATGGAGGAACGCAACAAGGCCAAAGACGCCCTGCACGAAAGGGAGACCCGCATCGCCGAACTCGAGAACAAGGTAAAGACAGCGGTGGATGCCGCCAAACTGCGCGAGAACGAGTTAAAGCAACGTTACGAACTGCAGATTAAGGAAAAGCAGGAACTGGTGGATTTCTACAAGGACATGAAGGCCAAGCTCTCCACCAAGATGATCGGGGAGAGCCTCGAAGTGCACTGCAGCACCGAGTTCAACCGGGTGCGCACCTCCATGTATCCCGAGGCCTATTTCGAGAAAGACAACGATGCGCGGGGCGGCAGCAAGGGCGACTTTGTCTTCAAGGATTTCGCCGACGGCGTGGAATACGTTTCCATTATGTTCGAGATGAAGAACGAGATGGACGAGACCGCCACCAAGCACAAGAACGAAGACTTCTTCGCCAAGTTAGACAAAGACCGCAACGAGAAGAACTGCGAGTACGCGGTGCTGGTGTCCCTGCTCGAACCCGAAAGCGAGCTCTACAACGAAGGCATCGTGGACGTGTCGTACCGCTACCCCAAGATGTATGTGGTGAGGCCCCAGTTCTTCATGCCCATCATCTCCCTTTTGACCCAGGCTTCCAAAAAGAGCATCGAGTACAAGCGGCAGCTGGCCCTGGCCAGGCAGCAGAGCGTGGACGTAACCAATTTCGAGAACCAGCTGGCCGAGTTCAAAGACAAGTTCGGGCGCAACTACCGCCTGGCTTCCGACAAGTTCGCCAAGGCCATCGAGGAGATCGACAAGTCGATCGACCACCTGCAGAAGATAAAGGACGCGCTGATAGGTTCCGAAAACAACCTGCGGCTGGCCAACGACAAGGTGGAAGACCTCTCCATCAAGAAACTTACGCGGAACAATCCCACGATGAAGGCCAAATTCGACGAGGCGCGGCTCTCATCCGCGCAAGACGCGCCGGAAGATAATTAACCGACATTACGGTAAAAAGGCCGCAAAAGGGCTTATTTGCGGTCGAATTTCGAAAATTCGGAGTTGTTGCTGATATACTCCGGCACGATTTCCTTGGCGATCTGAACCGTTTCCTCGCTCCGGCAGGCACGGGCGGCTTCTTCCAGGCGGTTGTAAAGCGGCTGCAACTCGTTGAACCCGTAGCTCTCGGCTTCGGCGATACGTATCTTCTCGTGCGAGGTGGGGTGGGTCGATTCCTCCGAACTGAGCACTTCCTCGTAAAGTTTCTCGCCCGGACGCAATCCGATGTATTCTATCTTGACATCGCTTTCCTCGTGCCCCGAAAGCAGGATCATCTTCTTGGCCAGGTCGGCTATCTTTACGGGCGTTCCCATATCGAACACCAGGATATCGCCGCCGTTTCCGATCACCGAGGCTTCCAGCATCAGCAGGCAGGCCTCCTTGATGGTCATGAAGTAGCGCGTTATTTCGGGATGGGTCACCGTTACCGGCCCGCCTTTCTCAATCTGCGACTTAAAGAGCGGAATCACCGAACCCTGGCTTCCCAATACATTGCCGAAACGGGTCGTGATGTAGCGGGTGTTGCCCGGCAGCAGGCCGTTCTTTACCGCCTGGTTCAGGCTCTGCACATAGATTTCGGCCAAGCGTTTCGAGGCCCCCATCACATTGGTGGGATTCACCGCCTTGTCGGTCGAGACCATCAGGAATTTCTCGACCCCGTAATCCAATGCCATATGGGCGATGTTGCGCGTGCCGATGGCGTTCACCATAAAGGCTTCGTTGGGGTTTTCCTCCATAAGCGGCACATGCTTGTAGGCGGCGGCATGGAAAACGATTTGCGGATGATGCTTTTCGAAAACGAACTTCAGGCGTTCATTGGAACGCACGTCGCCGATAACGACCCCCAGCTGCAGGTTCGGGAACTTTTCTTCCAGTTCCAGGCTCAGGTTGTGCAGCCCGGTCTCGCAATTATCCAACAGCACCAGTTTCCGGATCTGGAACGTGGCGATCTGCCGGCATAGTTCGCTGCCGATAGAGCCGGCCGCCCCGGTAACCAACACGGCCTTATCCTTGAAATCCTGTTCGATCTTGTTGGTGTTGATGTTGATCTCGTCCCGTCCCAGCAGGTCGGCGATATCCAGGCTGCGCAGTTGCGGCGCGGTATGTTGCCATTTTCCGATGGGCGGAATCGTAAACATCTTCAGTTTCTTGGAAAGGCAATAGGGAATAAGGCGGTTGCGTTCCTTAAGGATGTCTTTCTGGTTCATGAACAGAATAATGCCCTGGATTTCTTCCTTATCGACGATCTTGCGTAGCGTGGAGTTCTTTTCCACCACGAAGATGGGCAGCGTTCCGATCGAATAGGTGGCCTTCTTGGAATCGAAGCACAGGAAGCCGCCGATCGTATAGTTAGACTGCGTGTTGAGGTTCAACAGGTTGCTGAGCGTTATATCGTTCGGGTTGGCGCTGTAGAGCAGCACCTTCTGCTGCGATTTGGTAAATCCGTTGAGTGTGTAGGTGTAGAACAGAACCACCACCAGGCGGGCCGACACCAGGATGCAGAACGAGAGCAGGGCATCCAGCAGCAAGGCGGCGAGCAACTGGTTTGTGGCGGGAAATGTCCGGGTTATCATGTAGGCGGCCGTAACGAACACCATTTTGGTGATTACGGCTGCGGCGATACGCCAGATAGACTGAAAGGACGAGTGGCGTATGATGTTCTTGTAGGTCTTGAACAGCAGGAAGCCGATGGCGCCCGACAGCAGGCTGAAGCAGCCCACCAGCAGGGAGGTTTCCCTAAGTACCGGCTGGGCGAACAAGGAACAGACGGCAATATAGGAACCCACCGTGCAGAAGCACGACACCAGCAAATCGAACGTAAGCACGAACCATCGGTTCATATAGGGGATTCCGGCGATTCTTTTAGACAGACTGTATCCTAACAGGCGCGACATACTCTACCGACAAAGGATTGCGAAGATACAAAAAAAGCGCGTGGATTTGAATCCACGCGTTTTTTTTATGAAGGAAGAACGCTTAGTTGTCGGCGTTTGTGTAATCGTCGCCTTCAATGGGAAGGGTTACGGTCGGACTGTAGGTATCGCCTTGTTTTTCATCCCAGGCGTTATTCTGCCAGTTTCCGGATTTATCATTGCCGTTGTCGCCAAGACCCTTCTTCCATTGTTCGGTGGAAGTTTCACCGTAAGGAATAGGCAAGGCAAACGTGGACAGAGGATAGTTCTTGAAGTGAGTCGGGAATTTCTTGCTTTCGGAGGAACCTTCACGGGTCAGGCGGGCACCGTTGCGGCGCAGGTCGGACCAGCGGTGTCCTTCGCACAAGAATTCGCGGGCGTTTTCATCCAAAATGGTCTGCATGATGTCTTCTTCTCCCAACTTGTATTTGGCTTCCATCTTTTCCAGATCGCCGGCAATGGAAGTGTCGCGAACTCCAAGAACCTGCAACAAGGCTTCTTTGGCTCCGGGATAATCCTTTAAGGCGGCACGGGCTTCAGCCTGAACCATATAGATTTCGGGAACACGCAAGAGAGGTACATTGAAGACCGCGTTTTCGTTGGGATACTTCATGCAGTACGACTTCATATTGCCGGGCAGGGAATGAGTGCTTCCGTCATAGTGCAGGACATAGCGGATGTCGTCTTTGGAGAACAAACTGAGGGCATAGCTGCTGGGGTTGAAACCGTAGCTGCTGAACAGGTTTTGGAGCGAGTTGGCCGACAGGTTGTCCTGGTTGGTGTAGTTCAAACTCCAAACATCTTCGCTCGATAAGGTTGCGCCATATGCGTTAAGCAAGGCTTCCGGATTGGAAATCAAATTGCCGGAGGCCCCGGAAGGCAGGTTGGCCAACGCGTTGGCAGCTGCTTCGTCAGCTTTTTCATACTCGTGTTGAGCCAGGTAGATACGAGCCTGAATCATGTAAGCGGCGCACTGGGTGGGATAGTAACGCGTTTCTCCGGCCAAGGTAAAGCTTTTGCTGCCGGATTCGTCGTAGTACTTGATGGCTTCCTCGATTTCGTCTTGCAGGAACTTGTAGGTATCCTTCAAGGAGGAGATGTTGGCGGGATCGGTCAAGCCAAGAGGTTTGCCGGGCAGCAACATAATGCCCACCAATGTACCGGGCATATTGCCGGGTACATTATAGTTGTTGTCGAAGGCGTACTCTTTTTTAGGAACGTTTACGTCCACGCAGAAGAACTGGGTGACAAAATATTCCGCATAGGCCTTGATGGTCAACGAAGCGGCGATGGCACTTTTCAGGTTATTCTTTTGCGTGTTCGTCATGGAAGCCGAGTCGCTGGCCAACTTTTTCTTGGCGGCCTCGATGGTACGCGCTGCAGCTGCGGCAATCTGGAAGCTGGCACCATACAAGGTTTCCACATCGGAGGTCGATTGGTTGATGTTCCATTCTTCCATATCCTTGAACGAACCGTTGCTACCGCGAACGGAAGTAATCATATCGGTCATGATATCCCCTATGACAGTGGCGTATTTTCCACCGAAACTGGAGGAGTACATCATACGCATCGTACCCACAACAGTGGAGGGAATCATGTCGGTAGTGGTCAGCACCATATTGGTGTCCAAAGCGGTGGTCGGCATTCTGTCCAGATACTCTTTCGAGCACGAGGACAGCAACATGGCCGGAACCACGGCAACCAACAAAGCTATATCTTTAATCTTTTTCATAATCCTTTTTGTGTTTTAAATGTTAGCAATGCTTGCTGTTAAAAACCTACATTAATACCGAAGGTGTAGTTTACGGGCACCGGATAGTTCGAGGTCTGAATGGCGCTCAAACCGGATTCGGGGTCGTAACCGCGGAAGTTCTTGCTGCAAGCAGTGAACAGGTTATCGATGCTGGCGTAGAAACGCAGGCTCTTCAAGAAAATCTTCTCGCAGTTTTTCTTGGAAAGCGTGTAACCCACAACGATAGACTTGATACGGAAGTAAGAACCGTCCGTACGGCAGTATGTACTCAAGTTGCGGGAGTTCTTGTTACCGCCCACCATAATCTGGGGAACATCCACATTGTCGCCGGGACGTTGCCAACGGTTGTCCATTACGTAGTACGTGGTAACGCGTCCCTGTTGGGTACCTTCGTTTTCGAGGTAGGTAAGGTCGTTCGACAGGAGGTAGTTGCCGGCGTTGTAGTTGAACTGGAGGCTGATATCCACGTTGTAGAAGTCGAAACGGGTCTGGAGACCACCGTAAACCTTGGGGTCGCTGGTGCCTACAAAACGATAGGCGGCTTCACCGTAGTTGAACACGTATTGACCGTTCTGGCCATACCAACGCGGACGACCCGTGGCGGGATCGGCGCCGGCCCATTCGGGCATATACAGCTGGGCGGAGGAACGGCCTTCGCGCAACAGACCGATGGTACCGTTACGGATATCGTTGCCACCGGGCAATTTCAGGATCTTGTTGTCGTTGGTGGTCAGGTTGAAGCCCAAGGTCCACTTGAAGTTCTTGCGGTTGATCAGCATGGCGCTCAACTGCAATTCAACCCCTTGGTTACGCATCTTGCCCACGTTGTAGGCGATGGAGCCGAAACCGGTACCATACGACAGAGGACGGCTGAAAATCATGTCTTTCGTAACGTCGTTATAGTAATCCAATTCGACGGTCAAGGCGTTGAAAATCGTGAATTCCAGACCTACGTCGAACTTGTTTCTCGATTCCCACTGCAGATCGGGGTTTTCCAGCTGCGAGGGGGCGAAACCAGTGATGCCGCCGTAACGCGAGGTGGCATATACACCGCGGGCCTGGTAGTAACCTACATTCTGGTTACCGGAGGTACCGTAGCTTACACGGATAGAAAGGTTGTTCAACCAGTTCTGGGTCGTGGCCATGAATTTTTCGCCCGTGATACGGTACTTGGCACCTACCGAGTAGAACGTACCCCAACGTTTGTCTTCACCGAAACGGGAAGAACCGTCGCGACGGACACTGGCCGATACATAGTAGCGGCTGTCGTAGTCGTATTCCACATTGGCGAAGTAGGAGGCCAGGGTGGCGTCGGCACGCACGGTAGAACCGCTGGTTTCACCGGCATTGGCGATTTCCATCAGGTCGGGTACCGCGTAGTCGTTACCGGCAATAAAGCCTTCGTACTGATTGAAACGCTGCGCTTCCTGACCAACCAGGATGTTGAAGTTGTTTTTCTTGATGGAGGGCATCCAGTTGATGGTGTTGGCGATGTTCATGTAAGCGATGCTCTGTTCATCCACCTGCATCAAACCGCCCAAACTGGAGCCTTGCGGGTTCACCACCTTAGACCATACGTTCTTTTCGCGCAAGTCAACGTAGTCGATACCGATCTTGGACTGAACGTACAGGTTTTTGTAGAGCTTAACACGCAGGTAGGGGCTGAACAAGGCCTTGTACTGCTGTTGGAAAGCCTCGTCGTGGTATTTGTCCTTACGCAGGGCCACCGGGTTGTAGCCGGAGGAGAAGGGGTTGGTGGTGGTGTTCCAGGTCTTTTTGCCATCCACTTCGGTGTAAACCGGGTCGGTAGGACGCATCATGGAAGCACCCCAGATAGGAGCCGCGTAAGCCAATTCGGTAGGAATGGTGTTGATTTCGGCATAGGCACCGCTTAAGTTAGCCCCGAAACTCAACCATTTGGTGGGATTGATGTCCAGGTTCAAACGGGCGTTGTAACGGGTATAGTCGGAACCGATCACGATACCCTTGTTCTGGAAGTAACCCACCGAAGCGTAATAGTTAACGGTCTTGGTACCGCCGGAGGCCGAGATGGAGTAGTCTTGAATGATACCGTTGCGGGTAACTTCATCCCACCAGTCCGTGTTGGTCGTGCTGGCGATAGAATTGGGGTCCGTGAAGTCCAATCCCCAGTGCATGTTCTTGTAGTATTTCCAAACTTCAGCCCTGTTTTTATAAGCTTCTTTCAACGCACGGCTGCTGGCTGTGTTTTTGCGGGACTCGTAAAGGAAAGTCTGGAAGTCTTCCAGGTTTACCTTTTGGAAACGGTGCTTAACCATAGGAGGCGTGGCGATACCGATCTTGGCGTTCAGGGTAAAGTTGACCTTGCCTTCCTGACCCTTCTTGGTGGTAACCACGATAACCCCGTTGGAGGCACGCGAACCGTAGATAGAGGTGGCACTGGCGTCTTTCAACAACTGGATGCTTTCGATATCTTCAGGGTTCAAGGCAGCCAAGGGGTCGGTACCTTCACCGCCCGAATAGTCGCTCATACCCATGGCACCGGTTACGATAGGCACCCCGTCGATTACGTACAAGGGGTCGTTACCGGAACTCAAAGAGCTCTTACCGCGGATACGCACCGTGGTGGACGAACCGGGCTGGCCGGAAGCGGTACTTACCTGCATACCGGGAACGCTACCCTGCAAGGAGTTGATGACGTTCGACTCGGTCTGGCGCTTTACCACTTCTTCGCCTACGGCCACGGCCGAACCTACATTGTCCACTTTCTTGCGGACACCGTAGCCGCTACCGGAAATCTGAACTTCCTGCAACGCGATGGCCTGCGATTCCATAACCACATTGACCACGCCGCCGGTAATGGGCACTACCTTGTCTTTCATACCCATGGCCGAGAACTTGAGGTTCTTGGCATTGGCAGGAACGTTGTTCAATGTGTAAACCCCGTTAAGGTCGGTGGAAGTACCGATGGTGGTACCATCCACTTGAACAGCTACCATAGGCACGCCCATGGGGTCTTCCGCGCTGGTGACCTTCCCTGTTACGGTGCGCTGCCCCAAGGCCACGTTGGCCGCTCCCAAAAGGAAAAGGGACACCACAAAGAGCACTAGTTTTTTCATAAGAGCTGATTTGGATTGTGTATTTAAAAAATTCGTTATTTAACCGTGTTCATTTTTGCTAAGGCACGCCACATTGGGCGTGCAACGCGCAACAGCAAGCGACAAATTTAGGCAAATTTTCCATTACGGAAAAGGTGCCGGGGCTCCGGGTTTCTTAACAAAACTTAATGGGTTTGGCTAAATGGGTTGATTTTGTATGGATTGTAAATGTTAAGACGGTTGAAAAATAGTTAATAAATGTTAAAATTTTGGGAACCCCTTGTTTGGAATAAAAAAAGTTGTATCTTTGCCCCCACAAAAAACGAGGCACCGTAGCTCAACTGAATAGAGCATCTGACTACGGATCAGAAGGTTGCGGGTTTGAATCCCACCGGTGTCACATTTCATAGTTTTAGTTTTTGGTTGCCGGTCGTTCGTTCTGAACGGCCGGTTTTTTTATGGATAATTCGGTAATTTTGCCGGGTGGAATATCCGTTAAATAGTAAAGTATCAGAACTATGGTGAAGCTCAGCGAATCGAAGGGCAATATGCTGCATGGCATACTCCTTATCGCCTTGTTTTCGTGCGCGGCCTTTTACATCGCCCAATTCCCGTTTATCCAGAAACTGTCTTTCAGCCCCCTTATCATAGGTATCCTGCTGGGTATGCTGTACGCCAACAGCTTGCGCAACCGCCTGCCCGAAACCTGGGTGCCCGGCATTCAGTTCAGTGCCAAGCAGTTGCTGCGGCTCGGCATTATCCTCTACGGCTTCCGGCTTACGTTGGGCGACATCGTGGAGGTGGGTTGGAGCGCCCTGGCTGTGGATGCCGTCATCGTGGCCGGCACCATCCTCTTAGGGCTGGCCTTCGGCAAACTGCTCAAGATGGATAGGGACACGGCCCTGCTTACCTCGGTGGGCAGTTCCATCTGCGGGGCGGCGGCAGTTTTGGGGGCGGACGCCACGATTAGGCCCAAGCCTTACAAAACGGCGGTGGCGGTTTCCACGGTGGTTATTTTCGGCACGGTATCCATGTTCCTTTATCCCTTTCTGTACAGGAACGGCTGGCTGAGCTTAGATCCGCAGCAGATGGGGCTTTACACGGGGGCGACCCTGCACGAGGTGGCGCACGTGGTGGGTGCGGGCAACGCGATGGGCGAGGAAATACAGGACACGGCCACCATTGTCAAGATGATACGGGTCATGATGCTGGTGCCCGTGCTGTTGGTGCTGGCCTTTACCGTGCGCCCGGAAGAAGATACGGAAGCCCCCAAATTGCCCGAGGCCGGAGGTAAACGCAAGATAGCCATTCCCTGGTTCGCCTTTGTCTTTTTATTGGTGATATGCCTTAACTCGCTGAATCTCTTGCCCGAAGTCTGTATCGATTATATCAATTCGTTCGATACCTTCCTTTTAACGATGGCCATGACCGCCCTGGGAACCGAAACGAGTTTCGACAAGTTCAGGAAGGCTGGCCCCCGTCCGTTTCTGTTGGCGTTTTTGCTGTATATTTGGCTGTTCGCGGGCGGATACGCGCTGGTTCGCTATCTGGCGCCCCTCTTATAAAATATAAAGAAGAAAGATATGGATAGGCAGGAAATAAAACGATTGGAAGAAAAGGCGGAAAAAGCGGTGGTGGACAAGATAGCCCCTCCGCTGTTCGACGAATGCGCCGCCGAGGTTAAGTTTTATGAGATAACCGAAGAGGGCAAGGCCAAGCTTGGCCTGAAAACCACCTGCGGCAACTGCCCGCGCGCCCACGCCACCATAAAGCAGAGTGTGGAGGTGGCCTTGCGCACCATCCTGCCCGAAGTCACGGGCATAGAACCTTTCTTCTTGTAGCGTTTTTAACTTCTCCCGATAAGGCAAACGCCCCGAAAGTCCGATAACTTCCGGGGCGTTTGTGTACAAGGTCGGGGCAGGAGTAAAGCCTCGGTTTACCGGCGCTGCAGTTTGGTGCGGTAAACTTGTCGGGATGTACGTACTTCCAGGATATACAGGCCGGAAGGCAGCCTTTCCACATCGATTTCGGCGGTGTTCCCCTTTACGCGGAACACTTCGATTCCATTAACCGACAGAATCCGTATGTGGAGTATCTTTCCGCAGTTTTCCAAACCGGCTATATGCACCGTGTTCCGGCAGGGGTTCGGGTAGATATGGAGCGTGCCGGCATCCGTGCGTTCTAACGAAAGCGTGTCCGTAGGATTGGGATTGTCGGGAATCGTGTCGGCGGGGTCTTCGGGCAGGGTGGGGCGGTCGGGTTGGTTCGGGTCCACTGTTTCTGCCTTGCCGATACACAGCATGATGACGGCGCTGTCCTTGTATTTGCCGTCGAGTTCGGCAAAAATGCGGTCGTTCTTTTCGGTAAAGCGCACGAAGCCTTCGCCCGAACCGTTGTTGATGCCGTCGCGCTGCTTATCGTGAATGACAAAGGTGTGGCAGGCATCCGAGATATGCAGGTTATAGGTGTGCAGTTCGGTGCCTCTCGAGGCCAGATCCTCATAAGGGCCGTCTTGGGCCACCGTATCCCCTTGCCCGTTCTTCAAGACCCACGAGATATCTGACCCGAAACGGTCTTGCTGCACGGCCAGGCTTATGTCGGGGTTCTCCGTAAGGCCGAAATGTTTTATGGCCGAACCCTCGGTGTACTGCGCCTGGCGGTTCAGGAACTCGCCTCCGTTTACCGACACGATGGAGAAATAGAGGGTTTCGTTGCGGTTGGCCTGGGCCAGGGCGATGGGCTGTGTTTCAACGTATGCGGATTCCCCGGCGGGTATGGGCCGGTCGAGGCTGTAGGTGTGCTGCGTGCTTTCTGCAACGCCCAGGCTTTCGAGCACCAGGCTTGAAATGGGCTCCGTGGAGAGATGATGGTTGTTTATGCGCACCGAAAAGCGCACGTCTTTGTTGCAGGTGTTCTGGGCAATCTGCACGGGGTCGGAGAGGTAGGCGATGCGGGCGGGGCGGTTCACGTCCTGTACCGTGACGGGGCAGACGTTCAAGATTTCCTCCTTGCTTTCAGACACGAAGGCGATAAGCTGCAGGTCGCACAGGTTCAGCTTTACCTTGCCTATCTTGGACGGCAGGGTCTTGGTGAAAGTCTTTTCGATCAAGGTGCCGTTTCCTTGCGGGTTTACTTCCTCGCCCCATTGTCCGGTAAGGAAGTCGCGGAAAACGTGCATGTGCAGGTAGCGGTCGTCGGGCGTTACCTGTGTCGGGTTCAGGTAGGAACCGTTCTGGTAGCCGATAATGCTGTCTTGTAGAACGGCCACGTGGATAAAGTTCTTCTGGGACGGCGTGCCCGTGTAGTACAGCTGCACCTTTACCGATAGTTCGCGCGTTTCCCAGTTCAGGATGGCTTGGGCGGCAATGTTCACGTAGGACGGCATGGCCAGAAGTTCGGCCGCGCGCTCATTCCAAACGTCCCGGTTGAGCGCCGTTGTGGTATTGGGAGCGAATATATGGCGGTTCAGTGAACCTGTGGGAATGGACAAGGCGCTGGCCTGGAGAATCAGCTCTTCGCCGTAGGCGGTGCGCAAATCGATCTCGTTGGCCGATACGGGGGCGGCAAGGCCGGTGCCGTGAACATTCATCAGAAATACCTGTTGCGGATGTTCGGCCATAAGTTCGGCCGCCCTTTTGTGGCCGTCGGGGCAGTTGCCGCAGTTTATGGCGGTATATTCTTCCAGCAAGACATTTCTGTTTTGTGGCACATCGCTTACAAAGCGAGTCTGGGCGTTGGCGGCAAAGAGACAGGAAAGCGCCGTCAGTGGCAGCAGGAAGCGGAGTTTTTTCATCGTGTGTTCGGTTAGAAGGTTGGTTTGGAAAGTGTAAAAAAGAGAGGGGCGTTCCCATAGGGATGCGCCCCTCTCCGAGTGCAAGGAAAAACGGTTATCGAACGATAAAGCGTTTAACGGTAACGCCCCTTTCGGTGGAAATGCGGGCAAAATATAGACCTGAAACCAAACCGCCTACGTTGTAGCGGTAATTGTTGGTGTTGAGATTGCCTGCCGAGCGGTGCAGCTGGTTGCCTGTGGCGTTGAAGATAACCACTTCATCGATGTTTACATCGGGAGAAACAAAGCTGACCATATCCTTAACGGGGTTGGGATAGACCGAGATACGGAAATTGGCATCCTGTGCGTTTTCGTTGCCGGAAGGAATGTTGGAACCGTCGCCGATTACGATGTCGTCGATCATGAACATGGGCGCATCGAGCGATACGCAGCGGATAGCGATGTGTATTTCCTGATTGTTGTATTGGTCTAACTTAAAGGTTACGTTTTCCCAATCGGAACTTGCCCGCAGTTCGTCGGCACCTTCGGGATAAACCATATAGAAATCACCGGCCCGGGGATCACCGTTTCCTTCGGATACCCAGATTTCGTAAGATTCCTTGTAGGTCTTGTCGAACGATTTTACCCACATCGAAAGCTGGGTGTTGCTGGCGGGCATCTTCAATTTGGGAGAGATCAACCAGTCGTCTTTAGGCATATCGCCATCGTTTATACCGAGCGAGGCTCCGAAGCGGGAACCGCTGTGGGAACGGCAGCTGTTGTAGTATTCGTACAGCAGCATGGAAGGTTCGGTCGTTACGGGATTGAATACGACAAAGCCTAAATCGGTTTCGCAGCCGGGAAATTCGATGTAGTGGAACTGGGCTTCCAGCACGTGACGTAAAGGCAGAACGGGGGTTTGGTCAAGGCTGAGCGAGGTCCAGGAGGGGTTCAGGCCTTCGGTGGCGAAATCCAGAGAGGATTCGAAGTCCATAATGTAGGGATCGGCGGGAACCAACGAAATAACTTCTTTGGTGAGGCTGTCGTTGAGTGTGTTTTCGTCGTTTGCCAAAGTGGTAAAGGCGGTAATGGTGATGTTCCGGTTCTCGTTTTTGGCGGCCAGATTGGCTTTAAAGCTTACGATGCCCGAGGTATACGGTTCCAAGGTTACGGTCTCGGTGGCATCCAGCACCAGGTCGTCCACGCGAACCCGGACCGGAATCTCCACTTTCTCGATACCGTTGTTGCGGACGCTTACCATGATGGGCTCGTTGTCAGAAAACACCCCTCCGGCAAGAGGTTGGGAAATGGCTTCAACCGAGGCGTCCTTGTTGTATAAGGTGGCGTCGGAACCGAACACGGCGCGGATGGCGGGATAACCGGCTTCGGTTTTGGCGGTCCAGGTTTCCTTGTCCTTGTCGAAAAGCATAAAGCTGCCGTTTTCGGAGGCATCTACGGCCAACCTGAAGCCATCGAGGCCTAACTGTTCCACCGAAATGAAATAATAGCCCGGTTCGAGTAAAAAGCCGGGCAGGCTGTATGTCCTTTCTCCGGCCAACATACCCCTGCGGGTCTTGGTTTCGTAAATCAGTTCCCTGGCCTCGATCTCGTTACCGCTCATCTTTACGCGTTGTATGGCGATATTGATATCCTTGTTTTCGGTCATTTCACCCCAGCCAACGGTAATGGCCGTAAGGGTGTCTTTCTTCATAACGGGATAAATCAAACCGATGCGGCTTCCGATAGAACCCGATTCCAATATCTTTGCCTGGGAATAATCCGAAATATTGTCGAATGCAGCCACATTTTGCGATACTTCGGGTACGGATTTCGCATTGGCCTTTCCGGCCGATTCGGTACCGGCCAGCACTTCGGCCGAAATGGTGATGGCGTCGTTTGTCTTCAGTCCGGGAACGGGCACTTCTATGGCGATTTCGGTCGTTTTTGCCGAATCCAGCGAGAAGGGTTCCCGTTTGGCTTCGGTTCCGTTAACAGACATCACCAATACCGCGTTGTCGAGTTTTTTCAAGCCACGGTTCTCGATTTTTACCGGCACGGTCCAGGAGGCGTTGGTCCAATCCTGGGGAATGATGCGGGGGATGTTGAGTTCTATATTCAAACGGGCCGAAAAATCGCTTACTTCCTGCATCAGTATGTTGCGGAACTTGAGGTTGTCTTGGTCGTTGACGCGTTCGGCGTAAATGCAGAAGGCGTAGTCGCCGGGTTCGTCCAGTTTAAAGACCACTTCGTTAACCGTAAATTCATCGTAGTTCGACGAGCCGGTAATGGTGGAGTCGGCTTCGATAACCTTCCAGTCCTGCCAGTTTTCGGACGTCTTGCCGATACGGATCTTGTGTACATCTACATTGTAAACCAGCACTTCGCCGTCGGGAAAGATTACGCTGCGGCCGCTGATGTATTCGTAGCTCAGGCGGAAGGTTCCGGCGTTTTCAACGCGGAAACAAGGCGAGAATGCAGGCGTGGAAGCTCCTTTGGAAGCCGTCAGGGCGCCGTTCTGATCCAATGCCCAGTCTTCGGCCTTGGGGGCGTGCATCTTCCGGGTGTCCACCTGCAGCGGAAGTTCCGACGTTTCCACGTACAATGCCGTATATTGGCCGTAGTTGTTGGCGGTTTCTGTTTCGCCTTCGGCCATGATACCCGCTTTAACCTGTTTGGCCACCCCGTTTTCCAAATGGAGTTTCTGGGTAAAGGTTACCACGGCCGATTTATCGGGAGCCAGAACGGTATTGAATGTTTCCCGTACCGTGTCGGTGCCTACGGCATAGTAGGCTTTAATTTGGGAAACATTATTGGAACCGATATTGGAAATGGCCAGGCGTACTTCCATATCTTCCGCTTCGCAGGAGGGCTTTTCGGAACCCATTATGGCGTCCAATTGTAAATCGACCGGGACGATGAGCATTGCATGCGCTCCGTCTTTGCGGAATGTTATCTGAAAGGTGTAGGTCTGCCCTGCTTCAAGGGAGAGATCATCCACATAAAAGGGATTGCTTGTGCCTTGGTCCAAGACATTACGGATAACGTCGGTCGTTTCATTCCACTCATAAGACTGAAGTAGGAAAATATCATACAGGCCAGGCTCAACGGAGATGGATGCTTCCGCATCGGGATTCACACCGGTAGCGAGGTTGGTGGCGGAAAGACCGGCGGGAATCGTGGCGCTGGCCGATTCGTACAGGCGTGGAAGGATGCTTTGATCCATATAGTAACCAATATAGGAAAGATCTTCTTTGTATGTGTCCGCAAGCTTGTGCTGGTTGTCGAGCAACAATTGGTATTGGTTGCGGTCCATGTAGGGGTTGTTTTCACCGTCCACCACCAAACGGACGGTGGCTTTGGTGGGTTCGGGGGTCGTTCCTTCCGCTTTGTTTTGAGCGAACCCCAAAGCGGTAAATGCCAGTGCCGAAAAGGCACAGGCCATACATTTAATAATTCGTTTCATGTTTCGGTTGGTTATTTATTGGTTGGTTAATCGAGAGAAATCCCCAAGTCCTGTGGTTCAAAGGGCTTGGGGATTTTAAGTGTCAGACTATCGTACGATTACGCGTTTAACAGCCATCAGGCCGTTGTCGGCGGTAAGGCGAACGAAATAGATGCCGCTGTGTTCGAGGCGCACTTCCGTTACCCCGGCGGGCATCGTAAAGGTCTTTGCAATCATGCCGTTGGCGGTAAAGATTTCCACCTTGGCGGCTACGGGCGCTTCAATCTTAAAGTTGCCGTCGTTCGGGTTCGGGTAGAGGTGAACACCGGCCAGTTCTCCGTTTTCGTTGGCGGTGTTTTTCTTAACGGTGTAGGCGGCTTCGGCTACCGCAGAGTTCACCAGACCGTCCTTAATGGCGATGGCCTTGATGGTCATTGCGCTGTCGATCTTGATTTTGGCGGTGTACTTGGTGCTCTTGTCGGTAGGCGTGGTGCCGTCGGTGGTGTAGTAGATGTCGGCTCCGGCGGTGTCGCAGAGAATTTCCACTTCCGTACCGGCTTTCACTTCTCCCGCGCCCGGGTTGAATCTCGGCGCGGCCACCGTATCCTTTTCCTGTTCTACCGCTTTCACTTTGTATTCGGCATAGAACCAACGGAAGATAGGTTCACCTTCTTCCGTCATATCGGCCATATAACCGGCCTTGAGAACGGGTTTTTCGGCATGGAATACGGGGTAGGCGTATTGGTCGTCTTCTTCGTCGGGCTCACCGTAGAAGAATACTTCCACGTCTTCGCCGTTCAGCATGGCTTCGTCGGTGCAGGCTTCTGCGGAAGCCTTGCTGGGGAACCAGGCAAAGAAAATCTCGGTATCCAGTTCGTCCGAAGGCGTGATCGTTATCGTGTCGTTTTCTTCCAGTTCGGTACCGGTGGCGGGGGTAAAGCTCAGGGTAACTTCCGGTTCGGGTTCTTCTTCGGCCACCGTGTAGGTAATCTTGGCGATGTCGGAGGTAATCAGGCCTTCCTTAACGGCAATGGCCCAGATGGTCATGTCCGAGTCGATCGAGATGGGGTCTTCGTACCGGGTGCTGTTAACCGTTACGGTATCGGCGTTCACGGAGTAGTAAATCGTAACATCGGCGGTGTCGCAGCTAATTTCCACTTCCGTGCCCACAGGCACTTCGCCTTCTTCCACGCTGAACTGGGGCATGTCCACCTTGTCCATAACGTTGTATTCGGCATAGAAGTTCGTGGCGACCCAGGCTTCATCATCCGAGTTCCAGATACCGGCGCGGATAACGCGTTGGTCTTTCTGCAGAACCGGAAACTTGGTTTTTGATTCTACTAGGGTTTCGGCATCATAGCCATCCCAAAATCCATCCGCATTCTTGAACAGATCGCTCGCTTCGGCTTGCGTTCTGGAGTAGAACAGTGCATAGTAGATGAGTTCGTCGTCTGATAAACCGACGCCTTCGATTTCGACTTCAGTTCCGGGGAGAACGGTGGTGTCGTCCGCCGGAGAGAATTTTACTTCAACGGCTCCCCCTATGGTGTATTCGGCATAGAAGTCGGTCTTGGTGAATTCGCCGGTTGCGGCAACGGCAATACCGGCTCGGATAATGGTGTGGTCTTCATCAATGGTAACGGTAGTGGTAGGAGCCGCATTCGTTAAACTTGGGAGTTGGAATGCCCCCCAATTTTGCGACCATAAAGCATCGGCCTCGGCTTCGGCTTTCGTCTTATAGAGCTGGTAGTAGTAAGCATCGATGTTTTTCGCATTGTTTACCCTAATGGTTACTTGGGCTCTAGAAGCAACCGTACCGCCGTTGGGGCTGAAGTTAAAGGATGCATCGGCTGCAATGGTGTAGGCCGCCGTCGCAACCTCCGAGATCTTGCCGTCTTTAATGGCGATGGCCTTGATGGTCATCTCTTCGTTTACGATGATACCGTCTTCTTCGTTATACAAGGTGCTGGAGGCGGTCGGTTCGCTGTTGTCGGTGGTGTAACGGATTTCGACATCCTTATCTACTCCATCCGGACCTATGTAAATAATGCTAACTTTCGTTCCCTTAGAAACTGCCCCGGCTTCCGGTCGGAATTCGGGCTGGCGAACCTCTTCGGCAGGTTTTTTAACGGTGTAGGAAGCGTAAGCGGGTTCCGACCACGTTGTATAATTCAAACAAAGGGAAACCCTAAATACCGGTTTGTCGGCAGAGATGGCAATAGGTTTGTTGACTATAGCGATGCCTGCGTCGCTATAATTTTCATCGGGCCAGGTATCGGCTTTGGCTTCATCAAGGGTGGCGTAACATTTATAATAGGCAAAGCCTTTGCCACTGCTGACAGTCCCTGTAATAGTACATGTAGTACCGGGTTCCACTTCTGTACCGCTAACGGGATCGAAAGTAACCGTTACAACCACAGGTTCCTTAACGGTATAGCTGGCTTCGGCCACTTCCGATTCCGAGCCATCTAAAATGGCGATGGCCTTGATGGTGACTGCTTCGGTAATTTTGATAGGCGCCGTGTATTCCGTGCTGGAAGCGGTGGGCGTGCTCCCATCGGTGGTGTAGTAAATGGAGGCACCGTTTGTGGTGCACGTAATCGTTACCTCGGTGTTGGGATCCACTTCACTGCCCGCAGGGGTAAAGGTCGGGGTGGCCACATTTATATCTGGATTCTCGGAACCTCCGGCAATGGTGTATTTGGCGAGAAAAAATGGCTCAGTTAATGTTTCGTTGTCATCGTCAAACATACCTACACGGATAACGGTTTTTCCTTCAGAAATGGTAGGTACTGTACTTCCTATATCAACGAGTGCAGAACCCCATTCATCCCAAAAACCATCACTGCTTTTGAAATACTCACTGTTTAGGGCTTCTTCTTCGGATGAGGACAGTGCATAATAGTACGTATGCGAATTGTCCGTACTCTTAATTTCAATTGGTGTTCCGGAAGAAACTTCAGAACCAGAGGGTGGGTTAAACGTTACTTGTGCTGTTGCTAATCCCATGGTGGCAAATAGCACGCTTAGGGCCGCTAAGGCCCGGCAAAATAACTTTTTCATAGTGAAAAGTTGTTTGTGTTAATAAATTTGTGTGTTTCGGTTGTACCCTCCGAACGGCATCTTTTGGCAAAAAGACACTGCCCGAAAGGCGCTATAAAGGTATTAAAAATTTGCAGAGAAACAACGTATTTGCCTAATAACTATCGACATTTTTTTGCCATCAGGGGCAAAAAAGGCATTGGGTTATGCTGTACGTTGTTTTGCCGGCAAAAAAGTTTTTTGCTAAGGAGGGGCAATCTAAGGAAGCCTAAAAGAGATGTTATTTTTGTAACAGCAACCGGCCTTTTTCAGTAAGGAGGTACTTTTGCTTCGGATGATTAGGGGTTTGGGGATATAACGGAGCGACAAGACCCGCTTGTTGGGCAGGGGTCAGGTAGTTGTTTAGAAAATTTTCCCTATCCTTCAATCGCAGCAAATCCATCATTTCTTTAACTGAAAGTTGTTGTAACCCAATGGTTTCAATAAGAAAAAGTACTTGTCGGGTACTTGTCGGGTACTTGTCGGGTACTTGTCGGGTACTTGTCGGGATTTGCTTGGAACTTGTTCGGTATTCAAATGTGCTTTCCGCGCATTTCAAAGAATCCCCACCATCTGCCGAATATCCGGCCACCTTTCTTGTATAACGGAATATCACCCACGAAAAATTGCCATCGGTATGAAATTCGGGTTCAGGAAGACCCACACGGAGGCACTCGTTAATCATCAGACTAATGCCACGCCCCCAGTTTTCCAAAACATCGCTTCGATACAATACGTTGGCAATAATAGGGTTATGTGGGTCTGAACGATGTTCAACCTTTATCTTTTCGATATCTACGTGTTGCGAAAAGGTTCCGGAATTTTCAATTTCCACCCTATCGTCATAAATGGCAATACCTACCGAACTGCCAGGACGGTGGTAGGCACGATGGCAGAAAGCATTGATGCAGCATTCTCGCAACGCCTTATACGGAATGCTGAGTTCTTCTTCGCGATATAGGCCTTCTATCTTGCCTGAAAGCGATAAGTGCTTAAAGAAGAATGTCATAGCGGCATCTAATAAAGCGTAAATGTTACCTTGGACTCGTTGGTTGTCAAAAAATTCATCTTTGGTGGTTCCCTTAAATCGAGCCAAACGAAGAACGCATTGCGGGTAATTATAAAACCTATGGCCAAACAGAACGGCAGCTGCGTTGTTCAACATGCCTTGATGTCGCAAATCGAATTTGTCGAGGATTACCGGAATTTCTTCCCGTATTGTGGTTTCGGGCAAACGTCCGCTGCGGATTCCGGCTCTTACGGCTCCCATAATGGCATTGTTGTCGAGGTCATCCAATCCAAGCTCGGGATTTATTATCGATTCCCAACTGTTTTTGCCTCCATGTTGCATCAAAAGTTGGTGATAGAGGGTTTGTGGCATGGTAGAGGTTACGCTTTCAATCCGTTGATAGGGTCGTCCCTTGTAACAGAATGGACGTGAGTACCGGGCGTTTTCTACATGCAGTGCAACCACCATTTTGGAAGAATTCGGCAATGCGGTGTAGGAAACTTGTACATCAGCCCTTGGTTCCAGCCGGTTAATTGCGTCCGCTATATTCCGTTTGGTATTGTCTGCAACTTCTTGCCCTGTGATTTTGCCTTTGTCGTTTATGCCGAACAATACGGTACCACCCGAATCATTCAGAAAAGCACACAGGGTTTCCATGCCACGTTCCAATTGCCCGGTAGTTTCTTTAAACTCTACCTGCTCGTTTTCCTTATTGGCAATCAATCTCTGTATCGTGTCAAGATTATCTATTTCCATACGTAAATATATACACAACAAAGGTACGCGATTTACTTGGGAATCTTTTTATATGTCCATAATAACTTTTTTTGGTAAATTCGCCCTTGCATTCTGTTTCTCTTTATGTTGGGGAAATAGGTGCGCTTAGATTGACAACTTTAAAATTTTAAAGCCATGGTGATTTCAAAAAAACTCGAAAAGGCTCTTAACGAACAGATTGCCGCCGAAATGTGGTCGGCCAACCTGTACACTTCCATGTCGTTCTTTTGCGAAAAGGAAGGATTCAACGGTTTTGGCAGCTGGCTCAGAAAGCAGGCCGCCGAAGAAATGGAACATGCCTATATGATGGCCAACTTCCTGATTCAACGCGGCGGCACGGCCAAGGTGAGCAAGCTTAACGAAGTGCCGGGTTCGTGGAAAACCCTGCTCGATATGTTCAAGGCCGTATATGCCCACGAATGCCACGTGTCCGACCTGATCAACAAGCTGCTCGATATGGCGGTGGCCGACAAGGACAAGGCCAGCGAAGACTTTTTCTGGCAGTTCGTGCGCGAGCAGGTGGAAGAAGAAGCTACGGCCTCCGACATCGTTTCCAAGATTGAGAAATTCGGTCAGACCGCACTTTTCCAATTGGACAACAAGTTCGGCGAACGCAAGTAAACCACGAAATTCAAAACAAGGATGCCAAGGGGAGCAAGTCTTTCCTTGGCATTTATAATGCAAGGGCTTCAATGCCCGTTAAAACACGGATAAATGGAACGTATTGAATATTTGAAACAACAGGTGCGCGAGGTGCAGGATTTTCCCAAGGAAGGCATCCTGTTCCGCGATTTGACCACGCTCTTCAAAGATCCCCGTTCTATTGAACTGGCCACCGACCTGTTGGTGCAGCGCTATGCCGGAAAGGGAATCACGAAAGTGGTGGGCATCGAGTCGAGAGGGTTCATCTTCGGCAGCATCCTGGCCTACAAGCTCAACGCGGGCTTCGTGCCGGTGCGCAAGAAGGGCAAACTGCCCGCCGAGAAACTGTCTTACACCTATCAGCTGGAATATGGGGAAGACAGCATCGAGATCCATAAGGACGCGCTCAATCCCAAAGACAAGGTGCTGCTGCACGACGACCTGCTGGCCACCGGCGGAACCACGGTGGCGGCCCTGGAACTTATCAAACAGCTGGGGGTTACCGATATCAAGATCTGCTATCTACTGGAACTGGACGCCTTGAAGGGCCGGACCAAGATAGGCCCCGACTACGAGGTGTTCTCGCTGCTTAAATACTAAGGGATAAGGTTTTCGGGGTCGGGAACCTTCCAGGGCACGAGCCCCGAGACATCTTCTTTTTCCGCCATCATCTTCCGTATCTGCGTGGAAGATATATCCAGGAGCGGAAGATTTTCCAACACGTTTATTTTTTCGCCGAAACGCTCCAGAATCGGGTAGGCATCCGGTTTCGGGGCGTTTCCTTTTGTGTCTTTCCGCGGATACACGAGAATGCGGCAGAGGTTCATTATTTCATCGACCGCCTTCCATCTGTGCAGTCCGGCCAGGTTGTCCTCTCCCATCAGGATAAGGAAGTCCGTGCCGGGATATTCGTGCTGCAGGTGGTTCAGGGTGTTTATCGTGTAGGAGGGTTTGGGCAGCTGCAGTTCGGCATCGCAGAAGCGAAGCGAAGGGTGGGGGTGAAGCGCCTCTTTCAACAGCCGCGCCCGCACCTGTTCGCTCCAGAGGTTCAGGTCTTGCTTGAAGGGGTTTTGGGGCGAGAGCACGAACCACACTTCGGCCTTGTAGATTCGGGAAACGGCCTCCGCCAGCGCGATATGCCCGTTGTGCACGGGGTTGAACGACCCGAAGTAGAGGATGACGGTCGGCATGCTTTCCGTCGTGGGTTAGATTTCTTTGGCGAGGAATGCCTCCACTAAGCGGCGGGTCTCGTCGATGGCCTGCTGCAGGTTGTCGTTCACCACGATACGGTCGAACAGGGGCGCCGATTTCATTTCCTCTTCGGCTTTGCCCACCCGTTTCCTTAGGCTTTCCTCGGTTTCGGTACCCCGCTTGCGCAGGCGGTTCTCGAGTTCCTGCAGGGAGGGCGGCGCCACGAAAACGGCCAGGGTGCGTTCGGGGAACTTGTGCTTTATGTTCAGACCGCCTTTCACGTCCACGTCGAACACCACGTGCCCGCCTGCGTTCCAGATCTTTTCCACCTCGCTCATCAATGTGCCGTAAAACTGGTTGGTATACACTTCCTCCCATTCGAGGAACTTGTCTTGGTCGCGGTAACGCTTGAATTCCTCCACCGAAAGGAAGTGGTAGTCCTTGCCGTCTTGTTCGCCGGGGCGCATGGCGCGCGAAGTGGCCGAAACCGAGAACTTCAGTTGCGGAAAATCCGACAGCAGCCGGTGTACGATCGTGGTCTTGCCCGAACCGGAGGGTGCGGAGAAGATAATGAGTTTGCCGTTGTGTTCCATGGCTCGAAGATAATGAAAACCCGCATTACGCCCATTGGGGGGCGCAGCCGAACTTCTTTTTTATGATGTCGGAAAGGGTGATGTAGGCCAGCGATTTCTCGTTCCAGGCGTACTTCTGCTGCAGGTTGCGCACCACTTCGTTCATGGCCGGGGTGTCTTGTGCATCTTCTAAGGCTTGCAGCATGTCGCCGTATTCCTTGATGTTGCCCTTAAACAGTTCGTTGATGAACAGGAACTTTTCGTTGATGCCGATCAAGGATCGCAGGTCGTCGGAAGTCGGCTGGTGTGCGTCGTTTACGGTTTTGTTGCCTTTGAGCCTGTCCACCAGCGATTTGAGCGCGTTCTGGTCGGAGCAGATGGGCATCTGTCCGGTTTCCTTGAGTTTGGTGAAGATGTCGGAGCGCTGTTCCACCTGCTTCACCACCTTTTCGTCGGGCATGGCGGTGGAGAAAACCGCCACCTGCGACATATCCTGCTCGCCGGCATGGGCCTGCGCCATGGCGGTGAGGTTGGTTACGTAGGAGGTGGGCTCGTCGTCGGGGCGGGCGATGAAGTCGGACAGGTCGGGTTCGGGTATCTGCGCCTGCGGCTTCTCTTCCTCGGGTGCGGGAAAAACGGGTTCGAAGGCGGGAACGGTTTCGGCCACTGGTTCGGCTTCAACCGCCATCGGTTCGGGCTTAGGTTCGGGTTCCGCTTCGGCTTCCGGTGCGGTGTTTGCCTGCGTGCTCCGGATGGGCAGCACATCGGCTTCGTCGGCAAGTTTTTCTTCGGGTTCCTGCCTGTGGCCGGCTTCGGGTTCTCCGGCCTCGAAATTGGCCAGCTTGCGTTTGAGTTCCTCCACCGAATCCTTCATCTTGCGCACCGAGCTTTCGGGGCTTTCCAGTTCGGCCTTTTCTATTTCCTGCACTACTTGGAGCAGGTGTTCTATGTCGGATTTGAGGGTGTCTATGCCAACGCGGGTCACGGCGTTCGTGTCGGTAACCATATCTTCCACGTGCGCCACCACGTGGTCCAGACTATCGATAAGCTGCAGTTGCAATTCCTTGCTTTTCATGAGAAAACAAATTAGTATTCCGCATCCACAAATTAATTGTAAATTCGCAATCGTTCCGTGCGTTCCCGTTTT
Organism: Ruminococcus flavefaciens; assembly: GCA_023667315.1. GTDB lineage: Bacteria > Bacteroidota > Bacteroidia > Bacteroidales > P3 > Pullibacteroides. Next base: position 344,400 of record JAMPAI010000001.1, read on the forward strand.
TAGTTTTAAACATTAAAGAGTTAACAGAAACCATGTATTTCGACGGTTCGGATTGGGTGCATCGGCCTGCGGGCGGCATCGAGGTGATTTGCGGCTCCATGTTCTCGGGCAAGACCGAGGAACTGATACGCCGCCTGAAACGTGCCCGCTTCGCCCGTCAGAAGGTGGAGATCTTCAAGCCGGCCATCGATACGCGCTACGATGTGGTGCGGGTGGTTTCGCACGACGAGAAGGCGGTGGACTCGATGCCGGTGCAGAGCGCGGCCGAAATCCTGCTGCACCTGAGCGATGCCGAGGTGGTGGCCATCGACGAGGCGCAGTTCTTCGACGCCGATATCGTGGATGTGTGCAGCCGTCTGGCCAACCAGGGGATACGGGTTATCGTGGCGGGGCTGGACATGGACTACGAGGGCAAGCCTTTCGGCCCGATGCCGGCGCTGATGGCCATCGCCGAGTCGGTAACCAAGGTGCATGCGGTCTGCGTGCATTGCGGCAATCCCGCCCAATACTCCCACCGTTTTTCGGGCAGTCGCAACCTGGTGCAGTTGGGCGAGACCGAATCTTACGAACCCCTTTGCCGTGCCTGCTACCTCAAGGCCACGGGCGGAAAATAAGGGTGAAATCCTTGCATTGCCTTGAATATCGATAGGGCTTTACGGCAAAAAAGGCGGCTGAATCTTCAGCCGCCTTTTTTGTATTGTCTGCGAGAAACACTACCAGATGTGGGCGCGTTTTTCGGGAGCCAGCCACATGGGGTCGCCTTCGTTGATGTCGAAAGCTTCGAGGAATGCATCCACGTGGGGCAGCGTGCCGTTTACACGCCATTTGCCGAGCGAGTGAACGTCGAGCATCGTGAGACGCTTGATTTCTTCGTCGCGGATATTGGAAGCCCAAAGGGTGGCGTACGACAGGAAGAAGCGCTGGGCGGGCGTGAATCCGTCGATATCGCCTTCGGGCTTTTCCTGCAGGGCTTTCTGCAGGGCGGCGAACGAAACGTTCAGACCGCCGTTGTCGGCGATGTTTTCGCCCAAGGTAAGCGAACCGTTGGCCATGATGCCGGGGAACACCTCGATGTTGTTGAAGTGGTCAACCAGCAGTTGGGCGCGGGCTTCGAAGTTCTTGGCGTCTTCTTCCTGCCACCAGTCGTTGAGGTTGCCTTCCTTGTCGAAGAGGCGGCCCTTGTCGTCGAAACCGTGCGAGAGCTCGTGGGCGATCACCACGCCGATACCGCCGTAGTTGATGGCGTCATCGCCGTTGGCATAGAAGAAGGGCGGTTGCAGGATGGCGGCCGGGAAGCAGATTTCGTTGGTGGTGGGGTTGTAGTAGGCGTTCACGATCTGGGGCGTCATCTGCCATTCGTCGCGGTCCACCGGCTTGCCCAGTTTGTCGAGCATGTGGCGGGTTTCGAACAGGGAGTAGCGCTTCACGTTGTCCCAGTAGCTGTCGTCCTTTATCTCGAGCGCCGAGTAATCGCGCCATTTGTCGGGATATCCCACCTTGACCAGGATGGCGTCTAATTTTTCCTGACCCTTTGCCTTGGTTTCGTCGCTCATCCAGGTGTTGGCGGCCATGCGTTCGCCCATCGCGAAACGGATGTTGTCCACCAGTTTGGTGATGCGCTGTTTGGCGGCGGCCGGGAAGTACTTTTCTACATAGAGCTTGCCCACGGCTTCGCCCAACATGCTGTTGACCGCGCTCACGCAGCGTTTCCAGCGGGGTTTCATTTCGGTCTGACCCGACATTACCTTGCCGTAGAAGTCGAAGTTGGCCTGGTTCAGTTCGTCGCTCAAGTCGCCGGCGGCCGAGTTGATGATGTTCCATTCAAAGTAGGCCTTCATCGTTTCCAGGTCGGCATTGGCGTAGATCTTGCCCATGCCTTTCATAAAGTCCACCTGACCGGCGGAGAGTTCAGTAACTTCAAAATCGGGCGAGATGTTCTTCAGGTAGGCGTTCCAGTCGATTTCGGGAACGAGTTTCTGGAATTCGGCCACCGTCATCTTGTTGTAGCTGGCGTGCGGGTCGCGCAGCAGCACGCGGTCGTACTGCACCTTGGCCAGTTCCTTTTCGAGTTTGAGCACCTTCTGCGTCTTGGCGGCGGCGTCTTCCTTGGAGAAACCGCAGAGTTCGAACATACGCTGAACGTGCGCCTGATAGGCTTCGAAGATGGCCTTGTGATCTTTTTCCAGATAGTAGTCGCGGTCGGGCAGACCGGTGCCGGCCTGGTAGAACTGGAACAGGTTCTGCTTGCTGTTGCCGGGGTCGGAAGCCACATAGAACGCAAAGAAGGGATTGGCGATGCTCAGGTGCATGCGGCACATCAGGTCGAAGGCTTCTTCCTTGTTGGTTAAAGCGGCCACGGCGGCCAGGTCTTCCTTGATGGGTTCGATGCCCTGGGCGTTTCGTTTGGCCGAGTCCATGGCGATATTGAAGAGGGTTCCGATCTGGAGGGCTTCACCTTTGGCGCCCTTTACGTTGGCGGCCAGGTTTTCGATCAGGCTCTTGATCTGTTCCTGATTGTCTTCGCCCAACTTGTCGAACGCGCCGTAACGCGAGTATTCGCCGGTAAGCGGGTGCTGTTCCATCCAGCCGCCGCAAGCGTACTGGTAGAAGTTCTGCTTGGGATTCACCGTGGTGTCTAAGTTAGACAAATCCAGAGATTGCATGTTTTCCACTTTTTGGGGTGTACACGACACTCCCCATACCAGCAAGGCGGCAAGGGGAATCAGACACAGTTTTTTCATATCGTTAGGTGTTTTTGTTTCTTTGATACGCCTCTACCTGAGGCGCGTAAAGGCTTGCAAAGGTAGTAAAAATGCCTATAAGGAAAGCGACTTCCCGATTTGTTTTTCGGAGGTGAACCGCCAGACCGATTCTTCCGCTTTGCCGGCATCCCTTACGTTCAGCACCGCTTCCCCGCCTCCGATGTCGAGTTGTCCGTGGGCTTCGGGATAGCGGAATTTAAGGATATTGAACAGCAGGATGGCTTTCTCGATGCCGTCGCCGCGCTTAAAGTTCCATACTTCGTCGGGTTGTGCCAGACGGTTCCCCTCGTAGATCGACTGGTCGGGAAATCCGCCGATGGTTTCTGCAAGCTGTTCCACGCTAAGGTTCTCCGCACCCAGGCAGCAAACGGGATTGCGCTCGAAAGCGGCCTTGAGGAAGGGGCGCCAGTCGGTGGCGTCCATGTCGCGCCACGCGTAGAGGCTCAACACGGCCAGGCTGTGCCCTTCTTCGGCCTTTTGGCGCAGGTAGCCGCAAATCTGCTCGCGGCTCTGGTCGGGCGTTACGCTCAGTTCGGGATGGCTCGTGAACTCTTTTTGGGCGGCGTCCGGCAAGCGGGGCGTAATCTTTAGGAACGCGCCCAGTTCCTGAATCATCTTTTGTTTGTCCACGCAGCACTGCCCTTGCAGCATCTGCGAGAAGAAACCGGTAAGGCTTCCGAAGCTTTGGTTGGGATGGGCGCCGAGGTATTCCTCAATCTCGTTGATCAGGATGCGGTCTTTTATCGGTGAGAGCGAGAAACACTGGCTGTCCATTTCTTCGATCAGGGCGGCGCGGCTTTCGTTGTCGAAGCGGTTCTTGCTTGAACGCTGGGTATTGAAGATGCAGTTGAGCGGAATGTAACATTCGCGCCCGTTGCGGATGTGGCGGTATTGGAAACAACTCCAGTAGCATTCGCGGCTGTAGAGGAAATTGGCGAAATACTCGAAGTTGATTCCGGCCTCTAAGTAATGGCTGAAGCTTTTCTTGAAATAGTCGAACCTTTCGGGTTTCATGTCCGCTTCCTTATAGAACGTGTGCACCACGCCGCTGAGGTGCGACACAATCGTGATCCGTTCGTTCTCGATGCTCCGCCTTGCCTTGGCCGAGAGTTCGGTGCCGTTGTACCACATCTTCTTGGTGACGATGCGGCGGTTGTTGGTGATGAACCCGTCTTTTTCGGCAATGAAGTTCTGGGAATGCAGAGGGGTGGCGATCATAAAGATGTTGTCGAGCGGAACGCGCCCCACCACGAACAGCGCGGCCACATAGAGCGCCGACAGCGACACGCATTCGCCCGCTCCCGTGGTGTATCCCTCCTTGAAGCGGAAGGCGTCCATGGCTTCCACCGTTTCGGTTTTCCAGTAAGGCACGATGTCGGAATCGTATTTATCCAGGCCGAAATGCCGGCGGATATCCACGTCGTAATAGTATTTGTCGCCCTCGTAGCCGAAAAGCGCGTTCGACTGCGCCAAGGCCGCCGGGTCGATAAAGGCGTTGAATCGTTTCAGCTCCTTTTCTTTGGTGGTGAGCCCCCAGGTCTCCAAGTCGAGGTTGAACACATAGTGGTCCATTACATATTGCCGGATGCGGTTTATCTTGTAGCTGAGCGATTTTCTCTCGATGCCCTCGAACCATTTCTCCTCGCGCCATTTCCACAGCACGGGCGACATGATGTTGGCCAGCACCAGCGCGTACATCAGTTCGGGAAAGATAAAGATCTCCATGTCGGAAAGGCTGGACGCACTCGAATACAGTTCCAGTTCCTTTTCATTCTTGGGCGAAAAGCGGTTTTGCATGGCTAAACGTAAAATGTAAGTTGCGATGTGGTCTGCGCCGAGTTTTCCACGTCCAGGCAGGCGGGAATACCCATGTAGAGGGCGCGGTTAAAGGGTACGTGTCCCGCCGGGAACCCGTAGCAGACGGGGTAGCCGTAGGGGGCGGCGTAACTGCTTATGATTTCCCATACGTCGCGGGTGTAGGGATGCGCGCCTTTCTTTATCTGCGTGAACGTGCCCACGATAAGCCCGGAAATGCGCTCGAACCAGCCGCCGCGTTCCAGGTTCATCATCATGCGGTCGATATGGTAGTCGAATTCGTCGAGGTCTTCGATAAAGAGGATCTTGCCCGTGGGGTCGATGTCGGTGGGCGTGCCGCGCAGGCTATATAATATGGAGAGGTTGCCGCCGATAAGGGGGGCGGTTACGCTGCCGGGGCGGTTCAGGAACTGGTTGCGGAACCTGTGCACGAGGCTCTCGCCGAAAAGGGCTTTCCTGAGCGAGCCCACGGAGGCTTCGTAGTCGGGATTCTCTACGGAAGGGTAGGTCTGCGGCATGCACGAATGCAGGGAGGCCACGCCTAAGTTCTGCTGCAAATGCGAAAGCAGCACGGTAATGTCGCTGAAGCCCACGATCCATTTAGGATGCTGCATGAATGCGGTAAAGTCGAGGCGGTCGATGAGGCGTACCGAGCCGTAGCCTCCCCGCGTGCAGATAACGGCGTGGATTTCGGGATTGTCCAAGGCGGCCTGCAGGTCTTCCAGACGTTCGGCATCGGTGCCAGCGAACGGCCCGAAATTCTTCAGCACATTGGCGCCTACCTCTACCTGCAAGCCCCAGGAAGTGAGTACGCTCAACCCGCGTTCCAGACAGGCCGGCTCGATGCAGCCGGCAGGCGACACCAACGCCACTTTCTGCCCCTTTTCCAAAAACGGAGGAATTTGAATACTGGAAAGCATGGGGTAAAGTTAAAGAAAAATCTGCAAGGAACGTATTTGCTGTTTTGATAAAAAGTAGTATCTTTGCACCCCTGTTGCCCAGGTGGCGGAATTGGTAGACGCGCTACTTTGAGGGGGTAGTGTCGGTTTCGACGTGCAAGTTCGAGTCTTGTTCTGGGCACAAAAAAAATATCAGCTAAGGGTCTTCGGCTCTTAACTGCCCAAATGGCGGAATTGGTAGACGCGCTAGTTTCAGGGACTAGTTCCAGCAATGGAGTGCAAGTTCGAGTCTTGTTTTGGGCACTAAAAAAGGCGGTCAGCTCATAGAGTTGACCGCCTTTTACTTTATTTGCCCCCTTCAGGCGGCTACAGCATGCGCCGTATCAGGCGCAGGTGGTGGGAGTAGGTGCCGAGATCCTGGCGGTAGATGCCTTCGTGATCCACAGGGTCTATGCGCACGCAGCCGCTGGAATGCAGCACGTGGCCGTTTCCGTTGTAGATGCCCACGTGCACGATCTGTTCGTTCTCGTTGTCGAAAAACAGCAGGTCGCCCGCCTGGGCTTCGGCCAGCAGGTTGATGAGTGTTCCTTGCGTGGCCTGTTGGGAAGCGTCGCGCAACAGGTTTATACCGCAGGTTCTGTAGATAAGCTGGGTGAAACCCGAACAATCGATACCTGCCGACGATTTGCCGCCCCAGAGGTAGGGCGTGTTTATCAGCATCGAGGCTCGTTCCAGAATGGCCTTTTTCTTCTGTTCGGCATCGGAGGGAACTTCCAGCACCGGACTTTTGTAGGTGTAATCCAGATTGCCGAGTCTGAACGATCCCTGATTGAACAAAGGCAGTTTGCAGCCCATGCCGATACGGAATACGGCGTGGTCGGTGTCGCGTTCCACCTCCGAAACGAATCCGGCGCTGAAGACATGGCTTTTGTCTGCCTTGTAGGTTTCGAAATCTTCCTGTTCCAAAGGAATGAACTGCTTTTCGTCCAGCCAACCCTCGTAACCGTCAAAAACCGATTCCACCTTGTGCCAGTTCTGGTACTTGTCCTTGATTTCCACGACATCGCCGAAAAGCACCTGCGAAATCATTTCGGAAGAATGTGAAATGGTATCGCGTAAGGGAGCCTGTGCCAGATGGCAGATTCCGTATTTGCTCATAATGATACCGTATTATCAAAAAGGGACTGCCCAATTTAAAATATCAGACAATCCCTAAAGAACTATTTCGGATAAAAATTGATTTAAAGGCTTAGATGCAAGGCACTGCTTGAAACAGCTGAGGGAGCGTACTTGCGTACGTGACCGAACCTGTTTTAAGCAGTAACGCAGCAGGTGAGCATTTAAATCGATTTTTAATTCAGGTTGAAGATGACGGGGATGGAGTAGAGCACACGCACCGGACGTCCGCGCTGCTTGCCGGGATTCCACTTGGGCATCGCCTTCACCACGCGCACCGCTTCTTCGTCGCAACCGCCGCCGATACCGCGTATCACCTTTACATCGGTAATGCTGCCGTCTTTCTCAACCACGAAGTTGATATAGACACGACCCTGGATACCGCTTTCCAAGGCGGCAATCGGGTAACGGATATTCTTGCTCAGATATTCGTAGAGTGCCTGTGTGCCACCCGCCGGACCGGGCATCTCTTCCACAATCTGGAAAATCTCTTCTTCGGCCACTTCGTCTTCTTCCACTACCGGAGGAGCCACATAGTCTTCCACCACGGTGTTTTCGTTCGACTCGGCGTTGATTTCCACTTCGTTTTCAATTTCCACATCGTCTTCCACGATTTCGATTTCCTGGGAAATCTGGGCGGGAGGAGGCGGAGGGGGAGGAGGAAGGTTCTGTTCGGTTTGGATAATAACGTCTTCTTCCATATCGACCGCTGTTCTGGCCGCAACCTGGATTTGCTCCTGGTCGTAAGACTTCCACTCGAACGCCACCAAGGTGATGACGAGTGCCAGAACCAAACCGAAGGTGCCGAACATCCCCTTTTGGCTTTCGAGATCCGCTTTGGGAGATTTTTTGAGTTCCATACTACATGGTTGTTAAGGGTCGCAAATATAGTAAATTTTCTCCGGTTGGCAACGTTCCGCCGTCCATTTGTCCGGAATCCCCTGTCATTCACCGAAAACCACGGCCAGCACCACGTCGCCCACGGTCTTGAGCGTGGGCGGACAGATGTTCCCGATATTGTCCTGGCGGGTGTGCCAGTGCGGAAAGAAACCGCTGCCGGTCTTGTTGTCGTAATGGATAATGTCGATGGTGGGGATATTGGCGATGTTGTTCACGAACAGATGGTCGTCGATCAAGGCCCCCGAGGAACGGTTCACGAAAATGTTGCCGTAGCCCATCAGCGCCGCCTTTTCCCAGACCTTGCGCATGATGTCGGGCGCGTAATACATAGAGGTGGCCTCCATCACGAAACAGGGATTTTCCGTGCCCACCATATCCAGCAGTATGCCGAACATGGGGCAGGTTCCTTCGAGGTTTTCGCTCCAATGCTGCGATCCGAGGCACCATGTGTATTCATCGCCCTGCGTATGAGGCAGGTTGCCCGGTTTGCCCGAGTCCTCCAGGTCGAACAGCACGATGTCCACGCCCACGGCCGGACGCTGTTGCTGCAACAGCCGGGCCACCTCCAACAATACCGCCGTGCCGCTGGCGCCGTCGTTCGCCCCGTCGATGGGCGTTCCGGCCGCCTTGGGGTCGGGGTCGTGGTCGGCGTAGGGGCGCGAGTCCCAGTGGGCGCAGAGCAGCACCCGCCGCGTTTTTTCGGGTTCAAACGAAGCGATGATGTTGTATCCCTTAAGGCGCACCTTGTCCCAGCGTGGACGTTCGAATTCCTGCACGCTCACCGTGGCTCCGAAACTTTCCAGTTTGGAACGCAGGTATCCGGCGCAGGCTTTCTGTGCCTTGGAATTGGGAACGCGCGGGCCGAAATCCGTCTGTGCCTTTACGAAGGCCAGCAGCGAGTCGGGTTCGCAAACGGGAATGCTTACGGCCTGTGTGGGCGCGCTTTTTTGCGGCACGGGGGCTTTCCTGCCCTGGCATGCCCACAACAGGCAGCCCGCCAGCACTAAGGGTAAAAGACGCAAGATGCAGAATCTTGATCGCATGGCCGGTTTCAATTAGAATTGCGCCAAAAAGCGGCGGTCGTTTTCGGAGAAAAGCCGCAGGTCGTTGACGCGGTACAGCAGGTTGGCGATACGTTCCACCCCCATGCCGAACGCGAAACCGCTGTAGGTGTCGGGGTCGATGCCGCAGTTTTCCAACACGTTGGGGTCCACCATGCCGCAGCCCAGGATTTCCACCCAGCCCGTACCCTTGCACAGCTGGCAGCCCTTGCCGCCGCAGATCGAGCAGGCGATATCCATTTCGGCCGAAGGCTCTGTAAAGGGGAAGTAAGACGGGCGGAGCCGGATCTCGGTCTTGGAACCGAACATTTCCTTGGCGAAATACAGCAGGACCTCGCGCAAGTCGGCGTAAGACACGCCCTTGTCCACGTACAGGCCTTCCACCTGATGGAAAAAGCAGTGGGCGCGCGCCGAAACCGCCTCGTTGCGGTACACCCGGCCGGGGCAGAGCGTGCGGATGGGCAGCGGCTTGCTCTGCATCGTGCGTATCTGCACCGAAGAAGTGTGGGTGCGCAAGGCTACGTCGTTTGTGCCGTTCTTTTCCACAAAAAAGGTGTCCTGCATATCGCGGGCGGGGTGTTCGGGCGGAAAGTTGAGCGCGGTGAACAGATGCCAGTCGTCTTCTATCTCCGGGCCGTCCGACACGTCGAAGCCTATCTTGCCGAAAATGCGGTAGATTTCCTCGCGGATCAGCGAAAGGGGATGGCGGTGCCCCACCAGGTCGTCCACGGGGCGGCTCATGTCGAAGTCTTCCTGATTTTCGGAGGATCTGCCGGCTGAACCGAAGTCGTTCTTGGCCTGCTGTATCTTTTCCTGTACGGCGGTCTTCAGTTCGTTCAGCGCCTGGCCGATGTTCTTTTTCAGTTCGGGCTGAATCTTCTTGAACTCTTCGAAAAGTTCGTTCATTTCGCCCTTCTTGCCCAGAATGCGGATGCGGTATTTCTCGGATTCCTCCGCCGAAGCCAGCTTGATCTTGCGGGCTTCTTCCAGCAGATTGTCTATGCGTTCCTTGAGGCTCATCGGTTTGTTATTTCAAGGTAATGGTCATCGGAATGTCTTCGAGCGGCCGGTCGCGGGGGTCGGTGGCCTGGTTAGCGATACGGTCTATGATTTCAAGGCCTTCCACCACTTCGCCGAACACGGTGTATTCGCCGTCTAAGAAGGGCGTTCCGCCCACGGTGGTGTAGATGGCTTCGTTTTCGGGGCTTATCTTGATGCCGCGTTCACGCAGCATGTTTATTTCCTGCGGGGTATATACGCGGCCCTGCACTAAGTAGAACTGCGAGGCCGAGGATTCCTTGGCGGGGTTCACGTTGTCGCCCAGACGGGCCGCCGAAAGCGCGCCTTTCTTGTGGATTTTGCCGGAAACGAATTCGGCCGGAATCGTGTAGCCCAGGTCGCCCGAACCCAGCATCTGTCCCGGTTGGGCGTTCTTCGACTGCGGGTCGCCGCCCTGCACCATAAAGTTCTTGATGACGCGGTGAAAGAGCGTTCCGTCGAAAATCTGCGCCTTTACCAACTTTATGAAGTTGTCGCGGTGTTGGGGCGTTTCGTTATACAGTTTGATGGTCATATCGCCGAAAGGCGTGTGGATAACGGCCATCTGTTCGCTCTGGGCGGTTGGGCTCGGGTAGGCGGAGGTGTTGTCTTGCGCTTGCATGAAAGTAAGGTTTAAGGTGGCGGCGATTACTGCGAGAATCGCCCGTTTGATACATTTCATAATTGTGTACGTTTATAGTGCGGCAAAACGCCGTTTTAACCTGCGAAGATACGGCAAATGGCGCGTAACTACAAGGGCGTGGCCACGGCGGCCACCGATACGCGGCTGCCGGGAATCCTCAGCAGCTGGCGCACGCAGCTTTCGATGGTGGCGCCGGTGGTGATCACGTCATCCACCAATAGAAAATGTCTGCCTTGCAGTGCGGGGTCGTGCTCGGCCGCTTCGTTCAGCACGAAGGTGGTCTTTACGTTCTCCCAGCGTGAGAGGCGGTTTTTCTTGGTCTGGCTCTGTGTTTCTTCCCGTTTCAGCAGGATGTCTTCCCTTATGAAGGCTTGGGGAAACGATTCCCGGATGCCTTGGGCAATGCAGAGGCTTTGGTTGTAGCCCCGCTTCTTTAGTTTCTTCCTGTGCAGGGGCACGGGAACGATGAGGTCGGGCGGCGTGAAGAGGCCTGCGCGGGCGAGCCTTTCTCCGGCGATCTTCCCCAGAAAGCGGCCTATGTCGGGACGCCCCTTGTACTTGAGTTCGTGCAGCAGCTGCTGTACGATGCCGTCTTTCGTAAAGTTGAACACCGCCGTGGCGTACAGCACCGGCACCCGTCCGGCGATATTGATGAACATGGGGTTGTCCGCCTCGTTTTCGAGCCGCAGGAAGGGCAGCTGGCTCATGCAGTCGGCGCAGAGCAGGCTTTCTTCGGCCATCAGTTCGTGCCCGCAGCCCATACAGCGGGCGGGGTAGAAGAAGTTGAGCAGGCTTTTTAAGGCCAACGCGAATAGGGGCAGACGTGTTTGCATGTTGGCAAAAATACGCTAACTTTGTTCTCTTGCGTGTTAAAAAAAACTTAAAAACGCGCGTTCACCTAAAAAAAGATAAAACGATGGCATCTCCTCGAAGAACGAACAGAATCCTTTGGATTATCATTGTATTGTTGCTGGCCACTTTGGTGTATATGTTTGTACGCAGCCAGAAGGCAGTGAGCGAACGCAACGAAAGTTTTACCCGAGGCGTTGAACTGAAAGGGGAACTGGACAAGGTGATGGACGAATACACCGCCATCAAGATGGAAAACCAGGACCTGTCCGCCCAGATGTCCGAAAAAGACAGCATTATCCTGGCCAACCGCGCCGAAATCGAAAAACTGATCGCGACCCAGGCCGACTACAACAAGATTCGCCGCAAACTCGACCTGCTGCGCAAGATCACGCAGGATTATGTGGCCCGGATCGACTCGCTGGTGGTCGTGAACCAGACCCTTACCGAAGAAAACACCCAGCTTGCCGAGACCGTTACCCAGTTCAAGGCGCAGAACAACAAACTGGAAGCCGACAAATCGCGCCTGCAGGAAAAGGTAACGATGGCTTCGGCGCTCAAGGCCTACGACTTGCAGGCCTTTACGGTGCGCGTGCTGCCCAACGGTAAGGAAAAGGGCACCGACCGCGCCGCCCGCGTTACCCGCATCAACCTGCAGTTTACCGTTGGCGAGAACAAGGTGGTGGAACCGGGGCTCAAGACAATCTACGCCCGCATTTCCCGTCCCGACGGACAGGTGATGTCGCTGGGCACGGAAGACAACTACTCGTTCGAACTGAACGGACAGACGCTGCAATACACGCTTAAGCAGGAAATCGACTACCGCAACGAGGCCCAGGACGTAAAGATGTTCTGGGACCGCAAGAATGTAAGCACGCCGGCCATGGCGGGTACCTACGAAGTGATGCTCTATGCCGAAGGCGCCGAAATTGGTCGCGCCTCGTTCATGATTCGCGAATAACGTAAGGCCATGTTCTGCGGGGTAGATATCGGCGGCACCAACGCCAAAGTGGGCTTGGTGGACGAGACCGGCCGTCTGGTGGATCACGACAACATAAAGACGGGGCTGTACAAGACCCCCTCCGATCTGGTGCTTACCCTGGCCTACACCATTTTGCGCCTGCAAAAGGTAAACAAGGTAAAGGTGGAGGCCATCGGGGTGTGCTGCCCCAACGCCTGCGCCCTGGACGGCACGGTAAACGGCTCGGCCAACCTTAAATTCCAGGAAAAGTTCTCGCTTACCGAACTCTTCGGAACCTATTTCTCGAACCTGCCTATCGCGGTGGACAACGATGCCAATGCCGCCACCCTGGGCGAGATGTTCTACGGAAAGGCACGTAACCTAAAAGACTTTCTGTTCGTTACCCTCGGTACGGGCGTGGGCGGAGGCGTGGTGTCCAACGGTCAGTTGGTGTATGGACTGAACGCGATGGCGGGCGAGATCGGGCACATCGTGGTGGAACCCGGCGGCAGGGCCTGCGGCTGCGGGCGCAAGGGCTGTCTGGAACGCTACGTGGCGGCTCCGGGCGCGGTGGAAACCTACCTCGGAATCTGCGCGGAGCAGAATATCGCGCCCAAAACCGACAACTACCGGGGCTTGGCCGACTTGGCTTTGGCCGGCGATGAACAGGCGCTTCAGACCTATCGGAGCATGGGGCGTTACCTGGGGGCTTTCCTGGCCAATCTGGCCTGTGTGACCGCACCCACTCATATCTTCCTGTTCGGCGGCGTGGCGCGGGTGGGAGACATCTTGCTCGAACCTGTGCGCGAGGCCTTTAACGAGAACCTGCTGTTCTGTTATAAAGACGGTATAAAGATCGAGTTGTCGGGCTTGATGGATTCTATGGCGGATGCTGCCATCATGGGGGCGGCGGCGCTTGCCAAGGCGCATCGATAGTAAAATTTTATTTCTCTGAAAATCATTTTCTTGTTTCCTGTTTCCTGAGGCGGGCTTCGATAAAATCGTCCTTTCTGGATTCTATAAGAAAACCTTCGCCAAGGCCGGGCGCACCTTTCGGGTTTGCCTGTACGATGCCGGGGTGGGGTATTCAAAAAAATCAACGCTTTATGGAAACGGGAAACGGATTGCGCTTCGGCGAGGGCTTCAATACCTGCCGGGTGGTGATGAAACATGGCGGGGAACAGGATTCCGCGCCTTTCGGGGCAAACAAGAGAAACGACTACCGGATCGGCATGGCGGGAGAGGTGCTGGCCGCGGCCTACCTTAAGAACAAGGGCTACGAGCTGCTTACGTCCAATTACCGCTTCGCCCACCGCGAGATAGACCTTATCTTGCGCAAGGACGGCGAGCTGGTGTTCGTGGAGGTAAAGACCCGCGCGCCCAACAGCCTTGTTACGGCGCCCGGCTCGGTGGACATGCGCAAGCAGATGTTCCTTTATTCGGTGGCTTCCAAATACATACATGAGAACCGTTGCCGGGAGAACGTGCGTTTCGATATCGTTTGGATCGAACGCCGGGGCAGTGCGTGCCGCGTGGTGGAGCATATCCGGAACGCTTTTTCGCCTTTCGGAGGCTGAGGGTTGAACCGCCTTTCGGGCTGGATGATTTTTTAGGGGAAAGGTGTTCTCCATATCTGAAATTTTACCTATCATTGCGTGCCCGAAAGTCGGGTAAGAAATTTATTGTAAAAACCTTAAAAACATACAGTCATGGTTAAGACGAAAAAATGGATCTGCACCGTTTGCGGATTTGTTTACGAAGGCGCGAACCCTCCTGCCAACTGCCCTCAGTGCAAGGCTCCCGCCGAAAAATTCAAGGAATTGGTGGAAGAAGAAGGCGTGCTCGCTTTCGTTACCGAACATCAGATCGGCATCGCCAAGGATTGCGACGACGAAATGAAGAAAGACCTCAATAACCATTTTATGGGCGAAGCCACCGAAGTGGGCATGTACCTGGCCATGAGCCGTCAGGCCGACCGCGAAGGCTATCCCGAAGTGGCCGAGGCCTTTAAGCGCTACGCGTTCGAAGAAGCCGAACACTGCGCCAAGTTCGCCGAACTCTTGGGTGAGATGGTTTGGGACACCAAGACCAACCTCGAAAAGAGAATGTATGCCGAAGCCGGCGCCAACGCCGATAAGATGCGCATCGCCAAACGCGCCAAGGAATTGAACCTGGATGCCATCCACGACACGGTTCACGAAATGGCCAAAGACGAAGCGCGGCATGGCCAGGGCTTTGCCGGGCTTTACAAGCGGTATTTCAAGAAGTAGCGGCGCTTCTGCACAGAAACCGTGCAGAAATGAAAAAGCCTGTCCGGGAGGACGGGCTTTTTTTGTAGTGGGACGATGAGGATAATGCTTTTAATAGTTGATATCCATATGATTTGTAGGTAATGTTTTGTTGATGCTTGTTTGTTTCGATTTTGTATTTTATTTTTACAAAACATTTTCCTCTGATGCATCGGTTTAGTGTTCCGGGAATATGAAGAGTTTCTTGTATTTGCCTTACACAGACCGGAAGAACGAGAGGAAAAGGGGTGATCAGGAAGGAGTATTAACCAATATTTAAATAAACAAGAATGAAAAACACTTATCTATTCAGGAAAGTCTTGATTTTCCTGATGGTCGCCTTGGGTGTTTGCACGCTTAAGGCACAGACAAACAGGGTCTTCTACGAAGACTTTGAGGGCAACGCGTTTCCGCCTGAGGATTGGCAGGTAATCGAAGACCATGGAGACTCCATATATTTCCACTGGCAGATTTTCTCCTACGATGATGATTATCCCACACTTGGCGGCGGGTTGCGCACTCCCTACATCGACACGAAAACCATTCAGACGGACAACGACTATCCGGAAAAACCGAAAACCGAATGGTTGATTACGCCCGACATCGATCTTCCGGCGGAGGATTCCTGCAAGCTTTCTTTCCTTTGGCAGGCACACAAGGAGGCCTACGAAAAGGAGAGTTACAACACATGGGTGTTGGTAAGCTCCAACAAGGGCATCACCTGGGATACGCTGTGGCATCTTCTGGATCCCCGCATCATGACCAACAGCGGAACGCCCTGGCCTTGGGAAAGTTTCGGCGAACGGCGGGCCGACCTCGACCTGACCAAATACAAGGGAAAGAGCATAAGGATTGCGTGGCTGTACAGGAACTTCCGGAAAGGGGAGGGCAACCTTTTCAAGGTGGACAACGTCTCGGTCGAGAAGTGGTCTCCGCTTACGGGACCCGTTGCCCGGCTGACGCCCGCCACCTATACTTTCCCCGAATCATACCTGAACCTTTCGGTTTCTTCCGGACCCGAGTTCAGGCTGACCAACGCGGGAATCGACACGCTCAGGATAAATTCGGTCAAAGGGCTTGACGGCACCGATTTCCGCATTCCCGGCGATTTCTCGGAGGTGCGTCTGCTCCGTAACGAAGCGGTCGCTTTCAGCGTGGTTTACACACCTACGAAAGACGGAGGCCGCCGAGCCACCGCGACTTTCGAGACCAACGGAGGGAGCGTCTCGGTGGAATTGGACGGAATCAAGACCATTCCCCCTTCAGGTTATACGGTAGAAAGTTTCGAGGGCGATTTCTTCCCGCCGGCGGGCTGGACGGGACAAGGCTGGAAACGTCTGCCGGAAATGGCGGCTTCGGGCGCGGCCTGCGCTGTTCCAACCATGCTGTCCGACAACATGGTGCTGCAGTCTCCCCGTCTGGATCTGTCGAAAGGATCTACGGAGCATTACATCGTTTTCGATTGGGCAGACCTCATGGCCACGGAGCAGACCGGCAACGATAACGCGGATGTGGTCGAGTTTTCGGAGGACGGCGGCAAGACCTGGAAGACCGTTTTCACGACCACCCCTTCCGATGAATCGTCCTGGCAGCGTAATAAAATCATGCTCGGCTCCCGTTCCGACAACGCGTATGTGCGTTTCGTTGTAAAGACGGAGGGACTGACCAGCGACAGCGAGGTTTCCTCCTGGCGTCTCGACAACGTGGTGCTTCCTCCCCTGTACGGTTCCGATGCCGTTCCCGGCGCCGCGACCAATCCCAGCCCCGCCGACAAGGCGGAAGGCATATACGTGAACAACCTCGTTCTCTCCTGGGATCCTGTGTTGCACGCCACTTCCTACAAGATAAGGGTAGGTACGGCCTCCGACAAACTTACCGATGTGTTGGATACCGAATTGACCGAATGCACCAAAACCATTTCCGGTCTTGACTACGGAAAAACCTATTACTGGCAGGTGATTCCCGTGAACGCGGCCGGGCAGGCCGCCCCGATCCCCACCTGGACCTTCTCCACCATGGCCGATCCTTCCGTCCAAGGATTCCCCTACAGTGAAGGTTTCGAAGGGGAAGCCTTCCCGCCGCAGGGCTGGAGGACAAGCGGCAACAAGTGGACGCAGGGAAGTATCAGTCCCTACGAAGGTGACCATTCGGCGGTCTCTTCTTCCAGCAATGGGCTGTCCATCCTTTCCATGCCTCCGGTGCGGATTCCCTCCGAACCGGCCATGCAGGTATCGTTCGTGTGGGGCAACGCCTATCCGGTGAACCTCAGCGTGCCCGACGGCCCGATGAAAGGAGGCGCGGATGCCAAGCGCCACGGTGCGGACACCGTCTATTTTGAAATATCCACCGACGAAAACGAATGGAAGGTCGTCTCGTTCGTGAGCGACGAACCCGATGAAGAAGGCAGGTATTACTGGCATCGCTGCAAGTATGCCCTGACCGATTACGCCGGGAAGACGGTGTACATGCGCTGGCGGTATTCCTGCGTGAATTATTCCCGATCGAAAGGATCGGCCTTGGACAACGTGTTCATCGGCGAGTACTCCTCCAACGGACAGGTCATCTTCAGTCAGGGCGGATTCGATGCCGGCGTGGTGAATTACCGGCAGACGGTATCGTCCCGGAACCTGTATTTCCTCAACGACGGCGCGGTGGACCTCAAGGTGAAGTCTGTCTCCTTCGCCAGCGGAAATTTCACGACCGACATTGCCCCGGGCGATGAGGTCAAGATCGACAGGACCAAGCCATACAGCATATTCTTCACCGCCACGGATGCCGGCGTGTTCACCGACACCATGCGCATCGAGTTCGAGAACGGGCTGGTTGCCAGACAGCCGGCCGGAGGACACGCGCTGGATTCCAACAACCGCTGCTTTACCTTCGAGCAGGACGAGGCCTTCGCCACCAACACCATCAGGAACTTTACCACCGTGGACGTGGACGGCAGGGCCACCTGCGAGCCGGGATGGATTGAATATCCCGGCAGAGGGTCTTCCTTCGCGTGGATGGTGATGAACGTGGAAAAGGCAGGATGGCGCAGCGTAAGTCCTGTTTCGGGAATCCAGTGCCTGTATGCCGCATGTCCGTCATCCAGCAGCGACAACTCGGCCGTGTCCGACGACTGGCTGATTTCCGACCCGATGACGGCCACCGCCCAGTCCAAGTTCCGTTTCTACGCCAAGTCCTACGGCGATGAGAAAGAATACGAACTTCACAGGCTCACCGTCCTTGTGAGCGAAACCGACAACAGCACCGGCAGCTTCACCCCGCTCAAGGGATTCACCGACGTGAAGATTCCCTACTCGCCCACCGGCGGGTTCACCGAGTTCAGTGTGGATCTTTCCGATTACGCCGGCAAGAAGATTTACGTGGCCGTCCGCCATACGGCGAATCAGGACGGTTTCGCGCTGTTCATGGACGACCTGTGGTTCGAGAACTTCGGTTTCGGAGCCCCGGCCGAAAACCAGGCTCCCCGCTTCCTCACCACGCCGCCCTCCGAAGCCACCGAGGGTCAGGAATTCTCTTATACGTTCCGTGCCATCGACCCCGACGGGGATAAGATTACCTTTACCACCAAGGGTCTGCCCGGTTGGTTGACGCTGGAACTCAACGGAACCGACGGCGGAACCGTTCGCGGCGTGCCCACCCAGACCGGCGAGGTGATGTTCGTGATTACGGCCAGCGACAACGTCCTTTCCAACAGTCAGGAAGTTATCTTTAACGTAAAACCGGGCGTGGGCAACGAAGAAGCCGCACAGAGCAAGGTGGCGCTTTATCCCAATCCCGTAAAGGACGTTCTGAACATCGATGTGGATGCCGACAGCTATCAGGTGATTCTGGTGGGCACAGACGGACGTATCGCCGCCAAGGGCATGAACCTGAAGAGCGTCGACATGCGTTCGATGAACGCGGGTCTCTACATCATGCAGGTTCGCACCTCGACCCAGGTGATGAATTTCCGCGTGGTGAAATACTAACCGTTCACCGACATTTTAAATCAGAAGGAAGGAGGGGTTACGCAAGCAGCCCCTCCTTTGCTTTATTCATTCAACCCTTTACTTAAACACAATCAACATGAAACGATTATATAAGATCCTCGGGCTTTTGTGTCTCGTGCTCTTGCCGATTATCGGTAAGGCGCAGGAAACAATGACCGTGGGTGGCGCCTGGGTCAATGAACCGGGTACGCTGCAGGCCTGTCCGATAGGTTTCTTCTATAGAAACAGTATTTCTCAGGTTATTTATACGAGAGAGGAACTGTCGGAATTGAGCGGCAATATGATAACGGCTTTAACCTATACCCTGAGTGAGAAAGCAACGAAAAATTTCTCGGTAGTGGATATTTATATCGGGGAAATTGAGTCGGAGGCCTTTACTGAACAAAAGTTCATCTCTACGATGGGAATGGAAAAGGTCGCTACGATTAATCTGGGAACCTTCGACAGCAAAACGCTTCAGTTGCCGTTAGACAATCCATATATGTACGATGGAGGTTCCAATCTGATAGTAAGCATTATCAGAAAGAATGACCCGATTTATGAAAACCGGATTTTTGAGAGTTTTGACAATGGAACCAGCGGAGATGAGGTAAAGAATCAGTGTATATATGCCAATACGGATCACTCGGAATTGGAAGCGGAGGACATCAGCGACATCGATTTCCATAGAATTTCCGACAACAAGAAGGGTTATGGAAAGATACGCCCCATCACCACCTTTACCTACGAAATCCGTTCCGAAGAGGCGGTGCTCAAGCTTTCGCACAGGGAACTGGCTTTCGGCTGGCAGCGTGCCGGCCAAACGGGGGCGCAGATGGCTTTCAAGGTGGTCAATCCGGGTGCCAAGACCCTTACCATCGGCAGCGTGACGATACCGGAGGGTCTGGGTACGATTACGCCCGATCCAGCAGGGGTTACCGTCGCCACGGATGGCGAAAAGGAATTTACGTTTACCCTTTCAGGAACACAGGGAACCTACAGCGGCGACGTGGTCTTTAACGCTCCCGGCGCCGACCCTGCCGCCAATACGGCCACAATGCATGTTTCCGGCATGGTTTATCCGCAGACGGCGCTTCTGGAAAGCTTTGAAGGAAGCGGAATCCTGCCGCCCTTGTTCAGGAACCGTACCGGCGGCTGTTCCGTAAGGGAGAACGGGGGGCCGGATGTGGCGCACTATGGGGAAAGGTGTGTTGGATTTGGAAGTTCGGCCGACACGCTGGTTTTTCCGAAGATGAGAGGTACGGTGTATATGCACCTGAAAGCGGACATCGGTGAACCGGCCGTTTCCATCCTGCAATCTTCCGACCTGCGGACATGGAGCGAGGTGGAATGGGATAAACCTACCCTGACCACCACCTACCAGGAGGTAAAAATTGACTTGACTTCTCAAGAGGCTTCGTTTCTGGCGGTTGCCGGAAAGGCGTTCAGCCTCGACCATATCCTGATTCCCGATCCGGTGATTCCCGCGCACGACCTGAACTTCGTTTCGTGGACCACGCCCGATGTGTTGAACGAGAGGAGCGAGGCGGAATTTACCGTTACGGTTTCCAACTGGGGAACATCCGAAGAAACGGTGGTGTTGGAACTCATTGACCAGGAGAACCGGGTGCTGGCCACGAAGAACGGCGGCGCGCTGGCGGCTAAGGAAAGCAAGGAATACACCATGGCATGGACTCCGGGCGAGGGCGACCGCAACATATCTTCGCTGCAATGCCGCATCGTGCTGGCCGGCGACGAAGACGCCACCAACCAGACCTCGCCGGTAAAGCCGGCCAAGGTGGTGCCTTATCTGCCGGTGGCGGTTTTCTCTCCGGCAAGCCTCTTTTTCGATGCCCTGCCCCTGAATGTCGGGAGCGCGACCCTCGACCTGAAGATTTCCAACACCGGCATCGCGCCCCTGAATGTAAGCGGCATCGCGGTTCCGGCCCCGTTCTCGCTTGACGTGGAGGCTCCCTTTACGGTAAAGGCAAAGGCGGACACCACGGTCAAGGTAAGGATGGAACGGAAAGACTTCGCCGGCGTTTATGCCGGGAAGGTGGTGGTTTCCTATGAGGGGGGGACGCATGAAGTTTCGGTGGCGGGACTGGTGAGGACGCGAAGCAGCCTGTGCGAATCGTTCGAGAGTGACGAATGGCTGCCTCTGGGATGGAGCAGGGGTGCGGCGGACAAAGGATGGAAAAGGGCGCAATATGGAGCCCAAAACGGCAGTTATTATGCCGAATGTGGTTCGGAAGCCGACACTTTGGTTACCCCCAGGCTGAACGTGAAAAACGGCGACAGGCTGCTTTTCTGGGCGCAGAGGGGCAGTGAGCTTGCGGTTCTGTACAGTGCCGACCTCAAGACATGGAAGGAACTGGGTCGTTACCGGGATCTCGGTTTCGGATGGAAGGGTTTCTGCGTGGAGTTTCCCGAAGGAGGGGAACTGTATGTGGCGTTCGCGGGCAGCGGATCCCCCTGGGTGGATTATGTACAGGGGCCTGAACGCGTGGTGGCGGAAAGAGACCTGCGTGTCGTGGGCGTTCCCGTGTGTCCGGCGGCCGGCAACAAATACGCCGATGTGGAATACGGGGTATATGTGCAGAATCTGGGTTCTCTCCCCGCCGTAGACTATACCGTGCAACTCCTGCAGGGCGACAAGGTGCTGGCGAGCCAACCGGGTGTCGCCGTGGAACATATGGACACGGCCACCGTCCGTGTAGTGTATCTGCCTATGGAGGAAGGATTGCTGGAGGACCTCCGCTTCAGGGTGGTGTATGCGGGCGATGCCGACGAAAGCAACAACGGCTCGGCGCCTTTCTCCCTGCTGGTACGTCCCGAATTCTACGGGGAAATTGTGGTGGGACAGACGGAAGATGTTTACACAAACACGACGACCGGCTTTTGGAAAAGTTTCTACAAATATTCGCTGAGCGAGTTCCTTTATCCTGAAGCGCGGCTGGGAATCAGGAAAGGGAGCGAGATAAAGACGCTTTCGTACGCGGTAACCTTGCAGGACAACGAGGCCGTTGTGCCGTTGCGGGTCTGGATGGGAACGAGGGAAGGCGGCCGGCAGGTGTCTTCCGGCTGGACCGATCCGGACGGACTGACCCTGGTGTATGACGCCGAGAGCACGGTGTCCAGGACGGAACGGGGAGAATTCAAATGGAATGACGTGGTTCTGAATGAACCGTACGTCTACGATGGCGGGGATCTGGTGATTATGGTGGAACACAAAGGCAACGACAAAAAGAATTACTTCCTGAAGAACACCGCCGCACAGGACATCCACAGGAGTTACGCCAAAGACAGACCGGAAGAGGCGTGCACCGTGGAGGCCGCCTTAAAGGAAAACGCAAGCCCCGACAGGGAGTACCCGACCCTCAGGTTCATCTACGATATGCCCAGCGTCATCGTAACGGGCAAGGTGGTGGATGAGGACGGTCTTCCCGTGGCTGAGGCCGCGGTGTTGCTTGCCGGCGGCGGGGTCGTGTACCGCGCCCGGACAGCGGGCGACGGTGCCTTTTCCATGAACATAGGCCGGATGGGTATGGACTATGTGCTGACGGTCGAAGCCGACGGACTGTTCTTCGCTCCCGAGACCGTTCAGGTGGCAGAAGGGGATATGGATCTCGGAACGCTCGAGATGACGGCGCATCCGGTCAGGCTTTCCGTGGCCGTGGATGGCGGCGAAGGTCTGCCCCTGAACGGCTTGACGGCGGTTGTGAAGGCCGACGGATCGACCAGGACCTATACGCAAAAAAGCGATGCCGAAACCACCCGGGACACCCTTGTTTTCGAAAACCTCAAGGCCGGCCTGTATCATGCCACCTTGACGCATCCCGCCTATAAGGACACCACATTTGACGTTGATTTGGAAAGAGATACGGTGCTGCGGGTGGGCATCAAGGGCAACGACCCCCTGTATGTTGCCGGAAAGGTGTTGTCGTCGGTCAACGACAGGCCGCTGGCGGGTGCCGACGTCCGTTTGCATGATGTGTTGTACGGCTTTGGATACGAAGCCACCACCGGAACCGACGGCACCTACCGCATGGCGGTGCGTATCGCCGGCAAGTATGTCCGCACGGTTACCGCGCTCTCGCACCGCAAGGGCGTGGATACGGTAACGGTGGCCGCTTCGGAGCAGGATGTTCCGTTGAGCGACGTTACCTTGCGCCTCGACAATATCGTGGTGGTGCTTAACGTTACCTCCAGCCAGAACCTGAACGGAGCCGTGGCGGTGCTTACCGACAATGCGGATGCCCGGAACACGCAAACGGCCAGCATCTCCGGCACCCGCTTCGTGTTCGACAACCTGCTGCCCGCCGTCTATACCCTTACCGTCAAACGCGGCGAAACGGTGCTTTACACCGATGATGAATTCGAAGTCGTCGCCAGCCGCGACGAAGACATCACCATCGGCCAGATTGCCGGAAACGGCACGCTTACCGTAAAGGTGGCCACCGACAACGGCGATGAGGCCACCGGAGCCGAAATCTATCTGATGAACGAGTACAGCGGAATCGTTTACGATGAATTCGTGGGCAGTGCGGGTGTTATGGTGTTCGAGGATATTTCTTTCGGAACCTATCGGTTCGGCGTGTATAAGGACGGTTTCCTCCCGCACGAGGAACTGCTGGAATTCGTTTCCGACGCCACGATCGAAATCACGCTGAAGGAACACCGTATCGCGCCCTACGCCCTCAATGCCGAAGCCGTTTACAATACCGGGAACGGAAAGGCCGATATCCGGATGGAATGGAACAATATCGGTGAATACTACTACGACGGTTTCGAAGACCACGAAGACTTCGCCATCGAATTCGAGCCCTGGACATTGATCGACGGCGACGGCCTGGGTACGGCCGCCGTCAGGAACGCGGTTTATCCGCACAGGGGCGAACCTGTGGCCGCCATGGTGTTCAATCCCTATTCCACCACGCCGGCCAGCACCAACGCCGCCTTCGCCCCGCTTACGGGTGCCAAGTACATGGCCCTCTTCAATGCCGTGGGTGGACCCAGCGACGACTGGGCCATCGCCCCCAAGCGCATGATACGCAAGGGCGACATGCTGATGGTAAGTTTCCGTCAGTTGATGGAAGGCGCGCTGCCCGAACACTTTACGATTTGCGTTTCCACCACGGGAACCGACCCGGAAGACTTTATGGTGGTTTCGAATGGAAACTACATCGCTTCCGAAGCACGCTGGATGACGTTTACGGGTGATATGTCTTCTTTTGCCGGACAAGAGGTTTACGTGGCCATCCACTGCATTTCCGACAATACGGGCGACATGCTGATGATCGACGACTTCTTTATCGGCGCCGTGCCAGACAAGATGGCTTCCGTTCCGGCGGGCAAGTGGCTGAACCAGCCTAAGGCCGGCGAGTTCCGCATTTACCTCGACGGAGAATTCGTAAAGAGCGTGAACACCACTTCGTACACCTTTGCCGATATGGCTCCCGGCGTTCACACCGTGGGCGTTTCGCAGATGTACAAGGGTGGAGAGTCCGAAATCACCACGGCGCAGGTTACCGTCGACGACTACAAGACAGTATCGGGCAAATGGGAACTGAACCTTTCGACCAACACGAACGAATCCTGTCAGGACGCCCAGGTAAGCCTTACGGATAAAGACGGAAACCGTACCGTCTATACCGTGGACGCCGACAACAAGGTAACGGTGAACTACCTCCGTTACGGCGACTACACGCTCCGGGTGAACCTGAACGGTTTCGATCCGGTTTCGCAGACGATTTCGCATAAGACGGCCTCGGTTACCGACATCGAGCTGGTGGAAAGCATCATCGCGCCCGCCAATCTGTTCGTAAGTCTGTCTAAGTCCGGAGAATCGTATCTGGGTACATTCACCTGGAACACGAAGGACGGCTTCAACGAAAGTTTCGAATCCTACGCCGACTTTACGCAGGACATCGGGGACTGGAAGAACATCGACCGCGACGGACTGAAGAATTTCGGCGTTTCCAATTGCTCTTTCCCAGGCATGGGCGAGGCTTCAGCGGCTATCGTGTACAATCCTTCGGCCACCACGCCCTCCACGTCTAACGATGCCAACGTGCGTCCCCATTCGGGCGATAAGGAAGTGGTGTTCTTCTCCACCGACATGGGCACGCCCGACGATTGGTTGATTTCGCCCGTGCAGAACATCCGCGACAACTGCCAGTTGCGCTTCTTCGCCAAGAGCTATTCGAACGTGTACGGACTGGAAAGCGTTTCGGTATTGGTTTCGGAAACGGATGCCGGCATCGGGTCGTTCAATCCGGTACGCCAGATAAACGGAATCCCCGTAGAATGGACGGAATACGTGGTGGATCTGTCGGCCTACCGGGGCAAGAACATCTACGTGGCCTTCCATTATACGCAGGCCAACACATTCTTCCTGCTGTTGGACGATATCTATATCGGACCTGCCACAGAGGCCAAGGCCGAGACCGGCCGCGCCAAGAGCTATAACGTTTACTTGGACGGCAAGCTGTCCGGAACGACCACCGAAGCCGAATACGTTTTCAAAAGCCTTGAATCGGGCCGTACTTACGAAGCCGGCGTGGAAGCCGTTTACGCTTCCGGAACTTCGGCCAAATCGCTCTATTCGTTCAAGGTAGAGAATGTGGCTTCGGAGAAGACCGAAAAAGCGGAAAAATCCGTGTCGGTTTATCCCAACCCGGTGCGTTCAGGCTCCGAAATCCACGTGGACGTGGAAACCGCGCAGGACTACACGATTCGCTTCTACAACACCTACGGTCGTGCCGTATGGGAAACCGGAAGGCTGAATCAGCCGAAACAGACGCTCCGTCTGCCCGAATTGCCCGCAGGCATGTACTTTATGGAAGTGCAGACCCCGGAAGGAACTTCGTTCGGTAAATTGACGGTTCTGTAAGGGGGGGGAAGTTTCTGAAACGAAAAAAGCCTGTTCGGAAGAACAGGCTTTTTTTGGTAGCGGGGACGAGAATTGAACTCGTGACCTCCGGGTTATGAATCCGACGCTCTAACCAACTGAGCTACCCCGCCAGATTTTGAGGGTGCAAAGGTAATAATTTTTTGAATAAGACCAACAACAAGCGAGAATGCATTATATTTGCAGTTTGGTATAGAATGAAGTAACGTCAACACTCAAGCCGACAGCGCATTATGAAAAGCATCAAGATGGTTGATATCCGCAGGCAGGACAAGCGGGTCCGCAGGCGGATAAGGAGAAGCGTAAAGCGTATCGTAAGACATTCCGACTTTATCAACGGAAAGGAAGTGGGGCTGTTTCAGGAAAAACTCCAGCAGTATATGGGCGTGGAACACGTGATTCCCTGTGCCAACGGTACCGATGCGTTGCAGATAGCGTTGATGGCGCTCAACCTGGAGCCGGGCGACGAGGTGATCGTGCCTGCCTTTACTTTCGTTTCCACGGCGGAAGTGGTCAAGATGCTGGGGCTTAAGGTGGTGTTCGTGGATATCGACTGCAATACGTTCAACATCGACGCCACGGCCATCGAAAGTGCCATCACGAACCGCACCCGCGCCATCATTCCGGTGCATCTGTTCGGACAGTGCGCCGACATGGCCCTGATTATGGATGTCGCCGCGCGCTATAACCTGTTCGTGATCGAAGACGCCTGCCAGGCGCTGGGCGCCGACTATATCCTGCGCGAAGGTACGGGTCAGCTCAAGATGGGTCCCTTTACCTACGATTACCGTTGTGTAAAGGAAGGTATCCGCAAGAAGGCGGGTACCGTGGGGCATATCGGCTGCACTTCGTTTTTCCCCACCAAGAACCTGGGCTGCTACGGCGACGGCGGGGCCATCTTCACCAACAGCAACGAGTTGGCCGACCGTCTGCGCAAGATCGCGCACCATGGGGCAGGCAAACGCTACGTGCACAGTCTGGTGGGCGTGAACTCCCGCCTCGACACCGTGCAGGCGGCGGTGCTGAACGCCAAGCTGCCCTATTTGGACAGGCTGAATTTCAAGCGCGCGCAGAACGCCACCATCTACGACCGTAACTTTGTAAGTTGCATGCAGCTTAAGGTTCCCGGACGCGCGCCGCATTCCTCCCATATCTTCCACCAGTACTGCCTGCTCTGCCGCAGCGAACGCGAGCGCAACGCCCTGCGTTTCCACCTGGAAAGCCTGGGCATTCCCTCGATGATCTATTACCCGGCGCCCCTGCACCTGCAGAAGGCCTTTGCCGACCTGGGCTACAAGGAAGGCGATTTCCCGGTGGCCGAAAGCACGGCGCAGCGTATTCTGGCCATTCCCGTGCAGCCCTTGCTTAAACGCAAGCAGGTGGAATACATTGCCGAAGGTATATTGAGCTTTTTTGATTAATTTCGCGGTTCTTTTGTCGCACCGGCATAAGCCCGGCCCTGTAGTTCAATGGATAGAACGGAAGTTTCCTAAACTTTAAATAGGGGTTCGATTCCCCTCGGGGCTACTGGATACGAAAAGCGCAACGGGTTTCCGTTGCGCTTTTTCGTTATCGGGGTATTCTTTTTCATTCCTTGACTCCGTACATCGCGCGGATGGCGTTCAGTACCGCCAGAACCATCACGCCCACATCAGCGAAAATGGCGAGCCACATATTCACGATGCCGAAAACGCCTAATCCAAGGCAGATTCCCTTTATGCCGAGCGCCAGCACGATATTTTCCCTTACGATGCGGAGGCATTTGCGCGAGATGCGTATCGCCTGGCCAATCTTGCGTGGATCATCGTCCATCAGCACCACATCGGCGGCTTCTATGGCGGCGTCGCTCCCCAGGGCACCCATGGCGATGCCGATGTCGGCTCTCGAAAGCACCGGCGCGTCGTTGATTCCGTCGCCAACGAACGCGGTCTTTTCGTGCGCGCCCGCCTCTTGCAGCAGTTCTTCCATGCGCGCCACCTTGCCGGCAGGCAGCAGTCCGCCGTAGAAACGGTCTATGCCGAGGCTTTGCGCCACCTGTTGCGCCACGGCGGGGGTATCGCCGGTAAGCATGACCGTTCGGCGCACCCCGGCGCGATGCAGTTCCCTTATGGCGGCTTGTGCGCCGGGTTTGAGCGTGTCGCCCATCAGGATATGCCCTTGGTAAACGCCGTCTTCGGCCACGTGGACGAGTGTGCCCGCCTCGCGGCAGGGGCAGGGTGTCAGGTTTAGGTCTGCCATCAGTTCCTCGTTGCCGACGGCCACCGTCTTGTTGTCGAGGTCTGCCATCACGCCGTGGCCGCCCGTTTCCCGGATGCCGCTTATCCGGTTGCGATCCGTTTCCTTGCCGTACGCGCGGAGCAGGGATTTGCCGATGGGGTGGGAGGAGGCGGATTCGGCCAGAGCCGCCGTTTCCACAAGTCGGCTGTACTCCGAAAGTTCCCGGTCTTGGGCATCGTGCACGGCCTTTATCTCGAACACGCCCTTGGTAAGGGTGCCGGTCTTGTCGAACACCACCGTCTTTACTTTCGACAGGCTTTCCAGCACATTGGCGCCTTTTACGAGGATTCCCCGGCGGCTCGCCCCGCCGATGCCGGCAAAGAACGACAGCGGGATGCTTACCACCAGCGCGCACGGGCAGCTGATTACGAGAAAGGTGAGCGCGCGGTAGATCCAAGGCTCGAAGGTGATGAACCTGAAGGCCGCGCCTTGAAACAGCGCGAGGAACAGGGGCGGCAGCAACGCGAGTGCCAGCGCACTGTAGCATACTGCAGGGGTATATACGCGGGCAAAACGGGCTATGAAGTTTTCCGATTTCGATTTGCGCGAAGCCGATTCCTCCACCAGTTCCAGGATTTTCGATACGGTGGACTCGCTGAACTCTTTGGTGGTGCGCACTTTCAGCAGTCCGTCCAGATTGATGCTGCCGCTCAGCACTTCGTGGCCCGCGCCCACCAGCCGCGGCAAGGGCTCTCCGGTAAGGGCGGCGGTGTCGAGCGACGAGCTGCCTTCCATCACCACGCCGTCGATCGGAACCTTCTCGCCCGGCTGCACGATGATGATATCTCCGGCGGGCACTTCCTCCGGATTTATCCTTACGGTCTTGCCGTCTTTCTCCACATTCGCGTAGTCGGGGCGGATATCCATCAGGGCGGCGATGTCGCGGCGGCTCTTGCCCACGGCATACCGCTGGAAGAACTCGCCGATCTGGTAAAACAGCATTACGGCGATCGCTTCCAGATAGTCGCCGCTCTTTTCGTAAAGCGCCAGCGCGAAAGCCCCCACGGTGGCCACCGCCATCAGGAAGTTCTCATCGAATACGCGGCCGTTTGCGATACCCTTGCCGGCCTTTGCCAATATATCGTAGCCGATTGTCAGGTACACGGCAAGGTAAAGCGCCAGGCGCGGCCATCCCGAAACGGGGATGAACTGCAGCGCCGCGGTTACGGCAATCGTCGCGATAATCCGCGCCGGCATTGTGCGTTGTTTGCGGTTCATGGTGCGGAGGTTTAGCGGATAACGAAGTCGGGTTCTATCCTTTGGGCGGTTTTGAGTACGTGAGCCATCACCGCCTTGGGGTCGGCGTCGTCCTCGAAATCCACTTTCATCTTCTGGGTCATAAACGAGATGGAGGCGTTCTTGATGCCTTCCACTTTATTTACGGCGGTTTCCACTAAGTTGGCGCAATTGGCGCAGTCCACTTCGATGTTGAATGATTTTGTCATGGTCGTGTATTTTTTTTTGACGGGACAAAAGTGGGGTTTTGCCGCTGCAATCGGATTGCAAAAGGGCGTATGCAGGAAAACTTCGCAATCGGATTGCATAAAGTGTGCCGTAAATTCGCCGGGAAATAAAACGAAAGATCCGCTATGAAAGACGGGAAGCAGATACTGGAACACAAGCATATAAAACTTACGCCCAACCGGATTCTGGTGTTGGATGCCTTGCTTAAGGTGGAACACCCGGTAAGCATGATCGATCTGGATGCCATCATACAGACGATGGACAGGTCGAGTATTTTCCGGGTCTTGAACCTCTTTCACGAGCACGATATCGTGCACAGTATCGAAGACGGTAGCGGCATCCTGAAATACGAGGTCTGTTCGGGCGAAGACCATTGCTCGATTGCCGACATGCACGTTCATTTTTATTGCGAATCCTGCCATTCCACCACCTGCTTCGAGGCGCAGCCCATCCCCATGGTGAAACTACCGCCAGACTTCACGCCCCACTCGGTAAACTACATGATAAAGGGCCTCTGCCCCGCCTGCTCCCGAAAGGGGTGTGGGGCTTAGATAAGAATTTCTTTTTCATCTTCCGGAGATGTATTGAGAAACATCGCGTAGTAAACCGGAATATAGGTAATCTTACCTTCGGTTTCCACCAAGCGGTTGTTCGACAGCACATAGCCATGCTTAATCTTGTAGTCGGGATTGGTTGCGAAGCGTGTCATGGCGCTGTGGCGCTTGTAATCCTTTCCGGACTTTACTTCAATCGGTATTACCGATAGTGAACCGTAGTCGTCTATCAGATAAATCACGAACTAATCGTAGTGTCCATAAGCAGAAAGCACCAGCACCTTGATTTGGTCTTCGTGGATTTCATAGACAAGCCGGTGCTTCTGACTTATTCTCCGAGACCAAGTGGGGATTTCAAAACCTTTCAGTTGCTCCGGGTGGCCGGTGCCGGTGGTCGGATGCTTGGAAAGTTCATTCAAGAGTTTCAACGCTTTTTTGTAATGAGCCAGTTCGAACTTTCTGAGTTTAATCAAGTCCTCCAAGGCTGTTGTATTGTAATCAACCTTGTACATGTCCGTCAGCAATCATACGGTCTAAAAACTCATCGAAAGACTCTCCGGGATTTGGCGAATACACCAAACCCTGTCTTGCCTGCTCCTTGGCATCCTTTATCATGGCATAGAATTCTTCCTTGCTCATCAAGGTATCGTCTTTCTCGACCCTCGACACCTTAAAGGCATCTTTCTTGCGCGTGATGAGCAACTCTATACCCTGTGTCACCTGGTCAAGATAATGGCGTTGGTTCGTTCGGAACTCGCGGGCACTGATTGTAATCATATCGTTGTGTTTTTGCGGGACAAAGATACGGAAAAACAAACGTGTACCAAAATGGTACACGTTAATTGCCCATACTAAGCGGATTGACTCTTTGGGCGCACTTGTTTTATTTCGCGTGCCGGGTCAGCAGGAAGCAGGAGCCGGTGCAGAGCAGCAGGCAGGGAAGTACGATGAGCCAGTGCGGGGCGCTTTCGAGATGCTCGGGCGAGAGGGCGATGTATCCGTTGTAATTCAGGAAATAGACGAAGGCCAGCAGGCTGTTGTTGAGCGTGTGCACGATAACCGAAGTCCAAAGGCTGCCCGACCATACGTACAGATAGCCCAGGAACGCCCCCAGGAACAGCCGGGGCAGGAAGCCGAACAGGTCGCCGTGAAAAAGGCTGAACACCGCCGCACACACCCATACCGCCGCGTGCGTGTTCCTGAACCAGTTCCTGAAGATATTCTGCAGGCAGCCCCGAAAGAAAAATTCCTCGCAGACCCC
This sequence comes from Ruminococcus flavefaciens, assembly GCA_023667315.1. Taxonomy (GTDB): domain Bacteria; phylum Bacteroidota; class Bacteroidia; order Bacteroidales; family P3; genus Pullibacteroides. Next base: position 375,238 of record JAMPAI010000001.1, read on the forward strand.
CGCGCCCACCGCCACCACCATGAGCGAGCAGATAAATACGCCCCAACTGTCGGTTTGCAGCATCTGCCGGCTCAGTTGGTCGGCCATCAGGCTTTTGTTGCGGAAATAGGCCTCCAGTGCCTGCCATTTTTCCGGAAAATGCCAGTTCACGTTCCATTCCTGAACGGCCGAGATAAACGGACAGAGCAGCAGATAGGCCAATACCGCCAGCCCCAGCAGCTTGAATTCCACCCCTTTCCTTACCGAGGCATAGTCCGGATTGCCGGCTTTCTGCATGCGCATGAACCAGAGCGAGGGCAGCAGGAATCCCCCGGCCACCGACGCCCCCTGCACGAAAAGCAGCGGCAGGGTCTGGTTCATCGAATCCGCGCCGGATACCAAGATCACCAGCACGGAAGCCATGTTCGCGCACACCAGCAGGCATCCGAACATAAGCAGGAACAGGCAGATAAGCTGTAGCCAGCAGGGAAACTTATAGAAGACGTCGCGTTGTTTCATGGCCTTGCGTTTTTGCATCGCGAAGATAGGCGGAAAATCGTTAACTTCGCGAGTTTACACCTCAATACAGATTGTTTGCGATGAAAATTGCGATGAACATAAAGAGACTGTGGGCCTTGTCCGTGCTGTTTGTCTTGGGCCTGCAAAGCCTGATGGCTGAAGGCGTGGCCGTGGGGCAGTGGCGCACCCACTTCGCTCCGGCGGCGATAACTCAATTGGCGCGCCGGCACAGCGAGATTTTCGGACTGATGAACACGGAACTGATGTACGTGGATAAGATCGACAACCGGCTGTCGAAATTTAACTTGGTGGGAGGATTGAGCGGAACAGGCTTGAGTGCGGTTGCTTATAGCGCGCTTCATGATATATTGTTGGTGGGGTATTCCGACGGAAGGCTGGATTTCGTGTACGGAAACAACGATGTATATACCATTTACGACATTGCCGATAAGGATCTGAACGGAGGGAAAACAATACGGCATATCATGGTGGAAGGACGTTACGCCTATCTGAGCATGCCGTTCGGTGTGGTGATGGTGGATCTGCAGAAGCAGGAGATCAAGGAAACGTATTTTATTGGTACGGACAATGCTTATTTGTCTGTTTTCGAGATGGCTTCCGATGAAAAATATCTTTATGCGGGCACAGAGCAAGGATTGAAATACGCCGATATTTCCGCTCCAAACCTAAATGATTATACAGCATGGAGAACCGATACGTTATTTGTGGGAAAGGAAGTGCTGTATTGTATGGAGTCTTTCGGAAAAACACTGGTGAGCGACGGATCCAAGATTTATCTGGGGAATGTTGAAACCGGCTGGCGTTTGTTTTATGAAACGGATACCGCCTTGGGCGCGATTACCGCCATGAAAGGCTCTGCGGATTTTTTAGCGATAAGTATTGCCGATACGGTGGTGGGGCAAGGTGTTGGGTTGGTTTTGAATAAAGAAGCAAAACCGGAGTATAAACTGGGCACCATTCACACGGTTAGTTCTTTTTTGTGGGATGAAGACGGCACCTTCTGGAGTGGGTCGGATATGGGAAATCTGATTCATTATAGTTTGTCTCATGGCCAAATGGACTCTTATGTATTGAGAGGGCCGGCGGGAAATGAGAGCTTTCGTTTGGCTTCGACTGGAAAGGGCCTCACGATGGCCGCCGGAGGTTATGACGAATCGTTTGTGCCTTTGACAAGGGGATTTGGCGGGTCTCGTTTTTATAATGAATCTTGGTACACATACTCCCAGGGCAATTTGGATATAAATGGTATCGATCCTTCCTTTCGGTCGGTAACCCAGGTATTGGAAGACCCTTTTGAACCCAATCATCTTTTTTTCTCGTCTTCGGTTAGCGGTGTGCTTGAAAAAACGGCGGATGACAGATGGTTTATGTATAATGCCGATAACTCGGCATTGCATAATAGTGAAACCGGTTCGAGTTGCCGTGTAAACGACATGGATTTCGATTGGGACGGCAATTTGTGGATGATCAATGCCTTTTCTACGGAAGGGCTGGTGGGTAGGATGCGCGATGGTACATGGAAGTCATATGATTTACGTGTGGCGGGGAATGCAGAGTCGCGCCCGGCTCGGATTATGGCGGATTATTGGGGTACGAAATGGATTATATTCAACAACAGCCAATTGTCTGTATTTAAAACGGATGGTAATTCGGTACAGGGATTGGCGGTCGATTTGAATAGGGGGAACGATTTGAAAACCGACCGTGTTTTCTGTATGGTGGAAGACCAGTTGGGACATGTGTGGATCGGAACCGATCGTGGCGTAAAGGTAATAGATCAGCACGCCAAGATGTTCGACAGCCCGATAGGCGGAACCTCTTCGGTAAACGCCAAGACGATAAAAGTGCCTAAAGACGGTTTCTTGATAGAATTGCTCAATACAGCTCAGGTAAGGGCGATTGCCGTGGATGGGGCGAACCGTAAATGGATAGGAACCAATGGAGATGGCGTTTATCTGGTATCGGCCGACGGCATGGAGGAAATACATCATTTTACCACCGAGAATTCGCCGCTTCTGTCGGACAATATCACCGCTATCGCCGTATATGACAAGACAGGAGAAGTCTTTATCGGCAATGATTTAGGCCTTATCGGTTACCGGGGTACAGCCACTGTTACCGAGGGTAAGCCCAAAGAGGAAGCCCGAGCCTTCCCCAATCCCGTGCGCCCCGGATACCAGGGTTTTATCAGTGTTCGCGGGTTGCCGCAGAACGCCATCGTGAAGATTACCGACGCGCGCGGCCTGTTGGTCTATCAGGGCAAGGCCACCGGCGGCCAGATTTCCTGGGACGGCTACGCCCTGAACGGCAAACGCCCAAACAGTGGCGTGTTGTTCGTGTTCGCCTGTCCGGATGGCGGCAACGAAAAATTGGCCTGCAAAATTTTCTACGTGCGATGAACCTCACTACCGAGGGCATCGTGGTGCGCCAGACCCGCTACGGCGACAACGCGCTGGTGGTGAACATCTACACCCGCAGCGAGGGCATGCAGTCGTTTATGGTGCGGGGCGGGCAGAAGGCGGGCGGCAAGTTCCGCGCCTCGTGTTTCTTTCCATTGAGCCAGGTGGAGATTGGCTACAGCCGGGGCAAGCAAAACGCCGGGATGCCGTTCTTGCGCGAGATCAGGCTGGCGCATCCCTACCGGGAGATGTATTCCGACATACGCAAGAGCAGCGTGGCCTTCTTCTTGGCCGAGGCCATGGCGCGCTTCATCACCCAGTCTGAGCAGGATCCCTTTTTTTACGATAAACTGGCGCAGGCTTTGGTGATGTTCGACTCCCGGCAGGAAAACCTGGCCGAATTCCATCTGTTTTTTCTGTTGGAGATGGCCTCCAGCCTGGGCTTTTGCCCGCGCATGGAGGGCGGTTCCAGGTATTTCGACCTGCGCGAGGGCTGTTTCTGCGATTTTCCGCCCGTTCACCGTGATTTCTTAGAAGCCGAAGCCGCCCGGGGGCTGGCCAGGCTGTTGCAGGAACGCAACGCCCAGGGCGGGTTTCCAAGCGTCGTGCTGTTTCCCTCATCCCTCCGTTTCTCGCTGTTGCAGGCGCTTACCCGTTACTGCCAGCTGCAATCGGGGGTGGAAGGCACGTTCAAGTCTTTGGCCGTGCTCAAAGAGGTTTTTGCTTAGTTAGATATGTAGTTAGATATTTTGATACTTCCACTTTGTATCGATGTGGGAAAATTTTTGCCATCCGGAAAACTTGCCGGAGATGGATTTTTGTGCAAAAGTTTTTCTATTTTTGTTTTTCCGAAGCAATCCGGGTGAGTTACTTCGGCAAAAATTTGTTAATCCGATTAAGTTACATTGGGCGATGAAAAACAAATATTCCGACCTGATTGAGCAGACTTTTGAATTTCCGAAAGATGAATTCAAGGTAATAGACAATGAGTTGTACTTTAACGATGTGCCGTTGATGGATATCATCAAACAGTACGGAACCCCGCTCAAGATTACCTATCTGCCCAAGATATCCTCGCAGATTCAGTGGGCAAAACGTCTGTTCAACGTGGCCATGGCCAAGGTGGATTATCAGGGCGACTACAACTATTGCTACTGCACCAAGAGTTCCCAGTTCGAGTTTGTGCTCGAGGAAGTGCTTAAGAACGACGTGCATATCGAGACCTCCTCGGCCTTCGACATCAACCTGATCTTCGAACTTTTCGCCCAGGGACTTATCGACAAGGAACACTATATTATCTGCAACGGCTTCAAGCGCCCGCAGTATATGGAGAACATCGCCGAGCTGGTGAACCAGGGTTTTTCCAAGACCACGCCCATCCTCGACAACAAGGAAGAGTTCGAGTATCTCGACAAATGCATCAGTAAAAAATGCCAGCTGGGCATCCGGATCGCTTCCGAAGAAGAACCCCGCTTCGACTTCTATACCTCCCGCTTAGGTATCCGTTGCGACGAAATCGTGGATTTCTACAAGCAGAAGATCGCCAAAAACAAGAAATTCAGCCTTGAGATGCTGCATTTCTTCATCAACACCGGTATCAAGGACAATTCCTACTACTGGAACGAACTGGCCCGGAGTGTGGGGCTGTATTGCGAACTGAAAAAGATATGTCCCTCGCTTCATGCCATCAACATCGGCGGCGGATTCCCCATCAAGAACCGTCTTGACTTCGATTACGATTACGAATACATGGCCGAAGAAATCGTGGCGCAGATCAAGAACATCTGCAATCAGAACGGCATTCCCGACCCGGACATCTTTACCGAATTCGGCTCCTTTACGGTGGGTGAGAGCGGGGCGGCGCTCTATTCGATCGTGAACCAGAAGCAGCAGAACGACCGCGAGCGTTGGTATATGATCGACAGTTCGTTCATGACCACCTTGCCCGATACCTGGGGCATCAACCAACGCTATGTGCTGCTGGCCGTAAACAACTGGGACAAGGAATACCAGCGCGTTTTCCTGGGCGGCCTTACCTGCGACAGCCAGGACTACTACAACACCGAGGCGCACTCCAACGCCGTGTTCCTGCCCAAGATGACCGAAGACGAACCCATGTACATCGGCTTTTTCCATACCGGAGCCTACCAGGAGGCATTGGGCGGCTACGGCGGCATACAGCACTGCCTGATTCCGGCGCCCAAGCACATCATCATCGACAAGGACGCCGACGGCCAGTACACCACCAAGCTCTTCGCCAAGGAACAAAGCTACAAGGCCATGTTGAAAACCCTGGGCTACTGATAGCCCGCCCCCGGCATCGCTCAAATAAATTTGGCATTGCCGAGGCTTATTCGTATCTTCGCTACCCTTTCGGAAATAGTGCAAGCCGAGCGCAAGCCCAAGTTTGCACTATTTCCTTTTTACTCTTGCATAACCTACAGTGATGAATAAAGACTACTACGTGGTGATTATGGCCGGCGGCGTGGGCACGCGTTTCTGGCCCATGAGCACCACCGTTTGCCCCAAGCAGTTCATAGACATCATGGGCACGGGGCAGACCATGATACAGCAGACGTACGCCCGTTTCAAGAACTTCTGCCCGCCCGAAAACATTTTCGTGGTAACGGGCCGGGCTTACCGCGACCTGGTGCTGCAACAGCTGCCGCAGATGCTTCCGAGCCGCGTCTTGTGCGAGCCTCACCGCAAGAACACCGCCCCCTGCATCGCCTACGCCAACTACAAGATAAACGCCATCAATCCGAACGCCACCGTGGTGGTGGCGCCCGCCGACCATGTGGTGCTTAAGGAAGACGTGTTCGACGCCGCGATCCATACCGCCGCCGAGGCCGCTTCCAGGAACGACTGCCTCATTACCCTGGGCATCAAGCCCTCGTATCCCAACACGGGCTACGGCTACATTCAGTTCGACACCGAATCGATAGACGGCTGCAACGATATAAAGAAGGTAAAGCTCTTTACCGAGAAGCCGGAGCTGGAAATGGCCAGGACCTTCGTGCAGAGCGGCGAGTTCCTGTGGAACGCGGGCCTGTTCATCTGGTCGCTCAAAAGTTCGATGCAGGCGTTCAGAGACTATCTGCCCGAGGTGGACGAGCTCTTTGCCAGCGGCATTTCCAAGTACGACACCCCCGAGGAAGACGAGTATATCGAGAAGGTGTATTTGGTCTGCAAGAGCATTTCCATCGACTACGGGGTCATGGAAAAGGCGCACAATGTGTATGTGCTGGGCTGCGATTTCGGCTGGAGCGATGTGGGAACCTGGGATTCGCTCTACGACCTCCGTCCCAAAGACAAGGATATGAACGCCATAGAGGGCAAGAACGTGCTTACCTACGATACCAGGGGCTGCATCGTGAACGTGCCCAAAGACAAGCTGGTGGTGCTGCAGGGGCTGGAAGACTACATCGTGGTGGAGAACAACAACAGCCTTTTGGTGTGCCGCCGCAGCGAGGAACAGATGCTGCGCCAGATTGTGGGCGACATCGCTTCCGAAAAGGGAGAGAAATACGTTTAGTAAAACACTTTAATTAAATACAATGAAAAGGACAATTTTATCGCTGTGCGCCGCTTTGTGCGTGCTGATGCCTTTCAAGGCAAGTGCCGACGAAGGGATGTGGCTGCCGTTCATGGTGCAGAAACTCAACATCGAAGAAATGCACAGGCTGGGGCTCAAGCTCTCGGCGCAGGACATCTACGACATCAACCATTCCTCGCTCAAGGATGCCATCGTGCAATTCGGCGGCGGCTGCACGGGTGAGATCGTTTCGCCCGAAGGCCTCCTCTTTACGAACCACCACTGCGGTTACGGCCAGATTCAGTCGCACAGCACCGTGGAACACGACTACCTTACCAACGGTTTTTGGGCGATGAGCAAGGCCGAGGAACTGCCTTGCCCCGGCCTTACGGTTAAGTTTCTCGTGCGCATGGAAGACATCAGCGACAAGGTGCTTGCTTCCCTCAACGACCAGATGGGCGAAAAGGAACGTGCCGACAGCGCCCGGGCCGTGATGGGCCGTCTGGTAAAGGAAGCCGAAGAAGATGGCAAGTATCTGGTGCATACCAAATCGTACTTCGAAGGCAACGAATACTACCTCTTGGTGTATGAGGAATACAAGGACGTTCGTCTGGTGGGCACGCCTCCCGAATCCATCGGTAAGTTCGGTGCCGACGCCGACAACTGGATGTGGCCGCGCCACACCGGCGACTTCTCGATTTTCCGCGTCTATATGAGCCCCGACGGCAAGCCTGCCGAATACAGCGGGGAAAATGTGCCCCTCAAGCCCAAGCACTACCTGCCCGTGTCGATTGCCGGCATCGAGAAAGACGACTACGCCATGATCATGGGCTATCCCGGTTCCACCTCTCGTTTCATGCCTTCGTGGGGCGTGCAGGAAGTGATCGACTACGTGGCGCCCGCCACCGTGAACACCCGCCGCGCCAAGTTGGACGTGCTCGACAAGCACATGGCCGCCGACCCCGCCGTACGTATCAAGTATGCCTCCATCTACGCTCAGATCGCCAACTACTGGAAGAACTTCATGGGACAGGAAATCCAGCTTAAGAAGAACCATGTGGTGGAGAAAAAGCAGAAAATAGAGGAGCAGTTCGGCGCATGGGCGGCCGATAAGGACGAGTATAAAAATGTATTGTCCGAATTGCAGCGTTCGTACGAACTCCTGGCTCCCATGACGGGCTACAACCGCATGATGAGCGAAATCATCTCGGGCCCGCAGGTGTTCATGACCGCGTTCCGCAACGTGCCCTTGGCGCAGGCGCTCGGACGTAAGGACGCCGAGCAGGCGGCCAAGATCGCCGAAACCAACAAGGCGCAGATTCCCGCCATTTTCAAGGACTATGATTTTGACGTGAACCGCGACATGGTGGCGCGCATGCTCGAATTCTACTATAGGAATGTGGATGCGGAACTGCAGTCGGCCGACTTCCGCGCTTTCGTGGCCAAGAACAAGGAGAACTTCGACGCCATCGCCGACAACATGATGGCCAACTCGGTGTTCTCCACGCCCGAAAAATACGAGGCCTTCCTCAACAAGCCCGACCTCAAGAAACTGCAGAACGACCCCGTTTACAAATGGGTGGGCTCGATCCGCAAGGCATGGGCCGACAACATGATGGCCGAAACCTGGGCCAAGGCGCGCGAAAGCCAGCAGAAGAGCATGCGTCTGTTCGTGAAGGGCATCCGTGAAATGAACGCCGGCAAGGCATACGCGCCCGATGCCAACCTCACCATGCGCCTCAGCTACGGCACCGTGCAGGATTACGCGCCCGCCGATGCCGTTCACTACAACTACATCACCACCATCGAGGGTGTGATGCAGAAAGAAGATCCGGGCAATCCCGACTTTATCGTTCCCGCCCGCCTCAAGGAACTCTACCAGGCCAAGGATTACGGCCAGTACGGCGACAGCACGCTGGTGGTCTGCTTCCTCACCACCAACGACATTACGGGCGGTAACTCGGGCAGCCCCGTCATCAACGCCAAGGGCGAACTCATCGGCCTGGCTTTCGATGGCAACTGGGAAGCCATGAGCGGCGACATTTTCTTTGAACCCTCCTTGCAGCGCACCATCTGCGTGGATTCGCGCTACGTTTTGTTCATCATCGATAAATTTGCCGGTGCCACCAACCTGATTAACGAACTTACCATCGTAAAGGATAAGGTGGATGCCGAGCCTCAAACCCTTACCGAAGAATAACAACACTCGATTTTGCCCACCGATTGGCCGGGTGCGGAGATCTCCGGATTGTCCGTGCCCGGTAAATTTCAACAACAAAGAACCATGGACCAACAGACCAATCAGGAACCTGTAGAAAATCAAGAAACGCAGGTTGCCAGACAGGAAGAAGAAAAAGTTAATCTGAACCAACTGGAACAGATTGCCGCCCAACAGCGCGAGGAAGCCTTGGAACAGGAAGACGAGAAGGCTTTGGAAGAAGCCCATTCCGATGCCGAACCCACGGTGGAACGCACTTCGGCGCAGGAGTTGACCGATGCCGAAGTACAGGAACTGTCGGCATTGGACCGCCTTCAGATTGTGGAACGTTTGGAAAGCCTGTACGAACAGAAGAAATTGGAGGAAGCCAAGAACGTGGTGGCTCTGCTCCGCCTCAAGTACAAGGAAAAGACAGGCGTGGTAAAGAAAGAGGCCTTGGACAGGTTCGTGGAAGAAGGGGGTAGCAAGATCGATTTTCATTTCGCGGACAGCGAAGAGGAACGCTTTGCGGAAGTGAGCCGGAAGATCCGCGAATACCATCAGAAAAAGCGTGAGGATCAGGAAAGGCTTATGGCCGAGAACCTGACCAAGAAAAAGGAACTGCTGGAACAGTTGAAGGGTTTGGTGGAAGGTGATGAACGCCCCCTGAAGGCCATCTACGACGACTTTACCAAACTTACCGAAAAATGGCGCGAGATAAAGCCGATTGCGCGCGCCGAGTCGAACAACCTGTGGCAGAACTACCATTTCTTAGTGGAGAAGTTCTTCGACAAGGTGCGTATCAACAACGAGTTGCGCGAACTCGACTTCAAGAAGAACCTGGAAGAAAAACTGCAGCTCTGCGAGAAGGCCGAAAGCCTGCTGGCCGAAGAATCGATCGGCAAGGCCTCAAAGGAACTGCACGACCTGCACGACCGCTGGAAGGAAATCGGCCCGGTGGCCATGGATAAGAAAGACGAGATCTGGGACAGGTTCAAGGCCGCTTCCGATGCGATCGCCCAAAAGCGCAAGGACTACTACGACAGCCTGCAGGCCGAGATGGAACAGAACCTGCTGGCCAAGCGCGCCCTGTGCGAGAAGGCCGAGGGGCTGCTGACGCAGGCCTGCGCCACCGCCAAGGAATGGAACGCCCTGAGCGATCAGGTGGACGAGCTCATGAAGCTCTGGAAGAGCATAGGCCGGGCGCCGCAGAGCGAGAACGATGCCGTTTGGGAACGTTTTCGCGGCAGCCTGAACACCTTCTTTGAAGAAAAGAAGGCCTTTTTCCGCAAGATCCGCGACGACCAGAACAACAACTACAACCTGAAGGTTGACCTGTGCGTGCGCGCCGAGAACATAGCCCAGAACCGCGTCGACTACCGAGCGGCCACGGCCGACCTGCTTAAACTGCAGCAGGAATGGAAGACGGTGGGCCCGGTGCCGATGCGCCTTTCCGACAAGGTGTGGAAGCGTTTCCGCGCCGCCTGCGACGAGTTCTTCAAGAAGAAGGCCGACTACTACCAGTCGATGCGCAGCGACGAGAACGCCAACAAGGAAGCCAAGGAAGCCTTGGTGGCCGAGGTAAAGGCGCTGGCGGTCGAAAACCGCGAGGCTTTGTTGGCGGCGGTAAAGGAATTGCAGCGCAGGTGGACGGAAATCGGCCATGTACCGATGAAGGACAAAGACCGACTCTATGCCGATTTCCGCGCGGCCATCGACGAGAAGTTCAAGGTGTTCGGCCCCAGGCCGGGCGGCGGCCGCGACTATTCCGAAATCAATACGCCCGAAGACGCGGCCTTGCTGAGCAACAAGGACATCGCCCAGCTCAACACGCGCATACAGCGTATCAAGGGCGACATCACGCTTTGGGAAAACAATATGGGCTTTATCTCGCAGGCCAAGAGTTCGGACGTGCTGCGCCGTGAGTTCGAGAACAAGATTCGCCGCGCCAAGGAAGAACTGGCCTTGCTGGAAGCCAAGATGAAGATTATCCGTACCAAACCGGCCCAATCCGCCAAAGAAGGGGAGAACGCTTAGTGAGAATCGACATCATCAGTCTTTTTCCCGAAATGTTCGAGGGCTTCCTGTCCTCCTCCATTCCGGCCAGGGCCGTAAAGAAAGGCTTGTTCGAGCCGCACTTGCACAACCTGCGCGACTACAGCACCGACCGATACAAGTCGGTGGACGACTATCCCTACGGCGGGGGCGCGGGCATGGTGATCGGCATCGAGCCGGTGGACAACTGCATTTCGGCATTGAAGGCCGAGCGCGACTACGACGAGGTGATATTCACCACGCCCGACGCGCCGGTTCTCGACCAGCCTACGGCCAACGCCCTCTCGCTCTGCAAGAACATCATCATTCTGTGCGGGCATTACAAGGGGGTGGACGAACGGGTGCGCGAGCATCTGATTACGCGCGAGATTTCGATCGGCGACTACGTGCTTTCGGGCGGGGAACTGGCCGCGGCGGTGATTACCGACGCGGTGGTGCGTCTGGTGCCGGGGGTGCTCAACGACGAGACCTCGGCTCTGAGCGATTCGTTTCAGGACGGACTGCTTTCGCCTCCCGTATATACGCGCCCGGCCGAGTACAAGGGCTGGAAAGTACCCGAGGTGCTGCTGGGCGGCAACGATAGATTGAAAGCCGAATGGCGTTATGAGAAAGCCTTGGAACGCACCAAGGAAAGAAAGCCGTATCTGCTGGATACGCAAGAACCTCAAGAATAAACCGGCTGCCGGCGGGCGGCCATAAAAGGCAAAACGATGGGAGCATTCAAAGCCTACGACATACGCGGGGTCTATAACCGCGATTTCAACAAGGAAGACGTATATAAGATAGGGTATTTCCTGCCCGAACTGCTCAATACCGACCGGATTCTGGTGGGGCGCGACGTGCGCACTTCCTCGCCCGAGATTTTCGCCTGGTTCTGCAAGGGAGCCGAAGATGCGGGCGCCGACGTGTACGACCTGGGCATCTGCACCACGCCCATGGTGTATTGGGCCACGGCGCAGTACGGTTTCAAGGCCTCGGTGATGATTACCGCCTCGCACAACCCCAAGGAATACAACGGGCTTAAGATTTCGCGCGAGAACGCGCTGCCGGTGGGTTTCGACACGGGTTTGGGCGAACTGGAACGCTGGCTTAAGGAACGGGTGGTGCTGCCGCGCGAGAAAAAGGGCAAGACCGTCGATTTCGACAAGAAGCCCGACTACATCGCCTTTCAGAAGCAATGGGTGAGCGCCGACACCGACTACCTCAAGATCGCGATGGACTGCAGCAACGGCATGGCTTCCATTTTCGTGCACGAGCTGTTCGGCAACAAGCCCGCCTATATCTTCGATGAACTCGACGGCACCTTCCCCAACCACGAGGCCAATCCGCTGGAACCCGAAAACATCAAGGATATCTGCCGCCTGGTAACGGAAAGCAAGGCCGACATCGGCGTTATCTTCGACGGCGATGCCGACCGGGTGATGTTCGTGGACGAAAAGGCGCGCTTTATCTCGCCCGACCTGATGATTGCCGTCTTAGGCAATTACTTCCTGAAAGAAAAGGGCTTGAAGGGCAAGGTGCTGCAGGATATCCGCACCTCCAAGTCGGTGCGCACCTACGTGGAGTCGATGGGCAGCACCATGGAGATGTGGCGTGTGGGCAGGGCGTACGCGGCCTTGAAGCTGCGCGAGATAGACGGCATCTACGGGGGCGAGCTGGCGGGGCATTATTATTTCCGCGACTTCAACTATTCCGATTCGGGACTGATGGCGTGCAGCCTGCTCTTGGGCATTTTCGCTGGGTTCAAGCGTCAGGGCGTCAAGGTGTCGGAGGTAATCGACTCGATTGCCACCTACGCCAATTCGGGCGAGGTCAACTTTAAGCTGGAAGACAAGCAGGGGGCGATGGAAGCCTTGCGCGCCCACTTCACGCAGGAGGAGGAACCGCAGGCATTCTACGATTTCGACGGATACCGCATCGAGTTCAAGGAATGGTGGTTCAATGTAAGGCCTTCCAATACCGAGCCCTACCTGCGGCTTATCATGGAGGCTTCCTCGCAGAAGCTGCTGGATGAAAAACTGGCCGTGGCCAAAGGAATAATAGAAAAATGCCGCGCTTAAGATCGGACGTACGTATCAAGAACAAGAAGGCGGAATATCAGTTTTTTCTGATAGACCGCTATACGGCGGGCATTGTGCTTACCGGCACCGAGATCAAGTCGATCAGGGCGGGTAAGGCCAGTGTGGGGGAGGCGTTTTGCGTGTTTCTCGGCAACGAGCTTTTTATCAAGAATATGTATGTGGCCGAATACAGCCATGGTTCGGCCTTCAACCATGTGCCGCGCCGCGACCGCAAGCTGCTGCTCAACAAGCGGGAGTTGCGCAAGCTGCAGGGCAAGATAAAGGAAAAGGGGCTTACGATTATTCCGGTGGTTCTCTTTATCGACGAAAACGGCCGTGCCAAGATGGAAATCGCGCTGGCCAAGGGCAAGAAACTCTACGACAAGCGCGAGACCCTAAAGGAAAAAGACATCAAGCGCCAAATGCAAAGAGGTCGGGACGAATAATCGCCCGACCTCTTTCGTTAAGGGATATTATCGGCGGCTACTTCACTTCCACCGTTAAGGATTCCTTGCCTTCTTCGTGGTCCACGAACACGGTTTTCCCTTTCGGGTCGCCGCCTTTCACCATGAGTTCGGCCAGTTCGTCTTCGATATAGTGCTCTATGCAGCGGCGCAAGGGGCGGGCGCCCAGGTCGGGATCCCAGCCTTTCTCCATCAGGAATTCCTTGGCCTTCTCGCTCAGCTGTACATCCGATTCCATCTTGGCCAGGCGGTTGCGCAGCTTGGCCAGTTCGATGTCGATGATCCTGAAAATATTCTCCTTGCTGAGGTTGTTGAACACCAGGATGTCGTCGATACGGTTCAGGAACTCGGGCGCGAAATGGCGTTTGAGTGCCTTGTCGATAATGCCCCGTTCCCATTCGGCCTTGCCGGCTTCCTTGGCGGCGGTCTGGAAGCCCACGCCCGAACCGAATTCCCGCAGCTGGCGCGAGCCGAGGTTGGAGGTCATGATGATGATGGTGTTCTTGAAGTCGATCTTCCGCCCCAGGCCGTCGGTAAGCTGGCCGTCGTCGAGCACCTGCAGCAGCAGGTTGAAGATGTCGGGATGCGCCTTCTCGATTTCGTCGAACAGCACGATGGAGTAGGGCTTGCGCCTGACTTTCTCGGTGAGCTGGCCGCCGTCCTCATAGCCCACGTAGCCCGGAGGCGAGCCGATAAGGCGCGACACGTCGAATTTCTCCATATACTCGCTCATGTCCACGCGGATCAACGCGCTTTCGGCATTGAACATATATTTGGCCAGACACTTGGTAAGGTAGGTCTTGCCCACGCCCGTAGGGCCCAGAAAGATAAAGCTTCCGATGGGGCGCGAGGGGTCTTTGAGGCCCGTGCGGTTGCGGCGGATGGCGCGTACCAGCTTGTGGATGGCCTCGTCCTGACCTATCACCTGGCTTTCGAGCACGTTCTCCATGTTCAGGAGCTGTTCCATCTCGTTCTGCGCCACCTTCTGGATAGGCACGCCGCTCATCATGGCCACCACGCCCGTAACGTCTTCTTCCGACACTTCGGGGCGGTTGGCCCGGTTCTCCTCTTCCCAACGCTTGTTCTCTTCCTCCAGCTGCTTCTGCATCGCGCCCATCTCGTCGCGCAGCTTGGCCGCGTCCTCAAAACGTTGGTTCTTGATGGCATCCACCATTTCCTGCTTGGTTTTGGCGATGCCTTCCTCCAGCTGCGTGATGGGGGCGGGCACGTCGGTGCGGCTCAGGTGAACCTTGGCGCCGGCTTCGTCTAAGGCGTCGATGGCCTTGTCGGGCAGCACCCGGTCGGTGATGTAGCGGTCGGTAAGCTCGATGCAGGCCTTAAGGGCCTCTTCGCTGTACGACACCATGTGGTGGTCTTCGTAGCGGCCCTTTATGTTGTGCAGTATCTCGAGCGTTTCTTCTTTGGTGGTGGCTTCCACCAGCACCTTCTGGAAACGGCGTTCCAGGGCGCCGTCTTTCTCGATGCTCTGGCGGTATTCGTCTAAGGTGGTGGCGCCTATGCACTGGATCTCGCCCCGCGCCAGGGCGGGCTTGAACATGTTGGAGGCGTCGAGTGCGCCGGCGGTGTTGCCCGCGCCCACGATGGTGTGTATCTCGTCGATAAAGATGATTACCTCGGGATGCTTCTGCAGTTCGTTGATGATGGCCTTCATGCGTTCCTCGAACTGGCCGCGGTACTTGGTGCCGGCCACCACCGAGGCGATGTCGAGGGTCAGGATCCGCTTGTTCCGGAGGCTGTGCGGAACCTTGTGTTCGGCAATGCGTTGCGCCAGGCCTTCGGCGATGGCCGACTTGCCCACGCCCGGGTCGCCTATCAGCACGGGATTGTTCTTCTTGCGGCGGCTCAGGATCTGAACGATGCGTTCGATTTCCTTTTCGCGCCCCACCATCGGGTCAAGCAGCTTCTCGGCGGCTGCCTTGGTGAGGTCTTTGCCGAAGTTGTCCAGCACCGGGGTGTCGGTTTTGGAGTTGGCGGCTTTGGGAACGTCGTTCCGGATGGATTCGGATTCTCGGCGGCTGCCTCTTTCCTCGCCGTATTCGTGCATTCCGATGCCTTCTTCCATGGCTGAGGGGGTCTTGTCTTTGCTTTCGGCCGAAGGTTGCTGCTGCAACATGGCGTTGATGTTCTCGTAGTTGACGCCGGCCGCGTTCAGTATGCCGGTAACGAATCCGGCGTCGTTCTTCAGGATGGCCAGCAGCGCGTGTTCGGGTTCCACCTGTTCCTGGCCCAAGCGCAGGCTTTCCAGGTACATCACCTTGATCATGCGGTCCAGCTGGCTGTTGGCGGGCAGGTTGCGTTCGGTGGGGTCGGCCGGGGCGTCCTCGCGGGAGGCAGGCTTGATTGATTCCTCGATGCGCTTGCGCAGGTTCTGGGCATCCAGACCGTATTGCAGGATAAGCTGCGCGGCCTTGTTGTCGCCCTGGCGCAGCATGCCCAGCACCACGTGTTCCACGCCCACATAGTCGTTGCCGATGCGGCCGGCTTCTTCCGTGCTGTAGTTCAGTATGGTTTTTAAGGTGTCTGAAATGTTGATTTCCATTCTTTTACATTTCTTGGTTCGCCGAAAAGACCAAATAAGGCAAGGTCGGAACGGCAAAGCTCACAAAATTAGCGGTTTTTTGGCGACCGTGCAATTTTTGTGCCACAGGCCCAAGAAGCCCTTCCAAGCCCTTTCTGTATGAAAAAACGGCAGAGTCTTGCTGTCTTTCGGATTTTAAAAATTTTCCACTTGTAAAATCTTGCCGAAATTTGTAATTTCGTAGTTTGTTTGAAATACAGAAGTAGCACATATATAGAAAGTTAACAGAAATGGAAGAAAAGGAAGAGACAGCAGGACAGGGAAAAATCGTGCGGGTTGACATCGACAAGCAGATGCAATCGGCCTATATCGACTACTCCATGTCGGTTATCGTGGCGAGGGCGTTGCCTGATGTGCGCGACGGTATGAAGCCGGTTCACCGCCGTATTTTGTTTGCCATGAACGAGGCGGGCATCACCGCTTCGGGAGGTTATAAGAAGTCTGCCCGTGTGGTTGGGGACGTGCTCGGTAAGTACCACCCCCATGGAGACAGTTCCATTTACGGTGCCCTGGTGCGTATGGCGCAGGACTGGTCGATGCGTTACCCCTTGGTGGACGGTCAGGGTAACTTCGGCTCCATCGACAACGACCCGCCGGCGGCCATGCGTTACACCGAGGCCAAGATGCGTAGGATCGCCGAAGCCTTGCTGGCCGATATCGACGAAGATACGGTGGATATGCAGAACACCTTCGACGACACCAACAAGGAGCCTACCGTGCTTCCCAGCCGTATCCCCAACCTTTTGGTGAACGGTTCGTCGGGTATCGCCGTGGGTATGGCCACCAACATGGCGCCCCACAACATGAGCGAGGTCTGCGACGGTATCGCCGCCTATATCGACAATAAGGACATTACCGTAGAGGAACTCATGCAATACGTAAAGGCGCCCGATTTCCCTACGGGAGGTGTGATTTACGGATACGACGGCGTGCGCGACGCCTTTACCACCGGTATGGGACGCATCGTGATACGCGGCGAGGCCGAGATCGAGACCACCGACAGTGGCCGCAACCAGATTGTGGTCAAGTCGATTCCCTATATGGTGAACAAGTCCGAGATGATCAAGAAAATCGCGGAACTGGTTACCGAGAAGCGTATCGACGGCATTACGGATATCCGCGACGAATCCAAGCGCGACGTGCGCATCGTGTTCGACCTCCGTCACGACGCGGTGGCCAACGTGGTGCTCAACAAGCTCTACCAGCAGTCGGCCTTGCAGACTTCGTTCAGCGTAAACAACATCGCGCTGGTTCACGGCAAGCCCTGCCTGCTGAACCTCAAGGACCTTATCTCCAACTTTGTGGAACACCGCCACGAAGTGGTGATCCGCCGCACCAAATTCAGGCTGGCCAAGGCCGAGGCGCGCGAACATATCCTGCAAGGGCTTCTCAAGGCCTTGGATCACTTGGATGAGATCATCAACCTGATCCGTTCCTCCAAGACCATCGACGACGCCAAGCAGGAACTCATCGCCCGTTTCCAGTTCAGCGAAATTCAGGCGAAGGCCATCGTGGAGATGCGCCTCGGCCAGCTTACCGGTCTGGAACGCGAGAAACTGCAGCAGGAGTTCGAAGAGCTGGAACGCTTTATCGCCGAATGCCACGAACTGCTCGAAAACGAAGGCAAGCGTATGGCGGTGGTTAAGGAAGAAATCCTTGAAATCAAGGAAAAGTACGGCGACGAACGCCGCACCCACATCGTTTACGATTCGGCCGACTTCAATATCGAGGACACCATTCCCGACGAAGACATGGTGATCACCATCTCGCACATGGGCTACATCAAGCGTACCCGTCTGGCCGAATACCGCCGTCAGAACCGTGGCGGCAAGGGCATGAAGGGTTCCGACGTGCGTACCGAAGACTTCGTGGAACACCTCTTCGTGGCCTCCATGCACAACTACATGCTCTTCTTTACCGAACAGGGCAAGTGCTTCTGGATGCGCGTGTTCGACATTCCCGAAGGCTCGCGCCAGTCGAAGGGCCGCGCGCTGCAGAACCTGATGAACATCGCCTCCGACGACAAGGTGAAGGCCTACATCAACGTAAAGACCCTCAAGGACGAAGAGTACATCAACAACAACTACATCGTGCTCTGCACCAAGAAGGGTATCATCAAGAAGACTTCGCTGGAAGCCTACTCCCGTCCGCGTCAGAACGGCATCATCGCCGTTACGGTGCGCGAAGGCGACCAATTGCTGGAAGCCAAGCTTACCAACGATTCTTCGGTCATCATGATGGCGTTGCGTTCGGGTAAGGCCATCCGTTTCCCCGAAAACAAGGTGCGTCCGATGGGACGCGGTGCGTCGGGGGTACGTGGTATCAGCCTGGCCGGCGAAAACGATGAGGTGGTGGGCATGATCTGCATCGACCCGAGCCAGAACAGCGACGTGCTGGTGGTTTCCGAAAAGGGCTTCGGCAAGCGTTCCGCGCTCGAAGACTACCGCGAGACCAACCGTGGCGGCAAGGGTGTCAAGACCATCAACATCACCGACAAGACGGGTGCCTTGATCGCCATCAAGGACGTTACCGATATGGACGACTTGATGATCATCAATAAGTCGGGCATCATCCTGCGTATGGCCGTGAAAGACCTTCGCGTGGTGGGCCGTGCCACCCAGGGCGTGAAGCTTATCGAACTCAAGGGCAAGGATTCCATTGCCTCGGTCGCCAAGGTGGCGATGGATGAGGAAGATGAGATGGAAGGCGAAGCCAACGGGGAAGAAAACGCCGAAACCCCTGCCGAAACCCAGGAATAAGACAAAACGAGTAAAAACCTTAAAACAATACTTGACATGAAAAAACTTTTGGTTCTCGCGATTGCCTCGATTGCCGTGGTAGGTCTCTGCTCCGCGCAGGAAAAGGCATATAAGGCCGCCAAGAAATATTATTCGCAACAGAAATGGAGTGATGCCGCCTCTACGATCGATGCCGTGGTGCAAAACCCCGAAACCGTCAATATGCTGGATGCTTGGATGCTGCGCGGAAAGATCTATCTTTCCATCTCCAACAACCCGCTCTTGGCGCGCGACTATCCCAATGCCGCCGAATCGTCTAAGGAATCGTTCGAACGCGCCTTGCAGATCGACCCCTCCGACAAAACGCTGGTGATGTTGCGTCAGAACATCCTCGACCTGTCGGGCGTGTTCTACGACCGGGGTGCCAACCAGTACGAACAGGCCGCCTACGACCAGGCGGTGACCTCGTTCGAAACCTCGCTGGCCGTTTCGCAGCTGGAAAGCGAATACGACACCAGTGCCGCCTTCAACGTGGCCCTGTGTGCGTTTAACGCCGCTCAGTACGAAAAGGCGGTTGATTACGCCAAGATCGTGATCGCCAGCACGATGGCCAACCCCAATGTGTATGCCATCCAGGCCGAATCCTACTTCCAGAGTGGCAAGAAAGACGAAGCCGTGGCCGCCATGGAAGACGCCATTGCCCGTTTCCCCGAAGACAAGACGGTCTATACCTCCGCTTCTTCGGTGTTCCTGCGTATCGGCCTGAACGAAAAGGCGAGCGAAGTGTTGAACACCGCCCTCGAAAAATGGGGTGACGACGCTTCTTTCCAGCTCTTTATCGGTATCGCCTACGAAAACGACAAGCAGTACGAAAAGGCGGAAGCTGCCTACAGGAAGGCGCTCGAAATCAATCCCGAATACATGGACGCCATCTTCGATCTGGGCGCTTTCTATGTGAACCAGGGAATCCGTCTGAACGACGAGGCCAACGCCCTGCCCTTGGAAGAAACCGAAAAATACGACCAGCTCCGCGCCCAGGCCAACGCTTCGTTGAACCAGGCGCTGCCTTACCTGCAGCAGGTAATCGAAAAACAGCCCGAAAACCTGAAGGTGATGATGACTCTGCGCGACGTATATGTACAGCTCGGCAAGGCCGAAGAAGCCAAGGCACTGCGCGAAAAGATCGAAGCATTGCAAGGGGAATAGAAGTTCTTGGATACCTTGATTTTTGAGCATGAAGGGACTGTTCGGTTTTCGGGCAGTCCCTTTATACTATAAAGCATGGGGTGAGGGGTAGTGTTCCTATAACGCTTCAAGTCTTATATTACAAACCCTACCACGATTCGTGCCATCTCCAAAACGCAGGAAGCCCGTGGATTTTTCCACGGGCTTCCTTTCTTCATCGGGCAAAAACCTTTACCTCACGATAAGCCGTCTGGTATATGTCCGGTTTCCGGCGGTGAGTTTGATGAAATAAAGGCCGGCAGCGGGAAGCGAGCCGGTAAAGCGCCCGCCTTGCGTGCGGCCTGAACGGATGCAGGCACCGGCGGCATCGTAGATCTGCAATTGCGCGTCTTCTTCCGCCTCCACGGTAAAGCTGCCGTTGGTGGGGTTGGGGTAAAGCTTCACTCTCATGGCTTCATCCACCTCATTTCCCGTTCCCACTTCTATATAGACGGTATCGGTTATATAGACGGTATCGGTTATATAGACGGTATCGGTGATGATTATCGTATCAAGAATGGGTTTGGTCAGTGTGGTTTTATACGTTACCTCGTTAACGGTAGCCGTGGCGGTGTAGGTCTTTAAGCCCGTCTCTCCTTCCGAAATTTTCTCTGTCAGATTGACTGCCGGCTTGACTTCGGTTCGGCAACGCGGACAGGCAAGCGATAAGGTGGCTTTAGGCTCGACGGACCAGTTCCATTCCACGTTGGTAAAAGGGTCTTTGTGAATGGGAATATATTTGGCATAAACCGTATCGGAATATTCGGTTCCCTCTTTTGAATAAGCACAGAGATAAGTGGTGTCGGTTATTGCAATAGGATTTGTATATCTTAAGGTCGGTGCGGCATCTTTCCCGAGCCCGTAGTAAATTTCGGCATCTGTTTTAGCCGAAATGGCAATTCTGGTGCCACAATCCACGATTTCCCTACTTTCGCTAAAAACAGGAGTCAAGGGTAAATCTCCATATTCTTCGATGGCGAATTCTTTCCAAACATCGGCTTGAGAATAGGCCGTTTCTGAACCCGCCGGCACGTATAGACTTATGAGGTCAAGGCTTAAACCCTCAAAAACGTCACGTGAAATAGTTTGTGGCGTTTTACTTTCATTACGTACAGAGGTCAAGCCGCTGCAACCCTGAAAGGCTGCACTCCCAAAACTGGTTAGACTTTTAGGAAAGATTACGGAAGTTATATTGCTACAATCGTCAAAGGCGCAGGTACCAATGCTGGTCAATCCTGCGGGAAAGGTCAGGACTCCGGTAAATCCGCTACAACCGCTAAAGGTGTATTCTCCAGTTCTTGTCAATTTTTCGGGAAGTGTTAGATTCCCTGTAAACCCAGTACAATTACAAAAGGCTGCTTCGCCAATATTAGTCAATCCCCCAGGAAGGATTAACGACCCTGTAAATCCACTGCAATCGCCAAAGGCGTATGCTCCAATTCTTGTCAATCCTTCGGGAAGTGTTAGATTTCCGGTAAATCCAGTACAAGTACGGAAGGCTGCTTCGCCAATATTAGTCAATCTATCGGGAAGAGTCAACGTTCCCGTAAATTTGCAATAGAAAAAAGTAAAGTCTCCTATGCTGGTCAAATTTGCAGGAAGAGTTAGTGTTCCCGTAAATCCGCTACAACTCCTAAATGCTTGTTCCCCAATGCTTGTTAAGCCCTCGGGAAGGGACAACGACCCAGTAAATCCGTTACACTCATAAAAGGCATAACTGCCAATGCTTGTCAAACCCTCGGGAAGGGTCAACGAACCGGTAAATCCGCTACATTCATAAAAGGCCTGATCGCCAATGCTTGTCAAACTTTCGGGAAGGGTCAACGAACCGGTGAATCCGCTACAATGTCTAAATGCCCCCCTTCCAATATAAGTTATGCCTTCTTCTAAAACCAATCGGGTCACTGCTACACCCCAAGGTGCGCCACCATAATAGTCATCCATCGCCCCGGTTCCTCTAATCGTCAGCGTTCCATCTTCGTCCAAAGTCCAGGTCAGGTTTTCCCCGCAGGTGCCGCTTTGCTGTGCGGAAGCACTAGTCAAGCAACCTATCAGCAAGAAGACCACAAACAAAAATTTTTTCGTTAAATATTTCATGATACATCAAATTATTGACAATAAAAATAGTTAATTAATTTATAGCCTCGCTGTTTTTTATTTCCAAAGGCATTTTTAGGGTACACTTGTAACTTTAACTTCGTTGAAGTTACTTCGTTTCGGTAGAATCCAAACGAGTTTGGCTTCTGCGTTCAACTTTTTGTAACTTTAACTTCGTTGAAGTTACTCCGTTTCGGCAGAATCCAAACGAGTTTGGCTTCTGCGCTCAACTTTTTCGTAACTTTACCCCTATTATGAATCAGGAAAGAAACCCTTTTTATACTTGGATTGCGGTGGCGCTGGTGTTCGTGCTGGGGCTGCTGGCGGGGGCGGTGGCCATGCAGAAGCGTATCGGCGGTATCAGGCCGGTTATCAATTACGTGCAGGGCTCCAAGATCGATGCGGTGATGCGGCTTATCGACGCCAATTACGTGGATACCGTAAATAACGAGAAACTGGTTACCTCCGGCCTGGATGCCATACTGCACAGCCTCGACCCCCATTCGGTCTATCTTCCGCCCCAGGACTTCACCAAGGCCGAAGAAGAGATACAGGGCAATTTTCAGGGTATCGGCGTGCAGTTCCGTATGATAAACGATACGGTTACGGTAATCATGCCCGTTAGCGGCGGGCCTTCCGAAAAGGTGGGCGTGCAGCCCGGCGACAAAATTATCGTGGCGGGAAACGACACCATTTCGGGCAAAAAGATGAACACCGACCAGGTGATAAAGCACCTCAAGGGCCCCAAGGGAACCAAGGTGCGCTTAGGCTTGCAGCGGGCGCAGTCGCCAACGCTGGTGTGGGTGGAGGTTAGGCGCGATGTGATTCCCACCTACAGCGTGGACGTGCATTTTGTGGTGGAACCCGGCATAGGCTACGTAAAGGTGAGCAAGTTCTCGGCCACCACCGCCAAGGAATTCGACAAAGCCATGCGCGACTTGGCCTCGCGGGGCGTAAGCAAGGTGATGATAGACCTGCGTTCCAACGGCGGCGGCTTGCTGTCGAGCTGCATCGATATGGCCGATATGTTCCTGCAGGCCGACGATGCCATTGTCTATACCGAGGGCAGGAACCGCCGCCGCACCCAGATAAATGCCGGGGGCAACGGCAAGTACCGCGATATGGAAATGGTGGTGCTGATTGACGAATGGTCGGCATCGGCCAGCGAGATCTTTGCCGGCGCCATGCAGGACAACGACCGGGGCACGATCGTGGGCCGGCGTTCGTTCGGCAAGGGCTTGGTGCAGGAACAGATGGACATGAGCGACGGCAGCGCGCTCCGCCTTACCGTGGCGCGCTATTACACGCCCTCGGGACGCTGCATACAGAAGCCCTACGACGGCGGTTACGAAGCCTACGAGGAAGACATGCTGCAACGTTACCTGAACGGCGAGATGACTGGAACCGACAGCCTCTCGCGCACCGATACGGTAAAGTACTATACCAAGGGCGGCCGCGTGGTCTATGGCGGGGGCGGCATCGAACCCGATGTGGTGCTGCCTTACAAGACCGACAGCCTGTTCGTGTATCAGAACCGGCTTTCGAACGGCGGCTACAACTACGATTTCTCATTTTCCTACACCAATAGGAACCGGGCGAAGCTGAAGGCGGAATATCCCTCGGCGGAAATCTTTACAAAGAAGTTTGAGGTAAGCGATGCCTTGTTCGAGGAGTTCCTTGCCTATACCGAGAAGAAAGGCCTGGCGCGCGACAAGGCCAGCATCGCGAAATACGGAAACAACATGCGGCTCACGCTCAAGGCACTGATAGGCCGCGACCTGTACGACGACCTGGGATTTTATCCCACCTACCTGCAGCGCGACGACGACTTTACCGAAGCTTTAAAACTGATGAAAAACCCGATAGAGCTATGAAAAACCTGATGAAGATGTGTCTGCCCATAGGCATGACGGCCTTGATGGCAGCCTGCGCCCCCACGCAGAAAGAACTTATGTGCGCCGACTTCGGCAATGTGCAGGATGAAGTGTATCTGAGCATGGTGCCGCTTGCCGGAAGCGACAACGTGTATCTCGACACGATTGCCTTGCAAGACGGCAGATTTGTGCTGGATATGGAGATTGCCGAACCCACCGAGGTAACCTTGGAATTGGGCAGGGACCGCAAGGCCTATGGACGGCGCAAGCCCGCCGCCTCGGAAGCCTACCGCATCAACTTCCTGTTGCAGCCGGGCGAAAAGGTACGCATCAAGGCCGCCTACGGACAGGATTTCCTGGACTACGAACTTTCGGGTTCCAAGGAACTGAAGGCGCAGAGCGACCTGCGTACCAAGATGCGCGCCGAGTATGTGGAATTGGGCCTGCTCTACGATAAAATCGTGGAAGCCATGAAAGACGGGGTGGAAAACGCCGACGAAGCCTATATCGACAGCCTCTATGAAGCCTATGGTGCGGCCAATATCCGCAAGGCCGAGGCCTCCCTGCACTTTATAAAGGAAAACGCCGACCGTATGCTCTCGGCCTTCCTGCTGCTGAAACATCCCGACCGCGACACCTTCCTGAACTTTCTGCCGGTGTTGGACAGCGCGCTTGTGCACGGCGCCTTGGCCGAAAAGATAGATCAGGTACGCCGCCAGGCCGAGTATATGCGCACGGTCCGCCAGAACGAAGCCAATCTTTCGGTCGGCGCGCAGGCTCCCGACTTTACGCTCTACGACTTGAACGGCAAGGCGGTTAAGTTGAGCGATTTTTCCAAGCGCTACGTGGTCTTGGATTTTTGGGGAACCTGGTGCCCCTGGTGCGTGAAAGGCATTCCGCAAATGAAGGAATACTACGCCAGGCATAAGGGCAAGGTAACCTTTATCAGCATTGCCTGCCGCGACAAGGCCGAAAAGGTAAAGGCGATGGTGGAGAAAGAAGGCATCAAGTGGGTCAACGTAATGAACGGCGAGGGCGAGGACGATATGGCACTCACCTTCGGCGTAAGCGGCTATCCCACCAAGATTCTGCTCGCGCCGGGCATGAAGGTGCAGAACCGCTACCTGGGCGAGGTCCCCGAATTTTATCAGGATTTGGACAACATTAAATAATACGAGCCATGGCAACCAAAAACAACGGCAAAAAACAGGCGGAACCGCGTGCCAAAGCACCCCGCGGCGGCAAGCAACTGCCTAAGATCTTCGTGTTGGACACCAACGTGTTGTTGCACGACTATCATGCGATATACAAGTTCCAGGACAACGACATCGTGATTCCGATGGTCGATCTGGAAGAGGTGGATCACTTTAAGAAAGGCAACGAACAGATTAACTTCAATGCGCGCGAGATCATGCGTGCGCTGGACAAACTCTCCGAACAGGGGCTGTTCGGGCAAGGCGTATCGTTGGGCAAGGGCATGGGAACGCTTACCGTGATGCTGGGCAAGGGGCTTACCGATGAGATGAAGGCGGCCTCGATGGCCGATATTCCCGACCACCGCATCCTGGCCGTGGCCCTAGACTTGCAGAAGGCGCATCCCGAACGCAAGGTGCGTCTGGTAACCAAAGACGTGAACCTGCGCATGAAGGCCAAGTCGCTGGGCATGCCGGCCGAAGACTACCTGAGCGACAAGACGCCCGAAGAATCCGAATATGTAAAGCGCAAGATTGGCCGGGTCAAGGTGGCCGAGAAAGTGATCGCCAGCCTGTACGAACGCCCCGAGGGGATAAGCCCCGCCGACATCAAGGTGAAACCCGCCGCCAACGAATATTTTGAGCTGGTGAGCGGCGAGGCGCGCATGCCGGTGATGTACAACGCGCTTACCAAGAACGTGGTGAAGGTTTCCCCGCTCAAGGTAACGGGCATTTCGCCCCGCAACGACGAGCAGGCCTGCGCCCTGGATGCGCTGATGCGCCCCGACATTCCCTTAGTGGCGCTTACCGGCGTGGCGGGAACGGGCAAGACGCTCCTGGCCTTGGCCGCGGCTCTGGCGCAGATGAACAACTACAAGTCGGTGTTGTTGAGCCGTCCCGTCATTCCGCTTAAGAATCAGGACATGGGTTTCCTGCCGGGCGATGCCAACGAAAAGCTGGGTCCCTATATGCTGCCGCTCTACGACAACCTGGCGGTAATCAAGAACAAGACCCGTATCTC
The DNA here is from genome assembly GCA_023667315.1 of Ruminococcus flavefaciens. Classification (GTDB taxonomy): domain Bacteria; phylum Bacteroidota; class Bacteroidia; order Bacteroidales; family P3; genus Pullibacteroides. The sequence goes on from JAMPAI010000001.1 coordinate 401,213, forward strand.
CACACAGGAATACACGCAGATAGAGGAAATGCAGAAAAGCGGCGCGTTCCAGATAACGCCCCTGGCCTATATCCGTGGCCGGAGCCTTTCCGACACCTATTTTATTATCGATGAGGCGCAGAACCTTACCCCGCACGAGGTAAAGACCATCATTACCCGTGCCGGCGAAGGCACCAAGCTCGTCTTTACCGGCGACATCCATCAGATAGACTCCCTCTATCTGGATGCCCGGTCCAACGGATTGAGCTATCTGTGCGACCGCTTGTTCGGGCAGGACATCTTCGCCCACGTGAACCTGCGCAAGGGCGAACGGAGCCGTCTGGCCGAAATTGCCGGTAAATTATTATAACAAATCAATTTACCGATATAATAAAAGGGGCTAAAAGGTACTTAGATGCGAGGCTTCGCGTTGCAAGGTTGAGGGAGCTTACTTTTGTAAGTGACCGAAATCTTGCGGCGCGGTAACGAAGCAGATGAGTGCATTTTAGCCCCTTTTATAGATTGCCGAAACGCTTTCTGGCGAAATATTCGAAGGAAAGGAATACAAGCAGGACAACTAAAATCCAAGTCCGGTTGAGTGGAGAAACATAGGTCTCTTCCGTTTTGATGCGGGGTTTGAGGTCTGAACGCAGCAAGAGTTCTTGCGAGAGTTCCTTCCACACGGCCGGATTTTCTTTTTGGGCGTTTCCCCCGTAGAAAAATTTTCCCTGATAGGTGAGCGACAGGTTGCGCAGCAGCGCGAGGTTCGCCGGCAGTTTCGGGTTTTCCAGCTGTGGGTCGGAAACCGAGAGGCTGCCTTGGGTGCGGTAGGTCTCATCGCCCACACTGGCCTGCGCGGTATAGCGGTAGTCGCCTTCGGGCAGGAATCCGGCATCTAAGGCGTAGTGGTCGTTTGCCGGCACGAAATCGAATCTGTATTCGGCTCCGGAACCTGTATGTTTCAGGTAAAATTGTACGGGCGCGTTCTCCACCTTCTCGAAAGCGGCGTTATACAGGAAGGCCTGTACCCTGAGGGCTTCGGTGCTGCGGATGGAGGAAGGGCAGTGCAGTGAAAGGTTGCTTTCGGGCCTGGCCTGACAGAGCAGTTGCAGGCATTTGTCGAACAGGTGGTCGAACGCCTGGGTGTTGCCCGTTTCCTGAAAATCGGCCAGACGCCATTTCCAGAACTGGGTGCCGAAGCATACGGCCGTGCGCCGGAGGCCCGGGGCGCTGATCCAAAGCAGGGGATCTTCGGTGTTGAGCTGCAATATGTTCTGCGTAAAGAGCGATTGCCCGCCGCCGGTGTTGTAGCGGGCGAAAGGAGTTTGCAGGGGAGGGAATCTCTCCCACAAGACCCGTTCCTGGGGCGAAACGTTAAAGAGGCTGAATCCGGCGTTGAAATGCGCCTGCGCCTCATTCCACCGCGTTCCTTGGGGCTGCACCGAAACCCCTGCGTCGGCTTTGTTCAGCAACGAAAAAGAGGTGGAGGCCGCAAGCAGGTAAAACAGGGTTTTCTGCTCCAGCACAGGCTTGAGTTCGCCCAAGGGATAGCGCTCCGAAGGCAGCCCGTGCAGCACGACAAGGTCGTAGGATTCCAGCCGGGCGGGGTTGCGGGTCAGCTCGGCCAGGTCTTTGGCCAATACCACGTCGGTGCTGTATTTCTCCTGCGTCTGCAGGCTTCGGTGCAGGCAACCCAAGTCGGGGTGAGGCGCGTGTGCCAGCACCAGTATCTTCTGCCGGTTCTCCAGCACGCGCACCAAAAGCTCGCGGCGGTTGTTCCGGGTGTCATATTCGTCTTTAATCGGTTCGAGTGCCAGCATATAGCGGCATATCCCGCTGTCTTGCGTCGCTATGTTCCATTCCACCGTCTGTTCGCTCTTTCCCTGAAAGGGAATCACGGTGTCTTTAAGTAACCGCTTCTGCCCGAAGGCCTCCCGCAGCGAGAGCCTTGCCGTGGCCTGGGGCGCGCGGATCTGCCCGATGCGCACGCGCACTGGAAAGTTGTTGCCCTTATAGGCGTAGAGGTTTGTAACGGCCTGTTCGATAAAGATATCGGGATGGCGGTTGGTATCGCCGAAACCCACCGTATAGAGCGGCAGGGCCAGACTGCGGTAGGCCGACACCGCTTCCTGTCCCATATTGTTGTTTCCGTCCGAAAAAAGCACCACGGCGGCGTGGTCGTTGCCCGCGTTCCGCTGCCGTATGTAGTCGAACGCCCGGCCAAAATCGGTGGCGGGTTCGTTAAAGGAACAAACGGCCTTGCCGGCATCGAGCCCGAAGCCTACGGCCTGTACGTTGAATCGTTTGGAAAGACTGTTCGAAAGATTCTTGAACCGCTGCACCAGGACTGCGGTGTCGGCGGCGCCGCCCATCGACGAAGACTGGTCGAGCACCAGGAAACAGAGCGGTTTTTCGATGCGTTCCCGCCTCAGCTTCACCAAGGGCGAGAAAAACAGGAAGCAAATAAAAAAGACGAACCCGAAACGGAGGCAGGCCAGCAGGATCCGCCATCCCTTCGCGAGTTCGTCTTTTGTGTTCCTATAATACAATCCTGCGGCGTAGGCGGTGGCCGTTACAAGGGCGAGCACCCAAAACCATGAGCCGGAGAGGAATTGCATGGAGGAGCGTTATTACATGTTCATGCCGCCGCAAACGTGGAGCACCTGTCCGCTTACATACGAGGAAAGGTCGCTGGCCAGGAAGAGGCATACGTTGGCCACGTCTTGCGGAGTGCCGCCGCGGTGAAGGGGAATCTTGGCTTCCCAGTCCTTGCGCACTTCTTCCGAAAGCTGGGCGGTCATATCGGTAATGATGAAACCGGGAGCGATCGCGTTGGAGCGGATGCCGCGCTTGCCGAATTCCTTGGCCACCGATTTGGTGAGGCCGATGATACCGGCCTTGGAGGCCGAGTAGTTTACCTGACCGGCGTTGCCCGAAACACCCACCACCGAACTCATGTTGATGATGCTGCCCGCGCGCTGGCTGCTCATGATGGGAGCCACGGCCTTGGTGAAGTTGAACACCGATTTAAGGTTCACGTTGATCACCGCATCCCACTGGGCTTCGGTCATGCGGAGCAAAAGGCCGTCTTTGGTGATGCCGGCGTTGTTTACCAGCACGTCGATACGGCCGAAATCCTTTACGATGGCGGCCACCGTTTCTTCGGTGTTGGCGGTGTTGGAAGCGTCGGAGGCATAGCCTTTGGCTTTTACGCCCATGCCTTCCAGTTCCTTAACCAAAGCCTGCATGTTTTCGTCTTCGCGAAGGTCGGTAAAGGCGATGTTGGCGCCTTCGGCGGCAAAACGCAAGGCGATGGCTTTGCCGATACCGCGGGAAGCCCCGGTGATAACGGCCACTTTGTCTTGTAAGAGTTTCATAACCTATTTGGATTTTTTAATCGATTTGAATGTTGCCGGCTTCTTGGCGCTTTTCGATGCCGAAACTGAAGCGGGCGTTTATCTTGTCGGATTTGAATTTCAAAAACAGGAAGTAGAGTGCTATCGCCGCAAGGCAGGCAAGGCCCCGTATCACCTCGTTCGGAGTGATGAGCGCGGCGATAAGGAATCCGGCGGCGGCCGCCACCAACGAAAGCACGTAGGCGTACAGCACCGCCTTAAGCCCCATGCCCGACATCAGGAACACATCCACCCGCTCGCCCTTTCGGTACAGCCGGGCGTCTTTGGTCTTTACCGTAACGTCCTTGTCGGTTTTTTCCGACATCTGGCATAGGTTCTTGGCATGGCACGACCCGCAGGCCGATGCCGCCTGAATCCGAACCGTTACCGAATTTTCCGAAACTTCGGTAACAATTCCCTCATGTACGATTTTCTCTGCCATATAGGGTGCAAAGATAATTTTTTTCGCGCTGGCGCGTGAGGCTGATGTTACTTTTTTCTTTGTCTTGCAAAGAAAAAAGTAACCAAAAAAGAAACGCGTCCTGCGCGGACGGCGCTCCTATGGCGGAGGGCAATTGGTGCTTGCCAAGGCTTCGGCCGCTCCCGCACCCCGCGCACTTGGCCTGCGCTATGGAATAACTTCCGAGGCTGCGCCTCGAAAGAACCCGCGCCCGGCGCTGCGGTCGGTGCCTCCGGCGGTTGGTTTGGCACGCTCGCTTCGCTTGTGTGCGGCGCAAGTCGCTTCGCTCTTGCGCGGAAAGCGGTGCCTCCGGCGGTTGGTTAAAAAAAAAAGCCCCCGATTTCGGGGGCTTTTTTTGATAGTGCAAAGACTATTTAACTTTTTTAGCCAAGGTAGCACCGGGTTTGAACTTAACCACCTTCTTAGCGGCAATCTTGATGCTCTTGCCGGTACGGGGGTTGTGACCCATGCGGGCAGCTCTTTTTTGAACGCTGAAGGTACCGAAACCGATCAAAGAAATGCGGTCGCCTTTCTTGAGGGCATCAGCCGTAGCGGTCAAATAAGCTTCGAGCGCTCTTTTGGAATCAGCTTTCGACAAGTTAGCTTTCTTGGCGATAGCATCGATCAATTCTGTCTTGTTCATGTCTAAAAGTTTTACGAGTTAAACAATCAATGTTTTAGTACGGCAAAGGTATTTTATGTTCGCAAAATAGCAAAATTTCATACCCTTGACAATCACGTACTTCGCATTTTTAATTGTTGATAACTCCAAAGGTGAAAAAATCCCTCTCGGTATCGAATTTAAAGCCTCTCAAAAGTTCTTCCGTTGTAAGTTGCTTTTTTCCAGGAAGTTGCAGTTTTGTAATGGAAACCGGAATGCCGTCGCCGCAAACGATTTTCATAAAATGCTTGTTGTCAGAGAGAATAACTCCCTGTTCATAACTTTTTGCGTTTTTTTCGTCCAGGCAGGCGTCTATAAGCTTTACCGGCACGTTTTTTTGCGTGGAAAACTGTTGAAGACAGCCTATTGCGCCGGGGTAGGGGCTAAGCGCCTTGATTTGCCGCAATACTTTTTCCGCCGGTAGATTAAAGTCGATAATGCAATCGTTTTTAAAGATTTTCGGAGCATTCGGCAAATTTTCGATATCCGTTTGCGGTTGAGGTATGGGCGTGATGTTGCCGGCGAACAGGTCTATGGCGGTCTTGACCACCAGGGGCGCGCCGATGGCCAGCAGTCTGTCGTGCAGGCTGCCCGCTGTTTCTTCGGGGCTGAGCGCCACTTTCTCCTGATAGAGGATGGCTCCCGTGTCGAGGTCTTTGTCCAGGAGGAAGGTGGTGACGCCGCTTTCTCTCTCGCCATTCCAGATGGCGCGCTGTATGGGCGCGGCTCCCCGGTAGCGGGGCAGGAGGGAGGCGTGCAGGTTGAACGTGCCCAGACGGGGCATGCCCCACACTTCCTTCGGCAGCATGCGGAAGGCCACCACAATCTGCAGGTCGGCGCGGTAGCCTGCCAGTTCCTGCAGAAAGGCGGGGTCCTTGAGCCTTTGCGGCTGCAACACCGGCAGTCCCAGTTCGAGGGCGCGGCGCTTTACATCGCTCATGCCCGTTTTCTGCCCCCGTCCGATGGGCTTGTCGGGCATGGTGACCACGGCCACCACGTTCAGGCCCGCCTGCACCAAGGTCGAGAGGCAACCGGAGGCGAACTCCGGCGTTCCCATAAAGACAATGCGGTTTTCCATGCGCTATTTCTGCATAATGGTGAGCATCTGCAACGCGGCTTCGGCGGCTTCCGAACCCTTGTTGCCCAGTTTTCCTCCGGCACGTTCCACGGCCTGCTGCTGGTTGTTGGTGGTCAATACCCCGAAGATAACGGGCTTGAGGTATTGGATGCCCACGCGGGTCAGTCCGTCGGCCACCGCCTGGCAGATAAAGTCGAAATGGCGGGTCTCGCCCTGGATCACGCAGCCGAGGCAGATCACCGCGTCGCAGTCGGGGCGGGCGGCAAAGTAGGCCGAGGCCGAAGAAAGTTCAAAGCTGCCGGGCACCGACACCACCTGGATGCGGTCGTCGCTTACGCCTTGTTTCCTTAAGGTCTGTACGCAGCCGTCGCGCAGGGCGTGGGTTATCTCGGTGTTCCATTCGGCCACCAGCACGGTAAAGCGGTGGGTGGCGTCGGTGGGCACGGCCGGGGTCTTGAGGTCGAGGATACGGTCTTTCGTTGACATGATGACGGATATATAATGTATATGGGTTGTTATACGAAAAACGGGGAAACCTTGCCGTGTTACCGGTGGAGGCTTCCCCGTATGCTTGGGATGATGAACCGTTTACTTGCCCAGCTTGGCGTTCATGCGGGCGATGTAGCGGTCTATATCGGAAGCCTCGCGCGACATGGGGAAGCGGCGGCGTATCTGCTGGTAGGTCTGCAGCGCCTTTTCGTATTGCTGCAGGGTTTCCTGAACCATGGCCTGGCGCATCAGCACGGCCGGGGTAAGGGCTTCGTTGGCGTATTTTGAAGCGGCCTTGGCATAGCATTCAACCGCTTTTTCGGCCTGACCGGCTTCTAAGTAGGCATCGCCCAAGGCCTGGTTCGAGAGTACGAACAGCACGGGGTCCTTGGTGTTGAATTTCTTGATGTACTGGATCGCTTCTTCGAAATGACCCTGGTGCAGGTAAGCCAGCCCCGCGTAGTAGTTGGCCAGTTTTCCGCTCTTGGTGGAACCGTAGCTGTCGGCAATCTCGAGCATGCCGGCGTGTTGGCCGTCGCCGTTGAGGGCGGTGGTCAGCGAATCCATTTCGAAATAACGCTGCGCGTAGAACATTTCTGCGGCGGCCGTTTTTTCTTTGGGCGCCAGATACAGGTATTTGTAGCCGAAATAACCCACAACAATCACCACGATGGCAACGACGATGCCGATGATGAGCGATTTGTGTTTTTCGAAATAGTTTCCGGTTTTGGCAAGGGCAACTTCTACGTCTTCAACGATCTGTTCGCCTTTTACTTCTTCTTTCTGAGCCATGGCTGTAAGGGTTGTCTAAAATTAAGGTCGCGAAGTTACAAAAAAATATGCGATATAAAACCCGGGCGTCCCGAAATGGGATAAAATTTACATTTGTGTTATCTTTGCAAGATAGTATGCCCTTAAAAATTACGGGAAGATGAGTAAGCTCCGGTTCCTGCAACATAGTGTGGCTTTCGTGGCCGTTGTCTTTGCCGGCCTGTCGTCGGCATCCGGCCAGACGGAAGCGGTATTTACCGTGGTTTCGAGCGCGGGCGGTTCCGAATCCGTTCTGCTGAACGGGCAGACCTTTACCTGCGACTGGAATTTAGGCGAGGTGATTACCGAGACCTTCGGCAGTTACGAAGGCTTCGACGCCTCCAAAAAGCGCCTGACCCAGGGTTTCGAGCAGGGCGAGGGCTTTATCGAAGACCCGTTCGCCCAAGACCTGGCCAACGAGGAAGGCATGGCCGGCCGGTTCAATGTAAAGGTCTTTCCCAATCCGGTGCGGCAATACCTTAACGTGACCTTGCCCGCCGAGGCCGGATCCGACTGCCGCCTGCACCTGCGCAACCTGCAGGGTGCCGTGCTCTATGCCCGCAAGGACGCCAAGGCCGGGGGCTACAGCCTGGATATGGGGCGTCTGCCCGCCGGGGTGTATGTGCTGGAGGTGGAGACGGAAATCGGGCAACAGTCGTTTAAGATAGTTAAAGTACAATAACGCTTAGAAAAAAGTAAGATGAAAACTTTTTTTCGTGAATTGCTTGTAGTGTCATTATTGATTGCGGGTTTGTGTGTGTCGGGGCAGGCGCAGAGCGTGCCGGGCGCCATCAAGTACCAGGCGGTGCTGCGCGATGTAAACGGCAAGACGCTGGCCAACAAGGCCAACGTGAACCTGCGTGTCAGCCTCCGTTTGGACGACCCCGCTACGGGCCAGATCGCGTACAGCGAAGATCATAAGGGAATCGCCACCAACGCCTACGGGGTGATTCATCTGGAAATAGGCCGCGGCACGGTAACTTCGGGCAAATCGCTGCACGAGGTGCCTTGGGCGGGACACGAGATCTACGTGCAGATAGAGATAGAGACCGACGGCACGGGCTACACCCATATGGGCAATGCCGAACTGCTTACCGTTCCCTACGCCTTCTATGCCGAGAACGCCAGCGGCGACAACCTTTACGAGAACCTCAAGGACAACTTTATCCCCAAGTTCAACGCCACCAACAAGACGCTGGTGAACTCTGGCCTCTCGCAGACCGGGCGCGACCTGGAAGTGGACGCCTCTTCGGTTACCTTTGTCGATAAGGCCGCAGGCACGTCGGGTTATAAATTTCCGATGAGCGCAGGAAGTAGGGGGCAGGTTTTATTGTTGGGCAGAGACGGTCAGTTGGAATGGGGGAATGTTTCGGGAGACGGAGGCTCTTCCATTAACTTAGACGGAGACGGGCATCTGTTGTATTGGAACGATAACAATGGTGTGGATACCATTTCGGCCTTGAAATATAATTATAGGAACACGGGTCGGGACATCGAATTGAATACGAACATTACCGGAACCAACAACCTGCTGCGTTCCGATAAGTTGGGGGACGCACAGTTTTGGGTGGGCGACGACTATTCCACGAACCTTACGCCGGTAAGGATGCACGGGGATGTGGCGATGGACAAAGACGGTAAGACAACCTTGCAACGTTTGGACGGCCATGTGGTGCTAAACAGCGACGGTAAGACCGAACTCAATCTTCAATACGATGGATTGACCTTGGAGCAGGATCCTGCCGGAGGCCCCGATATCCTGAAAGTAACGGCAACCGGAGGCCCCGGCGGAGGGGAATCGCTGTGGGAAAGTAGGCCGCACCCTGCTATGTCTGACTATTATCAACTGTACCCTAAAACAACCGCCTTAGAGAAAACGTACGTTGGTATAGGGTTGAATAATCCTATATCTTTGTTGCATGTGCATGGCGGGGAAGTTCGGTTCTCACAGGGGGATGTTCAGTTTGTAGGTAAGAAAGAGGAGAGTACACGACAAACACCAACTTTCTTTTTTGATAAGGATAAATCGTTTTTTTATCTTGGTTCGTTGGGAGCAACCAACACCACAGATTTAAAACTTCATCAAGGAAAGTACTCTATAGCTATGGGGCAGGATGCTTCGGTAGCGATAGACCACGGTTTTGCAATCGGTAAGGAGGCCTCTGTATCTGCAAGTGCAACGGATGGTTTTGCGATAGGTAATTATAGTAAGGCGCAAAAGGCGAATGCCGTGGCTTTGGGGGCTGCGGCCGAGGCAACAGGCCAATACAGCATAGCTTTGGGTCATAACGCCAAGGCTACACAAGACTATTCTATCGCCTTGGGTTATAACCAAACGGCCGGAAGCGATGCGGTGGTAATCGGACACAGCAATAATAATGTGGGTGATGTGCCTTCGTCGGGTTTAGGTCAGGTCTATAAGTCGGCCTTGTCTATAGGGCAGGGTAATGATTTACAGAAAACGTCATCTATCGTTATAGGAAGTAATGTTAAACTGCAAAACGGCGGCCCTTCTATCGTAATCGGGAGTATGCCTTCAACCGATGACCCGTCTTTGCAAAAACAATTTAAAGAAATTCCGGCTTATTCATATATTGTAGGGCGTACGGCTATATTTTCGAGTATGGAGCATGACGATTACGGGGTAACCTTATTGGGATCCGCAGATTTACAGAATAGTTCGGATGGTAATTGTGGAGGATTGGTGTCTGTGGGGCAAGGTAACAGTTATATCGGAAAACGTTATGGCTCGGAGTATGACCCACAGCCGTCATATCCCATTATGATAGGTTCAAGTTTGGCGAATGACGGAACGTATAGATCCTTAACGATGATAGGGGATGGCTTAGATGCAGGTTTGGATCATTTTAGCAATGAAGAACCGATTTTTATGTATGGGTCGAATAGAATTGGGGACGAACGAGTATCAGACGGCCTCGACTATGACGGGGAGAATGCAGTGTTCGAGATTAGTGCGAAGGGAAATGCTTTTTTTAAGTATGATTTAAATGTAGATGGAGATTTGGATGTGTCGGGAACGTTTAGTGATTCCGATGAACGCCTTAAAGACAGTATCAAGCCTATGGATTGGAAACCGGCGTTGTTGGATAGGATAACTCCGGTTTCGTATGTGTTTAAGTCCGATACCATAAAGAAACGTATCCGATTCGGCTTTATCGCGCAGGATGTACGTAAGACCTTTCCGGAACTGGTAAAAGAAAAATCCAATGGCATGCTCAGTTTGGATTATATTGGGCTTATTCCGGTGCTTTGGCAGATAAACCGCGAGCTTTCGCATACGATAGATGCCTTGCAGCAGCGTGTGGAAGAACAGGACCGCAAGCAGGCCGAATTGGAAAACAGGCAGGCCGAACTGGAACGCGAACTGCAGGCCATCAAGCAAAAAATATCGAACTTGTAATGATGAATATGGAGGCTACCCCCGTTGTATGGGCCCGGGATCTGGACGTCTATCAGAAGCGGACCCGCGTGCTGTCGGAAGTGAACCTTTCGATAAACAAAGGCGAGTTCGTGTATCTGATCGGCAAGACGGGCGCCGGCAAGAGTTCGCTGCTGCGCACGCTCTACGCCGATATTCCCGTGCGTTCGGGGCAGGCCAGGGTGGCCGGCTACGATCTGGCGCGCCTGCCTAAGAAGGATATTCCCTACCTGCGCCGCAAACTGGGCGTGGTCTTTCAGGATTTCCAACTGCTTACCGACCGTTCGGTGGCCGATAACTTAGAGTTCGTGCTGCGTGCCACCGACTGGAAGAACAAGGCCAGCATAGACCGCCGTATCCGCGAGGTGCTGGAGATGGTGGGCATGGAAACCAAGGCCTACAAGATGCCTTACCAGCTTTCGGGTGGCGAACAGCAGCGCCTTTCCATTGCCCGCGCCCTGCTCAACAGCCCCGAAGTTATTTTGGCCGACGAACCTACGGGAAACCTCGACCCCGACACTTCCGAAGAAATCATGCGGCTCCTGGTGAAGATAAGCCAGAACTGCGCGGTGCTGGTGGCCACGCACGACTTCTTGATCATCACTAAATTTCCTTCGGGTATCCTGGTTTGCGAAGACGGAAAGATCCGTCACGAACAATTATAGGAAAATCCGCTGCCGATAAGGGCTTATTCGCCCCGGTAGCCATCCAGCAGGGCGCGCGCCTCCTGCATCGAGAAACTCAGCATCAACTGCATCTTTACCGGCTTGAAGTTGGGCAGCCCCTTGAAGAAGCCGGAGTAGTGTATCTTCATTTCCTGCGCTGCCACGCGTTCCCCCTTGCATTCCGTTTCTTTCTTGAACAACTGCATACATACCTGCTTGCGTTCCTCCACGCTCGGCAAGGGTAATTCCTGCCCGGTTTTCAAAAAGTGCCTTACCTGTTCGAAAATCCAGGGGTTGCCGATGGCCGCCCGCCCTATGAGCACCCCGTCCACCCCGTAGCGGTTCTTCATTTCCAAGGCTTTGTGCGCGGAGTCGATATCACCGTTCCCGAACACGGGAATCTGCATGCGGGGGTTGTTCTTCACCGCCCCGATCAGACTCCAGTCGGCGGTTCCGCCGTAGAGTTGGGCGCGGGTGCGGCCGTGAATGCTTATGGCGGCGATGCCTATGTCCTGCAGGCGTTCGGCTACCTCCACGATGGGTTTGGAAGACGCATCCCAGCCCAAACGGGTCTTTACCGTTACCGGCAGGCCGAGTCCGCCCATGGCCTTAACCACGGCCGAAGTGATCGAAACCATTTTAGGAATGTCCTGCAAGATGCCGCTGCCCGCGCCCTTGCTTACGATCTTGCGCACGGGGCAGCCCCAGTTGAGGTCGATAAAGTCGGGATGATATCCGGCGGCGATTTCGGCGGCCTGGCGCATGCTCTGTTCGTCGTGTCCGAAAATCTGAATGCCGGTGGGGCGTTCGTCGGCCTGGAACGCCATTTTGGAGAGGCTCTTGCCGGCCATGCGCACCACCGCGTCCGAAGAAATGAACTCGCTTACCAACACGTCCGCGCCGTGCTTTTTGCAGAGGGTGCGGAAAGGGGCGTCGGTAACGGCTTCCATCGGGGCGAGCCACAACGGGAAATCGCCTAATTCAATCTTGCCTATTCGGGCCATCGGGTGTTGCGTTCTTCTATCTTACGGATGCGGGGCAGCAGATCTTCCCATTGTCTGGCGGTAAGCTTGGGCCCTGTTACCTGCACCACCTGCGTGGCCACCGTGGAGGCGATGTCGCCGCATTCCTGCACGCCCAATCCCCGGCTCATGCCGTAGAGGAAACCGGCGGCGTAGCTGTCGCCCGCGCCGTTGCTGTCGGTCTTCACCACCTTGTCGGCGTCGATTACGTAGAGTTTGCCTTTGTGCATTACCAGCGAGCCGCGCGAGCCTATCTTGACCACCGCCACGGCCACCAGTCCGGCCAGCAGGTTCAGGGCTTCCAGGTTCTCCTTGCCCGTAAAGGCGAGGGCTTCCTCCTCGTTGGCGAACACCACGTCCACCATGGGCAGGATCCTGCCCAAGAAATCCAGGTTGCCTTTAACGATGTTGTAGCTGGCCAGATCCAGCGAGATCACCATGCCGCATTCGCGGGCCAGCTGCAGGGCCTTTTCCAAAAGCGCGTAGTTCTGCACCATATAGCCCTCGATGTGGAAGTAGCCGTAGCCCGAAAAAATGTCGCGGCTTATGTTGGCTTCGGTCATCGTGGCGGCCGCGCCCAGATAGGTGGCGAAGGTGCGTTCGGTATCGGGGCTCATCAGGGTGATGGCCGTTCCGGTGGGGGTGTCGATACGGCGGAAGTAAGGCGTGATGCCGTGTTTGGTAAGGTGTTCGATATAGAAATCGCCGTAGATGTCGTTTTTGCCGATCTGTCCGATAAAGCCGCAGCCCCCGCCCAAGGCGGCGATGGAGGTGATGGTGTTGGAGGCCGAGCCGCCCGTAGCCAGCACCGGCTGCGTCTGTCCGAAATGATTGAGGATAACGCCCGCCTGGGGTTGGTCTATCAGGGTCATGCTGCCCTTGGGCAGACCCCATTTCTCCAACAGATCGTCGGAGGGAAGCTGGAAGATAAGGTCAACCAAGGCGTTTCCCATACCGAGAATCCGGCCTTGCATGGAAAGTTTTTTATGGGTTTGCATAGTTGTAAGCGCCAAAAACGCGAAGATACGTAATCTTTGTTTATTGGGGGTCCACATCCACCACGATGCGTATCCGTCCGAAGCGGGGCTGGTTCAGGAACAGGTCGATGCACTGCCGAAGGCGGGCTTTCATCTGCTCGATCCGGGGCGTGCGCTCTATCTTAAGCATGATTTCCTGTATATAGTAGGTGTTGATGCGGCTCACCATGGGGTATTCGGGTCCCAGGACGCGTTCCCCGAAAATCTTGCGCAGTTCGGCGGCCAGGAACCTGGCGCCCTCGGCGGCCATGTTCTCGTCTTTGTGGCGTATGCTGAGGCGGATGAGGCGGTAGAAAGGCGGGTAACGGAACACCATGCGTTCCTGAATCTGGTGGGTGTACATGGAGGTGTAGTCGCTGTTCATCACATCCTGTATCACCTGCAGGTCGGGCTTGTGGGTCTGTATCACCACCTCGCCGCCGCCCTCCTTGCGTCCGGCGCGCCCGCTCACCTGGGTCATCAGGTGGAAGCTGCGTTCGTACGACCTGAAATCGGGAAAGGAAATCAGGCTGTCGGCATCGATGATGCCCACCACCGCCACGTTGTCGAAGTCGAGCCCCTTGGTAACCATCTGCGTGCCCACCAGAATGTCGATCTTGCGGTTTTGGAAGTCGTCGATAATCTTGTGGTAGGAGCCTTTGGCGCGGGTGCTGTCCAGATCCATGCGCTCCACCTTGGCCTGCGGGAAAAGCAGCTGCAGGTCTTCTTCGATACGCTCGGTGCCGAAGCCTTTCATGCGCAGGGCCGGGCTGCCGCATTGGGGGCATACCTGCGGCTGGGTTACGGTATGGCCGCAATAGTGGCAGAGCAGCACTCCGCTGCGTTTGTGAAAGGTCAGGGTAACGTCGCACTTCTCGCATGCCGGCACGTGTCCGCACACCTCGCATTCCAGTCGCGTGGAAAAGCCGCGCCGGTTCTGGAACAGGATCACCTGCCTGTCGTTCTCCAGGGCCTCCTGTATCTTCTCGGCCAAAAGCGAGGAAAAGTTTCCCAGCATGTTTTTCTGCCGTTTCTCCTCCTTTAGGTCAGACACCAGGATGTCGGGCAGGCGCACGCCCCCGTAGCGGGTAAAGAGGGTGGCCAGCGCGTACTTGCCGTGCAGGGCGTTGTAATACGATTCGAGGGAGGGCGTGGCCGAACCTAAGACCGTCTTGGCCCCGTGCAGGTGCGCCAGGAAAACGGCGGCGTCGCGGGCGTGGTAGCGCGGGGCGGGATCCTGCTGCTTGTAGGAGGTCTCGTGTTCCTCGTCCACAACGATAAGCCCAAGGTTCGTAAAGGGCAGGAAAAGCGCCGAACGCGCGCCCAGGATGATTTGGTAGCGCGAGCCGGTGTTCTTCCATATCTCCACCTTCTCGGCCTCGTTGTAGCGCGAGTGGTAAACGCCCACCGCCTGGCCGAAATACTTGCGCAAACGCAGGATCATCTGTGCCGAGAGCGCGATTTCGGGCAGCAGGAAAAGCGCCTGCTTGCCTTGCGCCAAGGTCTCGCGTATCAGCTGTATGTAGATTTCGGTTTTGCCGCTGGAGGTGACCCCGTGCAGCAGGCAGACCGCCTTTTGCTCCAGTCCTTCCTTTATCTGCCGGAGCGTGTCTTGCTGGGCCTGGGAAAGCTGTACGTTCTGGTTTTGCGTATCACTGCCTGCGTATTCCTGCAAACGGCTTTTCTGCTGTTCGGAAACTTCGAAAACGCCTTTCTTCACCAAGGCCTGCAGCGTGGCTCCCGATTGCTGCGCCTTGCCCAGCAGCAGGGCTTTCCTTACCCAGCCGTCCTGTGCCTGCTGGAACATCGACACATAGGCCATTACGATTTGCAGCTGCGAAAAGGCGCGTTTTTCCAGACGGTCGAACAGCTCGTGCTGTTTGTCGATGTTGTTCCGGTATCCGTTTCCCCAGCGCACGAAACTTTCGCGCAAGGGGCGGTAGCGTTCCGAAATCTCTTCCTTAACCAGGATAACGCCCTGTTCGCGTAAGCCGCGCACCAAGGGGAACACCTTGGCCTGGGCCGAGGCCTGCGCCGCTTCCTCGATGGTGAGTTCGCCTTTTACCTGCAGGGCGGAAACGATGTCGAGCTGGCGTTGGTTCAGGTTCGAGACATCCCCGTCGAAATCGGGGTTCATCACCAACTTGGTCTCGTTGTTCAGCTTGAAGCCGGAGGGCAGGGCGGCGGCCATCACGTCGCCTTCGGTGCAGAGGTAGTAGTCGGCCATCCATTTCCAGAAGGCGAACTGCCGTTCGTTGACCACCGGTTCCTCGTCCAATACGGCGATGATGGATTTTATCTGATGTTGGGAGGGACTGTCCTGATGAATCTTCTTTACCAGTCCCGCATAGACCTTGCTTTTGCCGAAGGGCACGCACACCCGCATGCCGACTTGCAGCTGTCCCTGCATGGATTCGGGCACGGCGTAGGTAAAGTCCAGCCGCACGGGCAGGGGTAAAAGCACGTCTGCGAAAGTGCCCATGGCGGTCGTTGCTAAGAAATTCTGCGGATTTCGGCTCCGATATGGTTCAAACGCTCGTCGATACGCTCGTAACCCCGGTCTATCTGTTCGATGTTGTGGATCGTGCTGGTGCCTTCGGCCGACATGGCGGCAATCAGCAGCGAGACCCCGGCGCGTATGTCGGGCGACACCATCGAGATGCTTTGCAGCGGCGATTCCCGGTTCAGGCCGATAACGGTGGCGCGGTGCGGGTCGCAGAGAATGATCTTGGCCCCCATGCTGATGAGGTTGTCCACGAAGAAAAGGCGGCTTTCGAACATCTTCTGATGAATCAGCACGCTGCCTTTGGCCTGGGTCGCGGTAACGAGGGCTATGCTGATAAGGTCGGGCGTGAATCCCGGCCAGGGCGCGTCGGAAATGGTGAGGATGGAGCCGTCGCGCGAGTTTTCGATCGTGTAATGGTCTTGGGCGGGCACGTAGAGGTCGTCGCCCTTGAATTCGGTATGCACGCCCAATTTGCCGAACACCTGGGGAATAAGCCCGAGGCTGAGCGGATCCACGTTGCGGATCGTGATTTCGGAACGGGTCATGGCGGCCATGCCGATAAAGCTGCCCACCTCGATCATGTCGGGCAGCAGCCTGTGTTCGGTTCCGTGCAGTTCGCCCACGCCTTCTATCTGCAGCAGGTTGGAGCCTATGCCCCGTATCTGCGCGCCCATGCGCACCAGCATGCGGCAAAGCTGCAATACATAGGGTTCGCAGGCGGCGTTAAAGATAACGGTGGTGCCTTTGGCCAGCACCGCGGCCATAATGATGTTGGCCGTGCCGGTAACGGAGGCTTCGTCCAGGAGCATATAGCGGCCTTGCAGCGGACGCCCCGATACGTAAAAGGCGTGTTCGTTCTGATTGTAGGAAACGGTGGCGCCCAGGTTCTCGAAACCCGTAAAATGGGTGTCGAGCTTGCGGCGGCCTATCTTGTCTCCGCCCGGCTGGGGCACGATGGTGTGGCCGATGCGCGCCAGCAACGGGCCGGCGGTCATCACCGAACCGCGCAGGGAGCCGGTCTTTTGACGGAAATCCTCGGTGTGCAGGTAAGCCGCGTCGATATTTTCGGCTTGAAAGACGAAGGTGTGTTCTTGGGGGCGTTCAACCTTTACGCCCATGCTTTGCAGGAGTTCTACCAGTTTGAGTACGTCGCGGATCAGGGGCACGTTGTGGATCGTTACCCGCTCTTTGGTGAGCAGGCAGGCACAGATAACCTGCAAGGCCTCGTTCTTGGCGCCTTGCGGGCTCAGGCATCCGCACAGCCGTTTTCCGCCGGTAATGGAGAACGAACTCAAAACGGCCTCCTTCTTTTGTAGGTGGAGTTTCTCGGCGTAAAGCCCTGGTTGTTGTCGCGGCTGTTGTAGCGGCGCGTGCCCGTGTCTCCGCTGTTGCCGTTGCTGCGGCTGTAACTGTTGTTGCTGCGGTAGGGGCGGCGGCTCGTGGTTTCGTAGGCGCTTACGTTGATGTATTTGTTCTTGCGCTCCATACTGGGCTTGTTGTAGAAAGAGGAATACACTTCGCCTTTCATGGCCTCGGTATAGGTGATCTTGCCGTTCGAGATGATATGGAGGTGTTCGGCCACCAGGTCGTCGCTCAGGATATCGTCGTTCCACAGGTAGTACGATTTCTTCATCTGCACCGTGATGAGGTTCAGCGCGGCGTCTTTTTCGGCTCCGTCGGGCATTTCGGCAGCCTTGAGGATCATGTTTTCGAGCGTCTTGCCGTAGTAGCGGAACTTGATGGGGGTCTGGTTGATCTCCACCCGTTTTACCGAAGCCGATTCCTTGTAGGGTTCGGGAGCGGGGTAGGGATTATCGATGTCGAGCTTGAACTCGCTCATGATGATGAGCTGGTCGTAGAGCTTGTGCATATAGTCGTCCAGCTCGCGGACCTGGGGATGGAGCACTTCCATAAAGTGGAGGATGGTCTGGGCGGCGCGGTTGCGGGCGGTCTTGCTGGGAATCTTGACGGCAAAATCCACCATGTCCTGAATGCCTCTGCCGTATTCGGTATAGACCAAGGGCCTCCGTTCGGTATTGTATTTCATAAAACGTAAGTTTTCCGGTTAAGAAAATCCGTGCGAAAGGTGCCGTAAGAGCGGCTTACTTCAAAAACGGAATATCTTGAACAAGGTTCAAAGATACAAAAAAAAGCAAAACTTGTCTTGATTTTGCCGAGACGGAGTATCGCGGATTTATTCCGGTTTGCTCAGGAACTCGTCCACGTTTCGGGCATTTTCCACGCAAAAGCTGCCGATCTTGGTGCGGCGCAGGGCCGACAGATGGGCTCCGCAGCCCAGAAGCTCGCCGAAATCGCGGGCTATGGAGCGGATATAGGTGCCCTTGCTGCATACGATGCGGAAGTCTATTTCGGGAAGTTCCACGCGCGTTATCTCGAATTCGTAGATCGTAACGGGCTTGGCCTCCAGCTTCAGTTCCCTGTCGGCGCGGGCGTACTGGTAGGCGCGCCTGCCCTGCACCTTGACGGCCGAGAATACCGGCGGCACCTGCATGATCTCGCCGCTCAACCGCCTTACGGCCTCGTCGATTTCCTTGTTTCCGATATGGCTGTAATCGCCTCCCGGCATCACTTCGCTTTCCAGGTCGTAGCTTTTGGTAACCGAACCTATCGTAAACGTGCCCGTGTATTCTTTTTTCTGCGCCTGAAATTCCTCTATTTTTTTGGTGTAACGCCCCAAACAGACAATCAGCAGGCCGCTCGCCAAGGGGTCCAGCGTGCCGGCATGCCCCGTCTTTACGCGCCGTCCCACCTGTCTGTGCGCCCAGTTGCGCACCCGGCTCACCACGTTGAACGAAGTCCAGCCGAGCGGCTTATCCACCAAGATAACCTCTCCCAGTTCGAGCGGATGCCGCTCGCTTTCGGGAATATCCACCGTATGCTTCATGTTATGAAAAGAGCGGCCTGAACTTACGCCCGGGTCGCTCTTCAATTCTAAATAAAAACACTATTTCTTTAATTCGGCCAGTTCCTTTTCCACCTGGGCCAGACGGTCCACGATGCTGTCGAGGTTCTTGAAGTGAACGCAGGAACGGCGGAAGATGGCCGGATCCAAGGGAGGCGCACCGATAAGCACGGAATTTTCCTTGCGCACCGAACCGGGCACGCCCGTCTGGGCGGCGAACTGCACCCCGTTGGCAATCGTGATATGGCCGGCAATGCCCACCTGACCGCCCAGCATACAGTTCTCGCCGATTTTGGTGGAGCCGGCAACGCCCGCTTGCGAGGCCATCACTGTATTCTTGCCCACCACCACATTGTGGCCGATTTGAATCAGGTTGTCGAGCTTTACGCCTTCCTTGATCACGGTGGAACCCATCGTGGCCTTGTCCACGCAGGTGTTGGCGCCTATTTCCACATTGTCTTCGAGCACCACGTTGCCTATCTGCGGAATCTTTTCGTAGCTGCCGTTGTTGGGCGCGAAGCCGAAGCCGTCGGCTCCGATTACCGCACCGGCCTGCAGCACGCAGTTCCTGCCGATCTGTGTGTGCGCGTACACCTTTACGCCGGGGTAGAGGAGGCAGTTTTCTTTCATGCGTACCCCGCTGCCGATGTAGCACTGGGGATAGACCTTACAGCCGTCGCCGATCTCGGCACCCGAAGCGATCACGCAGAACTCGCCGATATAAACGTCTTTGCCTATCTTGGCGTCGGGCGCGATGAAGGCCAGGCTCGAAACGCCCGGTTTGGGCGTGGTGTATTCGTTGTAGAACGCCAGCAGGCGGGCAAACGACTCGTAGGAGTTCGCCACCCGGATCAAGGCCGCCGGAACGGGGTGTTCGGGCACGAAATCCTTGCCTACGATAACCGCCGTGGCCTTGGTTTCGTAGATATAGGGCGTGTATTTGGGATTGGCTAGAAAGGTAAGTCCTCCTTCGTGTCCTTCCTCTATCTTGCAGAGCGTGTTGATGACCGCGTCCGCCGAGCCTCCCTCAACGGTTCCCCCGATGATTTCGGCTATTTTAGAAAGCGTGAAACTGAGCATAATTTCGGTTGTTTATCGTGCCGAAGCGCAACATGCATTCGGCAATAGGGCTACAAAGATACGAATCAATTGGATATTCCATATCTAAGCCGTAACTTTGTAAGAGATATGTCCATGCGAACGATAACATTGTTAAGTGATTGGGGCACTTCGGACCATTATGCGGCCGTGGTGCGCGCCAGGCTGTATGCCCTGTTGCCTGAAGTGCGCGTGGTGGACATATCGCACCAGGTACCCCGCGACGATATTTATGCGGCGGCGCTCATGGCCTTCGATTCCTATTCGTATTTTCCGGAAGGAACGATACACATCATCGGGGTAGATGACATTGCCTCGTCCGAAAACATGCATCTGGTGGTGAAGTTCGACGGACACTTTTTTATCGGCGCCGACAACGGATTCTTTCGTATCCTGCAGAGCATATCGGGCAAAGAGGCGGATGCGGTCTATGAGATCATGGAGGTTTATCAAGACACATCGATCTTTACGTTCTCGACGCGGGATTTGTTCGTGAAGGTGGCGGCCCGGCTGGTGCTGGGGGTTCCGCTCGACCAAATAGGCCATGAAACCAAATTCAAGTCCAAGCTGTTGGACGGAAGCCGGCTTTTCGTACAGCGTGTGCCTCAGCGAGACCGTGAAGGACATTTGATAGGCTGGGACCTTACGGGCAGCGTATTGCGGATCGACGGATTCGGAAATGTCATCACCAATATCCCCAAGTCTCAATATGCCGCATGCCTGGTCAATTTTCCTTTTTCCGCCTTGTTGTTTAACAGTTGGAACGAAATTAAAGGCGGAAGGTTCGTCGATTCCTACAAGGATGTGCTTCCCGGAGAAGCGGCCTTTATTTTCTTGGCAAACGGCTTTTTGGAAATTTCGGTGAACCGGGGCGAGGCATCCGCCTTATTCGGAATAAGCGATGGCTCAAAGGTGGTGATGCGTTTCGGTTTGCCTAAGAGATAGAAACTATGCGCTCGTTGCTCAACAAAGAAATACGTTTGTTCTTTTCGGGACCCTTGGCGTACCTGGTGCTGGCGGTGTTCTTTGCCGCCAACGCCCTGATGCTGTTCGTGCTGCCCACTTCGTTCAATGTTTTCGATGCGGGTTACGCCTCGCTCGACGCCTTTTTTTCGTGGGCGCCGCTCGTGTTCCTGTTTTTGGTTCCGGCGCTGTGCATGCGCAGTTTCGCCGAAGAAAAAAAGAGCGGCACGATGGAGATGCTCCTCACCCGTCCGCTTACGCGCCTGCAACTGGTGGCGGCCAAGTTTTTGGCCGGATTGCTCTTGCTGGCGGTGAGCCTGCTGCCGGTGTTCCTCTACCTCTACACGGTTTCCAATCTGGCCTCCCCGCAGGGCAACTTCGACTTGGGTGCGTTCTGGGGCGCCCTTACGGGCTTGCTGCTGCTGGGCGCGGCCTTCGTGTCGGTGTGCGTGTTCATGTCTTCGCTCACGCAGAACCAGGTGGTGGCCTTTATCCTTTCGGTGGCCGCCTGCACCTTGCTGTATGTCGGTTTCGACCTGTTCGCCGCCCTGATTCCCGAAGGCGGGCTGAGCCTTTTCGTGGCCAAGCTGGGCATAAGCCAACACTATTCGGCCTTGAGCCGGGGCGTGGTCGATTTTCGGGATGTGGCGTACTATCTGAGCCTGGTCGTGCTTTTTTCGGGACTTACGGTGCTGGGGCTCGACAAACGCCGGCAGACGTTCTGGAAACGCTACGCGCTGGCGGCCGCGCTGTTGGTTTTGGTGGATGTGCTGGCGGCGCTGCTGCCGTTCCGTCTCGATCTGACCGCCGACAGGCGCTACACCCTGATGCCCGTTACCAAAGACATACTTAGGCAGGACGATGCGCCCGTGTATGTAAAGGTTTACCTTACGGGAAGCCTGCCGGCCGGGTTCAAGCGCCTGGAACGTTCGGTGCGCGAAACCTTGGATGAGTTCCGGATCTACCGTCCTTCCATCCGATATACCTTTACCGACATCTACGCGATAGAGGGCGAGGAGCAGCGGCAGGCCCTGATGCAGGAACTGGCGCAAAAAGGTATCAGCCCCACCCAACTGGAGGTAAAGACCAAGCAGGGGCTTACGCGGCGTCTTATCTTTCCGGCGGCCGAACTGCGCTGCGGCGGGCGTTCGGTGGCGGTGGGCCTGTTGAGCGAGCAGCTGGGGCGCGGTGCGGAAGAAACCCTCAACAACTCGATCGAGAACGTGGAACTGCAGCTGGCCAACGCCATCCGCGCCCTTACCGAGAAAGAGGCGGCGGGCATTGCCTTCCTGGAGGGCAACGGCGAGCTTACCTATTCGCAAACGGTGTCGTTCGGCAACGCGCTCAGTTCCTTTTACCGCGTTACCCGCGCCGCCTTGTCCGAAGATCCGGCCTCGCTCCTGAGGCAGGACAGCGCCGGAAACTGGCATCCCCGTTTTGCGGCGGCGGTGGTGGCGCATCCCACCAAGGCCTTTACCGAGGCGCAGAAGGCCGTGATAGACCAATACGTGATGCGCGGCGGCAAGCTGCTGTGGGTGATGGATGCCGGCAACGGCTCGCTCGATTCCTTGAAGGGCCAGTCGCTGTTCGACGCCATGCCCTATCACCTTAACCTGGAAGACCTGTTTTTCCGTTACGGTTTCAGGCTCCGCAATGAAATGCTGCTGGACCGCAACGCCGCCCCCTCGCCGGTACTTACGGGCTATATGGGGAACCAGCCGATGATAGAGTTCATGCCCAATTACTACTGCCCGTTGGTGGAAACCGAAGCCCCGAATATGGGCGATGCCGCCTGTATGGCGCAGGAAACGGGCAGTATCCGCCTGCAGGTTGCCGCGGGCATAGACACGATAGAAAATGCGCTTAAGAAAACGCCGCTCCTGCAGACCTCGCCCTATTCGTTCCGGGTAAAGCTGCCGCACGCGATGTCGGCCGATCTGATGCGCAACCCGCCCGATTTGCGCCGTTTCGACCAAGGGCGGCAAACGGTGGCGCTGCTGCTGGAAGGCAACTTCCAGACGGCCTATCCCTTGGTGAAGCCCGAATGGAAGAACGCCGCCGGCTTCGACTATCTGAAACAGAGCGGGCCATCGGCCATGATGGTGGTGGGCGACGGCGATGTGGCGCGCAACGACATACTGCCCGACGGTCAGCCCCTTCCGCTGGGTTTTGACCGCTACACGCGGCAGATGTACGGCAACGGCAATTTCCTGGTGAACGCCGTGCACTACCTTACCGGCAACCGGGAATGGATCAAGCTCAAGCCGCGCGAGGTTCGGCTTCGGCTGTTGGACAAGGCCGTGCTCGAAAAACAGAAAAAGCGATATACCGTGATTAATTTCGTCTTGCCGATAGGGGCGGTGCTGGTGTTCGGCCTGTTCTTTACGGCCTTGCGCAAGAAAAGATACGCTGTCGGGACGCATGAATAGGAAGCAGAAAATAAGTGTCGCTGCGGGTTCCGCGCTGCTGCTTTTACTGGCGGTCTGGGCCGCGTTTGCGGTAAGGGGGCGTTTTGCGGGCCGTATGCAGGATATACAGTTGCCGTTGGCGCGTGCGGCCAAGGTGGATAGGCTGGAGCTGCGTTTTTCCGATACCTGTACCCTGCGCTTGGAAAAACGGGAGGACGGGCGTTGGCAGGGCGTTTCGGAAGCCGGTACTTTCGAGGCGGACGAGGCGAGGATACAGGATTTTTTCTTGGTGCTCAATACCTGGGAAATCATGATGATTCCCGCCGACAGCCAGCGTGCGGTATGGAAGAACAAGCTTGGGGAACAGGGCGGGAAACTGCTGCTGAAGGCGGACGGACGCAAGGTGTTCGGGTGTACCTTTACGGAAACGGACGGATGTTTCGTGATCGGCATGGGAAAGCAGGTGTATGCGGTGGAGATGCCCTACAGCCAAATGGATTTCCGGCATTTTTTCGGCTCGGACATGGCTTTGTGGCAGAACCGCCTGCTGTTTTTGTTCGACTATACCGGATTGGCTTCGGTGCGGGTTAACTTTCCGCAGCCGGAGCGTTCCTACCGTTTGCTGCGCACGGGCGACGCCTTTCTGTTGGAACGGGCGGCGGGCACGGACACGGTGGCGGCTTCGCGCGCGCAGGCCTACCTTTCTTCTTTCGGCAGGGTCTATTTCGATTACAGGGACGAGAAAGGTACAGCGGGCCAATGGCTGTACGATATGGAGGTCTGTCCGCGCGCAGGCGCATGCGTGGCTTTCTCGGTGTTCGAGAAAATTACCTACGGCCATCCCGATTTGTTCAAGGCCCTGGCGGTGGTGCCCCGGGGCGCGGTTCACGACACCGTGGAACTGCCCTATGTGGTTTTGGATAAACTGGTTAAACGCCCCGGGTGGTTCGGCGGGCGGTAGGGAAGATATCCAGGCTTGAACTTCGGTTGAAAAAATAGTATATTTGCGCTCGCGTAAAAAGCGCACGTTCCCCATTCAGGCGGAACGCTGTTAAAAAACTCAACGATATGAGATTTATTGTCAACAGCCAGCTGCTTTTGGAAAACCTCCAGAGCGTGAGCGGACTTTTGGTAGAAAACAAGGCCTTGCCGATCTTGGAAAAGTGCCTTTTTCGCATTAGCGGAAACACCCTTACGTTGGTGGCTTCCGATTCGGAATCGATTGCGGTGGTGGATATTGCCCTGGAAGAAGTTACCGGCGAAGGCGCGGTGGCGGTTCCGGCGCGCAACCTGCTCGACATGCTTAAGACGATGCCCAACATCCCCTTGATCTTCAATGTGGATGAAGCCACTTCCGGCATCGAGGTATCGGGCGGCACCGGTCAATACAAGCTTACCGGCGAACCGGCCGACACCTATCCCGAGATTCCCCAGATGGGCGGCGATACGGCGCTTACCGCCATTCCGTCCGATGTGCTGGTGCGTGCCATCTCCAAGACCGTGTTCGCCACGGGTAACGACCAGCTGCGCGCCACCATGTGCGGCGTGTTGTTCGAGATGAAGCCCGACGGCATGACCTTCGTGGCCACCGACGCCCACAAGCTGGTGCGTTACCGCCGCACCGACATCAAGACGCCCGCCGAAACCTCGTTCGTGGTGCCCAAGAAAGCATTGACGCTGCTCAAGAACATCCTTTCGCTGCACAAGGAAGCGGTGGAAGTGAAGGTGGAGGCCAACGAAAAGAACGTGTTCTTCCAGTTCGAGAACGTGCATATCAGCTGCCGTCTGGTGGATGGCCGCTATCCCAACTATCAGGCCGTTATCCCCACCGAGAATCCCAACAAGCTTACGGTGGCACGCCAGTCGTTCCTTACCTGTGTTAAGCGTATCTGCATCTTCGCCAGCAAGGCCATGCCCCAGGCTCGCCTTACGATGAGCGGAGGCAGCGAAGTGCTGGTTTCGGCCGAAGACGTGGAAAACTCCAACGCCGCCAAGGAACGCATCGCCTGCCAGTACGAAGGCGACCCGATGGAGATCGGCTTCAACGCCCGCTATTTCCTCGAAATGCTCTCCAATCTCGAAACGGACGACGTTTGCCTGCAGATGTCGATGCCCAACCGCGCCGGCTTGATCGTGCCGGTGGGCGAGGGCGACGCCAACGAAGACATACTGATGCTGGTGATGCCCGTAATGTTGTAACAGACAATAATAAAACCTTAAAAAACTATATACACATGGCAAAATTCAAAGGTGCTATCGTGGTGGACAAGGAAAAGTGCAAAGGCTGCGGCATTTGCATGTCGATCTGTCCTACCAAAACGATAGGAATGTCGAAAGAAGTAAATGGCAAGGGCTATAACTTTGCCATTATGGTCAACGAGGAAAGCTGCGTTGGTTGCGCTTCCTGCGGCCGTATCTGCCCCGACGGCGTAATTACCGTTTACAAGGCGAAAGTAGATTAATTAGAAATCATCTAAAACAAAGTACAAATGGAAGATTTGCGGTTAATGAAAGGAAATGAGGCTTTCGCCGAAGCCGCCATTCGCGCCGGATGCGACGGCTACTTCGGTTATCCCATTACTCCCCAGTCGGAAGTAATGGAATACCTCATGAAGGAAAGACCTGAAAACAGAACCGGCATGGTCGTTTTGCAGGCCGAAAGCGAAGTATCGTCTATCAATATGGTATATGCCGGCGCCGGTTGCGGCAAGCGGGTCATGACCTCCACCTCCAGCCCCGGTTACAGTCTTATGCAGGAAGGCATGTCGTATATCGCGGCGGCCGAATTGCCCTGTATAGTGTTGAACGTGGTGCGCGGCGGTCCGGGTCTGGGTACGATCCAGCCTTCGCAGAGCGACTATTTCCAGGCCACCAAGGGCGGCGGACACGGCGACTACCGTCTTATCGTGCTGGCTCCCTCCTCGGTTCAGGAAATGTCCGACTTCGTTTCGATGGGTTTCGACCTGGCGTTCAAATACCGTAACCCGGTGTTGATCCTCGCCGACGGTGTTATCGGCCAGACGATGGAAAAAGTGGTTCTCCAACCGCAGCGTCCCCGTCTTACCGAAGAAGAAATCCGCAAGAACACGCCTTGGGCCACGGTGGGCAAGAGCATCGACCGCGAGCACAACATCGTTACCTCCTTGGACTTGCAGGCTGCAAGCCAGGAAAAACACGTGTTGCACCTGCAGGAAAAATACCGTGAGATCGAAGCTGCCGAATCCCGCTGCGAAATGATCAAGTGCGAAGACGCCGACTACGTTCTCGTAGCCTACGGTTCTTCGGCACGTATCTGCCAGAAGGCGGTAGATTTGCTCCGCGCCAAGGGTGTCAAGGTGGGTCTTCTCCGTCCCATTACGCTGTGGCCTTTCCCCTCGAAAGAAGTTAAGGAACTGGCTACGCGCGTAAAAGGTTTCATGTCGGTGGAAATGAGCTTGGGCCAAATGGTCGAAGACGTTAAGCTGGCGGTGGAAGGCAAAGTAAAAGTGGAATTCTTCGGCCGCTGCGGCGGTATCGTTCCGGCTCCCGAAGAAGTAGTTCACGCGGTAGAAACCAAATTATTATAGGAGGAAGTAGGATGTCTCAAAATATATGCACCCCCGAAAACTTAGTTTATAAGAAAACCTCGCTGCTTACCGACAAGGTGATGCACTATTGCCCCGGTTGCGGCCACGGTACGATTCACCGCGCCTTGATGGAAGTGGTGGACGAAATGGGGCTTCAGGACAAGACCGTGGGTATCGCCCCGGTAGGTTGTTCGGTTCTTGCCTACGATTACATGAACATCGATATGCAGGAAGCCGCCCACGGACGTGCGCCCGCGGTGGCTACGGCCATCAAGCGCCTTATGCCCGACAAGTTCGTGTTCACCTACCAGGGTGACGGCGACTTGGCCGCCATCGGTACGGGCGAAACCATTCACTGCTGCAACCGTGGCGAAAACATCCTCATGGTGTTCGTAAACAACGCCATTTACGGGATGACCGGCGGTCAGATGGCTCCCACTACGCTGGAAGGCATGAAGACGGCCACTTCGCCCTACGGACGCGACGTGAACAAGGTGGGTTGGCCTTTGCGCATTACCGAAATGGTGGCCCAGCTCAACGGCGTCTGGAGTGCTTCCCGCCACACGGTTCACACCCCGGCCGCTGTCATGAAACTGAAGAAAGCCTTGAAGAAGGGCATCGAGGATTCCATGGCCGGCAAGGGTACCTGCTTTGTGGAAGTCTGCTCCTCCTGCAACTCCGGTTGGAAAATGAGCCCCGTGGAAGCCAACAAATGGATGGAAGAACACGTGCTCGAATACTTCGTGCCCGGCGACATTAAAGTTGACGGTAAATTGGTGAGATAAAAACTCCGGCAAGGGGGGCGCGAGACGAAGTACGCGCCGGAACCTTGCCGGTTAAAACTTAAAGCAATGACAGAAGAAATCATTATTGCCGGTTTCGGTGGCCAGGGGGTTTTGTCGATGGGCAAGATTCTGGCTTATTCCGGTGTTATGGAAAACAAGGAAGTTAGCTGGATGCCTTCCTACGGTCCCGAAATGCGCGGCGGTACAGCCAACGTAACGGTTATTATCAGCGACGAACGCATTTCTTCGCCCGTTATCACCAAATACGACACGGCGATTATCCTCAACCAGCAGTCGCTCGATAAGTTCGAAAGCACGGTTCAGCCCGGCGGCACGCTTATCTACGACCCCAACGGCATTACCCACAAGCCGACCCGTAAGGACATCAACATTTACACGATCGAAGCCAACGACGCGGCCAACAAGATGGGTATGAACAAGGTGTTCAACATGATTGTGTTGGGCGGATTCTTGAAGATCAAGCCTTTGGTTCAGCCTGAATTTATCCACAAGGGTCTTGAAAAATCCTTGCCGGCGCGTCACCACAACATGATTCCCGAAAACGAAAAGGCAATCGAACTGGGACGTACCCTCATCAAACAGGAACAGAAGGCTCAATAATCTGCTTTCTTGTCTGATGCCGAAGCCTGGCGGAACACAAGTTCCGTCAGGCTTTTTTGTGGCTCAATATGGCCGAAAAACAGCCAAAATATGAAATGAAAGTCGGTCAAAGTATGAAATGAAAAGTCGCCAAAATGCGAAATGAAAAACGGCCAAAATATGAAATGAAAAGTCGCCAAAATATGAAATAAAAGTTAGTCAAAGTATGAAATGAAAAGTCGCCAAAATATGGAATGAAGAAGTATCTTGGGCTTCGCCGAAGATACTGCGCCTCGGCAAAATCAAATCGAGCTTTGCTTTTGCTCTCGGCTTATTCGTATCTTTGCAAGGCCTTGTTTTGCGAGGCTTTAACCGTTAAAATTCTACGGATATGCAGGTAGTTACCAATATCAAGGGGCTGGTGCAGGTGTTGCCGGCTTCGGTTCGCAAGGTTTGCGGCAAGGATATGCAGCAGCTTAAGGTGATAAAGAACGCCTTTCTGTTGTTCGACAAGGGCCGGATTGTGGATTACGGCACGATGAAGAAGTGGGGCGAGATGGCCTCCGCTTATCCCCGCGTTAAGGAGATCGACGCCACGGGGCGTTTCGTGTTCCCCGCTTTCTGCGATTCGCACACCCATATCGTGTATGCCGGCAGCCGCGAGATAGAGTATAACGACAAGATCCGCGGGCTCAGCTATGAGGAAATCGCCAAACGGGGCGGCGGCATCCTCAACTCGGTGGACCGACTGCGCAAGGCTTCCGAAAACGAACTGTTTGAGTCGGCCTGGGAACGTCTGCAGGAAATGTGCGCCTACGGTACCGGCGCGGCCGAGATAAAGAGCGGCTACGGCCTCGACCTGAAGAGCGAGATGAAGATGCTGCGCGTGATTGCCCGCCTTAAGGAAAAATCGCCCATGACGATTAGGTCGAACTTCCTCGGCGCCCACGCCGTGCCCCGCGAATACATAGGCCGGCAGACCGAATATGTGGACTTGATCGTAAAGGAGATGATTCCCGCCATCGGCAAGGAAAAGCTGGCCGATTTCGTGGATGTTTTCTGCGACAAGGGCTTCTTTACCGTAAAGGATACCGAACGGATTTTAGAAGCGGGGGCGCGCTACGGCATGCGACCCAAGATCCATGCCAACGAGCTGGCGCTTTCGGGCGGCATTCAGGTGGGCGTGAAGTACAAGGCCCTTTCGGTGGATCATCTGGAATATGTGGGCAAGAAGGAAATCGCGGTGCTCAAGGGCAGCGACACCATGCCCACCGTATTGCCCGGTGCGGCTTTCTTTCTGGGCATGCCGCTCAGCCCGGTGCGCGATATGATGGAAGCCGGACTTCCGGTGGCGATGGCCTCCGACTTCAACCCCGGTTCCTCGCCCTCGGGCAATATGCAGTTCGTGATGTCGCTGGCCTGCGTGCGCTACCGCATGTATCCCGAAGAGGCGGTGCACGCCACCACCATCAACACCGCCTGCGCCATGGGCGTGAGCGATGAATTGGGCAGTATCTCCAAGGGCAAGAAGGCCAATTTCTTTATCACCAAAGAAATCCCCACCTACGAGTATATGCCGTATTCTTTCGGCAACAACAAGGTGGACAAGGTGTTCCTGAACGGAAAACTGGTGTAGTCCTAACGAAATCCGTACGACCGGTGCGGCCTTAGTGCGGTGTCGGTCGGGGAGGTATCCGGCATGAACCTGAACGGAATCCTGCGTTTTGTCAAGAACTGGGCCTTGTTGCTGGCTCTGCTCATCGGCTGTCTGGGGCATAGGTTCTTTATCGCCTATGCCGACAAGACGGTATATCTTATTTTCGCGATGCTGCTGTTTACCTTCTGCCGCATCGACCCCTCGCAGATACGTTTCCGCAGGGTGCATTTAGTGTTCCTTGCCATTCAGCTGTTCGGTTCCATGGGGCTGTATTACCTCTTTAACGCCTTTGGGTGGAACAACCTGGCCGAAAGCAGCATGATGTGCATCCTTACGCCCACGGCGGCGGCTTCGGCGGTGGTAACGATGAAATTAGGCGGCGACGGGGCGTCGAACACCACTTATGTGTTGCTGTCGAGCCTCTTGATTTCGTTTGTGGCGCCGCTCTGGTTCCCTTTTCTGCACGAATCGGCAGGCGAGATTCCGTTTTGGATCGCCTGCTGGGGCATCCTCAAACGGGTGCTGCCGCTTTTGGCGGGGCCTTTCCTGCTGGCCATACTGCTTAAGTATGCCGCACCGCGTGTGCACGACAGTTTTGCCCGATGGCACGAGGTGTCGTTCTACCTGTGGGCTTCCTGCCTGATCTTTGCCGCCGCGCAGATGGCCGATGCCATCTTGAGGAGCCATGTGGGAGGGCTTACCTTGTTTATGCTCGCGGCCGGTTCGGCGGTGCTGTGCGCGTTGATGTTCTTTCTGGGCAAGCGTTTGGGGCAGCATTACGGCGACAGCATCAGCGGAGGGCAGAGCCTCGGTCAGAAAAACATGGTGCTGGGCATCTGGGTGGCGGGCATGTTCCTCACTCCGGCAAGCGGCGCCACGCCCTTGGCCATCGTGGGCATGGGCACCTATATCATCTGGCAGAACATCATCAACAGCTGCCAGCTTTACCTGAAACGCCGGCGTTCAGCAGGCGTGCAGTAGCCGGAAGCAGAGTTCGTCTATGAAGGCTTCGTGCGAGAGGTTGCCGCCGTAGCCTTTTGATTTTAGGTCGTAGGTCTTTACAATTTGCAGGATGGCGGCCGTTTCGCGGTAGGAGTAGCGGGAGGCGGCCGTTTCGTATTGCCCCATAAAATACGGGTTCACCCCCAGTGTGGCTGCCCATTCGTTGCGCGGCGTGCCACGGCCCTTAAGAGAGTGCACCTGGATGATGCGGGCGTAAAGACGGTAGATAATGGCCATCAGCGGCGGAAGCGGAAAGTCCTTGGGGTTCTGCTTTATGTGGTTGCAGATCTTGCGGCAGCCCACCAAGTCGCGCATGGCAAGCGCCTTTTCCAAGGCAAAGGGGTTGTATTCCTTGTTGATGCCCACGAACTGTTCCACATGGTCTTCGGTAATGGCCGTGCCCTGCGGCAGGTTCACGAACAGCTTGTTCAGTTCGTTGGCTATCATGTTGAGGCTCCCGCCCAAGGATTCGCTGAGCAGGGCCAAGGCCTGCGGCTGTACGCCGTAGCCGTTTTCTTTCAGATAGCCCTCTATCCAGGGCATGTAGTCCTTGTCTTTGAGCGGCGCGGACTCGAAGCATACGCCCGCCTTGTCGAACAGCTTGAATACCGACTTGCGCTTGTCTATCTTCTTGTGCTTGTGGCAGAACACCAGCACGGTACTTTCCACGGGCTTCTGCAGGTATTCCTCCACGGCCTCCCAGCGGTCGATGGCCTGCGCCTCCTTTACGAGAATCAGCTGAAACGGCGCCATAACCGGGAACCGCTTGCAGTTGGCGATAACGCCCCGCAGGCCAGGTTCCTTTGCCTTTAGGTCCTGCCCGAAATATACGCTGTAGTCGAACTCTTTCTGCATGTCGTCCAGCAGCTCGGTCTCGAAGATCTTCTCGATGCGGTCGATGTAGAAGTCTTCCTCGCCCCACAGAAGATAGACGGGCGCGGGCTTTTGCGAACGGAGTTGCTTTACGAGGTCTGCGTATTTGAGCGTAGGCATGGCTGAACCGTTTTCAGGCAAGATCCGGCACCTGGCCGATGCCCTGCCTGATGATTTCTATGTTGTCTTGCGTGCAGTCGAGCACGGTGGAGTACTGCACCTGTCCGATGCCGCCGTCGATCACCAGATCCACCTGCTTGCCGAACCTTTCGTGGATGTACTCGGGGTCGGTGAGGTATTCGGTCTGGTCGTCTTCGGCGTCGAGCGAGGTGTTGAGCAGCGGTTCGCCCAGGGCTTCCACGATCTGGCGCACCACCTTGTTGTCGGGAATGCGGATGCCGATGGTTTTCTTCTTGCCCTGGAACAGTCTGGGCACCTCGTTGTTGGCGTTCAGGATAAAGGTGAACGGGCCGGGGGTGAGCGACTTCATGAGCCGGAACATGGAATTGGAGATAGGCAGGCTGTAGTGCGAGAGATGGCTCAGGTCGTGGCAGAGCAGGGTATAGTTGAGGTCTTCCTTGCGGCGGTATTTTATCTGTGCCAGCCTGTTTAGACTGCGGATGTTGGAAAGCCCTACGCCCATGCCGTAAATGGTGTCGGTGGGATAAATGATGATGCCTCCGTGTCTGAGGCATTGCACGATATGGTCGATCTGCTTGCTGTGGATCTCCCGGTTGTAGGCTTTCAGTATCATTCTTTACGTCCGAACCGCCCGGAGGCGAAAATGGGTAAAAAAAAGGGTAAGCTCCTTACATCGCACCGCTACAACCTTCGTACCCTTGCTGCCTTCCGGCCCTGGGGGAGTAGAAAGGAGCTGGTCGTGTAAGACTTACCCAAGCGCAAAGGTACACTATTTCGGGCAATTTGAGAAACTATACATACCCGTGCATGCCGCCCAGCAGGAAATTTACGCCGAAGTAGGTGATTAACACGCACAAAAAGGCGGCGATGGAAAAGATATGGAATGCGGCGGGGCGGTTCATGGCCGAGAAAGACTTGTTGTGAAGCGCGAACGAATACACGAGCATCGTGATCAGGGCCCACACTTCCTTGGGATCCCAGCCCCAGTAGCGGCCCCACGAGACGTTGGCCCATACCGCGCCCACGAAAATGCCCGCCGCCAGCGTGAATACGGCGGGGTAGAGCATCAGGCGGCTCACCACCGACAGCCGAAGGGAGGCTTCCTTATGGTTCAGATGGAGCCATAAGCCGGCCATTCCGTTCAGCATCATGAAAGCGAAAAGCGTGTAGGAAACCATTACCAGCATTACGTGCACCGACAGCAAGGGCGAGGAAAGCACCGGCATTAGCGGCGTGATCTGCGGGTTCGAGGAACCCATCATCGACACCAGCATGGCCAGCCCCGCCACCAGGAAACCCAAGGGCAGTAGGAAATCTAATCTGCGGTGGAAAATTAGGGTGGCGAGCAGGGCGAACCAGGCGATGGCCTGCATGGTCTCGTAGCCGTTCGACACCGGGATATGGCCGCACACCCAGGCGCGCACCGCCACCATGGCCGAAAGATAGAGCAGCGCGAGGCAGAGCAGCCCTAAGAGTGCCTTGATAAAACTTCGGTTCTGCGCACGCTCCGAGGCCATGCGGCGGCAGTAGGCCACAAAGGCCGCCATGCCGATAATCAGCAGGCAGACGGCTGCCGGAAGCGACTTGTTGGCCTTGTTGTAGAACTGTTCGGCGGCAAAACGCGCCTTGGACGGCAGCACCTCCTGCGCCTGTTTCTGCTGCCAGAGGCCTATCTTGCGTATCAGCGAAACGGCCTGTTCGTAGTCCTGCTTCTGCAGCAGCTCGTTCAGGTAGTTGAGCGAAAGGCGGATAAACATGGCGGTGTCCTGCCCCACATAGGCGGGCAGCCTGTCGACGGGCGAGGCCCAGCGCACGGCCATGAGCGCGGAATCGAAGTAGGGGAACACGCGCAGCATGCCCTGGTTGGACACCATGTCGATCAGGGCGAAGCTTTCTTCGGAACGCGGGCTAAGCGGTGCGGTGCCCAGGTCGGTGAGCCGGGCTTTCTTGCCCGTCAGGCCCAAGGTCTTGCGGTCTTGCTTGCTCTTGATGTGGATCACCGGCTCGTTTTTCCAGTTGTCGTAAAAGAACAGCCATCCGGCCAGGAACTGGTTGGCGTCGGCATCCCTGTAGTGGTCTTTCTTTGTTATCTTAAGGCAGAAATCGTGCGAGAGCGTGGAAAGCGGGCAGATACGCCCGTTAAAATACACGTGCAGGTTCCCCATCTCATCCGCCACCTCCTTAGGCACGGAACGCGGGGCGGATTGGGCGGCGAACCCGCAGGAAAACACCGGCAGCAGGGCGGCGAGGCAAAGGGCTTTCTTAAGGGCGGGGTGCTTTAAAAGCTGTCTGAAACCGCTCTGCCGGTCAAAGAAAAATCCAATCATCGAGAGCAGCAACAGCAGGTATCCGCCATAGGTGAGGCCGATGCCCCAGGGGTCGTGGCTTACCGCGAGCGTGGAACCCTTCTGGTCGGCGTCGTAGGATGCCTGGTAGAAACGGTAGCCCTTGAACCGCAGGATGTGGTTCATCGAGATCTCGCCCGACAGGCTGTCTTTTTGCGTATGTATGGAAACCGTGCTTACGTAGTCCATGGGCGACACCGTGCCGGGGTAGTGTTCCACGCGGAAATCATCTAGGCGCACCGAAAAGGGAAAGGTTTCGGCATGGCCTTCGCGGTTCTCGAAATAGGTGGCTTCCGTGCCGTCCAGGCGCAGGTGCAGATGCCCCTGTTTGCCCGAAATCCAGGTGACGAACGCGCCGAGCAGGATAAGCAGGAATGAGGCGTGGAGCGCGAAGGTTACGGGCTTGCGGTACAGTTTCCGCCGTACCATATACAGCGTGGCACAGACCGCCGCCACCGCCCATAAGGCCACGAACCACCATGAGCCGTAAATGTACCGGCTCACGAAAAAATTACCATAGACTTTTTCCAACACGGTGGCGGCCACCATAAGGGCGGTCAGCAAGGCCACCAGCCCGAACGCGAGGTATTTCAGGATTTTCATGATAAGGCAAAATTAACGAAAAACCAACTCCGATGGAGTTGGTTTTTCGTAAGAAAACCGCCGGAGGCACCGACCGCAGCGTAGGGCGCGCAGTTCATGCCGCAGGCATGGCTCCGCATGGGGTCAGCCGAAGCGGTGGCCGGCAACCACTTGCCCTCCGCGAGGAGCGCTGTCCGCGCAGGACGCGCCTTTCTTTTGGTTACTTTTCTTTGGCAAGACAAAGAAAAGTAACATCAGCATCGGTGCACTGCCAGGCGCACAAATTAAATGGCATCGATAAACTTGACGATCGCGTCGCGATCCGTTTTGCTGAGCTGGCGGAACGCCTCGATACTCTTTCGGGCGTCGCTCTGCGCCGAACCGTGCCACATGATGGCTTCGATTACGTTGCGGGCGCGGCAGTCGTGCAGACGGTCGGCATCCGAGGAACCGGTGCATTTCTGATGCAGGCCGCGACCCCAAAGCGGGGTGGTGCGGCACCAGCCGGTGCGTATGTCGTTTTCCATATACAGACGGTGCTGTACCATATCCGAGTACGGCCATATCTTCTGATGCGGATAGCGCGGCAGTTCGTTGCCCTTCATAAAGAAACCGCTCGGGTCGGAGTAGTGGTCGTCGCCCGTGGTCCAGGACGGACGGTGGCAGTACGCGCAGCCGATCTGATTGAACAGTTCCTTGCCGCGCTGCACGTCCTTGTCGTCTAAGTTACGGGCGGCGGGCACGGCCAGGCCGCGGTGCCATACCATAAGGTCGGTAAAGTACTGGTCGCTTATCTCCACCGGCAGTTCGGTTGACATCAGGTAGTTGTAGATATCGGCCTCCACGCCCGCATCCGTCTTGAATTCGGGGAAGTAATCGTAGAACTGCGCCTGCACCTCGGCATCTTTCGAGGCTTTGGTGGCGTAGGCGGCGGTCATGTAGTGGTAGCGGCGGTTGGAACGGGTAACGTTGGTGATGTTCCAGAACGCGTTGCTGCCGGCCGCATCCTGCAGGGGACCGCGACTCAGGGCGTAGGTGAACCGGAAGGGGTGTTCCTCGCCGGTTCCGCCATCGGTAACACGGTTGTTCACGTATTGCCTTACCCATTCGCCTCCTTGAAAGAAAGCCGGGTTCATCTTGCAGTAGCCGTCTTTTTCCTGCTTGGCCCATTCGGCCTTCAGGTCTTCGTCGTCAATGGCGTCCAGCAAGCCCGTGCCGTAGATGCCGATGGTGGATTCAAGGCGCAGGTTCACTTCGTCGGCGGCAAGCGTGCGTCCGTCGGTGGTCTGCAGATCCACATAGTAGGCCGATTGGGGAATCGTTACCTCGGGATAGATGAGCTCGTAGGATTCGCCGTCGTCGAACTTGTTGCCCCATTCGTCGGTGTGGTTCTTCCACGCGATGTTGATCTGCGCGGGATCCACGGGTACCTTGAAAGGCGCCACGGCGAAGTGTTGCGGCATGCCTGTAAGCGAGGAAATGTAGTTGTCATTGTCGTCGTAAACCACCAGCAGATAGCCGTTGCCGATCTGGGTGGCGTCGAACGTGCCTTCCTGACGCTTGCCGTGTCCGTAGCCGGGATGGCAGGAAATGCAGGAGTTACGCACAAACAGGGGGCCTAACCCGCTGCGGGCGCTGCTGTCGGAACTTTGGGTGAAGATCTTTTCGAACAAGGCTTCACCGTTCAGGAAAGACAGCGAGAGCCCGGCGTTGGCCACCGCCTGCGAGGGCTGTTCGAAGGCCGCCGAAGTGGAGTTGAAGGCCGTGCCCAACACGCCTCCGGCGTACCATTCTTCGCCCAAGGGCTTGGTTTCGGGCTTCTTGGGTCCGTTGTTGTCGTTCTGGCAGCTGGCCAGCAAAAGGGCGGCGCCAGCAAACAAGATAAGTTTCTTCATGATTCGCTTTCGTTATTCGATAAGGCTTTCGGCTTCGGTCAAAGCGTCGGCGAGGTTGTTGCATTCTTCGGTGGCCTTGGCCCACAGTTCGTTGTTTGAGCCGGCATAGTTCACGAAAGGAGCGGGCGCGGCTTCGATGGCGGCCAGGGCGGAGGCAATGGCTTCACGCACCTTCTTGTCGGCGGCGTTCATCTTGGCATCGTCGGCGTTCTGCAGGTAGTCGCCCACCGATTTGCCCACTTTCTTGCCGTCGTAATATCCTTCGTAGGCGTTCTTGACGCTCATGATGTTGTCGTAGAAGTCCTGTTTGGAGTTCTTGGCGTAGGGCGATTCGATATAGCTGAGGTCGTCGCCGCTGGTGCCGGTGTTGGGACGGCCTATCTTCTGGTTGGCCACTTCGTCGGCGATGTCGGAAGCCCCCACCAATATTTCCTGTGCCACTTCCAGGAAGTTAACGTATTTGGAACCGCCCTTTCCGGCATTGCACATGCTGTAGCCGTAGTCGAACACATCCAGTTCGGCTTCTTCGAGAATGTCTTGTTTCTCGCTGCTTACAGCGTCTAAGCCGGCCCAGGCGGCGTTCAGGCGAACGCATTGGATGCTAAGGTCTTCGGCAACGGCCGAGAGGTAAACGGCCTCTTCAACGCGTTTGTAGGAAGCCGTGCGGGGATTGCCCTGAACGGAGGTCTTGTCGGCGTTCAGGTCGAAAATCATGTATTCCACGGCGTGGAAACCCAACAGGCCGTAGCCGAGGAAGTTGGCGGCGTAG
The DNA here is from genome assembly GCA_023667315.1 of Ruminococcus flavefaciens. Taxonomy (GTDB): domain Bacteria; phylum Bacteroidota; class Bacteroidia; order Bacteroidales; family P3; genus Pullibacteroides. The sequence continues at coordinate 438,340 of JAMPAI010000001.1, forward strand.
TCGGCGTTCATCTTTTCCATACGCGCGGGATCGTTGAGCAATTGCTGCAGCTCAACGGCATCCAAGGGCCATGAGTCGATATGAGGGTCGATGTAATAGTCGGCGGCGGCGCCAAAGAGCCATGCCTCGCTCAATTCCCAGTATTTACGGGCGGCATACCATTTTTCGCAGGCCTGCTTGATCAGTTCCTGCGTGGCGGCGCAGAACGTTCCGTCGGCAGCCACGTCGGTGCTTTCGTTGGCGCGTACCGACTCTTCGATCTTTTGGCAGATCTCGGCCAGTTCCATCGCGTTGTCGGCCAAGGCTTCGTAGGTGGGGATAACGGTCTGGTTCACGTAAACTTCGGCTACGTCCTTCAATTCGTTTTCGCGTTCTTCTTCCCAGGAAAGGTCGTTGTCGTTATTGCAGGAAACGGCCATGCCGGCCACGGCCACACAAGCCGAAAGGCAAATGGATTTCAAAAATCTTTTCATCGTTATTAGAGTTTTAAATTATCATCCTTTATTTCTCGAACAGCCCCGAATAGGTGATGCCCAACGAGATGGAAGGCTCGTTGTTGTAGCGGAGCGTAACCGGAAGCCCGGCGGCATCGGTGCCCGTATAGGGGTTCAGGATCCCGATGGCGTATTCGGCCTTGATGGCGATGTTCTTGATGGGCATATAGTTGACGCCCACCGCCGCCCGCTGCCGTCCGCACCATTTGCGGCGTGGCACGCCGTCTTCGGTCTTGAGCATGGAATCGTAGTAGTCGTAACGGCCAAAGAGGTAGAATTTCTGCCCGCGTTCGTGCAGTTTCTGCGAGAGGGAGAAGAAGTCGTAGCCGATTTCTCCGCCTACGGCTATGGCGTCGGAAGCCACTGCCTGCTTGGAGGACACCGACGAGCTCGACATGCTGGAGTTGAATGCCGTGATCATCTTCGAGTCGGAAAGGTGCCCGTAGGTGGCGTTGCCCCGGATAATCACGTTGTGGTCGTTGTAGGCGAAATCGAAGGCCCCGATGCCCACCGTGCCGCGCACCTTATCCCAGCGTGCAGAGGAATGGGCGTAAAGCGTGTTCTTGAAACTGTTGCCTACGTAGCCGCTCAACGACAGGCGCAGGCCGGGAACCGAGGTGTTGTCCACACGGAAGGCCCCGGCGTAGGAGGTTCCGATCTTAAACTCGTAGGGGCTGCCCGAACCGTCGTGAATCCATCCCTTGCTGTTGAAACGGTCGGCGTCAAGACCGGCCAGGAACATGACTTCGTAGCGCCAGCCCTTGACTTCGCCCCAGAAACTGATGCCCGTTTCGTGCCAGGTGCAGGGAATGATCGTGTTTTCGCCTTCGGGACGGTACACGCCGAAAAATTCGGTGGGCATGTGGTGGGCGTTGGTGGCGCCTACCGGCACGATGATATGGCCGGCGCGGATGTTCAGCGCGGACGAGAAACTCTTTTGGATCCAGAACTGTTCCAGCGCCACTTCGCCGCCGCGTTCGATTTCCGATTCGTATTCGCCGCCTTCTTCTTCCTCTATTTCAACGGCGCTTTCGGTTCCCCCGTGTTCAAACTCTATCTCGGTGCCGAACGACCAGCCGCGGCCAAAGTCGTAACCGAGCCAAAGCACCACGTGAGGCAGGTCGAAACGGCCGTGCTGCTCGTTTTTGTACAGGTCGGGATTCTTGTAGCGGAGGTAGTTGTCGCTAAAGAAGTTGCGGGTCATCACCGCTTCGCCGTAGCCGCCTATCTGCAGGCGCGGGCCGCTGAACACGGGCTTGTTCTTGCGCGTGGTGTCGCGTTTGGCGGTGGTGGTTTGGGAGGTCTTTACCAGGGTTCCCTCGGCGGCTAATTCGCCCCGCAGTTCTTCCAGCAGCTCCGCCTTCAGCTCGGCTTTGAGCCGTTTGCGCATGTCAGGGCTTATCGAGGCTCCGCTCACGGCATCGGTCTGAGCCTGGGTAAAAGATTGCAACGCAAAGAATATCAGTACTAAAATACTAAATCTAAACTTCATTTCAAGGGCTTCTTTTTCGGCTGCAAGATTAATATAACACATAAGCGGTAACAATACCTAAGTGTGGTTATTTTAAATCGTGCTGTGTAACCATAAGTAGGTAGTGTGGAAATGCCGCCTAAAAAATATAAATTTGCACCTGCTAAACGATTAGAGATATGGATATATCGGTGGTGGTTCCTTTGTTTAACGAGGACGAGTCTTTGCCGGAACTGGCTGCATGGATAGAACGTGTGATGAACGAAAACGGCTTTTCGTACGAAGTGGTTTTTGTGGATGACGGCAGCCGCGACAAGTCGTGGAGCGTTATCCGGGAACTGAACGGCAAGAACCCCTGCATGAAGGGAATCCGTTTCCGCCGCAACTACGGCAAGTCGGCGGCCTTGCAGACCGGTTTCGAGGCGGTGCAGGGCGATGTGGTCATTACGATGGATGCCGATATGCAGGACAGCCCCGACGAGATTCCGGCGCTCTACAGGATGGTGACCGAAGAGGGCTACGACGTGGTGTCGGGCTGGAAGAAGAAACGCTACGACCCCATTTCCAAGACCCTGCCCACCAAGCTGTTCAACTGGGCGGTGCGCCGTATGTCGAAGATTCACCTGCACGATTTCAACTGCGGCTTGAAGGCCTATCGCCACGATGTGGTGAAGAGCATCGAGGTGTATGGAGAGATGCACCGCTTCATTCCCGTAATCGCCAAGTGGGCGGGTTTCGGCAATATCGGTGAGAAGGCGGTTCAGCACCGCGCCCGCAAGTACGGTACCACCAAGTTCGGTATGAACCGCTTTATCAACGGATTTCTCGATCTGCTCTCGCTCAGTTTCGTGGGGCGCTTCTCCAAAAAGCCCATGCACTTTTTTGGAAGCTTCGGGCTGTTGCTGTTCATTATCGGGTTCCTGGCCGCCGTTTGGCTGGGCGCGCAGAAAATCTACTGCCTGCATCACGGTATCACGGCGCCATTGGTAACCTCCTCGCCCTATTTCTATATCTGCCTTACCAGTATGTTGATGGGCTTGCAGTTGTTTCTGGCGGGTTATCTGGCGGAGCTGGTGGGGCGCAATTCGCCCACCCGCAACACCTACTTGATTGCCGAGCACCTGGGCGGAACCGAAAAAGCGGAATAATCCATGCGTCTTATTGCAAATTTCAGGCGGTTGGCCTGTGTCGTGGCCTTGCTGCTGGCCGGAATGGGAGTCAATTACGGAGCGGAAGCGGTGCGCGACACCAACCGTACCGACGCCAAGGGGCGCAAGCAGGGCGTCTGGGTGCGGAAACCTTCGGCCGACAAACTCGGCTATACGGGGCAGTTTAAGGACGATATGCCCACCGGCCGCTTCGTCTATACGGCCCTGGGCGATACTTTGGTAACGGAAGCCTTTTATTTTCGGGGCGGTTACGCTTCGTACAACCGCTATTTCTATCCCGACGGCTCGTTGATGGCCGAGGGCTACTACCTCGATAAGCAGAAAGACAGCGTCTGGAAGATGTATGCCCATTCGGGGCAGCTGATCCGGGAAGAACGCTTCGAAAATGGATTGCTGCACGGCCGCAGGCTCCTGTACGATGCCGAAGGAAGCGTGCTCGAAGACCAGCATTGGTTTCGGGGCTTGCGCAACGGCAGTTGGTTCGTGCACGATGAGAAGGGCTATCAGCTTTCCACTTATAAACTAAACATAACCCACGGGCTTTATACCGCGCGCTATCCCGACAGCACCCGCTTTATCGAGGGGTATTACGATGAGGGACTGAAGGAAGGCCTGTGGCGTTTCTATCTGCCTTCGGGCACGATCTACAAGGAAGACACCTACAGCCGCAACCAACTGCAGAACCGTACCCTTTTCCTGAAGATTGGCGGCGAGTTGCGCGCCGTTTCCACCGACACGGTTCCGCTTGTCATGCGTCATCCGCAAGGGGGCAGGGCGGAACTGCTTGCCGGTTCGGGCAAACGTCTGGTGTGCGATGAGAAATTCGAAACGGTGTGCGGCATCTTCGACCTCGATTTTTATTTCTTCGCCAACAAGAACACCCTTGTTTCGTTTACGGCGGTGGATAAAGACCGTGTGGCCGACGCGCTCTCCCAAACCGAAGACGACCGCATGGACAAAGTTGACGGTCAACTGGAACCTGCACAGCAGCTTGGGCGCAACGCTTCGGTAAGCCCGGTACAGCTGCCGCTGAACCTCAAGACTCCCTATCCGGTCTATATGGATGCCGACGGCATGGACGTGCTGCGCAACAACCTGAAGGACGCCGAGGTGGAAGGGGAATAATCCCCGTCAAGTTTCCAAACGGATAATGCGCCAAGTTTCCAAATAAAACTGCGCCAAATTTCCAAACGAAATCGCGCCAAATTTCCAAATAATCGCTATATTTGCATTAAATATCAGTGGAATGGAGTATCGGAAAAGAATTGTAGACCAATTGTTAAGGGATAAACTGGATGCGATGGGCGCGGTATTGATAGAGGGGCCTAAGGCTTGTGGTAAAACAACTACGGCGGCGCAGCAGGCAAAGAGCATCCTGTATATGGATGATCCGGATAGGCAGGAATACTATAGGGAACTGGCGCAAACGGATATCAAGTTGTTGCTTGCCGGCGATAACCCCCGGCTTATCGACGAATGGCAGGATGTGCCTCGGTTTTGGGATGCCATCCGGTTTGAGGTTGACCATAGGGGAGAGGATGGCTTGTTTATGCTTACCGGTTCGGCGGTTCCAGCCGATTTTACAAAGATTCATCATACGGGAACGGGTAGATATGGATGGCTTACCATGCGCCCGATGAGCCTGTGGGAGTCCGGCGAGTCTTCGGGGGAGGTGAGTCTGGCCGATTTGTTCCGTGACCCGAAAAAAATAGCGGCACGGAATAAGCATACATTGCCTGCGCTTGCCTATCTGATATGTCGGGGCGGGTGGCCGAAATCGCTGCAGAAGAAAACGGAACGTGCGGCCTTGCTGCAGGCTTCCGAATACTATAAGGCTATCGTCAACAGCGATATATCCAGGGTGGATAATGTGAAGCGAAACCCAGAGCGCACCAAGCGCATTATGCGTTCATACGCGCGTCTGCAAGGTATGCAGGCCAGCATAGCCACGATATTGGCGGATATAGCCGTCAATGAAACGGAAAATATCAGCGATGAAACGGTTGATTCGTACCTTTCGGCCTTGCGCAAGATATTCGTTATCGAGGACATGCCGGCCTGGAATCCCAATTTGAGGAGTAAGACCGCCGTCAGGACATCGGACACCCGGTATTATGTTGACCCTTCCATCGGGGCGGCCTCGCTCGGTCTCGGCCCCGACGACTTGATAAACGATTTAAAGGCGATGGGTATCTTTTTTGAAACCTTGTGTATCCGCGACCTGCGGGTCTATGCCGATGCCTTGGACGGCACCGTTTATCACTATCGGGATAAAAACGGCCTGGAATGTGATGCCGTGCTGCATCTGCGGAACGGTTCGTACGGGCTTATCGAGATCAAGCTGGGTGGAGAAAGTTCGATAGCCGAGGGGGTAAAGACCCTTTCGGCCTTGACCAATATTATCGACACCACAAGAATGAAAGCCCCGTCTTTCCGCATGGTGCTCACCGGCGTGGGCGAGTTCGCCTACCAACGAGCCGACGGCATCTACGTGGTTCCCGTGGGGTGCTTGAAAGATTAGAATTTTTGAAATAAATTTGTCTGTTTTTGTTATATTTGCAATGCGTTAAAAATGCGTCATTCGAGCGTCTTTGCGGGCTCGCCAATGGTGCGGTGAACAGTATGAACGAAAATGTAACATCAAAGACATTGGAGAAAATACTACATTCGTTTCCTGAGATCAATAAAGAATGGTTGCTAACGGGAGAGGGTGAAATGAAAAGAAGCGGAACAATACATCAGACCGGCCGCAGTTCGACGGCAATCATTGGCAGTGGCGTGCATGTTAACAGCACGACCTCAATAGACAAGGCGATGGACCGGATTGCCGAACAGCAGAAGTTGACGAAAAAGGCCTTGACACAGATAGACAGATTGATATCCATAATAGAAAACAACCTTACAAAGAAATAATGTCATAAGTTAAATATATGAGTCTGAAGACTTGAATCACAACAGCCCTGCCATATAGACAGGCAGGCATATTATGTCCTCTTCTTTGCGAAGATCTTTCGTATAGAGAAGATAGCGTTGCTGGATGCGGGAGGAAAATTTCCGTTGGAACTCGTCGAGCGATTTGTGGGATTTGTAACCGGAAGACTTGACTTCGATCGGGCATATCTTGTCTTTTCTGCTTATGAGGAAGTCGATCTCGTAGGAGCGGGGTTCGGTTGCCTCCGGTACCTTTTCTTTGAACGTATAGTAATACAGCGAATTTCCCGAGGCTCTCAGCAGTTGTGCCACCACATTCTCGTAGAGATAGCCTAAATCGGCAGAAAGTTTGTCTGTGAGCAGTTTCCGGTAGATGACGTTTTCCGTAAAATCCTTATCCATGAATGCCAGCGAAACAAAGAGCCCCGTGTCGGCGATAAACATCTTGAAGAAGTCGTAGGATGTGTGCAGCGCGAACCCGACATTGGGATCGTTGGCATGATAGGCAAAATTCACGGTCTTGGATTTGTCGATATCCTGAAAGATTTCCTCAAGACGGGAGAACCTTGCATTCTCGATAACGTTCCCCACGCGGTACCGCATCGTATTGCGGGCCAGTTCCGCCGGAATGGACTTGAAGACTGCCGAAGCCCTTCCTCTATCGTCTATCTTTTCAAAATCATCGAGATACAGTTTTATAATATCCCGCTTTATATCATCTACGGCTTCAAAATCGGAGCTTCGGAGATACGCGGCAACCGCCTGCGGCATCCCTCCCACAAGCATATAGAGCCGGAAGAGTTTCATCATGTCGCGGTTTACGGCATCGCCCATGGGTTTTAGCCTTTGATAGGCATATCGTATCAGTTCAAAGGTCGGTTCTTTTCCTATTGCCCAAAGAAATTCTTCAAAATCCATTGGATACATGTCAATCCGTCTTTCTTCACTGGGAATGAGGATATCCTTTGTGTTCTTCTTGATGGAAATAAGCGAGCCTGTCTCGATATAGTGGTAGCGGCCGTCTTTTACCAGATGCTTGATGGCCTGTCGGGCCTTCGGACAGAACTGCACTTCGTCAAAAATGATGCAGGACTTGCCCGGCGTGAGTTTGGTGCCGGTTAAAGATTGCAGACTTATGAAGAAATAGTGCAGGTCAGAGAGGTCGTTGAATAAATCAATGATACTCTGTTTGACGTTTGTAAAGTCAATGAGCAAGTAATTGTCATAAGCGTTGCGGGCAAATTCCTTCGCGATGGTGGATTTACCGACCCGTCTTGCGCCCTCAATCAACAGGGCCGTTTCCCCTGCCGATTTTTCTTTCCATACTTCCATTTGGGCGTATATTTTACGCTTAAATATCAAGTGTTTCATAATGCGCTAATTATTAATGCAAAATTAACTGTCTTGGCGGAAACGGCAAAATGTTTTACTATGAAAATGTACAGAAACGGCAAAATGTTTTACTATAAAATTGTACGGAAATGGCAAAATGTTTGCTTGAAACCAGCAGGCCCCGTGCAAGAGCAAGCGTACCCGCATTAACAGACTGCCGGAGGCATCGCCCGCAGCGTTCGGGCGCGCTATGGACACAGAAGATATATGTGGGCGATGTTGCTTCGTTGATTACCTCAAATAATGTACCTTTGCAGCCGCAAAATCAACATCGATGACAGAAATCAGAAACGTGGCGATCATTGCCCACGTCGATCACGGAAAGACGACCTTGGTGGACAGGATCCTCTATCAGTCCAACCTTTTCAGGGACAATCAGGAAAAGAAAGAACTCATTCTCGACAACAACGATCTGGAACGGGAACGCGGTATCACCATCCTTTCCAAGAACGTGGCGGTCCGCTACAAGAATACCAAGATCAATATCATCGACACGCCGGGCCACGCCGATTTCGGCGGCGAGGTGGAACGCGTGCTCAATATGGCCGACGGCGTTCTGCTGGTGGTCGATGCCTTCGAAGGCCCCATGCCCCAGACCCGCTTCGTATTGCAGAAGGCCCTGCAGCTGAACCTTAAGCCCATCGTGGTCATCAACAAGGTGGACAAGCCCAACTGCGACCCCGAACTGACACAGGAAAAGGTGTTCGACCTTATGTTCAGCCTCGGCGCCACCGAAGACCAGCTCGATTTCCCCACCGCTTTCGGTTCCTCCAAGAACGGCTGGATGAGCGAAGACTGGCGCAAGCCTACCACCGACATCACCTATCTGCTTGACCTTATCCTCAAATACATTCCCACGCCCAAGGTGGAAGAAGGCACGACCCAGATGATGGTTACCTCGCTGGACTACTCCTCCTACATAGGCCGTATCGCCGTGGGACGTCTTACGCGCGGCACCCTGCAGGCCGGGCAGAACGTGAGCCTGGTGAAGCGCGACGGCAAGATCGAGAAGCAGAAGATAAAGGAACTCTACGTGTTCGAAGGCTTGGGCAAGGAAAAGGTGAAGACGCCCGTGGAAGCCGGTGAGATCTGCGCCGTGATGGGGCTGGAAGACTTCGAGATCGGCGACACGGTGGCCGACTTCGAGAATCCGGAAGCCTTGAAGCCCATTTCGGTGGATGAGCCCACCATGAGCATGCTCTTTACCATCAACAACTCGCCTTTCTTCGGAAAGGACGGCAAATATGTCACCTCCCGCCACGTGCGCGAACGCCTCGAAAAGGAACTGGAAAAGAACCTGGCCCTGCGCTTGGAAGACACCGGTTCGCCCGATGCCATTCTGGTCTATGGCCGCGGCATCCTCCATCTTTCGGTGCTTATCGAGACCATGCGCCGCGAGGGGTACGAACTGCAGGTGGGTCAGCCGCAGGTCATCATCAAGGAAATCGACGGAGTCAAGTGCGAGCCTATGGAAGAGCTCACGATCGTGGTTCCCGAAGAGTTCTCGGGCAAGGCCATCGAGATGGCCACCCAGCGCAAGGGCGAGATCAAGTCGATCGAGACCCAGTCCGACCGTACCCATATCATCTTCAGCATTCCCGCCCGCGGTATGATAGGCTTGCGCAACAACGTGCTCACCGCCACCGAGGGTGAGGCGGTCATGGCCAGCCGTTTCGACGGCTTCGCGCCTTGGAAGGGCGAGATCGGCACGCGCCGCAACGGGGCGCTGGTGGTTATGGAAACCGGCACAGCCTACGCTTATGCCATCGACAAGCTGCAGGACAGGGGCACGTTCTTTATCGACCCCAACGAAGAAGTGTACGCCGGACAGGTAATCGGCGAGCACATCCGTCTCGACGACCTGGTGGTGAACGTCTGCAAGAGCAAGAAGCTTACCAACATGCGGGCTTCGGGAGCCGACGAGGCCACCCATATCGCGCCGGCGCGCAAGATGTCGCTCGAAGAATTCATGGAATACATCGGCCCCGACGAATATCTCGAAATCACACCCCAGCACCTGCGTCTGCGCAAGATTATCTTAGACGAGAACGAACGCAAGCGTCAGGCCAAACGCGCCGAGGGCGCCGAAAAATAGAAGCCATGCAGAACAGCCGCCGAAAGCCCGACTGGCTCAAGATAAAGCTGCCGATGGGCGAGTTGTCGCGCAAGGTGCAGGACACCATCAACAGCAACAACCTGCACACCATCTGCACCAGCGGCCGTTGCCCCAACCAAGGCGAATGCTGGGGCTGCGGCACGGCCACCTTTATGATCGGCGGTGATATCTGCACGCGTGGCTGCCGTTTCTGCAACGTCACCACCGGCAAGCCGCTGCCCTTGGATTCGGAAGAACCGCAGCATATCGCCGACTCGATAAGCCTGCTGCAGCTCAAGCACGCGGTCATCACCTCGGTGGACCGCGACGACCTGCCCGATCTCGGGGCGAACCATTGGGCGCAGGTAATCAGGGCCGTTAAGCAAAAGAACCCGCAGGTAAGCATGGAGGTGCTGATTCCCGACTTCCAGTCGCGCACGGAATTGATCGATCTGGTAATCGCGCAGAAACCCGAAGTGATCTCGCACAATATGGAGACCGTGCGCCGGCTCACGCCTTCGATCCGCAGCAAGGCCACCTACGACGGTTCGCTGCAGGTTATCGGACATATCGCCAAGAGCGGCATCACGGCCAAGAGCGGCATCATGCTCGGCTTGGGCGAGACCCGTGGGGAGATATTGCAGGTGATGGACGACCTGCTGTCTGTGGGCTGTTCGGTGATGACCATCGGGCAGTATCTGCAGCCCACCGCGCAGAATGTGGAGGTGCAGGAATACGTTACGCCCGAAACATTCGCCGAATATGCGCGTATCGGAAAGGAAAAAGGCTTCCGTTGCGTGGAGAGCGGCCCCCTGGTGCGTTCCAGCTATCACGCCGAACGCCACGTCTGCAAACCGTAATCTTTTCTGAAAAAGTAATCTTGTATCATGGTTCCCTGCCGTTTCGAAAATCTGGGTCTGCGCTCCTACCGCGAGGTTTGGGATTTACAGGAAAAGACCCTGGAAGAGGTGAAACAGGCCAAATTACAGGGAAAAATGGGGCGGAACCGTCTGTTTTTCGTGGAACATCCGCCCGTGTTCACGGTGGGGCGCAGCGGCAAAGACAGCAATATGCTCGCCTCGGCCGCGCTGCTGCAATCCAAGAACGCCGAGTTTATCCATATCGACCGGGGCGGGGACGTTACCTTTCACGGGCCGGGTCAATTGGTGGGCTATCCGATTTTCAACCTGGAGGAATTTCCCTTGGGCGTAAAGGCCTATGTAGATAAGATAGAGGAAGTGGTTATCCGCAGCATGGCGCAATACGGCATTGTTTGCGAACGCCTGCAAGGTGCCACGGGTGTCTGGATAGAGGCGCACACGCCCCGTGCCCGCAAGATCTGCGCCATCGGGGTCAAGTGCTCGCGCTACGTTACCATGCACGGCTTCGCGCTCAACGTAAATACCGACCTGTCGTATTTCAACCTCATAAACCCCTGTGGCTTTACCGACAAAGGCGTTACCTCCATGCAGAAAGAACTGGGCGAAGTTCAAGACTTTGCCGCAGTCTGCGCCACGGTTCGCCGGAACTTCGCCCAGGTGTTCGGCCTGGAGTTCCGCTAGCTTTGGTTTGGGGATGAGGAAAATTCGGATTAGTTTTGCGGGCAAACGCTAAAGGGCAGAAAGATGGAGATAGATTTTATCGTGACCTGGGTGGATATGAATGCCCCCGAGTGGCAGCAGGAGTTCGCAAAGTATGCATCGCATAAGGATAACGAGAAAAACGGCGTTTCCGAAGCCCGTTTCCGCGATTACGGTTTCTTGAAATATTGGTTCCGGGGTGTGGAAAGATTCGCCCCGTGGGTGCGCAAGATACATTTCGTTACCTGCGGTCAGGCGCCCGGGTGGCTGGATGTCTCCAACCCGAAAATCCACTTGGTGAACCACCGGGATTTTATTCCGCAACAGTTCCTTCCTACCTATAATTCCGTGGTTATCGAACGGTATATGTACCGTATTCCCGGTCTGGCGGAACATTTCGTGTATTTCAACGACGACTTCTATATAACGGATACCTTGCCTCAGGAACGTTTCTTTAAGGACGGCCTGCCTTGCGACATAGCGGCCTTTCAATACAATCCGGCATGGTCGCAGTGGTACAGGCGGATAAAGAATAACCTCAGGATCATCAACCGCCACTTCGACAAGCAGGAAGTGATGGCGCGTTTTCACGACAAATGGTTCGACCGGAGCTACGGTTCACGGGCGCGTTGGAACTATTTGCTCAGGCCTTACGGCAAGTTCATCACGCTCCGCACGCCCCACAATGCCCAGCCGTATCTGAAGACCACTTTCGAGGAAGTCTGGGCCGTGGCCGAAAAGGAACTTACCGAAACCTCGGCGAACCGCTTCCGCGCCGTAACCGACTACACACCCGAACTCTTCCGCACCTGGCAGATTTGCCGGGGTAATTTCGAGCCCTACAACACCTATGCCGATACCAAGATGTTTCCGCTTATGATAAAGTCGCAGAAGGCCATCAAGGCGATACGGGAGCAGTCGTACAGGTTGATATGCCTCAACGATAACGTGCATATACGCAATTACGCGCAGGTGATGGCCGATATAAAGGCGGCTTTCGACCATATATTGCCCGAAAAATCAAGTTTTGAGCGATGAACAAGGTGGCGGCCGAGATCATAGCGGGACTGATTCCCTGCAAGATGGCGAGGAACCGTTGGCGCGGCATATTGCGCTACGGGCTGTGCAATGCGTTGCGGCTGAGGCGCCGCATACGGAAAGATACATCCGGCCCCCGCTATTACCTGGCGGTTTGTGCCATCGCCAAAAACGAGGGGCCGTATTTCAAGGAATGGATCGAGTGGCATCGGCGCATGGGCGTGGAAAAGTTCTATATCTACGACAACGAAAGCACCGACTGTACCCGCGAGGTTCTTGAACCCTATATCGCTTCGGGTTTGGTGGAATACCGTTATTTTCCGGGACACCGCATGCAGTTGGCTGCATACGACGATTGTTTGGAGAAATACCGTTTCGAGATGCGTTGGCTGGCCATTATCGACCTCGACGAGTTTATCGTTCCGGTGAAAGACAAGACGATTCCCGAATTTTTGTCCCGATTCGAAAATGCATCCGTTGTGGAACTGAATTGGCTGGTTTACGGCAGCGGCGGTGCCAAGACAAAGGCGGAAGGCTGTGTGATGGAAAGATTTAAAAGGCATTCTTTGCCGGAGCATATATTGAACCGTCACGTTAAAAGCATCGTGAATCCTAAGCGTGTCTTTTCGGTAATCGGGTGCCATGAAGTGGCGCGTATATCGGGGTATGCCTACGATTCGCACGGCAATCCGATTAAAAGGAATTTCAGGGATCGTGCACCACAGCAAGATGTTATACGCATCAATCACTATGCGGTAAAATCGTACGAAGAGTTCTTGGGTAAGCGGGCTCGCGGACGAGCCCGTTGCAAACCGGAAAAGAAGCGTGGCTTCGACTATTTCGAGCAATACGACCTGAACGACATCGAGGAAAAATAGCCGTCCGTTACTTTTCAAACTTTGATTTCTCGGGAAACCGATGCTGTAAATATTCGGCAGCCCGTATCCCGTCGCTATCCGATGCAAACTGCGAGTCGTTCATACAGAAAAAGGTAGGATTGTATTTTTCTATTTCTTGGTACAACTCGTGTTTGTGTATGGGGAAGCGGAACGAAGTTTTCTGGCTTACATATTGCAGCTTGGCGCGCTTCTTTGCCAAAGCTGCGTAGGTGTAGATAATACGTTGCACATCGTTCGTGCTGCGGAGGTGATTGCTGAGTGTGGATGAGATGTCTTCTTTAAAAATATTGGCCGTATCCATATAGTCGCTTTTAAGGAAGGCATCGATGTTATGATGTGGTTTGCTGTTGAAATAACGTCCATATTTCCTTTTTACAATAACGGCCGAATTTTTGATGGCTTGGATGTAATGTTCTAGATTTTTCTTAAGGATATGTGTTCTGTAGTATAAGAATAATTTCCGGAATCTCCTACGGTATAATCGCATGATAGGAAGGCCTTCGGGAGTATAAAAGGTTGAGGGGGAAACCGGGCGGTTTAAAAACATATCATCATTGGCATATAGAAAGTGTTCCGATAAATCGGGAATCCTATATAGAAAGTGTTCGATGATATTGGAGTTGAAACAAGGAAGGCTTTGTGCCGGCAGGATGTCTGAGATGTCTACGATTTGCACTTTGGGATTGGATGTGTTCAACCATTGTGGAATCTGATCATCGGTAACGATAAAGATCTTGCGGATCCAAGGTGCATATATCGATACGGAGCGTAAATTGTACTTCAGCTCATCGTTATCGGAATAACGTCCTTTGCAATTTTCAGGGGTGTTTACATCGGCTTTTCCTAAGGCTGTGTTCCGTTTGGCACGCCATTTCGGGTCATTCCCATCAACCCATAGATAAACTAAATCTATATTCATTGAGTTCATGTTATTTCCTTTTTTCAATTCGTTGCCGTATAAACGGATATTTTTCGAGTATGGCGCGGAAAGCCGCATCGTTACGGTCTTGTCCCGATTTGAAATTAACGGTTTTAAGCGACAGTTCCTTGGGCTTGCCCAATCCTCGCGGTTTATTGTGAGGCCCGAAAGGTACCGGCAGTATCTTTTTTCCGTTGGCCACCGCGGCTGCCCAGAACCAGAAATCGTCGGCAGTGGGTGCCAGTTGCGCAAAAAGTTCCACGTCTATCATGTCCGGTTTCAGCGAGTGCGGGGGATACAGCACACCCGCGCAGCCGGTCTGCATGCGGTCATAGCCGGGTTGAATCTTCTTGCCGAGAAAACTGTACCACCTGAACTTATGCCATTTGCGGTAAGGTTTTTCCATCGCCACGCGTTTGGCCCGGTGTGCCAGTATGAAGTCGGGATATCGTTCGTGAAGTTTCAGCAGGCTACGCAGCATATCGGAGTGATAGTCCACGTCGTCGTCAACGGTTACGACAATGGCATCGGGAAAGTCTTGCAGTGCGGGAACCAGTTTGCGGTAGGAGCGAATATCCCGGTCGTAATTCCTTATTTCGAACACCGGATTTTCTTTTGCCAATGCGGTCAATTCTTCCGGCAGTCCCTTTTCCCCGAATTGGGAAAACGTAAGGTAAAGCACCACCTTGTCGGGCAGTACGGAACCGGCAAGGATAGACTTCACGGCACCGATTGCATAGTGAATGGCCGCCGGAAAAGAGGTGAGCGATACGATGACCTGCTGTGGTTGCTTGTTCGGTTTCACATTCATGGTGATGCTGTTAAGGTACCGTTATTCGTCACGACTTGCTATAATCTGACGGATATCGGGATAGTTTTCCAAGATGGCCTGCATGACGAGGGCATTGCGGTCTATTCCCGATTCTATATTGGTTTTCATCAGCGAAATGTCGAGAGGCTTGCCGCCGTAATGCAGTTTGTTCCGGCCAAAAGGAACGGGAACGATTTTTCTTCGGTTCGCCACGGCAGCCGCCCAGAACCATAGGTCATCGGCGGTTGGCGCTATTTTGGAGTAAATTTTCACATCCAGCATTTCGGCTTTCAAGGAATGGGGGGGATAGAGTACGCCTCCGACACCTGTCAGGAGATTCTTGTAGCCGGCATGTATTCGTTTGATTAGAAAATGATACCATTTGTATTTTTTCCACATAGAATAGGGTGCGTCTGGAATGATCCGCCTTACGCGGTGGGCCACGATGGCATCGGGCACTATCCGGTGAACTTTCAACAGGTCGCGCAGCATATGGCGGTGATAGAGCACGTCATCGTCTATTGTCACCACCACGGCTTCGGGAAAATCGTTGAGTGCGGGGATAAGTTTCTGGTAGGAGCGAAGGTCGGGATCGTTGTTCCGTATCTCGAAGATAGGATTGTTTTCTGCAAGTTTCAGTAGGTCTTGCGGGATTCCTATTTCTCCGAAATCCGGGAAGGTAAGGTAAAGCACCACCTTGTCAGGCAGTACGGAACCTTGCAGAATCGACTTCACGGCACCGATTGCATAGTGAATGGCCGCCGGAAAAGAGGTGAGCGATACGATAACTTGCTGCTTCATTTTCGGTGTCGTTTTCCGTTCATTTATTCTATCTCGCGCAGCACTTCTCGGCTGCGTTCCAACGCCAGGTTGATGTTGGAGCAGACGTTCTCGCTTCCCACAATCGAGAAGAATCCCGATTTCTGCAAGGTTTCGTGCACCTTTTCGCTTACCCCCGAGAGGATGATGCGGATACCGTTCTGATGCGACATCTGGCAGAGCGATTCAAGGTTGTGCAGACCCGAGGAGTCGATGAACGGTACGCGCCGCATGCGGATGATACGTATTTTGGGGCGGTCGCCGATCTGGTTCATCGTTTCCTCGAACTTGGTGGCGATGCCAAAGAAATACGGGCCGTTGATTTCATATACTTCCACGCCTTCGGGAATGCTCAGGTGTTCTTCGTGGGTCACCAAGTCGGATTCGTGGCTGGGGTCGAGTTCATTCTTGATAACCGAGATCTGCGTGGTTTCCATAACGCGCTTTATGAAGAGGATACAGGCGATAACCAGCCCCACCTCAATGGCCACGGTAAGGTCGAAGATTACGGTGAGGAAGAAGGTGAGCAACAGCACCACCACGTCGCTCTTGGGGTTTTTCATCAGGTTCTTGAATGTGCGCCAGCCGCTCATGTTATACGAAACCACCACCAGCACGCCTGCCAGACAGGCCATGGGAATGTATTTGGCCAAGGGCATCAGGAAAAGCAGGATCAGCAGCAGCACCACCGCGTGGATGATGCCGGCCACGGGCGTGCGGCCGCCGTTGTTGATGTTGGTCATCGTACGGGCGATGGCGCCGGTGGCCGGAATACCGCCGAAAAGCGGCGTCACCATATTGGCGATGCCTTGGGCAATCAGTTCGGTGTTGGAGTTGTGGCGGTCTCCGATAACCCCGTCGGCCACGGTGGCCGAAAGCAGGCTCTCGATCGCGCCCAGCACGGCGATGGTGATGGCTACCGGAAAGAGGTTCTTGATGGCTTCCCAATCCAGGCTCGGCATGCTGGCCGCCGGAAGTTCGGCGGCAATGGTGAAGCGGTCGCCGATGGTGTCGATGCAGGTGATTCCCGCGTAGGCCTTCAGGAAATAAACGCCCACGGTAACCAGGATGATGGCCACCAGCGAACCGGGAATCTTCTTGAGGAACTTGGGTGTGACGGCGATGATGGCGACGCTTGCCACGCTCACGATTACGTTCCACCAGTTCACGGTGTCGAAGTACTTGAAGTAGAGGATCCATTTACCCACGAAGTCGCCCGGTACCTTCTCGCCCTGAAAGTCGAGTCCGAAAATATCGGCTATCTGCGTGGTGAAGATGGTAACGGCGATACCGGCGGTAAAGCCCACGATAATGGGGTAGGGGATAAACTTGATGACGGTGCCGAGCTTGAACACGCCAAGTAGAATCAGCAGCACCCCGGCCATCAGCGTGGCCACGGTAAGCCCCTCGATGCCGTATTGCTGTATGATGCCGTAGATGATAACGATGAACGCGCCCGTAGGACCGCCTATCTGCACCTTGCTGCCGCCCAGAAAGGAAATGATGAAACCGGCCACGATGGCGGTGATGATGCCTTTCTCGGGACTCACCCCCGAGGCGATACCGAAGGCGATGGCCAAGGGAAGGGCCACGATGCCCACGATGATACCTGCCATCAAGTCGGCCATGAACTGCGACTTGTTGTAGGTCTTGAACTGCGAAAAAAGTTTCGGCTGAAAGTCTAATTTTTTCATTGCGCTACGATTGACGGAAAAAGCCCGCAAAAGTAGCCATAATTCCGCTTATTCCGGAATATAAATGATTTCGCCGTTCTCCAACTGGTAGGCCACGCCCACTTTCCGTCCTTTCTTGCCGGAGCCGTCCTGATTTTCGGAAGGCTTGTATTTATTTATGGTCTGACCCTCCTTGGTGATGATCTCCATGTTCTCCTGTCCTGGATTCTTTACAATCGTGTAGTCTTCCTGCGAGAAAATCTCGGTCATGTTGAACTTGAACACCAAGGCCACCATCAAGGCCACGGCGAACACCATGGCCACATCGAACAGGTTCGAAAGCATGGCTACCGGATCCTGATCGTCGTTGTCTTGCAATATCCTGCGTCTCATGGCTCGAAAATTAGGCGTTTTGGCTTTGTTTCATCAACTGGCACACGAAATCGAGGCGCACGAGGTCTTTCTGCGCCCAGCGTTGCTTGGTCTGATAGAGTACGAAACCCACCGCTCCGGCAAACAAGCCCAACACCGTGGTGGCGAAAGCCACCTGCATGTTGTAGGCCATCGAGGCGATGTCGCCCGAGGAAAGCCCCGCCAAGGCCGGCCCCATGGGAATCAAGGTACCCATCAGGCCTAAAATCGGGCCGAATTTCACCAGAATCTTGGCCTGGTCGAGTTCCTTGCCGCAGGCAAGCTCGTATTCGGAAACGGTCTTGTTGACCACCGCCTCGTTGTATTTATTGGAGATGATGCTGTTTATGCACTTTACCAGCGGATTGGAGGAGATTTCGGGCGAGAACTTCAAATCGCGCACATTGCTTTCGTTCAAGTTTTCCATGGCTGTCTTCACTTCCTTTTCCATGCGCGAACGCTGCACGTATTTCGATACGAAACCGCCCAAGAGCAGGATGCTGCGCACGAAGAAATACAGCAGGCCGATAACCACCGGTATTAGGAAACCGCTGGCAATCCAAAACATTACAGTCGTTAAAGTATTCATGTCTTTAATTTTTAGCTGAAGAATATTCCGTAACTGAAAATGGTGAGAAAGAACAGCAGCAGTTCCACAATCAGCAGCAGTTCCGTTCTCAATTCGGTTTCCGGCACGGCGGCGCGGAACAGGTAGGCACCGCCGCCCACGCAAAGCAGGGTGATGAGGGCGAACACCGTGCCGATAAGCGTGAACGACACGCCCGCGAACGAAAACAACAGCACGATGTGGAAATAGAACAAGGCGGGGAACACCAGCAAGGGCGGCACATATTCCAGTATGCGGTAAAACAGCGGGTTTTCGAGCCCGAAAGCCTTCTGCATCTTGGCCGCCGCGAAGCCCAGGGTAAACAATATGTGCAGGGTGATGAGCACGTTGATGTTCTGCATCACTTCCAGCCTGGCGAAAGCCTCGCTTACGGCCAGTTTGTTCACCTGCACCGCATAGCGGCCCGACAGCAGCACGAACAGCGCGCACACCACGGCGAACACCGCCGGGTAATACTTGCCAGGAGAGAGGCTGTTGCGGAAAATTCCCGTCAACAGGCAGAGCATGGTCATGATGAGGAGTATGTTTTCCATCCTATTTCGCCGCGTTTTTCTTTTTCTTGCGGATCAGCACCACCGAGGCGGCCACGGCGGCTACGGCCACCACGGCGAACACGATGAGGATGATGCGCGCGCTGTCTAAGGCACGTTCGGGCGTGGCGGCCTTCTGCTCCTTTTCCAGCACCACCGATTTGCCGTTGTCGGCAATGGGTTCGGCATGCAGGGCCTTGCGCACTTCCGATTTATATTGCTGCGCCTGCTCGGGATCGAGTTTCTGCGACATAAAGTCTTTCAACAGCGCGTTCCCGCAGGTAAAGCCGTTGCAGCAGGCACCGTATTTCTCCACTAATTCGGCATGCACCTTGGCAATGTCGGCCAACTGGGCTTCGCTGGCTTTCCAGTAGCCCTTGCGGGCGGTTTCCATCATCACGGCGGTCATTTCCTGCAAGGCGGCCGGGCTTTCGTTCTCGAAGAACTTCCTCACACCCAGGTTGTTCACGTCTTTCACATATACGTCATACACCTGATCCCACATCTGGTTGTCGATCACCGAGGGCTTCATCACGTTCCAGCCGTAGGTGTTCTCCACCAGTTCGGTAAAGCCGGCCGCCGCACTCGCCCCGCCCTTCATCTGTTCCTTGATGTAGTTGGGATTGAAGAAGGTGGTGCGCGATTCCACGCCGATGGCCGAGCGCAAGTCCTGCACGCGGGCATTGTAGCGGTTGCGAAGGTCGTTGAAATAGTTGTCGGGATCCTTGCCGGTAACGTTGCGCACGGTAAGTGTGAGGCCGCCCATGAATTCATACACGTGGTCGAGGCTCAACGCGCCCCAAGTGTTGCTTTGGCGGGGTTGAATCACCACGTCGGTGTTCTGCAGGGCGGCTTCGAAAAGCCCTTCCTTAAAGTCACCCCAGTCTTGCGAGGAGCTGTACATGGCGCCCATATTGTGGAGGTAGGTTTCCGAAATTTCCGATTCCTTTTCCCAGCGGTCGCCGGCCTGCACCATACCCGTGATGCCGGTGCCCGAACTTCCGTTCAAGCCGCCGAACACACGCGTGGAGGAAAGTTCTCGGGCTTCCTTGGGGCTGTAGCCCTTGGCCAGCAGCACCTTTTCGGCTGCCACGTTGCCCTGCGCCACGAAGTTGTCGCCCTTGTCTTCGGAAGCGGCGGCCATGGCGATGGCACGTTGCAGCAGTTCCAGGCGGGAAGCCGCCAGATCGCGGAACTGCCCCGATGTCTGCACCACCACGTCGATGCGCGGACGCCCCAGTTCTTCCTGCGGAATCAGCTGCACGTCGAGCACACGGCCAAAGCGGTCGCGCACCGGTTCAACGCCCAGCAGGTAGAGAATCTGCGCCAAGGTGGCTCCCTCGCTTTCGATAAAGCTGCCCGACCAAAGCGTAAAGCTTACCTTGCTCGGAATCTTGCCGTGCTTGGCCGCATAGTCGGCCATCATCTCGTCGCCCATCTTCTTGCCCTTTTCCCAAGCGGCCGCCGTGGGTGTGGTCTCGGCATTGATGGCGTAGAGGTTGCGTCCCGTAGGAATGGCCGAGGGGTTGGCGATGAAGTCGCCGCCCGAAGTGGGCGCCACATAGCCGCCGTTGAGGGCATTCATCAGGGCGCGCATCTCGAATTCGGGGCTTTGGCGCAGCATCTGCCGGATTTCGTTTATCTTTTCCAGGCTCGATTTGAGCGTGAGGATGGCTTTCATCAAGGCTTCTTCCGAAGGATCCATCTTGGGAGGCATCCCCATGCCCTTGGGCATTCCTTGGGGCATTCCGGCCTCCTTGGGCATTCCCTGCGGATGGCCGCCTTTTCCCTTCATTTCTGGCCTGCCCTCACCCTCACCTTTAGGTTTCGTGGATTCAGGACTCTTGCCCGTTTTGGGAATCCAGCTCGGATGCCCGCCTTTCTTCTTGGGTTCTTTGGTCTCGGCTTTGCCCGCCTTTTCCCGTTGGGCATCACTACCGCTCATTGAGGCCATCATGGCCGCCATCGGATTGCCGCCCTTTTGCCTTTCTTCCCAACGGCAGGCCTTGTCGTATTCTTCGGAAGAAATTCCCCAACCCGACATTATGGAGCGGATGTCGGCAGAGGGGTTCTTCAACAGTTTCTCTACCGCGGCTTCCGCCTTGCCGTAATAATTGCGGGCGAACCAAGTCTGGTCTTTGAGTTTTGTCCTGTCGATGCGGCCTCGGCAAATATCCACTTCGGCCAAGGAGAAAGCCAGGGGGTCTTTGGCAATCAGGCGCACCGAACTCAAAATCTTGTCTTCTGCAAAGGGAACGCCCAAGGTGTAGAGTCCCGCGCCTATCTTTTCCTGAATCAACTCGGTGGCGAAGTTGTCTATCTCCTGAATCTCCGCCAAGGTGTAGGTCTGCTGCAGGTTGCTGTCCAGTTCCAAGTCGCGGTGCAGGCCCATCTTCACGGCCATTTTCTTAATCTGCAAGTTCTTTTCGGGCATATAGCTTTCATCCTCCGCCTTGGCAAGATAATCGCCTATCAGGCTCTGCAACTGCGCCACCTCGCGACCCAGGCCGCTCTCCATGAACGGAGGGCTCAGGTGGCTTATCGTAACGGCATAGGAGCGGCGCTTGGCAATCATGGCCTCGCCCACGTCGGCAATGGTATAGATGTAGAAGTGCGGCACGTCGCCCACCAAGCGGTCGGTCCAGTCGGCCGAACTCAAGGCCACCTGCTTGCCGGGCACGAACTCGAGCGAGCCGTGTGTTCCGAAATGAATCATGGCGTCGGCACCGAAGCCGTTGCGCGCCCAGAAATAAGAGGCAATATAGGGGTAAGGCGGCACGGGATTTGAGCCATGCACGGCCTGGAATGAGTTCTCGCCCGTGCTCTGCACCGGTTGCGGCAACACCACTACATTGCCGAAGCGGATGCAGGTAACGGCGATTTCAACGCCCTCATTGTCGGTGCGGGTGTAGTAGTCGCCCGGCACGGCACCGTATTTGGCGGTAAGTTCGGCATAGCTTTCCGGCAAGAGTTCCTTTTGGATCCATGTGTCCAAATCGCTTCCCTTTACCCACTGCGGATAGCCCGACGAGAGGTAGCGCGCCATACTTCCCTCCGCATAGCTGTTGAACACCGGGGCGCGTTCCATCAACATCTTTTCGAAAGCGTCCAACGAAGCGGGCAGGCCGCTCACATCGTAGCCCTCTTGCTGCAGGCGGAGCAATACATTGTAGAGCGAGGGCAAGACTTCGAGGCCGGCGGCCGTCAAGGCCGAGGAACCGGGTCCCTTGAAGTAGTAGAGGGCAATTTTCTTATCCTTGTTCGCCTTGGTGCGCAGGTTCAGGTAGGCTTCCACCGTATTGCAGAAACCCTCCAGGCGTTCGGGAACGGCCTTGAAGAGATAGATGCCGTCCTTGTCCTTGTATTGGGCAATGAGCGCATAGGGCAAGATGCCGCCGTCCAGTTCGGGCATCACGAGGCTCTGGCTCAGGAAACCGCCGCTCATGCCCTGCTTGTCGGCCCTCCAGCGGTCGTAGGTGGCGTTCATCGTGAGCGGGCAGAAAAGGGGGATGTTGTTTTGCTGCAGCCATTGCACGGCGCGTTCGCCCTGCCCCATCGCCAAGCGTCCGTGAGGCAGGTAGATGGCCGCGTCGGGCTGTATCTCGCGCAGGAATTCCAGACGCTTCATGAAACTGGCAATCGGATACATGCGGTAGCCCCGGTCTTGGAAGGCCGCGATGATGGCGTCCAAGTGTTCGGTATTGGTGTTGAACGGCCCCGCGATGCCGGTGAGGAGGGCTATCTTTTTCTGACCTTCCTTATAAAGGCCTTTTTCCTTCAGATAACTTTCGTATTCGGCCACGGTGTTGAACGCCAAATCCTCGCCTATATGGAAAAGGCAGTCGGGATTGATGCTCTTTACCGAATCGACGGCTCCCGTAAAGAGGCTCTTGCCGCAGAGTTCCTTGCGGATATAGTTGAACATGCTGCGGTAGTTGGAGGTGCCGCCGTTGCCTAAGTAGTCTTCCAGCACGGAAGCCTGCACGCTGTCTAAATTGCAGATGTTGTTGTCGGGACTGGTGGTGGCGAAACTGTAGAACGGCACACCCTTGTCGGCAATCTTCTGCAACAGGGCGCGTTCTTCGCCCGTAATGCGCAGGCCCATTCCAAATACCAAAACCGCATCGTATTTCTTTACGCGGCTCAGTTCATCCACGCTTATGGGACGCGCCTTCACAAAGCCATTCTCGGTGGAACGCACCATCTTGGCCACCTGAAAATCCTGAAAGTTCACCAAGGCGATCTTGGTGGGCGAGGCCAGACACGCCCACAGAATCCACAGAACCAGCAGCACCACAACACATGCCGCCACTCCGAAAATCGTTTTCTTTTTCATCGCAGTATCTAAAGAGCTATGTTATCTTCTATTCTTCTTTTTCGAAAACCCGACCAAATCATCGATATCCACCGAAAGCGACACATAGAACGTGATGCCCGGCGAAGTGGATGAAATCAAGTCGTAGTCTTTGGGCTTGTAGTTAAAGATGTTGTCCAGACCCACGTTCAGGGAAACGGCATCCATGAAGCGTTGGTTGACGTTGAGTTTCCACATCGTGTAGGCCGGATAGTGCACTTTCTCGTAAATGGGTTTGCCCTCCTCGTCGTTGCTGCTGGTGGCTGCCACCGAGTTGAGGCTCGACAGCACGCGCCCGCTCAGCGACACACCTAAGCTGTACCATCCTTTTTCAAGATGATAGTCGAACCTCGCCACCCCCGTGTGCGGGCGGGCGTAGCTTACGTTGACCCCGCCTTCCTTCTGCTGGTCGAACACGTAGGCATAGTTCAGCTTGATGCCGAAACCGTAGGGCAGTTTCACCATAAAGCTGGCGTCGAAACCGGCGGTGTGCGACATATTCACGTTGCGGTAAAAGGCCGTGTCCTGCTTCAGGTTATACACGGTGGTTATCTTGTCTTTGGTGTAGCAGTAGTAGCCGCTGGCCGTAAAGCTGAAGCGGTTGTGCGCGTATTCGGCGCTCAGCATCACGTTCTGGCTCTTTTCGGATTTCAGCTTCGGGTCTCCGTAGATGATGAACCATCCCTGACCTCCCATATCGTAGTTGGAGTACCTTTCCTTGAGCGAGGGCGCGCGGAATCCGCCCGCATACGAAAGCCGTAGCGAAACCGGCTTTATCTTGTACATCAGCGACACCTTGGGCGAGAGGTGGGGCAGCCTGAACTGGCTGTTGTAGTCCATGCGCAGGCCATACACCAGATACCACTGCTTCTTGAAGTTTATGTCGTGCTGGGCGTAGGCCACGGCCGTATGCGCCATGTAATTCTTGAAATCGCCGTTCGATGTGGTGTCGAACTGGTTCGACATCAATGTTTCGTTAAAGTATTCGGCGCCCACGGTAAGGATGTTGTCGGGGGTGAAGTTATAGTCGAACTGCACGTTCGCCTTATTCTGCATATTGCTGTATTCCTTCGACAGGATATCCGCCTTAGGATAGAAATTGTATTTGTCGTAGAGGTCAAAGGCATAGTCCGCCCGCAGGTGCGCCTTTTCGGTGATGTTGTAGTCGAGCGCAACCCCCGCTGTTCCATCGATATATCGGTTGATGCGCGTTTCGGTGTAATCGCGTTCCCGGTGGTAGAACCCTCCCCGTACCTTAAGCGAGAGGTTGGGCAGGAGGTCGAAGCGGAAGCTTTGGTTGGCGTTGAGGGTGCGCCCGCCGTAGATAATGGAAGGCGTGCTGGCCGAATCGCTGCCCTTAAGCGTGTAGGTGTCCACCGATTTATAGGATACGTTGGTAACGCTGTTGAATTTCTTTTGGTCGAATCCCAAGGTGGCGCCCGTTTTCCATTCGTTGTTGGAACCGTAGCGGCCGTTCACGTTGAGCGACCAGGGGCGGTCGGCTTCCTTGGTGATGATGTTGACTACGCCGCCTATGGCGTTGGAACCGTAGAGCGCCGAACCCGCGCCGCGCACGATTTCCACCCGCTCGATATTGTCCATGTTGAGACGTTCGTAGTCTATGTTGTTGAGGCTTTCGCCCGCCATGCGTTCTCCGTCTATCAAGAAGAGCACGTCGCTGCCGCCCATGCCCTGCATGTTCATCACCACCTGGCCGTCCATCTGGCGGCTGAATTCCACGCCCGGAATCTCGGTCTGAAGCACGTCGGCAATATTGAGGGCGCCTGTCTTTTCTATTTCTTTGGCCGAGATGACCGTGGTGACCACCGGCACGTCTTTCAGCATCTTGGGTGTGCGGGTGCCTGTAACCACCACCGCGTCCAGTTTCGATTGGGCAAGGTGGAGCGTAAAATCAACCGTGGTGTCGCGAACCATGCGCAGCACCACATCCACCGGGTCGTAGCCCGTGTAGCGCACCGCCACACGATACACACCCTTGCCGGGAAACTGATAACTGTATTTTCCGTCGATACCCGATACCGCGCCTTTTCCGCCCTGTATCTGCAAGGTGGCCATGGGCAGCGGTGCACCGTCGGCATCCAGAATGCGTCCGCTCAAGCGTTGCGCCGAGCCTATGGAGAAGGCGGCGTTCAAAAGCAAACAAAAGAGAAAGAGCCTGCGCATTTTTCTTATTCCTTAACAAAGCAGGAGAGAGTCGGAATCCAACTCTCTCCAATGGCAAACAAAATGTAGGTTAAAAATTAAAAATTGTACTCGTAATTAAAGGTGGCGAAACCGGTCTTGTCCATGTCGTTTTTATACGAACTGAACTTGATCTTGGTGTATTCGCCGTCTTTGCTCTTGATTACGAATACATTGCCGCTAACCTCATAAACGGGGGGCATCCCGGAACGGCTTACCCAGCCGTTGAGCACCATATTGATTTCCGATTCCTGATAACCGATAATGCCTTCCATCATCTGGCTCATATCCACGATCAGCGTGGAATCGGTCATCACGTCGGCGGTGAACTCGCCGGAGGGAACTTCGGTAATCGCGCTCAACGAGGTGGCGGTCGTTTTCAGTGCCGAACCCTGATTGGTCTTGATGTTTTCGCGGTGCATGGCGATGTCCCATTTGGCGGGAGCCTCTTCGTCAACGCCCAAGGTGGTTACGGTGGCCGAATCAAAGGAGATATAGACCCATTTGTCGTAGGCGCTTACATCCACATTGGTCAGGGTATGGGCGATTACATCGGGATTTACAACGGGAGGGTTCTTGTCTTTGTCTTTTTCTTTTTCGCAAGAGGCAAAAAGAGTCATCGACAGGAGGGCAAGACCCCAGAAGTAAAATTTTGTTTTCATAAGGTGTAATGAATTTTAGGTTTCACAATATGATTCCCGACAGGTCTCCGGAGCCACCCCTCGAAAATCGGCTGCAAAATTGAGGATTCCGTCCAAGGTCTCCAATACGCGAAAATAAGTATTTTTTATGGCTGCAATACTCAGGTATAGGTATCTGTGCTCCCAAGTTGCTGTAATTTCGTACCTTTACAGTTGCCATATAACGTGTTTTGTAAAATAAATACTAACAAATAAACACATACAAAGATGAAGAAATGTATTCAGTTCCGCGCCGGCCAATTGCCGGGGCAATGTCTCCAACGGGGCTTTCGGCTATTTCGCCGCGTATTCCGTGGCCCGCGATTCCACTGTGCTGTCCGCCCAAGACAGCATAAGGTGGCACCGGCGCCACCGCTGAGCCCCTTTTTTAACAGCTTCCGGTTGAGAAGAAAAATTTTTTCTTCAAAAAGTTTTGTTTTTGTAAAAATACCCGTATCTTTGCAGTCCTTTTTGCGCTATATACGTGCAAACGCCAATGTAGCTCAGTTGGTAGAGCAGCTGATTTGTAATCAGCCGGTCGTGGGTTCGAGTCCCTTCATTGGCTCAACCGGACAACGGACAGCTTGAGGCGGCGGCGCAAGGGGGAAAATCCGGGAGGATTCCAGAGCGGTCAAATGGAACAGACTGTAAATCTGTCGGCTTAGCCTTCGAAGGTTCGAATCCTTCTCCTCCCACTCCGATTGCGGGAATAGCTCATTTGGTAGAGCGGTAGCCTTCCAAGCTACAGGTGGCGGGTTCGAGCCCCGTTTCCCGCTCGAAAAAATGACAGCATATAAGCCGACGTAGCTCAGGGGTAGAGCACTTCCTTGGTAAGGAAGAGGTCACGAGTTCAAATCTCGTTGTCGGCTCCAAAGGCGGGGGCAAAAGGTTTGCTTCACGCAAATTGGTTTATATACACTAAAAACATTTTTCAGCTATGGCAAAAGAAACTTTTGTGCGTACCAAACCCCACGTTAACATTGGTACCATTGGTCACGTTGACCACGGTAAAACGACCTTGACCGCCGCCATTACCACCGTATTGGCCAAGAAGGGTCTTTCCGAAGTTAAGTCTTTCGATTCTATCGATAATGCTCCCGAAGAAAAAGAACGCGGTATCACCATCAACACCGCCCACGTTGAATACCAGACGGAAGCCCGTCACTATGCTCACGTTGACTGCCCGGGGCACGCCGACTATGTAAAGAACATGGTTACCGGTGCCGCCCAGATGGACGGTGCCATCCTGGTGGTGGCCGCCACCGACGGTCCCATGCCCCAGACCCGCGAGCACATCCTGTTGGCCCGTCAGGTAGGTGTGCCCCGTATCGTTGTCTTCATGAACAAGGTCGACTTGGTTGACGACCCCGAGTTGCTCGACCTCGTCGAAATGGAAATCCGCGAGCTGCTGTCGTTCTACGAATACGATGGCGACAACACTCCCATCATCCGTGGTTCCGCCTTGGGTGGCTTGAACAATGAGCCCAAATGGGAAGAAAAGATTATGGAGTTGATGGCCGCCGTCGACGAATGGATTCCCCTTCCCCAGCGCGACATCGACAAGGACTTCCTGATGCCTATCGAAGACGTGTTCTCCATTACCGGTCGTGGTACTGTTGCCACCGGTCGTGTTGAATCCGGCGTAATCAACTCCGGTGATCCCGTAGAAATCATCGGTATGGGCGACGAAAAGCTCAAATCCACCGTTACCGGTGTTGAAATGTTCCGCAAGATCTTGGATCGCGGTGAAGCCGGTGATAACGTAGGTTTGTTGCTCCGCGGTATCGAAAAAGACCAGATCCGTCGTGGTATGGTAATCGCGAAACCCGGTTCCGTAACCCCCCACAAGCACTTCAAGGCTCAGGTTTATATCCTGAAGAAAGAAGAAGGTGGCCGTCACACGCCTTTCCACAACAACTACCGTCCTCAGTTCTACTTCAGGACCACCGACGTTACCGGCGAAATCGTTCTGCCGCAGGGTGTGGAAATGGTAATGCCCGGCGATAACTTGACGATTGAAGTTAAGTTGCTGGCTCCCATCGCCATGAGCCAGAACCTCCGCTTCGCCATCCGTGAAGGTGGTAGAACGGTAGGTGCCGGTCAGGTAACCGAAATCCTCGACTAATCCGACCGAAAGGTCAACAATAAGAGGGTAGGGATACCCTCGCACTATGAGCGGGTTTGTTCCTGAGGGGGTGGCAGAAAACGTTCCCGTAGGGGATAAGCCCGCAAGTAGTTTAGGAGCATAGTTTAATGGTAGAATAGCGGTCTCCAAAACCGTTGATGGGAGTTCGATTCTCTCTGCTCCTGCCAAATTTTTTAACACGCTGAAAGATGTCAAAGTTTGTCAATTACGTAAAGGCCAGCAAGGACGAATTGTTGCATAAGGTATCGTGGCCTACGTACTCCGAACTGCAGAACAGTGCGGTGGTGGTTTTTGTGGCAGCCCTTATCATGGCGGTTATCGTGTTCTGCATGGATATGATTGCCGGTGCCCACCCCGACTTGGCGTGGAAAGGCGTTTTAGGTTATATATACGACCTTTTAAGATAGAATGAATAGGTGCGACAGGCCGCCGGGTCTTCGGGCACAGCTTCCAGTGTCTGCCGGAAAGGTTGTCGGACCGAATCCATATTACTACGGTTTTTAACCGCTCCATTAATTCAGCTCCGCCGCACCTTAGGTGAGCCGGTTTCAACCGGAAAGGCGCGGTTGCTAATCCGACAAAGAGAATGACCGAACAAGTGAAGAATTGGTACGTTATCCGCGCCGCCAGCGGTGAGGAGAAGAAGGTAAGGGATTATCTGCAAAGCGAAATATCCCGCCTGAACATTCAGGACTATATTTCGCAAGTACTCATTCCCACCGAAAAGGTTTACACTATCCGCAACGGGAAGAAAGTGAGCACTGAACGCTCCTATCTGCCCGGTTATGTGTTGATAGAGGCTTTGTTGGTCGGCGAAATCCAGCACGTAGTCAAGAACATTCCTGGAGTTCTGGGATTCCTGGACAATCACGGCGATCCCGTGCCTTTGCGTCCGGCCGAGGTGCAACGCATCCTCAAGAAGGTGGACGAACTGGCCGACTCGCCCGAAAAACCCATGGAGCCCTTTATGGTGGGCGAGCCCGTCAAGGTTACCGACGGACCGTTCAACAACTTCTCGGCTGTGATTGAGGAAGTGAACGAGGAAAAGAAGAAGCTGAAGGTAATGGTGAAGATCTTTGGGAGGAAGACACCTCTCGAATTGAACTTCTCCCAGGTAGAGAAAGAGTAGTGTGGCTTCATTGAATTGTGTTTTTCACATTTAATTTAAACAAGCAATGGCAAAACAAGTTAGTGCCTTAATCAAGTTGCAGATCAAAGGCGGTGCTGCCAATCCTTCGCCTCCCGTAGGTCCCGCGTTGGGTGCCAAGGGGGTCAACATCATGGAATTCTGCAAGCAATTTAACGCGCGTACGCAGGATAAGGCCGGTCAGGTACTTCCGGTCATCATCACTGTGTTCGCCGATAAGTCGTTTGAATTCGTGGTGAAGACTCCTCCGGTTGCCGTTCAGCTCAAGGAACTTTCCAAAGCAAAGAAAGGTTCCGCCGAGCCTAACCGCAACAAGGTGGCCAGCGTTACCTGGGAGCAGGTCAGGACGATTGCCGAAAACAAGATGCCCGACTTAAACTGCTTTACGATCGGTTCCGCCATGAGCATGGTGGCCGGTACGGCGCGCAGTATGGGTATCGAAGTGAAGGGCGAGAAACCTGCCGAACTGAATTAAGACATCACATTTTTAGACAACAACAATGGCAAAAATCTCTAAGAAAAGAAAAGAAGCTTTGGCCAAAGTCGATAAGGACAAAGTTTATTCCTTGAGCGAAGCAGCCGCTTTGGTAAAGGAAATGACTTACACCAAATTCGACGCTTCTATCGACTTGGATGTGCGCCTGGGTGTGGATCCCCGCAAGGCGAACCAGATGGTTCGCGGCGTGGTTACCCTGCCTCACGGAACCGGCAAGCAAGTGCGCGTGTTGGTTCTCTGCACGCCCGACAAGGAAGAGGAAGCCAAAGCAGCCGGAGCCGATTTCTACGGATTGGATGAATACGTAGAAAAGATTAAAGGCGGTTGGACGGACATTGACGTTGTTATTACCATGCCCAGCGTTATGCCCAAGGTGGGTGCGCTCGGTAAGGTGTTGGGTCCCCGCGGCCTGATGCCTAACCCCAAGACCGGAACCGTTACGATGGAAGTCGGAAAAGCGGTTAAGGAAGTGAAGGCTGGTAAGATCGACTTCAAGGTTGACAAGTTGGGGATTGTTCACGCCAGCGTGGCAAAGGTTTCGTTCGAAGCCGACAAGATTGCCGACAACGCCCGCGAACTTCTTCAAACCATCGTCAAACTTAAACCGTCTTCGGCAAAAGGTACGTACATCAACAGCATCTGTATGTCCAGTACCATGAGCCCCGGTGTGAAGATCGACCCCAAGTCCATCTAATCCGGTAGTAAAAACAGGTAATTTAAACGAGGTATGAAGAAAGAAGAAAAAGCCAGGATCATAGACGCGATCTATGAACAAGTGCAGGCTAAACCGCATATGTATGTAACCGACATCGCAGGAATGGATGCGGCTGCTACGAGTGCCTTGCGCCGCGCTTGCTTCAAGAACGGTGTCAAATTGATTATGGTGAAGAATACCTTGCTTGAGAAAGCCTTGGAAAAGACAGGAATCGATTTCTCCGAACTGGCACCCGCTTTCAAGGGTACCACGGCTATCATGCTTTCGGATGTAAACAAGGCTCCTGCCTCCGTAATCAAGGAATTCAGAAAAAGATCGGAATTGCCCATCCTCAAAGGCGCTTATGTAGAAGAGTCTTTCTATTTGGGTGATGCCAGCCTGGATTCTTTGGTTCAGATCAAATCCAAGAACGAGCTTATCGGCGAAATCGTTACACTGCTCCAGTCGCCCATCCAAAGCGTTATGGGCGCATTGGAATCGGCACCCAACAAGGTGGCCGGATTGGTGGAAGCCTTGGCCGAAAGACCCGAACAAGCCTAATCCTGACAGGGTATTTAAAAAAACAGGAGGTGTATTCCTCCAACAAAACAAATTATTTTAGAAACTTTAAAAAGTCAAAACAATGGCAGATATTAAAGCTATCGCAGAACAATTGGTTGGTTTAACCGTTAAGGAAGTTAAAGAGTTGGCCGACGTATTGAAAAACGAATACGGAATCGAACCCGCAGCCGCCGCTGTAGCCGTTGCAGCTCCCGCTGCCGGTGGTGCCGCTGCCGGTGGTGCCGCTGAAGAAAAAACGCACTTCGACGTTATCCTCAAGTCGGGTGGTGCCAACAAGTTGGCCGTCGTTAAATTGGTTAAGGAATTGGCCAGCCTCGGCTTGAAAGAAGCCAAGGAACTCGTTGACGCGGCTCCGAAGCCCGTTAAGGAAGGCATCAGCAAGGCCGAAGCCGAAGCTTTGAAGAAGAGCTTGGAAGAAGCCGGTGCCGAAGTTGAAATGAAATAATTTTAACCTTTTCGGTTCCCGAACATGAGGGGGAAGGCATGTCCGCCCCCCTCGTGTTTTTTGCGTATATACCCCCCTGTTCCTAAACTTATTAAAACCTACTACTTTGTCGACAAAGGTTGTTAAAAAGATAAATTTTGCTTCGGTCAAACCGGCCGAGCATATTGATTTTTTGGATATTCAGCTTAAATCTTTCCAAGATTTCTTTCAGCTGGAAACCAATCCCGAAAATCGGGTGAATGAGGGTCTTTACAAAGTATTTGCCGAGAACTTCCCCATTACCGACGCCCGCAACCATTTCGAGTTGCGCTTTCTCGACTACTTCATCGATCCTCCGCGCTACAGCATAGAAGAGTGTCTGGACAGAGGGCTTACGTACAGCGTTCCTCTCAAGGCCAAGCTGCAGCTTGTTTGCCAAGACAGGGAACAGGACGATGATTTCAAGGAAATCATCCAGGAAGTTTATTTGGGAATGATTCCCTATATGACACCGGGCGGCTCGTTCATCATCAACGGTGCCGAACGTGTCATTGTATCCCAGTTGCACCGTTCTCCGGGCGTTTTCTTCGGTGCAAGCTACCATACCAACGGTCAGCAGCTTTATTCGGCGCGTATCATTCCGTTCAAGGGTTCGTGGATGGAGTTCACCACCGACATCAACAACGTGATGTACGCCTACATCGACCGTAAGAAGAAATTGCCCATCACCACGCTCTTGCGTGCCATCGGTTTTGAAACCGATAAGGATATTCTCGAAATTTTCGACCTGGCGAAAGAAGTTAAGGTTTCGCGCTCGGGTCTCAAAAAATATATCGGCGCCCGTCTGGCCGCACGTGTTGTCCGTTCTTGGGTGGAAGACTTCGTGGACGAGGATACGGGTGAAGTGGTTTCGATCGAGCGTACCGAAATGCTCATCGACCGCGAGACCGAACTGGAAGAAAGCCACATCGACCTTATCGTCGATGCCGGCATCAAGTCGATTCTCGTGCACCGCGACGACGCCGACAACAACCTCGACTATTCCATCATTTTCAATACGCTGCAGAAGGATGCCGCCAACAATGCCAAGGAAGCGGTTGAATTTATCTACAGGCAGTTGCGCAACGCCGAACCGCCCGATGAAGAAACGGCGCGCGGCATTATCGAGAAGTTGTTCTTCTCCGACAAGCGCTACGATTTGGGCGAAGTGGGACGTTACCGCATCAACCGCAAGCTCGACCTGAACATTCCGTTGGAAACCCACGTGCTTACCAAGGAAGACATCATCTGCATCATCAAGCATTTGATCAAGCTGATCAACTCCCACGCCGAAGTGGACGATATCGACCACTTGAGCAACCGCCGTATCCGCACCGTGGGCGAACAGCTTTACGCCCAGTTCGGGGTCGGCCTGAACCGTATGGCGCGTACGATCCGCGAACGCATGAACGTGCGCGACAACGAAGAGTTCACGTCCGCCGACCTTATCAACGCCAAGACGCTCAGCTCGGTTATCAATTCCTTCTTCGGAACCAACCAGCTCTCGCAGTTCATGGACCAGACCAACCCGCTTTCGGAAGTTACGCACAAACGCCGTATCTCCGCCCTGGGTCCCGGCGGTCTGAGCCGCGAACGCGCCGGTTTCGAGGTGCGAGACGTTCACTATACGCATTACGGCCGTCTCTGTACGATCGAAACGCCCGAAGGTCCCAACATCGGCCTTATCTCGTCGTTGTGCTGCTATGCCGTCATCGACAAGCTGGGCTTTATCGAAACGCCTTACTACGAAGTGGAGAACGGCAAGGTGAAGATCGACAAGGAACCCGTTTACCTTACCGCCGAAAAGGAAGAAGACCATATCATCGCGCAGGCCAGCACGAAACTGGATGCCGACGGCACGATCCACGACAGCAAGATCAAGGTGCGCCATCTGGCCGACTTCCCCATCGTGGACAGGAACGACGTAACCCTGATGGACGTCGGCCCCAACCAGATTGCCGGTATCGCCGCCTCCTTGATTCCGTTCCTGGAACACGACGACGCCAACCGTGCGTTGATGGGCTCGAACATGATGCGTCAGGCCGTTCCCCTCTTGAACCCCGAGGTGCCTATCGTGGGTACCGGTCTGGAACCTTACGTGGCGCACGACTCGCGCATCCTGTTCAATGCCGAGGGCGACGGTGTGGTAACCTATGTGGACGCCAACACCATCTCGATCCGTTACGATATGGCCGACGAAGACCGTCTGGTAAGTTTCGACGACGACCTCAAGACCTATCACCTCACCAAGTTCCAGCGCACCAACCAGAGCTCCTGCATCAACCTTACGCCCATCGTGCATAAGGGCGACAAGGTTAAGAAAGGCCAGGTGCTTTGCGAAGGCTACGCCACCAAAGACGGTTCGCTGGCGTTGGGCCGCAACCTGATGGTAGCGTTCATGCCTTGGAAGGGCTACAACTTCGAAGACGCCATCGTGATTTCGGAAGAAGCGATCAAGAACGACCTCTTCACCTCCATTCACGTGGAAGAATATACCTTGGACGTGCGCGAGACCAAGCGCGGCATGGAAGAGCTTACCGACGACATTCCCAACGTAAGCCAGGATGCCACCAAGGATCTGGACAGCAACGGTATTATCCGTGTGGGTGCCGAAGTCAAGGAAGGCGACATCCTGATCGGTAAGATCACGCCCAAGGGCGAATCCGACCCCACGCCCGAAGAAAAGCTGCTCCGCGCCATCTTCGGCGACAAGGCCGGCGACGTGAAGGACGCCTCCCTGAAGGTTCCGCCTTCCGTAAGCGGGGTGGTTATCGGTAAACGTCTGTTCAGCCGCGCCATCAAGGACCGCAAGAGCAAGGCCAAGGACAAAGACGTGGTCAAGATCCTCGAAAAGGATTTCAACAAGGAAAGCCAGGACTTGAAGAACAAGCTGGTGGAAAAATTGTTGGGCGTATTGGGAAGCAACACTTCCGCCGGGGTTTACAGCAACCTCAAGCAGGAAGTGATCGCCAAGAAGGCCCGCTTTACCGCCAAGGCCCTGAACGAACTGGATTACCAGACCATCAACCCCTCCGGCTGGACAAGCAACGAAGAGGTGAACAATCTGGTGAAACGCCTGTTGAACAACTACAACATAAAGTACCGCGAGATTTTCGGACGCTTCCAGCGCGACAAGTTCGTGGCTACCGTGGGCGACGAACTGCCCGGCGGCATCGTGCAGATGGCCAAGGTTACGATCGCCAAGAAGCGTAAGCTCAAGATCGGCGACAAGATGTCGGGCCGTCACGGAAACAAGGGTATCGTGGCACGTATCGTACGCGCCGAAGATATGCCGTTCCTGGCCGACGGTACGCCGGTGGATATCGTGCTGAACCCCCTTGGTGTACCTTCGCGTATGAACCTGGGTCAGATTTACGAAACGGTGTTGGGTTGGGCCGGCAAGCGCCTGGGCCTGCAGTTCGCCACGCCTATCTTCGACAGCGCCACGCCCGAAGAAATCGACTCCTACACCGACCAGGCGGGGCTTCCGCGCTACGGACGCACCTACCTCTACGACGGTGAAACCGGAGAACGTTTCGACCAACCTGCCACGGTGGGCTATATCTACATGATTAAGCTGCACCATATGATCGACGACAAGATGCACGCCCGTTCCATCGGACCGTACTCGCTCATCACCCAGCAGCCTCTGGGCGGTAAGGCGCAGTTCGGGGGCCAGAGGTTCGGGGAAATGGAAATCTGGGCGCTCGAAGCTTTCGGCGCGGCCAATATCCTGCAGGAAGTGCTTACCGTTAAGTCGGACGACGTGGTAGGTAGGGCTAAGACCTACGAAGCCATTGTTAAGGGAGACAACATGCCCGTTCCATCCATCCCCGAATCGTTCAACGTATTGGTGAACGAACTCAGGGGTCTGGGTCTGGAAATCTCCTTCTCCAAATAATATTTTGTTAAATATTCAATTTTGCAGCATAATATGGCGTCAAAAAAAGAAGGTCCGGTAACGTTGGACTTCAACAAAATCACCATCAGCCTGGCTTCTCCCGAAACCATTTTGGAACGTTCGCACGGAGAAGTGACCAAGCCGGAGACCATCAATTACCGTACATACAAACCCGAAAGCGACGGGCTTTTCTGCGAAAGGATTTTCGGTCCCACCAAAGACTGGGAATGCCACTGCGGAAAGTACAAGCGCATCCGTTACAAAGGTATCGTCTGCGACCGTTGTGGGGTGGAAGTAACCGAAAAGAAAGTACGTCGCGAACGTATGGGGCATATCCAGCTGGTAGTGCCGGTGGCCCACATCTGGTTCTTCCGTTCGCTTCCCAATAAGATCGGGGCGTTGCTGGGCATCCAGACCAAGAAACTGGAATCGATCATCTACTACGAAAAATACGTGGTTATCCAACCCGGTATCAAGGAAGCCGACGGCATCGAACGCCTGCAGTTCCTTTCCGAAGAAGAATACTACGCCATTCTGGATACGCTGCCCGCCGAAAACGCGCTTCTCGACGATGAGGATCCCAACAAGTTCATCGCCAAGATGGGTGGGGAAGCCCTGTACGATTTGCTGAAGAAAATCGACCTGGACGCCCTTTCCTACGAATTGCGCGACAAGGCCAACAACGAAACCTCCCAGCAGCGCAAGCAGGAAGCCTTGAAACGCCTGAACGTGGTGGAAGCCTTCCGCGACGCGCAGACCCGCGTGGAAAACCGTCCCGAATGGATGATCATGAAGGTGATTCCGGTCATTCCGCCCGACTTGCGCCCCTTGGTGCCTCTCGACGGCGGCCGTTTCGCCACTTCCGACCTGAACGACCTTTACCGTCGCGTCATCATCCGCAACAACCGTCTTAAGAAACTTATCGAAATCAAGGCTCCCGACGTGATCATGCGCAACGAAAAGCGTATGTTGCAGGAAGCCGTCGATTCGCTGTTCGACAACTCTCGTAAGGCCCGTTCCTCCAAGAGCGAAGGCGCGCGAATGCTCAAATCCTTGTCCGACAGCTTGAAAGGAAAGCAGGGCCGTTTCCGTCAGAACCTGCTCGGTAAGCGTGTCGATTACTCCGGCCGTTCGGTTATCGTGGTAGGTCCCGACTTGAAGATGAACGAGATGGGCTTGCCCAAGGATATGGCGGCCGAACTGTACAAGCCGTTCATCATCCGCAAGATGCTGGAACGCGGTATCGTGAAGACCGTGAAGTCTGCCAAGAAAATCGTGGAACGCAAGGATCCCGTGGTTTGGGACATCCTTGAAAACATATTGAAAGGGCATCCCGTTCTGATGAACCGTGCCCCGACCCTGCACCGTCTGGGTATCCAGGCCTTCCAGCCCAAGCTGATCGAAGGCAAGGCCATGCGTCTGCACCCCTTGTGCTGTACGGCCTTCAACGCCGACTTCGACGGTGACCAGATGGCCGTTCACGTGCCGCTGGGCAATGCCGCCATTCTGGAAGCCCAGCTGCTGATGCTGGCTTCGCACAATATCCTTAACCCCGCCAACGGCGCGCCTATCACCGTTCCCTCGCAGGATATGGTTCTGGGTCTTTACTACCTTACCAAAGGCCGCAAGACCGAAGGCGACGACGTGGTGAAGGGCGAAGGCACCATCTTCTATTCGGCTGAGGAAGCCATTATCGCGCACAACGAAAAACGCGCCGACCTGCACGCCTGGGTAAAGATCCGCCGCGAAGGCGAAGACGGCAAGCCCGAGCTGCTCGAGACCACCGTGGGACGTATCCTGTTCAACCAGGTGGTTCCCAAGGAATACGGCTACATCAACGAGGTGCTCACCAAGAAGTCGTTGCGCGACATCATCGCCGACGTGCTCAAGAAATGCGGCATGTCGAAGACGGTCAAGTTCTTGGACGACATCAAGAACATGGGTTACAAGACCGCCTTCCGCGGAAGCCTTTCGTTCAACCTGGGCGACGTGATCATTCCGCAGGTAAAGGAAGAACTGATCGCCAAGGCCAACGACGACGTGGACGAGGTGATGAACAACTACAACCTCGGTTTCATCACCAACAACGAACGCTACAACCAGATCATCGATATCTGGACACATACCAACAACAAGCTTACCAACGCGGTGATGAAGCAGCTTTCGTCCGACCGCCAGGGATTCAACCCCGTTTACATGATGTTGGATTCCGGAGCGCGTGGTTCGAAGGAACAGATCCGTCAGCTTTGCGGTATGCGTGGACTTATGGCCAAGCCGCAGAAAGCCGGTGCCGCCGGTGGCGAAATCATCGAGAACCCGATTCTTTCGAACTTCAAGGAAGGCCTTTCGGTGTTGGAATACTTCATTTCGACCCACGGTGCCCGTAAGGGTCTTGCCGATACCGCCTTGAAGACCGCCGATGCCGGTTA
>JAMPAI010000020.1 GCA_023667315.1 Ruminococcus flavefaciens
AAATCTCTTTTACGTTATATTAGGGATTTTCGGGGGGTGCAGATTTTTCACACCTCAACCTTTTAACGTTTTCGCTTCTTTATTTCCGTTTTCGACAAGCATTCACAAAAAAATAATTTTTAAAAAATACACGGAATATTTTTCGTGAAATAAATTAAAAACAGATTCCGTTTTAGGCTCACTGATTTTAAGATATACATCGTCTTTTTACAAGGCTTCATGCTGATGTTTCCTAACAAATCGACAAATTATTACATTTCGAGAAATGGAATGGCGGTTTTCGGGCTGTTTTTCGGGGGGCGCGGGGGAAAAATTTTCGGGAGGTCGGGGAGAAAAAAATGGAGTCGCGGGAATTTTTTCCGAAAAAATCGGGAGCGCGAGGCAAATTTTCCCAAAAGCAGGGGGGCGCGGATGGAATTTCTTGAATTTCCGTCTCGGCAGAGCAACTTGAAAACAAGTTTTCAGTTGCCTCGGCTCTCGACTTTTCGTATTTTTGACTTCGTTGAGAATACTCCCGCCTCGGCAATGCTCAAATAAATTTGGCATTGCTCTCGGCTTATTCGTATTTTTGCCACGCCATGACAGAAGAAAAACCTCAGGAGGCCATTAATTTCGCGGTGGCCGACTACGACGAAACCGCCATCCGCACCCTTAACTGGAACGAGCATATCCGGCTCCGCCCGGGTATGTATATCGGCAAGCTGGGCGATGGCGCAAGCCAGGACGACGGCATATATGTTCTTCTTAAGGAAGTGATAGACAACTCGATCGACGAGTTCGTGATGGGCAACGGCAAGACCATCGAGGTAACGCTGCGCGAGAACACGGTTACGGTGCGCGACTACGGGCGCGGCATCCCCTTGGGAAAGGTGGTGGCCTGCGTCTCGGAAATGAACACGGGCGCCAAGTACGACTCCAAGACCTTCAAGAAGTCGGTGGGGCTCAACGGGGTGGGAACCAAGGCGGTGAACGCCCTTTCGAGCCACTTTACGGTGGAATCGGTGCGCGAGGGCAAGAAGAAGTACGCCGAGTTCGCCAAAGGGGTGCTGGTAAAAGAGGAACTGACGGACAGCGGCGAGCGCAACGGCACCAAGATAACCTTCGTGCCCGACGCCGACATGTTCGGCAACTACCACTTCATTGAGGAATACATCGAGGGCATGCTGTGGAACTACGCCTACCTGAACCACGGCCTCACCATCACCTACAACAAGAACAAGATAAAGAGCGAGAACGGCTTGAAGGACCTTTTGGAACGCAACATGGACGGCAACCCGCTCTACCCCATCGTGCATATCGTGGACGAGGACCTCGAGTATGCCTTCACCCACGTGGACAAGCAGTACGGCGAGGAATACTACAGCTTTGTGAACGGGCAGCACACGACCCAGGGCGGCACCCACCAGGGGGCTTTCCGCGAGGCCTTCGCCAAGACGGTAAAGGAATTCTACAAGAAAGACTACGACACCGCCGACGTGCGCACGGGCCTCATAGCCGCCGTGAGCATCAAGGTTATAGAGCCCGTTTTCGAGAGCCAGACCAAGACCAAGCTGGGTTCGGTCTATATGGACAACAGCGAGGAGTCGAAGAAGGCCCAGAGCGGAGAGAACCGCGAGACGGTGCGCAACTACGTGGGCAACTCGGTAAAGAAGAACCTCGACAACTTCCTGCACATCAACAACGAGGTGGCGGAGGCCATGCAGCGCAAGATCATCGAGAGCGAGCGGGAACGCAAGAGCATGACCGACCTCAAGAAGCTGAGCCGCGAGAGCGCCAAGAAGGTGAACCTGCACAACAAGAAGCTTCGCGACTGCCGTATCCACTACGACTCCAACCACGACCTGCGCCTGCAGACGACCCTTTTCATCACCGAGGGCGACTCAGCCACGGGTTCAATCACCAAGAGCCGCGACGCCAACACTCAGGCCGTTTTCAGCCTGCGCGGGAAGCCGCTCAACAGCTACGGGCTCAGTAAGAAGATCGTGTACGAGAACGAGGAGTTCAACCTCCTGCAAGGGGCGCTCAACGTGGGCGAGGACATGGAGAACCTGCGCTACAACAACATCGTGATCGCCACCGACGCCGATGTGGACGGCATGCACATCCGCATGCTGCTGCTTACGTTCTTCCTGCAGTTCTTTCCCGACATCGTGAAGACGGGGCACCTCTACATACTTCAGACGCCGCTGTTCCGCGTGCGCAACAAGCAGAAGACCTTCTACTGCTACACCGAGGAGGAACGCCTGCAGGCCATCAAGGAAGTGGGCAGCAAGCCCGAGATAACGCGCTTCAAGGGGCTGGGGGAAATCTCGCCCGAGGAATTCAAGGTGTTCATCGGCCCGCAGATGCGGCTCGACCCCGTGATCATGCGCCGGGAGCAGGGCATACGCGAGACGCTGGAGTTCTATATGGGCAAGAACACGCCCGAACGCCAGGGTTTCATCATGGAAAACCTGCGTACGGACATCGACGTGGACTAAGAAAGATTTACGCTATTCGTTTTCGGAAACCGGCTTTTCAATAGCCGCGGCCATCTCCTCCTTCATGCCCTTGAGCTTCTCGGCGGCGGCGCGCATGATCTTTTCCATCTTTGCGGGACGGTGCATGTAGTAGTCTTCGATGGCCTGATACTGCCTGTAATCGATGCCGTATTTCTGAAAGACCGGCACATACACGTCTAAGGAGCGGTCTATCATGACCCGGTTGGCCTCGTCTTTCTTCTCGCGGGTCTGGTAGAGGTGCGCCTCGGTAAGGCGGATGTCGCACATGAGGTCGCGCATCTGCCTCTGGTTCAGGAAAGGCTTCGGCCTGTCGCTGTTGCAGGCGGTAAACGAAAACATCGCCGCCACCAGAAGCACGGTGCCGGCGATGTTCTTTATCTTTAAATGTATTCTGTTCATTTTCAATGTTTTTTGGCGGAAATCCGCTCCTACCGCACGATCAGTTTCCTGATTACGTTTCCGTTTGGCGTGGCCGCCTTCACGAAATAGACGCCCGCCTGCCTGATCTCGATTTCCGTATCGCCCTCCGCCTGCTCGGCGAACCACACGCGGGTTCCCGTAAGCGAGAATATCTCCACGCGGCAGGGAACGCTCACGCTCAGCGTGAACTTGCCCGTGCTGGGATTGGGATGAACGCTCACCAAGGCGTCTTGACCCGTTTCGATAGCCGTTTTTTCCAGCACGGTAACGGTAAGCGAATCGTAGCTGTAGCATTCGGGCAGTTCTTCTTCCAGGTCGGCCTGCTGCGCCAATACGTAGTAGAGGTATTCGCCCTTGCTTTCGTTCTTAAGCTCGTAGGGCGAGCCTGTGGCGATCTGTTCGCCTTCGGAGTCGTGCCAGGTGATGACGGGCGAAGGGCCGTCGTAGGCGGAGGCCTCGGCGCGCAGCAGCACCGGATTGCCTTCATACACCGTGGTATCGCCGTTAAACAGTTTCAGCGTAGGCTTCTCAACACGCCAAACCAGCACGGGAAGGCTCCTGGCCTCGGCTTCTTCCGTACATTCCGTGGCCTGGCGAACACCCACCACATACACGGTGTCGGCATCGCCTTCCAGCCCCGAGATGCGCGGTACGCGCGCGAGGCTAAGGCCCTGTGCGTCCATAAGGCCTCCGTTCACGTACCATTGCAGGAGGTCGCAGTTCTCGGCGGCGGCGGTGTAGGTAACCTCAACGGCACCGCAGACCACGTCCCGATCAACCGCAAGGCTCACCTTCGGCGCCCCGGCATCGGCCCGGCTCACGCGCACCCGCACCGTATCCGCAACCATGCAGGACAGCTTGCCGGGATTCATCGCATAGACCTCGAACATCGCGTCTTCGGTAACGCCCTCATATACAAAACGGTCGGTAACATCGTCCAGGAACTCACGGTAGTTTTCCACCTCGCCGTACCATTCCACAACGGCATTGTCCGGGCTTATCTCATAGACGATCTCCACATCCGAGTTGGGACATGCTGCAACATCGTCCGAAAGCGGCTGCAAGCGCCTTAAAACGGGCAAATCGAAGCCTTCGAACGTAAGCGTGTCGCTCAGCGAGAGTCCATCCTGGCAGGTGAGCACGGGCTGCGCCTGCACCATAAGCCGCATGCCGTCGGCAACCTCGCAGAGCAAGGAAGGCTCGGTGGTGCTGTCTATCAGACGCGGGGCGCCTTCGCCCAACTCGTACCAGTCGAAACGGGTAAAGTCGGCGGCGTGCGAAACGCTTTGGTCCATCTCCACCTTAACCAGCGCACTTTGGCCGCAGAACTGCAGCGAATCGGTGCGGATGGCTATCGGCAGCCTGGCGCCGTCGCTCACCGTGTTCACCAGCACCGAATCCTTGCGGGCGCAGCCGTTGGCGTCGTAACCCACCGCCGTATAGACGGTGGTCTGCGCGGGAAGGGCGCTCGCCGTAAGACCGTTTTCCGTCTGGAATGCCCCTTGGGGCAGCCAGGTGATGTTATCGTTACCGAACTCGGCCTTCAGGTTCACCTGTTGGTTGGGGCACACCGCCGTGGGCGAGGCCGTTACCGTAAGGGAGCCAGTTGTATCCACATCGAGGGTAATCTGGTTGGAGTGCGAGGTGTATTGGCCGTCGATGCTCACGGTGTCGTGGATGTAGAACGCCCCGAACCAGTCGCCCGGCAGGATGTGGGCGGTTATCGTGTCGCCCTTCTCGAGAATCTGGCAGTCGAAGCCTTCCTCGCTCGGGTCGAAGTTGAGCGCGCCGGCCGAGCCCACCGGGCCCACGGCACGCATCGAGCCGTTCTTCCAATAGCCCACGTAAGCGTTCCGTCCCGGATTTTTGGGATAGGTGCGGATCCATACGTCGATCGGCTCGCGGGTGTCGTTCACCCAGAGCGCGGCGGTTTCGGGCGCGGGCTGTCCGTCGGCATACACGAACGAGTACGTCTGCGGGCAGAGCGCGGTGATCTCGCGTCCCGTGGCGGGATCGAAGGCCTTCATGCTGATGCCGGTGGACACCGCCAGGGCAACGTCCATATAGTCGCGGCGGGCGGGGCATACACTGTATT
This sequence comes from Ruminococcus flavefaciens, assembly GCA_023667315.1. Taxonomy (GTDB): domain Bacteria; phylum Bacteroidota; class Bacteroidia; order Bacteroidales; family P3; genus Pullibacteroides. The sequence continues at coordinate 5,017 of JAMPAI010000020.1, forward strand.
TATCGCGGGCTTCCACCATAAATTTACCCGTATGGCCGGGCATGGCGGTCAGCAGGGAGTCGATGTTCTCCCCTTTCCTTTCCGAATTGCCCTTGCCCAGTTCCAGCCAGCTGCCGTCGGCCTGCTGCAGGCTGTAGGTAAATTCGTAGTTGTCGAGCCCCGTAAGCGTGCTGACATGGCTGGCCACGTAGGATTGCAGTAGGATTTCTTCTCCCTCGTGCGCGGTTTCGGGGGCGTGGCTGTACAGGTCGCCCATCACCGAAGAACGGATCACCACCGGTTCCACCGCCGTCTTTTCGGGCAGGCAGGTGTACATGGAGGTGGTTACCCAGGCCTTGAGCGTGTCGCCGTCGGGAGCGCCCGCCATATCGAGCGTGTCGTAGGGCATGTCCGTATAGACCTCATCGTTCAGCCCCCATTCGATGCGGGGCGACGGGCCGCCGTTCTCGATCCTCAGGAAGGCGTACTGGCCGCCGGGCGTGGAGGGAAGCCCCTCTATCTTATGCGAATAGTCGGGCTGCACGTAGTCCGAGGAGTCGCACCAGGGGCCGTCGTACAGAAAGTCGAGCGTGGCCTTCACCTGGTAGGGGTGCGCCACCATCACGAACACGGAGTCGATTACCTCGCAGCCGCTGGTGGGTTCGATGGCCTGGATGTAGTAGCCGAAAATGCCCCGGTTGTCTTCGTAGTCGCCGCTGTTGTTCGGCTGGTTGCCGTTAGGTGTAGGGGTGTGTGTAAAGTTGCGGTCGTTGGAGGCGTATCTGCCGCCCAGCAGATCCTGCAGGGAGGTGGCCCAGTGAACCTCGTATTCCTTCTCGTTGCCCGCGTTCCTGGTCTCGCTGTTGCGGCTCACCTCCTCGATGCGCGCCCAGTGTTCCACGGGCTGGTCGGCGCAGACGATGGTGTCGGGGTTATGGCTGATGCGGAAGAAGGGATTGGGATGTACCTTGTCCCTCAGGTCGAAGGTGGCCGTGAGGGTCTTGCCGGCATTGCAACCCTTGGTTACCGTGGCCGTGCAGGAACCCCAGGTGCCCACGCCGTTCTGTTCGTTCGTGCGTACCACGATGCGGCTCTGCAGGGTGTCGTTGTGCGGCCCGAGCAGCTTGAAATACTGCGCCGGGTTGCCGCTTTCCTCGGAGGAGTCGGTTACCGAAATGTCTTCGAACTTCCAGTCGAGCATGTAGTAATCCTCGCCGGGCAGGCTCGCCGCCAGATGATAGGTGCGGTTGTCGCCGGGGCAGAGCATCACGTCTTCCACATACTTGATGCTAAGCTCGGCCAGGTTGGAGGGCTCGAGCATCTGCGGCACGAAATAGGGCGAGCGCAATACATAGGTCTGCTGTTCGTAGTCGCAGACCTTGCTGTAGTTGGATTCAAGCACGAAGAAAACAGTGTCGCCGGGAGTAAAGTTCCTGCGTTCGGAAACGGCGGCCTGCGGGTCGTTCAGTATGATCTTAAAGCCGTCTTGGATAACCGGAAGCATGTCCTCAAGGCTCTGTCCGCTGGGGTAACCGTAGATGCCCCATCCGTGCAGGCGGTAGTCGGAAGTCTGCCCGTTGTGCGGATATCCGTAAAAGCCCAACAGCACCGAATCCTCGCCGGCTTTTTTATACCACCTCAGTTCGAAGTTTTCCGAAAGGTTCCCGACCTGTGCCGTAAGGGTAAAGGGTTCCGTATTGCACACGGCTTCTTCAGGCATCTGCACGCCCCTTGCTTCGGGAGCGAGGTAATCGCCTGCGCCTGCGTTAAAGAACGTGTACAATGTGCCGGAATAGCAGTCTTTGCCGGGTTCGGTACAGGTCAGGGTCATGCTTTCCTGTTCCACCGTGGCATAGACCGTATCGAAATTGCCGCAGGGCATATCCGTTTCCACGATCCGGCATTCGAAACCGTCGTAAAAGCTCTGGCGCGGAAAACTTGCCCGCACCACACAGAGATCGGGATTGTCGGAAAGCACCACCGAATCGATTTCCGTGTTGCCGTTGCGCAACCACTGTATGCGGAAACGCTTACCCACCGAATGGCAGGTGGCCTGTAACTCTACGGAACTGCAATATTCGATGCCATCCACGTCCAGATTGGCCAGTTCGATGGTAGGCATTACGGGATAGCGTATGTCGAGTGCGAAAGGCTCGGATTCCACCGCCACATTGGCCACGCAGGCCTCGGTGGAATAAAGCACGCAGCTTACCGAATCGCCCTTGTGCAGGGCGGCGGTAAAGCGGTCCTGGTCTATGCCTTCCTCTTTCCAGATGCCGTTAACCTGCCAGAGGTAGGTGGCGCCTTCGCCGGCATACACGCTGTTGGCCTTGTAGGTGTGCGTGGTGCCCTCGCAGTAGGGACCTTCCAGGGAGAGGCCTTCGGCATCGAAGGCCGCCGTGTCGATAGACACCGCCGTGGTGGCCTGCAGCCAGTCGCGGTAGATCATTGTGTCGGAAATGGTTACGGTCTTGCCCGTAACCATATCGAAGATATCCACGCTGATGGCGCTGCGCCCGTAATAGGTAAGCTTGGGCGTGCGCGCGTTGGGCTTGTCGATCCTGGGCGCGGCCTTGGGATTGTCGGTGAACTCGAGGTCGGTGGCCCTCCAGGTGTAGAGGAACTGGCCGGATCCGCCGCGCGTGAGTAGATTGAGCGACAGGGATTTGATTTTCCGGTCGTTACCGCAGCGATATACCGGAAACGGTGCGATCTTGCCTGTAACATCCACCCCCTTGATGCGGATAACGGCGGGAACCTGTTCCTGGCACGCGTTGTCCTCGAAGGTGGCGGTAACCATGGTAGGCTCATACACCGGCTTGGTGGTGATGGTGCCGTTGAGGGTGGGTCCGTCGCTCTCCAGCACGTTCTTGCCTTCCTCGAACAGGGAATCGGGCGTCAGGGTGACCCTCATCTTGAAATCGCTCCAGGTGGGGCCGCCGTTAAGCGTGAACTTTACGCGCGAGCCGGAGTCGATCATCGGGCCGTCGGCAGGGTCTATCGAAACGAGACCCTCCAACATGTTTTGCCTTACATCGTAAACCACCGTATCGCGGGTAAAGCATCCCTTCTCGTCGAAGGCTTCCACCTGGTACACATAGACCCCTCTGTGGGAGGGGATGAAGGTGGGGTTCTTGGTGTTGCGGTTGGTAAGGTCGCCTTCGGGCTGATAGCCACCCTCAAGACCATCGTTGTAAACCTGCGACCAGCGGTAGGATTTGCCGCCCTCGGCGTTCAGGGTGTTGCGGGTGCCCTGGCAGATGGCCCTGTCGGGGCCGGCGGAAACCAAGGCCTTGTCGGGGCCGGGAGCGGGCGTGATCGTGCCCTTGATACGGTTGTTCCAGCTTCCGTCGGAACCGTTCCAGAATCTGTAGTAATAGCCGCCCAACTGGGCAAGGCCCGTGGAGAAGGCTATCTCGTTGGGGTCTTCCACCCCTATCGTTACCGTGCCGGCGGCCTTGTAGCGCACGCGTATCTTGAACAGGGGCGCGTGATGGGTCGGAATCAGCTTGGTGGACTGGCGGCTGCGGGTCCAGATGCAGGTAAAGCGCCCCATCGTGGGCCTAGAGTCCATTTCACGTCCGCCCACGATATAGCCGCAGGTAAGGTTACCTCCCGAGAGTTCCTCCATCTTGTCGCTCAGCAGCGGGTAGCCCACCTTGTAGCCGTTGCCCCGGTCTTCCACGCTCGAACACACCACCTCGGCCAGCGAGGTGTCGGAGATGTAGATGTAGAACATGAAGTTGTCGAGCGGATCGGGCGGAAGCTGTCCCGGTTCGTAGTGTCCGGATCCGCCGCCCGGCTGTCCGAGCATAAGGTCCACGTAGATGCCGAGCTCCACTTCCATTCCCGGACAGGTCTGCGCGCTTTCCACCCGGAAGGTGGCGTAATGCTTCGGGCTTCCAAATGGTTCCTCGCCTGCAGCCTCGGGTGCACCCAGGATGTAAATTAAAAAGATGGTTAAGAAAAACGAAAATAACCTTTTCATAATTCTCGGAGGTTTTCTATTCAAACTTCACAAGCGGTCGGTCGGGGTTCCTGAACTCGCAGCGGTAGGTGAGCACCAGCTCGTGCGAGGGTTTGTAGCGTTTGCTGGTAACGCCTATGTTGATGTCGCAGGAATAGCTGAGCGAGAAGTTCTTGTTGATATTCACGCCCGCCATCAGCGCCAGGGCATCCAGACGGTACGAAACGCCGAAGTTCACGATGTCGCGGTAGGTGGCGCTCACGTTGAGGTCGATGTTGGTGCGGCGGTCGCCCATACGCAGGGCCAGCATCGGGAACAGGCTCCATTCCTCGTCTAAGAAGAAGTTGTAGCCGAAGTAGTAGTACGAGTGCAGCGCGGCACGGGCCGGGTTGTCGCCCAGCTTGATGGGCAGGTGCTGCACCGCCACCCCCGCCAGGATATGGGAGGTGTGGAATTCAACCCCAAGCCCCATGTCGAGGTTGGGGTTGAACTTGTCGTCGTCGGTGGGCACGAAGCGGTCGCCGCCGGGCAGGTACCCCTCTTGCAGGAAGCGGTGTATCATACCCACGCTTAGCCCGAAGTTAACGTAGGCGTCGTAGCCCACCTGCAGGCGGTACATGTACGAGGCCTTGATAACCAGGTCGTTCTCGATGTTCTGGTTCCACTGGTGAACCGTAAGGCCGACCCCCATGTTCTGGTCGTCGAAGAAGTAGGAACCGTTGAGCAGGCGGTAGCCGGGATGGTAGGAAGTGCCCAGGTACTGCTCGCGGTCGGTAAGCGACACGTGCAGCAGGTTGTCGTCGGCTATGCCCGCCGGGTTGTAGAACAGGCGGTTGGCGTAGAACTGGCTGAACTGCGCGTCCGATTGCGCATGGGCTTTCTCTGCCGACATCACGACCGACAGAACGGCCAAAACAAAGCTGTATTTAAAGATCCTTTTCATTTTCTCTGTCCTCCTGCGCTTATCGGTTAATAACGGTTACTGCACCACTCATATAGACGAAGCCGTCGAGCGTGGGTATCTTCACCTTGTAGTAATAGGTACCCGCCTTGACCTTCACGCCCGAGGGCGTACGGCCGTCCCAGCCGCGGCTGCTGCCGTTGCCGTTGCGGTCCTTGAAGGTCTTGATGCGCAAGCCCCACATATTGGTGATTTCCACTTCGAATTCGGGGAAGATCACGTCGTCGATGGGCCGGTTCGGGTCGCCGATAATCATTACGTTGGGCAGCTTGATGAGCTCTACGCTTGTGCTGTCCCAAACGCGGCAGCCGTTGCGGTCGATGGCGCTCACCCATACCTGGTTGGCGCGTTCATCGGGCTGTTCCATCTTGAACGAGGTGGCGTACATGGCTTCGGAGGAAGCGCGCACGTCGGTTACCTCCTGATTGTCGTCCTCGCCGATGACGCGTACCCAGTAGTAGGTGGAGTAACGCTGCGGGCGGGCGTGGAAGTAAACCGCCTGGTCTTCGTAGTAGCGCGTGGACGTGGTCTTGGGCCGTGCCTCGATGTAGATACGTTCGGGAACGATATAGTGAACGTAAACCGTGATGTCGAGTTCGGAACCCGCCCCTTCGGTGATGTGGCAGTTGAACTGGTGCGTGGTGCTGTCGGGGAAGAAGAACACGATGATGGAATCCTCGATTACATAATCGGTTCCGGAAGCGCCCGTTCCGTCCCAGCCGCTCAGGGTGCCTGTCGTATCGCGCGGATAGGCGTTGCCGTCCACACGGCTCCAGCTGTACTTAACCGGTTTCTCGCCGCCGGAGGTGGCGATCACGATGCGGGCCTCGTTGCCGGGACAGATCCACACGTGGGCTTCGTCTTCGTAGAACACCTCGGTGCTCACCACGGTAACGCCCTCACCGAAGAACGGATAGCTGTCGTCGGGGAATCCGGGCAGGGTGCCCTCATCGTTGGGCAGGATGGGCGGGGTGACCACGGTGGTGGGTATGGAGTCGAGCTTGAAGTTCGACAGCACCTCTACCGTTACCGTGTCGGTGGCCTGACAGCCCGTTGTCGTGTCGGTGGCCGTCACCACGAAGTCGTAGGTGCCGGCGCGGTCGAACGCCACGGTGGCGGTGCGGGCCTGCGCGGAATCCGCAAGCAGGCTGCCCGGTGTCCATGCGTAGCCGTAGCTGTCGGCATCGGGTTCAACCACCCATACTTCGGTGCTGAATCCGGTCTTGATCTGTTCGTCCTTGATGGCGGCGGTAACCGTGGGCAGGGGGTTCACCCGTACGGAAACCTCGGCCTCGGCGGTTTCGGGAAGAACGCAGTCGTGGGCTTCCAGATCGGCGGTCATCACCACCTTAACCGTATAGGTTCCGGTGTCGTAGGCGCTCATATCGAAGGTTTCGCCCGTGGCGCCGGGAACCAACTGGCCGTTAACGTACCAGGCGAAGGCCGAGTGTCCGGCCTGACCGGTGTCGGCGGCGGTAAGCAGCAGTTCTTCACCCTCGCAGACCGTATCGCCGATCAGTTCCACACCGGGAGCCACCGGCGTGTTGACTACGATCTTGCCGTAGGCCGTGTCGCTGCCGCAGGGACCGTAGGCGATGGCGCGCACTTCGTAGCCGTTGTAGTCCAGGCCCACGCTGCCCAGTGGATAGGTAAGCTCGTTGTACAGGGGCTCGATGTTTTCGCTCCACTGGTCGGAACCTGCCGGCTTAACCTGCCAGTCTACGGTAAGCTTGCTCAGGTCGGTGTTTTCGGAAACCGAAGAAAGGGTAAACTCGGCCTCGCCTTCGTTGCAGAAGGCAACCTCTTCGGGCTCCATCTTCAAGGAACCCTTTTCGAGCGAAGGAATCACGTGCAGGGTCAGGATAACGGTGGAGTCCATGTAACGGGCGTTCACACCCACCCCGAAGAACTGGAAGCTGTCTATGTCAATGTTACCGAATTCCGGCATGATGATACCGAAGTTCCCCTTGTGTTCGTTAACCCTCCAAACAAGGTCTCCTTCTTGATTCAGCACATTGTCGAACCAAAATTCATCCGCACCACCGAACACTTTCCATTCTTCTTCTCCGGGAACACGGTAGAACCAACGGGAGGAACGGTCGGGATTTGCTTCATCGGGTTCTTCTTCCACCGCCGGATTCATAAACCCGGAAAGTGTGGTGTCGTGAACCGTAAATTCACCGCGTTGACATACCCAAAGGTGGGCTTCCTGCTGAACGGTGTCTTCGTTTTCATCGGTCAGGAAAAGAACCACCAGCTCGCCAGGCTGAGCGGGATAAGCGTTATGATCCCATTTTCCATCTTCCGGCAGTCGAATCAAGGTGTCGGGAATCCATTGAATGGCCAGTTCGTCGAAGACACGTAACTGGTAAGGCCGTGTGGTGTCGTAACCGCAGTCGTTCCAGACCTGCGCGTAGTACCAGGTGGCGTCGTGATCTTCTACCTTGGCGCTGGGGGTAAGCTGCATTTCGAAAGCGGTGTTGTCATCTGTTTTGTAAACACACTTAAGCTGATGAACGCTGTCCACTTCGCCCGCCTCGTTCAAGAAGGCCTGATAGAAGCAAACCTTGGTGGCGCCGACAGTTTCCGCACCCACTGCGGTCAACATAACTTCGCCGCCGGGCAACGCCTGGCCGGTATCAAGCTTGGGATCTACAATATCTTTGTTCGTGATGTCTTCGATGGCCACATAGATGTCCGATACGTTAGGCGTGGTGTTCACGTGTACCGTGATGGTCGGCGACTCGATGGCGTCCACATTGCCGGGCATTTCGAACAGACAGCGGAACTGCTTGCCGTTGAGCTCACTGGACCTTGCCGGGTTGATCACCAGGGTGTCGTTGCGCAGGCTGTAGGGCGAGCTTAGGGGAACGTTGCTCCAGTTGTCGCCGCTGCCGGTCTGCCAGGCAAAGCTTTCGGCCGGACCGCCCTCGTAGGTGGCGGCCAGTTCGAGCATATCGCCGTCGCAGACGGTGATGTCGATGTTTTTGTTTTCGGGACCAACCACGTTAGGTTTGTCTTCCGGATTGCCGGCAGGCTTGGTGCCGATGGCCGTAACCGGGCCGGAATCGGGCGCATTGATTACCCGTACCGAATCCGTTACATACACGCTGCCGCACTTGTTGCTCACCACAAAGTAGATGTAGTGCATGCCCGTGTCGGAAACGGCCTCGAAACCGTAGGTCGTGCCGCTGGTTGCCTGCGTGGAATCTCTTTCGGTAAAGTAGCGTTTGTAATAGGTGTAGTCGTAACCCGGAGAAGGCAGACAGGAAGTGTTGGCCGTGAATGCGCTTTTATCCGGCGTTCCGTTGTAAACCACCACCGGTTCGTCTTTGGCAAGCACATCGGTGCATCTGAAGGCGGGAGGCGCCAGGAGCTTAAGAACGAGAACATGTCCGGCGGCACCGTCCGTGGCGTCGGAGTCGCCCGATGCATCGGAAGCCTCCGCCCTGAACATCCGGTTGTTCATGGCCATGGTAAGGTTCTTTACCGTTAACGTGCACTTCGTATAGGTGTCGTTAAAGGAAACCACATACTGGTCGGTGGACGGCACCGGTGTCCAAGTAGATCCATCATCCGAATAGCTCCATTGAACCGTTTCGGGCACCATGGCGGGAGAGGACGAGAAAGAGGTTGTAAATTCCGCGCCTTCCGCCAAGCAGAGTTCTTCCGGACTTGGGTCGGGAGTGATGGTAAACTTGTCGGTAATTTTTACGGTGTCCCATTCGGTTTCTATGCGGCCGTTGCAGTCGGTGGTCACCTTAAGTTTCAAGAAGACGCCGTTGTATTTCATATTGCCCAGCAGGATCAAATTATCCGTAGTGGTGCTTCCTTCGGTAAAGTCTTCTTGTGAACGATCCAATTCGATGAAATTACCGGTATTTGAGGGTTCCGCATACGACCATTTGTAGGTTTGGGGTTCCAATACGGTAACATACTCCGAATTCAACGCTTTATTGAGAACCTTTACCTTAACACCATTCTGACTGTTTTCCTTTATGGTGACGAGGGGGAACGGATCAAGCGTTATTTCGGGCAATACCTTTACGGTAACCGAGGTTTCTTTTTCGTCCGTAGCGTCCTTGCAGGATTCCAGGTTGACGGAAAGCTCCAGTTTGTACTGGCCGGCCTGAGCAATGCTTGCGTTCGAAACGGTCAGTTTGTTCGTCTTGGCGCCCGAAACGGTAGCCTCGCCGTCGGCACCGTCTGCGAGGGGTTTCCACGTTCCGTTTTCTTTCCTATACCATTGCAAGGTATAGTCGCTTGGGTCGGAAGCCTCGATATTGGCCGTCAACACGGCATTGTCCTTATCGCAAATAACAGCAGGCGCAATGTCGCCGTCGATAAAGGGCGTCTTCCTCACCTTTACCGTAATAGAATCCGTAACGGCCGGACAATACTTGGTGGAAAGATCCACATACCAAACATTGTTCTCGCCGATGGTCTGTTCGTAGGTAACGATGTTGTAAACCGCCTTGTCTTGATTGTTTTCGTAGGTCTTTTCATCCTGTTTGCCGGAACCCACCTTGTACCATGCGGCCGTTACCCGGTTGCCCTCGATGGTCGTGTTGGTCATGGCATAGCCGGTTTCCATATCGAAAGACACGCCGGCGCACACCGTGGTGTCCTTGGCGCGCGAGGTGATCGCTACCGGCGAATCCACGCGCAGAACAACATCGATGGTGGTGTCGGTATGCCTGTCGAGCGGCTTGGGCGTGTAGCAGGAGCGAACCTCCATACGGAGAATCATGCCGTCGGCCTCGGCGGGAATGGCCGAGACAATCGACAAGACTTGGTTCTGTACCTTGAAAATAAGCGTCTTGTCGCCTACGGAGATCGTTGCATCCGAACTGGCCTTGATGTTATCCATGTCCGTTACATCGTCATCGGTTACGTTGATGTAGTGGAACCCGGAAGGATTGTCGGGCAGGGCGTAGGCGTAGGCATAGGCGATCGTACGGTCTTCGATTCCGTCGGATGCCGTATAGGCGAAATTCGTCATCTCTCCGGCACAAACGGTGTCTCCCTTAAAGGTATAACTCGGCTTAGGCTGCAGGCAGACCTTGATTTCCTCACCGTTGGTGGTAGGACTGTAGTCGGTGCGTTGGTCCTTTACCTTGGCACGGATCCACTTGATATTGAGTGCTGTTACCTGACCGATCTGCTTGAATATAATTCTATTTGAGTCGAGCGTATATTCAAGGGTCGGATAGTCTGTCAACGGCAGCCACGAAGTACTTTCGGCTTCCGGCGCCGAAAGCGTGGTGGCCACATCCCAGGTATATTCCAGCCTGCCTTCCCCGGCCGATCCGGTAACGAAATAGATGGCCGAATCCGTAGGATAGTAGCAATCGCAATCGGTCAGTCTGTTGGTGATACCGGGAACCCGTTCCTTCACCGCCGTAATGGTAACCACCTTAGTGTAAACCAGACGTCCGCAAGGATCGGACGTGAGAACGCAACGGAACTTTCTGCCTTTGTAATTCTTGGCGTTCTTTACCACCAATGATCCTTGGCTGGCAGTGAAATCACTTCCTGAGCACTGTAGCCATTGTCCGTTTTCGTCCAATATTTCCCATACATAAGAACCCACGCTTACGGCGGCATAGTTGCCGTTGTCGGCGGGATACTTCATGTTGGCCGGGCCGCCGGTAGTGTTAAATGTTACATCACCATCGCCCACGGCCGTTCTATCAACGGGCTGATCCTTTATCTCCAGAGTATCGTAAACGGCAACCGCAACAGCCGGTGTGGTGGCGGCAAAATCCGAGCAGGCTTCGTGCGTGTTTACGGTGGCCGTTACCCAAAGGCGTTCCGTAAGCGGCCCTGCCTCGTAGGTGGTTTGGTTCTCATTTGCGGCAACGGGATCAAACTGGCCGTCCGCCTTATCGGAAGTTTTCCATTTTATGAGGTCTCCCGTGTGATCCGTGGCAAAGCTTACCGTATACGTACCGTCGTTAAAGCAAACGGTTCCACCGCTGAGGGTTCCGGCAACCGGTCTCCGGACAACGGTAACCTTTACGGGTTCCGACGGCACATCATCGCATTCGCCGTTCTTCACCTTGAATACATAGCTTCCCGTGTTGGCAAGCTCGGTGGGGACATTATACGTGTTGACGTTGGTGGAGATGCTTGTCTTGGAACTGGATTCATCGGTAAACTCAATGCCGATGACCTTGCCCACCATACCGTCGGAAGAAATGCTGATGGTCGGCGCATCCGAACCCTGACAGGCAGCCACATCGTCGCTTACCGTTCCGGGCTTGCTGGTTTCATAAACGGTCATCTCATTGGAAATGGCTTCGCCCTGTGTTGAGTTATGGATATAGGTATAACGGTATTGGTATTTGCCGGGAGCCAGGGTTTCATTATCGGTTGCCGTAATGGCATTGAGGTTGTCGAAACTTGCGCTTACCGTAGTTATCTCTGTCCATTCGCCGGCTGTTCCCTGGCGACGATACCATTTAACCGAACTCTTGTCGAAGCCGCTCTGCGCCACATCGGGAACCGTAGGTTTAGGCTGTGCCTTGTCTGTCTGGCAAATGTCACCGACACCCAGGGTAGGTTTATCCCCTAACTCAACCGTGATGTGAACCTCGTTGCTCGTGTCGGGTTCACAAATGCCACTGGTAGCCACAATATAAACCATGGTTTCCGGCATCTGGCCGTCTCCCAGCAACAGCCTGTCTAGACTGCTGCCTTTCTGACCCTCTTCACAATTGTCAGAGGAAGGACACTTGGACCACCATAAGGAAAGGTCTCCATTGGTTGTACCGTCTATACGGAATGTGGCCGTTTCGTTTTTATTGGCGGTCAGCTTGGTTCCGTTGTCGGTGGCTGCGGCATTGGTGATGACCAAGGTTCCGGCAAGCGGCTTGGGATCCACATCCACCGTTTCGTTGGCGGAGTTGGAGGAACCGCAGGAACCGCCGGCCACCGTATAGTCGGGGTCTGTAATCTTTACGTAATAGATTGTTTTGGCCGTGGGGCTGTGCATGTAGCTTACGCTGCCGTCAGCACCCACCGTTCCCTTGGCATCGGCGATGGGCTGTCCATTGGCATAGATCTGGTACTCCATACCCTCTTTTGCCTTAAAGCTGAGCGTTATCTCATCATCTACGCAAATCCTCTTTTTATCTGCCTTAAACTCGGTAACCGAAGGCGCTTCGAACACGCGGACCGAAACCCATTCCGAATAGGCGGGGTCACAGGGAACGGTTGCCGGAACCTCATAGCGGATATAGTAGTCCTGACCGGCCGTAAAACCGTTTTCGGAAGCATAGGTTGCACCCGTATGGTTTTCGAGCGCAGCGACCCGGTTGTTTTCGGGATCGGTTTTGGATGTGCTTACCTGCCATTTGATGGAGGATGCGGCGGAGGCCGGGGTAAACACGGTAGCCGTTACCTTGACCTCCGTGCTGGAGCAGAACTGGCCGGCGCCGTTATCGATGCCCGTTGCCGTAGGTTTGGCGTGTACGGTTACCGTAACGGGGTCGGAAGTCGCGGCCGGGCAGTTGGCCTGGTCGGTTACCGTATAGGTATAGACACCGGGCGTTACGTTAGACACCGTAAGTGTTTCTGCGGGAAGCGCGCTTACATCCAGGCCATCCGTTACCGTGGTGGCCGCAGCCCCGTCTTTAGACACTTTCCAGACCAAGGCGCTCTTGGCCGGACGGGTGGCGGCAACGGTATAGGAACCGTCTTCGCAAGCGGGCTGTGTGCCGGTCAATGCAGGTTTTACGGAAGCACGGTTCGCCTTGAACGTAACCAACTCGGAAACCACCGGCGTACAGCCCAGGGTGGCCTTGGTGTTGGTTACCGTTACCCGAACGGTGTAGGTGGTGTCGTCTTCGTATTTAGGCTGATGCGTGGCGTTGAAGTTAAGGTTCGTGGTGGTTTCCGTATTGGCGTTGGCCGGCATGGGGTTCACCTTGTCGGTGCCGCCCACGAATTCCCATTTAACCTCTTCGAAAGCCGCATTGTGCTGGGGTGTGAAACGTACGGTTGTACCGGCCAGGTTGCAGGCGTCCGTTACATTCGGCGTGGCCGTGATGGATTCGAGGGGCTTGTAGATGGTTACCGTGCCGCTCGCCTTGTCTTCGGTACAGGTTCCGCTCTTTACTGTGGCGGTTACCGTAAGCGTGGTGTTGCGGCTGGTAAGCAGCGAGGCGATATCGGGGTCGGTGGACTTGGGGTTCAGCACAAAACTGTTGGCCGTGCTCTTTCCATCGATGGTGGTGGTGCCGTTGCTTATCTCCCATTTCTGAACTTCGCCCGTGATACTTCCCGTAAAGTTGAACGTGGGATAGTTGGAGGAAACCACATCCACACATACATCGGTGGCAGAGCTCAAGGTGGAGGCATCGCTGGGGGCACTTACCGTTACCTGTTGTGCGGGCGATTCAACCTCTTTGGAACATCCGTTCGAACCGGGCACCGCGACCGTCAGGGTACAACGGAAGTAGTTGCCGTTGTCTGCCACAGCCACCGGGCAATTGGGAGTGTTGCCACCCACCGTGGTCCACGAACCGTCTGCGCCGGTGGGCGATTTTTCCCACTTGTAGGTAAGCGTAAGTCCGGAAGTAACGGCATCGTTGCTGCCGTTCTTGGCCTTTACGGCAAGGGTTCCCGAATTACAGAACTTGAAGTCGGTGTTGGTGAACTCCAGATTGGTAACGGCAGGCTCGGATTTCACGGTAAGGGTGTAGGAGGCCTGTTCCGAAGGACAGGTACCGCCGTTGCCAACCGTTACGGTGTAGGTGTTCACCACATCCGCTCCGCCGGCGGCCGGTTTCTTGATCTCGTTGGCCGTCAGCTGATACTCTCCGCTGGCGGGCGTGGCAAGGGTGTGGTCGGTGGTTCCGTCGTTCCATTTCCACGTAATGTCGGTTCCGTTCTTCTGTTCCAGCTTAAGGAGGGGATAGTCGGAGCTCGAATCGTTGGAGCAAATGGTCTTGCTGCCCGCAAAGGCGGTTATTTCGGGTTTGTCCACCACCGTTAAGGTAACGCTGTAGCTGCCGGTGGTGTCGTAACAGGTTTGGCTTGCTCCGGTAATCGTGTAGGTAAAGGAGCTTACCGCCTTGGCGGAATTGGTGTAGGTGCCGGCGGCAGAGATGTTAACCGAGTGGGTTTCCCCCTTGGGGACAACAGTTCCCGTGCTCAGCGTCCAGATATAGGTCAGATTGCCGGAAGAAGCATTGATGCCCCAGCCTGTATATGGGCTGGTCTTGGCGTCCGGCTTGGTTCCCTGCACGCTGATCGTCTTGTCTGTAGTGGAAACGCACACCGTCTCGTCGTCAGACTTCGTTACGGGCGTTGCCGCACCCGGATTTTCCACCTTGACAAACAGGTAGCTCTTGGTAAAGCTTACGGTGGAGCCGCGTTCCACCTTCGCCCTTACATAGTAACGCAAGGGGGCGGTTCCGGTGCTTCCGAACACTTCCTGCTGGGTAAGGACAAGAGGCCAGGAGAAAGAGGTAACCTCTTTTATGAGGTCGCCGAGATCGGTGCTGTTGTCGTTCGGCTGCGTGCCGTACCGGTACCAGGTTACCTTGGTAACGGCATCCTTTTCGATAATGGGTTCATAACTTACCGTGGAACCCGTCAATCCTCCCTTTTGGCAAACCATGGCCAAGGTGGCGTTCTGCGCCACGTTGCCGGGCGTAAGGGGTTCGTTGCCGCACATCTTGTATTCGATGTTTTTCTTGGCGGTGGCTATTATCGTGCATGGACCGTTGGTTACGGTTACCTCGCAGGAATATTCCCCGTTGTTGGCCAGGGCGGCCGGAACGGTATAGGAGGGACTGTTTGTTCCAACCGTGTTGCCCTTGGGGTCGGTCCATTTATAGGCGGGCGTTCCCCCGTTCAGGGTCATGCTGCCGGCATCCACCTGCAGGGTCTGGGGGTTGAGGCTGCCGTCGTCTTTGGTGAGGCAGGGGTTTTCGTTACCGTTTATCGCAAGATTGCTCAAATCGGCCGGTTCGGTAACGGTAAGGGTGGCGGTGGCCGATTGGGGTTCGGCGGAGCAGACCTTGGCGGGTGCCGTGCCGTTGGTGGCCGTTACGGTAAAGGTGTAGGTGCCGTCATGCGTCTTGGCCACCGGGTCGATGGTGTGGCTCAGTTTATCGGAAGCCGAAGGCGTGAACACGGTACTGCCGAACTTCCATTCGTAAGACGGGGTGGCGGTGGCCGGCGCTACGGAAGCCTCGCTGGCCGTAAACTTGGCCGCCGTCTTGCCGGCACAGATCGAAGGATTATCCAATGTGAGCCCTACGGAGCCGATCACCGGGGTCTCGGTAACGCTTACCGAGGTCTCGGCATAAGCCGTTTGCGGGCAGTCGCCCACCTTGAAGGTGATCACCACGGTGTAGTCGCCGGCATCGGCGGTGGTGGCGGAACCTACCGTATAGGCGGATCCTGTATAGGCAAGCTTGTTGGATGCATTGATGTCGGCATACTTGGCGTGATACCATTCGTAGGAGGGAACGGCATCGGTCGGGTTCACGGTTGCCGTGGCGGTAAGCTTAAGTTGTTCGCCGGAGCAGATGGCGGCGGCATCGGGTGTAAGCCTGGGGTTTGTGATGACCGGCGTGGGGTTCACCTTGAGGGTAACCGTCTTTTCATCATCGTCTTTACACGTTCCGTTCACGGCATCCACCCTGTATTTGAACGTATAGGGGTTGGTGCCGGCCACGGCCGGTCCATAGGTGTAGTTTTCGGCGGTTTGGCCGCTGATGGGCGTGGAACCGTTGTACCATTGCGTGGTATAGACGGTGCCTGTGTAGTTGTCGGCATCCTTGGTCAGGGTGGTGGAGAACTCGATGCTTTCGCCAGCGCAGATTTCCGCCTTGTTCGGGTCGGCGGTGATGGCCGCCAGCGATACTTTCGGGGTCTGGGTAACGGTTACCTCGGCGGTAGCCGTGGCAGCGTCGTTACAGCCGTTGGCGCCGAAGATCGCCTTGACTGTATATTTCTGTTTCTTGTTGGCTTCCGAGGGGTTTACCGTAGGCATGGCCGGGCTGTAGCTGTCGGTCTTGCTCGTAGAGGTATGCGTGACGAGAGGCGTGCCGGTGGCGGCATCTCCCAGATACCATTCGTACGAGGAGACACTTCCCGTAGTGGCCGAAGCCGTGGCGGTAAGGCTGAGGGTTGCATCGGAGCACACCTGAACGTCGGGAACCTCAACCTTCGTGCCCGAAGGATTGGCGTTCACCTTGAGGGCTATGCTCTCATCGATGTTGACGGGGCATTTTCCGCCCACGTTGGCGCTCACCTTATATACATAGGTGTAGTCGCCGGCCACGGTATTGGTGAGGGAGAGGGTTTCGGCGGTCTGGCCGCTGACGGGCGCGGTGCCGTTGTACCATTGCTGGGTATAGGAGGTGGCGGCATCGTTGTCGGCTCCCTTGGTCAGGGTGGTGGAGAACTCGATGCTTTGGCCGGCGCAGATCGTGGCGGGCGTCGGGTTGGAGGTGATTTCTGCCAGCGAGATTTCGGGGGTCTTGGTAACCGTTATGGTCTTGCCTTCTATCACCGAAGCCTCACAGCCTGCGGCGGAAGTGTAGGTGATCTTGACGGCATAGTCGCCGCCGTCGGCCACCTGGGCGTCGGCTTTCTCGAACTTGCTGCCGGTGCCTATGGAGGGAGTGCCATCCGTTACATCGGCGGCCTTGGCCTTATACCATATATAGGAAGGTGTGCCGGTGCTGGAAGCCGTGGCGGTAAGGCTGAGTGTGGCGCCCGAACAGATGTCGCTGCCCACAAGCTGGGAGTTGCTGATAGCGGGCAGGGCGTTCACCTTGAGGTCCAGGGTACCCGTGCCGGTGGTGGTACATCCGTCGTTATCGGCTGTTACGACCACCTGGTATTTGCCGGCGGCGGTGGCGGTGGCGCCCGTTATCGTGTGGCTGTTGCCGGCCGAGAAGTCCGTGCCGTCCTTAGACCACTGGATCGCGGTGTAGGTGGTGCTGGCGGGATCGCCCGAGGCGGGGGTTACCGAAAGGTTCAGGGTAAGGTCTGTGCCGGCGCAGACTTCGGCCTTGGGATCGGCCGCAATCGCCACCGTGGGCGCGCCGGGTTTCTGCAGCACCTTTACGGTAAGTTCGTTGGAGGTCTTGGTATCGGAACATTCGGCGTTGCCCGAAGTGGAACCCATCGTTACCTTGCAGCGGTATTGCAGCTCGCTTTGGCTGGTGAGCGCCAGAGTGGATCCGGTGGCGCCGGAAATGTCGGTCCAGTTGCTGCCGCCAACGGGAGCGCTCTCCCATTGATACGAAAGGCCGCTTGCAATGGGGGCGTTGCTCGAATTATAGGCGGTAACGGTAAGCGAGCCGTTGAGGCCGCAGATGGGGCTGGTGCCGTTGTTGGCAATGGCCACCGTGGCATGGTGGATGTCGGGCAGGGCGTTCACCTTGAGGGTGGGGTTGAAGGTCTTTGTATTTGTACAGCCCTCCATCTCCACGTCCACCTTGAGGGTATAGGTATAGGTAGTGGTGGAGGCCAGCGAGGCACTGGTGGCCACCGTGTAATCTTTGTTGCTGGCGCCACTTGTCGTGCCGGCAGGGGCGGTACCGTTGGTCCAGGTCCAGGTATAAGTTACGGGCTTGGGATAGGCGGTGCTATTGGTAATGACGGGTTCGAACTTATGCTCTTTACCCGCGCAAATATCGCCGTTGGCTACCGAAACCGAGGGCTCTGCCGGCTTGGCGTTCACGGTGAGCGTGTGCGGACCCACGGGCTTGGTGGCGGGACAGCCGTCTACGGTCTTGGTGATTACCAGCGAGTAGGTGCCGCTGTTGCCGGTGGCGGCCGAAGCGATCGAATACGGATTGGCCGTGCTTACCGTCTTGGAGGCATCGTCGGGGTCGGTGGTCCACTTATAGGTGGCTCCCGTTTCGACCGTTACGGCGAAGTCCACTTTCTCGCCCGCACAGACGGCTACATCGTCAGACTCGGTGTTGATGGTGAAGTCGGTGGCGGTAATGGTAGGCAGGGCCTTCACGGTCAATGCCGTGCTGGTTTCACCCTGGGCAACGCCTTCGTTTACACGGAAATAATAGCTTCCAACCGGCAGGATATCTTTCGACACGGTAAATTGGGTGTACGAAGCGGATCCTGTCTTGATTTCGTGTGAGAACTTATCGGCAGGAACGTCCGACCACACAGTTCCGTCTGTCGAAATCTGCAGGGTCTGTCCGCTATTGAACTCTTCCATCCAGTTCAATATGCCGTCGGTGCCCACACAGATGGCCGCGGGCTCGGGAACCGGCGCAGACTTGGTGCAGACAACGGCCTTGACCGTTGCCGTGATAAAGGAAGCCGGACACACGGTGGTGTCTCTCGTGGCACGGTTTCCGAAAACACCGTGGCCGTCCACCCTTATGGTATAGTCGCCGCTCTCGTAACTCCTCCTGAGCGTGGTTCCCTGGTCGGGATATGTGTTGTCCAGACTGCTGCCTTTATAGACAGACCAATTGTAAACGGAGGCATTGGCGCCGCCGCTTGCCGTAAGGGTCGTATCCAGACCGGCACAGACTTCGGCGATGGAGTTCAGGCTGCCCAGACGCACCTGCGGGTTCATCTTGATTACGATAGGACTGCCGTTTGCCCTACACAATGTGGGACTGCCGCTCGGACCGTTATAAGAAACGGCACGGTAAAGATTCCATGTGTACTGGTTCAATACGTCGGAACCTTGATATTCTGCATCCAACGCCATATAGTTGCCATTGTCGGGGAAAGTCCAGGAAGAAATATTGTTCGTCCGGACATATTGTAGGGCGAGACCCTTAACGCCGGCCGGCAAGGATTGCATCTTGCTGGAACCTTCCTGGGCACGGGGATTGACGGTGGAACCAAAACAATATCCAGCCACCGTGTCCTTAACCACCCCGCTTGCATTGACAACCGTCAAAGCCTTGGCCTTGTAGACATTTATCGAGAACGGGTCGGTAAAGGCCTCCCCGCCGGCACCGTCGGTTGCCTTTACGCGGAAAGTAAGCATCCGCCCCGTGTACAGATCATTATCATCCGAACCGATCGCCACATGGGTATAGGTATCGCCCGTAACCGCAGGGGCAACATCCTTAAATGAACCGTCTTCCTGTTGCTGTTGCCAGGTAAGGTTGGCAACGGGCACCCCGAAATCTTCCACCTTAAGGTCCGCCACGCTCGAGAAGCACATATCCAACGAATTGAGTTGGAATGAACCTCCATCAACCCTACCCTTGATGGTTCCCGGAATGATGTTGGTCTTAAGGGTTACATTCGCCACATCGGCATAGGTACCGATAGCACCCACAGATTCGACGACCGTCCACATCTTGTCATCCTTTTTTCCCGCCGAGTAAGAATCGTTTGCATAGATACTGTTGTCTCCGGTAGTGGTTATCGTCTTGCAATCCTGCGCCAAACTTACCACCGCGCGGTATGTGCCGGATTCCTGAATAATGGTGGGAGACGACTCAACATAATGTATGCTGTTGGATAATAATTGAGTATAGGCTGAGTTTGGAGTGATATCCCAAGTATTCCATGTATTGGTAGCCTTATCCAACACCTGCCAATAAACCTGCATAGGAGCATATGCATAGTTGAGAGGCACCGGAGAGGTCTGATAAAAATTGTGGGTAACCGTGGCCTGCCATAGAATCTTACCGCTGAGATACAGCCTGAACTTGATCGGGGTTCCCTTGTCCACCACCGTATCCGTTTTGCTACAAAAATAACTTGCCATAGAGGAAATAACACTCTTTCCAGGACAGTCTCTGGAAGAGATCCCCATGTAAAAATCATCAAAGTTTATATCGGGTTGATACGCCGGCGGCACTTGTGTAACCCCTTTACTACACGCATCTGAAGGGTCTTCCGAGAATTTATAGGTTGCCCATCCCGACCATTCGCCATTTACCTTGCAACGAACAAAGAGAGTCTTTCCCGGAATGGTGTATTTCGTTTCCGCGTTATTTACATTCCATACCCAGTCGCCTTCTGTTGTCACAGGCAATATCGTCTGACATACCACATATACAGGGGTAGCGGACGTACCATAATCCATGGCCTGAGTATAAAATTCAAAGTCGCAGCCTGTCCCGGACGGTATGGATCTCCATATTAAAGGAAACATTCCCCCGAAAACGGATGTTCTTGTAAAACTTTTTGATTCATTGTTTTTTACCACAAAACCATAGCCTGCCGTACGATTGTCCGCATCGCTGTTTGTACTAACCTGCCATTCCCACTCTTCCGGGTCGCTGTCCACTCCGGGCATCATGGCCTTAGCCGAAATCTGCTGACCGCAATCCGTATTCACCTGTAACATTGGCGGAGTAAGAGGTTTCTTTACCTTTATCTGTATGGTGTCGGTATATGCATCGCAGGACCCTTGGTAGGTGGCCTTTAAGAAATAGTAGCCGGTGCTTCCTACGAAATGAGAGCCGGAGAAGAAAGATGTACCGCTGGATACAATGCTGTACGGGCCGTCAAGGGTTTCCCCACGCCACAAGGATGCATTGGAAAAAATAGGTTTGCCGTCTATACCACAGGAAAACAATCCTTTTTCATAGGCATCGTTTCCTCCGTTTTCGTAGGGGGCGCAGGTCCATTTACCGATAATGCTGGTGGTTTCATCCACCGTCATGACGCCCGAAGGACGGGGCAACAACGCCGACGTCATAGCTGGGGCACTGGTACCTACCGACACATCTGTGGCGGCGAAGTAGAGATTCTTGGGCACGGGCACGATATCGAGCGTGCGGTCAACCACGATATCCTTTACTCCGGTCTTCCCTTTAATGGTCCAGATTAGGGATACTGCGGGCTTGCCGTTGGAGAGGGTGTAGGCGGCG
>JAMPAI010000021.1 GCA_023667315.1 Ruminococcus flavefaciens
GTTTTATCCCCGTATAGTGTCAACTTTTTTTAGGGAAAGACAGGTTAGCGGGCAGGGGGCAGGAACAGGCAGCTGTCGCCGTAGCTCAGGAAGCGGAAACCGTTGTTGAGGGCGAAGTTGTAGAGGTTGCGCCATACCGGGCCGATGAGGGCCGAAACCAGGAGCAGCAGGGTGCTCTGCGGCTGGTGGAAGTTGGTGACGATGCCCTTGCAGAGGGCGAATTCGTAGCCGGGGGCTATCATCAAGGCCGTATGCCCGTGTATCCGCCTTACACGGTTCTTTTCCATATAGGCCAGCAAGGCTTCCAGAGCCGCCTCCGCGCTGATTCGTTGCCGCGCCCCGGCAAACACCTCGTAAGCCTCCCACTGGTGCACCTCGAACACCGGTTCGGTCACATTTTCCGTGGCCGGAAAGGCGTTCTCCAGGAGCTTCAGGCCGATCCAGTAGAGGCTTTCCAGGCTGCGCATGGACGTGGTGCCCACCGGAACAACCGGCTTGCCGCCCTTGAGCGCGTCCAACAGGTGGCGCACCAAGCCTTCGGTGGCCAGGATATGCTCGTAGTGCATGGCGTGGCCGCCGATCAATTCGGCCTTTACCGGCCGGAACGTACCCGCCCCCACGTGCAGCGTGATGAAGTCCTGTTCTATACCCGCCTCCTTAAGGCCTTGCAGCACCTGCGGCGTAAAATGCAGTCCCGCCGTGGGCGCGGCCACCGAGCCGTCGAAACGGGCGAACACCGTTTGGTAGCGCGTCTTGTCCGACTCCTCGGCCTGACGGTGGATATAGGGCGGAAGCGGCACCTTGCCCGCCTGCTCCAGCACCTGCGCGAAACTCAGGTGCGCCGGATCCCACGAAAACTCCACCTCGAAACAATCCTCGAACGAAGCCGTCTTGCGCGCCTGCAGCACCCCCATCCGCCCCGTGGGCATACCGTCGGCCGCTTCGATCGGGAACTCCATCCGCAGCGCGCCTTCCTTCCAACGCTTGTTGTTGCCTATCAGACACTTGAAGCGGCATGAACCGGAAGCGGCGAAAGCCGTGGCGATTTCGGCCGGAAGCGTGGGTTCCAGACAGAAAATCTCGATGCGCGCGCCCTTGCCCGCGCCCGCCTGCTCCTTGCAGAACACCAGACGGGCGTGCACCACCCGCGTGTCGTTGAACACCAAGAGGGCAGACTCCGGCAGGAAACTTCCGATGTTCCGGAACACCGAGACCTCGGGTTCCCCGCCCCGGTACACCAACAGCTTGGACGCATCGCGCTCGGCCAGGGGGTAGAGCGCGATGCGTTCGTCGGGCAAGGGATAGCTGTAGTCTTCTATCCTCAGGTTACGCAAGGGAGAAACAGACGGCATGATTGAATACTACAGGTTCTGCTGATAGTAATTGTAGATCTTCTCGAACAGGTGGTCGCGCTCGCGGCCGCGCACATTGTGCTCGTGTTCGGGATAGATGAAGAAGTCTACCGGAATCTTCTTCTGAACGCACTTCTGCACGAAGTTCACGGCGTTCTTGGGCAGCACCACCGGATCCACGCCGCCCTGCATGATCATCACCTTGCCCCGTATGGAATCCACACGGTTCAGCAGGTTGGAGATTTCGTAGCCTTCGGGGTTGTCCTGCGGCCTGTCCATGTAGCGCTCGCCGTACATCACCTCGTACCACGCCCAGTTGATGACCGGACCGCCCGCGGTGGCCACCTTGAACACGTCCGGATAGCGGGTCTTGAGCGTAAGGGTCATGAAACCGCCGTAGCTCCAGCCGTCCACGCCGATACGGTCGGCATCCACATAAGGCAAGGTCTTCAGGAAATTCACGCCGCACATCTGGTCGGCACTCTCGTTGTCGCCCACATGACGGTGAATGGCGCTCTCGAACGCGAAGCCCCGGTTGGCCGAGCCCCGGCTGTCCACCGTCCACACGATGTAGCCCTGCTGGGCGAGGAAGCGCAGGAAGGTGCCGCAGGCCCAGTTGTAGCTCTGGGTGATGAGCTGCACGTGCGGGCCGCCGTAAACATAAACGATCACCGGATATTTCTTGTCTGGGTCGAAATCGGGCGGCAACAGCATGCGGCCGTACAGGTCGGTAAGGCCGTCGGCGGCCTTGAGCGTGTAGATGCGGAACTGCGGCGACACATAGCCCGCCAGGGGATCCTTGGTCTGCTGCATCACCTTGATCACCTTACCCTTGGCGTCGATTACCTGCTGGCAGCGGCCCATTTCGGGGCTGCTCCAGGTATCGATGAAATATCGGCCCGAGGCATGCATACGCACGCTGTGCACCCCGTCTTCCTTGGTGATGCGGGTAATCTTGCCCGTCTGGATATCCACGCTGTAGAGGTTTTCCTGCAAGGGGCTGTCTTTGGTGCCCATGAAGTAGGCCAGCTTGCCGTCGAGCGAGAAGCCCACGAAAGAGGTAACCATCCAGGCCTCCCTGTCGGGCGTGACGGCCTTGATGCACTCGCCGTCGGTGCGGTAGAGGTAGATATGGTTGTAGCCGTTGCGCTCGCTCAGCCATACGAACTGGTCGGGATGTCTGGGGCGGAAGTAGATGCCCGTTTCCGGTTCCACATACACGGGGTTGCTCTCCTGGAAGACCACCCGCTTTACGTTGCCCGTGTTCACGTCGTAGCAAAGGAGCTTTAGGTCGCGCTGCTCGCGGTCGAGCATGGTCACGTACAGTTCCTTGTCGTCGGGGCTCCAGGTAAGGCTCGTAAGGTAGTGTTCGCTCGGGTCTGCATAGGGCTCGAGAATCCTGTTGGTGTGTGCCTGGGCGTCGAAAATCTTGATATGCACGCGGTGCATGAGGTTGCCCGCCTCCGGATAGCGGATGTTGTCGATGTAGGTGGAGTCCTCGCCATACACGGTGAGCGGGTACTGCGACACCATGGTCTCGTCCATCACGTAGTAGGCCAGCTTATCGCCCGAATTAGACCAGAACGTGCCCTTGGTGATGCCGAATTCGTTGCGGTGAACCACCTGCCCGTTCACGATGCCCTTGTTCTCGTCGTGCGAAACGGCGAAACGCATGCGGTTGCGGGTCACGTAGAGGTTGTTGTCGCGCGTGTAGGCCACCTGCTGGGTCTGGGGATGAACATCGAAATTGGTGGCCTGGGCATGCTGCGAGGCATCGAAAATCAGGGTCTTGGCGTGATAATCGTAAATCATGCGGTTATCGTGGCATTCGAGGAACAGGGTGTGGTTGCCGATGGCCAGGATGCGCGGAAAATGTTCCACCAGGTGGTACTTGCGCATGGTGAGGTCGTTGTTGAGGTCTTCGGCGGTAAGCATGTTCTCGGTAACGCCCGTGGCGGGAAAAAAACACTTGAGCGTATCGCCTTCCACATAAAAGCAGGCCGGTTCGTTCACCAGGGAATTCCACTGCAATTGCGAGATGGCGCGGGCGTACTGCGGGGCGTACATCAGGCTGCCTGTCTCCAGGCGCTTTCCTTCTGTAACCGCTGCCTGCTCGGCCACCAGACGGGCTTCCTGCGCGAAGAGCGAGCCGCCCATCAGCATGGCGATACCCAAAAGGATCAGACTTTTCTGCATTTTCATATCGGTATGGGTTTTAGTCGTTCGAAAATTCCTTCACTTTGTTCCGGTAGTTGGAGAACACGTTGGCGCGGGAAACGAAGCCCACGTAGGTCTTGCCGTCCAGCACCGGAATGTTGTAGTCGGGGCTGTTGTGGAACTTGCGCGCCACCTGCTCCATGTTTTCCTGCCGGTAGATGATGGTCTGCGGCTTGTACATGAGTTCCTTGACCGTTATCTGGCCGTAAAGCTCGGGCTTGAAGATAAGCGTCTTTATGTCGTCGAGGAACACGATGCCCAGAAACTCGCCGTCGGAGGCGGTAACCGGAAATATGTTGCGCGAGGAGCGGCTGATGCTCTCCACCAGCTGCCCCAGGGTGTCGTCGGGCGAGATGGTCACGAAATTGCGTTCGATAAGCCGTTCCACGCTCATGAGCGAAAGCACGATGGCGTCTTTGTTGTGGGTCAGCAGCTCGCCCTTTAGCGCCAGGCTCTTGGTGTAGATGGAATGCGGGTTGAAGTGGCGGCTCACCAGGTATGCGGCCGCGCTCACCAGCATGAGCGGAATAAAGAAGTTGTAGCCGCCCGTAACCTCGGTTACCAGGAATATGGCGGTAAGGGGCGCGTGCATGACCCCCGCCATCAAGGCCGCCATGCCGGCCAGCGCGAAGTTGGCGATGGGCAGGTGCAGGCCGAACACCGCGTTGAACACCTCGGCCACGAACAAGCCCAGGAACGCGCCCACGAACATGGAGGGAGCGAACACGCCGCCCACCCCGCCGGCGCCGTTGGTAAGGCAGGTGGCCACCACCTTGAGCAGGATGAGCAGCAGCAAAAAGCCGAAGAACACAAAGGGATTGTGCTGCCAGGAATAGAAAACGGTGTTGTTGAAGATACGCGTGGTGTCGCCGTTAAAGATGTCGGAAAGGAAGTTGAAGCCCTCGCCGTAGAACGGGGGAAAGATAAAGATGAGCAGGCTGAGCGAAAGCCCGCCCGCGAGGATGCGCCAGAGCGGTTTGCGGATGCGGCCGAACCACTGCCCCATGCGCTCGGTAACGAACAGGAAGTAGCAGGAGACGAAACCGCCGGCAATGCCCAGGATAAGGTAGAAAGGCAGGTTCTGCAGCATGAAGTCGGCCGTTACGTCGAAGTGGAAGGTGGCCGCGCGCCCCAGGAAGAACACCGAGGTGACCGCGCCGGTGGTGGAGGCAATCAGGATGGGGATCAGCGATTCCATCGTAAGGTCGATCATGAGCACCTCCAGGGTGAACACCAGGCCCGCCAGGGGCGCGCCGAAAATGCCGGCGATGGCGCCCGCCGAACCGCAGGCGATCAGCAGCACCAGGTTGCGGAACCCCATGTTGAAGAAACGCCCCACGTTGGAGCCTATGGCCGCGCCGGTAAGCACCACGGGCGCCTCGGGTCCCACCGAACCGCCGAAGCCGATGGTTACGGTACAGGCCACCACCGACGAATACATCTTGCTGCGCTTGATGCGCCCCCGGGCGCGGCTGAACGAATGCAGCACGCGGGTGACCCCGTGGCTTATGTTGTCCTTGACCACGTAGCGCACGTACAGGTAAGAGAGCGTAACCCCCACCAGGGGCAGGAACAGGAAGAGGTAGTTCCATTTGTCGGCCGAGCCGAGGTTGATGATGAACTCGCTGAAGTAGAAGATAAGGTTCTTGAGCACCACCGCCGCCAGGCCGCTGAGCAGCCCCACCACGACGCTGAGCCCGATCATGAGGTTGCGGTCGGACAGGTAACGGCCGCACCAGCCCTCGAAACGACGGCGGTAAAGTCGGAAAAGGTGCAATCGTTGCTGTCCGTAAATCTTATGCATATGGCGGTTCTCAAGCCCAAACTACAAATGTAGCAAATTTTAAATTTTGTTTTTATCCCGACATACACTAAATTTGCACCTCCTTAGACGGGATGTAGCGCAGTTGGTAGCGTGCAACGTTCGGGACGTTGAGGTCGCAAGTTCGAATCTTGTCATCCCGACCACAAGCCTCGTTAGCTCAGCGGTAGAGCAGCTCACTCGTAATGAGCAGGTCGAGAGTTCAAATCTCTTGCGAGGCTCTCATCTTTCGAACATGATGTCGAGCAAACATGAAAAACGTCGGATTCTTTCCGGCGTTTTTTGTATCTGTACGTTCCTGCTTCCTTTCCTGGGTTCCGTGCCTGGGCGGGCACAGGAAAGCCGGCCGCCGGTGCACGCAAACGGCAAGCCGCTGCCCCTGGCCTGGGCGGGCGGGCTGAACGCCTGCCACTTCGCCACCATCGACCTGAACGGCGACGGAAAGAACGACTACATCGCCTTCGACCGCATCGGTTCCCGTGTGCTCTGCTTCTCGTCAGACTGGCAGCCGATGCCCGGCCTCGAACAGCAGCTGCCGCCCCTGCGCTACTGGGTGCAGGCGCACGACTACAACGGCGACGGCAAACAGGACCTCTTTACCTTCAACGGCATTTCGGGCATCAGCCTCTACAAGAACGTTTCCGAGAAGACACCGAACGGCTACGACTTTCGTTTCGAATCGGTTACCCAGGGTCTGCCGGCCGAAATGTTCGGCACGTTTTCGCCCCTTTACTGCACCTGGGCCGACTATCCGGTGATCGCCGACATCGACGGCGACGGCGACCTGGACGTGCTCAACTTCTGGGTGCCCTCCACGGGCGATTTCCTGCTCTACTACCGCAACTACGCCGCCGAAGAGCTGCACCGCACCGACACCTTTTTGCTCCGCACCGAAGACTGGAGCTGGGGCTGCTTCGTGGAAAACGAAGAATCGAACGCCATCATCCTCGACAGCTGCAGTTTCCGTCAGACGCAGGAAAAGAACGATGCCAAAGACAGGAGCAAAGCCTATCCGGGATCGGCCAAGCACGCCGGTTCCACGATGTTCGCCATACAGAATCCCGAAAGCGGCCTGTTCGACATCGTGCTGGGCGACGTGGGCTATCCCGGCCTGCTGTTCCTGCACAACGGCGGAAGCCCGCAACAGGCGCGCATCACAGGCTACGACACGGTGTTCCCGCTCTCCGAACCCTGCAATCTGTACAACTTCCCGCTGCTGTCGCAGGTAATGCGGAACGACAGCCTCTGCTACCTCATCTCGCCTTTCGAGACCGACCCCTTCAACGCCCAGGGCGCGCAAAGCCTGTGGCTGTATGCCGACACCGGCGCGGGCGCGGCCCACGGGAAACTGCTGCAGAAAGACTTCCTGCAGGACCGGATGCTGGATTTCGGCACCGGCGCGAGCCCCGTGGCCTACGACTACAACCACGACGGCAAGACCGACCTTGTGGTGGGCAATTACGGCCAACTTTCAACCGCATACTACCAGGGTGGCAGCTGGATCACCCAAAAAACGGCCTCGCTCGCGTTGCTGGAAAACACCGGCACGGACGGGCAGCCCGCCTTCGAGCTAAAGACCACCGACTATCTGGGGCTTTCGCGCTATGGGCTGCGCGCCCTCCATCCCGCCTTCGCAGACATAGACGGTGACGGGCAGGACGAAATGGTCTTAGGCATGGAAGACGGGCGGCTGTGGCTCTTCCGCCTGCACGGGAACGGAGAGGAAGCCGACCTGCTCGACAGCCTCTTTCTCGGTGCGGAACTGAGCGGCTTCTCGACCCCTGCCCTGTTCGACCTGAACCAAGACGGGCTTTTAGACCTAATCGTAGGAGAGAAACAGCGTTCGTGGCAGGTTAACGGCAAACGCATCACCAAAGGCAGCCTGAGCCTTTACCAAAACACGGGCGTGAAGAAAAACGGCGCGCTGCCGGAATTCACACTGATTACCGACAGCCTGGGCGGCGTGGACGTGATAGATCGCGAGTTCTCGAACTTCGGCTACTCCCAGCCCTCTTTCCACCGGGACGAACGGGGCGAGATCCTGCTGGCCTGCGGCAGCGAGAACGGAGAGGTGTTCCTCTACGACCGTATTTCCGGCAACCTGAACGGCACGTTCCGCCTTCTCGGAAAAGCCTCGGCAAACAGGCATACACTGAATGTCGGCATACACGCCGCCCCCCTGCTGCACGACTGGAACGGAGACGGACTTCCCGAACTGATCATCGGCAACCAATGCGGCGGCCTGCAATACCTCGACGGCACAGACTGGCAGGCAATGCAGGAGGTCGGAAACGAAGAAAAGACAGCGGTTCAGCCCGAAAGCATCCGCCTTTTCCCCAACCCAGCGCAAGACGGATTCCACGCCCGCATCACGCGGTCAGGCAACTACCTGCTGCTGGATATCCACGCCCGCGTCCTCAAACGCTTTTCCTGGCGGGAAGGCCTGCATTACGTGGACATGAGCCGACTGCCCGCCGGAATATACCTGCTCAAGGCCGAGAACCGGCCCCAGGCCTCGAAAATCATCAAACGCTAAGCCATGCTGCGCCTCTGCACCGCCTACTTCCCCCCCTTGGACTATTTCGCCGCCCTCGCCCGCGAAGACCGCTTTGTCATCGACACCCGGGAACATTATCAGAAACAGACCTTCCGCAACCGCAGCCTGATCGTTACCTCGCAAGGGGCGATGAGCCTCTCGGTGCCCTGCATCAAGACCCTGGGCAACCACACGCCGGTACATAAAATGGCCGTTGACAATGCCAAGCACTGGCAGCGCGACCACTGGCGAAGCATCTGCACCGCCTACAACAAGTCGCCCTTCTTCCTATACTACAAAGACGACATAGCCGTTTTTTTCGAAAGGAACTACGTGAACCTGTGCGAGTTGAACTTTCAGATTACCGATACGCTGCTGAAGAAACTGAAGCTTCCTGTAGAACGGATTCCCTTTTCGCCGGTGGCGGACGAAAACGAAGACGGCTTCACGCCTCCCCTCGGGTTCAGCCCCAAGGAAGCCCCCAAGTTCAGCTTTCCGCCCTACCTGCAGACCTTTCCGTGCAGCGCTCCTGCCGGACACCTGAGCATACTCGACCTGCTGTTCAACGCCGGGCCCGAGGCGGCCTCCATACTGCAGGCCGCGCGGCCCCTTACGACAGGCGGCCTTTAAAGTCCTGATAGCCGAAATCGCGGCGGTAGAGAAGTTCGTTGCCCCTCACCATGCACAGCGAGGGATGATGCACCCCGTTGAAGGTGGTGGTCTTTACGAACGTATAGTGTATCATATCGTTAAAGAGCAATAGATCGCCCGGCTGCACCGGCTTTCCGAAAATCCAGTCGCCCATGAAGTCGCCCGCCAGGCAGCTGTTCCCGCCCAGACGGTAGCGGAAGGCGCCCTCTGCTGTTTCCTGTGCGGAATCGACATGCTCCGCCCCGTAGACCACGGGCCAGTACGGCTGTTCCAGACAGTCGGGCATGTGGGCGGTGAACGAAACGTTCATCACGGCCACCGGCGTGCCGCCGTTCTGCACCACGTCCTGCACCCGCGCCAGCAGGTAGCCCGTCTGCCACACGAACGCCGCCCCCGGTTCCAGGATCACCTTAAGGTGCGGCCATTTCTGCCGGAAGGCCTTCAGGCGCGCCACCAGCCTTTCCGTATCGTAGCCCTGGCGCGTCATCAGGTGCCCGCCCCCGAAATTGACCCACTTCAGGCGCGGGATGTAGGCGGCGAAACGTTCCTCGAAACGGTCTATGAGGTTGCAGGAAGCCTCCGCGTCCGACTCACAGAGCGCATGGCAGTGAAAGCCCTCCATCAGGGCGGGCAGCGCTTCGGGTGCGGGCAGGTCGCACAGGCGTACACCCAGGCGCGAGCCCGGCACGCAGGGATTGTACAGGTCGGTGCCCACCGAGCTTATCTCGGGGTTCACCCGCAGCCCCAGCGAGAGGCAGGCGTTCACCCCCCGCGCCCTGTCCGAAAAGCGTTCGAACTGACTTATGGAGTTAAAGGTGATGTGGCTGCTGAGCGAGGCGATCTCCTCGATCTCCTCATCGGTATAGGCCACCGCGTAGGTATAGGCCGGATTGCCCATTTCCTCGAGCGCCAGGCGCGCCTCCCACAGCGAGCTGGCCGTGGACTGACGGAAACCGTGGTCGCGCAGGCGGCCGAACGCGCTCCACATCGAGAAACCTTTCAGCGCCAGGATGATCTCCACCCCCGTGCTGTCGGCCACCTGCCGTATGACTTTCAGGTTGCGGTCCAGCAGGTCCATGTCCAGCACATAGCACGGGTTGGGCAGTTGGGCGATTATCTCTTGCGAGAGGGGCAGTTCAGTCTTGGTCTTCATCGGTAAAGAATTTATCGGAAAAGTTAAGCAAATATACGGTTTGCGTGGTACGGGTCAGCGCCGTGTAAAGCCAGCGCAGGTACTCGGCGGTCAGCATGTCGTCGGTAAAGTAGCCCTGCTCCACGAACACGCAGGGCCACTGGCCGCCCTGGGTCTTGTGGCAGGTAAGCGCGTAGGCGTACTTTACCTGCAGGGCGTTGAAGAAGGGATCCTCCTTTACCGCCTGCATGCGCCTGCCCTTGGTGGGGATGTGGGCGTAATCCTGCATCACCTCCTCGTACAGCCGGCGCACCTGCGGGTACGGCAGGCTCGCTTCGGGCGCGTCCAGGGAGTCCAGGATAACCTTCACCTCCACCGGCGCCTGATCGGGATAGTCCACCAGGCGCGCCTCGATGTCGGCGAAGCGGAAACCGTAGCGTTCCTCGCGCCGCTTCACCTTGAGCACCTCCATGGTGTCTCCGTTGGCCAGGAATCCTATATCGCTCTCCTTGGGAATCCAGAAATAGTTGTTCTTGAGGATCATGAGCAGGTCGCCCGCCGAGAGGTCGCCCTCGCAGCCGAAGATACGCGCCCGTATCTCGTTGTTGAACATGTTGGCGCGCTTGTTGGAGCAGGTGATGAACACGATGTCCTCGCGCTCCCGCCTCCCGTACTCGTTCTGCAGGCATTCTTCCAGATCCTCGCCGCCTATGCGCTTCAGGTCGGGAAGGGTGTCGGGATAATGCAGGCTGAACAGCGGCAGCGAAACCTCCCCGCGCGCCGTTTTTCCGCGCAGCTGCGTGGCGTTCTCGAGCACGAGCGAGCCCTTGCCCTGGCGGATCACCTCCTGCAGGCAGAAACTGCGGAAATCTATCGGAAAGCAGGAACGCAGGTAGTCGATGTCCAGAGCCGGGCTGTATCCGGAACCCACAGGCGGCAGCTGGGCCGTGTCGCCCAAAAGCAGCACCCGGCAGCGGTAGCCGGCGTTCACATAGCTGAAGAAGTCGAACAGCAGGCTGTTTTCCTCGCCTATCATGGAGGCCTCGTCCACGATGTAGAGCGTGTTGCGGGCGCGGTTGGCGCGCAGGGATGTCTGCAGGGCGCCGTCCTGATCCTGCCCGGTGTAGTAGATCTGCTTGTGCATCGTGTAGGCGGGCTGCCCCGAATAGGCGGCCAGCACCTTGGCGGCGCGTCCGGTGGGCGCCAGCAGCACGGTGTTTATGTTGAGCCTCGGCAGCGCCTTTACCAGCGCGCCCACCACCGAGGTCTTGCCCGTACCGGCGTATCCCTGCAAAACGAAACCCACTTCCGAGCGGAAATCCATGATGAAGCCGGTAAGCGACTCTATCAGTTGCCCTTGCTCGAAAGTGGGTGTGAAGGGGAGGCAGGAGGTGATGAGTTCCTCTATCTGGCGGGCGCCAAGCTTTGCTGCCATTTCCACGCGCTTAAGGTCATTTGGTCGATGCCGGCCTGGGCTTTCCAGCCCAACAGGCGTTCGGCCTTGGAGGTATCCGCCCAGATCTGCTCGATGTCTCCGGCGCGCCGTCCCACAATCCTGTAGTTGAGCTTCACGCCCGTGGAGCGCTCGAAACTCTGTATGACCTCCAGCACCGAATAGCCGCGCCCCGTACCGAGGTTAAGGAAGTCTATGCCCTCGGATCCGTCCCTGTCGAGGTATTCCATGGCGCGCACGTGAGCCTGGGCCAGGTCGCAGACGTAGATGTAGTCGCGTATGGGCGTGCCGTCGGGCGTGTTATAGTCGTTGCCGAACACCTGCAGGCCGGGGCGTATGCCGGCCGCCGTCTGGGTGATGTAGGGCATCAGGTTACCCGGCACCCCGTTGGGCAGTTCGCCGATCAGAGCCGAAGGATGCGCCCCGATGGGGTTGAAGTAGCGCAGGGCCAGGATGCGGAACGGCCTCCCGTCGGCGGGCTGTTCGCCCCTGGTGAGGTCGGTGAGTATATCCTCGCTGATGCGCTTGGTGTTGCCGTAGGGACACTCGGCCTCCAATCGCGGCGTCTGTTCGGTAACGGGCAGCACCTTGGGCTGTCCATACACGGTGCAGGAGCTGGAATACACCAGTTTACGGCATCCGCCCTGCTGCATCCCCTCGATTACGTACAGCAGCGAATCCAGGTTGTTGCGGTAGTAGAGCAGGGGTTTCTGCACCGACTCGCCCACCGCCTTGGAAGCGGCGAAGTGGATCACGGCCTCGGCGTCGGAATGGAGCTTGAAAAACGACAGGCAGGCCGCGCGGTCGGACAGGTCAAGCACCTCCACTTCGGGCGTCTCGCCCGTTATGCGGGAAATGCGGTCGGCCACCTCTAAAGAGGAGTTCGACAGATTGTCTGCTATAACGACCTCGTAGCCTTTCTGCTGCAGTTCAACCACCGTGTGCGATCCGATAAAGCCCAAGCCGCCGGTAACGATAACCTTGCCTGCCATGTCCAGTCCCTTAAGCGTTCCTTACAATTATCTGGGCAGGGCCTTGCTTACCGGAACATCGGGCAGGCCCAGCTTCTTCTTTACCAGCGAGGTAACGTCGATGGCTTCCGAACCGAAGAAAACGGTGGAGTTGCCCGAGTCGAGGATGTAGGCGAACTTGCCTTCCCTGGCCACGGCCTCGATGGCGGCCTTCACCTTGTCGCTGAGCGGGGCGAGCAGTTCCTGGGTCTTCTGCTGGTAGTCTTCCTCGGCCTGGGCGGAGAATTCCTGCAGGCGCACCTGCATGTCCTGGATTTCCTTGGCCTTGGTCTGCTTGATCAGTTCCGACCACTGGCTCTGGTTGTTCTGGTACTCGGCGTACTTGTTCTGCACCTCGGTCTGCATGGTGGCGATATTGTCCTGCAAATCCTTGGCATAGGCCTGCAGCGCGTTCTGCACCGAATCGGCCTCGGGCATCTGCTGAATCAGTTCCATTGCGTTGATGTGGCCGATCTTGCCCTGGGCGCAGGCCCGGTTGCCACAAAATACCAGCGCAGCGGCTACGGCTGCGGCTAAAAGAATCTTTTTCATTATCTGTTGTCTAAAATTTTCTTACAGTTTCCGGACAGGATCACTGCGCCTTTCCGGTTTCCTTGTCCTTGCCCGGCTCATAGCCCATGTCCTTGAGCACGTCGTTGCTTATGTCGTTTCGCGGGTCGGCGTACATGATGCCGCTGTTGTCGCTGCGGTCGAACACGAACACGTACTGACGCTGCTTGGCGCGTTTCTCGATGGCCGTGTAGATCTTGTCCTGAATGGGCTGAACCAGTTCCTGACGGCGTTTAAAGAGGTCGCCGTCCACGCCGAAACGCTTCTTCTGCAGGTCTTTGGCGGCGCGTTCCTTCACCACGATCTCGTTCTCGCGGCGGTTGCGCATGTCCTGGGTCAAAAGCGGGGCATCGTTCTGGAACTTCTTGTAGAGGGCATCGATCTCGGCGAACTTCTCCTCGATCTCTTTCTGCCATTCCACCGAGAGCTTGTCGATCTCTTCCTGGGCGGAGGCGAATTCGGGAATGTTCTGCAGGATGTATTCGGTGTTCACGTAGGCGTACTTCTGCGCGTGGGCGAAGAATCCTAAACACAGTGCCGCGAGGGCGGAAAGGACAATCTTTTTCATTTTCGTATCGTTTTTGGGCTTGTTAAACAAACAGGCCCCGTATTGCAAATACCATGCCGAACCCCCTACCAGTCAAGCGACTGGTTGATGGAGAAGTGGAAATGGCTTCCGTTGGCCGACCTGTTGCCCGGCACCTCGTCGAAACCGTAGCCCCAGTCGAGCCCGAACATACCCATGGAGCTGAGGAAGAGGCGAACCCCAACCCCGGCACTCTTATATACCTGGAACGGATTCAGGTCGGAGGCCTTGCCCCAGCTGTTGCCGGCCTCGAAGAACGCCAGCGCATACACGGTGGCCACCGGCGAGGTGGAGAAGGGGTAGCGCAGTTCGAGCGTGATCTTGTCGTAGGCGGTGGCGCCCGCGGTGGGCGAGAGCGAGTTGTTGGAATACCCGCGCATGCCGATCAGCTCGCGGCCGTCCAGGCCGAATCCGGTAAGGCCGTCGCCGCCCAAGTAGAAGCGTTCGAAGATGGGATAGCCCGTCTTCTTGGTGTAGTAGCTCAGGTAGCCCACCCGGATGCGGGCGTTGACCACCAGTTTGGCCACCGGGTTGAAATACCAACCCGCCTTAAGCGATATCTTGTAGTATTCCAGCCATTTGTAGTGGTCTTCGGGATTGCTGCTCTTGTAAAGCTTGCTGCCCAAGGCGGTATAGGGAGGCGTGAGCTCGAAACTGAGCGCGATGGAGGTACCGCTGGTGGGGAACATGGCCGCGTCCAGGTTCTGCCGCTGGATGGTGAGGTTGTAGCGGAAGTTGTTCGACACCCCGTCGGTTACGCCGTTGTCCATGTCGTAGTTGCGCATGCGGTAGCGTTCGTAGCCGATGGACTGGTAGAGGGTAAAGAAGTCGTCGGGCCACTTGAGGCGCTGCCCCAGACCCACCGACGCCCCGTCCACGATGAGTTTTCCGTAGTTCACGTCGTTTTTAGACAAGCCGTTCGACTGCTGGGAGTGGTTGTACGAAACGCTGAACGCCAGCGGTTTCTTGCCTCCCAGCCAGGGTTCGGTAAAGGAGGTGGCCACCGACCAGTAGTAGGTGCCGTTCGACTGGGCGCGGATGCTCAGCTGCTGCCCGTCGCCGGAGGGAAGCGGTTTCCAACGGTCCAGCTTGAACAGGTTGCGCAGCGAGAAGTTGTTGAACGACAAGCCGATGGTTCCCACCACTATGCCGCCGCCGAAACCGCCCGAAAGCTCCAACTGGTCGGAACCCACTTCCTCGAGGTTGAACTCGAGGTCGGTGGTGCCGTCGGCCATGTTGGGGATGGGCTGGGGCGCGATGGACTCGTCGTTGAAGTAGCGCAGCTGGCGCAGCGTGTTCACCGAGTTGATGATCTCGGTACGGCTGAAGAGCTGCCCCGGCACGGTGCGCAGTTCGCGCAGTATCACGTGGTCGTTGGTGCGGGTGTTGCCCTGCACGCGGATTTCGTTGAAACGCGCCTGCACGCCTTCCGAGATACGGATCTCGATGTCCACCGTGTCGTTATACACCTGGGTCTCCACCGGAACGGTCTGGCAGAAAAGGTAGCCGTTGTCGAAGTAGAGCGAGTTGATGTCGGCTCCGTTGGGGTTCATCATCAGGTTGGTGGTGAACTTCTCCTCGTTGTAGAGCTCGCCTTTCTGAATGTTCATGACCGCCGACAGCTGGCGGGAAGTGTACCGCTCGTTGCCCACGAAGGTGATGTTGCCGAAATAGTAGGGATCCCCCTCGTAGAGCTTCACCTTAAGTCCCAGACGCTTGTCGTTGATGGTGTAGAGCGAGTCTCCCAGCACGCGGAAGTCGCGGAAGCCCTCTTTGTTGTAGGCCTTTACAAGCAGCTTGAAGTCTTCCTGCAGCGAGCCGGGAATGTATTTCGATTTCTTCCAGAAACGCAGGGGCGACACCTGCTTGGTCGATTTCATGATGCGGCGCAGGCGCTTGTCGGAGAAGGCCAGGTTCTCCTTGTTGCCCACCTTGCGGAAGCCGCGTGCCACCTTCTTCCAGAAATCCAGGTTGGCCCCGCCGGGCGTAACCGCCGTATTCCCCTCGAAATCTATCTCCTGAATCTTTACCCGCTGGTTCTTCTCGGCCTTCACGAGCAGGATGACCCCGTTCCGGTTCGCGGTGTCGGCCTTCTTCACGAAATCTATCTTGGCGTTGTAGAACGACTTGTCGAGGAAGGCTTCCCGTACCTTCTTCTCCACCTGGCTTATCTTGTAGTCGGTAAGGATGTCGCCGGCCTTTATCTTCACCTCGTCGTCCACCTTGGTGATGATGGACTTGGGCACGCCCTCATAGACGATGCCCGACAGGCGGGGGCGTTCCGTAAGCTCGATGTTGAGATAGATGCGGTCGCCCTCGATGTTGGTGGCCGTGAGCTTGATGTCTTCGAAAAGGCCCTGTTTCCACAGGTTGTCGATGGCGTTGGCCGTGGCGTCGCCCGGCACCTTGATGCGCTTGCCCACCGAGAGTCCCGAAAGGTGGATGAGGGCGTTGGGGTCCAGGTAGCTCACCCCCGTCACGGTGATGCCGGCAACCTGGTACTCGCGCACGTAACTGTACGACATCACGTCCTGCGCCCTGGCCGTGGGGCAGCAAAGAGGCGCGAAGGCCGTGAGGAACATCGCGGCGCACCATCCTGAAATATGCTTCTTTACAAAATCCCTCACGTCCATGTGCTTTAGGCGCCTGCCGGCTTGGCGGGAACCTTGCCGAAACGGCGTTCCCTATTCTGAAAATCCACGATGCTTTCGTAGAACATCTCCTCGCTGAAGTCGGGCCAGAAAACCGGCGAGAAGTACATCTCGGCATAGGCGATCTGCCACAGCAGGAAATTGCTCACGCGGCTCTCGCCGCCGGTACGTATCAGCAGGTCGGGGTCGGGCATGAAGGAGGTGGAAAGGAACTCCCCCACCTTGCCCGCGTCGATGTCTTCGACCCGCAGGGTGCCTTCCTTTACCCGCGCGGCCATTTTGCGCGCCGCCTCGGTAATCTCCCAGCGGGAACTGTAGCCGAGCGCCAGCACCAGGTCCATGCGGGTGTTGCCCTCCGTCTGCCGCAGGGCCTGTTCCATGGCCTCACGCACCTCGGGCGAAAAAGAATCCACATCGCCGATAACCCGCAGGCGTATGCCGTTGTCCATAAACAGCGGCATCTCGTTGTGCAGGCAGGAAACCAACAGCCCCATCAGGGCGTTCACCTCCTCTTTGGGGCGGTTCCAGTTCTCGGTGGAGAAAGCGTAGAGCGTAAGGTACCTGACCCCTATCCTGCATGCGGCCTCGGTAATGCGGCGCACCGACTTGACGCCTTCGATATGACCTTGGGAGCGATCCAGCCCCCGCGCCTGCGCCCAGCGCCCGTTGCCGTCCATGATGATGGCCACGTGGGCGGGAACCCTGCCGGGCTGTATGGCTTGGAAAAAACTCATGGAACTAATGTCTCTTTTTAAGTTGCCGCTGTCCGTAGGCGGGACACATGGCCTCGCGCCCGTTCAGGCGCACGCAAACCGTAACCATGGCGAACGAGTACCAGTCGAACGAATTTCCGTCGCCGCGCCGCGAGCCCACCGCGTGCTCGACCCCCGAGGGATCGGCGAAATAGCCGGCCTTGTCGCCGTAGTTGGAACGCACGTCGCCCACATTGGCGTAGTCGCCGCCCACATCGTCGAGGTAGTCGGTAAAGGTAAGGCGCATCATCCATTCAAGACCAAGGGAAACGCCCTTGGCGATGCTCACCTTGAAGCCGATACCGAACGGCAGGGCGAACTGCGCCAGCGAATATTCCTTCTTGTAGCCCGGCAATCCCTGGCCTTCGGTATGCAGGGGGCGCAAGGCCACCCAGCGGGAATCGCCCGTAACCGGGTCGGTGTACTGTCCATAAGGGTTCGAGAAGCAGATGGCGGCGCCCAGGGCCAGGAAAGGCGTAAAGCGGTGCTGCCTGCTGCCGGTAAAGAAGTTCACGAAATTGATTTCCAGCAAGGCGGAAATGTCCACCAGGTCGTTGCGGAAATTGAGGTTGCGTGGGTTGTTGAAGCTCTTGTCGAAGGCGGTGATGCGTCCGTAGCTGCCCGAGAACCTCAACGCCAGACGGGTGTCGATGTTGTAGCGGTAAAAGATGCTGGCGGCGAAACGGGTGTCGTGGAATACCTTCTTGGGGTTGATGTCCCCCAGGTAGAATGAACCACCCAGCCCGAGCCCTATCTCGGAGCGCTGTGCCTGCAAACGAACCGTACCCGACAGCAGAGCGCCCAGCAACAGCAGTGTAAGTCCTGTTTTAAATCGACCCATGATTTCCTTTTGGCTAAAACGGGCAAATATACGGAAAATACCCGAAAGCACTATTTGTGCATTGACCCAACCCAGCCCCCGTTAACATCCGTTAAGGAAAAACCCCGCGGTTTTAACACTTTTCCGCACGATTTTAACACTTTTTAAGAAATTGATAAACAGTAAATTAATGCATATCTTTGCACCATGAAAGCGGGTGAACCAAGTACCCCCCGGGGAGCCCGCCGAACCAAGCGCAAACCCTTGAAGAACCGCCGACCACACACCAAACCCAAGCTGAGTCCCGCGCAAAAGGAGGCCATCTACGCGCTGCCCCTCAGCAAGCAGTTCCGCATCGTGCACATCGATGCCGGGAGCGGCTTCGCCGTGTACCGGCACGTTTTGGTCGATACCGAGGCCAACGACTATCGACAGGTGTTGGAAGTGGCCAAGGCCTACGCCAAGGAGACCCTCTGCGCCATCAACCCCATTGTAAACAAGGGGGCTCCGGCGGGA
Source organism: Ruminococcus flavefaciens (assembly GCA_023667315.1). Taxonomy (GTDB): domain Bacteria; phylum Bacteroidota; class Bacteroidia; order Bacteroidales; family P3; genus Pullibacteroides. The sequence goes on from JAMPAI010000021.1 coordinate 18,069, forward strand.
CGGCGGCGGATTTATCCCGGCATCGAGAACAGCAACGCCAACCCCGACCTCACCACCGAGAAGTACGGCTATGTGGATGTGAAGTCGCCTTTCAGCAAGAGCAAGATCGTAAAGAACGCCAATGCGGCCAGCAATCAACACGCCATTGCCGCGATAACCGATTTGGCAATGGATGAACCAATGAAACACAAACTGATACTGCAGATTACCGCGAAAATCTTTTCCAGCCGGAACACAAACGGCCAAGGGATGTCCAACTACACCCAAGACCAGGTGCACTGGTTCGTGAACGGGAAGCTCCTAAAATACAACAGGTCGGAAATGAACTGATTCATGTTCCGACCTGAGGATACAACTGATTGATTTCTCAATCCGAGGTTCCGCTACTTCTCGGGCAGCTTTCAACGGTTATTTACCCCTCCGTGGTGCAAAGGTACGAAAAGTTGCCGAATCCGCAAGGTTTTCGGGGAAGGTTTTTGGCGGATGAACCCCCAAGAACCGCGATATTTTCATCGTTTGAACCGATGCCCCGCCCCAAGATTTTTCCGGACATCGCCGATTTGGCCAATCCCGACCTGACCACCGAAAAATACGGGTATGTTGACGTGAAATCACCGCTCAACAAGAGCAACATTGTCCGAAACGCCAACGGAGCTTGCAAGCAAGGAGCCATTGCCGTGATTACCGATTTGATGTTGCAAAATGAGTCGATCGAAAAGGATGAGATTGAAAAGTTCTCAACCCGTATTTTTTCAGAGCAGAACATAGATCACCACGGGAAACACAATTACCCCAAACCGGAAATCCACTGGTTTCTCGGAGGAATCCTTATAAAATGCAACAAGCCGGAAAAGAACTGAATCTTTTTCGGCTTGAGGTTCTGCACCATCGCAAGGCGCTTTCAACGGTTTTACTGTCTCTCCGTTGCTGCAAAGGTACGAAAAGTTGCCGAATCCGCAAGGTTTTCGGGGAGAGTTTTTGGCGGGTGAACCCCCAAGAACCGCGATATTTTCATCGTTTGAACCGATGCCCCGCCCCCCGTTAACATCTATTAAGAAAAAACCGGGCGTTTTAACACTTTTCCGCGCCATTTTAACACTTTTTAAGAAATTGATAAACAGTAAATTAATACATATCTTTGCACCATAAAAGCGGGTGAACCGAGTACCCCCCTGGGGAAGCCCGCCGGACCAAGCGCAAACCCTTGAAGAACCGCAGACCACATACAACCAAGCCCAAGCTGAGCCCCGCGCAGAAGGA
>JAMPAI010000022.1 GCA_023667315.1 Ruminococcus flavefaciens
CCTTGTCCGCCAAGAGCTCCACTACAGGATCCGCCTCGATTTCCACACCACCCATAATGACATCAAAAGCGTCCGGAATTCTTTCGCATGATTTACCGGCCGGGTTTGTGGCATTCGTCATAGACCAGTCCGGATTGCCGCTGGCCCACGACTCCCAATTAATACCAGGCTCACTACATTCATTCGGGTAAGGCGCATAGATATTGTTGGAAGCATTGGGTCTGATATTAAAGTTGGACACGGCCAGACCGCAACTGTTAGCAGGTTTATTGTCGATTCTATGAGTTACATAGAACGATTCAGGCTTTTTATAAGCTATTCTAAGTTTGTACAAGGCTCTTGCATACCAAGTCTCACCATCGATAGTTTCTATTTTTGACAATAATCTAGCCGCAGTTCCCGTAAGATTTCCACTAGGACCATCCAATGAACCTCCTGTGCAAGAACCAGAACAATCCCTCAAAGCGATACTACCGATACTACTTTCTTCATCTTCTCCATACTCAACTGCATCTTGTTGAGCCCTTCCCGGAAAGGCCGCCACACAATTGCCAGGGTCGTTGTCTGCCCGCAAGTCTGGCGTTCCATCTTTGTATATTATTTGAAGACCCTGAGTATTTGCCGCAAACCTTATATTGATACGGCTAATACTATTCCCATTCAAGGCAATATATCCCTCATCTACAAATTTTTGGTTAAAATAACCATATACCCACAAATCCACATATCCCAATGCCACTGCGTCTGCCGCTTCCTGTTGCGTAAATTTCTTTAATTCAATCGCATAACGAACCTTACTGCCTTCCGGCATACGGACGTCCTGAGCAAACGCCCTATTTCCGAAAACAGAAAGCCCCATTCCCAAGAGAAAACAAATCTTGACGAAGCCGAGGAAACGATTTATCCTTTTCATGTTAATGATATATAGTCTGGTAATAATCTCACTTTCAAGCCAAAGCGCGATATATGCAGAATACGCTTTCGCTGCAACCTGCAAAGTTAATCAATTTTTTGTTAACAAGTTGTTAACACACCCTCGGACAGGTTCAGACGCAAAGTTTTCTTGGCGGTTCACGCAAAAATGCTTACCTTTGCACTAACGGAGAGTTAGAAAACCGTTGAAAGCAGCTTGCTACGTTGCAGAACCTCAGACTGAAAATCAGTCCGTTGTATCCTCAGGTCGGAAAAGATTCATTCTTTTTCGACCTGTTGTATTTTAGAATCTTGCCGTTCACGAACCAATGCACCTGGTTTTGGGTATAGTTGCGATTTCCCTGATGATCAATATTTTGTTCGGAAAAAATTTTCTCGGTAAGCTGAATGATGTCTTTGTGTTTCAGTTGTTCTTTCAGCATGAAGTCGGTTATCACCGCGATAGCGTTCTGTTGACATGCGTTATTGGCGTTCCGTATTATATTTCCCTTATTTAGAGGCGATTTCACGTCGATGTAGCCGTATTTGCAGGTGGTCAGGTCGGGGTTGGAGCGGTTTTTCGTGACGGGAAGCCCAGGAAAGAGCCGTTCGCGCGCCGCCAGCGCCCGTTTGTCCACCTCCGGATTGATGGCGCAGGGGGTCTCCCTGGCGTAGGCCTTGGCCACCGCGAGAACCTGCCTATAGTCGCCGGCTTCGGTATCCACCAGAACATGTTGGAACACGGCGAACCCGCTTCCGGCATCGATGTGCACGATGCGGAACTGCTTGCCGAGGGGCAGCGCGTAGATGGCCTCCTTTTGGGCGGCAGTCAGCTTGGGCTTGGTTGTATGTGGTTTCCTGTGCTTCAAGGGTTTGCGCTTGGTTCGGTGGGTTTCAAGGGGTTTACTCGGTTCACCCGCTTTCATGGTGCAAAGATATGCATTAATTTGCTGTTTATCAATTCCTTAAAAAGTGTTAAAATGGCGCGGAAAAGTGTTAAAACGCCCGGTTTTTCCTTAATAGATGTTAACGGGGTGCGGGGGTATCGGTTCAACCGTGGAAAAAGTGCGGATCTTTGGGGGTTCACCCGCTAAAAGTTTTCTTGGGGGTTCCCCGAAAAATAACTACCTTTGCACCACGGAGAGATAGTAAAACCGTTGAGAGCTGTCGGCCAGATAGCAAAACCTCAAGCCGAAAAAGAATCAGTTCTTTTCCGGCTTGTTGAGCTTATGGAGGGTTCCTCCGAGGAACCAGTGGATTTCGTTCTTGGTGTAGTTGCGCTGTCCGTTCTTATCTATGTTCCGCCCGAAGAAGATGTCGAACGTAATGGATTTGGCCTTGTAAATCGAAAGGGTGTCGCCCAAAAAGAAATCGGTAATCACCGCGATGGCACCCTGTTTGCAGGCATCGTTGGCGTTACTTATGATATTGCTTTTGCGCTGCGGCGACTTCACGTCGATGTAGCCGTACTTTTCTGTATGCAAATCGGGGTTGGCCAAGTCTTCGATGCCCGGAAAGATCTTTGCGCGGGCCAGCGGAGCATTCTTGTCCACCTCTGGATTGATGGCGCAGGGCGTCTCCCTGGCGTAGGCCTTGGCCACGGTCAGCACCTGCTTATAGTCGTTGGCTTCGGTATCGACCAGGACGTGCCGGTACACGGCGAACCCGCTTCCCTCATCGATGTGCACGATGCGGAACTGCTTGCCGAGGGGCAGTGCATAGATGGCCTCCTTCTGCGCGGGGCTCAGCTTGGGCTTTGTGTGGGGTTTGCGGTTCTTCATGCGGGTTCCTGGCGTTAGTGAGTACATAGTTACGCCAAGTCCTGGCACGGGCGTACAACTTACCGCAGCAAAGGTAGGCGCTTTATCGGTGCGCGATTCTTAAAATAATGTTAAAAACGCTGCAAATTATTGTCTTAATGGATGTTGATTCCTTTTCAGAACCGTGCCACTTCCCGCAGCGCGGGGTCCTTGGCCATGTCGTTGGGGTTGGTGCCCAGCACGCCCTCGGGGATGGGCTCGCCCAATCTTTCGAACAGGTCGGTCCAGAAGGCGGGCATGGAGCCGTCGGCGGCGCGGAAATTCATGGGACGGGCGGTAAACAGCGGGCTTCCGTCCGGGTGGCGGTAGCTTTCATAGACCAGTTCCGAGCAATACATCCTGCCGTTGTCGGGAAGGAACGACCAGTCGTAAGCCTCGCCGACATGCGATTCTGCGCGGGCCACGGCCTCGGAGAGCGGAAAGCCTTTATCCGCCACACGCTTCACCACCACGCACGGACGGCAGGCCATGCGTTCCGCCTTGTCTAAGAAATCGCGCCATCCGGTGCGCGCCACCCCGCAAAGGCTTGAGGCCTCCACCACATAGGGCGTTCCGTCTTCCACCGCCACGATGGCCACGTGCGAGAATTTCAGGCTGTCGTTCTGTGCGGTGGCCTCCACGACGGCCTCCGAAAAACCGTTCCGCGCCGCCACTACGAACAGCAGGTCGCCCGCCTGCGGCCTGTATCCGCCGGCATCGCCCGGGGTCTTATGAAAACAGGCCGACGTGCCCAGAAAAACCAGGGCCGCCATGATGTTTACTGCAAAATACCGCATGACATAGGTTTTGTTTCCGCTTCGCTGCAATTTTACAACAAATCGGAAACAAATGGTATCTTTGGATTGAACTTTGAGGGCATAGATGAACGATTTCGACGAATATATCAGGGCGGGTGAACCCGGCCGCGTGGAAAGGGCGCAGGCGTGGCAGACGGCCATCGGCCTGCAGGCGGTCGATGGGCTGAAACCTTCTCAATACCTGATCGAGACGGCGCGCCGGCATATCGAGGGCGACATCACTATCGACGAGGCAGGGAAGCTCATCAATAGCTATTACGAACGCAAGGACGGCAGGTTACAGGATGCCGATACCGAAGAGGCGGACATCGTTTCGGAACGTATCTCCAAGGTTCTTCTGGAGAGCGGTTTCCATTTTTCTTCGCTGGAGTATCTCAATATCCACAGGCGTCTGTTCGAAGGTCTGCTGAAGAATGCCGGAAAGCTCCGCACCTACAACATCTCCAAAAAAGAATGGGTTCTCGATGGACAAAGCGTCGAATACGGTCATTTCGAGATGCTCCGGGCGAACCTTGAATACGATTTTGAACAGGAAAAGAACTTCTCCTATGCCTCGCTGTCGGTGGATGAATCGTTGGCTCACCTTGCCAAATTTATTTCCGACGTTTGGCAGAACCATGTTTTCAGCGAGGGCAATACGCGCACGACGGCGGTATTCCTGATTAAATACCTGCGCACCTTCGGCTTTAAGGTGAACAACGATTTGTTCAAGGAGAAGTCCGCATACTTCCGGGATGCCCTCGTACGGGCCAATTTCAACAACTTCAACAAAGGTATCAAGGCGGATATGGCTTTCCTGCTGAAATTTATGCGGAACCTGATTCTCGGAGAAAATAATGCGCTGATGGATAGGGAAATGCATATCAAATATGCGGCTCCTCCCACGCAAAGTATCAACGGTGGGGTTCAAAGTATCATTTCAAAGTATCATTTTGATACCTTGAATCTCTCCATGCTTGATTTGGCGATACTTAACTGTATCGAACGCGATGCCAAAATGACCCAGACCGCCATTGCCCGGGAAGTCGGCAAATCTGCCGTAACCATAAAGCGTGCAACGTCTTCGCTGGTGGAACGGGGCATCCTTGTCCGAAAGAACGGAAAAAGGGACGGCTGGTGGGAGATAAATGCAGGGCGATCCTGACCGACCCCGACAAGTACCCCGACAAGCACCCCGACAAGCATCTTCCAATTATTCCCTGTCGCCTTTTTTCGCGGCCTTGCGCGCCGCCTTTTCTTCCTTCACCAGTTCCTTTACCTGCTGTTCTATGGCCTTGGTGCGCTTGCGTACCGACTTGGGCCTGTTGTAGTTGCCGGTGTCGATACCGGCCACTTCCTCCTGCGCGCCGCCGCCCAGGGCACGGTAAAGCGCAACCACCGCGTCCATGCGTTCGTACTGCGCCGAGACTTGCGCCAGCTGCGCCTGCAGCAGCGACTGTTGGGCGGTAAGCACCTCCAGGTAGGTGCCGCCCAGGTTCATCAACTGCGTGGTGTAGGAAACCGCCTTTTCGAGGCCTTCCACCTGCTGGGCGCGGTATTGCAGCTTCTCGCCCGCCGCCTGGTAGAGGAAGAGCGCGTTGCTTATCTCGTTGGCCGCGTTCAGCAGCGTTTTCTTGAAGTTGTTGGCCGTAATCTCATACTGTGCCTTGGCCACGCGCAAGTTGGCGCGGTTCGCCCCCATGTTGAAGACGGGCAGCGCCAGCGAGGCCACCGCGTTCCACACGAATCGGGCCGGGTCAAGGATGGCCGAACCCGCTTCATAGGTCCAGTTGCCGTTGGCCGCGATGCGGAAGCCGGGCAGGAAGGCCGCCCGCGCTGCCGCGGTGTTGGCATAGGCCGCCATCAGCTGTGCCTCGGCCTGCAGGATGTCGGGGCGGTCGAGGAACATCTGCGAGGGAACGCCCACCGAGAACCTCGAGGGCAGGCGCTGGTCTTCCAGGCGCGTGCGGTCTATCGGCTGGCCGTCCATGCCCGCCAAGAGCGAGAGGCTGTTCTCCAGCTCGCGGATCTGCCGCGTAAGGTCGGGGATGCCCGCCTTGACCGCCAGGCTGTTCGCCCTGGCCTGTTCGATGGCCGCCTGGTTGTAGCTGCCGGCCGTCTTGAGGGCTTCCATCACCTTGATGGAGGCGTCCCAGGTGGTAACCGTCTGCCGGCTTATCTCCAGCTGCCGGTCGAGCATCAGGAGCGAATAGTAGGCCGTGGCGATGGACGCGATGACCTGCGTCTTTACCGAGCGCCTGGCCGCCTCGCTCTGCAGCAGGGCCGCCACCGAGCCGCGCTTGGCGTTGAGCAGCTTGCCGAAGATGTCGATTTCCCAGGACGCGCCCGCCCCGATGGAAAAGCTGTTGGCCGGGTCGGACTGGTTCACGATGCCCGAATAGGTCTCGGAACCGTTTACGTTGAGGCCCGGGGTGAACGCAAGCCTTGCCTGCGCCAGACGCGCCTGCATCTGCCGTACCTGCAGCACGGCGTTGCGCAGGTCGAAGTTGCTGTCCAGGCCGCGTTCAATCAGGGCCTGCAGCTTGATGTCCGAAAACAGGTCGCGCCAGTCGGTCTGACCCAGGTGTCCCGAATCGGACAGTTCCTCGTCGGTGCCCGTTATCTGGTCGGTGCGGTAGCGTTCGGGCGCGTTGATATCCGAAGGCCGTCCGTAAGGCCTGTAGATGCCGCAGCCGCCCAGCAGCAGGGCACAGATTATGGCAAGCGTGGCTTTATGTAGGATGGATGTACGCATATCGCAAAGGTATTAGGCCGCTGCCGTTGCTTGGGGCGGCAAGACCGGTTTAAAACGCTCCTGTAGTTTCTCGAAGATGGCGAACAGCACGGGTACGATAAAGAGCTGGAAGATCATCCCGATCAACATGCCGCCCACCGCTCCCGCGCCGATGGTGCGGTTGCCGTTGCTGCCCGCGCCGGTGGCTACCATAAGCGGTATCAGCCCGATGATCAAGGCCAGCGAGGTCATCAGGATGGGGCGGAAACGCGCCACGGCGCCGGCCGAGGCGGCTTCCCAGATGCTCATGCCGCTCTCGCGGCGCTGCAGGGCGAACTGCACGATAAGGATGGCGTTCTTGCAGAGCAGCCCGATCAGCATGATGAATGAGATCTGCAGGTAGATGTTGTTGCTCAGGCCCATCATGCGGGCGAAGATGAACGTGCCCGCCAGCCCGAAGGGCAGCGAGAGGATCACCGCCAGCGGCAGGATGTAGCTTTCGTACTGGATGCAGAGCAACAGGTACACGAACAGGATGCAGAGCACGATCACGATGCCCATCGTATTGCCCGACTGCTGCTCGTTACGCGTAAGGCCCGAGAACTCGAAGCCGTAGCCGGTGGGCAGGGTCTGCGCCGCCACTTCCTTGATGGCCTGGATGGCCTCGCCCGAACTGAAGCCTACGTTGTTCTGCCCGTTCACGCCGATGGAGGTGAACAGGTTGAAGCGGTTGATGTTCTCCGACCCATAGACCCGCCGTATGCTTACGAACTGCGAGAGGGGCAGCATCTGCCCGTTGCAGCGCACGTAGGCGTTGTTGAGCGATTCCTCGTTGAGCGTGTAGCGCGGGGCGGCCTGCAACATCACGCGGTAGAGCTTGCCGAAGGTGTTGAAGTTGGAGATGTACTGACCCCCGAAGAAACCCTGCATCGCGCTCAGGATCTCGGAGGGCGAGATGCCGGCCTTGGCCGCCTTGTCGTCGTCGATGTCCACCATGTATTGCGGGAAGTCGGGACGGAAGGAGGTGGCCGCGTAACGGATCTCGGGGCGTTTGTTCAGTTCGGCCAGGAAGGCCTGCGTAACGTCGTACAGGTCGTTGATGGAACCGCCCGTCTTGTCCTGGATGCTGAACTCGAAGCCGTTCGAGGCCGAGAAGCCCGGAATCATGGGCGGCGAGAAGATCATGATCTTGGCCTCGGGCACCTGGGCGTTGAGCACCTGCGAGATCTTGGCGATCACGCCTTCCAGATCCTGGTCCTTTCCCTTGCGTTCGTCCCAGGGTTTCAGCTTGAGGATGAACGAGCCGTAGCAGCTTCCGTTTCCCGAAATGAACCCGAACCCGGTGATGAGGTTGCGGCTGTAGATTTCGGGGATTCCGGCCAGAAGGCTGTCGGCCCGCGCCATCACCTTGTTCGACTGGTAGAGCGTGGTGGCCGGCGGGAAGTCCATGCCGATCATCACCACCCCGTTGTCTTCGTTGGGAATAAGGCCGGTAGGCGTGGTGCGCAGCAGGAAGAAGAACGTGCAGATGCCGACGAGCACGACGCCCATCGACAGGATCGGTTTGCGGATAAAGAAATCGACCCCTTTCCGGTAACGGTTGGTGGTGTGGCTGAAGAACACGTTGAAAGCCATGTGGAAGCGGTGGGCGAACGAGGTCTTGTGCCCCGGCTCTTCCTTGTGCGGCTTCAGGAAAAGGGCGCAGAGGGCGGGGCTGAGCGTGAGGGCGTTGATGGCCGAGATAAAGATGGAGATGGCCAGCGTGAGCCCGAACTGGCGGAAGAAGACCCCCGCCGTGCCCTGGATGAAGGCCACCGGAACGAACACCGAGGCCATGACCAGGGTGATGGAGATGATGGCGCCGGCAATCTCGCCCATGGCGTCGATGGTGGCCTGCCTGGCCGAACGGTAGTTCTGGTCGAGCTTGGCGTGCACGGCCTCCACGACCACGATGGCGTCGTCCACCACGATGGCGATGGCCAGCACGAGGGCGAACAAGGTCAGTAGGTTCAGCGAGAAGCCGATGGCGTTCAGCACGAACAGCGTGCCCACCAGCGATACCGGCACCGCGATGGCGGGAATCAGCGTGGAGCGGAAGTCCTGCAGGAAGATATACACCACGAGGAACACCAGGATGAAGGTCTCGAAAAGGGTGCGGATCACCTTGTGGATGGATTCGTACAGGAAGTCGTTGGAGTTCTGCACGAAAACGTATTTCATGCCGGAAGGGAAGTCGCGGGCGGCGTCTTCGAGCACGGCCTGGCAGTCTTCGATTACCTGCGTGGCGTTGCTCCCGGGCAGCTGGTAAAGGGCGATGGAGGCGCCAGGATAGCCGTTCACCAAGGTGATTACCGTGGAGTTGAGCGCGCCCAGTTCGATGTCGGCCACGTCCTTGAGCGTGAGTTTCTCGCCCGAAGGGGAGGTGGCGATGATGATGTTTTCGTATTCGGAAATCTCTTTGAGGCGGCCCTTGTACTTCATTGTATATTGGAAGGCCTGTTGCGAGTTCTCGCCCAGTTTGCCGGGCGCGGCCTCGATGTTCTGCGCCGCCAGAGCCGCCGTGATGTCGGCGGGCACGAGCTTGTTGCGGTTCATGTCGTCGGGGCGCAGCCAGATGCGCATCGAATAGTCGTGGTTCCCGAAGGCGCGGGCATCGCCCACCCCGTTTACGCGCAGCAGCACGGGCAGGATGTTGATGCGGAGGTAGTTCTCGATGAAGGTCTCGTCGTAGGCATCGTTTTCCGAGTAGAAGGCCACCATCAGCAGGGTGCTGGTCTGCCGCTTGCGGGTGGTCACCCCGGCGCGCGTAACTTCGGCGGGCAGCAGGCTGGTGGCCGAGGAAACGCGGTTCTGCACGTTCACCGCCGCCATGTCGGGGTCGGTTCCCTGGCGGAAGTAGATCGAAATCTGCGCCGAACCGTCGTTGGTGGCCTTCGACACCATGTAGTCCATGTTCTCCACCCCGTTGATGGCATCTTCGAGGGGCGTGATCACGCTGTTGGTGATGGTCTGGGCGTCGGCGCCGGTATAGGTGGCGGTAACCATGACCGTGGGCGGCGCGATGTCCGGGTATTGCTCCACGGGGAGCGACACCAGTCCGATGAGGCCGAGGATCACGATGATGATGGAAATCACCGTGGAGAGCACCGGCCGTTGGATAAATCTGTCTAATCTCATTGCGTTGGCGTTGAAATCCTGTGTTCAAGAAATGCGGTCGGAACCGGCCTTATTCGGCCTTCCCTTCCGTTTTGGGCGATACGGCCTGGCCTTCGCGCAGGAAGGTTACCCCGTCGGTAACGATGCGCTGCCCGGCTTCCAGACCGAAGATAACCACGTAGTTCCTGCCGTCGTTCAGGCCCATTACCTGAATCGGGGTGGCGTGGACGGTGTTGCTGTCGGTAAGCACGTACACGAACTTTTCCGACTGGATCTCGAAGCTGGCCTGCTGGGGTATGATGACGGCCGAGTCCACCCGGGTGGGCATCAGGAGCGTGCCGCTGAAGCCGCTCTTGATGGTCTGTTCGGGATTGGGGAAGTCGGCCCGCACGCGGATGGCGCCCGTGCGCTCGTCGGGCACGCCGCTCACCGTAACAATCTTGCCGGTGTGGTTGTACAGGCTGCCGTCGGCCAGTCTAAGCTGCACTTCGGGCATAGCGGCGGCTATCCTGTCGGGCGAGCCGTACATGCGGCTCAGCTGCAGGGCCTCCCGTTCGCTTATGGAGAAGTAGCAGCGTATGGTGGAGATGTCGGTTACCGTAACCAGGGGGCGTTCGGAGGAACTGCTCACCAGGTTGCCGGGCAGGTAGGCGATCACGCCCAGCACCCCGCCGATGGGGCTGGTGATGTTGCAGTAATCCAGGTTGCGTTCGGCGTTGGTGAGCGCCGCCCTGCATTGCGAGAGCGTGGCCTTGGCCGCCGCGAGGCTGTTCTTGGCCATCTGCAGGTCGTTGGCGCTGATGATGTCCTGCCGGAACAGTTCCGACTTGGTGTCGAACGTAAGCTGGGCGGTCTCCACCTGCGCCTGCGCCACCTCGATGTTGGCCCTGGCCACGTCCACTTCGGCCTGCACCTGGATGGGGTCGATGGTAAAGAGCTGCTGGCCGGCCTTCACGAAATCGCCTTCGTTCACGAACTGGCGGAAGATGTATCCCGAGATCTTGGGCCTTACCTCCACGCTGCCGTTGGCCGACAGCACGCAGGCGTAGGGCTTGGTAAGCGTGCAGGATTCGGCCTTGAGTTCGAGCACGTTCCTCACCACGGGAGCGGCGGCTTGCTGTTTCTTGCTGCAGGCCGCCAGCACAAGGCAGCATGCAAGGGCAGTAATGCCAGAGATGCGTTTCATATATCGTACAAGTAGGTTTAGGCGTCTTCAGACTTACCTCAAAACAGGGAGGACAGATCCCGGTCCCCTATAAGGCAAGGCAGGCAAAAATACCAAAAAATCGAAAAGAGCAGGATTCCCCTGCCGCCCGGCAACGCCGTTTTCTCGACCAACCTGCCCCAACCCACGATGAAAGCCCCTTTTTTCCGGCCGACAGGGCGGCACGAACCGAGCTTATTTAGTAACTTCGCCCCCGTTTGAGCCGGGTATGAATCCCGTTATGGTCAGATTATGAGCAATAACAAGGCAAAAGGCTATATCCTGGGCGCGTTGGCGGCCGCCACCTACGGCATGAACCCGCTCTTTACGCTGCCCCTGTATTCGGCGGGTATGGATCCCGATTCGGTGCTGTTTTTCCGCTATGCCCTGGCCTTGCCCGTGCTGGCGCTTATGCTCAAGGCCCGCGGACGGAGTTTCTCCATCCGCCGGAGCGACGTGTTCCCGCTGGCGTGCATGGGGCTGCTGCTGGCCCTGTCTTCGGTATCGCTCTTTTACAGTTACCGTTACATGGATGCCGGCATCGCCTCCACATTGCTGTTCGTATATCCGGTGCTGGTGGCGGTGGGCATGGCGGCCTTCTTTAAGGAAAAGATGGGCGCGGCCACCGTGTTCAGCATCCTGATGACCGTTTTCGGCGTAAGCCTGCTCTGCCGCTCTTCGGACGGAAGCTCGCTGAGCCTTACGGGAATCCTGCTTGTAATGGTGTCGTCGGTTACCTATGCGGTCTATATCGTGTCGGTGAACCGAATCAGGCGGTTCAAGGAAATGCCCACCATCGTGATGTCGTTCTACATGCTCTCGTTCAGCACCGTGTTCCTGTTCCTGCTGGTAGGCTGCGGCACCAGGCTGCAGGTGGTTCCGCACTGGTATCAGTGGGGATACCTTATTTGCCTTGCGTTGCTGCCCACCGTGGTGTCGTTCCTGGCCACCACGCAGGCCATCCACTACATCGGTCCCACGCCCACGGCCATTCTCGGCGCGCTGGAACCGGTAACGGCGGTCTGCTTCGGGGTGCTGCTCTTTAACGAAACCATGACCGTGCGCATCTTCCTGGGCATCGTGCTCATCATCGCCGCCGTAACCATTATCGTGGCCCAAGGCAACATCACCGCCTACTTGGTAAGGTTCCGCAAGCTCTTTCCTAAATTGAAGAAAGGCAGGAAATAAGATTTGCCGTATCTTTGCCGGTCGTGCCTCAAGGCCGGCATCAAGCAATGACGATCGATTCGATTTTTTTGGCAAGCGGAATCCAGGCGTGGTTCCAAAAGATGTTCACGCAGGAGAACTGGGGCATCTACCTGATCGGTTTCGCGGCGCAGATCCTCTTCTCGCTGCGGCTGCTGATCCAGTGGCTGCTTTCCGAACGGAAAAAGAGCGTGCAGAGCCCCGACATCTACTGGATCCTGAGCATCGCCGGCGCGTTCCTGCTTACCCTCTATGGCTGGTTTCGCGAAGACTTTTCCATTATCCTCGGCCAATTCATCACCTACTACATCTACATGTGGAACATGCACCGGAAGAAGATCTGGACGCCCATTCCCGCGTTCGTGCGCTGGATCCTTATCCTTACGCCCCTGGTGGCTATGGGTTTCGTGCTGCGCGATGCCGGCACCTTCTTCCAGTCGTTCTTCCGCAATCCCGAGGTAGGCACCGGGCTTTTGCTGTTCGGTTCCGCCGGTCAGATCATATTCACCTTACGCTTTGTCTATCAGATTGTTTACTCCTACCGCCGGGGCGAATCGATGCTGCCCGTCGGCTTCTGGATATTGAGTTTCGCGGGGGCCAGCACCATCATGGCCTACGGATTTTTCCGCAGCGACCCGGTCATCATACTGGGGCAGAGCTTCGGATGGGTCGCCTACCTGCGCAACATCATGCTCTGGAACCGGCAGAACAGGGCGGCATCCCTTAAACCTTCTAAACCTTAAGACCATGCACAGAGCAGGCTTCGTAAGCATCATCGGCAATCCCAACGCGGGCAAGTCCACCCTTATGAACGCGCTCCTGGGCGAGGAACTCTCCATTACCTCCCCCAAGGCGCAGACCACGCGCGAGAAGGTGCTGGGCATCCTCAACGGCGACGACTACCAGATTGTATTCTCCGACACGCCGGGCATCCTCAACCCGCATTACAAGCTGCAGGAAAGCATGCTCAAGAGCATCGAGAACAGCCTGGACGAGGCCGACGTGTTCATCCTCATCACCGATGTGGGCGAAGACTTCAAGAACGCGGAGATCATTTCGCGGGTGCAGCAAAAGAAAATGCCTATCATACTGCTCATCAACAAGATAGATACCGTTACCCAGGAGGTGGCCTTGCAGAAGGTGGCCGAGTGGAAGGAAAGGTTCCCCAAGGCCGAGGTGGTGCCCATCTCGGCGCTGCACAGGTTTCAGACCGAACACGTGGTGGAGCTTATCCTGAATCACCTGCCCGAGAATCCGCCCTATTACCCCAAAGACGAGCTTTCGGACCGCAACATGCGCTTTTTCGCCGCCGAGACCATCCGCAAGCACATCCTGCTGCAGTACCAGCAGGAGATTCCGTATTCGGTGCAGGTGGAGATAGAGTATTACAAGGAGATGGACGGCCTGGACCGCATCGGCGCCGTGGTGTATGTGGAGAAGGAAAGCCAGAAGGGGATACTGATCGGCAAGGGCGGGGCGGCCCTGAAGAAGGTGGGCACGGCGGCCCGCAAGGACTTCGAGAAGTTCCTGGGCAAGAAGATTTTCTTAGACCTGCGCGTAAAGGTGCTCAAGAACTGGCGCAACGACGACCGCATGCTGCAACGCTTCGGCTACGACCTGGCCAGGCGCGGCAACGGCAAGCCCTCCTCGGCCGAGCTGTCCGAACAGGCTGAGCAGGCGCTCATGGAGGAAATGGCGCGCCGTCAAACGAAACCGGCACCGGAAGAATAATCCTCCGATGCCGTATCAATCGCTCCAGATATCTTAAAAGGGGCGGGAATCCGATTAGAATTCGGCGTTCTGCGGAAAACGCGGGAAAGGTATCACGTCGCGGATGTTGGTCATGCCGGTAACGAACAGCAGCAGGCGTTCGAACCCGAGGCCGAAACCGCTGTGGGGCGCCGTGCCGAAACGGCGGGTGTCGAGATACCACCACATGTCCTTGTCGGGAATATGGCACTCGGTGATGCGGCGCTGCAGCTTGTCGAGGTCTTCCTCACGCTGCGATCCGCCGATGATCTCACCGATCTGCGGAAAGAGCACGTCCATGCCGCGCACCGTCTTGCCGTCGGCGTTCTGTTTCATGTAAAAGGCCTTGATGTCCTTGGGATAGTCGGTGATGATGACCGGCTTCTTATAGTGTTTCTCCACCAAGTAGCGTTCGTGTTCGGACTGCAGGTCGATGCCCCATTCCACGGGATAGTCGAACTTGGCGTTGGCGGCCTTCAAAACGTCCACCGCCTGGGTGTAGGTGATGCGTTCGAAGTTCATCTTCTGCACGTGTTCCAGACGCGAGATCAGCTCCTTGTCGTACATGTCGTTGAGGAACCTGAGGTCGTCCATGCAGTGTTCGAGGGCATGGGCGGTAAGGTGCTTGAGGAATTCTTCGGCCAGGTCCATGTTGTCGTCGATCTCGTAGAACGCCATCTCAGGCTCGTTCATCCAGAACTCGGCCAGGTGGCGCGGCGTGTTGGAGTTCTCGGCGCGGAAGGTGGGACCGAAGGTGTAGATCTTGGAAAGCGCCATGGCGCCCAGTTCGCCTTCGAGCTGGCCGGACACGGTAAGCTTGGTCGATTTGCCGAAGAAGTCCTTGCTGTAGTCGGTCTTGCCGTCTGCCTTGGGCAGGTTCTCGAGGTCGAGCGTGGTTACCTGGAACATCTCGCCCGCTCCCTCGCAGTCGGAACCGGTGATGATGGGCGTGTGCAGGTACACGAAGCCGCGTTCGTGATAGAACTTGTGCAGGGCGTAGGCCATTTCGTGGCGCAGGCGCAGCACGCAGCCGAAGGTGTTGGTGCGGGGGCGCAGGTGGGCGATCTCGCGCAGGAACTCCAGCGAGTGGCCTTTCTTCTGCAGGGGATAGGTCTCGGGGTCGGCCTGGCCGTAAACCTCGATTTCCTTGGCCTGGATCTCCACGTTCTGCCCCTTGCCCATCGACTTCACCAGCACGCCTTCCACGCACAGGCAGGCGCCGGTGTTTATCTTCTTCATCAAGTCGTCGCTGAAACCGCCGGGATTCTCGTCCGTCTTGAGTTCGGCCACCACCTGCAGGCTTTGCACGCAGGTGCCGTCGTTAAGGGCGATGAAGGCAACGTTCTTGTTGCCGCGCTTGGTCCTTACCCATCCTTTTACGGTTACGTTCCTGGTCTCGCCCTCGCCTAAGGAGAGCCCTACCAGGGTCTTGATTTCAACGTGTTTCAACATCTTGTTTCCTTTCTTGCCTTGCGGCAGGTTGTTACAAAAAAAGGCCGTGTTACCACAGCCTTTTCGGGGTGCAAGATGGGATTCGAACCCACGACCCTCGGAACCACAATCCGATGCTCTAACCAGCTGAGCTACATGCACCATCTTCCGCCCGGCAACGCCAAAGCATTACTGCGGCAGGGCGGCAAAGTTACACAAAGTCTTTTAAAATGCAAAAAGCCAAACAGGCCGCGCGCCTTTCCCTTTAACATTGGTTAACATTTCCGCTGTTTTCCTTGATTTCCGTAAGCCGTTTTCCGATAGCCGTTTACGACCGTTTTCCGCAAAATGGGCCGGAAAATTTTAACAATTATTAAGTGTTAATTTTAAGAAAATCAATCGTTTAAAATTCATATCTTTGCGAGTGGCAAAGTATGGTTCCGCCATACCGCCAGAAACCCGCATGAAGAACCGCAGACCACATACAACCAAGCCCAAGCTGAGCCCCGCGCAGAAGGA
>JAMPAI010000023.1 GCA_023667315.1 Ruminococcus flavefaciens
AACAAAAACAGTTAAACAGCCCCTAATGTGTCAACCTTTTTCAGGGAAAGTCAGATAGCCATATGGAAAGGATTATGCGTGAGCCAAAATGTTGCAATAGTAATCATTTTTTGAGTACTTTTGCGATAAAAAGGCTCAATATGACAATAAGGGAATGGGTTCGCAACAGGGAAATAAACGGATTTCCTACCTTTTCGGTTGCGGACGCAAGATTGACGTTTTCTCATAGTTCAGAACAGGTCATTAAAAACGATTTGTTCCGTCTTTCAACGCAAGGAATTGTATCTTCGGTCTATAAGGGCTTTTATGTCGTTATACCTCCGCACTATGCCTTAAAAAGAGCGGTGCCTCCGGTTTATTACGTGGATCAGTTGTTGAGATATCTGGATAAGCCCTATTATGTAAGCCTGTTGAATGCAGCAGAAATTCATGGCGCGGCCCATCAGCGTCCACAGAAATTTTTCATAATGACGGTGCCCCCGAAATCATCCGTATCGCCATCAAAGAATAATGCCCTTGTCTGGGTGTATCGTAAGGAAATTCCATCCGAATTCTTGCTGTCCAAAAATTCGGAGACCGGCGTGGTGTATTATTCCAATGCAGAGTTGACGGCCATTGATATTGTGCAATATGCTCAATATATAGGCGGGCTTTCAAGGGTTGCGACTGTTTTGGCGGAATTGGCGGAGAAACTGGATTTTTGTGGCGCGTCCCAAAGACTGTTTGACTATACGACAACCGCCACCATCCAACGCTTGGGATATATACTGGAAGAGGTATTGGGCGCAAGAGAAGTTGCCGATGTGTTGTACGCGGAACTGACATCCTATGCCGGGCGTTTTAAATATGTTCCGCTAAGCACGAATAAACCTAAGGGGGGGGAGAAAACAAACCGCCGCTGGAAAGTTGATGTAAACACGACAATAGAAGTTGATGAAATATGATAAGTAGAACGGCCATTACACAATGGCATAAGGTTGCTCCATGGAATGACAATGCACAAGTGGAACAAGACCTCATTATATCCCGTGCGTTGGTCGCTATTTTCAGTGATGAATTCCTCGCCTCGAAATTGGCGTTCAGGGGAGGGACTGCCCTTCATAAATTATATCTGAAGCCTCCGCGTAGATATAGCGAGGATATCGATTTGGTGCAAATCACGCCAGGGCCGATAAAGCCTATAATGTTCCGGCTGGGAGAAGTCTTGAGTTTCTTGCCCGACAGGGTGACGAAACAAAAACGGTATAACAATACGATGATGTTCCGTATGGATTCAGAGATGCCCCCAACCATCCCGCTGCGCTTGAAAATTGAGATAAATTGTTTTGAACATTTCAATGAACTCGGATGGATTAAGGTCCCGTTTGAGATGGAGAACAATTGGTTTTCTGGAAAATGCGAGATAACAACATATCGTCTCAATGAATTATTGGGAACAAAACTGAGGGCATTGTATCAACGGAAGAAAGGGCGGGATCTTTTTGATTTGTATGTCGCCTTGTCGGAGGCTTCCATCGATGTGGATGAGGTCTTGCGTTGCTACCGTCGCTATATGTCTTTTGTGGTTCAGCAGCCGCCAACATTCAAGCAGTTTGTTAACAATATGGAGGAGAAAATGTTGGATGTGGATTTCTTGGGGGATACCCAAAGCCTTATCCGTCCGGGAGGAATCTTTAACTCCCAATCGGGATATGCATTGGTTCGTTCGCAATTAATAGACCGGTTACAGAAGTGAAATTTGATACGGCACCCCAGCCGGGCCACCGTCCATAAGATAGAAACTAAGTTACATGAATTCGGGCGTGAGATTTCGCAGGTGGTGTTTGCATCCAAGTAGGATAGTGGCTTAGGCCACTACGCCTGTTTCGATTTCGTTTTGGAGGTAGGAGAAGACGTAAACGGGGCTTTCGTAATAGAGGCCGGTTTCGGGATTGCAGATGCGTTGAAAGGTTTCCGAATTATAGTATTCGTCTAAAGCCCGTTGCGCATCCCACCGGTAGGTTTCCATCAGCATGGCAATCAAATCGGCCGAAAGGCATTCTATCTGGAATTGAATCTCGGGTGTCATAGTGAAATTTTTTTAAGCAGGGCGATGGCCTTTTCTGTGCCGAAGAAATATTGCACGGCACGGTCTGCATTAAAGCGAAGTTCTTTAATCAAGTCTTCTATGTTGAGAAACCCCATCAAAAAACGCCGTATCTGCACGCCCACCGTATCGTTGGCGATAGGCCCACCACTATATCATAGGGGTGGGGCGATTCTCCAGTTTTATTCTTTCTGTTTTCCAATACAAATTGAGCCCACTCAACACTGTAATCTTCGAAGATTTTGACGTTTAAGCCATTCGGCGCGTGCAAACAAGTTTCGTCAAATTCAAAAGCCGAAACGGTAGCCGTACCCGTAGCCATACGCGAAGTGGTGCGTTCCGCCATTTTTTTTGCTTGCAACAAGTTGTCGTTCAGGTAAAAGCCAATACCAAAATCTTTTCCTTTTTTAGAAAAAGAAAGGTCGATGCTTTTAATATCGAGGTTTGACCCGTGGTATAGAATCATTACTGTATGCGCCCTCCATTGCGCAGGCAGATGGCCTGAAGGTCATCCACGGCATCGTCAATCGACAAGGTGTGTTCGGCTTCGTAACAGTTCAGGAGAAAGTGGATGCCGCTGTAGCGACGCAGGTAGGCGTAAGCCTGTGCCATCACCAAATTGTATCTTTCGGCAAAAGCGCTTACACAACAAACAACGTATTCTATTATGTTGAAATCTTTCTGCGTCATCATTGCAAAGGTAGGGAAATTTTACATCCTAAACGGGCTCACGAAGTCTTTGAAGCGTTCGCCTTTTTGGTCTTTGGGCGAGAGGAGGGGGTGGGCGCATTTCCAGTCGATGCCTATGTCGGGGTCGTTCCAGAGCAGGCAGCCTTCGGTCTGGGGCGCGTAGGGCGCGGTTACCTTGTAGGCGAACACCGTGCCTTCCTCGCGTGCCACGAAGCCGTGCGCCATGCCTGCCGGCAGCAGGAACTGCAGCTTGTTCTGCTCGGTGAGTTCCACACATACGTGTTGGCCATAGGTGGGCGAGCCCAGGCGGATATCCACCGCTACGTCCATCACCGATCCCTTGATGACTCGCACAATCTTGTCTTGGGCGAAGGGCGGCTTCTGGAAGTGCAGCCCCCGCAGCACGTCCTTGCCCGACTTCGACTCGTTGTCCTGCACGAAAACGTAGTCCAATCCCGCTTCCTGCCACTTCCTGAGCGAGTAGCTCTCCATGAAGTAGCCCCGTTCGTCTTCGAAAACGTCGGGGTGGATGATCACCACCCCGGGGATTTTTGTTTCTTCGAATTGCATGATATTTAAAATATGGTGGTTCACGAGCCTGAACGTCACAGTTGGTGTGTCGAGGCTGCGTGCCTTGTTTTTTCCCGCGTTTACTGGCTTTCGGTTGTGTTGTTTAAATTGTCCTCAATCCCTTCGATTGTTGGCAGTGCCGATGCGACATCATTAAATAACTTTTCCGTTTCGTACTGGGCAATACCCATAGGTTGTGTTATTCCTCTCAGTGCAAATTCCGCTTTCTTATTGCTTTTATTTCTACATAGCAGCAATCCGATGGTGGGATTATCCTCAGGAGATTTTACATATTCATCTACTGCTGAAATGTAAAAGTTGAGTTTGCTTACAAACTCAGGGATGAACTCAACCGCTTTTAACTCTATAGCAACATAACAGTGTAGCTTGACATGATACATTAAAATGTCGATGTAATAGTCTTCGCCATCAACTACGACATTATATTGGCGGCCAATGTAAGAGAAGCCTTTGCCCATCTCTAATAAAAAGTCGGTAACCTTGTCGGCAAGATGATTTTCTATGTCTCTTTCATGCTGTAAGGCCATTGTTCCAATAAAGCTGAAAACATAGGGATCCTTAAAGGCATATTTTGCCAAATCAGACTGAACAGAGGGCAGTGTTGTCTTGAAATTATTGATTGCCTTCCCGACAGTCGCCATATAACCGCCCGCATATTTATTCAACATCATATCTGCACTCCATCCATTCTTGCTTGTTTCGAGGATGTAGAATGCACGTTCGGCTTCATTTTTAATTTTAGGAAGCATGGAAATATGATGATACCAACTGATAACGGTAAGCGGCACTTCTATATTCATGCCATCATGGCTTAATTCGACAAGGGCCACTTGCGAAATTGGCAATTCCTTAAATTCTGCAAGTGGTACTTGCAGAATTGGAAATTTAGGATACGCAGCTGCGAATTTCCTCATATAATGTAGATTACGCACTGAATACCCTTTGTCGTTAGGAAATCGCCGCGCCAAATCCTGCGACAGCTGTTCGATTATTTGTGTGCCCCAGCCAAGTTCATCCTGTTTTTTGAGAATATCATTCCCTATACTCCAGTAAAGTTCCAGCAAATCTGTGTTAACGTGGAGAGCTGCATTGAATTTAGCGGATTCAATGCGTTGTTCTATTTCTTTTCTCCACGCTACATACCCTATGGGGAGAAGTTCGGCTTCATTCTTTGAAGGTTCCATAACCTACAAAATTACAAAAGTTTCGCGACCTCAATCGTTGTGTTTTTCAAGACTTGGGGAATATCCCAAAAGAAAAAGGGTCGTGGCGTTTTATCCACGACCCTTTGATGCACAAGTTCTGTACTTAGCAGTGAACGCATTCGCCGTAGGCCGCTTCCACCGCTTCGAGGAAGGATTCGGAAAGCGTGGGGTGCGGATGGACGGCATGGATGATGTCGTGCGCGGTAATCTTCTGCTGGCGCACCAATACGGCTTCGGCAATCATCTCGGTTACGTTCTCGCCCACCATGTGGCAGCCTAAGAGCAGGCCGGTGGCGGCATCGAAGATCACCTTCACGAAACCGTCGCGGCTGCCCATGGCCGTGGCCTTGCCCGAGGCGGTAAAGGGCACGCGGCCAATCTTGAGTTCGAGACCAGCTTCGAGCGCCTTCTTCTCGGTCATGCCCACCGACGCGATTTCGGGCGAGGTGTAGGTACAGCCGGGAATGTTGGCGTAATCGACCGTAACGGGGTTCTGGCCGGCAATCCTTTCCACGCAGATCTTGGCTTCGCACGAGGCCACGTGCGCCAGCGCCGCCCCGGGAGTGATGTCGCCGATGGCGTAGATGCCTTCCACGTTGGTGCGTCCGTATTCGTCCACGAGGATCTTGCCGCGTTCGGTCTTGATGCCCAGTTCTTCCAGCCCGAGGTTGTCGGTGTTGGGAACCACGCCCACGGCCGAGAGCACGATGTCGCATTCGTGCACTTCCTCACCCTTCTTGGTCTTGATATATACCTTGCATTTGTCGCCTTCGGTCTCCACGCGTTCCACCGACGATTCCACGAGCACCTTCATGCCGTTCTTGCGGAAGCTGCGGCTGAGCTGGGCGGCGGAGTCGGCGTCTTCCACGGGCACGATTTGCGGCATGAACTCCACCAGCGTAACCTTGGTGCCGATGCTCTGGTAGAAATGGGCGAATTCGGAACCGATGGCACCCGAACCCACCACCACCATGCTTTCGGGTTGGGCGGGCAGGTTCATGGCCTGACGGTAGCCGATAATCTTCTTGCCGTCCTGGGGCAGGTTGGGCAGCACCTTGCTGCGCGAGCCGGTGGCCAGGATGATGTGGGCGGCGGTGAAGTCCTTAACCGAGCCGTCTTCGTTCAGCTTTACCGATACGGTCTTGTCCGGTTTGAGCGTGGCTTCGCCGGCGATGATCTCCACCTTGTATTTTTCCAGGAGGAAGCGCACGCCCTTGCCCATGGTCTCGGCCACCCCGCGGCTGCGCGCCACCATGGCGGCGAAATCGGGCTTGATGTCGCCTTCCACGGCCACACCGTAATTGGCGGCGTGCTTGGCGTACTGGTAAACCTGCGCGCTCTTGAGCAGGGCTTTGGTGGGGATACATCCCCAGTTGAGGCAGATGCCGCCTATTTCGGCGCGTTCCACCACGGCGGTCTTCAATCCCAGCTGGGAGGCCCGGATGGCAGCCACATAGCCGCCGGGGCCGCTGCCGATAACGATTACGTCAAAATCCATTGCTGTATGTTTTTCTATTTTATTTGCGGTTGATGATGTTCATGGTGTCGGTGGCGATCACCTTTTCTTCGTCGGTGGTGACCACGGCCACCTTTACCTTGGAGCCGGCCTTGGAGACAAGGGCGTCCTGGCCGTGGATGCCGGCGTTTCTTTCGGCGTCGAACTCCACGCCCATGAATTCCATGCCTTCGCAGACCTGGCGGCGGGCGTCGGCATCGTTCTCGCCGATACCGCCGGTAAACAGAATCAGGTCAACGCCCCCGAGGGCGGCCGCATAGGCTCCCACGTATTTCTTTACACGGTAGGCGAACATCCTGAGCGCGAGCGCTGCCTGTTCGTTGCCTTCGGAAGCGGCCTTGCGCAGGTCGCGCATGTCGGAGGAGAACTGCGAGACACCCTGCAATCCGCATTCCTTGCTGAAGTAGTTGTTGGCCTGGGCGGGCGTAAGGTTTTCCTTTTCCATGATCGACATGGCCGCGCCTAAATCGAGGTCGCCGGCGCGGGTGCCCATCATGAGGCCTTCCACGGGGGTGTAACCCATGGAGGTGTCCACGCTCTTGCCGTTGCGCACCGCCGCTATCGAGGCGCCGTTGCCCAGGTGGCAGGAGATGATCTTGCTCTTTTCGATGTCGATGCCCGCCAGTTTGGCCGCCTTCTTGACCACGAACTTGTGGCTCGTGCCGTGGAACCCGTAGCGGCGCATGCGGTCGTTCTGATAGAACTTGTAGGGCACGGCGTACATATAGGCGTAGTCGGGCATGGTCTGGTGGAAGGAGGTGTCGAACACGCCCACCTGCGGCACTTCGGGCAGCAGGGCCTGCATCGACTCAATGCCCTTGATGTTGGCCGGGTTGTGCAGGGGCGCGAATGGAATGCAGGCGCGCAGGGCGTCCATCACGCGCTGGTCAATCAGCACGCTGTCTTTGAAGGTCTCCCCGCCGTGCACCACGCGGTGGCCTACGGCCTCGATTTCCTTGAGGTCCTTGATTACGCCGTATTGCGGGTGAACCAGGTATTCCAGCACCCAGTTGATGCCCACCTGATGGTCGGGCACGGGCTTCTCGAACTTGTGCTTTTCGCCGTCCGAACCCTGATGGGTCAGCGAACCTTGCGCCAGGCCTATTTTTTCCACCAGTCCCTTGGCAAGCACCTTGCCGTCCTGCTCCATGTCGAGCAGCTGGTATTTGAGCGAAGAACTTCCGCAGTTTAAAACCAATATTTTCATGAGCGTATGTTTTTTTTCTGTTTTTATGCCGGTTTATTGATGGTCGATGCGCTTTACCGATTCCACGCCGTCAACGGTCTTGATGCGGTCCATCATGTCCTTGAGGTGGGAGGTGTTGTTGATGTAGAGCATGATCTGCCCTTCATACACGCCCTCGGCGGCCTTCATGTTGATGGAGCGGATGTTGATCTGCGGGTCTTTGTTGATCTTGGCCAGGATCTCGAGCGCCATGCCCGGTTTGTCGATGCCGCTTATCTTGATGCCGGTAAGCAGCCCGATCTTCTCGTTCTTCTTCCACTTGGCCTTTACGATGCGGTTGCCGTACTGCGACATGAGCTCGATGGCCTTGGGGCAGTTGGTGCGGTGCACCTCGATGCCCTTGTTGGGCAGGATGACCCCGATTACGTCGTCGCCGGGAATGGGGTTGCAGCACTCGGGAATGATGTAGTGCAGGTTGTGCACGTCTTTGGCCAAAAGCAGGCTTTCGGGCTTGTTCTCCACCTGCGCCTGGATGGCGTCCTGCAGGTTCACTTCCGGCTTGCCCTTGTCGGAAGAGCCTCCGGAGCGGCGGAACCACGACCAGAGCCAGTTGTCGTGCTTCTCGGAATCGGTCTTGAAGAGGGCGGTGATGTCTTTTTCGGCAATCTTGCCCACCGCCACCGCATAGAAGAGCTCGGATTTGTTCTTGCGCGAGAAGGCATCCTGCACCTTGCCGATATTGGCGTCGGTAAAGGGCACGTTGATGCCCGAAAGCATGGCCTGCAAGGCTTCCATGCCCTGGTTGTAGTATTGGGCGTGTTCTTCGCGGAGCCACTGGCGGATGCGCGACTTGGCGCGGGAAGAAATCACGTAGTCGAGCCATTCCTCGCTCGGTTTCTGGGTCTTGGAGCAGATAAGCTCCACCTGGTCGCCGTTCTTGAGCTTGTGGTTGATGGGCACCAGCTTGTGGTTCACCTTGGCGCCGATTACCGTGAAGCCTATCTCGGAGTGAATCAGAAAGGCGAAGTCGAGCACCGAGGAACCGGCCGGCAGCGACTTAAGCTCGCCCGTGGGCGTGTAGAGGTAGATTTCGCCGTTAAAGAAGTTCTGGCGGAAATCGTTGAGGAAACTCAGCGAGTTGTCGGAGGCCGAGTGTTCCAGCATTTCCTTTATCTTGTTGAGCCAGATGTCGAGCCCCGACTCGATCTCGGTGCTCAGACCCTCGTTCTTGTAGCGCCAGTGGGCGGCGTAACCGCGTTCGGCGATCTCGTCCATGCGCTTGGAACGTATCTGCACCTCGATCCATTTGCCCGAACCGCTCATCACGGTGGTGTGCAGGGCCTCGTAGCCGTTGGGCTTGGGAATGGCGATCCAGTCGCGCAGGCGGTCGGGCTTGGCGCGGTAGATGCTGTTGATGATGGCATAGACGCGGTAGCAGTCGGCTTTTTCGGTCTCCACGGGCGAGTCGAGCACGATGCGGATGGCGAACAGGTCGTAGACTTCCTCGAAGGTAACGCCTTTCTTCTTCATCTTGCCCAGGATGGAGCAGATGGACTTCACGCGTCCGGAAATGGAGAACTTCATGCACTCCATCTCCAGTTTCTCGCGGATGGGGGCGATGAAGTTGTTGATGAGGTCCTCGCGCTCGGCCTCGCTCTGGCGTATCTTCTCGGCCACGAAGGCGTAGGTTTCGGGCTCGGTGTATTTGAGCGAGAGGTCTTCGAGCTCGCTCTTTATCGTGAAAAGCCCCAGGCGGTGCGCCAAGGGGGCGTAGATGTTGATGGTTTCGGAGGCGATCTTAAGCTGCTTGTCGCGCGGCATGGAGTCGAGGGTGCGCATGTTGTGCAGGCGGTCGGCCAGCTTGATGAGGATGACCCGTACGTCGTCCGAAAGCGAGAAGAGCAGTTTCTTGAAGTTCTCGGCCTGAATGGAGAACGACTGGTTCTGGTTGAAGATGGCGTCGATCTTGGTGAGCCCGTCCACGATGCGCGCCACCACGGGGCCGAAGCCGTTCTCGATATCGGTAAGGGTGTATTCGGTGTCTTCCACCACGTCGTGCAGCAGGGCGCACACCACGGCGGTGGGACCCAGGCCGATTTCCTCCACCACGATATGGGCCACTTCCAGCGGATGATAGATATAGGGCTCGCCCGACTTGCGGCGGGTGTGCTCGTGCGCCGACACCGCCAGGGTGAACGCCTTGTGTATCTGGTCGTGTTCCTCCTGGCTTATCTCGCGTTTAAAGAGTTTGAAAAGCAGTTTGTACCGCCGTAAAATCTCCTTTTTCTCCAAGGCTTCGTCTATCTGGTACATGGCTTCGGGTTTATAAAATTTCGTTTCGGTCGAGTTCGAAGATCTCCAGGTTCGCGCAGTTCTTGCCGTCTATGTCCATGCGCAGGGCGGTAACCACGGGATGGAACCCCTTGTTGCCGGCCGCCCCGGGGTTGATGTGCAGGAGGTTCAGTTTCTCGTCGCGTATCACCTTTAGGATATGTGAATGCCCGCACACGAAGATGTCGGGCTTCTCGCGCAGCAGTATCTTCTTTACGTCGGGATAGTATTTGCCGGGATAGCCGCCGATATGGGTCAGGACCACCTTGCAGCCCTGGCATTCGAACACGGCGATTTCGGGCACGTGGCGGCGCAGCACGTAGTCGTCGATGTTGCCATAGACGGCCACGGTGGGGCGGAAGGAAGAAATCTCCTGCCAGAGGGCGAGGCTGCCGATGTCGCCGGCATGCCAGATCTCGGCGCAGGGCTCGAGAAAGCGGCGTACCTGCGGGAGAAAGACCCCGTGCGTGTCGGACAATATACCCACCTTTTCCATGGCTGTTTCTTTAGCGGCTTAGCGCAGGCGTTCGGCCGAACGCACCAGATTTTCGTCTTTCCTGATGTTGCGGGATGCCAGCCTTACGAAAATAAGCGACACCAGCGGAAAGAAGCTGGCCCATTGGTAATGCACCATCTTGCGGGCGGCCTGTTTGTCCAGCCCCAGGTCCAGGACGGACGACAGCCGGGACGAAATCATGTCGGGGCTCAGGAACAGGTAGCCCAAGAGTATGATGTTTACGAAGAAGGTGATGGTGCAGAGCTTGATCTGCCGGGGACGGTTCCTGTACGAAAACAGCGTGATGGCCAGCAGGATGAAAAGCAGGGAGGTGAGCACCACCAGCAAGGGAAAGCGTGATGGGGCCACAATCTGGTTGAAATGCTCGTAAGGCGCGATAAAGCCGTTCATTTTCATGACGGCGATATTGTCGCCGGGAACGACCGTGATATGGTTTTCCGGAAGGTGGAAGTCGCACAGCACGAAAGAAAACAGCAAACTGGTTAAAAGCATGGCCAAGGCCAGGAAAACCGATTGAATCCGTTGAATCATTGTCCTTGTTTTTAAATGTTTGTGGATAAAATAAATATGCCTTGCCTGTGGCAGGGGCGCAACAAAGGGGTAAAGTTACAAAAAACTGTGGGCTACACCAAACGGATTTCGTGGAGCAGGGGCGTGCCGAGGGCGGCGTTTATCTGTTGCAGGATGTCGGAGAGGCGGTACGAAAGGTTGTTGCGGGCGGCGGCGTTGTCTATGCGCGCGTACAGGATTCCGTTCCGGATCTGGACGGAGGTCAGGGTTTGCGCCGTGGCCTCGTCGAGCAGGCTTTGGAACAGGCTCCTGGCCTTTTCCTCACACAGGCGGTCTTCCCATCCGTAGGCGTGCGCCAGTTGCTCAATCAGGCCGTTGATCTTTTTCGTGGGCATGGCTAACCGATTAAGACGGGTTGCGCGTTTTCGATGCGATATACCCGGTGTTCCACCGGATGGTGGGCGAACAGGTCGATCACCCGGCTGTCGTGGGTGTCGCTCAGGAACACCTGCCCGAAATCGTCTTTGCCCACCAGTTCCATCAGGCGGTTGATGCGGCGCAGGTCTAACTTGTCGAACATGTCGTCTAAGAGCAGGATGGGGTAGGCGTGCCCGATCTCGGCCAGGTATTGCAGCTGGGAGAGCCGCAGCGCCAGCAGGTAGGACTTCTGCTGCCCCTGGGAGCCGCACAGCCGGATGGGATGCCCGTTGAGCAGCAGCGAGAGGTCGTCTTTGTGGATGCCGGCGGTGGTGTATTGCAGGATGCGGTCTTTCTGCGCCGATTCCTGCAACAGGATCTCGAAGGGCTTTTCCTGCAACGAAGATTTGTAGGCGAGCCCCGCCTGCTCGCTGTCTTCGGCCAATAAGGCGTAGAAGCGTTCGAAAACGGGGATGAACTGCTGGATAAAGCGGGTGCGTTCCTCGAAAATCAGCTTTCCGTGGCGGCACAGCTGCAGGTCGAACACCTCCAGGAGCGAGAGGTCGATGCCCTCTTGCTTGAGGAGGCGGTTGCGCTGTTCGAGCGCCTTGTTGTAGAGCAGCAGGTTCTCCAGGTAGGCGTGGTTCGACTGGGAGATGGCCGCGTCGATGAACTTGCGCCGCAGGTCGCTGCCTCCGTAAATCAGTTCCTGGTCCTGGGGGCTTATCATCACCAAGGGGATACGCCCCACGTGGTCGGACATGCGCTCGCATTCCTTCTTGTTGAACTTGAGCGATTTGCGCTGGCCCTTGCGCTGCACCAGGTTTACCTCGGCCTCGTTGCCGCCGAGCATGTAGCGGCCGTTGATGGCGTAGAACTCCTCTCCGTAGCGTATATGGTCGCGCCCGGTGGATCCGAAGTAGCTCTTGGAGAACGACAGGTGGTAGATGGCGTCCAGCAGGTTGGTCTTGCCGCTGCCGTTGTTGCCCACCAGGCAGTTGATGCGGGGGCAGAAGTCGATCTCGGCTTCGGTGTAGTTCTTGAAGTTGTTTATGTACAGGCGCTCTAAATACATGCGGTAAGGGTGTTGAGGCGTTCGGCCACGGCTTCCATAAGCCACATGGGGGTGGAGGTGGCGCCGCAGACGCCGATGGTGGCGAAACGGGCGCGGCCACCGTCGGTAAAGGCTTCGGGTTCAAGCTCGTTGGGACTGCTTACGAAAAAGGCGTCGGGCTTATGCCTGCGGCATATCTCGTAGAGGTATTTGCCGTTGGAACTCTGCCTGCCGCTTACGAACACCACCGCATCGTTGGCCTTGGCGAAGGCTTCCAGCTGTTCGGCGCGCCGGCTCATGCTCTGGCAGATGCTGTTCACGGCCTTGAAGTAAACGCCGTTCTTTTGGCAGGCCTCCTGCACGAAGTCCGCGATCCGGCGGTAGTTTTCGGTGTTCATCGTGGTCTGGGAATAGAGCAGGGTGGGGATGGAGAAATCCATGCGCGCTACGTCCTCGAGCGAGCTCACCACCTTGGCGCGGTTTCCGGTCTGCCCGTTGAGCCCGATTACCTCGGCGTGGCCGGGCTTGCCGTAGATAAGCACCTGCCCGCCCATGCGCTGCATGTCTTCGAAACCGGCCTTGATGCGCTGCTGGAGCTTAAGTACGATGGGGCAGGTGGCGTCCACCAGTTCGATATGGTTCTCTTGAGCCACGCGGTAGGTTTCGGGTGGCTCGCCGTGGGCGCGGATAAGCACCCGGGCGTTGTGCAGTCCGGAAAATTCCCCCTTGCCGATGACCCGCAGCCCCAGGTCTTCCAGGCGTTTTACCTCCTCGTTGTTGTGCACGATCTCGCCCAGGCAGTAAAGCGGCTCGCGCGAGCCGGCTTCCTGCAACGCGGCAAGCCGTTTCTGGGCTTCCTCGATGGCGCGGGTAACGCCAAAGCAGAATCCCGAATTCTTATCGATGGTAACGATGCTGGGCATGGCTGCAAAAATACGATAAGTTTATTTCCGTTCGGCAAGGAAGCGTTTTAGCAGGAAGGCGAGGAAATAGGGGAAGGTGTAGAACTTTCCGTTGAATCCGATGTTTTTGTATCCCAGTTTTATGCCGTACCGGATGTCCGGATATTTGCTGCTGTCGATCAGGGTGTTCAACGAAGCGGTGGCGCCGTCTTTGGCCTTTACCTCCACGGGAATGAGCGAGGAGGTGTCCCGCAGAAAGAAATCCATTTCCAAAGACGGCCTGTCGCTGAGGTAATAGAAGAGGTCGTAGCCTTGTTTGGCAAGCATGTCGCCTACGATGTTTTCGTAAATGGCTCCCTTGTAGGTTCCTAAGTTTTGGTTGGCCCGCAGGTCGTCTTGCGCCTCTTCGTCCAAGGAGGCAATCAGCAGCCCGGTGTCCTTGAAATAAATCTTGTAGAGTTTGGGGTCGTAATTGCCTTTCAGGGGCAGTTCCGGATAATTCATGCAGTGGCAGAGGTTTACCACGCCGGCATCCGCCAGCCATTCCACGCATCCGATATAATCGCGGTTTCTGGAATTCCGGGCTATCTTCGTTATCTGAAACCGCTTGTTCTCTTTGGCCAGAAACGTGGATATGTGGTTGTAGATGGATTTTACCTTCGCCTTGTCCAGGCCTTCCACGTATTTGGTGATGTCTTCCCCGTAATCGGTAAGCAGTTGGCGCTGGATATCCAGCGTTCCGCTAAAATTCCTGTGCTGTATATAGGTGTTTACCACTTCCGGCATGCCGCCCAAGGTTACGTAATCGCGGAAAAGAGCGAACAGAACCTCCGATTGCAAGGCAGAAAAGGGTTCGGTTTCCGCCATGTGCCGGTAGAGGTCTTCCACGAAATCGTCGGAATAGCCTTTGGCCCAGAGGAATTCTTCAAAGTCCATGGAATGCATTTCGTAGTCTTCCTTGTACCCCACGCTGTTAGACTCGATTTCCTTATAGTTGAGCCCCATCAGGGAGCCGGAGCATATTACATCGAAACGTCCGTCCAGTTTAAAGAACTTCAGGGATGTGGCGCAATTCGGGCAGGCCTGCAGCTCGTCGAAGAAAAACAGCGTTTGGCTAGGTTCAAACGTAAAACCGGGGTTCAGAAGGGATATGTTCCTCAGGATGTCGTTCACCTCGAAGCCATCGGCGAAGATGCCCTTGAACTTCGGTTGCTCCACAAAATTGATCTGCACCACGTGCCGGTAATTGTTTTCGGCGAAATACGCGATGGAGCGGGTCTTCCCGATCTGCCTGGCTCCTTTAACAATCAAAGGCTTCTTTTGGGGATCGTTTTTCCATTGCAGGAGGTAGGCGTCTATCTTTCTTCTTAGCTGGGCTTTCATAAAGCTTTGTATGTAAGTTGCAAAGATAGTTATTTTCACAAAATCCGCCATGTTTTGTTCTGGAAATTTCACAAAATCCGTCAGGTTTTAAGTCTAAATTTCACAAAATCCGCCGTTTCGGATTGGGGCGGTGACTTTCCCTGAAAAAGGTTGACACATTAGGGGCTGTTTAACTGTTTTTGTTT
>JAMPAI010000024.1 GCA_023667315.1 Ruminococcus flavefaciens
TTTCGTAATAGTACGAATAATCAATCCCTTTCATAAACAACTCGCGGTCGTTTATCTCGTCCGTTATTGTCACCTAAATATTGATATATTTTTGCGATAGAATTCTTATTGAATTCTTACAACAAACGGTTCGCTTACACCTACGCATTGATTTCCATTTTTAATGATAAAACATTGTACATAATGCACACCAGAATAAGCGGTACATTCCTTTTTTCCACTTAATATGCCTAATCTAGTTAATTCACCATTTTCAAACATATCTCCACGCAAGCAATTAGCACTTTGTGCCTCTGTACCTGTATTTGTTATCTGCCACTTAACTTTATATGGCATAGGAATACTATGTAATGGAAAAAACTGCAAATCAGCATGCTTAGGCAAAAGTGTATTACTCTCAATTGTTGTATAAGACATCCCGCCACTGTAACTGACTTGGGCTTGAATTTTTACGCGATATCCTCTAGGTAAAGCCCACGGAGGATCTATCCTATGCTTAACTCTTTCAAGTGCAACTACTGAAGCTGGCTTTTCAATAATGCTATAAGCTGCCGCAACTTCACGTTCCTGTTGTAAATTAGTCTTATATCTCTCCATAAGTCTATCCACAGGCTTTTGTGAAAACATCTCTTTCAAAACCTTGTCAAATTCTGTATAAGAAGAAATATTAGCAAGACGATTAAAGTCAGTTTTCGCTTGTTCAATCCATTCAAAGAATGATCTAGCTTTTTCTGGCTTCTCCTTCCATTTATCAGCAAAGTTTTCACTGCTCATTACTGGGTTTCTAATTATATATTCACTATTTTTACCACGTTCAATAAATGTTGGCATTTTCTCAATGGCGTGGCAAAGAAATTCATATAATTTAGTTTCTCCGTTATAACTTTTGGCTGCTAGCGTAGTTATAATCATCGATATAGGTTTTAACCCATCATCTTTGTTTTCAAATATTACATCTCGATATCGCTTTAATAACTGTACTGCTTTTTGTAAAACCGTTTTATGCCGAGGTTGTTCAGGAATCCTTTCTATACTGTCAAAAACAAGCTTGCGTTGCCCTATTTGCATTCTTGATCTAAACCATTCTGCATACCCGCGTGGATTAGTTGGAATATAACTGTATAGCATTGTTTCCTTGTTTTTATCGGTAGCTAGTAGAGCCAAATCGCGGTTATTAGTTATACTATTGTATGCTTCCTTAAAACGACCATCTGTTCTAAATTTTTCATGGAATGGAATAGCCGGAAGAATATCCATATGAAAATTTAGCCCCTCACTATATTGAAGTGTCCAACAACGACGCCCCTCCTCTTCCATCATTCTTTGATATGTAGCATTTTCTTTAAGTCGTTGTCCAACACTTTTCTTAACATAGCTAGGTTGCAAATCATCTGTTTGAGCAGTAAATTCACAAACCAAATCAATATCATAATCGTCTTCGTTGATAGGTTTAATGGCAGTACCATACATTATACTTCCTTGCGGAAATATATGAACTTTATGCTTAGCAATCAGTGAATCTTTTTGATTAAGCCAATCTGCTACACTATTATAAGCACGTCTTACTACACCTTCTTGGTTATCCGAAATGTCAATTTCATCTGCAAGCTGGCTTAATAATTTATTAATTAATTCACTCATTTTTTCTCCCCAATCACAATGGCTTTTTCATAGACACCATTTGTATAATTATAAATCGTTAGCGGCAAATCAAAAGTTTCATTCCTCTGTCTACCTATTTCTATCGCAATAGAAACCGGTACTGCCGCAAACACATGCACCATAGTATTTACATTGCCTATTTTGCGCAATTGTTCTCTTAATATTTGATAGCTACGAATAAATGTTTCTAATTGCTGCTTACTTCTTAAAAAATCATCATAAGGCTTAAAATTCGTTTTAATCTCAATTACAGTTGCATTCTCCCAAGAAGTAGCAGCCATAACCTCATCTTTCTTAATTTCGCCACTAAGAGATAATATAATTATGATTTTTTGCGGATTTCTAAATTCTTGCAGATACATAATTTGATAATCAATGTCATTTCCATTTGTTTCCCACTCCCATGTTGGAGGAACTTTATGTAATTGATAAACATCTATATTACGCTTATTTGATAAAAGCTCACCAAGTTTAACTAATAGAGGAATCGGTGCTATTGCAAAAACAGACACATTAGAAAATCCCCTGGTATAATTTTCGATTTCAGGCTCTACACACCTATTAAATGTACGCACTAAATTTTCTTCTTCTATGGTCCAATATTCAGCATCCCCAACAAAAAATGATGAGTTCTTTAAAGTAAGATCTATTTCTTTTTCTATAGCTTTATCAGGAAATAACGCATTTTGTATTCCTGTTACCAATAAGCGCTGCCCGTGTAAATTGGGAGAGTATTTTAAAACAATTGTCGGGATTATTCTTTGTAGATTCGTTGCTTTGACAATAAACTGTTCAAAATCTAACTTCATCCTGTTTAATAATACAGGCGGATAGTCATTAGGTCGTATTTCATCAATTTCCTTATGACAATCATAACAAAGAAGTAATAAATTTTTAATATCATCTATGTTTTTGGTTTTGTCAATCTGTTTATATTCAGAGCGCGGGCCCATATCACTAACAGGTAAATTATGAGCTATTTGCGCAAAATTTCCAATAATCTTACTTAAAGGGTGTTGATATATCAGGCGACCACATTTTTCGCACCTACCTGCGCTCATAGCCCACAATAATCTTTCTGTATTTTGACTTATTTTTTTTCTTTTTGTCATTAAGCACCTCATCAGCCCATGATTCCTAATTAAAACGTTGTTTCATAACAGATAAGCTACGATAATTAGAAATGTATTATCTCTTAATCTTCTATCAGTCCTAGTTTTTTCAATCTCGCACGTATGCCGCCCACTTTTCTATGATGAAGACTGGCAATTTGTTCTAGCGTTAACTCTTCCTCAGTAAACTCGTGAATTAAGGTTTCCTGCTCTTGTTCAGTCCATTTTTGTCCAGCCATATTTAATTCTTGATAATTATTACTATCTTTAGGAGGCTTTATTTCTTCTGTAATACCTATAATATTTTCCAGATTATTCACTATAAACTCTTGAGCCAATTTAGTTAACACGACAGACTTTTTTATTTCCCCCGTTTCAGCATCAATTCTATCTTGCTCAATAATCCCAATGTCATTTGAAGCTTCTGTTGTCGAGTAAACTATTACATTTTTTAAAACGGGTTTTTTATCTTTATTTAAATAACCATTTTGCAAGAGCCATTCGGTAAGAACTGACTGCTTAAATGATCCCATCTTAGTTTTATCTATTTGTCTATTGATTCGTTTTACCAAACCACTAATTTGAATAGGTTGGTCTGAAACTGTAATTAGATTTTTATCAATTTTTTCAATTTGAAATTCAATAGGAGTAATAACATTTATAACTTCCCCATTATTCATTATTAGTTCGTCCAATAAGGAGACTATGTATTGAAGCGTATCTTTGATTTCTTGCTTTTGTAAGGTTGAATCATCAATCGCTTGTTTGGTTATAGGATCAATTGAATGAGCCAAACATTCTAAATATGTTTTAGCTTTTAGTATTTTTTGTAATCTTTCCATTATATACCTCACTTTATCTATTTTTCAAAACCTTTACTGTAATAAATATCGCTAAGACAATCGCTAACAAAGCCCCAATTATACTTACAACCATAACCCAATGTGCAATGCATAATTTAATAAAAGAAATAAGCCCATACAAAATTGCCCACAAAACAAAAAATGCAAAAAATCTAATTATCCAATGCAATATGCTACCTGATTTTCTGCCATGAATTATTTCTCCGGAATAAAACTTACCAACTGCCGCAAACGCTAATTCGAAAGCTACTGTATTTACCGCTAACAAAATTATGTACTCAATATACCAAGGTATAGGTAATCCTAATGGACTAGTAAATAATTCAAAAATAAATTTCATGCTTGCATTAGCACCCCCTTCTTTTCCTTTGCTTGCCCATCTCAGCTCTTAACTGTTCGGTACAACCTTTATGATTAAAAGCAAAATTCCTCGCAAATTCTTTATTCAAAGTAATATTTCTCCTACCCAGCTGCTGGCGAATATCCTTTTTAGTAACATACAAGGTTCTATCTTTACGTTGCCTTATTATACTTGAGTCAGGATTCTGTAACTCCTCACGAGCCATCTCAGATAAGATAACTTTGCTATTCATTTTTGAACAAGAATATGTCATTCCTCCAACAAAACATTGAGGAACCAGCAATTTTGCATTACCGTCACCAATCCAAATAAAATGAGGACAATTTATTCTTACCCATGACGAAGTAGTCATATCCCAAAAAGGCTTACTTTGCATAAGAGTCAAAGGTATCCCATATTTGGTACATTGCATTTCTGTATATTCAAGCAAGACACCACGAATTACATTCGCATAAATATCACTAACTCTATCATCTCCGATATTGTCAACAAAAATTTTTATATCTTCAATGCGTTTAATCATTTAAAAGCAACCTCAACAATTCTTTCTTTTCTGGTTCAGACCACGAAGATTTACCTCGTGCAACCAAGTTTTTTATGTAACTATACGTAATTTCATCTTCTCTGCCATTTATCAAATAGTCTGATGTCGTATTAAGTGCCGTTGCTAAATTTGCTATAACTTCTATTCTTGGTTCTCTTTCATTTCTTAAATATCTCGACATTGCCGCCTCTGTAACTCCTACCATTGATGCCAATTCTTTTTGTGTGTAATCCGTACTTTTTAATAATATTGCTATCCTATCGCCTATCCGTTCCATCTTTATTCTCCTTTAGGCTTACTTACCAATATGATAATTTATAATTTTTATTTTGTCAACAGTTTTTAGGAAAATTTTGGAAGAAAATTTATAAAATCATAAAGAAATTCATTCCGTCATTCATTTTAGTCCGTCATTCAAAAAGCACCCCCTATTTTTTAGGGAGTGCCTTGGGAGTTTGGGAGAATGAAGGTTGAAAATCAGTCCCAAATGTGCCTTATATTGTGTTTTTAGAATTTTTTGACACTATATCTTGTGTTGAGTGTTTTAGGTTACTTCCTCTGACTCCGTCATTCGTTGGTTCAAATCCAGCTACCCCAGCCATTAAAACGGGCAGAAATTATATACATTTTTGCCCGTTTTGTTTATTTCAAGCGGTTCTGCCGTTGCCGATAATTTGTCTTAAACTGGGCGAACCTGACTCAGCCCCGACTATAAAAGCAAAGATATTTATTCATTTAACAATAAATATCCGTTACGGCAATAATGAATTTATCAAGTAGTTGCTTTTCCTTTAAAAATGCGGTATAATTCTAATTGCGAAAGTTAGCAATACAATGGAAGATATCGATTATGAACGAAATTAAGAAACTTGAAATTTACTTTCACAACGGAAAGCCCGACGGCATCAGGACAATACGGCAACACCTTTCGGCAATCACTGCATACGTAGTACCCCGCCACCTGCTTTCCGAAGCGAAAAAGTTAGAGGGCATCACCCGCCCCGGCGTGTACTATCTGATATGCGAAAGCGACGACAACGCTATTACCCGCCTGTACGTAGGGCAGACGCGCAACGGCATTGACCGGCTTGACAACCACGTGCGCACGAAATCTTTCTGGAACAAGGCAATTTTGTTCCTTGCGGACGACAGCACTTTTTCGCTGGATATGATAAGCGGACTTGAAGAGTACGCCATCGAAAAGGCTAAAAGGTCCAACCGCTATAAGGTGGAAAACAAGGTAAGCCCCAAGTACAAAATAAGCAGCTACGATTTACCGTTCATAGAAAGAATTTACGACGAAATAAAGTTTGTAATGGCTTCGCAGGGGTATAACCTCGAACGCATAGAAGTTAAAAATCCCGACCCCAACATAGTTATGCCGACGGTGTTCCACACCACGCGCAACAAAGTTTTGGCTTACGGGGCGTTCGACGGCGACAAGTTCCTCGTGGTTGCAACCTCGCAGATAGATTTATCCCGCGCGTGCTTTTCCGAAAAAATCGAAGCCCAGCGGCAAGCCGCGCTTGCGGACGGGATAATTAAAGAGGAAAACGGAAAATATATTCTTAAAATTTCAAAGAGCTTCACCTCCCCGAGCAGTGCGGCGTGCTTTGTTTTAGGCGGCAGCGCGAACGGCTGGACGGAATGGAAAAACCACCGCGGGCAGACGCTGGACGAAATTTACAGAAACTGATTTTAAAAAACTATAAAGCCCCCGAAGGCGTGCGCCTTCGGGGGCTTTATTTTGCCGTCGGAAAAAATTTTTTGCAAGGGGTTGAAAAATTTTTAAAGGCGTGCTATAATTGGTATGCGTCATATTTTAATAGTAGGAAAATCACGCTCGGTTACAGCAGCAAACTGTATCCGTTTTTTTCGAGTGTGATTTTGGAAATATGGCGCAACTTAAAGGATACTTTTGCGGGCGTCCTTTAAGACGCCCTAATTTTTTTGCCCGCAAAAAAGGAGCACACTCATGAAAAAGATTTTTGTTTGCGTTTTTGCGGCAATATTCAGCGCGTTCGCTTTTGCCGCGTGCGACACCGATGAAAACGGTGCCGCGGAAGAATCCGGAAACGAAGTTTATTCGATTTCCGCAGTGTATGAAAAAGCCGCATCCTTAGGGTATGAAGGCACGCTTTACGACTTTATACAATTGGTAAGCGGCAAGAACGGTCTTGACGGCAAGGACGGTGTCGACGGAAAAGACGGAGCCGACGGCAAAGACGGTATCGACGGTAAAGACGGTATCGACGGCAAGGACGGAGCCGACGGCAAGGACGGTGTCGACGGTAAAGACGGTGTCGACGGTAAAGACGGTGTCGACGGTAAAGACGGTATCGACGGTAAAGACGGTATCGACGGTAAAGACGGTATCGACGGCAAAGACGGTATCGACGGTAAAGACGGTATCGACGGTAAAGACGGTATCGACGGCAAAGACGGTATCGACGGCAAGGACGGAGCCGACGGAAAAGGAATTACGGGCGTTAAGCTGAACGGTAACAACGAGCTTATAATAACTTTCACCGACGGCACGCAGTTAAATCTGGGCACTTTAAACTGTGCGCACGACTACGTTTACGAATACGGCGTTCCGCCGACCTGCACTTCCGCCGGCTATGAAAAATACGAATGTACCAAGTGCGGCAACGTGAATTTTGAAGCGGTGCCCGAAGCGGGTCATACGTGGGAGCGCGAAATAGTAATCTCCGCCCCCGACACCTGCGCGGTTACGGGAGATTCTCTGTTCGTATGCGGGGTGTGCGGCGCGACGCGCGCCGTTGAAACGTTAGGCGAACACACCTTTGCGGGCGGCGTATGCACGCTTTGCGGTCAACCCGAACCAAGCCGCGGTTTAGCTTACACCCTCGTTAAAGACGACGTTGGCTATGAAGTGAGCGCGGGCACCTGTACGGACGAAAACGTAGTTATTGCCGACAGGTATAACGGTCTGCCCGTAACGCGGATAGCCAAAAGAGCCTTCTTCGAAAACCAAACGTTGAAAACTGTAACAATTCCCGACACGGTGACGGAAATTTCCGAAAGAGCGTTTTACGAATGTACGGAGCTTGAAAGTATAACTATACCCGACAGCGTAAAAATTATAGGCATTATGGCGTTCGCCTGGTGCACAAGCCTTGAAAGGGTAGACGTCGGCGACGGCGTAACCGAGATATGCAGCCATGCGTTCATGATATGCGAAAGTCTGAGGGAAGTAAATCTGGGAAGCAATATTAAAAATATCGGCGCGGTGGCGTTTGCCAATTGCCGCGCGCTGGAAAGCATAACCCTGCCCGACGGAGTTAAAACAATAGGAC
Organism: Ruminococcus flavefaciens; assembly: GCA_023667315.1. Classification (GTDB taxonomy): domain Bacteria; phylum Bacteroidota; class Bacteroidia; order Bacteroidales; family P3; genus Pullibacteroides. Next base: position 7,863 of record JAMPAI010000024.1, read on the forward strand.
TTTTGTCGTTTGTAAACTGCAAGAATTTAAAGACTGTCTATTTGGGAAAAAGTCTTACCGGAATACCGGACAGGGCTTTCATGAGGTGTACTTCCCTTACAAGCATTACGCTTCCCGACTCCGTAAAAAATATAGAGCTACGTGCATTTGAAGGATGTACCAACCTTGAAAGCATAATCATTCCGGGCGGCGTTGCTACGATAGATTTTCACGCCTTTTTTAACTGCGACAGTCTGCAAGCAATCTACTACGGCAACGACGGCGCGCACTGGGATGAAATTATGTACCGCAACAAGTATCCGGAAAACGCAACGGTATATTTCTACTCTTCCGACCGACCCGCGGACGCGGGCAACTATTGGCACGCCGTTGACGGCGAGCCCGTAATATGGTAATTTAAAAAATAAAAAGCCCCGCGGAACGCTTGCGTTCCGCGGGGTAAACTTTATTTAAATTTCTATCAGAAAGCCGCGCCCGCATGGTAATTTAAAAAATAAAAAGCCCCGCGGAACGCTTGCGTTCCGCGGGGTAAACTTTATTTAAATTTCTATCAGAAAGCCGCGCCCGCGCAGCGCGCGCTCAATCTCGTCCAGCCTCTCCTCGCTTCCGGCGGAAACCGTGTGATAGTGATAGCCGTCCGTCACGCTCATAAGCGGCTTGGACGCGCCCGAAAAAAGCGAGCGGTACAGCTCTTCCACGTGCATGCGGCTGTTCAAATCGAGTCTGGCGGAAATTCTGCCGTACACCCTGTGGTTCACGAAAATATCCTCTATTCTGCCGCCGAGGGAAATAATGAGTTCCCCCTCTTCAACCAACTCCTCAAAGCTGTGGCGGCACTTAAAGACGCGCGTCGCCTGCGCCTTGGTATTTAAAAGATAGCCGCGGTTGGTGGAAGTTATGTCGTAACCGTTCGCGCGCAAAAGGGCAATATCCTGCACGATGACCTGTCGGGAAACCTTGAACCTTTCCTTCAATACGTTTGCGGGAATGGGGTTGTCGGTATTGCCGAGCAGACTTAAAATTTCCTGCCTGCGCTCGCCCGATTTCATCTCTCCTCCGCGGGGTGCAGATTTTTAAGCGACAAATCTAAAATGGGTGCCGAATGTGTAAGCGCGCCGCTCGAAACGAAGTCCACGCCCGTATCTAAAATACTTTGAATATTTTCCTTCGTCACGTTGCCGCTGCACTCCGTCTGCGCCCTGCCGCCAATGAGCGCGACGGCTTTTTTCATATCCTCCACGGACATATTGTCAAGCATAATAATATCCGCGCCCGCCTCCAACGCCTCTTCGCACATTTTAAGGTTTTCTACTTCCACTTCTATTTTTCTTACGAAGGGTGCATACTCCCGCGCGCGCGCCACCGCCTGCTTCACGCCGCCCGCCGCGCCGATATGGTTGTCCTTCAACAGAACGCCGTCTGAAAGGTTGTAGCGGTGGTTGTTGCCCCCGCCCACCTTTACGGCGTACTTTTCGAACACGCGCATATTGGGCGTGGTCTTGCGGGTATCTAAAAGTTTGGTCTTACTGCCCTTTAAAAGTTTTACCACTTCCGCAGTGTAGGTTGCAATGCCGCTCATTCTCTGCAAGAAGTTTAACGCGGTGCGCTCGCCCGATAAAAGCACGCGCATGTCCCCCGTTACAACCGCGAGAAGCTGCCCCTTTTTCACCTCGTCTCCGTCCTTGGCGTAAAAGGTGAAGCGGGTTTCCCCGTCCAGAATTTTAAACGTCCGCTCGAACACGGGCAGTCCGCAGATAATTCCGTCCTGCTTGCAGATTAAATTCACGCTTCCGTTCACCCGCCCCTTCAATACGGCGTTGGTGGAAACGTCCTCGTTCGAAATATCCTCTTTCAGCGCAAGTTTTATAAGTTCGTCCGCGTTCAGCGCAAAGGTAATATCATTCAGCATTATCCGCCTCCTTAATAGCGTTAAGTATTAATTGTTTATAACTTTCAAGCAGGGCATCCGCGTCCGCGTACGCGCTCATATCCAACTTTTCGGAAACTTTGCGCGCCCTTTTACTGTCCGCTTTCTTGTAATTTTTCGCTATGTCCTCGGCGGCGCGGCGGGCGAAGAGCAGACTTTCCAAAAGGGAATTCGAAGCAAGCCTGTTCGCGCCGTGCACGCCGTTACAGCACGTCTCTCCCACGGCGTAAAGGCGGGGCATAGTCGTTCTGCCGTACAAGTCGCTGCGCACGCCGCCCATAAAGTAGTGCTGTGCGGGAACCACGGGAACGCACTCCTTGAACACGTCCACGCCTTCCTCCGCGCACCTTTGCACTATGCCCGGGAAGTGCGCGCGCACTTCCTTTTCGGGAATTGCCCGCATATCCAATAGCACGTAGGGCGTTTTGTCCTTTTCCATCTGGTTATATATCTCCGCCGTCACTACGTCGCGCGGCTGTAATTCGTCGGTGAACCGCTCGAAGTTTTTGTCCAGCAACAGCGCGCCCTCGCCGCGGACCGATTCGGAAATCAGAAAGCTCCGCCCCGGGCGGGTGGTGTATAGCGTCGTGGGGTGAATTTGCACGTAGTTCACGTTGTCAACCGCAACGCCGTGCTTTATACAGATTGCCACGCCGTCGCCCGTCAGAAGGCGGAAGTTCGTGCTCTTTTCAAACACGCCGCCTATTCCCCCCGTCGCAAGCACTGTGTAGTCGCAGAGAATCTTTTGAACCCCGCTCCCCTTTTTGACTACCGCGCCCAAACAGCTTCCGTCCTCTATTATATCAAGAAGAACCGTTTCGGGCGAAATTTCAACGTTTTTCAGCGCACTTACCTTCTGCATTAAGCAGGTGGTAATTTCCTTGCCCGTGCAGTCCTCGTGGTAGCAAATTCTGTTTCTGGAATGTCCGCCCTCGCGCGTGACCGAAAGCGAGCCGTCCTTCTCCCGCGCGAAGTCCACGCCGAGGGAAATAAGCTCGTCAATAACCGACGGGGAAGAGCGCACCATACACTCGACGGCGGCTTCGTTATTTTCGCCGTGACCCGCGCGCATAGTGTCCGAGAAGTAACTTTCAAAGTCCTCCTCGCCCTGCATGCGGCAAATGCCGCCCTGCGCAAGGTAGCTGTCGCTCTTGTCCGGCGTGCCCTTGCAGATTAAAAGCACCTTTTTGTTTCGGGGCAGATGAAGCGCGCAGTTCAACCCAGCAACGCCCGCGCCTACTATTAATACGTCGTACCTGTCTTTCAAAAATAACCTTCTTTTCACTTCGTATAGTATATTCAAGTTTACACTAAAAGTTTACACCTGTCAAGGCATATGTAAATATTTTATGAAATGCAACATAATTTAAAATTTGTTTCAAAAGGCTTGAAAAATTTTACTAACCGTGATAAACTTATTAGTGCCAGACAGTTTAATAGTATAAAGAATATTTTCTTCTTTATTGTGCATAACTACAATGGGCATTATTGTACCCATTTTCTGTGGTTATGTGCTTTTTAGGCAATGCCGGAAAAAATTAAACTGTTTGGCGACTGTTAAGGGTACTGATGCGGGCAACCTTTAACGGTTGCCCTTATTTTTTGCCCGCGAAGTATTCGGAGGACAAAAATGAAAAAGAAAATTTTACTCGCTCTTTTGGCAATTGCAGCCTGCTTTGCCTGTACCTTCGCCCTCGCCGCCTGCGGCGACGTAGACGGTGACGCCGTCGAAAATACGGGCAACACAAACACCGATACGGTCGGCGGCAGTGATAATGATATAACAGAAACACCTGCGCACACACATTCGTATACGGCTATTAAAACGTTTGCAACTTGCACAGAGCAAGGTTATACCGTTCATACCTGCGCCTGCGGTTACAGTTATACGGACGCCTATACAAATGCGCTTGGACACAACTTTGAAAACTACGTTTCCGACGATAACGCAACCTGCACGCAGAACTGTACAGAATCTTCCACCTGCTCACGTTGTGCAGCAGCAACCGACACACGCGAAGTACCTAATTCTGCGCTCGGACATGACGTAAGATATATCGGAAACTACCCCGCAACCTGCACGCAGAACCGTTTTGATATTTTCGCCTGCACACGCTGTACGGTAACCGAAACACGCGAAATACCTGATTCCGCACACGGGCATTACTTTATAAATTATATTTCCGATAACAATGCAACTTGCACAGGCAACGAAACCGAAACTTCAACTTGTTTCCGTTGTACAATAACCGATACCCGTGAAGTTACCGGCTCCGCACTCGGTCATAATTTTGCAAACTACGTTTCAAACCACAATGCTACCTGTACAAGCAACAGCACCGAAACTTCAACTTGCTCACGCTGCACGACTTCCGACACTCGTGAAATAACAGGCTCCGCGCTCGGTCACAACTTCGCAAATTATATTTCTAATCACAACGCTACCTGTACGGTAAACGGAACGGAAACTTCAACTTGCTCCCGTTGTACAACAACCGATACTCGTACGGAAACCAACTCCGCACTCGGACACAATTATGTAAATTACGTTTCCGACGGTAATGCTACCTGCACAGCCGACGGTACGGAAACTTCCGCCTGCTCGCGCTGTACGCAAACGAATACCCGCACGGAAGCAAACTCCGCGCTCGGACATAATCTTGAACACCACAACGGAAAATCCGCGACATGTACGGAAAATGGTTGGCAACCTTACGACAATTGCCGACGTTGCAATTACACTACCTATAATGAAATAACTTCCACAGGTCATAATTATATAACAGAAAACAATATCCCAACGAATAATGAAAATGCGGGTACATTAAGTGGATTTTATTGCTTAAATTGTTATGAATTTACCTCAAAAGCTATTGCAGGTAACGGTTATACTTTTTTAGGCTGGTACAATAATCAACAGTTAATCTCGGAAGAACCAATATTCACCTACATAATGGACGCAGAAAAAACGGTTTATTCGGCACAATGGACATACTACACACTGACGGTAATACGGGGTGACGGAACAAATTCCGAAAGATGCGTCACGGTAAGTTTTAATTATAATGACGGTACGGAACTAGTAGAAAAACAACTTGTAACCGAAACTTCCAACTTAAAATATCCAACTGTGCCTACCCGCGACGGCTATGCTTTCCGCGGTTGGTATACTGATATTTCAGAAACAGAGTTATTTGATTTTTCTGAAAATTTAAACGATAATATAACTTTATATGCCGGCTGGCAAGCAATGGCGGATAGCGGATACAGCCAAAGAATTTATTGGGATATAAACAATATGTATAACTCAGAAAATAGGGCGTTTAATCAAACAATCTCTAAATATGACTACTATTACTACTATTTTACTGCACTAACCGATTGCACATATACTATCCATTACTATAATAAAAGCACCGCTTCCGCATACGAAATATATACATACATTTACAATGAAACCCAACAGAAAGTTATAAAAGAAGAATCGTTAACAGGCTCACTAAAAGTAGGTTTAAATACAAAAGATTACCTAACAGCCACTTGTACAGCTAACGCGGGTGATGTTCTTTATTTCAGGGTAAAAAGACAAAACTATACCAAGTGGACACCAGAATTCTACTGTTATATTGAAGGCGCGCAAATACCCGAAGCTGGCGGAGTTTTGGAAGAAGTTTTAGAATACAATGAAAAAAAGATTACGGCAACTCAGTCGGTAACATTGGTAGCTGATTATTATGACGGATATACTTTCCTAGGGTGGTATGAAGACGATAAACTAATTTCCGATAAACCAATTTATACGTTTGATATGCCAAAGAAAAACATTGTATATAAAGCCAAATATTCAAACATCTAAACATAGACAATTTTTTTGGCGGCGCGCAAGGTTACTTGCGCGCCGCCCTTATTTTTGCGGGTATTAAATATATTTATGAAAATACAATTCGACAAAATATTACAAAATATGCTGTGATTTAAAATAACGGTAAAAAATATTATAGAGCGTAAGACTTTTAAGAGGTGGGTTTATGAAAATTTCAATTCTGTACGGCATGCCCGTGCAATCTACGGCGGGCAAAACGGGGTACGTAATTTCCGTCAACGAAAGTTTGGGGAAAATTCAGTGCCTTGTCTGCGCCGACGAGAACGAAAACGAATTTGCAATAGACGTTAAAAATATTATAAGCGTCAACGATAAAGTTACCTTCGAGGACAGGGAAAGCGTTATAAAGCACAGCACGCCCGTGCGGCTGGGGAAGCCCGTGTATTCGGGCGAGGGCAAGTTTTTGGGGCACTTGACCGATTTAAACGTGGAGAGCAACGAAGTTGTTTCCGCGCAGGTGGGGAAAAAGAAATTCTCCGCCGGCAATTTTGTCTGCGGCGACGCGGTAATAGTTAAAAAGTTTGAAAGGGTTTTGAAGAGCGACGTTAAAAAGGACGGGCGCGTGATACTGCGCCGCGGCACCTCGCTCACGCCCGAAGTGCTTGAAAAGGCGCAGGAAGAGGGCGAATACATTCAGGCGAATTTAAAGTCGTTTTAATAAGGCGTTACGTAAAAAGTCCGCCCCGCGGCTTCGCCGCGGGGCGGATTTTATTACTGTATATTTTAACAATATTTTTTACTGTTTTCTTTTCCGTATTTCAACCGTGCTTTAACTGTAATTTTAACAGCCGCGGGAACCTCCGCCGCCACCG
>JAMPAI010000025.1 GCA_023667315.1 Ruminococcus flavefaciens
ACTATGTTGAGGAATCACCGCTTGGCAAGGCTGAGTGGGTAGTTGCGGTTTCAGAAATAGTTGGCAGGAGGGATAGTGGCTGTGCCGTGTTTGATGACGTGGTTGAGCGTTATCACGAAGTACAGTCGCGTGTTCAGGAAAGCGACTCGGTACACCCTGAAGTGATGTTGAATGTGCCGTATGCCGATGCATGGTTCATGCCCTCGGTCCACAATTACATGGTAAGGCTTATTGACGATGCCGGCGGTCGCTATCTTTATCCCCAAAATGACAGCAACAAATCGATGCCAATTGATATGGAGACAGCCTTCCAGCTTGTATCACAAGCCGATGTGTGGCTTAACGTTGGTATGCTTACCTCCCTCGATGGGTTACGTGAGGCTTGCCCAAAATTCACCGATGCGCAGTGCGTTACCGACCGACAGGTTTACAACAACAATCGACGCTCTACGGCGACCGGTGGCAACGACTTCTATGAGTCGGCTATCATGCACCCTGACCTGGTGCTTCGTGACCTGATAAAGATATTTTATCCCGAAAAGGTTGACGAGGAATTGGTCTATTATCAACAATTAAAGTAATTTAGATTTGTGAAATCTCGTAATGCCATATTATTTTGCGTGCTTGCGGTCTTTGTGGCGGTCCTGTTCTTGGTGGACTTGTCGGTGGGGGCTGTCAGTGTGCCGCCGGGCGATGTGTGGGCGGCGCTTACCGGTGGTGAATGCGCGGCTACAACTGTCCGGATTATTATAGACATAAGACTGGTCAAAGCTCTTGTGGCTTTGATTGCCGGAGCAGCATTATCGGTGAGCGGACTGCAGATGCAGACTCTGTTTCGCAATCCTCTTGCGGGTCCCTATGTGTTGGGTATCAGTGCGGGTGCTTCACTGGGAGTGGCTCTCATTGTTCTGGCCGGCATAAATTTCCCTCTCGGTATAGCCGGCGCGGCCTGGGTGGGATCAGCAGCCATACTGACATTGGTATCAATGCTTGGACATCGCATTAAGGATATTATGGTCATTTTGATTTTGGGTATGATGTTCTCGTCGGGAGTTAGTGCTGTAGTACAAATTCTGCAATATCTGAGCAATGACGAGTCGCTAAAGTCCTATGTGCTTTGGACCATGGGGTCACTCGGCGATGTTACCTGGCGGCAGATGACTATAATGGCTCCGGCTGTAGCGGTGGGGTTGGTGCTTGCTGTCATGACAATCAAGTCTCTTAACCTGCTGTTGCTTGGCGAGGAATATGCTATAACAATGGGACTGAATGTAAGGCACTCGCGCGGATTTATATTCTTGTCCACCACATTGCTTGCCGGCACGGTTACCGCTTTCTGCGGGCCTATAGGATTTATTGGGCTTGCGATGCCGCATGTCACGCGCATGCTCTTTAATGACAGCGACCACCGTGTGCTGGTCCCGGCGACCATGCTTACAGGTGCATCGATACTTTTGGTGTGTGATATATTGTCCAAATTATTCACCTTGCCCATCAATGCTATTACGGCGATGTTGGGAATTCCTATTGTCATGTGGGTGGTGATGAGAAATAGCCTGTCACGATAGTTATGATTGAGTTACACCAATTTTCCATAGGTTATGGTGAGCATGGTTTGCTCTCCAATGTTAATGTCACCATTGGCAACGGGTGTCTCACGGCATTGATAGGTCGTAATGGCTCGGGCAAGTCGACGCTGCTGCGCGCAATTGCCGGACTTAACAAGAATTATGCCGGTCACATCAATATTAATGGCCACGACATGACCGGGATGAAAGCCGAGCAATTGGCTCGAAATCTCGCTTATGTGTCGACAGAACGTACACGCATCCCCAATCTGCGTTGTCGTGACGTGGTGGCTTTGGGACGTGCACCCTACACCGATTGGCTGGGCCGACTCGGCCACAATGATAGTATTATTGTGGATCGTGCGTTGGAGACCGTGGGAATGGCCAACTATGCCGAGCGCACCATGGATACTATGAGCGATGGTGAGTGCCAGCGTATTATGATAGCTCGGGCTTTGGCTCAGGATACTCCGATTATTTTGCTTGACGAGCCTACCTCGTTTCTCGATTTGCCCAATCGTTATGAATTGTGTAATCTCCTTGGTCGGCTCGCCCACAATCAGGAAAAGTGCATACTGTTCTCAACCCACGAACTTGATATCGCGATGAAAATGTGTGACTACTTGGCTGTTGTCGACAATCCTGTACTCCACAACCTTTCCGTTGAAAAAGTCAGGGATTCCGGCTTGATCGATCGTCTGTTCAATATTCCCGGGTAGTATATTTTTGAAAGTGAATTCAAACACTTTTTATCTTGATGTTGTTATAGCATAAAGAATTCATTTAATTCTTAAAAATAAGTCTAAACGAGTTCAACGGCCAATTCCAATTTGGCACATAACGCGATATTCAACTATTAACAACATTATATGAATAAGTATTTAGCTGAAGGATTTGGAACTATGTTTCTGGTTCTTCTTGCCTGCGGAAGCGCAGTGCTTGCCGGTACGTCAATCGGAGGTTTAGGTATAGGTCTATGTTTTGGCCTTGTGTTGATATGTCTGTGCTATTGTATAGGCAATGTGTCGGGTTGTCACGTCAATCCTGCTGTTTCGTTTGCCATGCTCATAGCCCGCAAACTCTCGGTTAAGGACTTCTGCGGCTATGTTATAGCTCAGCTTATAGGTGCCGCTGCCGGTGGTGCTTTGCTCTACGCACTGGTAACTGTGGCTCCCGGTTTCAACTTTGGCGGAGTTACAGGTGATAATATATTGGCCACCAACGTGCTTCAGCCAGGAGCAACATCGGCCATGGCTTTATTGTCAGAGGTTCTGCTCACGTTCTTCTTTGTGCTGATTATCCTGGGAGCCACCGATGAGAAGTATGGCTTCGGCAAATTCTCCGGACTTGCCATTGGTATAGGCCTCGGCCTTGTCAACATTGTGGGCATACCGGTTGACAATTGCTCTGTTAATCCTGCTCGAAGCTTTGGTCCTGCCCTGTTTTCGCCCGACGCCTGGGGCGACTTCTGGATTATGGTTGTAGGTCCCCTGTGTGGTGCCGCTCTGGCCGTAATCGTGTGGTATCTCCTGCGTGCCCAAAAATCTACCCCAACCGCCTGACCTCAATTATCTTACCCGTATATTAACAACCTCTAACATCGAGTAGGGGATAAGCGCCAATTGTAGGCGCTTATCTTCTACTCAATTGTTTGCGGATAATTACTACCGATTGGTGGTGGGACGCCAGCGGTAGAGGCGGTCGGCGGGGCGTATTTTGGCCGGGACTTTGATTGATATGCTGTCGCCCTTTGTGGCGTGGGTTATGGGGCCACGGTCGCCATGCATCTCGTCGATGGTGATGATGATGGCTCCGGTTGTAGGTCCGGTAATCACGATTTCATCGCCTATGTGCAGTTCGCCGGCCTCAAGCAGGAATTCGCCCACTCCAAGTCGGGAGAAGTATTTGGTGCCTCGGGCTACATACTCTTTTACACGGGTGGCCGAGGAACCGTATTTGCCCGACCATTCACCTAAGCGTTGCCCCATGTAGTATCCGTTCCAAAAACCACGGTTAAAAATTTTGCCAAGGCGCTCGTCCCAATCTTTCACCATTGCCTCGTTGTAGGTATTGTTGCACACAGCGTTGAGTGCCTCGTCGTAGCACTGCACGGCTATGCTCACGTACTCGGGCCCACGGGCGCGACCCTCGATTTTGAACACCGATACTCCGGCATCAATCATGCGGTCGAGGAAATGTATGGTTTTGAGATCCTTGGGCGACATTATATACTTATTGTCTATGGCAAGTTGCTCGCCGGTCTCCAGGTCTTCCACCTTGTAGCTGCGACGACATATCTGTGTGCAACTACCGCGATTGGCACTGCGGTTCATTTCATGCAGACTCAGATAGCACTTGCCCGATACGGCCATACACAGTGCACCGTGGCAAAACATCTCCAGGCGCAGCAGTTGTCCCTTGGGACCGCATATGTTTTCGGCTACGATAGTATCGTGGATGGCTTTGACCTGGTCCATATTGAGTTCACGGGCCAATACCACAACGTCGGCATATTGTGAGTAAAATCTTACAGCGTCAATATTGGAAATGTTGCACTGGGTGGAGATGTGAACCTCGACGCCACGGCGGCGGGCATACTCTATGGCGGCAATATCGCTGGCTATAATAGCAGTGATACCACTCTCGGCCACTGCATCAATGATGGCGTGACACTTTTCAATCTCCTCGTCATAGATGATGGTGTTGACGGTGAGATATGTTTTGACACCATGAGAGTTGCATGTGGCGGCTATCTGCCGCAAATCGTTGATTGTGAAGTTGGCCGACGACCCGGCGCGCATGTTCAGCCCTTCCACTCCAAAGTATATGGCATCAGCGCCGGCATTTATAGCGGCATATAGTGACTCGTAGCTCCCTACGGGAGCCATTATTTCAAAATCGTTTCTTTCCATTGACAGGTTGTCTAATAATTTGCAAAGTTAAACATAAACGTTTAATTTTGAGCCAACGTAGAGCGATTTTCAACAACTTCAACAGTAGAAGCCTGTCTCACATTTATTATTAAACAATCTCTTAAACAACCTCTTAAACTCTATATCATGTCAAAGAGTCTGTTATATACACGCACCGGGGATCTCGGCACTACATCGCTTGTGGGAGGTACCCGCATTTCCAAGGCCGACGTGCGCCTTGAAGCCTATGGCACTGTCGACGAACTTAACAGCTGGCTCGGAGTGCTCGTGTCGGCACCGGAGCTTGACGATCAGTCACAACAGGTGTTGCTGTATGTCCAGCACCGCTTGTTTGATCTGGGCGCCTATCTTGCTACTCCTACGCCTGCCGATGCTGGCGTAATGCCGCAGGCAGCTTCGCTGGGGCAGAAGGCAATCTCGCGTCTTGAGATGGAGATTGATAACCTGGATGCTGCAACACCCGAGCAAAAATGTTTCATCCTGCCCGGTGGTACTCAATTGTCGGGCTTCGCTCAGGTGGCACGCACTGTGTGTCGTCGTGCCGAGCGCTGTGTTATAAGACTTTCACAAGCCGAGGGAGTGTATGTCGACCCCGATGCCATACGTTTTGTCAACCGATTGAGCGATTACCTGTTTATCCTCTCACGCTATATCAATTTCAAGGGCGGAGTGAGTGATACACCCTGGGAAAAAGAATAACGATTATATACCCAAGCATGAAGCGATTAAAGCTTATCATACCTACAGTCTTACTTATAGTATTTTTGTGTAATTCTTATTGTTCTGAGAGCCATATTGTTAAAGAGCCCGAAGTGTATGTCTCAATTGCTGCCGATGCAAATTTTGTGCGTTTCTCCAATCAAGACAGCATCAAGTGGTATCTTGACAGGTGCCGTGATGCGGGTTTCAACCATGTAGTACTCGATGTGAAGCCCAACTATGGCAAAGTGTTGTATCGCAGTGATTATCTTCCTTATTTGGATTATATCGAGGGAGTAACTCCCGAACCTTTGGGTCGCGACTGGGATTATCTGCAATTTTTTATTGACGAGTGCCACAAGCGTGACATGCGTCTGAGCGCGTCGTTCTCCATAATGTCTTGCGGTTCGCCCTATTGGCAGCGTGGAATGTGCTATAGTGATACAATCTATGATGACATGTTGTGTGTCGAGTATCGCCCCGACGGTTCTTTTAATGATATGCGCGATACTCGCAAGGCTGCGGCTTTTCTTAATCCGGCACGCCCCGATGTTCAGGACTATGAACTCGAGCTTATCATGGAACTGGTAAATAAATATGACATAGATGGATTCTCGCTCGACTATTGTCGCTACCCCGATGCTCAAAGTGATTTTTCGGAATTCTCAAGAAAAGCATTTGAGACATATCTCGCCCGGCAGGGCAAGACTTTGGAGCAGTGGCCCGGCGATGTCGTGGTTTATGATGAGGAGGGTAACAGGATTGATGGTTCGTTGGCCAGGGAATGGTGGGCCTGGCGTGCCGGTGTAATCTCCGATTTTATCAAGCGGGCAGCTGATTCTATTCATGCAAGCAAGCCGGCAATCGATGTGGAATATTGGGCCGCTACATGGATACATGCCCTTAATGCCAGTGGGCAAAACTGGGCGTCGCCACGTTCGTCGTGGCCAATGGCCTATTGGTATGGCACGCCTGAGTATCAGGCTACGGGATTTGCCCCTTATATTGATGTCTTTGCTGCCGGTGCCTATCTGGAGCGCGTGCATGGTGCTGATGACAACGAGTCGATTGAATATGCCTTTAATCGTGCCGATACTCTGTTGAAGGGAGATTGTAGGCTTGTGGGTTCGCTGTATGCGATAAATCACGACAATAACCACGACAATCCCAATAACATGTACAATGCTGCCATGATGAGCCTGGAGAAAACCGGCAATCTGCGTGTGTTTGATATCTCGCAGATCCACAAAAACGACCTCTGGGAGTCAATCAAACGCGCCCTCGTCGACTACCGCCAACAACTCCAATAGCATAGTGAATATTTGAAAACGAATTTCTACTGAGGGAAAATTCATTAAACAACCTCTAAAATTATAAAAAGTTGTATCTTTGCTACATACATATATATTAGATATAAGAAGATGCAGGATAACGAAGATTTGCTTGTTGTGGAAATTACTCCACCCGCGGGCGTGGAATATACCGAGAATGAAATTGTTACGCTTGAGTGGAACGAGCACATAAGGCGTCGCCCGGGCATGTACATCGGTAAACTTGGTGATGGCACCAATTCTGACGATGGTATATATGTGTTGCTCAAAGAAGTGCTGGACAACACTATCGATGAGTATATGATGGGTTACGGTAAACAGGTGATTGTGGACATTACGCCCAAAACTGTTGCCGTGCGCGACTATGGACGCGGTATCCCCTTGGGAAAACTTATTGAGGCATCCTCTCGCATGAATACCGGCGGTAAATATGATTCAAAGGCATTTAAGAAGTCTGTGGGATTGAATGGCGTGGGCATAAAGGCGGTTAATGCTTTGTCAAGCCGTTTTGTCGTGCAAAGCGTCAGGGATGGCATGAAAAAACGTGCCGAATTTGAACGCGGTTTCTTGGTTAGCGAAACCGATATCGAACCATGTGACGAGCCAAATGGCACACTTGTGGAGTTTACTCCCGATGAGAAGATATTTGTCAATTATGAATATCGTGACGAGTACATAATTCCGCTTCTGCGCAATTACACGTTCTTGAACACCGGATTGTCAATGATCTACAATGGCAAGCGCTATGTCTCGCGTAACGGCCTGGTGGATCTGCTGGAATTCAACATGACCAACGAGCCACTGTATCCCATAATCCACCTCAAGGGTGAGGATATAGAGGTCGCCATAACACACACCAACCAGTATGGCGAGGAGTACTACTCGTTTGCCAACGGTCAGTTTACCTCTCAGGGTGGTACACACTTGGCTGCATTTAAGGAGGCGGTGTCACGCACACTGAAGGATTATTATGGTCGCAACTTTGAGTACTCCGATATACGCAACGGCATGATAGCTGCCGTTTCAATCAAGATTGAGGAGCCTGTGTTTGAGTCGCAAACCAAGACCAAACTCGGATCACGCGACATGGGTCCCGATGGCCCTACGGTGGCCAAATTTATCGGCGATTTTATCAAAAAAGAACTTGATAACTATCTGCATCGTAATCTTGAGATTGGCGAACTGATACTGCGCAAAATACAGGAGTCGGTACGCGACCGCAAAGCCCGAGCCGGCATAACCAAGCTGGCGCGTGAGCGTGCCAAAAAAGTAAGCATGAACAATCGCAAACTTCTGGATTGCCGTGTGCATCTGAATGATACACGTGGAGCCGACGAAAAGAAGCAAGCCTCTTCGATTTTTATCACTGAGGGTGACTCGGCTGCCGGCTCTATTACCAAGATACGTAATGTGGAGACACAGGCTGTATTCTCATTGCGCGGAAAACCGCTTAACTCCTATGGCCTCACACAGAAGGTGGTATATGAAAATGAAGAGTTTAATCTGCTCCAGGCGGCTCTGAACATTGAGGACGGTATCGACGGATTGCGGTACAACTATGTGATTATAGCTACCGATGCCGATGTCGACGGTATGCATATAAGATTGCTGTTGCTGACATTCTTCCTGCAATTCTTCCCCGACCTGGTGAAAAAGGGTCACGTATATGTGTTGCAGACACCCTTGTTTCGCGTGCGCAACAAGAAAACAACACGCCGCATGGGTTCCTCCAAGGCTAAGAGTGGCATCCCTGATGACACTTATTATTGTTACAACGATGCTGAGCGTGTTGCAGCGATTGAAAAGTTGGGAGCTAATGCCGAGATAACCCGCTTTAAAGGTTTGGGCGAGATATCACCCGAGGAGTTCCGTGATTTTATCGGTCCCGACATGCGTTTGGATCGTATTACATTGCGCAAGGAAGATAGTCTGGATGATCTATTGGCCTTCTACATGGGCAAGAACACAGGCGAGCGTCAAAACTTTATAATCAATAATCTCGTTATTGAGGATGATTCAGAGATATGAGTAGTGAATGTTGCAAAAAGGCCATATTTGCCGGCTCGTTCAATCCATTTACCGTTGGCCACATGTCGGTGCTGCAGCGTGCGTTGCCGTTGTTTGATCACGTGTATGTAGTTGTTGGCGTAAATCTCGCTAAGGAAACCGGTAGCGAGGCGCAGAAGCGCGTAATGGAGATTGAAAAGGCAGTGGATAGGATGCCCGGTGTCTCTGTGATGATGTGGGACGGACTCACAGTCGATCTGGCACACCAATTGGATGCACAATTTCTGATAAGAGGAGTGCGCACGGTGGTCGACTTTGAATATGAGTACACAATGGCATGTGCCAACCGTCGTATAGGTAGTGTTGAAACTATTTTTATTCCTGCCCTGCCCGAGCATGTTGATGTGAACTCATCGATAGTGCGTGAGTTGCAGCATTATGGCCACGACATAAGTCAATATCTGCCTTAGGGCTTGTTAAACAAAATTTTAGGATAATTTTTTAAACTTGTAGGGATCGAAATTTGTTAAACTTTTGTTGCCAATTTTTATTGTATATTTATCCCCGATATGAAACGAAATTTTTGGATATTGATATTACTGGCATTTGCTCCATCATTGGCAGCCACTCAAAATAATAAGGGCGATCAACCGGAATTTACTCCCGATATGAAGCTACGATATGCCGAGCGCATTATCGAGAGCTTCTATGTTGATGAGATGGACAGCATGTCAACGGCTGCTATGGTGCAGGATGCCATAGTAGCGATGTTGAAAAATCTGGATCCCCATTCCACGTACTCCGACCCGCAGGAGACCCGAGAACTTACCACTCCGCTTGAAGGTAATTTTTCGGGTATCGGCATACAGTTCAATATGCTTAACGACACGCTGTTTGTGATACAGACTACCCCGGGCGGTCCGTGTGAAAAGGTGGGTGTGCTCCCCGGCGATCGCTTGTTGCAGGCCAATGATTCGATAATCTCAGGTGTAAAACGAGCTAATGCCGAGATATTGCGTTTGCTGCGTGGTCCCAAGGGCACGCAGGTGGATCTCAAAATACTGCGTCGCGGCCGGGTCGAGCCTATGTTGTTCACTGTTACACGCGATGATATCCCGGTTCACAGTGTTGATGCAGCATTTATGGCCGATGACAAGACGGGCTATGTGCGCATTACCCGATTTGCACAAGAAACTGATAAGGAACTGCTTGAGGCGTTGGCTCGTCTTAAGAAGCAGGGTATGAAGAATCTTATTATTGACCTCGAAGATAATGGAGGGGGATACCTGGGTGCTGCTACTTCTATAGCCAATATGTTCCTGCCCAAAGATACTCCCATAGTTTATACTGAGTCACCGCGTCAAGGCACCACTTACTTCAATGCCGAGCGTGATGGAGTGCTTCTTGATGGCCGTGTTGTCGTAATGGTCAACCAATATTCGGCCAGTGCAAGCGAGATCCTCTCCGGTGCCATACAGGATAACGACCGCGGGCTCATAGTGGGACGTCGCACATTTGGCAAAGGATTGGTGCAACGTCCGTTCCCATTCCCCGACGGCTCAATGATACGTCTCACCGTGTCACGCTATCACACACCCTCAGGGCGGTGTATTCAGCGTCCCTATGACAACGGCAAGCCTGAAGATTACAACCTTGATTTTAAACGCCGTTATGAACATGGTGAGTTTATGAGCGCCGACAGTGTAAGCTTTGACGACTCATTGTGTTACGAAACGTTGCACAATCATCGTCCGGTGTATGGCGGTGGAGGTATAATGCCCGACCTGTTTGTGCCGGTTGATACCACCGGCTATACTACCTACTACCGTGATATCATGGCTCGAGGATTGCTCAATAGTTTCGCCATAACTTACGTTGATGAGCATCGTTCGCAACTCAAAAAGGAATATCCTCGCGAGCAAGCCTTTATTGACAATTTTAAGGTTACTGGTGAGATGGTCGACGATTTGGTAAAACAAGCTCAGGATAAAGGTATTGAACCAGATGCCGAGGCTCTGGCTACTTCATGCCCTGTTATTGAGACAATTCTCAAAGGCTTGATAGGACGGGATTTGTTTGATCAAACTATTTATTATCGCATCGTGTATCCTCAATTCAATGCCGAGTATAAGGCAGCATTGAAACTCATTAACGACGAGGAAGAATACGACCGATTGTTACAAGGCGCTTCGCGATAGTAATAGAGCTTGTTAGTCCCCCCGATTAACATTTATTATAAAATAACCTCTTAATTATGAATTATAATAAGTAATGGAATCTTGGATTATTTGGCTTATAGTTGCCGCAGTGCTGGTGGTAATAGAAGTACTCACACAGATGGTGTGGACTTTGTGCCTGGCTATAGGCTGTGTGGGTGGTTTGATTGCCGACCTGGCGGGAGCCGACCTGGGGGTGCAACTGATAGTAATGGCTGTCACAGCCGTGGTGGCATTTATAGTGTTGATGCCGATGTTCAAACGCTGGCATGACAGCTCTAACCATCACACCAAGCCGTGCAACCGCACCGGCATGGATGCCTTGTTGGGGCGTCGTGGCAAGGTGCTGGAAGATGTGTTGCCCGACAGTTTGGGCCGTGTGAAAATCGATGGCGACAACTGGCAGGTTAAAGCCATGGGGATTGTCACGCCCCTGGTTGTCGGTACTGAGGTGATTGTTACCGGCTATGATGGGAATATACTTATAGTAGAGTCGTACAATAAAATTAACTGATTATGCCTTCTTTAACTTTGATTTTGGCGGTAGTGGTGGTTATTCTTGCCATCGTTATTATTTCGGCCGGTGTTAAGGTCGTTCCGCAATCCGAGACTCGTGTTATCGAGCGTCTCGGCCGTTTTCACAGTGTTCTGTCGCCCGGACTCAATTTCATTGTTCCGTTTATCGACCGTCCTAAAATGATTTTCACACGTCGCATCGAGACAAATATCTCGGGGCGCACTGTTGTGCGCATGAATGCTACGCGTGCCATTGATTTGCGAGAACAGGTGTACGATTTTCCTTCGCAGCAGGTTATTACACGCGATAATGTAACTACCGAGATTAATGCCTTGATTTACTTCCAGATTACTGATGCTAAAAAGGCGGTGTATGAGATTGATAACCTGCCTAATGCTATCGAGAAGTTAACACAGACATCGCTGCGTAATGTGATTGGCGAACTTGAACTCGATGAGACGCTATCGTCGCGCGACACTATTAACTCCCGCTTACAGAGTATCCTGGATGATGCCACCAACAAGTGGGGCGTGAAAGTAAATCGCGTAGAGTTACAGGATATCACTCCACCCGAAACAGTGCGCGTGGCTATGGAGAAGCAGATGCAGGCCGAGCGTAACCGTCGTGCTGAGATTCTTAATGCCGAGGGCGAAAAACAGTCGTTGATACTGCGCTCTGAGGGTGAAAAGGCATCCAAAATTAACCAGGCCGAGGCTACCAAACAGTCCGAAATCCTGCGTGCTCAAGGTGAAGCTCAGGCTATCATTCTGAATGCTGAAGCTGAGGCCGAGGCCATCAAACGTGTGGCAGAGGTAGTTGCTCAGACCAATACCGATCCTGCTACCTATATACTGGCCATGAAGTACATCGAGACGCTCAAGGAACTTACCTCGGGCAAGGATAACAAGACTGTCTATATTCCTTACGAGGCTTCTTCGGTGCTGTCATCAATAGGCTCAATCCAGAATCTTTTCAATAAAAAATAATAGGTTGTTTAATAATAAATGTGAACAACCTCTAAGATACCCCCAAACTCACTAACATCAACAAGGCGGCCTGTTACAGGCCGCCTTGTTGATGTTAATAAAGTATATTACGTATCGATGCATCATGCATTGGTCGCCTTACTCTCTTGCTCCTTGAGCTGTTGCTTGGTGTGACGTGTCATCATGATGGCACATATAAGCCATGACAACGAGAATATTACCATGCCGATGCCGGTAATAAGCGTTACCATAGCGTCGCTGATGCGTGGCTGTCCCATACACACCATTGCCACACCGGCTATCAATACAATCACCGGTCCCAAGTATAGCCAACCGGGTATACGGTACACTTTCACTGCGCGTGACATCATGTAAATCAGCATTAGGGATGCCGAAATCATAACTGCGCCAAAGATATAGACCAGTATGGGAGTAAACAACCCCGGGGCTACAACCATTATTACCCCCAGTCCTACTGAGGCTACTGATGAGATCCACCCTGCCACTTTCATTGTAGCCGTGGGGCGGTGTTTCTCATCATCGCGGTGGCTGAACAGTAGTACCAGATTTATGAGACCCGGCACGATCAGCGTTACACCCGTTATAAACACTATGGTGTGCGGGATATCCTGCCGGCCATGCACATAGCACAACAGCAGTCCTGCTGCCAAAATAATCACATTGGTAATAAACGTAGCTTTTGAATTCATGGTCATGAGTTTTAAATATTAACAATCAAGTGTTATATAGGTTTACACCTGCTCTGTGCAAATATATAAACTATTCACTGTAAATACAACGAGAGCCGGGTCAACCGGCTCTCGTTGCGTGTGTTTTTATGTGTGTTAGGATTGTTCGCTTAGGCGCGAACTGTTATATTGGATACGAGTTCTTATTTTACTGAATTTTGGCTGCGAGGAAGGTGCTTATCGATTGTAGTCGGCGAGCATAACCTGGAGTTTCTGGCGTGCAAAGAATATGCGGCTCTTAATGGTACCCAGAGGCAATCCCATCTTTTCAGCTATCTCATTGTATTTGTAACCGGCAACGTGCATTGAGAAGGGGATGCGATAGTCGTCGCTGAACGAATTGATGGCTGAGCTTATTTCCTTGGCAGCAATTGAGCCATCGGGAGTGTCGAGACCTGAGTCTTGCGGAAGATTGAGATGATAAAGGTCTTCGGTCTGGTCAATGATAGTGGCCGAGCGTACGACTTTGCGATAGTTGTTGATAAAGATATTGCGCATGATTGTGAATACCCAGCCTTTGAAGTTGACGTTGTCAACATATTTGTCCTCATTGTCCAGAGCTTTGAGCGTGGTGTCCTGGAGCAGGTCATAGGCATCGTCACGATTGTTGGTCAACAGGTACGCAAAGTTCAGAAGATTGTTTTGCAGATCGAGAAGCTTGGTTTGAAAATTTTTAGAACTCATAATTGAAACTTTTAAATGTTGTACACGATTGTTTTAATTCTTCGTGAATGTTTTTGTTACATCAATGTTACATTCACGTTGCAAATATACAACTTTTTTCTAATTCCAAAAAAATTTCGACTTTTTTTTCAAAAAAAAATGAAAAAAAATTTTAAATATTTATAAAACATTAATAAA
>JAMPAI010000026.1 GCA_023667315.1 Ruminococcus flavefaciens
AGCGTCAACACAGCAGGAGAACTTGCCCTCATTACCGTAATAAAGACGGGAATCAAACACCTTCATTATCTTGGGGAAACGCTGGACAAAAGCCGTGTCAACTCCGAGTCTGACTTTGGCGTCTATAAGGTGGACTACCAAATCCGTAACGAAAACGCTGTCATTCAAGTTATCAACGTGGGACTGTCCTCTGCACGTAGGCTTGAAGCCAAGCAAGGTGAGAGGAATACGATTATGGAAAGAGAGGAACGACAAGAGGCTTTCCAGATGAGTTTGGGATTCAAGCTCCGGCACTATCTGGAGAGAAGTCTGCGTTGAAGAAGTAAGCTGGATATAGCTTGCCAAGTCAAAGTTATCCGTATTCGTGGAAGATATGGCTATGGAACTGAAAGTGTCAATAACCAAATCAAACCTGCGCCGAATGGAAGCGTCCCGCAAAGACAGAGGTGTGAGAAACAGCGTGGTGGTGAACGCCGTGAAACGGTTATGATTGCGGATATGCTGGCAGAGTTCGTCAAGATAAGGGAGGGAAAGAATATCCCCGCCACCTATCACTATCTCAAAGACGCCAAGTTCGGATATGGAACTGATAAGAGTTGTAACCGTTTCAAGAGAGGCAACCTCACCAGACGAAGAACAGCCGCGATAACAGAATGAACAGTTATGGGAACACTGGTCGGAAACGATAAGGTCAACTAGTTCAGGTGTCTCACTCTCGTTGCTGTAAGCGTCATCGTGGAACGAGAAACGAACTTTATCTCCTGTTTCACGATTGAACAGCGTCCAGACGTCCCCCTCTTTCTTGGAGAAGTAAAGGCTGTCGCTTCTGGGAATGAATTCCAGAGCGGAATCCTCCATGCCAGCCTGCGAAGGGAGGTCAGTCTCGTCATAAGTGTTATCGTTGCCGCCGAAGATAACCACGTCATCTCTGGACAGATACTCTTTCATGTCCAGCAGGAACTCACGGTCGGGAAATTCGGAATGAGGCGTCTTGACCGCTATGGGGAGTGCCCAGCATGACTGATGGTCAACGTCATAACTGCCAGTGGAAAGAACGCCGGAAAGTTCAGGGAGAACGTCAAGGACAAAGCCTAGAACGGCGGATTTCGGGAACTTGTGGAGAGCGGAGAATATCTGAAAGGCCAGATAGAGGAGCTTGGCGTCTCTGGACGTGAGAACGAAATCCTCCCATCCGAAGTAGGCGAACTCCTCTACGGAAAGACCGCCGGAAGTAAGACGGGATATGCAAAGCGGCAGGGATTCCTCAAGAGGGCGTCCATCCGCATTGACAAGCGTGTTATGGCTGGACGAGGAATTGTTGGCAAATCCCTGCCGGAAGTTGAATACTCTCATAAAGGGACTCCTTACAGGAGCGTGTAGCCAATATTGGAGGAAAAGTCAAGCGGTTTCCAATTACAGTATTCGGAGCGGGAGTGGTTTTCCTGCATGGCTAGAAAGATGTTGCAGAAAGTGGGAAAGAACTTTGAGGTAGTCCTGTTGGACAACAGGGAGGTCTTGAAGAACCACCTGTTCTTGGATGGAATATATCCCAACATGGATGTGGATTGGGCGTCTGATGATGCGCCTTGCGTGATGCGGCTGAAGAAGCCGGATTCCGTACTGCCCGTAAAGTGGTTTCTGATAAGAGGACTGCTGGACGGGAGAGTGGAGAGAGTAGAGCTAAATCCAGAGGGAGAATGGCTCCACGTCCAAGAGTTGCCGGAACTGAATGAGGGAGAATACGAACTGGAATGGGGGTTTGAGGATGCTCTAGGGAACAGGGTGTGGCGGAAAGACAGTCTCGTGGTGAAGCGATGAGCAAGATACTCTACCAGAAAAAAGGCGAGGAACTGGAGAGACTGGGAGAATTTCCAGCGCACCTCGTAAAGGGACTATCGGAGGGGGAATACTCAACCTTGCTGGAAGCTCCTGACGTGGAACTGCCGGAAACGCTAAAAGCAGGGACGATGATGGAACTGGAGATAGACCCGAATGAGGTAGTCTCCGCTGTGGACGTGAGATACTTCATCTACAAGATAAACTTCTATAAGCCAATCTGGACAGAGATAGACAGAGAGAAGTGGAAAAATGGAGAGAAGATAGGGATAGAGTTCAGAGTGCCAGAGCATGAAAGGTTCAGCATGATTTACAGGATAGTGGATTGGATCGGGAACTGGAGTCGGGTAAAGGTCATAAGACGGAAGATAGATGGATAAGTTATACCAGAAGATAAAAGACAGTCTGGTGCTGTTGAACGGGACACAGAGAAACTGGCTCACGGACAGGGGATGTGGGTTTATCTCCGCTCCTGTGCTGAAATGGAAAGATGATTGGGTGGAGATAGGCAAGCCGGAGATAAGAAGCAAGCTGGAGATAAAAGGCTGTCACGTCTGGTGGAATGGAGAATATCTGGGGATGAATGAGGGAGAGAAGCTGGAAGTGAGTTCCGGTGTAATACTGGCGAGAGCGGAAGACGTGCTGGGCAATCTGGGAGAGATGGCGGCACTGGTGCTGGGAGAGGAAGATGACGCAGATTGAGCAACTGGAAAAACTGTTACTGAAGATAAATGACAACATCGTGGTGATGAGGCAAGTCCAGAACATGATGGTTGGGGCTATAGCCGAACTGTCGGCGCATGACGGAAATGTGGACGCGCATCGGGGAATAGTGGAACAGTGCCAGTTGGGAGTGGACAGGTCGGATTGGGAAGAAATAGAGAGTGAAGTAACATTGCTGTTGTACAAGGTGTCGGTGATAAGGGACAGGCAGAAAAGTCTGGAGGAGAGAATAGCGAGGCTGGAGAATGGATAGTCTGGGAGAAATCATAACGGCATACGAGAGTCTGGCTGACGAAACTCTGGTGGGCCTGAAAGTCTGCGGACTGACAGCGAATGAGTATGCCATGAAAACCATAAATGAACATGGGAAAGACGAGGAAGCGCACAAGGAACTAGGCGACAAGATAAGAGCGATGCTGATTGAGAGGCAAGAAAGAGCGAGAGCGGAGATAGAGAGTGTAAAGTCGGAAATTGAGGATATGGAGAACGGACTGGCCGATATGGAACAGAGAATGGACAATCTGGAGAGAATGGATGCTGAATAGAGAGATGTTGCTTCTCACCAAGCGGAAAGAGAACTCAAGGATTGTCATTGTGGATGTAGGGCCGAGAATGTTCCAGAGCATAGGAATAGCCGACACGAAAGGATATGCGCTCGACATGGTGTGCCGGATAACAGCGATAAAGTCGGAGACAGGAAATACGGATATTGGAATAACTTGCACAGGAGGGTTAAGGGATGATGGACAAGACGATCCTGAAGCATAACCTGAAACAACTCGTGATAGCTGTCGACCAGTTGATGAATGTCACGTTGGGGACTGTGTTCCTGCCAAGCCACAAGTCATGGGCTGACGAAACCTTGAGCAGTCGTTGCTACAGGGCCAGTCTGCGGGGTGTGAAATGGCCGAAAATGATAGTGGACACGCTGTTCTTCTTTGACAAAGACCACTGTAAGGAAAGCTACGAGAGTGAAAGAGTGGGGAATCAGCTTCCGCCAGAGTGCCGCCCGTAACCTGCCGTACATCTTCACAAGCTATGGATAGAGGGCGGGAGAAATCCCGCCCTTGACAGTTAATAGTTGAGCATGGAGAGATGCTCGGCGGGACAAAACCATCGATTCAGGACTTTATGGCCGAAAGCGTGGAGCTTCTTTCTGGAAGCCAGCACACGGAGAGATTGTCCGGGCAGGTCGCTCCACTTATGGACGCCTACGACACGCATGAACTGCGAGATGAAGAAGCCGCATACGTCAAGACAGTTTCCGGGTTTGGGCGTATCAGAGTGAGGCAGGAAAAGAATCCAGTTGGTCAGATAGCGGAGGCTTCCACCACTGTTGAAACTGAACTGGATTAGCGGAAAGAGACCTTCTCCGTCACCATAAACCATATCGGCCTGAACTATGACGGCTTCCCTTATCTTCACCTTTTCGGGAATAGGGAAACGGATTCCCAACTCTCTCGCCAGCAATGGATTACTCCTCCGTGGACGGATGCTGTGAGGACTGCTCAAGCTCGTCACGCTTGGAGATATAGTCATTGGCGATGACAAGCACATTGGGAAGCATCTTCGCGGCGAACAGAAGCCTGTTGTCGGCTGGCTCCTGCTCCTTGGGGACGTTGCCGACCACGAGGTTATAGACAAGCCCCAAGGCCGTGCCGGAAAGATGGCATCCTATGGCCTCCATATCCGAGGGAGTGAGCTTGGAAGCGGAGATATTCACCTCCGTGGTAATCCTGCCATCAGGAGAAAGGACACAGGTAAGCTGAACCTTGCCACTCTTCTCCTCTACGGCTGTGGCGGTGAGTTCAGCCTCTTTCACTTCCTGAACGTCATTGGCGATGGATTCCTCTACTGACATAATGCCTCCTAGTTATCGGTTGAGGGAGAAGACACCAGCGGACAACAGAGATTGACTTCCCCATCATGGCGGGACATGAGAAGCCTGACATTCTCTGGGGAGAGAAGCCGGAAAAGCTGGTATCTGGACTTGAGCCTCTGCCAGAACGTTCCGTAGCGAATACGCAGAGACAGAGACTCCACTTGTGAGAAGATGTCTGTGGCCTCGTCAAAGATGTCACCGTACATAGCTATCCTCTGATGAAGTGGGGGACGAAACGGCTGGTGTCCACCGTGACGGGAGATGAGTCCTCACGGATTCCAAGTCCGGCGGGTTGGTTATTGACTATCCAGACGCCGCAGACAGGATAATTCCAGTTGAAGTTGGGAAGCTCGTGATAAGTCTGCCAGATATAACCCTCCTTGCCATAGCCAGCGTCAGAAGTCTCCAAAATGAGCTTCACGTCCTTGTGAGCGGATATGGCCTCGCGGAGTGGACGGTGAAGATTTTCATGGTACACCTTGATGTTGGAACCCTCACGTGAGAGGAGTGGCTTGACTATATAATCCTCACTATAACGCTGTGGGTTGTCTCCCTTGAACAGGTTATCCTGTATGAAGCCAGCGGGAAGAAGATTGGGATGTCCAGTGTGGCGTTCCCAAAGGAGAGGAAGTATGCCCTTATTGGATAGAATGGATTTCCAAGCTGGCTCAATGAAGAATGTCTCCGATTGAGGGATGATATTGCCGAACTCGTCATTCCACATGAACTCCCAGGGATAGAGCTTGAACAGGATGCGGATTCTCTCGTCATCCAAGTCCACGAAATCCTGTATCTTGCGCTTGAAAAGACTGCTGTCAACCTCCCTTACGCCGATGTCCTCCATATAGACGAACTTGGTCGGTATTCCGGCTTGAGTGGCGCAGTCCATGAGATAAGCCACAGTCCCATAATCCTCTGCGGAGTCCTTGACACAGGCGAAGTGCATATGGGAAGCAATAGGAGGATTAGGACTGCCGATATAGTATAAATCCTTGAAATGCCGGAACACCTCTATCAGCTTCTCCTGAATGGAGTTGAACTGGTCGGAGGAGTCTGGGAGATTGCCGGAGCGTATCTGGTCTTCCAGCCAAAGCCACTGGAAGTAAGCCGCCTCATAAAGTGCGGTGGGCGTATCGGCGTTGTACTCAAGAAGTTTGGCTGGCGAGTGTCCGTCATAGGCGAAGTCAAAGCGGCCATAGAGAGATTTCTCACAATCCTCCCTATTACTGCCATGCAGATGCCAGCTATAACGAATATAAGTCCAATAGGCTTCGGGGATGCGGAGTTTGATAAGCAACTCCTCGTCACGTGTGGCTTCGTCAACGAGGTCAAGGCACATCTCGTGAAGCTCTTGAGCGGGGTCTTCCAAGTCGCGCTCTATCTGCTCCATGGTAAAAGCATAACAGGCGGATTCGTCCCAATAAAGCTCGCCGTTGACGTGGTGGAACTGAAAAGCGTTGTCTCTGGCTATGCCCTCCCAATTCGGTCTGGGAGCAACCTGTAACCTCTCCATATGCTATCCTATCAGGCAGAACTCTACTCTGCGTGTTTTGGCATCCACCTCAAGCCAGATAAGACTGTCCACATTCGTACCGTCCTCGCCGTAAAATCCAGCCTCAACGGTAAATCCGAGAGGACAGGAATGAATGATGCGGGTAACACTGACATTCGGCCTGTCAGGTGTGGCGAACTGAAGCAGGAACTCCTTTGCCAGTCCTTTAGCTTCGTCTTCAGTCATATCCGTCTCCAAAAGGTGAAATTGCCTATTCCAATCACGGATTCCCCAAAACAGTGAATTCCGTATTAAGGGTGATAACCGATTTCTTGCCTAATCCTATCACGAGTTGGATTCCGTCTCCATATCGTTGAGGATGGATTCCAACGTGATGTCCTCAACGGGAGGGAACACCGTGCCGCCGTCAAGCATGTTGGACGGATGCCTGTGAGTGGCGATACGGAGATTGAGGACGCGCTCATGCAGTTCCATATCAACAGGGCCGGGTCTCCTTTCCGTATGCTTATCCTCCAATGGACACACGTCCGCCTCCTGAAAAACCTCCGCGATAAGTGGCTGTGGACTTGGGAACTGACACTTTGGGAGAGTTGGATATGGAGCGGCCAGTGGCGGACTGGAATGAGCCGGGGGAGGACGGATTGTTATAGAGACCGTTAGCGACTATAGGAGCGGCTCCAGCTTTGGGTGGAAGAACGGACGAGGACTGGTTTCTGTCCCTGTCCTGATAATAGTTATTGGTGGTGGAGCCTCTGGAGGAAAGGAGATTGCCTACCATAAATCCCATGAGCGCGGGCATCCAGAATGAGCCGTTGTTGTCTGTGCCGCCGGAACACATCTCTTTGCCGAACTGCTCCTCACAGTCTGCGCGGGAGGAGAACTTGGGAGAGTTGGTTCTGGCTTCGGCTTCCATACGGCTACACTCCTCTTGAGTGAAGCCGCCTAGTTCCACACACTCCTTTTGGTTATTGAACACGGACACCTCCTGCCGCTCCTCGGAACAGCCAGTGGACGTGAGAAGCAAGGTCATAAGCACGAGGGACAGCTTCTTGGAACGCTTCATAAGACCTCCCTAGAAAGTATAGATATTGCTGGGAGAGGGAGATTTGATTTCACCTCCCTCATTCATCTCAAAAAGGATGGCGTTGACCGTATCGGCATAACCGTAATGCGTCTTGCCATCCAAGAAGAACGAGTCGGAGGATTCGTCATACTTCAGGGAGAAATCCTTTCTGGCCACGTTATCGGAAAGGAACTCTGTGAACTGGCGCATGGTTTCAGGAGAGGCCGCGTAAGGAGCTTCCCAAAACAGGTTCTCATAGTCGCCGGAAGTGTGCCTGTTGCTGTTGAAACAAAACGAGCGGGCGTTGAGGAAGAAGAGCGGATTGGTGACGCTGGCGATGGAGAACTCCGCCGAGAAAGAGGGAGTCTCCAGATAGACGCTGTCACAGGTGGGATAACAGGTGAGGTGAAACTTGGAACTGGCGTTCCGGCGTTCAGCGTAGAAAGAGAGAATACCCTGAACGAGACGGTCATAGTCGGGGTTGTGGTATTCGGGAATGACGGAATAGTTGCGCTCCCAGATGGGGAGAAGTTTGATAGCTGGCATAAAACCTCCTAGAAGTCAAATTCAATATCGTCAGAAGTGACGTCATAACCCTCAATATCGGATAGAAACTCCTTGCGGAACTCTATGGACTTGCCCATGATAGTCTCTATCTGGGACTCCGTGTCCTCCGTAAGGGTAACTTTCGTAACCACTCTGGTCTCTGGAGAGAGGACGGGAACGAGAGAGATAGAGTCCATCTCGCCTAATCCTTTGGAACGGAGAACTTGGAAGCTGGACTTCTTCCAACGCTTGCGGAACTTGGCAGAGGCGGATTTCGCTGTATTGGCATACTCAAAGTGAACTCCATCTGTGGCAGTAAATAGAGGAGCATGACAGACATAAAGATTATGCTTCTTGATGAAAGAAGGAAAGAGCTTCACGAACAAGGTGATGATGCAGGAGTAGATGCTCTTGCCGTCAGCGTCAGCATCCACGAGAATATACACATTATGCGTCCTCAACTGCGTATTGGTGTTCTCCATGCCGCCTACAGCCTTGAATATGTCAGACACTTCCTTGTTCCGCATGATAGCAGAGAAGTCAGCCTTGGCGGTATTGAGAACCTTGCCGCGAAGGGGGAGAACTTCCTGATAGGGTAGGGAAGCCTCTTTGACCGTGCCAGAGGCGCTTTTACCTTCCACAAGAAACAACTCGCGGATTTCGGGCTTATATCCATACGCTATCTTGAGAGAGGCGGGAAGCTCATTATTGCGGACGGAATCCTTGATGGATTGAGTGGCCTCCTTTAGCGCGGTCTCCTCAATCAGCTTGTTCTGCGATGTGATAAGCTGGGTGAAATAGCGAATGAAAGAGGTGTTCTGGGAAAAGGCTTGGTAGATTATGGGATAAAGGTCGGTCTGGATGACATTGTAGATGACGTCATCAGATACGCGGGTCTTGGACTGGCCTCTGAATACGGGGTTCTGTTTAGACACGGAAAGGACATAGTGGAGGCCGAGAGAGATTTGGGAGTTATTGAGAGAATAGCCGGTAATGCGCTTCAGGGAATCACGAATAACACGGAGGAAAGAGTCGTCATGGGAACCGAGGTCGGAAGTGTGGACGGTATTACAGAAAGAGAGAGAAGATTTATCGTTGGTCGGGAAATAACGGAGCTTGAATGACAGGCGATAAGGAATTTCTCCAGTGGCGTCAGGGAAGGAGGAAAGAGAGCCGGAATAGTCCAGCGAGAAAAGAGGTTGCTGGTCGGGAATAATGTCGGAGAGGAGAGTGTCAAGCTCTGTATCGTACTGAAAGTCGCAGACAGGGTTGCCGTCTATGGTGCTTACGACACGACAGCCTTTGATGAGGGAAGCTATGCAACGGCAACGGAAAGAGATGTCGTCTTCGGTAACGGAATAGTCTCCGAAGATGGCGGGGTCGGGAGTGAAAGTTACAGTCGTTCCTGTGAGAGAGGATTCGGAAACGGAGACGTCAGAAACGGGATAGCCGAGTGAGAAAGATTGAGTGTAAGAGTGATTATCACGCTGGGAAGCAAGCTGGAGAGAAGTGGAGAACACGTTGATGAGCTTGAGGCCGGAGCCATTCATGCCAGCGTTGAAACGATAGGAGTTATTGTCATACTTGCCGCCAGTGAACATGACTGTGGCCGATGCGGTGAAAGTGTTGACACCCTGCTCATTGACGCCATAGGGGATGCCGCGTCCACGGTCGGATATGGTGAAAGTCTGCGTATGGTCGGGATTGTTGGTGATGGAGATGGAAATGGTGTCTCCATAGCCAGCTAGATACTCGTCAACGGCATTGTCTATGGCTTCGTTGATAAGGTGGAGAACTCCGGCGTTGCCAGTGGAGCCTATCCACATGCCGGGACGCTTTCTGGCCTGTTCCTGCCAAGAGAGGGATTTCATCTGTTCAGCGGTATATTCCATAACTTCCTGCTAGTGAGGTTTAGTGCCATACTCCGTCAACGCCGGAGAACATGAGACAGGCCAGTTCAGCGGCGAGGTCTCCAGATAGAGTGGGGACGGAAAGAAGCTGTATCTCTATCTCATCTGTAAAGATGAAATAGAGGACGTAGGTTGTGCCGGATGCGGATTCGGGGAACGAGAAAACGACATGATGCGGAGAGTTGTGAGTGGGTATCTCCCTGAACACTTCCTCCATGTCTGGAGAGGAAAGATAGCGTCCGGCATAGGAGTAAATGACGCTCATGGATTGAGAGTTGTAGGGGAGATAGGCGGACTCGGAAGTGTTCCTGCTGTCGGAATGATAAACATGGAGAGCTTGGAGAAAAGATGTAATGGATTGGGAAAAAGAAGCCATGCCTAGTTCCCGCCAGTCTGGATATTGGTTATCTGATGAAGTGTGCAGAAGTTCATAACCTCACGGAGGGAAGTGAACTGGAAGCTGAACGAAAGACGGTTATGACAATCCACGTCTATCCAGAGAGGCAGAAAGAAGAACAGGACGAGGTTCTGGACGTGGAAGCCGGAAGTGAGGCGGTAAAGAGAGGTGCGCTGAAAGAGGCTAATCAACGGACGCTCTCCAGAAAAGAGATTACTCTCCGCCAGTAGTCATGGAGATAACTGTCACTGGGAATATCCATGTCGCGGATAAAGTGGACGTACTCCGGCCTTCCCCAGTTCTCAAAACACTTGATGGCATACCGCCTGACTGTCATATCGGGATGGGAGAGCGCGGAGCGGGACAAGGAAATGACAGAAATAGGCAGAGATTGAAAAGGGAGATGGGAGAAGATATGAAGCAGATTGGTGATGACCATGACGTTGGACTGGTTCTGCAAGAATATGGCATGGATCGTCCTGAATATGGCGTCATGGTCGGAAGTATCGGCAAGACAAAACTCCAGATACTCCTCCGCTTCTGTGGATTCCCCACAGACGGGATATTCGGAGTTGAGCAACTCAAGGAAACGGAAATGAAAGAGTTGGGGAGAGAAGCTATATGGCAAAATACACATCTCCTTCCTCCTTGAGAATATCCTCAAAGACAGGGATTCCCTCATCCCTCATCATCTGATGAATGTTCTCACGGATTTGCTGAAAGTCGGCTGTCCGCTGAACCACCTTATGAAACTCAACGCAGTCTGGCGTCACGTGAAAGAACAGGATATGGAGCAACTCGCCGAACAGAGGATGCCTGTTGTCTGGGACGGCGACTATGATAGTGTCTAGTAATGGACACTCCAGTCCGGTTCGGACGCGGGATTCCATATCGGGAATATTGAGATAGTCACGGCAGAGGGAATAGAGCAGGGACAACTGCTTCTTGGTATGCTTGAACGTGGCTATCGTCTTGTCATAACGGCGATGACGCTTCTCATGCTTGATGATGGCCTTGCAGAACTTGGCTAGATTGGCGATGGAAATGTCATTCCTGATGTACGGCGTCAATGGTAGCCTCCTTGGGGAGAGAACAGATGCAGTCACGGAAGATGTCGCGGTAGTCTCTTGAGGATAACTGGAGATTGGCATAACTGCCGCGAAACGGGTACTTGTACCAGCTTATCTGGAGATTGGACTGGTAATGAGCGAAGTTGGGAAGCCTGATGGGACAGTTGGAGATAGAGGGACAGTTGGAGCAGTCATTATCAGGATGATTTGGGACGTCCTCACAATCTCCCCAAAAATAGGGGATGACCTGAAAAGTGGAGTTCCTGAAGCCATTATTGAGATAAGAGAACTGGTCTCCATAACGGTCGTCATAGGTGGCATAAACACGATAATGAGATTCGGACGACAGGAGAGAGAACAGAAGCCACGTTTCAGGGATGGATTCAATGAGTGAACGGTCAAGAGGGAAAAGCTGTCTGGATATGACGAACTCCATCAGTAGAACACCTCGACGTCATAGTGATTGAGAACAGCATTGCGGTAGAACTCAACAACGTCAATGGAAATGGGACGCTGGAAGTTATCTATGCCCACGTTCAATCCACACTGGATTTGAGTGGGAGAAAGATGATGCTTCTTGACAAGGGAAAGTTGATGGACATGGCCGAACAGGTTGAACGTGGAAGTGGACATATGCGAGGGTTCATGGACAAGCGTAAGGTCATACTGCGGGAGAGGGAACTGAAAATCATCGATAAGCTGTGAGAACAAGCGGGAATAACGGTAAGGAGGATTCTCCCGCTCATAGTTGCCAAAGAGAAGAACGATATGGCCGTTCAGGTCATGCGCGTAAGAGTAGTCTCCAAAGTCGCCGAGATGATAAACCGTGTCTTGAGAGTTAACTGTGTCATTCCACTGGGAGATGAAATGACTGTTCATGGATTCCACGTCAGGGAAAGGACGGCGGGAGAGCGAGAGAGTTCGTGCGGAATTGAAGTGAGTGTCGGAAGTGAAGTAAACCTTGGGGGTCTCCTCAAGCCGCAGAGATTGAATGGAAGTGAGAATGGCATCAGCCAGCCAGTCGGAAGATGAGAGGTCAATGACACAAGGCTCAATAAGGCACGTCATGACAAACCCAACTTGGACTGAAGCTCGGAGATGAGGGATTCCATATCGGTATGCCAGATACGATGCTGTTCCTGCTCCCAAATGTAGATAAGATAGTCATTGCGGTCGGAAGATGAGGGCGCGCCACAGACACACTTGTCGGAATGATAGTTGCCGAACTCAATATTGGTGGTAAGAGCAAGGCGGTTCTCCTCAAGAGAACGGTCAACCCAAAAGACTATAGCGGTGGACGAGGAAAGATTGTCACGCTCCCAAGCATAGATGCGGGACTTGGGGAAAAGAGTGGGGATTCGCTTCCCTATCACCGATTCATAACGATGCGGGACGTTGGAAGGGAAAGACGGATAAAGCTCACTCTCATGGAAGAATTCGGGGAGAACGAACATGACCTGTGAGAAAGAGGGACGCTTGCTGACCAGGGAGAGAAACTCGCTCCGCCAGAGAGTATGCCAGAGATGACGGTCAGTCGGGCCAGCCAGAAAGACAGTCGCGGACGGAACTACGCCCATGTCATAGTTATAGAAACGATAATACAAAGGAAAATCTCCTAATATAAGGGTATATGGAGAGAAAGATAGCAAAGGAGAGGAAAGATGTCAACTGGAATTCTGCGAAGAATTGAGGATGAGGGAGAAGTTGACAAGGTGGAGTGAGATGTGAGATGATGGTCAAAAACAGCTAATTTCAGGAGAGATGAAAGAAGTGGAGATGGAGAGACGTGGGAATGGGATAACACCTGCGAGAATGGCCGTAGATGGCCTCACGTTGGACGGAAAGGGAAAATGTGAAGTGAAAGTGTGGATGGGGGAGAAAGAGGCAGGAGAACGGGTCTGGGAAAGAATTCCTGAAAACCGCTGGAGTTTATTGACTATGTAAGGAACTTGGATTAGACAATGGGAAAGGAGGCAGGAATGAGCTACGACAGAATAAGCAGAATGAAATACTACCATCCTATATCCAAATACCCTCCAAGCACGAGAATGATAGAGGTAGCTGACGGAATCTACCGTGAGATGTTGAAGAAACGCTGGACAGTGGAGGACGTCTACGCGGTGGACTCGGAAACGAGGAAAGGAGAAACAGACGTGGAATTCAGCTTCTATGCGGACAAACACGCATGGAGGTTGACAGCTTCGGTAAGGGGTGTGGAATGGTTGAGATGGGAAACAGCCAGAACGAAAGAGACTCTG
>JAMPAI010000027.1 GCA_023667315.1 Ruminococcus flavefaciens
CAGAGGTGAAATCTGCATCGTATTCAGGTGCGGAAAACACATCCTTCTTCTCAATGTGCAGGCCGAATTCTTCAGAACTGCGTCCGTTATAGGTAAAATAGGTCATGCAAATACCACCCCTTTCCGCAGGGCGAATTGGTTCGCCGTTTCCATGACTTCGTTTGTAAGCTGACGGATATCCTCCGAGGAGTAGTTATTGAAGGACGCAATGTTCAGTGCAATGGTGAAGCCGCCGAATGCACCGCCTGTGCCGTCCAAAGCGTAGCGCACATTGCCTGTCACATCAAAGTCGGTGGGCAGAGCCGTCTGCATATCGCGGGCGAGGTCGTTCATCACGCCGTCAATGTCAGCCGCCATGCCTTCCGCCGCCTTGACCGCTTCATCACCGTTGTCCTCGATAGAGCCGGACAGACCCTCGACAAGCATCTCACGACCCATGCCATTTCGCGGGAGGGAGAATGGATGCCGAAGAAGTCGCAGATGCCGTCCCAAATGCCGGAAATCCAACCGGACACCTTATCCCACAGCCAGGAAGCAAGCCCCGTGATGCCTTCCCAAAGACCCTTGACGATGTTGCCGCCGATTTCCACGATCTTGCCCATAAGAGAGCCGAAGGCTTTCACGATTCCCGCAATGATCTGCGGCACTGCCTTGACGATCTCCACAATGATGGTGGGGAGATTTTCAATCAGCGCCACGAACAGATCCACGCCCGCCATGATGATCTTGTCGAGATTTCCGAGAATAGCGTCCACAAGGCCGCTGACGATTTTGGGGATGGCGGCAACGATGGTGGTAATGATCTGCGGGAGTGCCTGAATCAAAGAAACAAGCAGCTTAATGCCTGCTTCGATAATGAGCGGAATAGCGTCAATCACCGCCGTAATGATGCCGTCTATAATTTTCGGAATCGCTTCCACGATTGCCGTGATGATAGTCGGCAGGGCTTCCACCAAAGAGGTGAGCAGCTTGATGCCTGTTTCGATAATCTGCGGGATGGAGTCCAGCAGGAAGGTAATGATGGAATTGATGATTTCCGGCAGAGCATCGATCAGCACGGGCAGAGCGTTCAAGATTCCCTGTGCAAGACCTGTGATAAGCTGCAAAGCGGCGTCCAGGATAAGGGGCAGATTGTCAATAAGGGTCATTACCATCTGCACGACAACTTCAACAATTGTCGGTATCAGCGTGGGCAGAGCAGTGGCAATGCCCGTGGCAAGTGTCACGATGATCTGTGCCGCCGTTTCAATGAGAAGAGGCAGATTTTCCACGATGCCGTTTATGAGCGTTATCACAAGCTGCAATGCCCCCTCCGCCAACTGAGGTAGTGCTTCAATTAAAGCGGTCAGCAGTGTGGAAATAATGGAAGTCGCCGTTTCAATCAGACCGTCCAGGTTTTCCGTGATGCCGTTTATCAGTGCCACAATGATTTCGGGAGCGATCTCCGCTGCCGCCATGATGAGGTTCAGCACCACATCGATAACGCCGGGCAGAACCTCCGCAAGAGCCTCCACGATTTCTTTTGCGCCGTCCTGTATCTGCTCGGAGGTTCCTTCCGTTCCTGCCATTAAGCCGGACAGACCCTCGATCACCTTGGTAAAACCGGGGAGCAGATCAGACACGATGTTGTTCTTTACACCCGCAAAAGTGCGTTTCAAGGTGTCCATTGCGTCGGTATAATTAACAGCGGCGGTGATGGCTTCATCACTCATGACCATGCCCATCTCATGGGCTTTGTCCAGAAGTTCCTGTGTGGATTCGGCGGTCTGATTGAGAAGCGGGATCATCTCCTGACCGCTTCGACCGAACATATCGTTGGCAAGAGCGGCTTTCTCAGTTTCATCGGTCATATTTTGAAGTCCCGCCACTGTCATGGCAAAGATATCTTCACGGGATTTGTTTTTCAAATCCTCGGTGGTGATGCCGAGTCTGGTAAATTTTTCGATGGCCTTGTCGGTGCCGTTCTTAGCGTCGTCAATGGTATTGGTGAGGGTTTTCATGCCCACCTGTACCGAATCGATCTCCACACCGCTTTGGGAAAGCACATATTCCCATTCCTGGTAGGCTTCACGGGAAAGACCGAGCCTTTGGCTCATCTTATCAATGTTGTCACCGACTGCCGCCACATCGTTTGCCATGTCGTACAACTTTTTGCCTGCGGCAACAGCGGCAGTGCCGATTGCCGCCATAGCCGCTCCGACAGCGGCGCCGACTCCTTTCAAAACGCCGCCCAGCTTTTCAAATTTGCCGCCCGCTTCATCACTCTGTTTCCCGGTTTCCTCAACCTCATCACCCAGCTTGTCGGCGGCATTTTCCGCATTGCCCATTTCATCGGACATGGCGTCAATGGCTTTTTCGTTGTCCGACACCTCACGCTCCATGTTGTTCAGTGCGGCTTCTGCATTATTAAGCTGAATCTGCCAGGCTTGGGTACGCTTATCGTTTTCCCCAAAGGAGAAAGCGGCGTTTTCGAGAGCCGAGCGGAGAGTTTCGATTTTCTGCTTCTGTGCTTCGATTTCCTGCTTCTGTGCTTCGATTTCCTTGTTCAGAACGGTGTTCCTGGCGGTCAGAGCCTGCACCGAGTTGTCGTTTTTATCGAACTGGGAGGATACCAGCTTCATCTCCGAGCCGAGAACCTTGAAGGACGAGTTAATGTCAGACAACGCCTTCTTGAATTCCTTTTCACCTTCCAGCCCGATTTTCAGTCCGAAGTTATCTGCCATCTAACCACCTCCTTGTGCGGAATGTAGAATTCACAGAAAATCCATTGATTTTCAGCGTAAAAGTGTTATAATAAATTTGTTAATATCCTTATAGGTCATCAAGCCACTGCTAAATTCATAAAACGAGCCTATGAATTGAGGTGCCGGGATGAATTTGGGTATTATCAAAACAAATGAGTAAACCGTGAAACTTATCGATTCTTTGGAATGCTCGTTATGAATCGAGACAGTAGCTGCGTGTGACTTTTAGTAGTTCCCCTATGTTTCACAGCTTTACACCACAAAATCGAGCCAAGGTAAATTGTCGTTGGCTTTGTTTTCGTGTGTGTAAAGCAAACAGAAATGTCATTGCTTCCACGCATGGTCAAAGTGCGTGGATTTTTTGGCTCAGAAAGGAGTAAAGCCGTGAAAAAAGTGTCTGGAAAAACTCACACACAGGAACAACTGAATGCCTGGGCCAATCAGAATAACACCAACAACAAAGCATATCGGGCGAATTCTAACAACCACAGCAATCAATTGAATCCTAACCACAAGACGCATCAGCAAAAGCATAACGCCGACAGACGTTATCAGAAGCTGGGCATTGTCGAGTGGGCACCTGATTATCCTGAATGGGATGATTAGTACAGAGCGGAGATGGGCAACCGTCTCCGCTTTTCATATTTCCTCCGGAATAATGTCATCAATGTAATGCTCGTACTTCGGCTTTGCCTGCCCGTTATATTGCTTATGACATTCCCAAAGATCGAGGAGCAAGCCAAACGGCGTCAGCCACACCTCATCCATTGACAGATGAAGGTGGGCAACGCCGTAATATAAAAGCCTGGTGAACAGTTCCTCATCTGTTACCCGACCACTGCGTTTTTTGGGTCCGTCTCGCTTTCAATGTTGCGCTTTGTACCCTTGTAGAGTGCTTCGGTGATCGCCGCCTTGTAGCCCGCAAGGTCGAGAGGCATGGTGAGAAGCTCCACGATTTCCTCGGTGAGCAGTTCCTTTTTTGCATCCTTGTTTTTGAGGTTGAAAACGAGAATGGACTGATTGGCAAGGAGCGTAATCAGCCACACGATCTCACCGATCGCCATTTCAAAGTTCTCGGATTTCATCAGCTTGTCGCCCAAGTTCTCAAGACCGCCGTAGCGTCCGGCGATCTCCTTGGTTGCCTTGGTAGTGAGGAGCAGTTCGTACTCTTCGCCGCCGACCGTGATGAAAGCGCTTCTTTCGTTATCCATTAGTCAGCACCTCCCGAAGCCTGCGCCGTATAACTCGGCTCATATACATTTTTGTACCATCCCGTAATAACCGAAGCGGCGGCGTCATCCTCTGTGACCTCTGCCTTCCAGGGGTGTTTGCCCGCACCATCAGGCTTGTTTCTGCGAAGGATCGTGCCTTCGATGGTCGGCGTTGAAAAGGTGATAGAATCGTCCTTGGTAGCAAGGTTTGTCGCGGGAATGCCGAATTTTACTCGGTATAGCCAGTAATATTTGTACTTGCCGTTTGATTTCTTGGCTCTGAACCTTACCGCCACAGGATCGCCGCCGTCCTCGCCTGTGGAGATCAGCACCTTATTTTTATCGATGGCCGCACCCGTAAGGTCGGATGCGGCCGTGTTTCCGATGTCGTCAATGCCGAGAGACAGCGTGCCGGACTTAAACTCCTTCACGATTTCCGAAGCACCGTCATCGGCATACAGCGTGGCTTCGGCAAGCTCCACCGAAAGGTCAGCGGAGATTGCTTTTGCAAGCTGTGTCGGTGTGCCGTAGGTTTCCTCTCCGGCATCATCCTCGGTGATTTTGGCATAGTACAGTTTGTCAAGACCGATTGTTGCCATATTAAAAATCCTCCTTTGAAAATTCGTAGAATTTGGCTGTGTCCACATTGTAGTGGTGATAGCCGGTTTCGGTTTCATAACCGATGTATTGTCTGCCTGTAATCGTAAAATCGCAGGCAAGCAGTATGCGGATAACCTTATTTTTCAGCGCCGTATAACTGCCTTTTGTGTAGATGGAAATGCGAGCCTCCTGAATGTCATAGGATGGTTCATTGTCGGCGTGCAGGTCAAAGGTATCTGCAAGAGGGACAATGACCATATACGCATCAGGAGCCCTATCTGAAAAGACACCCGTTTCTATTGGAACGGGCATATCTGCCAGTACCGTATTCAGTTCCTCCAAAATATTCACAGCTTACCGACCTCCTCATCAAATGTGCGTATCATTGCCTCCTGTGCGGCGGATTTGCTTGCGGACTTAGCAGGCTTCAAAAATGGTTTTGCCCGCTGACCGTGTTTGCCGTATTCCAGAATGTTGGCGATTTTGGCGTTGCTTCCGCCGTCCGAACGGGGTTCTGCGAAGCCAATCTTAATATCATGATTGCCGTTCTTATCCACTTTCACGGGTGAAAGGCCGATAGAGCGTTCCCATTCACCCGTGGAACGGGAATCAAACGCCGTTCCGCTGCCGATCACGGCAGAGAGATTGCTTTTGACTTTTGCCAGAACCACTTCGCCGCCGGCTTCCAGTACCTTTTCGGAAATCTCATCGGTTTTATCTCCGAGCCGGGAGAGTCTTTTCAAAAAGTCCTCCGGCATAGTGATTTCAGTTTTAGCCACTTGGTATCACCTTCTTTGCCAGAACTTCCGTGTACATACCTCTGCCTTTCACATCTTCCACGGAGGTGATATCAAACCGCTCTCCGCCGCAGAGGAGGAAGCAGTCGGTTGTGATCTCCACACCCGGAATGGTGCGGAAGCGGAACAGGTCGGTGGCTTCGGAAAAGACAGCGAGGTTTGCCCACCGCTGACTGCCGTGCCGACCTTCCCAGTAGACACGGATATTGGCTATCACCACATCTTCAGAGTGAGTGAAACCCTCGCTGTCCTTGACCTTGACCGTGCGGATGATTTCCGCAAAGCCGTTCATTTTGCCGTAACTCATTCTCACACCTTCCAATCTCGGTCGAGCCGCAGAAGCAGATTGACCGTGTTCCAGGTCTGCTGTGCCGCCTGGGGATTATCTGCGAAAAAGCCGCCTGTCGAACCATCTCTGCTTTCGTAGAAATGGCTCGCAAGCATTATGACGGCCTGCAGGCATAGGATGTTCGGAATAGTACCCTTCGGGAATGTTCTGATAACTCTACGCATAGGAAACAGCGGCGGTGATGAACACCTGCAGGAGATCATCATCCGCCGAATGCGCAAGTATCAGATTTTGTTTTACCTTTTCAAGCAGATTCATCACCGCTGCCTTTCTGATTAGTTGCTGCCGGAAGCAGTGCCTTTCTGCTGAAGCACCTTGATGGCTTCGGGCAGAATGAGCTTGCCGTCCAGACGCTTGGAAGCAATGAAACCGATTTGACCCGTTTCCGCAAAACGCTCATTCAGACGCTTAAAGGTAATGCCTGCACGGTCGCCGATCCAGTAGAAGCTGAAATCACCGAACGCCACGGTCTTCTTTCCGGCTGCCATTTCTGGAACGAAGGGAGATGTATAGATACGCTTGCCGAGCAAGGTATCAATGCCACCTTCGTGCAATGCAGGCTGCCAGAGATACTGTCCGTTGCTGTCTTTGAGCTTGCGGATGTTTTTGATAGTGGAATCGTTCAAAAGCCATACGGCATTTTTGCGATAGGCGCTGTTAAGCGAGTAGAACAGGTCGATAAGCTCATCAGAGGTGATGGCAGTACCGGATGTGGCAGTCACGCCAAGCTCTGCGCCGCCCGTAGTATGGAATATGCCGGTGGGTTTTCCGGTTCCGTTGCCCACAAGGAACGCTTCTTCCTCTTTGTTACCGATACGGCGGGCAAACTCTGTGCGGAAGTATCCCTCAAGGTCAAATGCGGAGTCATTGAGAAGTTCCTCGGATACCTTGATCATAGTCGCCACCTTATGTGCGCCGATAAGCTGCTGACCGAAGGAATCATCCCCTTCGGGAATAGCGCCTTCTTCGTCCACCCAGGACGCCGTACCTTTGGTGGTAACGATGGGGATTTTGTGGTTGCCGGAAGAAGTCGTAAAGGTATGTGCAAGACTTCTCACCACATTATCGTTTTCAAGCGCCATGATAAGGGTATTTTCAAACTCGTCGGGGACGAGATAGCTGCCTTCGGAATCCACGCCCTCTTGGAGTGCGTTGCGCACCTCGGAGCTGATAATGCCGCCCTTGGTTCTTGCCTGCGCCCAGAATGCGGATTTGTATGCGTCGGACGCTCTGCCGGTCTTGGCGTCCACCTTAGTAGTTTCGGGTTTCTGTGTGATGGGTGCGCTTACGGGAATATTCATCTCACGCTCGAAAGCGTCGAGGCGCTCCTGTCGCTCGATCTCGTGACCGAGGTCAACGATCTCTTTTTCCATCTTTTCGTAGGCTGCGGTATCCTCTGCAGAGAGGATGCCGTTTTTGCGCTGGGAGTCCAGAAACGCTTTTGTCTGCTCCCAGGTCTTTGCACGCTGCATACGCAGTTCATTGATTTTGCTCATAGTAAAAAATCCTCCTTAAGGTTTAATAAGATTCAATCTCTTTTCGAGATCGGAAACAGGCGTACCTGTCATTCTTTCGGGCTTATGTCCCTTTACTTTGGAAAGCAGCGAATTGGTCACCGCACGGCGGCTGAAAGTAAAGCTGTTTTCCGCAGATGCAGAGCCTTCCTCGGATTTGAACAGGAGATCGTCGGCAAATCCGAGTTCGATTGCCTTGTTTGCATTCATCCAGGTTTCGGCGTCCATCAGGTGGGACAGCTTGGCACGGGAAAGCCCAGTTTTGATCTCATAGGCGTTGATGATGCTTTCCTTGACCTCGGCAAGCATATCGATCGCTTTCTGCATTTCTTCGCTGTCACCGATGGCTATGGTTAAGGGGTTATGGATCATCATGAGCGCAGTAGGCGACATGAGAACCTTCGTCCCTGCCATAGCAATGACGGAAGCGGCAGACGCCGCAATGCCGTCGATCTTGACCGTGACATTGCCGCTATAGTCCATCAGCATATTGTAGATTTGGGCGGCCGCCACGCAGTCGCCTCCGGGTGAGTTGATCCAAACAACAACGTCACCCTGTCCGGCATTCAGATCGTTTCTGAACGCTTTCGGGGTGACGTCATCGTCAAACCAGCTTTCATCGGCAATGGAGCCGCACAGATAAAGGGTGCGGGAACCGTCGCCGCTTTCGGTAAAGTTCCAAAACTTATTCACTTGTGTTTTCTTCCTCCTTTTCGGTAGTTGTTTGTCCTGCGAAAATTCCGGCGTCGCTCATCTTGCACATATTGCCGTTGATGAGATAGAGATCGCCGCCTTCCTCCGCAGGAATACGGTCGAGATTTTCCAGTTCACGGATGTCGTTAGCGCTCATCCAGCCGTTTTGCCTTGCGGTAGCGTAGCCGCTCATGCGGCTTGCATAGTCACCGCGAAGCAAGCCTTCCAGATTGAATTTGAAGAAGTATTCCTTCTTTTCCTCCGCTGAAAACAGCGTTCGGGAAAGAGTCTGCTCCCAGCGGATGACCCAGGGGTCAAGAGTGTACTTTACAAATTCAAGGGACTGCTGCTCAATGTTGGAAAAGCTCGACTTTTCAAGGTCTCCCACCATATGCGGCGGCACTCTGAAGATTCGAGCGATTTCATTGATTTGGAATTTCCTTGTTTCAAGGAACTGCGCCTGTTCGGGACTGATGCCGATGGGCGTATATTTCATGCCCTCTTCCAGCACGGCGATCTTGTTGGCGTTTCCGCTCCCGCCGAAGGTGGACTGCCAGCTTTCACGCACACGGGCAGGGTCTTTGATCGTACCGGGATGTTCCAGCACGCCGCCCGGAGCGGCACCGTTGGCAAAGAATTTCGCTCCGTATTCCTCGCAGGCGATCGCCATGCCGATAGCGTTTTTCGCCATCGCAATGGGAGAATAGCCGACCAGCCCGTCAAAGCCGAGTCCCGGTATATGCAGTACCTCCGAAGGGTCAAGATACACGGTCGAGCCTTTCATGGTCGGTGCGTCCTCTTGCTGTGTCAAGTAGGTGTAGTAGAGCTTTCCGTTTTTGTCCCTGTCTACCTCCATACGGTTTGGCATCAGAGGATACAGTGCAATGACCTCGCCTTTGCCGTTGCGGATGATCTGCGCATAGGCGTTGCCCCACAAAAGCAGGTGGGTCATGAGCGTTTCTCTGAAAACAAAACTTGACATTTCCGGGTTCGGCTCATCGTGGAGTAATCGGTAAAGAGGGTGCGTGACAGCTCGTTCCTTACCGCCGTCAGCCGTGTACTTGTATAGGTGCAGCGGAAGACCTGCAACTGCCTCCGCAAGGATACGGACGCAGGAGTACACCGCCGTCATCTGCATTGCCGTGCGTTCTGTTACCGCCTTGCCGGATGTTGTGCCGCCCATGAAGAAGCTGTACCCCGATCCCGATGTTCTGTTTTGCGGCTTATCTCTTGAACGGAACATTCCTTTGAAATTGCCCATGTTATGACCCCTCCTTAATTTTGGGTATAAGAAAAGCACCTGCCGTAAAACGATAGATGCTTTCAAGATATATTGCTTATTTCAATTTAAGCGTCATAAATGAAATATACCTCATTTGAGTCACGATATATTTCAAGTTCCTTTACGCAGAATACCAAGATATGCTTCGTATGCAAAGGTACGGTTTCTGGTGGCATTTGTTGTCTGTGTCAGAATTCCTGCGTCAACTAACCGTGTAACGACAGATGAAACCGTGTTGAAAGAAATTCCAATTGCTTCTGCAGTTTTTTTGATTTCAATAATCGGATTGGCTTCTAAATACTGAAATACCGACATAACATTTTTTGATGCTCGCCCCATTGCAGAGATTTGCTCAACATTTGTATCGTGCAATTTGGTCAACTCATCGATGGTGGCGATAGCATCCTCGGCAGATTCAAGCAGTGCCTGCAAAAAGAAATTGATCCACTGCTCATAGTTGCCCTTGGTGCGAACCTCTGTC
Source organism: Ruminococcus flavefaciens (assembly GCA_023667315.1). Taxonomy (GTDB): domain Bacteria; phylum Bacteroidota; class Bacteroidia; order Bacteroidales; family P3; genus Pullibacteroides. The sequence goes on from JAMPAI010000027.1 coordinate 9,672, forward strand.
ATGCGGTCATAGTATTCCACACGGTTCTTCTTTAAAAAATACGAAATGTAAAGTGCCGGTGTTGTCAGTACTTTCTTTTCCATAAGGAAAAGAGTGATGAGCAGTCTGCCTACACGACCGTTTCCGTCAAGAAACGGATGAATTGTTTCAAACTGATAATGTATCAGTGCAGCACGAATCAATGCATCAAGTTCATCCTCTGCATTCATATATTTCTCAAGATCGGACATTGCCTCGATCATATCCTCGGGAGATGGTGGAATGTATCTCGCATTTTTCAGCGTACTGCCTTGACCGCCGATCCAGTTTTGAGAGGTACGAAATTCTCCCGGACTCTTTTCCTGTCCCCGTACACCTGACATCAGCACTTCATGCGTTTCTTTTATGAGACGATTGCACAATGGCAATGAGCTCAATCTTTTTACGGCAAATTCAGTCGCTTTAATATAGTTCACAACATCGGCAACATTGCGATTGGCATTTGCATCAATCATAGGATCAAGCACATCTTCCAGTGTTGCTTGCGTTCCCTCAATTTGTGATGACATCAGTGCCTCTTTGCGAACATACATGGATATAAATAACTCTACATTCGGAATTCGTGTAGCCATACTTTCCAAAACAGCAAGCTGTGAATTCGCCTTGATAAGCAGATTAATGATATCTTCAGATAATTCCACAGGAGGATTCGGCGGCAATGGACTCGGAACAAATGAATCATATGCCATTGCTCCTGATAGGTTTGTTTTTTTATGTCCGGCACGGTTGTTCATAGTGCACTCTCCCTCCAAATTTGAAATACTGCTATTATTATACTCAATTTATTTCAAAAAATCAAGTCAAATTGAAATAAGAAAGGTATCTAAAGCAAATTATTTCAACTTTTTTCGGAACCCCATTGACAAACACCTCCAATTGGAGTAGTATATATTATAACTTATCCAATTGGAGGTATGATTATGAATTCTGAAAGAATGGACGGCTTCTTCATGGCTCATCTCGGAAGCGAAAAGAAAACTGATTGTGAGATTCTGCGAGAAAAGCGTCTTGTTCTCGGTCTTACTCAAAAACAAGTTGCGGAAAAAGCAGGAGTAGCTTTTGTAACTTATCAAAGGTTTGAATCCGGTGAAAGAAATATTCGCACAGCGTCTTTTCAGCTTGTATGTCGTGTGTTGAGGGCATTGGGTATGAGCGTAGATGCGTTTTTAAACGGAGATTATATTATAGGTGAAGGAGTCTATAGCGAAAACAACGAGCTACACTATACAAAGACAGGTAGAAATATTAACGACGATGTGAAATAATCATATAAACAACAACCCACGCCCATCATAAACCGAAACGGAATTTGTATTTCCACAGCGGATGGCACGGTCGAGTGCCATAATGGTAGCAATCGCACCGTCGATTTTCTCTGTGGATTTTTCCTTGTCTGCCTTGATGTTTCCTGCCGGATCGGTGCGGATGAAGATGTTGTCCATCATCCAACGCAGCACCGGGTGTCCGCCGTGTGCGAGCTTCTGCTCTAGGGTCAGCTTCATCAGTTCCTTGGTCGGTGGGGACATATCTTTGAAGCCCTGTCCGAACGGGACTACCGTAAAGCCCATGCCCTCAAGGTTCTGCACCATCTGCACAGCGCCCCAACGGTCGAAAGCGATCTCTCGGATGTTGTACCGTGTGCCGAGTTCCTCAATGAACTTCTCAATAAAGCCGCAATGCACCACATTATCCTCGGTGGTCTGAAGATACCTCTGCCGCTCCCAAAGATCGTACATCACATGGTCACGGCGCACACGCAGGTCGATATTGTCCTCCGGTATCCAGAAGAACGGCAGAATGATGTATTTGTCATCCTCGTCCTCCGGCGGAAAGACCAGCACAAATGCCGTAATATCGGTGGTGGACGAAAGGTCAAGACCGCCGTAACATACACGCCCCTCTAATGCTTCCGGGTCAACGGCAAAGGCACAGGCGTCCCATTTGTCCATCGGCATCCAACGGACAGCCTGCTTGACCCATTGGTTCAGGCGAAGCTGTCGGAAGGAGTTCTCCTCACCGGGGTTCTGCTTTGCCGATTCACAGGCGGCTTTGACCTTGTCGATACCCACCGTGATACCGAGGGAGGGATTTGCTTTCTTCCACACCTTGGGATCTGTCCAGTCCTCATCTTCAGATGCGCCGTAGATGATGGGATAAAATGTGGGGTCGTGCTTGCGTCCGTCTATGATGTCCAGCGCCTTTTGGTGTGTTTCATAGCAGATAGACTGCGTGTCTGTTCCGGCGGTGGTAATAAGAAAATATAGCGGCTGCATCCGGGCGTCACCGGAGCCTT
>JAMPAI010000028.1 GCA_023667315.1 Ruminococcus flavefaciens
GATGATGATATCATCTTCAAGAGAGAAGTTAATACCACCGTACAGTATTGTAGAACGACGATCGATGATAAACTGGATATCATTTCCGATCGGAGTCCCTTTAGCGACGATGTCGCTTTTCAGTACACGGAGCAATGCGAAGCATTTACCGGGCTTTGCACGATTAACTCCGACACCACGGATCTTAGCAGTTTGATTCACATGAATCTCACTGCTCGAAAGCTCCGGACAGTAGTCCGAAGCACGGCGCTGCTCAAGCGTGATAGTATCCTCGATGGATTTCGACATTGACTCCATCAGCATACCATACAGGCTTGTACGGTTTTTGTCCAAAGTTTCCTTCGGATAATACAGCGGCGTTACGACCTCGGTCAAATCACGGAGGATATCAACACGGTCGATTAGCTTACGAATTACCGTTGCCATTGTATCACCTCACTTAAGATTTAAGCCAATGGAGATAATAGTTCAAAGTTTTCCCGTTATTTCCTTTGACTGCTTGAATGATGGGTTTTAATGCGAATTGATCACCGAGCCCAAACGTAGCACCACCACGAGCAAATCCATCAGGACGCACAGCGTTCTTCCAGTAACTCGACTGTGATGGATCTGCATAGTTGGGAAATCCATACGCCTTTGGCGAACCGGGACCATACTGCATATATCGAGCCGCATTGTAATAGCTACCACCGGAGAGCATGTTGAGATCGAACAGTACATTCGGATCCATTGGATCAGAACGCATGCCGTAGTCAAATTCGATGGTGATCTTGTCTTCAAGGCCGGGCCCATCCGACATACTGAAAAGAGAGAATGGCGCACTCTTCGGGAATACACCCGTAAGCTTCTCCCAATAAAGCAGCTTACTACCACCCATATCTGTAACCAGATAATAGATCGATCCTGCATAATCAAGCTGACCACTCATCTGTGAGATCCAGGATGGACGGATTACATCACTACGGCTAACGATATCAATATACATCATCCAGATGTAGATGGTTTTTAGAATACTCCAATACACATCATTTCGGAATTCAATAGAAATTGAACCTCCGAGTTTGTGCTCTTCGGAGTAATGGCCATACTTAATTACGTGACCGTAGAATGTTCCACCTTTTTCAACGGTCTTTAATGCAACATCCCCAACGGAATAGCTCACTGCTCTGGTTGTAAACACTGGCATAAACTTAGACGAGCTATATTCGCTCAGCATGTTCAGCAGCATTTGACCATACTTGTCATTTACAAATGCAGATGTTTTTGGATGCTGCTTCATAGCAGTGAAGTTTGATCCTGGGTTTGGCATAGCATCAACGGCTCCAGCACTGTATGCACTACCATATCCGTTGATATTTACATATAGGCTTGGGCGGGAAATGATGATGTGCCCCATAAAAGGAGCGGGAGCACCGTCGTAATCGGGTAGCTTTGCGACATTGAATCTTGTGATCAGATCACTAAACTCAGAGTATGAACGACCATATCGGATGTCGCTTTCTTTTGCACGCTTATCGAAGTCGTATGATGTTGCCATTCCTGCTGTACCAAGACCTGTAAGCATCTTGGGGGCCTTTGCTTGTACTTCACGAAATACTTGTGCTTTCGTGTTGTAAAGTTGGCTTGCTACAGTGTTAATACGACTTTGCTCCGTTGCTGTTTTTGCAACGTCTGCATCGTGTCGTAGTTGTGCAGCATACTCTTGGTTTACCGCAGCAACGACCGATTCACCAAGGGTTCCAATAAGATCTTGCAGCCAAGGAACAATCTGTTCAGCCATCATAACTCACCTCTTTTCTGATAATAATGGCATGTTAATATGTTACAAGCTTATATCAATGTCCCGTATTTATCGACTTTGCTCATCACAAAAATATACTAAGAAAGGGGATGTCTTCATGGGTTTACTTGATATATTCAATAAAGAAAAGCATTCGGCCGGTGGAATTTTAACCGGACATGAGATCGCCAGACAAGTGCAACTCGGCAATATCAAACTGGAAGATTATGATCCGAGCAATCTTAACCCCAATAGCTATAACCTCTACAGTGGTGATACAGTTACGATTTATCGTGACATCGGGATTATTGATTTAAAGAATCCCGACACGTATGCTCGTACTCAGACGTTTAAGATTGATGAGCATGGTGGGTTTGTTCTTCGTCCTGGTACATTATATCTGATCCCCAGCGGCGTTTCTATGGAAACAAAGAAGTTTGAGCCGTTAATCACAGGACGTTCTTCTATCGGCCGTCTCGGCATTGCAGTTCATCAGGAAGCCGGGTTTGGTGATATCGGTTTTAGCGGTGTTTGGACGCTGCAAGTGAAGGTTACATATCCCACCAGGATATATCCGAAGATGCCGATTTTCCAGGTGTACTTTTTGACACCGCACGGAAAGATTGCACAGTTGTATCATGGTAAATATCAGAACTCACAGGGAGCGGTTCCAAGTAAGCTGCATGACGATTGACGGCATACATACTATAAATGTAGTGAAAGGAGCGAAATGTCTGACTTTAATGGTTGCCCGTTTTCAAGCATGTACGTGAAGAGAACGAGATTTCAATATCGGTGCAACGATTGAAGGAGGAGCAACCCCTATGAGTAAAAGCGATTTTGTACAACTGATACCCTGTACACGAGTAGAAGGTTTTGCAACAAGTTCGCATTCCGATCACACAAAAGATACCGACGGATTAGTACATGGTCATGATGCACGGCACTGGTACAATGCTTATATGGCGTTGTATAAAATGTATCATGACGATACAGAGAGATTACAGACTGATCTGAGCCAAGCGATGTCGTTATTAGAATCTATGAATCAATCTGCTGCCGAAATGGAAAAAGAAATCAAGCGCCTTAAAAAGTGCAAGAAGAAACATTCCAAGAAGGATAAAGATCAGGTTGAGGAAATAGAGGATAGACCGACATTGGATTCGCCATTTCAACATGGTGTTGGCTTTACGATTGGATCTGGGCAATCACCGCGCATATATGATCTATCCGATCCGGATGGTGCGACGCCGCCGAGAAAGAAACTTAGTGGTGTAACAGTAGAAGTACAACCTGGGAGAGGTTTTCGAATCAATCCCAATTGGAAATAAATAAGATGAGCCGGGAGAAATCCCGGCTCGTTTCTTTTTCTCTTTTCCGTTTATAGTTCCTATGATGGGTACATACTATATCTATGAACGCAGATAAAGATGAACACCGCCCCTGTACCAGAGGGGCGGTGTTCTCTTGTCTTAACTGGAAAGGAGGAAATGTTGATGCCTTATTTGCGTATCACACCTATGGACTTGATCCAGACAATGGAGAAAGTTCAGCGGGATTGTGTGCAGATGGAACTGGACACCCGAATGGGATGGTCCACACCCAATAGCCCATTTACAAACGTACCCGCATTAGGAATTAGCATTACTTAAAACGTAGTGCTATCTCCGATTGAAACAACCCAGCGTTCAGTGGTTGTTTCTTTTTCTTCCAAATCCAGTTATTTCGTTGTTATTGGCCATCTATTTTGATTTTCATCAACAATCTATATAATGTACATTATGCTGGAAAGTAAACATGTACAAGTCTGAAAGAAAGGGGAAATGCATGGATGATCACTGAACTCTTCTCTATGCTGTCTACGATCGATGTGTCAGGCAAAGGGTCGAACCAGAAGTTCAGCGTGAATTTGAACCGGAATCGCATCCGGTCGATTTCTGCGTTCAGTTCCAACTCGATCTTTTACTTCCGAACCATTGTATCCGATCAGGTGACACCAGAAGAGATGGGTATGGTTAGTCGTGTACTGGAAAAATCTTACGCGGCCTTTGTGGTTGCCTGTATTGGTCTGATGCCGTTCCACCGCATCCGGGCTGATGATCAGGCGTCTATCGAAGAGTACCTGTCCCAGTTCCATCAGAATCTCGGTATTACGCCGGGTAATGGGGACGCGGTAACTAAGATGCTGGGCCTTGTGAGTTCGCTCGAGGAATCGAGTACAGAGCCGACCAATGACGATTTGCGGAAAACACAGGACTTCCTTATGGAATGCTGGGAAAAGTCCCGTGCTAACTGCACTGACTTCATTACGGTCGTTCTGGAGACGGTGTCTCTGAATGAGATGTACACGGCTGATCCTGTGGATCCGGTGACACGGGTCATACAGGAGAGGTATCTCGCCAATCTGGAAGAGCTTGATACATGGGGTTTCATTGGCGAGGCCACAGCTACTATGCTCGACGTCGATGAAGATGGTCTTGAAGATCTTAGCGATGAAGAGATTATTGCTCGTATGATGGGTCCTGGCTCGTCTGAAGTTGATGATGACTTTGACGACGATGACCTGGATGAAGACGAGATCTCGGATGATGAGCTGTTTGACGAAGGCGCTCTTCAGAAACTCGGAATGACCATGGCGAAAAGTCCATTTGGCCAGTTCGGGATGAAAACCGCGCAGAAGGCGATTAAGAGAAAAGCCAATAAGTTGAACGAAGGCGACGAACCCATCTCCGAGGGTAACGTTAAGAGCGCGATCGATTCGATCATGTTTTCCTTGGAATCCGTATCCGAGAATAAGATCAAGTCTTGTTCCAGCCTCTCTAAACTTCGGTCTTTGGAGGCAAAGCTGAATAAGCTTAAGAACAAGTACGCCAAGTATCTTACCCGGTACAAGAAGAAGTACAAGGAGAATAAAGAGAAGGGCACTAAAGGCAAACTGGCCATTCGATTCAATGGTGCTACAATCACCAATCCGAAGGCCTTTATGCAGCAGTATGGTGCCTATATCAAGATCATCAATAAGCGACTGAAGCTGGTAGATAAGCGCCGGGAGGAACTCCGCAAGCGGAAGGGCCTTCCTTCTTCTGCCGATGACAAGAAGCTGGAAGAGGCTGGTCTGCCCGTACTGACCGAACTCGACCTGCAGACTGTCGATTACTGCATCAAAACAATCGACGAGTCTCTGTCTGCTCCCGATAGTGAGATCTTTATCCTCACCGAGGCAAAAGGCTCCAAGCGGAATCTGCAGGCGGAGATTGACAAACTCAATATCGAAATCGATGACCTCAGGGGCCAACTCGGCGATAGTCATGCTGATTTGTATGATGCAGAACAGCGTGTCAGAAATCTCGCCGGTTCTTTGACTCGGCAGCAGGGTATTACCCAGCAGACCGAAAAGGCCCGTAGAGAGGCTGAAGCCAAAGCTAAAAAGCTTGGCGATAAGAGCAAGAAAGACAAGGACAAACGCAAGGAGCTGCAGGACAAGATCAAGGCTCTGGAAAAGCAGCGGGATAATCTTCAGCGTCGTGCTGGTGGTCCCGGTGCGAATGATCCCCGCTATTGGGATAGTCCTGGATCGGCACCTCCACCGGGTGGTCGTCCTCCCGCACCTCCTGAGGGATTGACCTATGATAAAGGTCGTCCTGTATCCGGCGTAAACGTTGGACGTGCAGCAATTCGTAATGGATACGAGGGAACCAAAACCTTCGATCGTGAGATCTTCACCAATATGGATATGAAGAAATCGAACGAGGCTGTGCCTACCTTTGCGAAAGCTACAATCGGTTTTATTGTTGATGAGACTGAGCAGGTAGTGAATCGCGACGTCCTCGTTGGTATTAAGGTATATCTTCACAAAGTCGCCGCAATGGAACTGATTAGCGACCTTTATAACTGCATCATCAACAAGCGGCAGTTCTTGAAGTTCGTAAAGTGGGTTAGCGGCGAAGAGAAGTCTTTGGCGGATCTGATGTTTGGGTTCAAAGAACTCAGAGTCGATGCCCTTAACTCCAAAGGAGCTGGGCGTTGGGCACCTGCTTTCCGCCGTCGTAAACGCTGGGCCAATATGTCCGTACCTTATCTGATGAAAGGGTATACCCCGAACGGCACAATAGTTCTCACTATGAATGAGGTGCAGTTTATCAAGGATGAGTATGGGCTTGATATCATGATGCCCGATCATGTCAAGATGCTGATGGATGCTAGCTTCCTGCTGGGATTTGTGGTGCTTGACCAGGCAAATGAGATGTGCTACATCACCTATGATGGGCACGGCGGTGAGTTCCAGCAGTATACCTACGCAATGCTCGAGCGTGAGCAGCAGTCCAGTGACCGCATGCTTCGTGAGCTGTATCGTTCTATTTCAAGATAAGGAGGGATGATTAGCAATGGTTCAGGTGAATTACCTGCAGGTTCTTACGGAAACTGGGATCGACGTTAATCGTCCCTTCTTCCGAACCTTGTCGGAGGACACTAAGTTTCAGGTTACGGACGACGTCCTTACTGGGATGATGAAGTTCATTACCGACAAGTACAACGCACTCGACTTCGGCGAGATTGAAAAGTCTGCCGGAGATATCGCAAAGTTCAAGTACCTTAGTATGCTCCGGGATAACGTCGATACCCTTTTCGACATCTATGCGAATGCGTCAGATCCTGGGGCGGCAAAATATCTGGAAGTGTGTGCGGCTGTTAGGGAAGTTCTTCGTTTCCTTGAAGGATACCGGAACGAGTTCCGTACACAGTACCAGGCTGGCAATGGCATGATCCAACTTCTGTACACGTCCTTGGTTGCTGGGTGTATCTACTCTGTGGGAATTCTGGTTAGTAATACGATCTGTTTTGTGACGACAGAACAGGATACGGACTGTCAGGTTCTCTATGACGAGATCCCCGGCACGATCAAGCATGTGCACATTAAGAATGTGCTTGCTGCCAGTAAAGATCTTGCCACATACGAGAAGCTTTTGAAAACATATGCCCAGCGCGGCACCCAGCAGGCTATGCACGAAGCTGTTACAGCTGGGGCGGTAGCTGCAGTTGTTCTGGGAATTGGCGCTGTTATCATGCTTATCCCTCGCGTTTTAGTCATGATTCGGGAGATCATCTACTCTGTGTACTACACCAGGGTGAAGGTCGCTGACATGATTGCAGTTCAGGTTGATTTGATCAACACGAACATCGAGTCTCTTGAGGCTGGCCGTGGGAATAAGAAGGTTATCGCCAAACAGAAACGAATTGTCGATAAGCTGACGAAGTGGCAGAACCGCATTGCGGTTAAGGTCGATACCGTGAATACGATGGTGACTATGCAGAAGAAGCGCGAAAACACCTCGATGCGGATTGAACCGAATAGTCCGATTATGATGGAACCCGGCGCACTTGCTGCCGGCGACCTGTTACTATAAGAAAGGAGGTAGAACGAAATGTATCCCGCTTTTACTCTTTATCCGCATGGTGGGTTCATGATGTGCGAATCCGTTTCGGAATTCGACACCAATGTTCAACCTCCTGCTCCTGCGATTGAACCGATCAAAGCTGTTGCAAGACTCAATGAGATTGATCCCGTGGTGAAAGCCATCTCCAAGCTCAAAGATATCTATGAACAGCGTGTTGTGCCGATGCTGTCCGATACCTATGATCTGGAACATCCGGAGAATGCGGTGGACCGCTTTGATCGGCTGATCGGTGATGTCAATGCGATCGTCAATACCTTGCGCTGCATGGTTGTTAAGATGGAGGCGCTCAATAACTACTATGATGGGCCTAATACACCTATCTATGATAGTTTCCGTCCCCATACTGGAGAATTCATGCTGAATGCGAATAAGATTCGCCAGCAGGGCGTTGAGTACAGTCAATACTCATACCATTGCCTCCCGGCATTCCGGAGTTTCTATGACACTAAAGCCGTGGTTTCTATCATGCTGCAGAATCCTCAGATTATGGAGAGTGTCATTTTCGGAAGTCATCTTCAGGCATTCCTGGGTGAGTATGACGACACAAAGCTGACAAAAACATTTGAGGGTCTGATTGACATGATGAAATGTGTCTTTGAGGATCCTGCCAGAATGAGCCGGCTTGAGGCGCTGCAAACAACCAGACTTTCGTTCAGCGACCTGATGCGTTCCTGTTCTGAAGTGGAATCTGATGTATGTCGGGAATCCACTCGGAATTGCAAAACGCTGCTCCTTCGACTTCTGTCGAACACATGTCGGGATGTCTCGACGTGCTGTTATAATGCCATTTGCGATTTGAGCGATGGCGGCGAAATTGATCATGGCTGTTACAGTGAATGTCTGCAATCCTGTCTTATGAAGACTGTGAATCTGTTTGCGGTTGGCGTTGTGGTTGTTATGACCTATGCTACCAATCTGCGGATGCACATCGCTGCTGAGAATGGGATCACTGAATACACAGCCATGCTGCTGAACACTCTGAAATCTGTCTGATTACCCCTCGGACAGTTTTCATACAAGATCTAAATTTCCGCAAAACCTACGATACTGCGCATTTTGAAAGAATATCCTCAAACAATGTTATAAACGACTTTTCTCGTTGAAAGAATTCCGCACCCTGTAATAAATCCTAATAAGGAGGCTATGCTACTATGCTTAATCTTAACAACCTGATGGCAATCAGCGAGTCCTCTGGTGGTTACGTCGGCGGGTCCTATGTGGACGAAATGCCCGACATCTCTCTGGACGAAGCCGTCAACATGCTGCCTGTGGTGATCGTTGAGTCTCAGATCGAGCTCACCGACAGCCGTATGCACCACAACGACCTGCTCGTCGAGGCCACCATGTCTGCTGCCGCTATGGGCACTGAGCCCGATTTCGGGCCCATCGTCGAGATGTCCTTTGAGGACGTCAAGAAGAAGATCAAGGCTTTCTTCGACAAGATCATCAAGTTCCTGAAATCCATCATCAGCAAGCTGGGCCTGCAGATCGACAAGATGCGTATGTCCGGCCACCAGCTGTACGAGAAGTACAAGGATTCCAAGCTGATCAAGGGCAAGAGCTTCAAGGATCTGAAGTTCAACGGCTACAAGATCATGGGCAAGGCCGACATCTTTGCCGATACCAAGAAGTTCGAGTCTGAGGCCGGCATCGTTGAGCTGATCTCCAAGGCCATCCCTGGCTGTATGGGCTATGCCGATTTCGGCAAGAAGTACAAAGAGGGAATCAAGGTGGACAGCTCCGCTGAGAATCCTCTGAAGAAGGCCGTTGACAAGCTGACCGGCGTTACCCAGGCTGACCGTCAGGTCGCTATGGCGAAGCTGCTGACCGGCGAGAAGTCTCTGACTGCCGGTGACTGGGAAGGTGCTCTGAAGACCAAGCTGTACGGCGAGAAGGTCGACCTGACCTACGGCAAGGACGGCTTTGAGCTGGGCGCCCTGGCTGATATGCTGAAGGAGCCTGCCGATCTGACTGCTATCCGCGAGGCCTATGCCCGCGTTGAGAAGTCTGCTCATGAGTATCATGACAAGATTCAGCGCGCCATCGACGATCTGGCCAGCGACAGCGCCAAGCTGGAGTCCGGTAAGGGCGACAACAGCGCCAAGACCAACCGCAACAGCCTGGTGTCTTCCTACTACAGTGCCTACATGGGCGTCGTGAGCGATTCCTACGCTGTCATCAACAAGGTTCAGAGCATCAAGTACAACTTCCAGAAGACCCGCTACGATCAGGCCAAGGCGATGTTCGCCAAGATGCTGAGCTGGAACCCTGAGAAGAAGGACAATAACGATGCTTCCGACGTCGATGACGAGGGCGAGGTCGAAGCTCTGGCTTTCGAGATCTAAGGCCAAACGGCCATAAACTAAAAGGAGGTTTAGCTAACTATGATTAGTGTTTTCACACTGACTCAGGCCATCACCGAGAGCGCTACTCGCGTCGAAGATAATGTGCCTGCTTATGAGTTCGCTACCGACAATCTCTCTGAGTGTTCTGCTGAGTTCCAGTTCATGCTGGCCAACGAGGCTTCCAACCTGCGTGAGATCATGGCCGGTACCGACGAGATTCTGGCTGAGGCCGCTTTCACCAATCCCGGCAGCGTCGACGCTCTGAACGAGAACGTTTTCACTACCCTGAAGGACGGCGTTGTGAAGTTCTTCAATAAGATCATCGCCATGGTCAAGGGTCTGATCGAGAAGATCAAGGCCTTCATCTATAAGATGACTGGCAAGACCGACAAGTGGCTGAAGATCATGGAGCCCAAGATCAACGCCGCCAAGAACAACAAGGGCTACGGTGACGTCTCTGCCGAGATGTACAACTGGAACGCCGCTTTCATCACCGGTACTTCCGGCGACTGCATGGCTGGTGGTCTGGATAAGCTGGTCGCTGACTGGCGTGCCGAGTGCGATGTCGTTGGCAAGTCCAGCGCTAAGAACTTCGTGAGCAATGCCCGCCAGGATACCAAGGATGCCAAGGCCGCTGCTGGTATGGATGCCGATGGTAAGCCCGCCGGCAAGGCAACCGGTACCTTCGACAAGGCCACTAAGACCTGGGTCGACTCCCTGGAGAAGTTCAAGAGCTCTGCCCCCGACAAGATCGGCGCTGCGTGGAAGATCAAGGCCACCTCTATGGACGTCCTGACTTCCGAGCTGCGTAAGAAGGCCACCGGTGGTGCTGAGAAGACTGAGCGCAAGTTCGGTAACGATACCGGTGCCATGATCGACGCTATCAAGAACTCCACCAAGACCATGGAGAAGGTTAAGAAGGCCTATGAGGATCACCTCAAGCACCTGACCGACTTCAAGGCCAACCTGGAGAAGCAGGGCGACGAGCTGGGCGATCTGGGCAAGAAGGGCGACACCATTCCCACCGAGGTCGTGCGTGCTGCCACTGATCACGTGAAGGCTATGTACAACTACGCCATGGAGGTTACTCGTACCTACGAGAACGCCATGAACGCGGTGAAGAACCTGAACACTTCTCTGATCCAGGAGATGTGCACGGAGTACATGTCTGCTCTGACCAAGTTCGCCAACTTCAAGGGTACGAAGTAAAAAGAATCGGCCCACAGGTTTAAAACAACACCCCGGGGATTTCCCCGGGGTGTTTTCTTTTTCACTGCAAGTCATAGATATTAGTATATAGCCGAACAACCTTATAATACAGAAATGGAGGTGGTCCGCCATGATTCAATTTATGGATCGTTGTGGCTTTGATGATACCGTTATTACCCCCGCTTTGTTGGACAAAGGCATTGTTCTTGAAAGTTGTTTCGATGCCATTGTGAATGAAGAGGCGGATTACAGGATCGTTACTACGGCTACAGCGTATACTCACTCTATGATCCTTGAGATTTTGGAGAATGTAAAAGATGCACTGGTTAAAATGGCTCAGCACGTACTTTCCGTGCTCAATAACTATTTTTTGAACAGTGCAAAGCTTTTGGATAAATATAAAGAAATTATCCTT
>JAMPAI010000029.1 GCA_023667315.1 Ruminococcus flavefaciens
TCTAACTTTTAAAGCAAAGAAATTATGGCAAAAGATGTAGATCTTTCATCAAAAGAGTGGACCGACATTGTCTTTGAAGGCAAAAACAAAGAGTATGGCGCGTATGTAATGCGCAAAAACTCTGACCGTCGTCACAATATGTCAATGCTCTATGTAGCCATTGGCGTAGCCGCAATCCTCATTGCTGCTCTCGTTATCGGTATCATTCGCGACAACCGCGCTAAAGAGGCACAGGAAGCTCTTGAGGCTTATATGTTGCAGAATGAACAGGCCGAGATGGCTGCTATGGAAGAAGAGCAGATTGAAGAGGAGGAAATCGAAGAAATCCCCGAACCCGTACAGGAGCAGGAGCCCGAAGCTCTTCCCGAAGAGATTCTTAACACCATTAAGAATACACAGATTGACATCGTGGCCGATGAGGAAGTAACCGAGCAGATTGTCTCTCAAGAGGAACTCCAAGAGACAACTACCGCTATCGGTGCCAACACGTTTGACCAAGGTACTGACGACCTCAACGTTGTACGTGAATACAAGGATGAGGTAATCGTGGAAGAAAAGACTCCCGTTGATGATAACAAGGTGTTCGACGCCGTAGAGCAGATGCCTGCATTCCCCGGTGGCGATGCCGAGCTAATGAAGTACCTTAGCAAGAATCTTACCTATCCTACTCTCGCTGCCGAGAACGGCATACAGGGTACTGTTGTAGTACAATTCGTTGTACTCAAGGACGGTTCAATCGGTGAGGCTAAGATCCTGCGTTCACGCGACCCCGACCTCGACAAGGAGGCCGTGCGTGTGGTAAAGGGCTTGCCCAAGTTCATCCCTGGTCGTATGAATGGTCAGGCCGTGAACGTATGGTTCACACTTCCCGTACGCTTCAAACTCCAGAACTAATTCTGCCCCACCTACAGGGACAGTAAGACACCCTATAATGAAAGAGGCTGCATCTCACAAGTGATGATGCGGCCTCTTACGCTATATAACAATACCCGCTATCCCCTCAGTAGGGTCTTAAACAAAACAAATACAATGAGTCATGGTTTTGTTTTGTCGCGGCTTATTACTACCTTTGCGTTGTTTAAGCACTGAGTGATGAAAGGAGCTGTGATATTTCGATTGGTGTGTATAGGGCTGTTGTGGCTTATATTCTGCGGCTGGCTCATTGCGCGCTATCAGGCTACCGGTACGCCCATCACTCTGCGGTCTCTATTTCCTATTGTAGCCTCGGCTATAATTGTTTTTGTACCTTTGTATAAGAAGTATTTCAAACGCAGTGGAAAAAATTAATACCATACATAAAAGCGATACCCAACTCTTATCCAAGATTAACTCGCCGAGCGACTTGAAAGCTTTGTCGCTCGAGCAATTGCCTTCATTGTGTGCCGAGATACGCCGGTTTCTTATTTCGGAGGTTTCACAAAATCCCGGACACTTTGCTTCGAGCATGGGAGCTGTAGAGCTTACCGTTGCACTGCATTATGTTTTCGATACCCCCTACGACCGTCTTGTATGGGACGTGGGACATCAAGCCTATGTCCACAAGATTCTGACCGGACGTCGTGACGTTTTCAATACCAATCGCAAGCTTGGCGGCATAAGCGGTTTTCCCAATCCGCGCGAAAGCGAGTATGACACCTTTTCGGCCGGCCATGCATCCAACTCCATATCTGCGGCTCTGGGCATGGCGGTAGCAACCGAACTCAATAAGGACAATCCGCGTCGCAACGTTGTCGCAATCATTGGTGACGCATCTATAAGCGGCGGTCTGGCATTTGAGGGTTTGAATAATGCTGCCAATACCAACAGCAATCTGCTCATAATACTCAACGACAACGACATGGCTATAGACCGTAATGTTGGCTCGCTACATAGCTATCTTGCCCACATTACTACGTCCAAAAGCTATAATAATTTCCGATACAAGACATTCAACGGGCTTAAGAAGCTACACGTGGTGACTGATCGCCAACGTGGTCCTATAATGCGTTTCAACAATAGTCTTAAGTCGTTGCTTTCCCACGAGCAGAACATCTTTGAGGGGCTTAACATACGCTATTTTGGCCCCATAGACGGTCATGACGTGTTGCGATTGGTAAGAGTGCTTACCGACATAAAAAACATGCGTGGGCCACGTCTGCTACACTTGCGTACCACCAAGGGCAAGGGCTATGAGCCGGCCGAAAACGATCCCATGACCTGGCATGCGCCCGGCAAGTTTGACCCTGAGACCGGACTGACGCTGTCCAAGTCGGCTCCCGCCAATGGCGCCAAGCTGCCCAAGTACCAGGATGTATTTGGAACTACACTGCTCGAGTTGGCACGTATGGACAATCGTGTCGTAGGCATTACTGCAGCCATGCCGTCGGGCACATCGATGAATATCCTGCAACATGCCATGCCCTCGCGAGTGTTTGATGTAGGTATAAGCGAGGGGCATGCTGTAACCTTTGCAGGCGGTCTGGCTACCGATGGTATGCGACCTTATGTGGCTATATACTCCACGTTCCTGCAACGTGCCTATGATAATATAATAAATGATACGGCATTACAGTCGTTGCCGGTGACCTATTGTATAGATCGTGCCGGTCTGGTAGGAGAAGATGGTGTAACTCACCATGGTGTGTATGATATGGCCTATCTGGCGCCCATTCCGGGCATGATTATAGCGTCACCGCGCAATGCTGGGATGTTACGCAATCTTTTGTACACATCGCTGAAGACCGAACATGGTCCCATGTCCATAAGATATCCGCGTGGTACGGCCGATGCCGATGTATCCTGTGAGCCTATGAAGGTGCTTCCCTTGGGTCAGGGCGAGTGTCTGACTCCGGGCGCCGGAGTGCAGGTAATCTCAATTGGCCCTATAGCCGCTGAAGCTGCTGAAGCAGTGGCTCAGGCACGTAGCCGTGATATCGATGTAGCACATTATGATGCAGTGTTCCTCAAGCCCATTGATGAGGATATGATGGAACGAATAGCATCTACGGGCAGCACGATAGTTACCGTGGAGGATGGTACCGTCAATGGCGGTCTGGGCACTATAGTAACCCAGTGGATCAACGAGCATGGATACAAGAACAAAGTGATGAAAATAGGAGTTCCCGACCGATATGTTTATCATGGCACCGTTGTCCAACTGTATCGGCAGTGTGGCATGGATACCGAGTCGATACTCAATGCCATAATCAATACTGATTGATATGAGGATAGTAATAGCAGGAGCAGGAGAGGTAGGCTCCCATCTCGCCAAACTGTTGTCGCGTGAGGAGCAGGATATTATCGTGGTAGATGATAATGCCCAGAAACTGTCCATGCTCGATGCCAATTACAATCTCATGACGTGTGTGGGGTCGCCCATGTCGTTCAAAACGCTGAAAAATGCCGGCGTTGAGGATGCCGATCTGTTTATCGCCGTGACCCCGTTTGAGGATTGCAATGTCACCTCATGCTCTATAGCGAGCTATCTTGGTGCCAAACGCACCGTGGCTCGCATCGACAACTATGAGTTCATGAAAAGCGAACATCGTGGTTACTTTACAAGTGTTGGGGTCAATGACGTGATATACCCTGAGTATCTAGCCGCACAGGAGATATGTACTGCCATGAAACGCGGTTGGGCACGCAACTGGTTTGAGCTCAACAACGGCGAGATTATACTTATAGGCGTGAAAGTGAGAGAGAATGCTGCCATTGTAGGGCAGATGTTGCGCCAGCTCACTATGACACAGCACCATTTTCACATATCGGCCATAAAGCGTCGTCGTCAGACCATCATTCCGCGTGGAGACGACGAGATTATGGCCAACGATATAATTTACATCACTACTACGGCCAATTATGTTGAGGAAGTGCGCAAGCTGTGTAATAAAAAAAGCTATAAGGTAAAGCGCGTACTCATAGTTGGTGGCAGCCGCATAGCTGTAAGATTGGCTAATATGGCTCCAGGCGATTGGAAAATCAAAATCATAGAGAGCAATCCCGAGCGATGCCGACGCCTGCCCGAGATGTGTCCCAATTGCGAGATCATACTTGGTGATGGACGTGATAGCGATGTGTTGCTCGATGAAGGTATCTCCGAGACCGATGCTTTCATAGCCTTGACCGACAGTAGCGAAACCAACATCCTGGCCTGTCTTACAGCCAAGGAGTATGGTGTAAGCAAGACTATAGCCGAGGTGGAAAATATTCAGCTTATCTATCAGGCCGAGGGACTTAATATTGGTACCATTATAAACAAGAAACTATTGGCCTCAAGCAAGATATTCCAGGTGTTGCTCGATGCCGATACCGAGACTTCCAAATTCCTGTCGCTGGCCGATGCCGAGGTGGCCGAACTGGAGGTGAAACCAGGCTCGCGCATTACAAAGCATCCCGTAAAGCAGCTTAATCTTACCCGTGATGTCACGCTCGGTGGCGTGGTAAGAGACGGGCGCGGTATGCTCGTGACCGGTGACACACAGTTTCAACCGGGTGATCGTGTGGTGATATTCTGTCTTTCAGGCTTAATACACAAGATTGAGAAGCTGTTCAGTTAACTTTTTGGCAATGGTTACCGGTTATCGTCTTATCAATTCTCGTGGTATCGTAAGGCTTTTGGCCTACTTGCTGCTGTTTGAGGCCGGCTTTATGCTCATTCCATTGTTGGTGAGCATATACTATGGTGAGAATGATTATTACGGCTTCCTGGTGGCAATCCTGTTCACGCTCTTGGTATCATGCTCGATACTGACAGGCGTGGATGCCGGGCGTCGTGACTTGGGACGTCGGGAGGGCTATCTGCTCACGGCGCTTGTATGGGTGGTATTCTCATTTTTTGGCATGATACCATTTATGTCAACCAACGTGTCGCTGGGCTTTACCGATGCTTTTTGCGAGACTATGTCGGGATTTACCACCACCGGTTGTTCGGTACTCAGTGATGTTGAAAATCTGTCGCACGGCATACACATATGGCGATGCCTCATGCAATGGGTTGGAGGCTTAGGTATTATGATTTTCACTCTCGCCGTGTTGCCGATGCTCAACTCCTCGGGTGGCATGCAGATGATGAATGCCGAGTTGCCAGGCATTACCAAGGAAAAGCTTAGTCCGCGTGTAAGCCAAACGGCCAAGCGTCTATGGCTCGTGTACCTGGCGCTTACCATGTTGCTTGCCGTGCTGTTGTGTCTTGGCCCCATGGATATCTTTGACGGTATATGCCATGCTCTAAGCACCATGTCGACCGGTGGCTTCAGCACGCGCAACGACTCCATTGGGGCCTGGGACTCCTGGTACATACGTCTGGTGATATTGCTGTTTATGTTTATTGGAGGTGTCAATTTTGCCCTCATATATCGTGCTTCGATAGGCAAATTTCGCGCTTCGTGGCATGACGAGACGTTCCGCCTCTATGTCAAGGTAATAATTGTGGTGACTATATTACTTATTATCGGGTATGTGGTCAATTGTCATCCGGCGTGGAGCGCCAATGTAATAGTCGACCCGTTGTTCCAGGTTGTATCGACGGTCACTTCCACCGGCTTTGCTGTTACCGATTACCAGTCGTGGGGCGCGTTTGTATTTCCCATACTGCTCGTTTTGATGTTTGTGGGAGCCTCGGCTGGCAGTACCAGTGGAGGTTGTAAACTTGACCGTGTGGCATTCCTGTTCAAGAACTGCCGCAACGAGATAAATAAGTGCATACACCCCAATCGCGTGTATTCAGTGGCGATTAATGGTCGAGTACAATCCCCCGAACTGGTATCCAAGGTGATCTCGTTTCTGTGGCTTTATATGGGATTGATTATAGGTGGTGGCATGTTGCTGGTACTTATGGGTATGCCCATCAGCGACTCGTTGTTTGCTGCCCTATCCTGTGTCGGCAACACCGGATTGGGAGCCGGTGTCACAGCCGATTCCTTTGTCGATGTTCCCACCTTCGGCAAGTGGGTACTCTCCTTCCTCATGCTTGTAGGACGCCTTGAAATCTTCACCGTCCTGGTCCTCATCACTCGCAACTTCTGGCGCAAATAATCCCTCAATTATTGTTTGGGGGATAGGGCTTCGCGCAGGTATTGGGCGGTGGGGGAGTCTCCGGCCGATACCTGCTCGGGGGTGCCGGTAGCTATGATGCGGCCGCCGTTTTTGCCGCCTCCGGGTCCCATGTCAATAATGTGGTCGGCACATTTTATCACGTCAAGGTTATGCTCAATTACCAATACGGTATTTCCCTTGTTTACCAGTCGATTGATAACATTGAGAAGCGTTTTGATATCTTCAAAATGCAGTCCTGTGGTGGGTTCATCAAGGATAAACAGCGTTTTGCCGGTATCTTTTTTAGATAGTTCAGTTGCCAATTTCACACGCTGACTTTCGCCGCCCGACAGTGTTGACGAGGGCTGCCCCAGCTTTATGTATCCCAGTCCTATATCTTGAAGCACCTTTATTTTCTTTATGATATTGGGCTGGTTGGCAAAGAATTCCACGGCCTGATTGATAGTCATGTCCAGAACATCTGATATCGATTTCCCCTTGAAACGTACTTCAAGAGTTTCGCGATTATAGCGCTTTCCGCCACAGGTTTCGCACGGTATCAATATGTCGGGCAGGAAGTTCATCGTGATGGTACGGTAGCCATTGCCCGAGCATGTCTCGCAGCGCCCGCCTGCCACGTTGAAAGAGAAGCGTCCCGGCTTGTAGCCCCTGATCTTGGCCTCGGGTAGTGATGCGAATAGTGCTCGAATGTCGGTAAAGACGCCGGTTGCGGTTGCCGGATTGGAGCGTGGTGTGCGTCCCAGTGGTGACTGGTCAACAGTTACTACCTTGTCAACATTTTCAATGCCTGTAATTTCCTTATATGGCAGCGGGTCTTGTAGCGAGCGATAGAATTTGTTGGACAATATGGGTTGCAGAGTGCCGTTAATCAGCGACGATTTGCCCGATCCCGACACTCCGGCTACGCATGTAAAGGTACCAAGTGGCAGTCGCAATGTCACATTTTGCAGATTGTTACCTGTGCATCCTGCCAGGACAAGCACCTTGCCGTTGCCGGCACGACGCATGCGGGGTATCTCAATTGTTTTGCTAAAGTTGAGATATTGAGCCGTTACGGTTCCTGATTGCAGCATCTGGGTGGGTGTACCCTGAAACACTACTTCACCGCCATGCACTCCGGCCTTGGGGCCTATGTCGACGATATAGTCGGCCTCCTGCATTATTTCCTGATCGTGTTCCACCACGATAACAGTGTTGGATGCATCGCGTAGCGACTTTAATGAGTCGATAAGTCGGCGGTTATCGCGTTGGTGTAGTCCTATGCTCGGTTCGTCGAGTATGTACAACACGTTCACGAGTTCCGAGCCGATTTGTGTGGCCAGTCTTATGCGTTGGCTTTCGCCGCCCGACAGGGTGGCTGTAGCACGTGCCAGCGACAGGTAGTCGAGACCCACATTGATGAGGAAGCGTAGTCGTGATTTTATCTCCTTGATTATCTCCTGGGCTATGATATTCTGTGTTGCGGTAAGCTTCTTGTCAAGCGATTTAATCCATTCATACAGGTCGCTGATATCCATTTCGCACAGCTGGGCAATATTCTTACCATCAATGAAGAAGTGACGAGCCTCGATATTGAGCCTCGTACCGTCACATTCGGGGCATTTGATGCGAGAAAAGAATTTTCCGCTCCAGCGTTGCGATGCCGAGTCGGCCTCCTCACTCTGCTGAAGTTCAATGTATTTTATTATGCCCTCATAGGTTGAGAAGTAGTTGAGCGTGCTCATGGTCTCCGACTTGATGTTCAGGCGCTCATCGGTGCCGTTGAGGATATCGTTCACCGCTTCTTCAGGCAAGTCTTTAATGGGAGTCTTGATACCACAGTCATACTTTTCACATATTGCCGCAATTTGCCACCATAGCATGGTGTTCTTTTGTTTGCCCAACGGTGCAATGCCGCCATCGGCAATGGAGATGTTCTCGTTGGGTATCAACTTCGCACGGTCTATAACATTGACAGTGCCGAGTCCTTTACAGTTGGAACAAGCTCCCTGGGGGGAGTTGAAAGAGAAGTTGTGGGGAGCCGGTTCGCGATAAGAGAGTCCGCTCACGGGATCCATAAGTGACAGACTATAGTGACTCAACCTGTTGTTGTCATCGACATCAAGTACCGACATCTGCTTGTCCCCCTGGTTAAGGGCGTTGTCGAGTGATTGTCCCAGGCGTTCCAAGTCTTTGTCTGATACTCTTAGCTTATCAATCACAAGGTCGATGGAGTGGTTCTTGTAGCGGTCGAGTTTCATGCCGGGTGTGATCTCGCGCATCTCACCGTCCACACGTACGCTTATGTAGCCCTTGCGTGTGAGTTGTTCAAACAACTCTTTGTAGTGTCCCTTGCGGTTTTTAACCAGAGGTGCCAACAATATGATACGTTTGTTACGATACGTGTCAAGTAGAAGTCCGAGAATCTTTTCGCGGGAATATTTTACCATTTCATGACCGCTTATGTAGCTCGTGGCTGTAGCTATACGGGCATAAAGCAGACGCATAAAATCATATATCTCGGTAGTTGTGCCTATGGTGCTGCGCGGATTTTTGTTAACTGTCTTCTGCTCTATGGCTATCACAGGACTTAGTCCGCTTATATTGTCCACATCGGGGCGTTCAAGGGTGCCAAGCATCCCTCGGGCATAGGATGAAAATGTCTCGATGTAGCGGCGTTGTCCCTCGGCATATATGGTATCAAAAGCCAGCGACGATTTACCCGAACCTGACAATCCGGTTATCACAGTCAGTTGTCCCAAAGGTATCGATACATCAATATTTTTCAGGTTGTGTACGCGAGCACCGGTTACCGTGAGGTATTGTGCCTGGGGGGCTTCATTGCTGACGGCATTTTGATGGTTCATACTCATAATAAATTTTGCTTAAACAATTCAAGTTCAAACTCTAAACTTGAGTTATATAAACTCATTCTATTCAATTTTTTTATTACAAAAAATCACAGGCCGTTACTTGTCAATAACCCAGTTGTTGTTATAGACCTTGACTGGGGTGGTAGAGCGTGACAATGAACTTTTGCGCGGTATCTTTACCTTATAGGTCTTGCCTGAGCGGTTGGGAAGCGATTTGGCTCTGATCCATGGATTGGCTTCACGTAGTATCGCATAGCTTATGCCATACTTTTCGGCCCAGGAGGGCCAGTCGGCCACAGCTTCTTTTACCTCCACCGTGTCATATTCCATGGGAAAGTATAGTTGATTCCTTAGCAGGTTAAATCCATACTTCGACGGGTTCTCCATTATCAGTTTGGCGGCCAGGATGCGGAAGAAATATCGGGAGGTTTCTTCGACCAGGTACAGGTCAAAGGCCGACGATGCTTGCTGGGCATCCAGTTCGTTGGTTATGCGTGTGGGACCTCCGTTGTATGAGGCTGCAGCGCTCTCCCAATTGCCATAGTCATTGTAGGCGCTTTTAAGGTAGCGACAGGCGGCTACGGTAGCCTTTTCAATGTCATAGCGCTCATCTACCCATTCGTTCACCTCGAGTCCGTAGCGTTTGGCTGTGGCGGGAATGAACTGCCACATGCCGGCGGCTTTAGCTCCCGAGTAGGCTCTGGGATTGAGCGTACTTTCTATGCAGGCCAGGTATATGAGATCCTCGGGCACGTTGTTCTTTCTCAATATCGGTGCTATGACAGGGAAATACTTGTTAGCTCGCTTCAGCAATAGGAGCGTGTTGCCATGAGTATAGGCCATGGATGTAAGCTCGCGATCCATGCGCTCATACATGTCGGGGCGGTCAAAGCTTATGGTTTGTCCGGCAAAGGTCATCTCATCAGGTATCTCGGGATTGATAACCTCCAGGTGAGGCTCGATGTTACGTTCGGGGCCCATAGCCTTGTTTTGTGCAACCGGGCAGGCTGTTGCCATGGTTATTGACAGCAACAGTGCTATGTAAGGTTTCTTATTCATTATCGGTTATTGTATTGTGTGTTATTCTTCAGTTAATGAACTGTGTGTGCCTTCCTTATATTTTATTATGTTTATGTCTCCGGCTAGCGAGTAGTCCTTGCCATCGGCTCCGCGAGCCTTGATGACATAGTAGTAAACGCCTGCGGGAACCAGTTTTCCTTTATATTTTCCATCCCATCCTACTCCGGGGTCGGTGGTTGAGAACAATTGTATGCCCCACTGGTTGAAGATGTGACATTCAAAGCTTACGATGGATTGGTAGCTCACTTTCCACTCATCGTTTATACCCTCTGTGGCACCGGGTGAGAAAGCGTTGGGGCATTCAATCTTGGATTCTCCTATGGTTACCTGATACACATCGCTTGTCCAGTCACAATCACCGGCTGCGTTGGCTGCCAAGAAGCGCACGTAGGTAGTACCAAAGTCGTGAAACGTATAATTGACCACCGGCTCATTGAATTGTAAATCAATGATGTCAAAATTGGGGTCGCGCGACATCTGCCACTCGGTATACATCACTGCATCGCTTACCGTGGCTGTAAATATGATGTCGACTGGTGCCGAGCCGCCCAATTCCTGCCCCTGATCCTTAATCTCATTGTCATTGTCACGGGTTGAAGCCTCGGCCATGGTGTGTACATCTATGGCCTTGGTAGTGTAGGTTGAAGTAGCAATTGAAAT
>JAMPAI010000002.1 GCA_023667315.1 Ruminococcus flavefaciens
TCAGAAGATACACATCACCATCATCCACAATAATCAAGGTCGTATCCGCACCGCGTACGTGTATCGTATCAAAAAAGGTTCCATATCCCAACGACACACCATATATCCGTGTCGTATCTTTGGTTTCGTGCGTCACAACTCGCAGTTCGCCGCTGTTCGTGTCTCCCATCGGTTCCCATTCTTCGGGCAATTGCCAATGGTATTTCAGCCTCTTATCTGCATTCTCCACCCGTAACAACAAGGTATCGGGAATACCTATATTCACACAACCGTCGTAATGTGCCAACCGAAGAGGCAAAATGGAATCCCAAACAAGCACTTCATCCGTTACCGACCAACAAGCATTATTTTCTTTGAACCTATATTTAAGCAAAGGTTTCTGCCCTTCGGTTTGAGATTCTAAAATCCAAGAAGAAGTGCTCGCCAAAAAATTCTCCGCTGAGAGACTCCCTTTATACCAAACCATATCGAATGATTTAGCTGTTGCCGCACTTCCACTCAAAAAAACAGCACTATATCGGAACTGCCTTAAACGTAGAATGAGTGCCGTATCCGCACCGCGTACCTGTATCGTGTCGAAGGCGGAACCATTTTCGGCTGATACTCCGTAGATACGCCTACCTGCCGCTTTCTCGTGGGTGATAACCTGTAGTTCGCTGCAAGTGGTGCAGCCTATCGATTCCCATTCTTCAGGAAGTTGCCAATGGTAACTTATGCCCTCTTTCGGGCTCTCCACCCGCAGCAACAAGGTATCGGGAATCCCTATATTCACACAGCCGCTGTAATGTATTAATTTGACGGAATCGGCCACAGCCTTTCCCATAAGCGCCATAAAGCACATTAAAAAGAAAAATATGTACCTCTTTACATGACGCATATCAACTACTATATATCCGATGCTTTCTCTTTTTAGCCAAACACCCAAATTGTTTCCCAAATATACCAATTTTCCGTAAGACAAACAAATACCGTCATTATAACAAAGTTCGTATCTTCGCCACGCATTATGGTTACAAAAACTTATCAGGCTTATTTTTCCCGACCCGGCATGGGGTTCGATGAGGCGGTGGGCGGATTACTCTCTTCTTTGAAGGAGTTGCAGAACAAAGGATTGCAGCCCGTCAAAATCTATATTGCCTTGGGTTCCGATACCCAAACGGATCTGGCAGTGCGGCAGCGGCAGCTTATCGAGGCGGTGGGTTCCGTGCTTCCCGGCCGCACTCCCACCCTGACCGCCGTGGTACAGCCTCCCGTGGACAACAGCCCGCTCCTGGCCGAGATATGGTGCGTGGGGCAAGCCGAGGCCTGCCGCTTCCTCAACATCGGGAACCTGCCCCACGTGCTGGTCGAGCAAGCGGGCATCACCGAACTGTGGAGTTCCGGTTTCGTGGCGGATTCCCCCGAAAAAGCCTTCGGATCGCTTTCCTCCCTCTTGGAACAGACCGGCTTTACCTACGACGACATTTTCCGGCAGTGGAATTATGTGGGCCATATCCTGCAAGAAAAGGTGATGGAAGGCAAGTGCGTTCAGAATTACCAACATTTCAACGATATACGCGCACTTCACTACCAAAACAAACGCATCCGCGACCAATATCCCGCCGCCACCGGCATCGGCATGGACTGCCCCGGTATCTGCATCGATTTCGTGGCGGTCAAGACCGCCGAAGGTTCACCCGTGCGCAACCTGCCCGTAAAAAGCCTGGTGCAGAAAGACGCCTACGCCTACCAAGACAAGGTGCTGGTGGGCGAGAGCGTGGTGCTGCCCGCCAAGAACGCCCCGCTGTTCGAACGCGGGCGCTGCCTAAAGACCGAACAGGGCGGCTTGGCCATGATTTCGGGAACGGCCTCCATCAAGGGCGAGGAAACCGTAGATTTAAACGACATCAAGAAGCAGACTTCCAATACGATAGAATTTATCCAAGACCTACTGCGGAACGAAGCGCACGCCCGATGCGCCCGCGCACGCCTCTACGTAAAACAAGGGCAAGACCCAACGGAAGCCGTGCGGATTTTCGGGCGGTCTTATCCCCAAGACTGCGTACGCACCGCCGTGTTCGCCGACGTTTGCCGCGACAACCTCCTCATCGAGATCGAGGCCGACTGGAACCTGTAGAAAGGGCAAGGCTTACAGCCGCTGCATAACCCGTTCCACCATGGTGTTCTTCCAACTCAGATAGTCGCCCGCCAGGATGTGTTCCCTCGCCTGCCCCACCAGCCACAGGTAGAACGCCAGGTTGTGCAGGCTCGCGATCATGGCCGCCAGATGTTCCTGCGCGTGGAAAAGATGCCGCAGGTAGGCCTTGGTATAGAGGGTGTCCACATAGCTGGCGCCGTCTTCCTCGATGGGCGAGAAATCGTCGGCCCACTTCTTGTTCTTCATGTTGAGGATGCCGTTTTTGGTGAACAGCATGGCGTTGCGCCCGTTGCGGGTCGGCATCACGCAGTCGAACATGTCCACGCCCTGGGCGATGCCTTCCAGAATGTTTTCGGGCGTGCCCACGCCCATCAGGTAGCGGGGCTTGTTTTCCGGCAGTATGTCGCACACCAGTTCGGTAAGCTCGTACATGATTTCCTTGGGCTCACCCACCGACAGGCCGCCGATGGCGCAGCCGCCCGCCACCTCCACCGAGGCCGCCTTCTGTGCCGACACCTTGCGCAGGTCGGCATACACGCTGCCCTGCACGATGGGGAACAGCGTCTGGCTGTAGCCGTACAGGGGCTCGGTCTCGGTAAAGCGTTTTACACAGCGGTCCAACCACTTATGGGTCATGTCCATCGACTTCTTCGCATATCCGTACTCGCAGGGATAGGGAGTGCATTCGTCGAAGGCCATCATGATGTCGGCCCCGATGCAGCGTTCAATGTCCATTACCTTCTCGGGCGTAAAGAGGTGCTTGGAACCATCGATGTGCGAACGGAACTCCACGCCTTCTTCGGCGTTTATCTTACGCGTTCCGGAGAGCGAATACACCTGGAAGCCGCCGCTGTCGGTAAGCATGGGGCGGTTCCACGCGTTGAATTTCTGAATGCCGCCCGCCTTCTTTATAATGTCCAAGCCCGGACGTAGATAAAGGTGGTAGGTATTGCCCAATATAATCTGCGCCTTTACGTCTTTCACCAAATCGACGGCCTGCACCGCCTTAACCGAACCCACCGTGCCCACGGGCATGAAAATGGGGGTCTGGATCTTGCCGTGGTCGGTGGTGATCTCTCCCGCGCGCGCCTTGCTGCGGGGGTCTCTCGCCTGAAGTTCGAACTGCATGTCTTGCCTTATTTTTGCAAAGTGTAAAGATAGATTCCCGCCAGGGATTGTGCAAATGCGGTCTTGTGTTATTCAAACAAAATATCAGCATTCAAGCTATTGTGAACCTCATTGGCATATTCGTTCTTTACAAGCCCCTCGGCGGTAATCATCGTTATAAAAATTGCCTTTGAGGTCTTGGTTACCGCCCGCAGGCACGCTGCCTTGTTCCGGAGAACCGAAGCATATTTTTTATCAATACCGAATTTTCCGCTCGTGTACTTGATCTCACAGATGTTTATCGCCTTGTCGGCACGGTCTATCAATAAATCTATTTCAGCTCCTGGATTGCCATTCTCCGGTAATGCACGCCAGGCATACTCACCGGTCAAGATGCCGCCGATCCCCAATGCGCGCTTTATCTGTTCGGTATGTAGCAGACAGACCCGCTCAAAAGCCAATCCGCTCCAATTGTAAAACGCCGGGGTCGTCCTGTTTTTAGACCAGAATTGCCCATCGGTATGTTTTGGCGAATCCAGGAACTTGAAATAAAACAATGTAAAATTATCTATCAGCTGAAATACCGCATTCTTGGTTTTCATCCCCAAAGCCGAATAACGGCGGATAAAACCACAGGCCTCAAGTTCCTCAAGGCAACGTGTCAATTTTCCATTGGCATCCAGCCTTACCGCCTTTGCGATTTCCGCCCGTGTCATGCCGATTTTTTTCTTTCCAAGCGCGGTAACAATATCGATATAAGCCTCCGGCCTCTTAAACAGGGAGGAATATAATTCATTATACTCCATATCGAACACCGCAGCCTTCCGAAAGAAAAGCTCGTCTATGTTCTGCGAAAGACTTAAACTCCCGTTAAGTTGCGACCAGTAATACGGCACTCCCCCGAAAATCATATACGCTTCAAGAAGCATCGGGCGCGTAAGGTTCAATTTAAGCGAAGCTGCATATGCCTCACATTCCCGCAACGTAAATTGTTCCATAGGAATACGGAAAGTAAGACGATTATGCAGACCTCCATGGTTCTTCACTATCTTATTTATAATCCAAGATGTAGCCGATCCGCAAACAATCAACAAAATATCTTTTCTGGCCGACGCCCAGTTGTTCCAAAAGTGTTCAAAAGCCGGAAGAAAGCTCGATTTCGGTCCATCCATCCAAGGCAGCTCATCCAAAAAGACCACTTTTTTCCTACCTTTTTTCCGACTCAGGAATTGAGCCAACATAGTGAATGCATCTATCCAATTCCGGGGATGTTGCCCCGCTGCGCCACCTTGCGCCACCAAGGAAGCGTGAAAGGCCTGCAACTGCATTTTGGTGGATACATTTGCCATTCCCGAATAACTGAATGCAAACTTTCCATGAAATGTTTCGCGCACGAGATAAGTCTTTCCGACACGGCGACGGCCATATACGGCAACAAACTCCGATTTATCCGATCCGTAGGCTTTCATCAATAACCGTATCTCCTTTTCTCTACCGACCATCATGGCTAATATTCATTTTGAGCAAAGATAATGTTTTTAAACACATCAACCTGCTAAATCTTGAAAAAAAACGAAGATTTAGACTGCCGATACATTTACTGCCCCATCAAAACGGAAGTATGTCTTGCAAACACATCAACCTGCTAAATCTTGAAAAAAAACAAGGATTTAGACAGTTGACAAAAACAAGAAAAGCGAATAAGTGCAATAATTCAATTAGTTAAAACAAGAACTATTGCCTTTGCTGACATAAGAAATGTCGGAGACTTTGTCGGTGAACAGAGAATCTTTAGCTTCGCTGAAGATTCTCCACTTCGGCAAAGGGAAAACTCGTTTTCCCTTTGCTCTCAGTTTATTCGTATCTTTAGCTTCGCTGAAGATACTCCGCTTCGGCAAACGGCAAACTTCGTTTGCCCAAGGGGCAAGGGGGCGGCCAAACTTCGTTTGCTCTCAGCTTATTCGTATCTTTGACTTCGTCCAAGATACTCCACTTCGGCAAAGGGAAAACTCGTTTTCCCTTTGCTCTCAGTTTATTCGTATCTTTGCGGCCTTATGGAATTCTACTACCAACTTGATATATGGGAATGGGGGCTGGCGGCGGGGCTGTTCGTCTCGGCTGTATGGCTCGTGTGCTTCTATGTACGCACGTATGCGGGCGTCGCCAAGTTTTCCTCGCCCGTGCCGAACGATGAGAAAAAGCCCGTTTCGGTGGTGCTTTCGGGCAAGAACCAGTATGAGATGCTCAAAAAGAACCTTACGTTCTGGCTGGAGCAGAAATATCCCGATTTCGAGGTGATCGTAGTCTATGAAAATTCGGACGAGGACGTGGCCGGACTGCTCCGGGAGTTCGCCCGGCATTACGATAAATTAAAGTTAATCAACGCCAATCAGAGCATCAACTTTTTCGACGAACAGAAATTCTCGCTTTCCATCGGCGTAAAGTCGGCGCTCAACGAATATGTTATCGTTTCCGACCCGCGTTTCCGACCCACGGGCGAGCACTGCATCGACTATATGCAGGCGGCCTTCACCCCCAAGACCAAGGTGGTGATCGGGCATCCCGTGCATACCGAGAAAAAAGGCGGGCTTTGCTCCTTCCTGAATTACCGCATCGTGGAAACCGCCATGCAGTACGTCGGTTTCGCCGTCAAGGGCAAACCCTTTGCCGGACACCGCGCGCTGATTGCCTACCGCAAGTCGTTTTTCCTCGAACACCAGGGCTATTCCGACATCTACGCCCTCAACACGGGCATGTTCGACCGCATCCATCCGCATATCGGAAAAGGCGGGGAAGCCGGCCTGCAACTGGCACCCGAAGCGGAGGTGCGCTACACGGGCAAATTCGGCCTGGGTTCCGTATTGAAGCACGAACGCCAATACCTCAACACGCTTTACAGCGAACACTCCCCGGCCAATGGCGAAATCAAGGCGTACCGGATGCTGATTCCGTTCTTTTACCTGTTCATGGCTGCCGGAGCCGCCTATTTCTGCTACCGTTTCCTGAACGGGCAGTACCCGCAGTTCCCCCTATGGTTCGTGGTGTTTGCCGGTATCGTGCTGATTAAATTTGTGTTGCAGAGCATCTTTATGCAGCGCGCCGCCAATGTCCTGCGGGCCGGACTGCTTTGGATATGCCTGCCTCTGTATGCGATTTTATACCTACCTTTGCAACTTGTGCTTGTATTTGGCAAGCAACGGGGCAAACGTCGCCTCGGCCTTTAACGACCCTATCAGATGCGTAAAATAGACTGGTATATCATCAAGAAGTTCTTAGGCTCCTTTTTCGCTTCTATCGGCCTGATTATCATTATCGTGGTGGTATTCGACATTTCCGAGAAACTGGATAACTTCCTCGAAAAGGACGCCCCCTTCAAGGCCATCGTGTTCGATTATTACGTGAATTTCATTCCGTATTTCATCAATATGTTCAGCTCGCTGTTCATCTTTATCGCCGTCATATTCTTTACCTCCCGCATGGCGCAGAACACCGAGATCGTGCCCATACTGAGTTCGGGCATAAGTTACCGGCGGCTTATGGTTCCCTATATCATCTGCGCCCTGCTTATCGGCTCGCTCAACTTAGTGCTGGCCAATTTCGTGATTCCCGACGTAAACAAAGACCGCATCTCGTTCGAACGGCTCTACATCAAGAAGCCCTACCAGAATTCCAACACCAACATCCACATACAGTTCGACACCAACACATACTATTATGTGGAAAGTTTCGACAACCACTCGGACGTGGGCTACCGCTTCACACGCGAGAAAATCGAGAACAACCGCCTGCTCGAGAAACTGAGCGCGCGCAACATCCGCTTCGATTCGGCCAAACAGATGTGGAGGCTCACCGATTACGTGAACCGGGTGCTCAACGAGAACGGGGAACAGATTGAATCGGGCTACCGCACCGAAATGGAGATGGACATCCGCCCGATGGACTTCGCCGCCGACTACGTAAAGGTGGACGAGCAGAACTTCAAGGAACTGAACCAACTGATTAAAAAAGAGAAACTTCGGGGCAGCAACCTCGTGGTGTTTTACCGCTACGAACGCCTGCAACGTTTCCTGCATCCGATTTCGGCCGTAATCCTTACGCTGATGGGGCTTTCGCTCTCGTCGAACAAGACCCGGCGCGGCATCGGCAAGAACCTGGCGGCGGGCATCGCACTGGCATTTACCTTTATCCTCTTCATGCAGATGTCGAAAGTGTTCGCCACCTCGGGAACCATGCCCGTCTGGGCGGCGGCATTCCTGCCCATCGTCATCTACGGCCTTATCACGGCATACCTGATCCGCATCGCACCTAAATAGAAGAACGATGGCGCTTATCGATTCCTTTTATTTACGCTTCATGCGCAAACGATTACGGGAAATCGACGATTTTGCCGTTCGTGCGGAAGAAATACAGGGAAAGCAATTGTCGGATTTGCTCGCCAAGGGCGCACAGACCGCCTACGGAAAGGAATTCGGCTTCGAAAGCATACATTCCGCCGAAGAGTTCCGAAAGAACGTACCCCTTATCTCCTACCAGGAAATGCAGCCTTATGTGGAAAGGCTGATGAAGGGCGAAGACCACCTGCTTTGGCCCGAAAGGATAAGGTTTTTCTCCAAGTCGTCGGGAACCACCGGCGCGCAAAGCAAATACATTCCGGTAAGCCGCCAGGCACTTAAAGACTGCCATTACAAGGGCGGCCGCGACCTGTTCGCGCTCTACCTGCAGGCCAATCCGAAGAGCGGGCTTTTTTCGGGCAAGAACATCTCCATGGGCGGAAGCCTCCACCCCTGGAAAGACAATCCCGACATCTGCTGCGGCGACGTATCGGCCATCATCACCTCCCGGCTGCCCTTCTGGGCGGAGTTCCGCCGCGCGCCCAAAAAGAAGATCGCCCTGATGGACGAATGGGAAAGCAAGCTGCGGCTCATGGCGCAGGACACGCTCAAACAAGATATCCGCAGCATTCTGGGCGTTCCCTCCTGGGTCATGCTGTTGCTCGAAAAGGTGCTGGAGATTTCAGACAAGCAGTCGTTGCGCGAGATATGGCCCAATTTCGAGGTGTTTATCCACGGCGGGGTAAGTTTCGCCCCCTACGCACCTCCGCTCAAGAAACTCTTGGGCGAGGATTTCCGCTTCTGGGAAACCTACAATGCCTCCGAAGGATTTTTCGGCATCCAGTACGACAACCGCAGCGACCTGTTGCTGATGCTCGACTACGGGGTCTATTACGAGTTCCTGCCGATGGAGGAATTCGGTAAACCCGACCCGAAGACGGTGGGTATCGGCGAGGTGGAGACCGGCAGGCAATACGCGCTCGTGATTTCAACCAACGCCGGCCTGTGGCGGTACATGATCGGCGACACGGTGGTGTTCACCTCCGTAAAGCCCTACCGTTTCAAGGTGAGCGGCCGCACCCGACATTTCATCAACACCTTCGGCGAGGAACTTATCGTGGATAATGCCGAGCGCGCCCTATCGCACGCCTGCGCGGAGACTTCCGCCGAGATAAGCGAATACACGGTGGCACCCGTCTTTTTGGATTCCAACAACCACGCCCGCCATCAATGGCTCGTGGAGTTCAAGCGCGCGCCCGAAGACATGGAGGCTTTCGCCACCTGCCTCGACAACAAGCTGAAGGAACTCAACAGCGACTACGGCGCCAAGCGCTACAACGACATGATACTTAAAACGCCCGAGATACTTTCGCTGCCCGAAGGCACGTTCTACGCCTGGCTCAAGCACAAGGGCAAACTGGGCGGACAGCACAAGGTGCCGCGCCTGAGCAACGACCGGCAGTATGCCGACGAAATCCTTAAATTCGCCTCCCGGCAGTCATGAAACTACGCGAACGCTACATACAGTTGTCGGATGCCTTGTTCCGCTTTTGGAAGAGCCCCTACCGTAATTACGTAATCGTTACGGTACTGTTCCTGCTCTGGATTTTCTTCCTCTCGCCCAACACAGTGCAGAACCAGGTGCGCACCAAGCGAGAGCTGCGCGACCTGAGGCGGCGCAAGGAATTCTACCAGAAGGAAATCGAACGGAACGAGCAGACCATCCAGCGGTTCAAGACCGACCTCGACTTTGTGGAAACCTACGGCCGCGAAACCTACCTGATGAAGAAAGACAACGAAGACATATTCCTGTTCGAGGAAGAATAGACCGATTCCCCTCTATACGAAACGCCCTGTTCTCCGTCGGAGAACAGGGCGTTGTCTTTTGCAGTGCCTACGTTCCTTAGAAAGGAAGGTCATCGGCATCGTTTCCTCCGGCGGGAGCCGTGGGGAATTCGGGAGCCACGGGAGCCGAGGCGGGAGCGGCGGCAGGGGCTGCGGCGGGAGCCTGATAGCCGGCCTGCGGCGCGGGAGCGGCACCGGGCAGGGTGATACGCCAGGGACGCACATCGGTGTACCAGCGGCCGTTGTATTCGCGGCTTTCCAAATCGAAGGCCACATTGAGCACATTGCCGATCTTCATGATGTTCGGATCCTGGATGGCGCGGTCACCCCAAACCGAAACGCAAATCTTGCGCGGATACTGGCTTTCGGTTTCAAAAATAAACTCCTGCCGTTTCCACGTGCCGTTCTTGCCTTCGCCCGTAACGGGTTCGTTGATCTGAATCAACTTCGCTGTAAAATCCATTTCTGTATATTGTTTCTGATTATTAACGATTTAAAAAACACCGCAGCCTACCAAGCCACGGATTGCGAAAGTACAAAACACGGCGCATTTTTACAGCCCCGTTCCCCGGATTAACACTAACAACTTATTAACAGGCCGCCGATTCCTCGGCCTTCGCTTCTTTAGGCGTTCCCGATTTTCCGTTGGGAACCTGCGTCTCATCCAGCACGGTGCGGGGCGCGAGGCGAACCTCCTGCACCACGGCGGCCACCATGCCCTTGAGCTGGGCCATGAACTCGGCGGGCGCGAACTTGCCGTCGGAAATATCGCGGAGTTTCTTTTCCCACTGGCCGGTAAGCTCGGCCGACTTGAGCAGTCTGTTGGGAATGGTCTCGATCAGCTTCACCCCCATCGGCGTGGGCAGGATCCGCTTCTTGTCCTTATACACGTAATTGCGCTTGATCAGCGTCTCGATAATGGCCGCCCGCGTGGAGGGGCGCCCGATGCCGTTGGCCTTCATGAGGTCGCGCAGTTCCTCGTCTTCCACCATCTTGCCCGCCGTCTCCATGGCCTTGAGCAAATCGCCCTCGCTCATGTACTTGGGCGGCTGGGTCTGCTTCTGCACGATCTCGGGCTTGTGCGGCCCGCGTTCACCCGCCTGGTAGTCGGGCAGCACGTTCTCTTCCTTGTCGTCCTTCTCCTCGTCCTCTCCCTTGCCCTTGGACGGAAAGACCACGCGCCAGCCCGCGTCGGTAATCACTTTTCCGGTGGCCTTGAAGTCCACGTCCTTCTGCCCCGTCGCGCTCAGATCCACCCTGGCCGAAACGGTGGTGTTGGCGTACTCGCAATCTGGATAGAACACGGCGATGAAACGGCGTATCACCATATCGAACACCTGCTTCTCTTCTTGCGAGAGCGAGGCCGCGGCGGCAAACTCCCCGGTGGGAATGATGGCGTGGTGGTCGGTTATCTTCTTATCGTTGAACACCTTTGAACTCTTGCGCAAGGCTCCGCCCGCCAGCAGTGGCTGGGTATAGGTGGCGTAAGGCACCAGGCCACGCAGAATGCCGGGCGACTTGGCGTAGATGTCGTTGGGCAGGAAATTGGTGTCCACACGCGGATAGGTGGTGAGTTTCTTCTCGTACAGGCTTTGGATCACCTGCAGGGTCTTGTCGGCCGAGAAGCCGTATTTTTTATTGCTTTCCACCTGCAGCAGCGTAAGGTCGAACAGTTTGGGCGGATGTTCCTTGGCCTTTTTCTTCTCCACCTTGGTGATCTCCAGGTCTTGCCCGGCCACGCTCTCGCAGAGCTTTTTGGCCGTTTCCTCGGTAGCCATGCGCCCCTTGGTGCTCAGGAACACGCCTCCCCGGTACTGGGTCTTCAATTCCCAGAACTTCTCGGGCTTGAAGTTCTCTATCGCTTTTTGACGTTCCACCAGCAAGGCCAAGGTGGGAGTCTGCACCCGGCCGATAGAAAGCACCTGCCCCGGCACGCCGAACTTAAGCGTATAGGCGCGGCTGGCGTTCATGCCCAGAAGCCAGTCGCCGATGGCGCGCACCGAACCAGCCGCATAGAGGTTGTCGAAATCCGAAGCGGGATAGAGCTTGGCGAAGCCGTCCTTGATGGCCTGCTCGGTAAGCGAGGAAATCCACAGGCGTTTTACCGGCACCTTGCAGCCGGCCTTCTGCATAACCCAGCGCTGGATCACCTCCCCTTCCTGCCCGGCATCGCCGCAGTTTATCACCTCCTCGCACTGCGCCATAAGGCCGCTCAGAATCTCGAACTGGTTCATGCTGCCCTTTTCGGGAATCAGCTTAAGCTTGAACGAGGGCGGAATCATGGGCAGGAACTCCATGCGCCAGCGTTTCCAGTCGGGGGTGTAGTCCTGGGGCTCGAAAAGGGTGCACAGATGCCCGAACGTCCACGAAACCCAATAGCCGTTGCCCTCCATATAGCCGTTCTTGGCGGTGGTGGCTCCTATCACGCGGGCGATTTCACGCCCTACACTCGGTTTTTCGGCAACGCAAAGTTTCATAGCCCGCAAAGATACGATTAAAAAATCTCGTAAGTTTGCATACCGATAAACCTTCGCCATCATGGAAGAAACCCTTAAGACCAAGCAGTGCTTCAATCCCGGCACGATGCTCTATCCCCTGCCCGCCGTGTTGGTGGGCTGCGGCGCGAGCCAAGAAGACTATAACCTGATTACCGTGGCCTGGACAGGCATCCTCTGCTCCGAACCGCCCATGTGCTACGTTTCCGTGCGCCCCGAACGCCATTCCTACGGCTTGATCGAGAAATACGGCGAATTCAGCATCAACCTCACCACGGCCGATCTGGCCAAGGCCACCGACTGGTGCGGGGTAAAGTCGGGCAAGGATTTCGACAAGTTCAAGGAATGCGGCCTGAAAGCGCTGCCCGGTATCAAGACCAAGGCGCCCGTACTGGCGCAGTCGCCCCTTACCTTGGAATGCAAGGTTAAGCAACGCCTGGACTTAGGTTCCCACCACACCTTTATCGCCGATATTGTGAACGTGCTGGCCGACAAGAAATACATGGACGCCGAAAGCGGCAAGTTCGACCTGCAGAAGGCCGGACTATTAGTGTATGAACACGGCCATTACTTCGAAACCGGCCGCTATATAGACCATTTCGGCTTCTCGGTACGGAAAAAGGGGACGAAAAGAAAGTAATTTACGGTTCGGAAGAATCTATTCCCAGCGGGCGCGCGCCCAGGCGTGGAGCAGGCTTTGGTCTTCGTTGAGCACGGCGTACGAAATGAGGCCGCCTTCGCATTTGTAGCGCACGCAGAACGCGGCCTCGGGCTTTATCTCGTGGGCATAGACCACTTCGATTTCCCGCATCCGGTACTGTTCCAGAAAGGCGAAACCGTGCGCGTCGATCATGCGCTGTATATACGAACTCTGGGTCAGGTGCCCGTTAAAGTCTATGTCGGCGTAACCAGCCTTGAAACGGCAGGCCTCCGTCCAGCTTTCATCGGGCCTGAAGCCCGTTTTCTGCTCCGCCCGCGACAAGAGGGGCGACACCTCCGGAAGTTGCTCGGAGCAAAGCCCGGCAATCGATTTCATCTGTTCGGTAGGCCGTTCGGGACGCATCGCATGCAGGTTCACCATCAACCATTCGGTATGGGCGAAGGCGCGCAGGCTTCCGTTTTCCGCATCACTCACCTTATACAGGCGGGGCACCAGCAGCCCGCACAGTTCCGGATTCCAGGTCTTTACCGTAACATCGGCCTCCTGGGCGGGCAGATCGGGCATCACCAGATGAATGCGGCGCAGCATCCACGTGCAGCCGCTCAGGTTGAGCGTGGCCACGTCCGCGTTCTGATAGACGGTGTGCATCTCGGCCACATCGTTGAGCAGGTCGCACAGGGTCTTGACCCGCAGAAAACCGCTCTTGTCGGTGCAGTGGTTGTAGATGTGGAACGAATGGCTGAATTCGGCTATGTTTTCGGTGGCTGTCATGATATGCGCGTCCAATAAAAACTCCTTCCTATAAAGCGGAAACCGATAATCCCCACGTAGGCCTTGACCCGCAGGGTGTTTTCGTCTTCGAAGCGTATAAAACAACGGTAGGTCTTGCCGGTGGCGGGGTCGTAGATACGGCCGCCCTCCCACTCGAAATTCTTGGCGTCGTAGCGCAGGTCGCGCACGATCACCACGTGGGTCAGCGGAATATGGCGCAGCTCGCGCTTGGGATTGTTCACGTCGGTCTTGGGTTTGCCCAGATCGTCGTCGGGCTGGTCGAGCCACACGATACGGGCTTCGTAGGTACCGTCGTCGGCCTTGTAGAAGTTGAGATGCGCCATTACCTGCCGGCCGTGCTCGTAAATGGCGTAGGTGCCCAGCAGGTCGTCGGCATACTTGTTCTTGTCGCGCGCCTGAACGCTCCACGAAAGGCAAGTGAACACAACGAGCGCCAGCACCCTGCAGTTCCTAAAGAATATGTCGGCCCTTTTCGCACACATGGCGCGAAAGTAGCCAAAACGCCTCCCCTCCGCTTTTTATTTGCCGCCGAAATTGCCGAAATCCACCGGTATATCCGTTTCTCGGCGCACATATTCCCGTTGCTATCAGCCGGTTAAAACAAATTTCCACACCGGGGTCTTTTTTACCGAAACCGCCGCGGCAAGGCTTTTTAAAAACAGCGGAGGGTGAACCCGCGCAAGGTTGCGCGCTTTTTCGTACATTCGCGAAAACAAACGCATTTACCGTGTCCAAGAAGATCATCACGTACAATGTAAACGGCATCCGCTCGGCGGCAAGCAAGGGCTTTATCGACTGGCTGGCGCAAAGCGGGGCGGACGTGGTGTGCCTGCAGGAAACCAAGGCGCAACCCGACCAGATTCCCGTGCTCGAAATCGCCTCCGCCGGCTACGAGACCTATTGTTTCTCGGCGCAGAAAAAGGGATACAGCGGCACGGCCATCCTTTGCCGGCAAACGCCCGACAAGGTGCAGGGCGGCATGGGCATCGAGGCCTACGACAACGAGGGCCGTTTCCTGCGCGCCGATTTCGGCGACCTGAGCGTGGTGAGCGTCTATCACCCTTCCGGAACCTCGGGCGATGAACGCCAGGCCTTCAAGATGCAGTGGCTGGAGGATTTTCAGCAATATGTAACGGAATTGCAGAAAACGCGCCCCTACCTGGTGCTGGCGGGCGACTACAACATCTGCCACGAGGCCATCGACATCCACGACCCGGTGCGCAACGCCACCCACTCCGGCTTCCTGCCCGAAGAACGCGAATGGATGAGCCGCTTCCTGGAGGCTGGTTTCACCGACTCGTTCCGCTTCCTGCATCCCGGCCTCAAGGACCAATACACCTGGTGGAGTTTCCGCGCCGGCTCGCGCGGCAAGAACTTAGGCTGGCGCATCGACTACCTGATGCTGACCCAAAACCTGCGTTCCAAACTTAAAGACGCCTTTATCCTGCCGCAGGTGGTTCACTCCGACCACTGCCCCACCGGCATCGAACTCGATTTTTAACCGACAACCTAATATCTTTTATATGAAAACCCGTT
The DNA here is from genome assembly GCA_023667315.1 of Ruminococcus flavefaciens. Taxonomy (GTDB): domain Bacteria; phylum Bacteroidota; class Bacteroidia; order Bacteroidales; family P3; genus Pullibacteroides. The sequence goes on from JAMPAI010000002.1 coordinate 14,905, forward strand.
TGAATGTTCTTGCCCCCGTGCTTTTCGCAAGCCTCTGCGCAATGTGCTTTTCGTGCGTATCTTCCAAGAAATACAACGAACTGCTGGAAAAGCAGAACCAATGCACCGCCGCCAACAGCCGCCTGGAGAAAAGCAATCAGGAGTGCAACGAGAACTTAGTGGAAAGCAAGGCGCTGAGCGAACGCCTGCAAAACGACCTGAACGCCGCCAACACGCAGATCGACACGCTGCAGCGCAACTACCTGCTCACCTCCGCCGACCTGGCCGAACTGCAGAAGAACTACACCCAGATCGACGACAAATACAAGAGCACCGTTTCGGGCAAGGACGCGCTGGCGCAGGAACTGAGCCTGAAGGAACAGCAGCTCAACGAACAGGCCCAGCAACTGAACGTGCAGGCCGAACGCCTTTCCGAACTGCAGGGCATCCTCGACAAGAAAGACCAGCAGCTGAACGCGCTTAAGGAAAAGGTTACCGAAGCCCTGACGGGGTTCCAGGACAAGGGGCTGTCCATCCAGACCAAGAACGGCAAGGTGTATGTGTCGGTGGATGAGAAACTGCTCTTTCCCTCCGGCAGCTGGACGGTGAACCCGCAAGGGCGTGAAGCCTTGCACGAAATCGCCAACGTGATGGCCAAGGACGCCAGCATCCACGTAATGGTGGAAGGCCATACCGACGATGTGCCGCTTAAAGGCAAGGGCGACATCAAGGACAACTGGGACCTGAGCGCGAAGCGCGCCACCTCGATTGTTAAGATTATCCTGGAAAACAAGGGCATCAACCCGGCCAACATCATGGCCGCCGGCCGTGGCGAATACGTTCCCCTGGTGGGCAACGACAGCCCCGAGAACCGCGCCAAGAACCGCCGCACCGAAATTATCCTGACCCCCGACTTAGACGAGCTCTTCAAGATTCTGGAAACGAACTAAGGGTTCCTATCGTCTTTACAAAAAAAGTCCCCGAATGCGATGGCATCCGGGGACTTTTGCCATTATCGATTCGCCAACTCGATCAGCCGTTTGGTCCAATCGGCGAGAAACAGCGGTATGTCTAAGATGTTGTTGCTGAACTTCAGGTTATTCATTGAGTAACGAAGCGCCATCTTCGGATGGTAACGGCTCATATAAACGCCTAAGCTTTTCCCGCTCAAACTGGTGCCGGACTTTACCTCTACCGGCAATAAATCGATATTGTCCTGCAATAAAAAATCCACTTCGGCATTGCCTTGCGATGTCCAATACCTCGGCATCACATCGAAATTGGCCACCAACGACTGCAACACGAAATTTTCGGCCACCGCCCCCTTGAATTCGGCATAAATGGGATTATCCGTCCCGATGATATCGGCCGGGAGTTTCGCCAATACACGCAACAACCCGCCATCGCATAAATAAATCTTAAACGCAGACAAATCGTCATAGGCACTTATCGGCAAGCCCGGTTTGGCAGCGCAAAAGACACGGCGAATCAAACCCGCATGCTCCAGCCACAACAAGCCATCTTCGTATTCCCTGGCACGCGCCCCTGTCTTAACGAGTTTGTAAACGAACTTGCGGTTCTCTTTCGAAAGCTGAGAGGGCACCGAATTCCAAATGGCCGTGATACGCGGAATGTCCACCCCTTGCGCGTGTTTGGCAAAATCCAACGAATACGCCGTCAAGACGGCGTTCTGCACGGACTCCACTTCCTGTATGCCTTTCTTTTCGAGCATAGCAGCCACCGCCGCCGGCATCCCGCCGCATACCTGATAACGGCGATAGGCTTCCAACGCCCGCCCCATCACGATTTCGGGAAGAGGGGCCATTTCCTGTATGGTTTCTATGTATCTGAATATCTTGGGCGCGTCGGCCCGCAAGAATTCACGGAAAGAAACCGGATACATGCGCAGAAAATCCACCTTGCCCACCGGAAAGGAATCGCCTTTCGAAAGCGACACACCCAAGAGAGATCCCGCCGCCACGATATGGTATTCGGGGGCTTCCTCGCAAAAATATTTAAGGCTGTTGAGGGCTTTGTTGCACTGTTGGATTTCATCGAAAATCATCAGGGTACGCCCCGCCTCTATAGGGGAATCCGTGTAGAGTTGCAGCGTTTTTACAAGGCGCTTGGGATCTTTGGTTTTTTCAAACTCCCGGCACAGTTCTTCCGAGGTATCGAAATTGAAATAGGCCACAAAATCGAAGTATTCCGCTCCGAATTGCTGCATAGCCCAAGTCTTTCCGATTTGACGCGCCCCCTGTATGATAAGGGGTTTTCTCTCTTTCCGCTGCTTCCAGATAGCCAAATCGTAGATAATATCCCTTTGTATCTGCATATTAAGCTGTATTCATCCAGAGAAAAACACATTTTTCCATGGAGTTGTGTGCAAATATACACATTTTTCCATGGTTATTTTGGCGAGTTTACACATTTTGACATGATGATGGGCGTTACAGACGCGATTTTCAGGATTCCGGAGGCAATGAAAAAGCCCGTGACATTGCGTGCCACGGGCTTGCCATAGGAGAAACAATCTCCTATTTGTTTACCTGGAATTTGGTTACACCGTTCTTGATGAAGTCAACGATTTGGTTGGCGGCGGCCAGACCGGCGTTGATGTTGGCTTCGGCGGTTTCGGCACCCATTTTCTTGGGGGTCGAGAAGTAACGGGTGGGGAACTTTTCGGCCAGTTCGTCGTGGTTGCCGGGCTTGATGTCGGTAACGTAACGGAAGTCAGGACGGTCGTTGAGCAAGCGGACCATATCGGCTTCGTGAATCACTTCCTTGCGGGCGGTGTTCACCAGCATGGCGCCCTTGGGCATACGGTTCACCAAGTCGTAGTTAATGGAGTCAATGGTTTCCTTGGTGGCGGGAATGTGCAGCGAAACCACGTTGCAGGTGCTGTAGAGTTCTTCTACGGAACCTACGGCGTGAACACCGTCTTTTTCGATCACTTCCTTGGGACAAAAAGCGTCGAAAGCGTAGATGTCCATACCCAGACCCTTGGCCACGCGGGCCACGTTGCGGCCAACATTACCGTAAGCGTGGATACCCAGTTTCTTGCCCTTCAATTCGGAACCGGTGCCGGGGTTGAAGAGGTTACGGTTCATATACACCATCAGGCCGGCGGCCAATTCGGCCACGGCGTTGGAGTTCTGACCGGGAGTGTTCATGGCCACGATCTTGCGTTCGGTGCAGGCGGCCAGGTCGAGATTGTCGAAACCGGCGCCGGCGCGAACCACAATCTTGAGGTTCTTGGCGTGGTCGATAACTTCTTTGGTAACTTTATCGGAACGAACGATCAAGGCGTCGGCATCGGCCACGGCTTTGTAGAAGTCGTTCACATCGGTGTATTTTTCCAAGAGGGCGAGTTCGAAACCCGCGGCTTCAACGATCGAGCGAATCCCGTCAACGGCGGCTTTCGCAAACGGCTTTTCGGTAGCAACTAATACTTTCATCTTTTCTGCTTTGTTTAAGTGTGAACAAAATAAAAGGTGCCCTAAAAGTATCCCGTATGCAAGGCTTGGATTTACAAATGCGAGGGAGCGTACTTTTGTACGTGACCGAGCTATTTGTGAATCCGTAACGCAGCAGACGGGTGCTTTTCGGGCACCTTTTGGTTTAGGCGTTTTTCTTGGCAAATTCCTGCATGCAGGCCACCAAAGCCTTCACGTCTTCCAATTCGCAAGCGTTGTAGATGGAAGCGCGGAAACCGCCTACCGAACGGTGACCCTTCAGACCGGCCATGCCCTGTTCTTTCGCAAAAGCGAGGAATTCGGCTTCCAGTTCGGGTTTCTTGGCCTTGTATTCGTCGGACAGAACGAAGCAAACGTTCATCAACGAACGGTCTTCCTTGTCGATAACCGTACCCTTGAACATGGGGTTGGCGTCGATTTCGCCGTAGAGCAACGCAGCCTTTTCCTCGTTGCGTTTCTGGATCACGCTCAAACCGCCCATATCCTTAACCCATTTCAGGGTTTCGTGCATCATGAAGATGGGGAATACAGGAGGCGTATTGAACATCGATTCGCCCTTGATATGGGTGCGGTAGTCGATCATCGTGGGAAGGGTGCGGTTCACCTTGCCCAAGAGGTCTTCGCGAACGATAACCACGGTAACACCGGCAGGACCTACGTTCTTCTGGGCACCGCCGTAGATAAGACCGTATTTGCTGACGTCAACGGGACGGCTCATGAAATCGGACGACATATCGGCCACCAGGGTAACGGGGCTGTCGATGTCTTTCTTGATTTCGGTACCGTAGATGGTATTGTTGGTGGTGATGTGGAAGTAGTCGGCATCGGTGGGAATGGTCCAGCCTTTGGGAATGTGGTTGTACACATCGGCTTCGGAAGAGGCCACGATTTCAACTTCGCCGAACAGTTTGGCTTCCTTGGCGGCCTTGTGAGCCCAAACGCCTGTGTCGAGGTAAGCGGCCTTCTTGTTGAGCAGGTTGTAGGGAACGTAGCAGAATTGGGTGCTGGCACCGCCTCCGAGGAAGAGCACGTGATAGCCTTCGGGAATGTTGTAGAGTTCCTTCCACATGGCTACGGTTTCGTTCATAATCGATTCCCATTCCTTGGTACGGTGGGAGATTTCGATTACAGACATCCCGGTGCCTTTAAAATCTTTCAAAGCTTCAATACCGGCCTGAATGGCGGGCTGGGGCAACTTGCAGGGCCCCGCATTGAAAATGTGCACTTTTTTCATATCGTTAAGTGTTTTAAAGTTTTCTAACAAGCCCCTGGCCTCCGCCAAGAACTATCCGCAGGCATACAGTACCCACAAACTTGGCGAAGTTAGCCCAAATTTTCTAAATGGCAAAATCGGGAGGGGATTCTCTTCTATGCTTCCGACAACCTTATAAACCGGCTTATCCTTTCGTTGACGATACGGAGGTAGTTGCGCTTCATCTTTTGATTCAGGAAACTGTTTTCAATCAGGCGTCCGGCTTTTTCCGGCAGGCTCATGTAGGCATCGAGTATCCTGTCGATGCGTTTTTCCACAAGACCGATTTGCTTGCCGAAGCGTTCGAAATCGAGGCGGCACGGATGCCCGGTGCGCATCAGTACATCGCTTTTCTCCAGAGCAGGCGACAAGCCTCCGTCCAGCCCGAAATCCCCGCCGTTTACATGAAGCCCCGTGTTCAACAGATCGTAGGCCGGAGCCAATCGATAGTCGCTGCCGTTCAGGATGAGTGAGAAATTCTTTAGATGGGCGTCGCCGTTGGCTTTCTTATGTTGACGGCACCTATGAATTCTTTGCCGGCCATGGCGGTCAGAAGTCCGAAAAAATCCCGCCGAGTCAGCGAAAGCGTTTCGCGCCGTTGCTTCATGATGTCTTTGGGCTTCATGGTCTATTATAGTAAACTTTTTGCAGAAATATGATACGCCCTTTGAAATATCAAGCGTGAAGTATGGCATAATGGACTTTTGTTGCGGGAGAGGGACGCTCCTTCAGTTGGGGTTTCTTAAATTCTGTGATTCTTCCCCCCTCCTGCCAACTTCGGGAGAAACGGTCGCGATAAATGATTTAGTTTCTTATCCGGACAGATTTTGACTACCTTCGCAGGGCAAAAAAAAACCCGGATTCATCACCAGCATCTGAACACTGGGAGAGGAACACCCGGGACTGCGTTGCAAAGATACGAAAAAGTTGAGCGAAGAGACAACCGAAAGTTTGCTTTCGTGTTGGCTTTGCCGAAACGGAGTACCTTGGGTGTCAACCAAAGATACACAAAACGATGCAAAACAAAGATTTTTTTGAAAAAGTTTTTTCAACCGAGCGAATGGGGCGCTACTATGCGGCACATCCACAAAATGAGGCATTAGCTATTGCACACTATCGATCAAACATTGAGTTGTCGAGCTCATTCTACGCCTGTCTTTCCGTTTTTGAAGTTGCGTTGAGAAATTCCCTCAATAGAGAATTGACAACAAAATTCGGCAATGATGAATGGTATCGCGTAATTTCTTCTACGCCAGGGCTAAACGGTTTGAACTACTATATAACTGAGGCGCAACGGCATATCAGCAAGCGGGGCGAGATCGTTACGGCTTCCAAAATAGTTGCCGAGCTCACTGTTGGCTTTTGGGTATCGTTGATGAACAGCCAATATGAAAAAGTTTTATGGCATGATTTGCGACGAGCCTTCCCTTATATGCCTAAAGAACAGCGGAAAAGGAAAAACATTTCCGCACCTCTGAACAATTTTCGAGCCTTTAGAAACAGGGTGTTCCACAATGAACCTATCTGTTGGAACCGCGCATATATCGATAATATGCACAAAGAAATCTTGCAGACATTGTCTTGGATCAACAAGGACATTCCGAAATGGTTAAAGGAATTCGACTCCGTAGATGATGTATTGAATCAAATCTCAAAACGATTGGGGTGGCAGTAAACCGATAAAACCGTTGAAATATCAAGCAGCCTTGCCATGATTTCTGCATTCTTCGGACTCTGTCGTGCGGGTGAACAAAGCCAACACATCCGGTGCTTAAACCCCACCCCACCGAACTCACCATTTCTGCCAGCTTTTGGACGAACTGTCGCGATAGATGAGCGACGTACCGTGATAGCAGTGCATACTCCAATATTTGATTTCTATCTGCGTCTTGCCGTCGGTATATCGTGCATCGTCATATCGGGATTTCCTATTATCTCTTTTACTAAACGCCTTATTTACGAAATAAGGCAAATGCCTCGCGTCCCAGAATTCCACACTGCGAAAGGTATCATCCTCTATCATAAACATAGTCAATTCCTGTTTATACCGTGCTAGACTTTTGCAAATTTTGATGTTTTAGCACGCTACAAACAGAAATCACATACAATTGCTTCGATCGTGGATGCCCTTCCCCCCTCTCCGTTTGCGAAAAATGGGTTATTTTTGCAGTTGGGCAGGTTTTGTCCTGTTTTGTTGCAACAGAAAATCAATGAAATGAATTTACTTAGAGGATTTCGGGGGGCTTTCGTTACCTTGCTGGCCTTGTTCGGGGTTTGTGGCGGATTGTCGGCGCAGGGGGCTTTCCGTATGGCCGAGTTCGCTTCGGAAGAAGATTTCATGCACGAGGTGAGCCTTTCGGCAGGGCCGGCCATCCCGCTGGGGAACACCCGCAATTTCCGGCCAGCAAGCACCGGGTTTGCCGATCTGGTGCCGCAGGGCGCCTGCTTCGGCGGCGGGGTCAACGCGAGCTACCGCTACTATCCCCTGCACCAACTCTATATCGGCGTTACCCTCTTCGGCCAATGGTACGGCTACGACTACAAGCAGTTCGACCTGGCCTCGGCCGACCGCATCGAACATTCGGGCTGGGATGTTTACGGAGGCGCGTTCGAGGTAGGAACCCGCCTGCCCTTGGGCGTTTACGGACTTTATTTCACCGCCCGCTTCCAGGTGGGCTACGCCCTGATGCTCTCGCCTATGGTGCAGGCCATCTATTCCACGCAGACCGTGGGCGATATCGTGCGCCCCATCCTGGACCGCTCGCTTACCAGCAACTTCTACTTGGGCGGCGGCGTGGGCGTGCAATACCGCTTCCGCCGGCACTGGATCGCCCATATCATGCTGGACTACAACTATATGCCTTCCGGCAACTTAGGCTCCGACGCTCCGGTCCGCCCCGTCGAAAACACGAAAGACCTGAGGCTCAAACTCTCGTCGTTCGCAATCAATGTGGGCGTTTCGTATGCCTTCTAAAAGGATTTCTGTCTTATGAAAAACATAAAGAACACGCTCCTCCTTGTCTTGCTGCTGGGTCTTTGCGCGCCTGCCTTCGCCAGCGTGCACAACCTTAAACGCGCCGAATTCGAATTCCATATAGGCCCGGCCTTCCCGATAGGCAAGTTCGGCAAGAAAGCCTTCCCCTCCTTCAGCGAAACCGCTTCGGGCATGTACCGCCTCGATTATCACGGTGCCAAGATCGGCCTGAACTACGGCCTGGCGTTCCAATATTACGCCACCCCGCACTGGGGCATCCTGGTAATGTTCAACGGACATTCCAACAAGGTTTCCGCCAACGATTTCTCGCCCTACAAACCTGCCGGCACCGCCAATCTCGACTGGAGCACGGGCAGCAAGGGCAAATGGTCGGAATTCATGGCCATGGCTGGCATGACGTTCCGCGTAAGCCTGTTCAGCCGCATGACCCTGGCGTTCCGGGCCTATCTGGGTTATGCCCACCTGGTGGCCCCCTACTACAGCTCTGAAGCCAAGAGCCAGAACACCAACTATGCCTTTCAGCTTAAGTCGGCCTCGGACGCCAACTTCGGCTACGGGGCAGGCGCGGCGCTCAAGTTCCTGATTTCGCGCGGCTTTCACCTCGACATACGCTGCGACTATATGGGCGCGGTTCCGTTCTATTTCAGGCGTGTAAAGAGCACGCTGGTTACCGACATGCCCAACGTGCAGATTCCCGACCGGGAGTTCAGGAACACCTTCCACGAGAATTTCAGCATGATCAACCTCAGTTTCGGATTTACGGTAGCTTTCTAATGGCACGCAAGAGCAAAAAGGCGCTGTACGATGAAGTCTTGGCATGGTTCAAAGAGAACATGCCTTCGGTGCAGAGCGAACTTACCTTCAAGAATCCCTACCAGCTGCTGGTGGCGGTGATCCTTTCGGCGCAATGCACCGACAAACGGGTCAATATGGTCACTCCCGCCCTCTTTGAGCGTTTTCCCGATGCCAGGAGCATGAGCCGGAGCGACGAGGCCGAGATCTATTCCTACATAAAATCGGTGTCGTACCCCAACAGCAAGGCCGCCCACCTGCTGGGCATGGCCAAGATGCTGGAAGCCGATTACGGCGGCAAGATTCCCGAAAAGATGGAAGACCTGCTGCGCTTGCCGGGCGTGGGGCGCAAGACGGCCAACGTAATGACGGCGGTGGCCTTCGAAAAACCCGCCATGGCGGTGGACACGCACGTGTTCAGGGTGTCGGCGCGCTTAGGTCTGACACAGGACGCCAAGACGCCGCTCGAGACCGAACGCCAGCTGGTGGCCAACATTCCGAGGGAACTGTTGGGAACCGCACACCATTGGCTGCTGCTGCACGGACGCTACGTGTGCCTGGCGCGCAAGCCCAAATGCGCGGAATGCGGGCTGTCGTCCTGCTGCGAATACGTTAAGAAAAAATGAAGTACTACATCATATCGGGCGAGGCTTCGGGAGACCTGCACGGAGCCAACCTCATCAAGAGCCTCAAGAAACAGGATCCGCAGGCGCAGTTCCGCTGCTGGGGCGGCGACCTCATGCAGGCCGAAGGTGCCGAACTGGTAAAGCACTACCGCGACCTGGCCTTTATGGGCTTCGCCGAAGTGGTGGCGCACCTGGGGCAGATACTGCGCAACTTCAGCCTCTGCAGGAAAGACATGAAGGCCTATGCCCCCGATGTGGTCATCTTGATCGACTATCCGGGCTTCAACATGCGCATGATGCGTTTCGCGTTCAAACAAGGCTACAAAGTGGTGTATTATATCGCCCCGCAGGTGTGGGCCTGGCGCACGGGCCGCATCAAGAAGCTTAAGAAATACACGCACCAGATCTACACCCTGCTGCCGTTCGAACGCAGGTTCTATCAGAAATACAAGGCCACGGCGCTGTTCGAGGGCAATCCCCTGGCCGACGCCATTTCCGCCTACAGGCCCGACACGGCCTTTATCGAAGACTTCCGGAAGAAGGACACCCGTCCCGTGGTGGTGATCCTGCCGGGCAGCCGCAAGCAGGAAATACACCGCATCTTTCCGCTCATGCTGCAGGTTGCCGCCCAAAAACCTCAATACCGCTACGTGGTGGCCGGCACCAAGAACCTGCCGATAGAAATCTACCGGCAATATCTAAAGGATTATCCGCAGATCGAACTGGTGTTCGGCCACACCTACGACCTGTTCTCGATTGCGCGCGCCGGCCTTATCAAATCGGGAACCTCCACCTTGGAGGCCGCCTTGTTCTCGGTGCCTCAGGTGGTCTGCTACCGCACCTCGAACGCCACCTACACGATAGGCCATCTGGTGGTGAACCCGCAGGTGCGCTTTATCTCGCTGGTGAACCTGATTATGGACCGCCTGGTGGTGTGCGAGCTGCTGCAAGGCGACTTTACGGTGGAACGCCTTGCCTTAGAGTTTGAAAAAATTGTAAACGATACGCCCGACAGAAAAAAAATACTGCAAGACTACGCTGAATTGCAGCAGGTTATGGGAAGCGGCGGCACTTCGGACAAGGTGGCCGCTTCGATAAAATCGCTCTTTCGGAATTTATAGTATACAGGGATATGAAAAACTTGCATTTGAACGGAACACGATGGATGTCGGGAATGCTGCTCGCTTTCCTGATGCTGTTGCCCGCCATGGGATTCGGCACGGATCTTTCGATACGGATCCTGTCGGACAAAAGCTTCTCACGGGCGTACTTTACCGCCGAGTTGGGCCAGTACCGCGTTTACGACGGCGACCACAAGCCCATCATGGAAATGGCCGCGGGCGAATCCCTGCTCATCTCGATCAAGGACGGACAGATCGACCTGCGCAAGAACGACGAGCTGGTAGGCGTTTTCTACAACCTGATTTTCGAGGGCAAGGGGCTCAAGGCCATCTTCAGCCTGCAGGAAGACAGTAAGAACGCCGAACAGAAACGCTTTTACGACGACCATCTGGACGTGAGCGTGGACAAGATGGTGCTGTTCTTCATCAACCACGTGGATCTGGAAAACTACGTGGCGGGCGTGGTTCAGTCGGAAGTGCGCAGCATCAGCGACCAGACCGATTTCTACAAGGTGCAGGCCATCATCTCGCGCACCTACGCCATGGGCAACCTGCGCCGCCACAACGAAGAAGGCTTCGACCTCTGCGACAACGTGCACTGCCAGGTATATAAATGCCGCAACAACACCCCCATTATCCTCACCGCCACCGTGCAGAGCGCCGGCAAGGTGATCGTGGACGGCAAGGACAACCTGATCACCGCCTCGTTCTACTCCAATTCGGGCGGACAGACCGCCAATTCGGAAGACGTGTGGAACGCGCCGGTAAGCTATCTGCGCTCGGTGCCCGACACTTTCTCGCTCGGCATGAAGAATGCCGTATGGGAAAAGGTGATGCCCCGGTCGGAATGGCTGTCGTTCCTCAACAGGAAATACGGCTACGACATCCATAATTCCGTAATGAAAGACAGCGCCCTGCACTTTCAGCAGCCGGTAAGGAAAGTAAACTTCGCGGGAGGAATCCCGCTTAAGAATATCCGTCGCGATATGCAGTTGCGGTCAACCTTTTTCTCGGTCGATACCAAAGGGAACGACGTTATCCTTTCGGGTCGCGGCTACGGCCATGGCGTAGGCCTCAGCCAGGAAGGCGTGGTAAGGATGATCGATTTGGGGTACTCGGTGCGGGAAGCGGTTGAACACTACTACACTGGCGTAACCATCAAGTCTCTGGAGGAACTGCCCGCCGGGAAACTGGGCGATTGAGGCGGAACCTAAGCTTTCCCGCCCTTTACTGTTTTTTATCCGGATACGTCGCAGGCCTGCTTTTGCACAAGGCAGGCCTGCTTTTTTTATTGCCCGCGCTACCGCTTTTCCTGTTCGGACAAAAACAGAGCAAAGGCTTGGCGTGGTGCTGCATCGCGGTGTGTCTCGGCGCGGCCAATATCGAGATTTCCGACCCGCTCAAAGACCCCAAGCACTATGTGCATGCCGGCATAGAACCTTATGCCGTACTGGAACTTTGCGAGGAACCGCAGGAAAGGGAACGCAGCTTCCGTGCCACGGCCAAACTGGTCTGTACCGGCAACGACAGCATGTGGCGGGAAGTCCGCGGACTGGTGCGCTGTTATTTCACCAAGGATTCCGCCCTGACGCTTCCCCGCTACGGCGCCCGGATCGTGACCCGGGCGGAACTGCGCCCCATCGAAGGCTTTGTGGGGCGCGACAGTGTTTATTTCGACTACGGGCGCTTTATGGCGAAGAAAGGCATCTACGCGCAGACTTTCATTTCGGCGCAGGCGTTCGGGATACAGACCGAACACAGGCTTCCGCCATGGAAAAGGTTCAAGCGCGGCACACAGGACTTACGGAAAAGATTGGGACGTTTCTGGGAAGGCTGCGGTATGGGGAAAAGCGAACTGGCGGTGGCCAAGGCCCTGATTCTGGGCGAGCGGGGCGGCGACCCGATAGAGGAAGCCTACCGCAGGAGCGGCATCATCCATGTGCTGGCAGTGTCGGGCATGCACCTGAGCATCTTTTCCTGCATGCTGGCGGCCGCCCTTTCGTTTCTCGGCCGCAGGAAATGGCAGAAATGGCTGCGTTTCCTGCTGGTGCTGCTGCCGGTATGGGGCTATGCCGTGCTTACGGGGCTGTCGCCCTCGGTGAACCGGGCCGCCTACATGTTTACGGTGGTGGGACTGGGCGAATGCTTGGGACGGGAGGTGAAGACGACCCGCTCCCTGGCCGTTTCCGCCCTGATCCTGCTGCTGATAAAGCCCGCCTTGCTGTACGACGCGGGTTTCCTGCTGTCGTATTCGGCCGTGGCGGGGCTTACGCTGCTAAGCCCGCTACTGAACCGCCGGCTTCTCCAAAACAGGATATTCCGTTTCTTCAACAACCTGGTTTCCGCCTCCCTCTCCGCCCAGCTGGCCACCCTGCCCGTTATCCTCTGCCTTTTCGGGAATTTCCCCACGTATTTCCTGATCGGCAACTGTCTGGTGGCGCCCCTGGTGAACGTCGCGCTTCCCCTGGGCATCGGCGTCTCGTTGGTCTCGCTGGCCTGCACGCCGCTTGCCCTGTGGCTCGCCCGCTTTATGGAGCTGTTGCTGCGCTGCATGAACTTCGGGGTGGAGGCCATCGGGCGGCTGCCATCCGCCATGGCCGACCTTTCCATCTCACTGCCGGCCGCCGTGCTGCTCTATGGTGTGGTGAGCACGGGCTATCTGGCGGCCAAACAGCGTTCCGCGCCCCTGATCCGCCGCACCCTGGGGCTGCTGCTGTTGTTCCTTTGGGTGGGATAGTTGGATTTTTCACTTATTTTATCAACACCTCCGCCCACTTATCAACACCCCGCCGTCAATAGCTTTTTTTCCGTAAATTTGCGCCTTAGCCATTCCGAATGGCTATTTCACCAAATACACTGACTATCACACAACGCTAAATACGGCAACCATGAAGCAATTGGTCACGCTCCTATCGCTTTTCTGCATCGTGTCGTTTTCGATGGCACAACGGCAGTTGGGCGGAACAGTTTTGGAGAAACGGACAAAGAACCCCATCCCGACCGCCCAAGTATCGGTAGGGGTCGAACGGGTATCGGTGCAGCCAGACGGCACGTTTACCCTCGGCAACATTCCCGAAAAAGGTAAGGTTTCGCTTACCGTGTCAGCCCCCGGTTACAAATCCGAGATCATCAACGTAAAGGATTTCAGTAACGGGGTTTATTATTTGGAAGAGGCCCAGGGAATCGCGCCCGGCGACGTTACCTCGCTGGAACTCGACGGCGACGAAGACATGGGCTACGGCGGCCAGACGGTGGCCGGGCTCCAGACCCAGTCGGAAGACATCTTCGACAAGGCGGCCGGCTACAACTTGGGGTTCGCCTATTTCCGCCCCCGTGGTTACGACAACGAGAACAACACCGTCTTCATTAACGGCGCCCTGATGAACGATCCCGAAAACGGCCGCGCTTCCTGGGCCGAATGGGGCGGCATCAACGATGCCACCCGCAACAAGGAATCCGTGAGCGGGCTCAAGCCCAACGGGTTCGGATTCGGAAACTTAGGCGGCGAGCAGAACATCAACATGCGCGCCTCGGCGATGCCCCGCCAGCATAAATTCTCCTACGCGCTCTCCAACCGCACCTACACCCACCGGCTGATGTACGCCTACGGTTCCGGACTGCTCAAGAACGGCTGGGCGGTGGCGCTCAACGTGTCGCGCCGCTGGGGCAACGGCCTGGTGGATAATTCCTCGAGCAAGGTACGCGTTCCCCGCTTCAACAAAAACTACGACAAGAAAGGCACGCCCGACGGACTGTTCTACGACGGCTGGGGCTATTACCTCTCGGTGGAGAAACGCTTCGGCTCCACCGGCCACGCCCTGAGCCTCGTGGCCTTCGGCTCACCCACCCAGCGCGCCATGCAGGGCGGTTCCTACCAGGAAGTGTACGACTTGGTGGGAAGCCAATACTACAACGGCAACTGGGGTTACCAAGACGGGAAGATCCGTTCGGCCCGCGTGCGCAACACCTTCCTGCCCACCTTCCAGTTGGTGTGGGACTACGACCCGGGCACCAACACCAAGGTCTCCACCGTGGCCAGCTACCAGTTCGGCCGCTACGGAACCACCTCGCTCAACTGGTACGACGCCCCCGACCCGCGGCCCGACTACTACCGCTACCTGCCCTCCTACTACGAAGACCCCGCCACGGCCGCCATGGTGGCCGACCTGTGGCGCAACGACCCCAGCGTGAGCCAGGTGAACTGGGATAACCTCTATCAGGTGAACTACGCCCAGAACGCGCTCGGACGGCAGTCGAAATATATACTGGAAGAACGCCGCAACGATGTGAACGACTTCAACCTCAGCTCCGTGCTGAACCAGACCTTTACCGAACACGCCAAGCTGAACGCCGGCATCCGTTTCCGCCACAGCATCACCAAAAACTTCAAGGTGATGGACGACCTCCTTGGCGGCACGTTCTGGACCGACATCGACCAGTTCGCCGAACGCGACTTTTCCTCGGACGCCGACGAAATACAGAACGACCTCGACAACCCCAACCGCATTATCAAGAAAGGCGACAAGTTCGGCTACAATTACGACATGCACCTGGTTTACGGCCAGTTGTACGCCATGGGGCTGTTCGACTACGCCCACTGGGATTTCTACGCCGGAGCCGAGTTCTCCACGACCCAGTTCTGGCGCTACGGCCACATGCGCAACGGCCGCGCCCCCGAAAACTCCAAGGGCAAGGGCAACGTGCACGGTTTCTACAACTACGCGCTCAAGGCCGGCGCCACCTGGAAGATAAACGGCCGCAACTACATCTTCGCCAACGTGCTGTGGAAGACCCGCGCCCCGTACCTGCGCAACGCCTACCTCTCGCCCCGCATCAAGGACGACGTGGCCAAGCTGGTTAACGAAAAGATCTTCTCGGTGGATCTGAACTACGTGCTCAAGACCCCGGTGGTACAGGGCCGTTTGAGCCTCTACCACACGATGTTCTTCGACGGCATGGAAGCCTTCTCGTTCTACCACGACGACTACCGCACCTATGTGAACTACACGCTCAACGGCGTGGACAAGATCCATCAGGGCATCGAACTGGGCGTGGACGTGAAGATAATCCCGCAGTTGAGCGCCACCCTGATCGCCTCTATCGGCAACTACCGCTACAACAGCAATCCCAACGCCATCATCTCGCCCGAAAACGGGGCGTTCGCCGACCGGAGCAACACCGTTTATTACAAGAACCTCCATGTTACCGGAACACCCGAAATGGCCGGTTCGCTCGGCCTGAACTATCAGGCACCCTTCAACATCTACCTGAACGCCAACCTCAACTACGTAAGCAACAGTTACCTGAGCATGAACCCCGAACGCCGCACCACGGCCGCCATCGAAGGGGTTCCGGCCGACGACAGCAGACTGCTGGCCTCGATTCTCAATCAGGAAAAACTGAAAGGCGGCTTTACGCTCGACCTCTCCATCGGCAAGGTTTTCCGCATGAAAGGCTGGCAGATAAACCTGAACGCCTCGATTCAGAACGTAACCAACAACCGCAAGATAAAGAGCGGCGGCTACGAACAGCGTCGTTTCGACTATGCCGAACATAACGTGGACAAGTATCCTCCCCGTTATTTCTACTCCTACGGAACCACTTTCTTTATCAACGTAGGCGTACGTTTCTAACCCTTAAAAACCGAACAAGATGAAAACATTCCGCAACATATTATTCAGGATCCTGCCGGTGCTGGCGCTGGCGGGGCTTGCCTCCTGCGTGGGCGATCCCGAAATTCCCGCCGCCCCCGATACGGATTTGAAGGCCAACATCACGATCAAGGAACTGATCGACCGGTTCGGCCAGATCAGCTATACCAACCTCGATTCGGCATGGTATATCGAAGGCGTGGTAGTAGGCAACGACGTATCGGGCAATATCTACAAGAAGATTTACCTGCAAGACGAAACCGCCGGCATCGATATCGAGATCGAGATGACCAACAACCACCATAAGTATCCCATCGGCCAACGCTTGGTGGTGTCGCTTAAAGGCCTGGCTATGGGGCTTTACGGAGGCCAGCCGCAGATCGCCAACCAAGGCAACAATGTGGTGCAACGCCTTTACGAACCCGAATGCGAGGAACACTTTTTCCGCAAGGGATACGCTTCAGCCGCCAACATGCCCGAACCCATTGCGTTAACCATCAAAGAAATCAAAGATTTTCCCGAACCTTATATCGGCATGCTGATACGAATCGACTCGGTGTATTTCGTAGATGCAGGGCTTACTTTCGCCACCGCCGGAGATGTCGGGAACGGATCCGACCGCAAAATCTTCGACAAAGAGGATGAAAATGCCCTCGTTTGCCGCAACAGCACCAAGGCTTCATTTGCCAACGACATTATTCCTGAGGGTTTTGGAAATGTGATCGGTATTCTGGGAATCTACAACGGAACTCCCCAATTCTACTTCCGCGACAAGGACGATATCTTCGGATTTCCCGAACCCGTACAAAACAGCATCAACCGATAAAACAGGAGGAAAATCATGAAAACATACAACATCGTAAAATTGAGCCTTTTGGCATTGGGAACGGGCTTGATGCTTTCTTCCTGCGTTAAGTTCCAACACGACGACCTGCCGCAGGCCGACCTTGATTTCGAACCGGCCAACGCCAAGATAATGAGCCTCGATGAACTCTACGGTTATTATCCTGGCGATTTCGATTCGGTGGGTCAGTTCTTCGAGAACAGCGATTCCGTGTGGAAAGACATCTATCTCAACGTGACGGTTATCGGAAACGACGTGTCGGGAAACATCTACAAGAGCATGTACGTGCGCGACAAGAACTGCGACCGCGCCCTGAACCTCAGCGTGGACAAGACGGGTCTGTACAACTTCTACCCCGTTGGACAGGAACTGTACATCAACTGCTCCGGACTGTATGTCGGCAAATACGAGAACCTGCCGCAATTAGGATTCCGCTATGCCGACGACAACGGCTCGGTTTCCTTAGGCCGTATTCCCGATGCTGTGTTCGTTCGCCACGTGTTCAAGAAAGGCCTGCCGCCTACCGATCCGGCGGAACTGCCGCAACCTATCGAAATCACCGATATTTCCGAACTGGAAAACCCGGCACTCTACAACCAGCTGGTTATCCTGCGCAACGTGCAGTTTTCGGGCGACGAGGTAGGTATGGAATTCGCGCCCGCGCCTCCCACCGGCACCAACCCCACCTCAACCAACCGCTATTTCAGCATTGACGGTGAAGGTTCTTTCGTGTTGCGTACCAGCAGCGCCTGCCGTTTCTTCCGCCGTCCCGTACCGGCCGGCATCGGCGACATGACCTGTATCTACGCCATTTACGGCGATACCAAACAATTCTACTTGCGTTCGTTCTCCGACCTGGACACCGCCAAATTCAACGCCACCAACGAAGTGAACTACCCGATATTCTCCGCTTCGTTCAGCACCGACCTGCTGGATTTCAAAGTAGTGAGTCTTGAAGGCAACGCCCATTGGACCTGGGGCAAGTACGGAGACGGTTGTGCCATGGTGCAGGGCTCAAGCAACAAGAAGGAATATAACGAAGACTGGCTTATCTCGCGGGAAATTTCCATTCCCGAACGCTTTTCTTCGGCTCAGTTCAGTTTCGAGCAAGCCCTCAGCTATAAATTCGATGCACCTTACGATTGGTTCAGCGTTCGCATCTCCACCGACTATGATCCAGCCAAGCATACCAACCCGAACGATGCCGATTGGACAACCTTGGAAATTCCTGTACAGCATCCAGGGAACAGTTTTACGTTCCAAAGCAGTGGCGAAATCGACATGATGCCTTACAAGGATACGCCTTTCCGCATCGCGTTCGTGTATAAGAGCGATACCGAGAACATGGCGACTTGGGAAGTAAATAAGGTGAAGATTATTGGAAACAAATAGGCCGGAGACTTCCGACATCCACGAGATACTGCGCCGGCACTGGGGGTATGATGAATTCAGACCCCTGCAGCAGGACATTATCGAATACGTCTTGCAGGGGAAGGACGCCTTGGCGCTGCTTCCCACCGGCGGCGGAAAGTCGATATGTTTTCAGGTGCCGGCATTGGCCATGAGGGGCGTGTGCATTGTCATATCGCCCCTTATCGCTTTGATGAAGGACCAGGTGGAGAACCTCAAGAAACGGGGCGTTCCCGCCGAGGCGGTCTATACCGGCCTTTCGCAGATGCAGACCGAGCTTATCTTCAACGCGGCGGTTCACCAACGCATCAAATTCCTTTACGTCTCGCCCGAACGTTGCCGCAACCAGACGTTTCTGGCGCATCTGCAGCGCATGGACGTGTGCCTGCTGGCGGTGGATGAGGCGCATTGCGTGTCGCAGTGGGGCTACGACTTCCGCCCGCCCTACCTGCAGATTGCCGAACTGCGGGCGTACCTGCCCAAGGTTCCGCTATTGGCGCTCACGGCCACCGCCACGCCCGACGTGGTGGCCGACATCCAGGAGAAGCTGCTGATCAACCCGCGCAAGGTGTTCCAGAAGAGTTTCGTGCGCGAGAACCTTACCTACTACGTTATTTACGACGAAGACAAGACAGGCCGTCTGGAACGCATCATCCGCAAGGTGGGCGGCAGCGGCATCGTGTATGTGCGCAACCGCCGCAAGACCGTGGACATAGCCCGCACGCTGCAGCAGCGGGGCATCGCGGCCTCGTTCTACCACGGCGGGCTGGACAACGGGCAGCGTTCCCAGGCCCAGCAGGCGTGGATCGAGAACAAGACGCAGGTGATGGTGGCCACCAACGCGTTCGGCATGGGCATCGACAAGCCGGACGTGCGCTTTGTGGTGCACATAGACCTACCCGACACGATAGAGGCCTACTTTCAGGAGGCGGGGCGTGCCGGACGCGACGGCAAGCGCGCGTTCGCCCTGCTCATACACCATCCTGCCGACAAGGCGGACGCCTTGCAGAACCTGGGCCGGTCGTATCCGGAAATGCCTTTCATACGCCGCGTATATGACGCCCTGGGCAACCACCTCTGCGTGCCGCCGGGCTCGGGGCAGGGGCAGACGTTTCCGTTCGAGACCGCCACGTTCGCCCGCGCCTACAACCTGCCCCTGGCCGAAACCTTCTCGGCGCTCTCGTTCCTGGAAAAAGAAGGATTTTTCCGCATTTCCGACCAGGCGCGCGAATCGGGCAAGGTGCATGTAACCACCGACTACCGTACCCTTTACCGGCATTCGGTGGACTATCCCGCGCTGGAACCGGTGATACAGGCGCTGCTTCGCGCCTACGGAGGCCGGTTGTTTTCGGATTTCGTGTCCATCGACGAGAAGGCCATGGCCGCGCGCCTCAGGCTGCCGTACGAAAAGGTGTGCAGCCTCCTGTCCGAATTGAACCGTATGAATCTGATCGCCTATGAACCGGCGCCACAAGGGGGAACAATCACCCTGTTGATGGAACGCCGCGAGAAGGCGCCCGTGTTCCTGCAGCCGGCCGTGTATGCCGAGCGCAAGGAGAACGCCACCCGCAAGTTAGACGCGATGCTGGGCTACGCCGAGGGGCGGAACCTGTGCCGGAACCGTTACCTGTTGCAGTATTTCGGGGAACACGGGGGCAAGGACTGCGGAAGCTGCGACGTATGCCTGGAGAAAAAGCGGAAACCCGTGCCGGAAAAGCAACTCCAACGGCTTTTCGATTCCGTAAGGCCCGCCCTGCAGGACAGGGAATTCGATTTCAAACTGATGGAAACCTTGCTTGCAGACGAAGACGAAAACACCCTGAAGGAACTCTGGCGCTACCTGCTGGCCGAAGAACACATAAGCCCCCAAGGCGCGCTCACGTTCCGCTTGCGCAGGTAGCGATTTTTTTTGCAACTTTGTATCGGATTGCCGATTAAGTAGAAAGAGCATGTTTGTCAAGATATCGAAAAACAACCTTACGTTCCAGTTTGCGCTGCTGGTGCTGTTTTCGCTGGTGCTTTGGGGCAAGGCCTTTGTTACGGGCGGGTTCTCGCAAGGCGCGTGCTGGGCGGGTTGGGCCGTCTGCCTGCTGATGGCCGCCGGAACCTGCTTTATGGTGCAGAAGCAACAGGTCTCGCGCAATCCGGGCATGCAGGGGCTTATCTTCCTCTGCCTCACCGCGCCCCATTTAGGCACGGAATACACGCCCCAGATCTGGGTCTATCCGCTGTTTTTGCTCTCGTTCTACTACACCTTCAACATGTACGGCAAAGACAAGCCCTATCCCGACGCCTTCAACGCCGCCTTCTTCTGGAGCGCCGCCACCGTCTTCTTTCCCGACCTGTTCTTTACCCTGCCCTGCCTGCTTATCGTCATGCTGGCCTACGCCGCCGGCAACTGGCATCTGTGGATGTCTTCGATCAGCGGCATCGGCACCCCCTACCTGCTGCTGGCCGCCTTCGACTTTCTGAGCGGACAGCACATCCTGGCCGAAAACATGGCGCAGATACAGGTGTTCGGATTGCCCGACTTTTCGTCCTTGCCCATCGTTCCCGGAATCCTGCTGCTCTTTTGCGTGGTGCTGTCGTTCTTCTCGATCATCTCCTCGCGCAGCTTCCTGCAGGATCTGGAAATGACCGAAAGGCGCAAGTCTTCGGCCATGAGCATCATTATCTTCTACCTGCTGGCCTTTCTCCTGCTCTCGATAGGCCACGTGCCGGTGGCACACCGTTTTCCGCTGTTTTTTCCGGCGGCGTTCTTCTGCACCAAGTTCATCGTTTATATGCGGCAGTCCGTACTGAAAGAAGTGCTTTTCGTACTGATCCTCGCCTTGAGCGTATTGGGCGTTTACCTTTAAGAACTCAGCATGTCTAAATTGTTTTTAGTCCCCACTCCGGTGGGCAACCTTTCGGATTTCACGCACCGGGCGGAAGAAACGCTCAAGAACTGCGGCCTTATCCTGGCCGAAGACACCCGCACCAGCGGCAAGCTCCTGCAGCACTACGGCATCTCGACCCCCTGCCGCGCCTACCATCAGTTCAACGAACACAAGATCTGCCAACAGGTGGTGGACATGCTTAGGCAGGGTCAGGACATCGCCGTGATTACCGATGCCGGAACGCCGGGTATTTCCGACCCCGGCTTTCTGTTGGTGAGGGCCTGCGTGCAAGAAGGAATCGAAGTGGAATGCCTGCCGGGAGCCACCGCCTTCGTGCCGGCACTGGTGCAGTCGGGCTTTCCCTGCGAACGCTTTGCCTTCGAGGGTTTCCTGCCCCATCAGAAAGGGCGGAACGCGCGCCTGGAACAACTCAAGTGGCAGGAACGCACCATGATTATCTACGAGTCGCCTCACCGCATCGCCAAGACCCTGGAGCAACTGGCGCAGACCTTGGGCGACAAGCGCAAGGCCTGCCTCTGCCGCGAGATTTCCAAGATCTACGCCGAGAACAGACGCGGTACCTTGCGCGAACTGGCCGATTTCTACGCCGCGAACGAACCCAAGGGCGAGATGGTGCTGATTGTGGAAGGCCGCCCCGAGCCTTGTTTCTCGTACAGCCATGCCCGCCCCGCCCTGACGGCCGACTTTATCCTACTGGCGCAACTGCCCGACAAGAGCCGCCACCTGCTGCTGATCAGGCGCGGGAACGAACCTTTCAAGGGCTGCTTTGCCTTTCCGGGCGGATTCGTGGAAGAAGACGAGACCCTGGAATGGGCGGCGGTGCGCGAGCTGCGCGAGGAAACGGGCATCCGCCTCAAGGACTACGGGCTTACGCCCCGGTTTTTCCGCCCCTACAGCGACCCAGACCGCGACCCGCGCGGACGCACGGTAACGATGGTGTATCACGCCCTTGTCGAATGCGACGAACTGCCTTCCGTGCAAGGCAGCGACGATGCCGCCCAGGCCGCATGGTTCCCCGTAAACGACCTGCCGGAACTGGCCTTCGACCACGCCCGGATCTGGCAGGAGTTCTCCGCCGCGCAAGGCTTCTAAACGCTATTTTTTTCTAACGGAATAGCTAACACGGCAGGCAACAAAAAAGGGCGATGATAAAAATCATCGCCCTTTCCTTTATCGGATAGATTATCCTACATCATGTCGTCGGAGGGATGGAATCCACCGTCGTTGTTTCCGCGCAGTTTGGGCGCGCTCAAACGGTTTTCCGGACGGGGACGTTCCATGCGGTCGTGACGGTCGAAACCTCCGCGGCGTTCGCCACGGGGCTCGCGCGGTTCGCGACGGGGTTCCACGTAGCCTTCCGGTTTGGGTTCGAGCACGCGGCGGCTCAGACGGAGCTTGCCCGTACGGGCATCCACCTCGATAAGCTGAACGCGCACCTTGTCGCCTTCATGCAGCACGTCTTCCACGCGTTCCACACGGTTCCAGCTTATTTCGGAAACGTGGAGCAGACCGTCCTTGCCGGGCAGGATCTCAACGAACGCGCCGAAGGG
Organism: Ruminococcus flavefaciens; assembly: GCA_023667315.1. Taxonomy (GTDB): domain Bacteria; phylum Bacteroidota; class Bacteroidia; order Bacteroidales; family P3; genus Pullibacteroides. The sequence goes on from JAMPAI010000002.1 coordinate 37,501, forward strand.
CTGGATCGACCGTACCGTACCATCATAAACCTCGCCCACTTCGGGAACGGCGGTAAGGGCGTGGATACGGGCCAAGGCCATGTCCATGCCTTCCTTGTTGCTGCCGGCAATGTCCACGATGCCGAATTCGCCCACTTCCTCGATGGAGATGTCGCATCCGGTCTCGCGCTGCATTTCCTGAATGACCTTGCCTCCCGTTCCGATAACGGCACCGATAAATTCGCGCGGAATGCGGATCTGAACGATGCGCGGGGCGTGGGGCTTGTAGTCTTCGCGCGGCTGGGGCATCACTTCGAGCATCTTGCCCAGGATGTGGGCACGGCCGCGGTGAGCCTGCGCCAAGGCCTTGCCGAGAATCTCGTAGGAAAGGCCGTCGATCTTGATATCCATCTGGCAGGCGGTGATGCCGTCGGGCGTACCGCATACCTTGAAGTCCATATCGCCCAGGTGGTCTTCATCACCCAGAATATCGGAAAGAACGGCATAGGAACCGGTCTTGGGGTCGGTGATCAGACCCATGGCGATACCGCTCACGGGCTTGCTGATCTTCACACCGGCATCCATCAACGCCAGACAGCCGGCGCAAACGGTGGCCATCGAAGACGAACCGTTGGATTCGAGGATATCGGAAACCACGCGGATCGTGTAGGGATTGGCCTCGCCCGTGGGCAGCACCTGCTTGAGGGCGCGCATGGCCAGGTTTCCGTGACCGATTTCGCGGCGTCCCGTGCCGCGCACCGGCTTCACTTCGCCCGTGGCGAAGGGAGGGAAGTTATAGTGCAGCAGGAAGTTGTTCTTGCCTTCCACAATGGCGCCGTCGATGGTCTGTTCATCCAATTTGGAACCGAGGGTAACCGTGCTCAACGACTGGGTTTCGCCGCGGGTAAAGATGGAGGAACCGTGAGGGCCGGGCAATACGTCCACTTCGCACCAGATGGGGCGGATGTCTTCCAGGCCGCGGCCGTCCAGACGGATCCTTTCCTTGAGGATCATGTCGCGCACCGCATCGCGGTGTACATCGTGGAAGTAGCGCGAAATCATGAATTCCTTGCCGGCCAGGGTTTCGGGCGTAAAGTTTTCTTCGATGAAGGCCTTCTTGATGGCATCGATCTTGGTGGCGCGCAGCTTCTTGTCGGCCACGCATTCGCGGGCGCAGTCGTAGCACTTCTGGTAGCACTTTTCGCGAACCAGCGCCTTAAGGGCTTCGTCGTTGGTTTCGTGGCAGTATTCGCGTTTGGGCTTGCCCACTTCCTTGGCCAGGTCGATCTGCATCTGGCACTGAACCTTGATGGCTTCGTGGGCGGCCTTGAGCGCCTCGATCATCACTTCCTCGCTCACTTCCTTCATTTCGCCTTCCACCATCGAGATGTCGTCGATCGTGGCACCCACCATCAGTTCCAGGTCGGCCTGTTCCATCTGGGCCACCGAGGGGTTGATGATGAACTGGCCGTTTACGCGGGCCACGCGCACTTCGGAGATAGGACCGTTGAACGGAATATCGGAAATGGTGAGCGCGGTGGAGGCGGCCAAGGCGGCGAACGCGTCGGGCAGGTTGTTGCGGTCGCCCGAAATCAGGTAAACCAACACCTGGGTGTCGGCATGGTAGTTGTCGGGGAAAAGGGGACGCAGGGCCCTGTCGATCAAACGGGAAATCAGAATCTCATATTCCGAGAGACGGGCCTCGCGCTTGAAGAAACCGCCGGGAAAACGTCCCACGGAAGCGTATTTTTCTTGATAATCTACCGTAAGCGGCATAAAATCTACATTCTCGCCCACTTCGGTTTTGCTGCACACCGTAGCCAGAATCACGGTGTCGCCGCATTTGATCACTGCCGAACCATCGGCCTGCTTGGCAAGTTTGCCAGTTTCCACAATCACCTCCCGACCATCGGGCAGGTTGAATTTTTTTTGTGTACCTAATACCATAACATTGAGTTTCTTGCCCCGTTTAAGCGAATCTTTTCGCGGCCGAATCCGGAAAATCCGGCTTGCCCGAACGTTCGCCGAGGCGCATTTTTATAGCTTGATTTTCTTATTTCTCCCAGAAGCGGTCGGCTATATAAAAGATTATCTTGGATATAGCATCGGGCTTCACCAAGATTTTTCCGACCGGTATAAAAACAAGAAGGCAATTACATAACATAATTGCCTTCCTGCATTCCGAGCCATCCGAAGCTCTATTTTACTTACGGAGTTTCAGTTTCTGAAGAATCGCACGGTAGCGTTCGATATCCCTTTCCTTGAGATAATCGAGCATCTTGCGGCGTTTACCTACCAGACGAACCAACGAACGCTGGGTAAACTGGTCGTGTTTGTTCGCCTTAACGTGTTCGGAGAGGTGAAGAATCCTTTCCGTGAACAAGGCGATTTGGCTTTCTGCGCTGCCCGTGTTCTTTTCTGAACCGCCGTGGGTCTTGAAAATTTCCTGTTTTCTTTCTGCTGTCAAGTACATATCGCTACTTCTCCTTAATCAATTTGGGAGCGCAAAGGTACGTTAATATTTTTACTTACGCAAACTTTATCAACAAAAAGGTGTTCTCATCGTATCCATCATTGAATTCACCCCACGGGGCTTATTTTATGAAGGACAATCCCAACCCTCAGCCTCAAAAAAACACATTGCACGCCGCTTTTTTAGAACCGAAGTACCTGATAACCGCCGGATTCGCAACGGAAGCCCTTGTCAAAAAGTATTCTGTCCTTGCAGATAAAGGTTGCCCGTGCCGGCGACTTAACCACGACATCGCCCTTCACCCGGTTCGCATCAACGGCATTGCCCACAAGGATTTTCTTCGCCACAAACGTCTGATTTTGGCTTATGGTTTGGTTCTGAACGTACAGGGTTTCCTGCATTGCCGAACATCTTGCCAGGAAGCTTTGCCGTCCGGTAGTTCCACAGGCATATTCATACTTCGGTGTGATACCGGGGGCGATACCGTTCTTCAACACGGAACTTGGCGTCCCATTTACGCAGAATGAAGACATTGCGCATGAAAAATTGTCTGCCGCACAGACATAAACGCCGTTGTCAAGCACCAGCTTGTGACCGTTCTTAAACACGATGGTTCCTCGCAATACCAAGATGCTGCCTGTTTCCATAATAATGTCGTGATCGCCTATCGTGGCATTCTCCAGCCACAGCAATCCTCCGCTTTTAACACGTATGCCCATCCAGTGGTCGGTGCCGTCAACACATTCAACACTCCCGTTCCGAATATACAACTGCCCGCTCACCTCAATCTTCGATTTCTTCGGCATCTGCACATTCCCATACATATCCACCTTCCCCTGTCTGGCAATAGCCAGATCCGAATAACAACGGAAGGGCGCATTCCAGCTCAAATCATGGGTGATGTTCATGGTGCCGACAGTCGGAATCGTTTTGGGTATCAATTCCTTCAGTTTGGTTTCCATCAATGTCTTATGCATCCTGCCTATTTCAGTAGGCGGAATATAGTAATGACGGTATCTTGAATTGCCACTTGGCGTCATCATTGCATCTTGACAATAATTTTCTCCATAATGATTGCAACTATGATCAAGACTAAATGCATGCCCCATTTCGTGAGACAGCAACGTTACCAACGTATTCACCTCCCCGTACCAAATTTGGTCTTCCCATGTTACAGTCTTCCCTTCCAATGCACGGATTTTCGGCAGAATATGTTTCATCCACAGAAATTTACAATAGGTATCCGGCATACAAATCATCGATATAAAATTGGCACCAGGGAAGTACGTATAGGCATAATTCGCATCTTTAGCCGATACGGTGTCCCCTGAAACAATAACATCCATATATTCATCAAAAATATCCCCGTTCTCTGGAAAGAAAATGGAAATACCCAATGGAATATCATTCCGGTTCTCCAGTTCCTTCTTCAATGTGTTATTCAACACAGAACCTATACCGGATGCCGTTTCCCCATGTAATTCCCAATTCCAATAAGTACTGTTTTTGATGTAATGTCGATTGAATTTTAACCGAATACGGGAATCAGCCATAAACGGATCCCTCCAAGCAAAACAGCTATCCAATTCAGAATCCTTTATCTCGGTAAACTTTTTACTTATACCTGCGGTTATATCGTCCCAAAGACGTTGATGTTCCGCATTGTCTTCCTGAAAATTTCCGGTTCCGTTATCTTTTTGAATAAAGAACAGGTTCACATTGACTTCCAATGGACATACACCAATCAATCGCCGTTTTTTGTGCCGACAACCACATTGGAGCCATTCCCAAAATCAAGTGTATAATTATTCTATTTAACTTCATGGCTATCTTTTTATCAGTTTTATGAGGCCTGCTTTATTGCTTTTGTTTTCCCAACGGAAGATGTAAATACCGGATGGATAATCATGAATATCTACGTATTCCTCATCATGCCCCTCCTTCAGGATTGTCCCCGACAGGGAAAATAACTGCCATTTCTTTAACGACTCTACTCCATTTATCCTAAAATTCCTTTGAACCGGATTGGGTGTTATAAAAATTTTGCCATCAAGTTGCCCTGGGGTGGCACTTGCACTCAAATCCTGTCCAGTCAAAATAAAAAAGTATATGTATGGATGCTCTGTCCCCAAACTATCTCTGATATAGGCACACTTCTCAATACTGTCACAAGCATTTCCTTCAAATGCATACCCCACTTCACAATCTTGACTAACAGACATATCAACCCTAATAGGAGTCCAATATCCTGGGTGTAGAACATCGTATCGGCTACCGGCCTCAAATGTCGTTAAAACAGGAGTTTTCAATATCAGACTCTGCAATAGCGTTTTATCCCAACTTACCTTAACGGGTTGCTCTGCTATGGGAAACACTACAACCATATCTTCGGCCAATATCCCTATGCGTTTCTTCGCATAAAAAGGGCAGAGTACACGCAAAGTGTCTTCATGATATCTATACCCATCGGTTCCCGGAACGACAAAGGCCCCAACATGATTAACCGTATCGAAAAACGGTTCGGCATAAACGGGGCAAAGCAACGAATCATACAAGCAGTCATGCCACCCATTCCAAGAGCGTCCACCCCACCCATATCCATTCGGCCCCACCCCCAACTCCAAGGTGTCTTTCTTGCCGCTGGACAAGGATTCCAAATAGAGCTTGAAGCGGAATTCCTCCATCTGTGCCGACAAACATTCAGACAGCAACAGGCCGCAGAATACGGCCAATATATGCTTAGCTTTCATTTTCAACTCCTTTCCATATTGGTTAGTTCATCAACACCATCCGTCTCAAATCGACCTGAACCCCATCCACAACAAGGCCATAGAGGTAAATACCCGCCGCAAGGCTGCCGGCCTGCAACACCAGTTCGCCTTCAGACTGCAGGGGCAATTCGTAAACTTTCAATTGTACGCCGTTCATATCGTACAGCACGATTCTGGCATTCCGGACTCCCTTGGCCAACCCGTATCTGATTTTGGTTTCCATATTGAATGGATTGGGCTGGTTCTGATACAGCACATTGCCTCCTTCATGGTTCTTTTCGCCGGCAACGGGAGCTTTCTTGGGTGCGGCAGCCGGTTTGTCCGAAACCAACAGTTCCTGCAACGCATTTATCTGTTCCGCCAGTTGCGCCATCAACTCGGCTTGCGCCTCCAACAACGCCTGCTGCCTGCGGATTACCGAATCCTGTTCCTGAAAGCCTTTGGCCAGTACCGGAATCAAGGACACGTAGTCCATCGAATATAAATCCGAAAGCGTGTCGTACGACACCAGTTCGGGAAGAATCTTTTCCACATCCTGCGCGATGAAGCCGATTTTGTTGCCCGCTTGGCTTTCTTCCACCGTCACCACCTCACGGTTAAAGTCGAAACGGACCGGCTTCAAGGAAAGCAAATAAGCTGTTGAATTTTCCAGACCGTGGATATTGAGTTTGGCGCGGCGGTCGGATGTCAGTTTCTGCCCTGAAGAATACACGGTTCCCGCATAGATACTTCCCAACGGCTTGCTTGAAGTTCCCAATATCAATCTTCCCGCGGTTACGGGTTCTATATAGGTCGGAAGGTTGTATGCATTGTCCCCAACCACTCGACTCTGTCCGTTTCCTTCTGTCGAGAGTGTGATGAAACCGCCCCCACCTGAAACCGGCCCTGATTGAGAGTTATTATAGATACTGAAACTTCCGGTGCCATTGTTACTCGTATATACATAAATCTTGTTTACGGCTATATCCAAAGAATTGCCGCTTGCGTTTTTGGCCTTGTTCAAATCTCCCATCTTTATCGAGCCATCAGATTCTACCGAAACTTGAGCATTAACGGATACAGAAATCAGCGTTGCAATAGCAACACCAATGGTCTTGACCAACTTTTTCATGACTTTAATGTTTTTAAGTGATAATACTTTGTTTTTTTGTGACTAGTTCAATACACACTTCCAAATATACGGATTTTTCCAATACCTCGAATATAAAAGCCACAAACCTTCTTCTCTCTTTTCCCCTTAATGAAAACTCGCCTGTTTCAAAAGATGAATGCTTTTTGAACATTTTCCCAAATAATGTACCTTTGACCCCCGTTTCAAAGCGGTTCATACGTAAAAGAGATGAACAAGGGATATAAGAAAGAAGACCTTTATCCGGTTGAACTTACCGAAAAACTGGCCGGACATTACAAGGCCATCCTCGACCTTTTGGGTGAGGATTCTGCCCGCGAAGGCCTGCTGGCCACCCCCACCCGCGTGGCCAAGGCCATGCAGTTCCTTACACAGGGCTACGGACAGGATCCGGAAGCGATTCTCAAGAGCGCCATGTTCAAGGAAGACTACAAGCAGATGGTGATTGTTAAGGACATCGAGATCTACTCGCTCTGCGAACACCATATGCTGCCCTTCTTCGGCAAGGCGCACGTGGCCTACATTCCCAACGGCCACATCGTGGGGCTGAGCAAGATTCCCCGCATCGTGGAAGTGTTCGCCCGCCGCCTGCAGGTTCAGGAAAGGCTCACCACACAGATAAAGGAGTGCATTCAGAACGCACTCAATCCCCTGGGCGTGGCCGTGGTGATCGAGGCCCAGCACCTGTGCATGTCGATGCGCGGGGTGCAGAAACAGAACTCGGTAACCACCACCTCCGACTTTACGGGCGGGTTCCTGAGCGATTCCAAGACCCGCATGGAGTTCCTGCGGCTTATCGGCAGCGACCTCAAATAAGGCACGCAAGCATGGCAAAATCCGCCAAAATCAAGACCGCCTTTTTCTGCTCCAACTGCGGGGCGCAGTCGCCCAAATGGGTGGGACGCTGCCCTTCCTGCGGCGAATGGAACACCTATACCGAAGAAGTTATCGAACGCCCCTCCCAGCAGCAGCCCTGGAAAAAAGACCGCTCCCTGTTGCCGGCGGCGGGCAAGAGCAAGCCCGCCCTGATACGCGACATCGAGAGCCACGCCCTTACGCGCCTGGACACTGGCAACCGCGAGCTCAACCGTGTGCTGGGCGGCGGATTGGTGCCCGGTTCGTTCGTGCTGATAGGCGGTGAACCCGGCATCGGTAAATCGACGCTGATGCTGCAGGTGGCACTGCAGATTCCGGGCGAGCAGAAGATACTGTACGTAAGCGGCGAGGAAAGCGGGCAGCAGCTCAAGATGCGCGCCGAACGCCTGGGGCTTACACCCAACAACTGCTTTATCCTTACCGAAACCAACTTAGACGATATATTCGCCCAGGCGGCCGAGGTGCAGCCCGACATCCTGGTGGCCGACTCCATTCAGACCCTCTGCGCCTCTTCGGTGGATGCCTCGGCGGGCAGCATCTCGCAGATAAAGGAATGCGCCGCCCAGCTGCAGCGTTACGCCAAGGAATCGGGCGTAAGCGTGTTCGTGATCGGACACATCACCAAAGACGGCAACCTGGCCGGCCCCAAGATTCTGGAACATATCGTGGACACCGTGCTGCATTTCGAGGGCGACCGCAACTACGGCTACCGCATCCTGCGCTCGGTAAAGAACCGTTTCGGCAGCACCAACGAGATAGGCATCTACGAGATGCAGGGCAACGGCCTGCGCGAGGTGGAGAACCCCTCCGAAATCCTGCTTTCGCAACGCGAGGAACAGCTGAGCGGAACGGCCATCGCCGCCACCCTGGAGGGTCTGCGCCCCATTATGGTGGAGGTGCAGGCCTTGGTGAGCCCCACCGCCTACACCGTACCCCAGCGGTCGGCCACCGGTTTCGACCTGCGGCGGCTCAACATGCTGCTGGCGGTGCTCGAAAAACGCTGCGGGGCGCGGCTCAACCAAAAGGACGTGTTCCTGAACATTGCCGGCGGGCTGCGGGTGGATGACCCGGCCATCGACCTGGCCGTGATCGCCGCCGTAATCAGCTCCGGCCAGGATATTCCGCTCAATCCCAAGTATTGCTTTGCCGCCGAAGTGGGACTTACCGGCGAGATCCGCCCCGTGAGCCGCCTCGACCAACGTCTGGCCGAAGCCGAGAAATTGGGATTCGAGCGCATTTTTGTTTCCAAATACGGATTGAAGGGACTGGAACCGAAGTATCAGAAGAGAATCGTGCCGGTTTCCACCCTGTTTGAACTCTTTCAAGAAATTTCCAAACCAAACCGCGCGCAAGCGTAATATCATGATTGTCTGCAAGACCAGAAAAGAACTCGCACAGGCTCTGGCCGCCTGCCCGAAAGATGCCGCGATAGGGCTCGTGCCCACGATGGGTGCCCTGCACGAAGGCCATGCCTCGCTCTTTAAACGGGCCCGCGCCGAAAACGATGTGTTCGTGGCCAGCGTGTTCGTGAACCCCATACAGTTCAACAATCCCGAAGACCTCAAGAATTATCCGCGCGACTTCGAGGCCGACCGCAAGCTGCTCGAGGCCAACGGCTGCGATATCGTGTTCGCACCCTCCGTAGAGGAGATGTATCCCGAAGGCGAACCGCAAAAATCGTATTCGTTCGGCGCGCTCGAAACGGTGATGGAAGGCGCGCAGCGCCCCGGCCACTTCAAGGGTGTGGGCGTGGTGGTGGGCCTGCTGTTCGAACTAGTGAAGCCCACCCGTGCCTATTTCGGGGAGAAAGACTTCCAGCAGGTGGCGGTGATCCAAGACCTGGTGCGGCAGATGGGCATCAAGACGCAGATCGTGCCCTGCCCCATCAAGCGATACGAAGACGGCCTGGCGCAAAGCAGCCGCAACGCCCTGCTCACGCCCGAGAACCGTGTCCTGGCACCCAAAATCTATGCCACGCTTAAGAAGAGTGCGGAAATGGCCGGCAAGACCTGCCGGGAAGTAAAGGATTTCGTGTGCGCGCAGATTGCCGCCGTGCCCGAAATGAAACTGGAATATTTCGAGATTGCCCGCCCCGACAGCCTGCAGACGGTGCCCGACAATGAACCCGCCCAAGGCAACGTGGGCTTTATCGTGGTGTGGATGGGCAAGGTAAGGCTCATCGACAATATCCGCTACTAAGCGGTTCAAGATTTATTTTCCGTCGTCTTCCTGATCGATGCGGTGGTATGCCCGCGAGGAAACCCACTTCTGGCGCGCATATTGCTGCATGTCGGTAATGGTGTCTTTTTCATCCACGATTTCCATGCCGAGCATGGTCTCCACCATGTCTTCCACGGTAACGATGCCCACGAAACTGCCGTATTCGTCCACCACCATGGCGATCTGCTCGCGTTTCTTGCGGCCTGAACGCTGTTCCTCGCCCTCTTCGTTGGGTATCTGCTGCATGCGGTTCCAAAGCGAAAGCAGTTTCTGGCTTTCCACGGCCACGAAAATGGGGCGTTTTATCGATTTGAGCTTAAGGTCAAAACGGTCGGCGGCCAGTTGTTCGAACACGTGCTTGAGCAGCACGAAACCGGTAATCTTGTCGGGATTTTCCTCCTCGTACACCGGAATGCGCGAAAACTTAAGGTAGTTTTTCTCGCGGTAGAAATCGCCCAAGGTCATTTCCTCGCAGGCGGTAACGGCCACCATGCGCGGAGTCATGATGTCGCGCACGCGCAGGTTACGCAGGTCGAGCATGCTGCGCAGGCCGTGGATTTCCTCCTGGGTGAATATGCCTTCCTTGGAGCCGATGTTCACCAAGGCCGACACTTCCTCGCGGCTCACGCCCGGATCCTTCTTGCCGCGCGTAACCAGCCACGAAACGCCCTCGGCCAGAATCACCAAGGGATAGCAGACCCACATCAGGACACGGATCACACGCCCGGCGGGCAGGCAGAGCCTGCGCCAGTAGCGCGTGCCCAGGTTCTTGGGCAGGATCTCGGAGAACACCAGGATGGCGAACGTAAGCACCACCGAGGCGATGCCCACGTAGGCGTTGCCGAACACCTTGGCGCTCTGCGCGCCCACGCCCGCCGCACCGATGGTGTTGGCCACCGTGTTGAGCGAGAGGATGGACGAAAGGGAACGCCCGATATTGTCCTTTATCTTTACGAAAATCAGGGAGGAACGCAACTTGCGGTGCAGATGCCGGGTTATGCCGTCCTTAACGGCTTCTTCCCGCACCTTGCCCTTTACCACCTCCATATACGAAAGGGGCGTGGAGAGCAGCACGGCTTCCAGCACCGAGCACACGAACGACACGCAGAGTGCCAGCAGCAGATAGAGTATCAGCAGGAACATGGCTCGCCTGAACTAATTTTGAAGCTTGCAGCCGAAGGCCAGGTCGCCCGCGTCGCCCAGACCGGGCACGATATACGACTGGGCGGTAAGTTCCTCATCGACCGAACCGACCCAAAGGGTGCAGTTGTCGGAAGGTATCTGTTTCTGTAGGTAGTCGATGCCTTCCTGGGCGGCGATCACCGACACCAGATGGGTGTGCCTGGGCTGGCCGTATTCCAGCAGGGCACGGTGGCAGATGGCCATCGAGGAGCCGGTGGCCAGCATGGGGTCGCAAAGAATCAGGGTCCTGTCTTGCAGGTCGGGGCAGGAAACGTAGTCCATCTTTATCTGGAACGCGCCCGTTTCGTCGTGCTTGCGGTAGGCGGAGATAAAGGCGTTGCCGGCGCGGTCGAAAAACGAGAGGAAGCCTTCGTGCAGGGGCAGGCCGGCGCGCAGGATACTGGCGATCACCGGATCTTCCACGGGCAGGTTCATGGCTTTCTCGCCCAAGGGGGTCTGCACCGTCTGCAACTGATACGAAAGTTCCTTGCTGATCTCGTAGGCGAAGATCTGTCCGATGCGGCGCAAATTCTCGCGAAACCGCATGGGGTCGCGCTGTATCTCCCGGTCGCGGAGTTCCGACATAAAACGCAGGAACCAGGAATTGCGTGCCTCTAAAAGTTTTATTTCCATAACAGGGCAAACGTTTGTGTTTAAGAAAAGGCTATAGGGTACGAAATTAACCTTTTTCCCCGACACCCCCAAACCCGCCGATTCGACCCTGATGGGTAGAGCCGACAACCAAGTATTATCTGCAAATGTCATTTAGCGAAACTCAATGCCAACTTTCAATGAAATAATATTATGATTCAACCTTTCAACAAATTCGGTAGAAATGATATCGTTCCCATAGCCCTTTAAGCGTTTCAACTTCTGCATCTCATAGCCCGCCTGCACAAGTAATTTCATCCGTTTAGGCACAACGCATGAAATCCCGACAGCAGGATTTATGTACATGCCGCCACACGCATCGTTCGAAACCGCAAGACCATATCCTGCGCAGCATCTTATAAAAGGAGTGAATTTTCTTGGCTTGCAGACATTTACCTTTGCATCGGCAAATACAGGAATCAAAGGTTTCTCGTACAATGAAACCCCCGTGCCGACCCCGACAGAAAAATGCTTGTTAACGTTATAATCACCAACTATCTGCACGATAAATGGCGTATATGAAGGTTTGTTCAAACCGAAACCTGTTCCGACAACCGTTGCCAAGGATATACGCCCGCCCTCTTGAGCGTGTATAACACTCACGCATAAAATCAGCATTGCCAAGATTATCTTTTTCATTATTGTATGCTTATGGTTATCCGTTTGACTATTTCCAATGCAGTTGTCAGTCCCGAAATATCCGCATGGATTTCACCGTCGCTTCCATCCGGGCTGCCATGTCCCGCCAATGTGGCTTCAAAGGTTGTTTCCCCTTTCAATAAATCAACTTCTGCCCTATAGATGACTGCAGGCTGTCCGCTTCCCTCTTTGCCGCCCGAATAATTGGCATCGCCCTCTTTGGCATTTTTGGGATAACAGTCGTTAAAGTCGGTGGAATGATTGACCTCTATCTTGACTGTAAATTGTTTCAAGTCTCTTATTGTTTTTAGTTTCACATCGAAACCCTTACGTGGTGTCGCACCCGAAATACCGTCCGCTATGGGTCTGTCTTTTGTCGGCAGATAAAGTCCGTCGTCATACATTATTCCACGGGAATGGCACCAGTGCGGCAATGCTTCCTTTCTGCGGTTGCCTTTCGCCATTTGCCAGTCTTGTGTCGCTATCTTGTGCGAAACATAGACTGTAGAAAGGTAATTGCCCTGCATATCTTCCAGCCATATGGCTATCTGAGGCGGGTTTTTCTTTGTGATGCCCAAGAACACAGGGAAATCATGCAGCCATTCCCGCCCCTGTTCGACACGGATCCTCATATCTCCCCGCCTGTATTCAATCAAGTCCTTTCCGCAGGAGAAAAAGCCGATGGTCATGGTCACGATCAATCCGATATAAGCGAAATTCATTTTCATCGTATCTGGAGTTTATTTATGTTACCTATCGGGAACATTTAGGGCAAACACATGGACAACATGAATGAACGCAAAATCAATTCGCAAATAATCTGTCCAATAGATTCACCACTTCCTTGTAAATCTGCTTCCACCCCTTATCTTCATCTATGTTTATTCCATTAAACACGTGGCAATAGTCACCGAGCATGGCCAGGTACGTGATAGAAGCGGTTATAATGGCAGACAAGGCCGCTATTTCCTGTTTAGGACGACCGGACAATGCACACACCTGCCTGATCAGATGCATTCCGACTTTTTCCCGTTGTTCTCTTAATGACGCAATTATATCATTATTGCAAGACAATTCCCAACGGTACAGTTTCCTCAAAACAGGGTCGGTGCGCAATCGTTCGATATGTTTGCAGAACATTTCCTTTATGGCGGGAAGCATTTGTGCCGCATCAGAAAACTCAAATGAAGAACTAAGCCAAAAATCATGTTTCCGTATATATGCGGCAATCAGGCCGTCTATCGAATTAAAATAGCGGTATATCAAAATTTTAGACACTCCGGATTGGGCAGAAACAGCGTTGATGCCTATCTTCTCAAATCCTTGTTCGATTATCATCTGTCCGATTGTATCCAACAATTTTTGTTCTGTCGCTTCCCTGTCCCGTTCCATAATTTTTATATGTTACCGTTCGGGAACAAAATTACATAATATGGGGGAATCCACAAAATCATTGGTGAAATCATCCAGTGCAGGGTGCAAGCATATATCTCCGATTTTGTATATTTGCAAGGTTTCACCTCAATCACGACAAAACCATGCTTGAGAAAGAATTCGCTTACTACCGATTATGTGGTGGAAATCAAGCAAAACAAGCATAAATAACCTACAATGAGTTTGTTAGATAGCCTTAATCCGGAACAGCGGGCGGCGGCGGAACATATCGACGGCCCGGTGATGATCATTGCCGGCGCCGGTTCGGGGAAAACGCGCACGCTTACCTACCGTATCGCCCACCTCATGGAACAAGGTTGCGACCCCTTCCGCATCCTGGCGCTTACCTTTACCAACAAGGCCGCCCGCGAGATGCGGGAACGCATCACCGCGCTGGTGGGGCCCGACGCCCGCTCGCTGTGGATGGGCACGTTTCACTCCATCTTTGCCAAGATCCTGCGCGCCGAGGCCGAACAAATCGGCTATCAGAAAACCTTCGGCATCTACGATACGGACGACTGCAAGTCGCTCATCAAGAAAATCGTGAAGGATTTCAACCTCGACCCCAAGCAGTACAAAGACTCGCGCGTGCTGTACCGCATCTCGATGGCCAAGAACAGCCTTATCTCCGCCCAATACTACAACGACACCCACGCGTTTTTAGAAGAAGACCAGCGCATGCGCATGCCCGAGACAGGCCGTATCTTCCTCGAATACGACCAACGCCTGCGCCAAGCCTCCATCATGGACTTCGACGACCTGCTGTTCAACACCAACGTGCTTTTCAGGGATTTTCCCGAAACGCTTCAAAAGTATCAGAAACGTTTCCGCTACATCATGGTGGATGAGTACCAGGACACCAACTACGCCCAGTACCTGATTGTAAAGAAACTGGCCGCCGGGCATCAGAACATCTGCGTGGTGGGCGACGACTCGCAGAGCATCTACAGTTTCCGGGGCGCGAACATCCAGAACATCCTGAACTTCGAACACGATTATCCGCAGATGAAGAAATTCAAGCTGGAGCAGAACTACCGCTCCACCGGACATATCGTGCAGCTCTCCAACTCGATTATCGAACACAACAAGGACCGCATTCCCAAGGAGATATGGACCGACAACGAGGAAGGCGGCAAGGTGAGCATTATCCGTTCGGCCGGCGACAAGGAAGAGGGCGACAACGTGGCGCACCAGATCTTCCAAGTGCAGATGAACAAACAGGCCCGCCCCAAGGACTTTGCCGTGCTGTACCGCACCAACAGCCAGAGCAAGCTTATTGAAGACGCCTTGCGAAAACTCAACATTCCCTACCGCATCTACGGGGGACTGAGTTTCTACCGCCGCAAGGAAATAAAGGACATCATCGCCTATTTCCGCTGGGTAACGAACCCCAAGGACGAGGAATCGCTGCTGCGCTGCATCAACAACCCCGCACGGGGCATCGGCGACACGACCCTTTCCCGCCTGCGTCTGTTGGGCGCACTCTGCGGAGGCGGCATCTGGGAAGGCATGCTCTACCTGCGTTCGGATGCCAAGCCCGAGCTGCCCGAATGCACCGACAGCCTGCGCCGGCTGCTCGTCAACATGGGCGCACCCGCCGAAGCCCTCGCCTCTGTCGAGACCCTGCACAGTTTCCGCGAATCGGTGGCGGGTTCCGTCAATTCGGGTATCCGCGCCAAACTGGCGGGACTGATGGATATGATATTGGGGCTGAACGCGCGCTTTGCCCAGACCGACGCGTTCGAGATGGCCAACCTGATATGGAACGCCAGCGGCCTGAGTTACGAATACAAGCAGGAGAACACGCCCGAAAGCGAGAACCGCATCGGCAACGTGGAGGAACTGCTCAACGCCGTGAAGGCCTTCTGCGAGGAAGACCCGCTTATGGTGGATGAGGAAACGGGCGAGATGGTGGCCATCGAAGGCATCGTTACCCTCGACCGATTCCTGCAGGACGTGGCGCTGCTTACCGACCAGGACGACAAGAAAGACGACCCCGAGGCCGACAAGGTTACGCTGATGACCGTGCACGCGGCCAAGGGCCTTGAGTTTCCGTACGTGTTCGTAGTGGGCTGCGAGGAGAATCTCTTTCCGGCGGCACAGAGCGTCAACACCCGCGAGGAAGTGGAGGAAGAACGCCGTCTGTTCTACGTGGCCGTTACCCGCGCCGAGAAAGACCTTTGGCTGTCGTTCGCCAACCGCCGCATGCGCTGGGGCGAGACCGCCTTCTGCGAGCCGAGCCGCTTCCTGCTGGAACTGGACAACCGCCATATCGAGAACCCAAGCCTGTTGGAAAGCAATCCGTTCGAAAACGCCGGCTTCGACGACGATTTCGATTCCTGGGCACCCATGAAACGCCCCGAGCGCACCATCGTGTTCAAGCCCAAGCCCGACCTGAATTCGGGCAAATTCAAGAAACTTTCGGATTTAAATGCGGCAAGACCCGCCGCGCTGGGTGCCGGGGCTGCAACCACCGGAGCCACCGACTTTACGGCGGGAGAACGTGTAAGACACGCCAAATTCGGCACGGGAACCGTGCGCTCGATGGAAGGCGAAGGCGCCAACAGAAAGGTAACGGTAAAATTCGATTCTCCAGGTGTGGGCGAAAAAACCCTGCTCACCAAGTTCGCCAAATTAGAGAAGATATAAGTTCTTTTTGAACGCGCGCTCAGTCGGACGCGCGTTCGAACAGCAGGCGTTCGCCCCGGCGATCGGGCGCGATGATTTCGCCGTCTTTATACACGGGCGTGCCGTTCACGAACGTGGCACGGACCTTACCGTGCAGGCTCTGTCCCTGCAACGGGCTCCAGCCGCAGGCGTAAGCGATGTTCGAAGACTCCACCGTCCAGACCTCATCCGGATTCACCACCGCCAGGTCGGCCGCATAGCCGGGGCGCAGGAATCCCCTGCCCTTGATTCCGAATACACGCGCCGGACGATGACACATGGCCTCCGCCACTTCGGGCAGCGTGAACACGCCCTGGTGCGCCAGTTCCAGCATCAGGGGAAGGCTGTGCTGCACGCCGGGCGTTCCCGACGGGCATTCGAAATAGGGTTTCTCCTTTTCTGCCAACGTATGTGGGGCGTGGTCGGTGGCCACGTTGACCTTGCCAGCCTTTACGGCCTGGCGCAGGGCCTCGCGGTCGGCCGCCGTCTTGATGGCAGGATTGCACTTGATGCGCCACGTCTTCGTTCCGTAGTCTTCCTGACTGAACCAAAGGTAGTTGGCGCACACCTCGCCCGTTATGAGTCCGGTATCCAGCAGCGCCAGTTCCTTGGCGGTGGAGATATGCAGCAGGTGCAGATGCCGGTGATACTGGTTCGCCAACTCCACCGCCATGGCCGAAGACTTGAGGCAGGCCGCCTCGCTCCTTATCTGCGGGTGAACCGAAAAGGGCGCGGACATACCGTATTTTTCCTTAAACAGGGCCGTGTTGCGGCTTATGATTTCTTCATCTTCGCAATGCACGGCAATCAAGGTGGGCGCTTCCTTGAAGAGCTGTTGCAGATAGAGGGGATTGCGCACCAGCATATTGCCGGTGGACGAACCCAGGAACAGCTTGATGCCGCACACGTTTTGCGGATCGGTAAGCAGCACTTCGGCCAGATTGTCTTCGCTGCATCCCATGTAGAACGAATAGTTGATCAGGCTGTGCTGCGCCGCCAACTCGTATTTCTGCCGCAAGAGTTCCTGCGTAAGGGTCTGTGGCTTGGTGTTGGGCATATCCATAAAGGAGGTTACGCCTCCCCGGAGGGCCGCCGCCGATTCGGTGGCGATGCTCCCCTTGTGCGTAAGGCCGGGTTCGCGGAAATGCACGTGGTCGTCGATCACGCCGGGAAAAACGTAGGAACCCTGCAGGTCCCACACCTCGGCGTTCGCCGCCCCGGGCATACGTTCGGCTTCCTGTTCGGAAAGCACCGCCGCGATCTTGCCGTCTTTTATGTGCAGCGCGCCTTTTTCGCACTTGCCTTCGTTTACCAGAAAGGCGTTCTTTAGGATATACTCCATCGGTCTTTACTTAAAGAGTTTCTTGAACGATGCCACCAGATCGGTCTTTTCCCAGGCAAAGAACTCCACGGTCTTGAAATACCGTTCGGTCTTGCCCGACTTCCTTACCTTGGTGTCGGCATCCTTGTAGAAGACCTCCACTTCCTGCTTGTATGGCTTGCGGCCGAAGTGCCCGTAGCTGGCCGTGGGCTTGAAGATGGGGTTGCGCAAGCCGAAGCGTTGCACGATGGCGTAGGGACGCAGGTCGATGTTCTTGCGGAGGATTTCGGCAATCTGCCCGTCGCTCATCCTTACATGCGCCGTGCCGAAGGTGTTTACGTACAGACCCACCGGCTGTGCCACGCCGATTGCGTAGGCCACCTGCACCATAGCCTGGTCGCAGACGCCCGCGGCCACGAGGTTCTTGGCGATATGGCGCATGGCGTAGGCCGCCGAACGGTCCACCTTCGAGGAGTCTTTGCCCGAAAAGGCGCCGCCACCGTGCGAGGACTTGCCGCCGTAGGTATCCACGATGATCTTGCGGCCCGTAAGCCCCGTATCGCCGTGCGGCCCGCCGATCACGAACTTTCCGGTGGGGTTCACGTACAGTTTGTACTTCTTGGCGAACAGATCCTTGATGTTTTTGGGCATACGCTTCAGCAGGGCGGGAATCAGGATGGTGCGCACGTCGTCGGTAATCTTTTCCAACATCTTTTTCTCGGTGTCGAACTCGTCGTGCTGGCTGGAAACCACCAGGGTATCGATGGCCTCGGGCGTGCCGTCGTCGGCATAGCGGATGGTTACCTGGCTCTTGGCGTCGGGGCGCAGGTAGGTCATTTTCTTACCCGCCCGGCGGATGGTGTCCAGTTCCTTAAGTATTTCGTGCGCCAGATAAATGGGCAACGGCATGAATTCTTCGGTATCGCGGCAGGCGTAGCCGAACATGAGCCCCTGGTCGCCGGCGCCCTGGTCTTCGTCTTTCTTGCGTTCCACCCCTTGGTTTATGTCGGGCGACTGGCTGTGGATCGTGGAAATAACCCCGCAGGAATTGCTTTCGAATTGATATTCTCCCTTGGTGTAGCCTATCTCGCGTATGGTGTCGCGGGCGGTTTGCTGTATATCCACATAACCGGAGGTCTTTACCTCGCCGGCGCACACCACGAGCCCGGTGGTCACCAAGGTTTCGCAAGCCACCTTGGAGGCGGGATCCTGACGCAGGAACTCATCGAGCAGGGAATCGGAAATCATATCGGCCACCTTGTCGGGATGTCCGGCCGCAACCGATTCTGACGTAAACAGATACGACATTTCAGTAAAATTTTAAAGGTGCAACTAAAAAACCGAAACGTAGTGTGAGAAGGTTGCCCGAACGCGTGCAAAAGCAAGAAACGATTGCATTTTAGCTTTTTTTAACGTGGTAGCAAGCAGCCAAATCTTTCCACTGGTTTCAGGGTGCGAAGGTACATATTTTTTGATTAACCCGTAAAAAATATTGCCGCGTGCCGGTGGTGAATGGAAAACGGGTACAAAAAAGGGGCCGACTCCCGTCGGCCCCACATCATAAAGACAAAATTGTCACCCGTTAGGGCAACAAAACCTTATATCGCAACATCTTGTTGCCACTTTCCACCACCACAACGACTACACGCATCGAGTGGTTCGTAGTAAGCAGCACGTTTTCGTTTCTGTTGACCGGCCAGTTGCCGAGCAAGGCACCGTCGGTACCCAACAGACGCACGCGGCTAATCTGCAGAGCCGAAGGATTGAGGATATGGATCTGCCCCTTGCCGGCCGTTACCTGCAAGGCGGCTTCGGCAGAGGTTTCAACAGCCGTTTCTTCCAGGGTGGTGAAGTTGGAGGCCGTTGCCCAGCCGCTGTAACGGTTATCGGAGCAGGCGGCCATGACCGACCACGTGTAAGCGGTGTTTTCCGTCAGGTCCTTAAGTTCGTAGGTTTTAGAGGTAAGCGCCTTTACGCTATCCCAAGAGGTAGCCGACGAGGGGCGGAAACGCAGGATAAAGGAGGCTTCCGCATCCGCACAATTCCACGAAAGGTTGGCGGAAGTAAGGGTAATGCCTTCCGCCTTCAGATCGGAGGGAACCGGGCAAGCCGGGGTTTCGGTGGTGGTAAAGGCAACCCATTCGCACCAGGCGCTGGTATCACCCGCACCGCAGGCACTGCGTACGCGGGCTTCATACGGCGTTTTTTCGCTCAGGCCGGCAAGCGTATAGGTCTTTCCTTCCACATTGAACACGCCCAATACCGCGGTAGTCCCTTCTTTGCGGTAGGCCACCTGATAGTTGTCGGCATCGCCTTTCCAGCTAAGTTCAGCCGAAGCATAGGAGGGCGTCGCCGCCAGGTCTTCGGGTGCGAAGCAGGTTTGGGCCAAGGTGGTGAAGTTCTGGAAGCTTACCCAATCGCTGGTATCGGAAGCAGCCTCACCGCAAACGGATTGCACGCCGCCTTCGTATTCGGTTTCGGTCAACAGGGCTGTAAACACGTATTCTTCGGTCTGTGCCGTGTAGTTAGCCCAATCCGAGGTTCCCACCTTACGCAGACGGATCTTGTAGCGCAAGGCATCGCCAGTCCAGGTAAGCTTGGCCGAATTGCGGGTAATCTCGCTTACGGCAAGGCCGGCAATCGCATTACATTCCACACCGGCGGTGGTAAAGCTTACGGTAGCCCAGGCCGAGGTGTCTTCGCCGCAAAGGTGAGCCAGCGCCACGGTATAGAAGGTGGCCGAATCCAGATCGGTCAAGTCCGTGGTATTGCCTTGTACGGCGAATTTATCCGTGGTCTTGCCGTCGGAAACCTTCACAATCCATTCTTCCACCATCGGGTCGGCCTTCCAGGTCAAGGTGGCGGTTGTCTTTTCGATATCCGAAACCTTCAGGTTCCTGGGGGTGGCGCAATCGTAGGTAACGCCCATATTGTCGATCCAGAGGTATTGGTTTTCGGCCTTGCTGTTATTGATACCGCTTACCGCCAGTGCCAAGGATATCTGCTTGCCTTTGTATTTTGCCAGGCTGATTTTAAATCCTATGGAATCGCCCATGGCGACCATATCGGTGGAATCCCAAACCTGAAGCGCATCTTTTACCACAAACGTCTTACCACCGTCTTCAGAAACGAGAACCCTTATGGAATAGGCGGTATCGGTGCGGGTCGCCTTGGTAAAGGTATTGGCGGCATAGGTTCCGAAAGCCGCGCTGAATACAAAATCCGCTTCATCAACTTCATCCAGTTGCAGAACCGGCAACTGCAGCAGCAATGTTCCGGACAATACACGCATTTGATATGTCAATGCCGCATTACCGGTTCCCGGCGTGGCCGATTGGATCGTTTTCCAACCGAAATACCGAACCTGTTGATTCAGGGCCGCTTCCGTCATTTCCGCAGGTTTCAGCGTATCTCCGATTTCGTTCGGATTATGTTTCTGATACCATGCCTGCCATGAATTTGGAAAGTTTATCGAAGCCCTGAATCCGCTCATCACTACCGGAAGATTATTGAAATCTTCGATAAACGGAACCGACCAGCCGCTGGTAAATTCGGAAGATTCCACCCATTCGCTGGTGCTTCCCACGCCGCAAACGGCCTGCACACGCACCTTATAGGCGGTATTCATGGCCAGTTCCGTAAGTTCGTAAGGATTTTTAGCTACCTGTATGGCTTCGCTCCATTCGCCGAACGCATTGCCCGATTTCATAGCCATGCTGATATTCCACGCCTGCTCACCGCTTTCGCCAACTTCCCACTGCACCGAGGCTTTGTCGCCAACAATGGATTCGGGGTCAATCGAAACGCTTAAGGGATAATCGCAATCGGGAACTTCGATAAGGCGGAGGGATTTAATGGTAATCACATGTAGAAGTTGTTGCGCGGAAACCCAACGCATCTGCAACCTGGCCTGCGAAGCATTCTCAAAACCCTTTATCGTAACGGAACGGGTAAGATATTCTGTGGAAGCGAACTGGTCGGAATTGGCTTTGGTAATGGCATAGGCCGGCCTGAACGTTCTGCCTTGGTCGGTGCTTACCTCAAACACAATGGAATCCGTTTCTGCCCAGTGTGTACGCTTATAACCTGTTTTTGATCCACCAAATCCTCCTGCAGATACCTGCATATTGTATTCCATAACCAAACGGACAGCCTTTTCCGGATAATTCATAGCAGGCAGTACAAAATTTGTTTGACGCACTGAACCATCCGTCGATGTTTGAAAGGTATATGATATGCCTGCATTACGCGAAGCAACGGAAAACTGCGGGTCTGTTCCGGTCCAGCCAATGGGAACCATAAAGGGAATCATACCTGCAAAATCTTCGAAATAGGGAATTTGAGCCAGCGTAATGGTATCCGCCGGGGCAAAAACAGAAGAATATTTTCCATCGCTATGTTTGGAAAAAGCACCGAAATGGTAGATTTTATTATCGACAACCGCTACAGTCGCTTCCGTTCCTGCCGTCCCCACGTAAACCACTTTACCGCCAAATTCACCATCTTCCGTATAAATCGTATCGCCTACCCTAGCATTATCGGCAGGAATGCCGAAATCGCCTTTCATCAAGACATTGTTATTTTTATCCGTTCCATGATTATTGGTTACAGCAATCAACACTTCTTCGTTCAAACTGTTGGCCGTGGCCTTTACCTTGATTTCGGCAGCGGATACGGCCGTAATTTCGAGCGAAGCAGGCGCAGTCGTAAGCGTGGTGGCTTCCACCTTGGTTACAGAACCATACTTAATATCCCCCGAACACTTAAAATTGTAGAACCAAACCGCATAATAATATTTGGTGTTGCTTTTCAATGCATTTTTATAGCGGTCGCTGTGTTCGATTTCATACTTAGCTAATCCCAAGCCTTCCCGCACCGCAAGTACGGTACCGCCGGCCAATTCATCGCCTTCCGTATAAGTCTTGCCGTCTTCGGGATTGCCGGTAATGGGATTTTCCGAAGCCACAATGATATAGGCATCGGCTTCTCCGCTTACACCCAAATTCAGAACCGCGCTGGCAGAGTATGCATTTACCTGCAAAGTTGCCGTTGCAGTGGGTGCTTCACATGCCGCAGGAGGTGTAAAGGTGTATTTCAAGCCTTTATCAAAAGAGAGCAGGCTATACATTTTCCCTCCATTATTGGTTGCACGAAAAACATCGTTGAATGTACCGTTATCGGATTGCAGGTAATAATTGGCACCCTGAGCACCGCTGATACCCACAACAAAAGGATCCCAACTCCATTCCGTCTTAAATTCATCAAACAACATCTCGATCTTACCGTCTTCGTACAGTTTTACCTGATAATGAAAAACGGCATCCACCCCATTGTATCTGGTAGAAAATTCCACCGTCATGGTTTTCGAACCATCCGTACCCTCTGCTTTGTACCGAACGGGAGCATCGCATGTATCGAAGACATTGGTGCTGACCCCGATGGTTTTCGCCACCATCCTGTACATATTATTGAGGGTAGGATTACCTGCCAGATTTACGGTCACATTATTTTCTTCCGATTTCAATCCCAGGCAGATGTATCCCATGCCCGACACCACGAACTTGTCATAGACCTGACCTTCGTAGGTAAAGTCGAAACCGAGCGGAATACCGGCCATCGTAACCGACTGTTCGCCTCCGAAATCCTTGCTTTCCGTGGTATTGAATACCATAAACGGAAACCTGTCTTTGGGTGCTTCCGTCATTTTGTCAATAGACGAAGCATCGGCAAGCGACGTATAACTGCTCCCCTGTTCCTGTTTAAAATCATAATACTGTACGCTTTGTGCGCTCAGCCCTGCGAGAGCCAACACGCACAAAAGCACTGCATAAAGAAGCTTTTTCATAATCTTTTGTTTTTGGGTTATTTAATCAGTTTTTTATACTCGGTTCCGGCAGCCGTTCGGATACCCACCACACACATCTGTGTACTTTTGGGCAAAAACGTAACCACCGTACCCGTGTTTGTATGCAAAGCCTGCCGGTACAGACAAGTTCCGTTTATCGAGAACACTTGCACACCTTGCAGTTCCACACCGTCGGGGTTCAGAATCTCGAAGCCTTCGCCTAACGCGCGAACCGCCAATCTCGAACCGACAGACTCAGTTTTTTGGTTGGCCACCGAAGAACCACCGTCCGTCACTTCAAGAAAAACCACATCGCCGGCGTTCTGCACCGAATAGTTTTGTCCCAACAAGGTTCCGTCGGCTGTACGCAGCTTAAACGAACCCTTGGGCGACACCATCCAGCCATCGCGCCAGTAATCTTTAAATTCCACCGCATAGAAGCCCGGCTCCAACACGATCGTGTCGTGCAGAACGGTCTGTTCTCCCGCCTTGAACGGGCCTTTGCTCCAGACCGCCTCTCCCCTGCGGTCATTTACCGAGACACTCGCTTCATCGCCCCACAGGTCGGTGGACATTTCGAGATACAAGGTTCCGTCGGCCACCGTTATCGGTGCGGAAAACGCGTATTCCACCGCTTCCGTTTCGATACTCTTGCCGTTTACGGCGGTTAACCGAAGCGAAACCGTATTGTTGTTCTCTATCGGAAATTCGTTCAGATGAACACGCACCGTCTGTGTCTGATAGGGAGGAATCTGCGCGCCAATGCTCGCGGCAACGTCCTTTTCGTTAACGGTTGCAGCGAACGAGAGCGTTTTAAGCGTATCATTGCAGAAGTTACGCAAGCTCACGTCCACGAAATCGTAGCCGTAGCGGGATGCCGGCAAATCGACCGCCGCAAGCGACACTTTCGGGTCTTCTTTCAGGTTGTCGATACGGGGATTGGCCGCCGTAACATTCATCACCTCCTTGCCTTCCGTACCCGTAACGAAGGCCACTACTTCCAGGTTCCGTACATCCACGAACACGGAGTTTATCGAGTCGGGCAAGGTGTAGCCGTACTGCTTGCTGAAAATTTCGCCTTTGGTTGACTGATGCAGGGTATCGCCCCATTGCCCGGTAAGCAGATGCCGCAACATATGGTTGTGGTCGTACGCTGCACCTCCGCCGTTCTGATAGCCCACGATATGGTTCTGCACGAGGGCCACGTTCAGCAGGGCAAAATCGTCGGTCAGGTCCTGCATAAAGCAGTAACGCACTTCCACCTGCAAGCGGCGTGTTTTGGCATCCACTTCGGCCTGCACCGAAAGGTTCACCGGCGCATCTTCTTCCAATACCGCCTTGGTGGTTTTTGTCCACGAGCCACGATACATATTGAGGGTATTGCCCTCGTATTGATGACGGTTTACGGAACCGCAGGGAAAACCGATATCGCCGGCGGAATCCAGCAACGCCTGGCCGAATTCGGTTCTATAATCGGGATAGCCCGCTGCCGGTTCGGCATAATGCCCGGCATGAACGGCGATGATATGGAATCGGTTGCCCGCAATGTCTTTCAGCACGGAAGCCACTTTTGCCCCGTCCGGACAGTTGCCGCAACCCATGCCGGTATATTCTTCGAGCAGTACGGATTTCTTTTGCGGAACGGCAAGGCCGTCTTGCGCCCGAAGGCTCCCAAGACAGCCTGCCGTTGCCAACCAAGCAAGCGCACATACCCTTAAAATGTTTGCACGCATAAGCTGTTATTTCAAGATGATCTTACCGTAATAGGTTTCGCTACCGTCCGTTACACGAACGATATACAGACCCGATGCGATGCCGGCGGGACGGTTCCATACCAAATCCGCATTACCCGACACACTGCCTTCGTACATCACCGTAACCGACGCACCGTTAAGGCCAAGAAGTTCCACGCGCAGGTTGGCCACTTGATCCGAAAAACGGTTCACTAATACATTTACGGTTTCCGTGGCAGGATTGGGATACAATCTTACCTGTTTGCCGAAAGCCTCCGCTTTTTCGTTAGCCACACCGGGATCGCCTCCTTCCTTGACTCCCAAGGTTCCATCCATGTGCAGGTTCTGGCCATACACGTTGTGATACGTCAAATTGTCGAAATCCCTGTTGTCATCCCATAGGAAAAACCATTGGTCGCCCACCAAAGGCGAAGAAACCAGGCTTCCTTTGCTGCCTTCGTAGTTTGCAAACACCACCGTGGTGTCGTTCCATACATACTTTCCATCTGCATCGAAATAAACGGCGCGGGCTTCGATAATCTGCGAGCCGTTCCCCCCCACGTTTTCCATATAGGCGGCCAGCACCGTATTCTTGGGACCCAACTGCACGCTGTAATAAGCCACCGTATGCAGATCCAACGGAGCGACGGTTGCACCCGTGGGATCCCAAAGCAACTCTCCGTTAAAACCCACTTTCTGCAAGGCAATACGTTGATTGGATTGCGTGAGGGGATCAAATTCCCTCCAGATGGCGTAAATCGTTTTTTCTTCTTCGTTGGCCACCGCATCCAGAACTCCGGTACGGAAATTATCGGTATAACCAATGCGGAAACCTTTTTCGGCATCGGCGAATCCGTGCGAACCGTCATTCTTTACCCAAGACAGGTAAGGCACTTCCAAATCATCCACAAAAGCCGGGAAAGCGGCCAACAGACCGCCATCGAGCGGAATCACCTTCATACGGGTCCAAAGGGGTACCGAGCCCATGCTGCCGTTAAACATCAGCGTGGGTTGCGCCCATACGTCGTTGCCGTCGAAATCCATCTTGCGGGCCCAGAGTTCTTCGGTGGTTCCACGGGCGTACATCACGATAAATTCGTTGTTTCCGGCTTCCACCATATACGGATAGGTAAGGGATATATCCTCTTCGGCGATAAACTTTCCATCGCCCCACATGGGTTCGCCGTCGGCAGAAAGCCGCTGCATCCCGATCTGCGAGGTACCGTATCCTTCCTGCCATGCAAATACATAGCTTCCATCTGCCAATTGCACGATTTTAAGCGCCGCACAGAAAGCAGGCGGAAACTCGCCATGCAGCGACTTGCCCCGCCCCCAAAGCGCGTTTCCCTTTTTATCGAACTTATAGGCCGTATAGGAATTTTCGTCGCCCATACGCAAATCGCGGGTCACCACGATAAGGTTTTCATCCCTGTCCAAAAATGTTAGGTCATTGTAAACCGTATAAGTCTGGGTGGGTTCATCGGCAATCTGTATCGGTTCTTCCCACTGGCTTACACCGTTTTTATCGTAGTAACGGAGCATGGGAACAATAGCGCCTCCGGTAGGGCCGTCGGTGTACAGAAACCAACTTCCATCCGAGAGCACCTGCATTTCGGTAGAATACGTCGATTCTTCCACAAAGCGTGTGTTCGTCTCGGGATCGTTTGTCCACTGCGCCCTCGCGCCCATCACCGTCAGGGCAAGAGGCATAAAAAACAGAATCTTTTTCATGGCTTTCTTTTTTGGTTATTAAGGATTAACGAATTGTTTACAGTATCAACATCTTTTGCACCGCCGCATTATTTCCGGCCGCCACCTTTACAAAGTAGAAGCCGGATTTAAAAGGCTTTGTGTCGAGATTGTATATTACAGGCTGCACATTCAGCACCTTGACGTCGGTGCTGAACACTTCCTGCCCCTGCAGATCGAACACAGACAGACGTGCCCGCGCGTCGCCGAAACCGCTCAGGGCTATCTTACTGTCGGGGCGTGTAACGGGAACCGGGTTGGGCGAAAGGCCTATCCGGGGTCTTGCATTGTTTTTTTCGATACCTTCGTTCGCCACAGACGTCTTATAAACAAACGACACTGTGGAACCATACATTCCTACGGCTATTTCCGAGGCAATCACATTCCCGTCGGCGTCTTTCAAGCGGTAACCGCCGTTGAACCCGTCGGCAAACGCATCCTTGATTTCCAGCGAATACACGCAGTCTTGCTCCAATGTCCATTCCGCCGTGTGCTTCCGTTCCTCCCCGTTTTCAAAAGGCCCCCCGGAGGCAACCACCGTACCGTCGCGTTTACGCAGGGTATAGGTGATATCCTCTCCGTATTCGTCGGTGGTAAGCTCAAAGCTTACTTTCTCGGTATTCACCTCATAGGGTTCAGACAGATAATCGGAAACCGTATTCCCTGCAACGTTTTTTCCGTTGGCCTGTGTAACCGAGATACGGAACCGAAGCACTTTGGAAAACGCATATTCGCCCAACGGAACTTCCAACTCTTGTTCTTCACCATAAGGAATCGCAAGGGATGTTACCGTCGGAGTATATGTTTCATTGTTCCATTCTATCGAAAATGCAAGCGAACGCACCGTGTCGGTACCCAAGTTCTCCACACGCACCGGAATGGAGGTGCGCGAATAACGGCGCGCCAGGGAGGGTATGCTCAAGAGCAGTTCCGGCTCTGCATAACGTTTCGGATATTCCACACGGGCGGATGTGCTGTTGAGAATCCCGCCCGCCGTATCGCTTATAAAGGCAATCACTTCCAGATTCTCGAACTCGGGCGCACGGTTAACGTATTGAGCCGGCACCGTGTACAGGTAGGTCTTCTCATACACCTTGCCGGATGCAATCTCTTGCAGGGTGTCGCCCCAAACCGGCGTGATCAGGTCGCGCAGGACATGGCGGTGCAGGTATTGCGCCCCTCCGGTGGAGCCGCTTTGGGTTCCGGGTATATAGTTTTCGGTAATGGCGAGCGTAAGCGCGTTAAAGGGTTCCTCTACCGCCTTGGGATAGAAGTATTCCACACGCACCGTCAACAGCCTTTCAAGCGTATCGAGCGCGGCTTCGGCATAAAGGTTCACCTGCGCCGTATCATTCAGGCAGCGGCGGGCGGCCTCCTGCCAGTCTCCCCGGCCCAAACCATAGTTTCCAACCTTCAAGTCGTCGAAAGGAAACCGGTTCAATGCACCCGAGGGCATTCCGCTCTGCCCCGAACGCTCGAACCACAACGCGCCCGCATCCGTGCGGAAATCCGGCTCGTTGCCGCCGGGCGTCGCCAATCCGCTCGTATGCACGGCTATCGTCTGCAGGCGTTCGCCCATTACATTGTGCATACTTTGGGCGATGGCATGTCCCTGAGGGCAATAACTGCAATGTATGGCGGTAAACTCCTCCAGCAACAGATTCCTTAATACGGGGTGCTGCGGCACTGTAAATTGTCTTTCGGATTGGGGAAAAGCGTCCGAAGAGAGCATTAATCCAAGAAAAAGACAAAGGCACAAGACATTACGACTTCCACACGAGTGAAAAGACCGAATGACGTCAAACTTGAACGTTGACAGGAAACCGGATAATCTTTGCATAGGGATGGTGTTTCGTTAGCAAAACCTGCAATACCTCAAAAGGATTGTACAATGCAATAATAAATATTTATGAAACACCAAAGTGATTTGACACCCTTATTAGACTACGGCATTTAAAAAAACGTAGAACGATGCTACTACGGCATTTTTTATAAACAACAATAGAACAGAATATTGAAATACCAGTTAGAGAACCTTGCAAAGAGGCTCACAAACCAAAAAACGTAGTACTTTTTTTATGAAACCAAAATATGGAGAGTCCGGTTCCTTAGAATTGGGAGAAAAATTCTATCAACTGAACCTCGGCGCCCAAGCCTATTTTACGACGCAAACGGTTGCGTGCAGACTCCACGCTGCGCACCTCCTTAAAGGTAATGGCAGCTATCTCTTTAGAAGACAACCCTAAACGAAGAAAGGAACAAAGGCGTAGATCTTTGTAGGTAAGCATGGGATAGGCTTTCTGCACGTTTTCGTAAAACGATTGGTGCACCTGTTCGAAGTAGTATTTGAACTCGGTATAGGTTCCCTCGTTACTTTGATCCCTCAGTTTCAGCAACATCTCCCGGATATGGGCCTTCTTGGCAGTATCCTTGGGGTTAAGTTCCAGCAGCAACTGCTGCAACTCCCGGTTTATATCGATAATGTACTCATTGTTCTTGATAAGGTGCAATACCTTGGACGTCAACTCCCTGTTCCTTATCTCCAAGGAATCCTGCAACTCCTTCTCCCTGCTTTCCAAGGCACGCTTCTCGTGCACATACAGATGCTGCTGCCGCAAGGAAAGCTCCCGGTCGCGCCTACGCAATCTCCTCTGCAACATATAGTTGTACACAAGTACAATCAAGACCACCAGCATCACGCCCAAACCGCACCACAGATAGATGCGCTGGCGTTGTGCCCTTAAATACTGTATCTCGCGTTCTTTCTGGCGCAATTCCTTGGCCTGCTGCTGCCTTGTCATCTCGTAGGCAGCCTCCATATTCTCCATCCGCAAGCGGTTGTCCTGCAAATCCAAAGAATCCTGTAAGGCCATGCGCCTATCCATCACCAGACAGGCATCCTTATACATTCCTTTCTTATAATACCATGCATACAGATCTTTCAAGACCGATATCTCCGCCTTGGAATTCGCCAGCTGCCGGGACACCTGCAAGGCCTTCTGCAAATAATGGAATACGGAATCCGGATAGCGTCCGGCACAGACCTCCGCCATAAACTGATACGAAAGAGTCAAATCCAGATCCCGCTGGTTCCGCTTCTGGTAGTCCATTACGGAATGCATCATCTCCATAGCCACCTCGCTACGCCCCATCTTGTAATAGACAATCGCCATATTCATCCACAACAGATGATAGGCATCGGGGTCTTCGTTCCAGTCCACCTGCGAAAGGGCCTGCGAAAGCACCGCCAGTGCCTTGGGATAATCGCCCTGCATATAATACAGTCCCGAAAGATTATTGTAGTTGTTGACCAACTCCATCGGGTTATTCAGCCTGGTATTGAGCACGATCGCCGAATCCCAATAACGCTGTGCCTTGCCGTATTCTCCCTGCTTGAAATAGATATTCCCTATATTATTGCACACCGATGCTTTCTGCTTTTCCACCTCACCGCCCTGTTCTTCCAGCACCTTGGTGTATAGCTCCATGGCCTTTGCCCAAAGCCCCACTTCCTCGTATGCCGCTCCCAGCACGACACGGATACGAGGCGCATACGGAATGGGATGCGGACCATTGCCGACGAAATGTAGGTCTTTAAAATAAACGAGCGCTTCCTCGTAGAGCTTGATGGCCTCTATATGCCTGCCATGCGTAAGGGCATCCTTGCCCACCCTGTCTATTTCCCTAAAAAGCAATGAGTCGGAAATATCTTCCGGCAAGGTGCTGTCGTTGATAAACCCTTTCAGGGTCCCAACCAGTTGTAGATGCGCCGCATTATCCGCATTAATCTGCAAAGGAACAAGCAAGAACACGAAAAATGAAATGAGCGGGATGCGGAACACCTTGTATCAAATTTATGACAAAGGTAGCGTTAAAAGGTTTATCTTTGCATCTTATGGGTAAAAAAATATCGCTTCTGGTCAATGGGGTTCCGGCGGAACTGAACCAAGACAGTTTGCTGGAATACAAGGAATTGACTATACGCTATCCGTATTGCCAATGCGCCCGCCTTATGTTCCTGCTCAATCTCAGGCAGGTGGACGACCAGGCCGCCTACAAGACCCAGCTGCCCCTTACCGCGATTCACCTGCCCGACCGCACCCGGCTCAAGGAGCAGGTGGACAGGATGCAGCCCGTTCCGACGGCCATGGAACAATCCCGTCAGGCGTTCCCCATGCAGAAGGAGCCGCTGCCGCGCCGCCATGTGGAAAGTTTCTCGCCCTGGAGCCAGGCACTTCCGCGAAGCCTGAACCAGGCACGGAACCCGATGCCCGCCCAGGCGCAGGCCACCACGCCGCCTCCGGTTCAACCGCTGGAAAATCCCGGCTTCACTCCCGTAGTCGAAGCCCCCACCATCTCGCAGGCAAGCCTGTCCGACAAACCGGCCAAACGTCCCATCAAGGTGGAGGAAGTGCGCGATTTGCTCAACAAGCCGAAAAAAGCGCCCGCCAAAGCACCACAAAGCCGCCCGCAGGTAAGCGCAGACGCCATCATCGACAATTTCCTGAGCGGACAATCCGAACATTCCATCACGATAGACGAAAGTTTCGACTACAATTCGTTCGACCCAGACACCGGCAACAGCAACCGCGAAGACTTCAGTTTCGGGGGCGAAACCCTGGCGCAAATGTACCTCGACAACAACGCGCCCAAGAAGGCAATTGCCGTTTATGAAAATTTGTGCTTGAAATTTCCCGAAAAAAGTAGTTACTTTGCCAACCTTGTACGCAAGGTTAAAAAAGAGTATCACATTAAATAACAGCAACATACAATGGGCTTTTACATTTTTATCTCGGTTCTGATCCTGATCGTCTGTGTGCTTTTGGGGCTTATCGTATTGATTCAGAACCCTAAAGGAGGCGGTCTTTCTTCCACTTTCGGTGGTCAGGCAAATCAGATCATGGGCGTTCGCAGAACGGCCGACTTTTTGGAAAAAGGAACCTGGGTCCTTTCGGTGGTATTGCTTTTCCTGAGCCTTATCGCCGCCTACTCCATCCCCAAGCACAGTACGGGCAGCGGCGCTCCGCAAACCGAACTTACCGTAGATCAGGAATCGGTTCTTCCCACCCAGCTTCCCACCGCCGTTCCGATGGAAGCCGTTCCGAGCGAAGAATAAACACCTTACTTTTGCAAAACCTGAACCCTGCCTTGCGTAAACATTACGGAAAGCGGGGTTTCTTTTTAAAAACAGAATACTATGGCGACATTATCGAAACGCGTGCTTGAAATGGCTCCCTCCGCCACCCTCGGCATGAGCA
The DNA here is from genome assembly GCA_023667315.1 of Ruminococcus flavefaciens. Taxonomy (GTDB): domain Bacteria; phylum Bacteroidota; class Bacteroidia; order Bacteroidales; family P3; genus Pullibacteroides. Next base: position 69,428 of record JAMPAI010000002.1, read on the forward strand.
AACGCAGCCGCAGCATGCAGGAACAAGGCATCGATGTGGTGAACCTCAGCGTAGGCGAACCCGACTTCGATACGCCTCGAGTAATCAAAGATGCCGGCGTATCGGCCATCGAAAACAACTTTACGCACTATCCTCCCGTTCCGGGCTATCTGGATCTGCGCAAGGCCATCTGCACCAAACTCCTTCGCGACAACAAGCTTACCTATTCGCCCGACCAGATCGTGGTGGGCAACGGAGGCAAGCACGCCATCATGAACGTGTTGATGGCCATGATCAACCCCGGAGACGAAGTGGTGATTCCCGCCCCCTGCTGGGTTTCCTACCCCGAAATGGTTAAGTTTACCGAAGGAACGCCCGTGCTGGTGCCCGCCGGTATCGAAGACAACTTCAAGATTACCCCGGCCAAGTTGGAAGCCGCCATTACCCCGCGCACCAAGCTGGTTATCTTCAACAGCCCCAGCAACCCCACCGGCATGGTGTACAACCGCGAGGAACTCAAGGCTTTGGCCGATGTACTGGCCAAGCACCCGCAGGTGTATATCCTTTCGGACGAAATCTACGAGCTCATCACCTTCGAAGGCAAGTTCGAAAGCCTCTCGCAGTTCGAGGAAATCCGCGACCGCATCATCATCATCAACGGGGTGTCCAAAGGTTTCGCGATGACCGGCTGGCGTATCGGCTATATCGCCGCTCCCACCGAAATCGCCGCCGCCTGCAACAAGATTCAGGGGCAGATGACCTCGGCCGCCTCTTCCATCGCCCAAAAGGCTTCGGTGGCCGCGCTCCTGCAGGACCCGCAGAAATCGGAAGAACTCAAGAGCATGGTGGCCACCTTCCGCAAGCGCCGCGACATGATGCTGGAACTCTTGCGCGAGATTCCGGGACTGAAAGTGAACGTTCCCACGGGTGCGTTCTACATCTTCCCCAATATCGAACAGCTTATCGGCAAGAAATTCAACGGCAAGGAAATTACCTGCGGCGACGACTTGGCCAACTTCCTCCTGGACGAGGCCCACGTTGCCCTGGTGGGCGGCGACTCGTTCGGCGACCCCAAGAGCATACGCATCTCCTACGCCACCAGCGAAGACAAACTGCGCGAAAGTGCCAAACGCATCAAGGAAGCCGTGGCCAAACTGCAATAACGGAGTTTAGCCAAAACAACGGCTTGATATGGAAAACGGCTGCCAACTTTGTTGTGCAGCCGTTTTTTTTGTCCGGAAAAAACGGATTCCTTAGAAAAGCGAGCCCTGAACGGGCAGGTTCGGCGCGGGCTTGGCGTTTTCCGGCGCGTTCTCCCCGGCCTTCTTCGTTTCCTTTTGCGGCGGTTCGAACAAGGATGCGTTCGGTTCCCCGCCTATCATTGCATAGAATCCGGCTTCGTCGATAACCTGTACGCCCAAGGCCTCGGCCTTCTTCAGTTTCTCGGGGCCCGATTTCTCGCCCGAGAGCAGGTAGTCGGTCTTGGAGGAGATGCCCGACAACATCTTGCCGCCGAAGTATTCCACGATGCGTTTCATTTCCTCGCGCGAACGCGAGAAGGTGCCGCTGATGACCCAGGTCTTGCCCTCCAGCAGGTTCTCGCCTTTCAGTTCCTCATATTCCATATTGAGGCCGGCCGCGCGCAGGCGTTCCACAATGCGGCGTTCCTGTTCGCGGCTAAAGAAATCGGTTATCGAACCTGCTATCACTTCGCCCACTTCCTCGGCCTCGCAGAGTTGTTCGAACGAAGCGTTCATCAGCGCGTCCATGCTGCGGAAGTGGCGCGCCAGCACCTTGGCGGTGGTTTCGCCCACATAGCGGATGCCTATCGCATAGAGCACCCGCTCGAACGCACGGGATTTCGATTTCTCGATGCCGTTCAGGATATTCTGCACCGTCTTTTCCTTAAACGACACGGAGGCGTTGCCCACATTGAGCAGCTTATCGTAGGTTAAAGCGTAGAAATCGGCCACATTCCGCACCAATCCCTTTTCGTAAAGGATTTCGGTCTTTCCCTCACCCAACGACTCGATATCCATGGCCTTGCGGCTGATGAAATGCTCTAATTTTCCCTTGATCTGCGGGGGGCAGCCTTCCTCGTTGGGGCAGTAATGCCCGGCCTCGCCCTCCTTGCGCACCAGGGGCGTGCCGCATTCGGGGCAGGCGGAAATAAAGGTGAACGGCTCCGTGTTGTCCGCCCGGCGCGAAACCTCCACGCCCGTTATCTTGGGAATCACTTCCCCGCCCTTTTCCACATACACGTAATCGCCTATGCGCACATCCATCTTGCCGATGATGTCGGCATTGTGCAGCGACGCCCGCTTGACCACCGTGCCGCCCAAGGCCACCGGCTCCAGATTGGCCACCGGGGTAACCGCCCCCGTGCGCCCCACCTGAAACGAGATGCTTTCCAGTCGGGTCAGCACCCGCTGCGCCTTGAACTTGTAGGCGATGGCCCAGCGCGGGCTTTTGGCCGTGGTGCCCAGACGCTGCCACAGCGAGGTGTCGTTTACCTTGACCACGATGCCGTCTATATCGAAAGGCAGGTTCTCGCGTTCCTTCTCCCAATAATCCACATAGTCGAAAACTTCCTGCAGGTTGGCGCAACGCCTGTAGTAGGAACCCGTCTTGAAGCCCCATGCCTTGGCCAGTTCCAGGCGTTTTTCGTGCAGGGGTTCGGCAATCGAGTCGCCTATGAGGAAATACAGAAAGCAATCCAGATGCCGCTGCGCCACCTGCGCGGGATCCTGTAACTTCAGGCTGCCCGAGGCCGCGTTGCGGGTGTTGGCGAAAAGCGGCTCGCCGATCTCCTCTTTCTGGCGGTTCAGTTCGGCAAACGACGCCTTGGGCATCAGCACCTCGCCCCTTATCTCGAATTTCCCAGGATAGCCGGCGTTCTCTTTCAGGCGCAGGGGCACGCTGCGTATCGTCCTTACATTGTTGGTAACGTCGTCGCCCTTGATGCCGTCGCCACGGGTCAGCGCCTGCGTAAGCACGCCGTTCTCGTAGGTAAGCGAAATGGAAAGCCCGTCGTATTTAAGCTCACACACGTAGTCGAAATCGCGGTCGGTAAGCTTGCGCAGACGGGCGTCGAACTCGGTAAGTTCCTCGCGCGAATAGGTGTTGCCCAGCGAGAGCATGGGCACGGCATGATATACGGTCTTGAAATCCTTTACCGGCTCGCCCCCCACCCGTTGCGTGGGCGAGTATGGCAGGCGGAACTGAGGATATGCGGCTTCGAGCCCTTCCAACTCCTTAAGCAGGCGGTCGAACTCGTAATCGCTCACCAGGGAAGTGTCTTCCTGATAATAAGCGTGCGTGTAGCGGGTAAGGAGCTCGGTAAGCTCCGTTATCCTTGCCCTGACCTGCCCGAGATCCTCCACCTACGCCCGTTTTTTGGTGAACATACGCCGCCAGGTGTCGGCATCCAGCAGGGAGGAATCCACGGTGGCCTGCAAGGTGAGGAAAAGGCCGAAGGGCAGATAGATGATGGTGGCCAGCCAGGAACCGAGGGTGCAGGTAAGCGAGCCTTCGATGGCGGCCTTCTCGCCGATTACTGAGATCATGTAGTAGATGATGAACATCAGCACCGAAACCACCACCGGCATGCCCATGCCGCCCTTGCGGATCAAGGCTCCGAGGGGCGCGCCGATAAAGAACAGGATAAGGCATCCCACCGAAAGGCTGAACTTCTTGTGCTCTTCCACGCGGTAGGCGTTGAGGCATTCCTGCTGGTACTTGATGTCGCTCTTGTAATAGCCCATGTCGTCGGCCATGGCGTTGGCGATCAAGGCGGCGTCTTCCACTTCCTTAAGCGAATAGGAAGGCACCGTGTAGCTTGGCTGGAAGTCTTTCTGCGCAATCAGGGTGTTGAACTTAGCCAGCACCGCGCTGTCGTGGCCGATAAGCGAGTTCAGGTAATAGCTGCGGCCGTCGATGCTGCCCAGCAGGTCGCGTACCCTGTCGTCGGCGCGCATCCGCAAGGTGTCGATCTGCGGCCCGAGGTCTTTCAGCCCCAAGGATTTCTGATGCCGCACATAGAGGTTGTCGCCCCGGTCGGGCGAGTCGTAGCGGCTCAGATCCATAACGAGCGTCTGGGTATCGAACTTGATGCGGGTAAAGGGATGTTCGGAGGAATTGCGGGAGGAACCCATGCCGGACTGCCCCGAAGAAACGTCCTCGCCGTACGAATAGCCGTCGTAGAGGTTGAACACGAGGTACTTGCCGTTCTCCATCGTGAACATGCTGCCGGTATTCGACATGGTTACGGCACGGTTGCCGCGTTTTTCGGAGTGGTCGTAGATCTGCACGTTCTCCAGATAACGGCCGTCGTCGCGGCGCTTGCCCACGCGTATCACGTAGTCGGGAATATCGTAGTAATACACGCCTTCCTGCACGTTTACCGCAGGCCGGGTGGTCTTTATCTCGTGATATTTCTGCCGGTGCAGCATATAGGCCTTGGGCACCGCGTTGTTGGCGAAAAAGAAAGCGATGCCGCAGATAAGCAGGCTCAGGTAGATGGCCGGACGCATGGCGCGGCGCAGGGGCAGGCCGGCGGCTTTCATGGCCACCAGTTCGTAGTGTTCTCCGAAGTTTCCGAACACCATAAGCGACGAGAGCAACACCGCCAGCGGCAGCGACATGGGCACGAAAGTCCAGCAGGCGTACCAGAGCAATTCCAGGATGTCGGTTATCGGCAGACCCTTGCCCACCAGATCGTCCATATACCGCCACAGGAACTGCAAGAGCAGCACGAAGGTGGCGATAAAGAAGGTAAGCACCAACGGGCCTATAAACGACTTGATTACGAACTTATCTATCTTTTTCATCTTTTCCTTTATTTGGCCAGTTGCTGCAACTGGGCTTCCAACACGCTTATCTTCTGCTCGGCATCGGCGCGCTTCTTGTATTCGGCATCCACCACCGCCTTGGGCGCGGAATCCACAAAGCGCTTGTTCTCCAGCTTGCGCAATACCGACTGCAGGAAACCGCGCGTGTATTCCAATTCCTTTTCGATGCGCTCGCGTTCGGCCTCCGCGTCCACGTTGCCTTCCATGGGCACGAAGTACTCAACGCCGCCCACCACGAACGAAAGCACGTTCTGCGGGGCTTCCTTGACAAACGCAACGCTCTCGATATTGCAGAGCTTGCTTACCAGCCCCTCGAAGGCACCCATTCCTGAATTTTCGGCCTTCACCAAGAGTTTGAGCGGGTTCTTCTGCGGAATGTTCTTTTCATTGCGCAGGGCGCGGATGCCCATGATCACTTCCTCGGCCTTGGCGAATTCCTGTAACAGCTGCTGTTGCGCCTGGTCGGGCGCGGCTTTGGGAAGCGGCTGGAACATCACGCTCTGGCCTTCCTTGCGTTCGCCCAACACCTGCCATATCTCTTCGGTGATAAAGGGCATGAACGGATGCAGCGCCTGCATGAGTGTTTCCATAAAGCCCACGGCGCACTGCAGGGTCTTGGCGTCGATGGGTTCCCCGTAGGCGGGCTTTATCATTTCGAGGAACCAGGAGCAAAAGTCATCCCAGGTAAGGCGGTAGAGCTGCATCAGGGCCTCGCTGAGGCGGTATTTGGCGGCGTTGTCCTCCACTTCCTGCAAGGCCTGCAGCAAGCGGGCCTCGAACCAGCGGCAGGCAACTTGCGCGGTTTGCGGCTGAGCGATGGAGGCATCGCAGCTCCAGCCCTTGATAAGGCGCAGGGCGTTCCAGATCTTGTTGCAGAAATTACGCCCCTGCTCGCACAGGCTTTCGTCGAAAGGCAGGTCGTTGCCGGCGGGCGAGGTGAGCAGCATGCCCACGCGCACGCCGTCGGTGCCGTACTTGTCCATCAGTTCGAGCGGGTCGGGCGAGTTGCCGAGCGACTTGGACATCTTGCGCCCCAGTTTGTCGCGCACCGTGCCGGTAAAGTACACGTGTCTGAACGGGATTTCCTTGCGCAGGTCCAGGCCGGCCATAATCATGCGCGACACCCAGAAAAAGATGATGTCGGGCGCGGTAACCAGGTCGGCGGTGGGGTAATAGTAGTTTATCTCCTCGTTGTCGGGGCGGCGAACGCCGTCGAAAACCTCGATGGGCCACAGCCAGGAGGAGAACCAGGTGTCGAGCACGTCCTCGTCCTGCTTGAGGTCGGCCAGCGTGTAGGACGCGGCTTCCGGGTATTGTTTCTTTGCGGCTTCCAAGGCTTCCTGCGCGCTCTTGGCCACCACCACCTCGCGGTTGGGCAGGTAGTAGGCCGGAATGCGGTGCCCCCACCAGAGCTGGCGCGAGATACACCAGTCCTTGATGTTTTCCATCCAGTGGCGGTAGGTGTTCTTGAGCTTGGCGGGCACGAACACGATCCGGTCGTTCATCACCGCTTCCAGGGCGGGCTTGGCCAGATCGCCCATCTTGAGGAACCACTGCATGGAGAGCTTGGGTTCGATGGCCACGTTGGTGCGTTCCGAATAGCCCACGTTGTTAACGTATTCCTCTTCCTTTTCGAGCAGGCCGGCGTGCTTGAGGTCGATGGCGATCTCACGGCGCACGGTAAAACGGTCCATGCCGGCGTACTTGCCGCCGTGTTCATTCAAGGTTCCGTCGTCGTTGAACACGTCGATGCTGTCGAGCTTGTATTTCTGCCCGATGTTGTAGTCGTTGATGTCGTGGGCGGGCGTAATCTTAAGGCATCCCGTACCGAATTCCTTATCTACGTATTCGTCGAAGATAACCGGCACCTCGCGGTTCACCAGGGGCACGATCACGTGCTTGCCCTTGAGGTCGGCGTAGCGTTCGTCGGTGGGGTTGATGCAGACCGCCGTGTCGCCCATAATGGTTTCGGGGCGCGTGGTGGCCACCGTGATATAGCGCTGGGGTTCTTCCTTAACGTAGTAGCGCAGGTAGTAGAGGCTGCCCTTGGTCTCCTTATAGAGCACTTCTTCGTCGGAAAGCGCGGTCTTGGCCTTGGGATCCCAGTTCACCATGCGCACGCCCCGGTAAATCAAGCCCCTTTGGTACAGGTTCACGAAAATGTCGAGCACCGATTCGGAGCAGATCTCGTCCATCGTAAAACGGGTGCGTTCCCAGTCGCAGGAGGCACCCAACTTGCGCAGCTGGCTCAGGATGATGCCGCCGTATTTCTCTTTCCATTCCCAGGCGTGTTCCAAAAACTTCTCGCGGGTAAGACTGTTCTTCTCAATGCCTTTTTCCTTAAGGAAAGACACCACCTTGGCCTCGGTGGCAATGGAAGCGTGGTCCATGCCGGGCACCCAGCAGGCGTTCTTGCCCTGCATGCGGGCGCGGCGAACCAGCACGTCCTGAATGGTATTGTTGAGCATATGCCCCATGTGCAGGATTCCCGTCACATTGGGAGGCGGTATCACCACGCAATAGGCTTCGCGCCCGTCGGGCTCGGAGTGAAAGAAGTTGTTCTTAAGCCAGTAGGCATACCATTTGTCCTCTATCTGCCGAGGATCATACTTGCTTGACAGTTCCGCCATCGTTATTCGTTGTTTAAACCACCCGCAGGCCACATCCGCCCCAGGTTTCTACAAAAGGAGCAAATATACGAATAAGCCGAGAGCAATGCCAAATTTATTTGAGCATTGCCGAGGCGGGAGTATATTGAACGAAGTTAAATATACGAATAAGCCGAGAGCAATGCCAAATTTATTTGAGCATTGCCGAGACGGGAGTATATTCAACGAAGTTAAATATACGAAAAGTCGAGCGTAGAGCCAACTGAAAGCTCGCTTTCGTGTTGGCTTTGCCGAGACGAAGTATATTGGACGATAGTCAAATATAAAGATTTTACCTTATAGTATTTTGTTGGAACAAAACACATATATTTGCAATAGAAAAGTGGTCATAAGACCAAAAAAATATTATAAAGCATGGAGATTAGACGTGATATACATCTTAAAAGACTCATCGCCAGCAGGCATAATAGGTTGATAAAGGTGGTAACGGGAATCCGTCGGTCAGGTAAATCATATCTGCTAAGGGTACTGTTTAAGAATTATCTTATCGCTAATGGCACTAAGGAAGACCATATTATTGAGTTGGATTTTGAAAATCGCAGAAACAAAAAGTATCGCGATCCGGACTTGTTGATAGAATATATCGACGACAGGATGACAGATGGGGATATGTATTATATTTTGCTGGATGAGATTCAGTTGGTAAACGAGTTTGAAGATGTACTGAATTCATATCTGAGTATAAAAAATGCGGACGTGTATGTGACGGGGTCTAACTCTCGCTTTCTGTCCAAAGATGTGATTACGGAGTTTAGAGGACGAGGTGAGGAGATTCACATTACTCCATTATCATTTGCTGAGTTTAGTTCGGCCCACCCTGAAAGGGAATCATATAAAGCACTTCAAGAGTATCTTACTTACGGGGGCCTTCCATACGTGTGTACCGAGCCAGACGAAAAGAAGAAAATCAATTATCTTCAAGGATTGTTTGAAAAGACATACTTGACAGACATTAAAGAGCGATACCATATCCGTGGGGTTGAAGTGATGGACGAGTTGCTGAATGTGGTGGCTTCGTGCATCGGAGGGTTGACCAATCCTTCAAAGATCGAGAATACATTCCGTAGCGTGAAGGGTATAAAATTGAATCAGAATACAGTGAAGGAGTATCTGGAAATGTTGGAGGATTCTTTTCTCATCACCCGTTGTGTACGCTATGACATCAAGGGTCGCAAGTATATCGATACGCCTCAGAAGTATTATTTTGAGGATTTAGGATTAAGAAATGCGCGTATCGGATTCCGGCAGGTGGAAGAAACGCATTTGATGGAGAATTTGATATACAATGAACTACGTATTCGTGGCTATTTAGTGGATGTGGGCGTGGTGCCTACTCGTGTGAAAGATGTTGATGGAGCATATCGCAGAAGTAAGTTGGAGGTCGATTTTGTATGCAACCTTGGTTCTGAGCGTGTGTATGTACAGTCCGCTTATCGACTGCCTACAGAAGAAAAGCGTAAACAAGAAATGGCAAGTCTCTTGAAGATTGACGATTCTTTTCGCAAGATTATCATCACTGAAGATTTAATTAAACGTCACATGGATGAAAATGGTGTAGAATGGGTAAATGTGTATGATTTTCTAAAGAGTGAAGAATTATAAAAATGAGACAATAATAAAGTAGAACCCCAACCCCAAAAGAAAGCGAAAGAAAACAAAAAACCTTTCGCTTTTTCATTCTTTTAATATTGATTATCTAATACTTAAAATTTAAAAGACACGTCAATCGACCAATCTCAAATCCAGCGGCTGCCAAATTTTTGTTATCTTGTGCGGCTTTTGTGATTCGGTTATGAAAAGTAAGATTTTTGGGTTCGTACTGGCGGCTTGCCTGCTGTTAGGATTCGGTTTCCGGCTTAGCGCGCAGACCGAAAGCGTTTATCGTACCTGGGGCAAGAGCATAGGCAAGGCGCAGACCGACCGCGACTTCTTGATTTACGATGCCACCTGCTCGCAAACCAATCCTGCCATTTATATTGTAGGAAAGGCCGAAAGCGGCAACAACTTTGAACTTAAACGTGGAGAAAACGCCTACTTTCACGAAAAAGATGAGTACACCGATGCGTTTTTGGCCTGCTACTCCTTAGAGGGCGAACTACAGTGGAGCACCTACCTGCCCGCCTTGGACGAGGGATATTACAATGCCTTCGCCTCCACGGTGCAATATACCTCCGAGGGTCACATCATCGTTGTCGGCAACACCTATCAGATACAAGACCAACTTTCGGACACCAAAAGACTGATTCCCAACCAACCCGGGAAATTATTCATATTCGAATTCGATACTGACGGAAAATTCTTGCGTTCACAAGATTTGTCTTCTTCTTTTAGGCTCTCTCGCGTTGGTCCACTTTCCATTTATTATCCACCCCGTATCATCAAAATAAAGGAACAGCTGGCGTCTGAAGGAAGCTCTCAATACACCCTTGGAGGTTTCATCTTGTGCGATTTCGATGCTTCCAAACAACTTGGTTATCCAGCTCACATCTACTCCTTCGATGTAGGTCTCAACTTTAATTGGACATCGAATGTTGCAGAATATACATTCGCATTTCCGGCTAATCCTGCAACAAGGTATTTTGCCACCTACGCCCTATCCGTGGGTTGGTTTAACATCATCGTATACACACAGACATCCGACCATACATCGATGGTTTCTCTCATAGACTACACGAGCCAGCCTGAAAACACCGGTCTATATCAGACAGCAAAAGAAGAAACAACCATCCATACCGGCTCCCGGGGAACAAATCTCCTGGAAATGCCTCCCATGGTGGAACAATGGAAAATAACGGATGATGAACACCATGCAACCTTTCAATATCAGGGTGTACCGGAAAATACTTCCATCGGTTCCATATTTGACGCTTCCACCTTGATCCACACCTTTCCCGGCTCAGTTCAAAACATCCATACCTACAACGGCAAGGTTCTCGTGCAGGGCATCCATTGCAAGGATTACGACAACGGATTCTTTAAGAAAGACGGCAAACCTTATACCTACAGCCACGAAACGGAACACCTGATTCCGAAACAAAAGGGGTTCTATCAGAACCGCAACGAACATTCTACCGCAGTTCCCTACCTGTTGCTCTACGATTCGGCCACAGTCTTCGAATATCAGGCTCTCGAACCGATTCCGCCTTCGGAAAATCCTGATAAGGCGGTCTTTGATTTTCAACCTCCGCTGTGGGGTTCCTACCTGAACGCGGACTGGTTCTACGAAGATATTTTTCACGTTACCGACAGCGGACATAAGGAAGACATTTACCAACCCTACGAACCCATCCTCTGCTCATACGGAGACAAGTTTTTTTTAATCGGCAATGCCCGCAACATCGGACTCGACTTAATCGACAATGCCGCGATGACCGAGGAGGTGAACCACCATCAGGGGGTTATCCTCGCCTTCTCCATGGGCTGCCCCACAGAGAAAACCGCCTTCCAGGACGTGCGTTTCCTCTGTCCCGATGATTCGGTGGAATTAAAAGTTTCTCCGGAATACGCCGGATTTAAGTTTCGATTTAAGGAAGAGTGGCTCAACAATAATTCCATTGTGCTGAACGCCGACAATAGCCGCGCCTGGGCGAAAAAAGAAGGGCTTTACCACGCCGTTTTAGACGGTTCCTCTATCGGCTGCCCCGATGTGCAGGTGGACTCCGTACAGATTTCGTTAAGCGAATACCCCGAACCCGTTTCCGGCATGCGCCACGATTCGATTACCTCCTGCGCCGCCACGGCAATTCCGATGCAGGCCACCTCCACGCAACACTTCACCTTCTCCTACCTGTGGTACGACGGCGACACAACAGGCGTAAAAGACGTAGCCTTTGCGGGCGACAGCCTCTTTTGGGCCACCGTGGATGTGAACGGCTACTGCACCTCGTTCCGCGACTCCACTTTCGTGCGTTTCCTGCCGCCCTACGTAAACTTAGGCAGGGACACCGCGCTCTGTTACTTTCGTGCCGACACCATCGCCGACACCGCCGTGCTGCTGAAACTGTACGGCAGGCAGGGCTATTTCCCCGGTGCCGACTGGATTTTCCGCTGGCAGATTAACGGAAAGGATGCCGGCACCGCGGATTCCCTGCTCCTCAGGTTCTCCGACTTAGAAAGCACCGGCGATGACCGTATGCAGGCCGCCGTCTCCGTGTTCGTTTCGCTTTCCGACACCGATACCGAGGGCTGCACCGCCAGTGATACCCTGACCGTTACGCTGCACTCGCTGCCCGATTTCTCGCCCAACCGTTTCCTGCCTCAGGATTCGGTGCTCTGCGCCCATCTCGACCTCGACCTGCAACTGCCTGCCGAAGTTTCCGACACCTACCGCTGCTTCTGGCTCGACCAGGATAGCGTGGAACTGCCCTACGGCCACGACACCAGCCGCTTTACCATAACCGGCATGCGCGGCACCGACGGATTCGGTGCCGGCACCGACACCCGCGAGCCACGGTTCTTCCAGCTCAAACTCGAACACAAGGCCTGCGGCCTCGATTTCTTCGACACCCTGCTGGTCTACGACCAGGTGAAACCCGCCCTCGAACTGCCCTTCCACGACACCGTCATCTGCCTGAACGAGCCCGTGGAACTGGACAGCCTCTCGCCCTTCGTTTATCGGCCTTTTTACGGCTTTGAGTGGAACACCGGCGAAAAGCATTCGGAATATTCCTTTAGCGATTCCGGCACCTATGTGCTAACATTCTCCGTGTTGAAAGACTTCGCTTTCTGCGGCTATGAACCCGCCACCGACACGGTTCACGCGCTTTGGTCAGATCCTACCCTCACCCTGATTACCCTTCCCGAGGACACCGCCTTCTGCGAGCGGCTTTCCGTTACCCTCGACGCCTCCGTGCCCTTCCCCTCCACGCGCTACAGCTGGCAGGAAGGCAACCTCGACGACCTTTACTCCCCCCTCGACGACTCCACGCTCTTTACCGACCCAATCATCAAGGTGGACAGGGAGGTTACGCTCGCCCTGTTCGTGGTCGATACCATGGGCTGTGTCAACACCTTGCAGGTTAACGTATCCGAGGAGGACTGCACGCCGCAGCTGTCCATCCCCAACGTGTTCACCCCCAACGGCGACGGGGTCAACGATGTACTCAAGTTCAGGCAGATCGAGAAATGTTTCGACGTGGATATCCTGATTGTTGATAGAAAGGGCTCGCATGTGCTGCACGAGAAGGTGCGTGATGCAGACGACTTCTCCTGGAACGGCTGCTATAAGAACGGTTCCAAAAAGCTGCCCGACGGCGCCTATTTCTACCTCGTCTCCTACAAGGACGCCTACGGAAAGAAGAAAGTTCAGAGCGGATCCATCACCATTTTGGGTACGGCGGAATAAATTACGGACATGTTCGATTTCGGTTCACAGGAAATAGAATACCTCAAGGGGGTCGGCCCGGCCAAGGCGCAAGTGCTGAAAGCCGAGGCGGGCATACGCACCTATTGGGACCTGCTGAACTATTTTCCGTTCCGCTATGTGGAAAAGGGAAACTTCATCAAGATCGGACAGATACGCGACGACCGGAACCCGGTGGCGCTGCGGGGACGGATCCGCGCCATCGCCGAAAAGGACTTCGGCAAAAGCAAACGATTCACCGCCCTGCTGAGTGATGAAACAGGCAGCATAGAACTGGTGTGGTTCTCGGGCATCAAATGGATTTCTCAGAAGGTAAAGACCAACGCCTTCGTAAGCGCCTACGGCAAGCCCAGCATATTCAACCACCAACTGAGCATCAACCACCCCGAAATCGAGGTAATCGACCCCGACAAACCCGCCGTGGAAGATGGTCTGGGCATACAGCCACTCTATCCCTCCACCGAAAACATGAAGAACCGGGGGCTGACAGCCAAGACGATGGCGAACATCACACAGAACCTCTGCCGACAGGCCTACAAGAGCATTCCCGAAATCATTCCGCAACCGGTGGTGCAACGCTACCGCCTGCTCTCGCGCGAAGACGCCTACCGGCAGATACACCACCCCGACGACCTGGCCTTTGCCGAGGCCGCACGCCAACGCCTCAAGTTCGAGGAACTGCTGCTGTTGCAGCTTAAGATACTCAAGCAGAAACTGCGTGCGAGCAAGGTGCGCGGCCTGGTGTTCGACAAGGTGGGCGACAACTTCCTGTATTTCTTCAACAACAACCTGGCATTCGAGCTTACCGGCGCGCAAAAGCGGGTGGTAAAGGAAATACGCGGCGACACCCGCACGGGCTATCAGATGAACCGCCTCCTGCAAGGCGATGTAGGCAGCGGAAAAACCATCGTGGCGCTTATGTGCATGCTGCTGGCAGTGGACAACGGATTCCAGGCCTGCCTGATGGCGCCCACCGAAATCCTGGCCAAACAGCACTTCGCGAGCCTCTCGAAAATGCTGGCCAAGATGAACGTGCGCATAGGCCTGCTTACGGGCTCCACCGCCAAGAAAGACCGCGACATACTGCTGAACCTGCTGGAAAATGGGCAGATGCACCTTTTGGTGGGTACGCACGCGGTGCTGGAAGACCCGGTGAGATTCCACAACCTCGGCCTGGCGGTGATCGACGAGCAGCACCGCTTCGGGGTGGCGCAGCGCGCCAAGCTCTGGGCCAAGGGCAAGGTGCCTCCGCACGTGCTGGTGATGACGGCCACGCCCATTCCGCGCACGCTCGGCATGACCCTCTACGGCGACCTGGAAGTATCGGTGATCGATGAGCTTCCGCCCAACCGCAAGCCCGTAAAGACCGTTCACCTTACCGACCGCGACCGGCTCAAGCTGTTCGCCTTCATGCGGCAGGAAATAGCCAGGGGACGGCAGGTGTACATCGTATATCCGCTTATCCAGGAGTCGGAGAACTCAGACCTGAAAGACCTGATGGACGGTTACGAGAGCATAAGCCGCGCCTTTCCCATACCCGACTACCAGCTGAGCATCGTGCACGGCAGGATGAAGCCCGAGGCCAAGGAGTTCGAGATGCAGCGGTTCAAGAAAGGCGAAACGCAGATCATGGTGGCCACCACGGTAATCGAGGTGGGGGTCGATGTACCCAACGCCAGCGTGATGGTGATCGAGAACAGCGAGCGTTTCGGGCTGGCGCAACTGCACCAGCTGCGCGGCCGCGTGGGGCGCGGGGCGGAACAGTCGTTCTGCATCCTCATGACCTCCGACAAGCTGAGCGAGGATGCCAAGGAGCGCGTAAACACGATGGTGGCCACCAACGACGGATTCAAGATTGCCGAAGCCGACCTTAAGCTGCGCGGCCCGGGCGACCTGCAGGGAACGCGCCAGAGCGGACTGCTGGTGCTGAGGCTGGCCGACATCGTGCAGGACGAGAACATCGTGCGGGCGGCGCGTTATACCGCCACCGAGATACTTCAGGACGACCCCGACCTGGTGAAGCCCGAACACCAAGGCCTGGCAAGGGAACTGCAGAAAGAGGGTAAAGAAAACTTCTGGGCAAAAATAAGCTGACATGGAAAGCAAGCATCTGTCTGTATATGGAGCGCGGGCGCACAACCTGCAGAATATAGACCTTACGCTGCCGCTCAACAAACTTATCGTGATTACGGGTTTGAGCGGAAGCGGCAAGTCGTCGATTGCCTTCGACACGATTTACGCCGAGGGGCAACGCCGCTATATGGAAACGTTCTCGGCCTACGCCCGCCAGTTTATCGGCACGCTGGAACGCCCCGACGTGGACAAGATAGAGGGGCTGAGCCCGGTTATCGCCATCGAGCAGAAGACCACCAACAAGAACCCCCGTTCCACGGTGGGCACCGTTACCGAGATCTACGACTACCTGCGCCTTCTCTTTGCGCGCATCGGGGAAGCCTATTCCTACGTGAGCGGCGAAAAGATGGTGAAGTACACCGAGGAACAGATACAGGAACTGATCTCGAAAGAATACGAGGGTGAACGCATCCTGCTGCTGGCGCCGCTTATCAGCGGACGCAAGGGGCATTACCGCGAGCTGTTCGAGAGCGTGCGCAAGCAAGGCTACCTCAGGGTGCGCGTGGACAGCGAGATAACCGACCTTACGTTCGGCATGTACCTTGACCGCTACAAGACGCACGACATCGAGGTGGTCATCGACAAGATGACGGTGAACGACAAGAGCCGCAGCCGGCTCACCCAGGGCATCAAAGCCGCGCTCAAACAGGGCAAGGGGCGGATCCTGGTGTATAACGAGGCCACGAAGCAGGCGCACCACTACAGCAAGACCCTGATGTGCCCCGTTTCCGGCATCTCCTATCCCGAACCCGAACCCAACACCTTCTCGTTCAACTCGCCTTACGGAGCCTGCCCGGCCTGCAACGGACTGGGCAAGGAAGTACTGCCCGACATGGACAAGATCATTCCCGACCCCAGCCTCTGCATCAACCAAGGCGGCCTGGCCCCCATCAGCCTTGACAGGAAGGAAAGCCATCTGGGCGAAGGCTGGATCCTCTCGCAGATAGAGATGATCGGCAAGGTATATGGCTTCGACCTGCGCACGCCGATCAGACAGATAAGCAAGGAAGGCCTGAACGCCATACTGAACGGCGAGCGCAAGTGCGTGGAGGAGAAGAACAAGGCCTTGGGGGTCACGCGCAAGATCGACATCGATTTCGACGGCATCTTCTCCTACCTCAAGCGGCTTTACTCGGAGGGCGGCCCACGCGAGCAGAAATGGGCCTCGCAGTTCATGACCACGCGCACATGCAGCGAGTGCCACGGCGACCGCCTGCAGAAGATATCGCTGCATTACCGGATCGCGGGCAAGAACATCGCCCAACTGTCAGCCCTGAGCCTGGAAGAACTTCACCAGTGGGTAAGCGAGGTGGAACCCGAATTGAGCGAAAGCCAGCGCAAGATCGGCCACGAGATCCTGCGCGAGATAAAGAACCGCATCGGATTCCTGCTGGACGTGGGCATCGGCTACCTGTCGCTGAGCCGCGAAACGGGCGGGCTTTCGGGCGGCGAGTCCCAGCGTATCCGCCTGGCCACCCAGATCGGCTCCAAACTGGTGGGCGTGCTCTACATTCTGGATGAGCCCAGCATCGGCCTGCACCAGCGCGACAACCACAAGCTGATCGAGTCGCTCAAACAGCTGCGCGACATGGGCAATACCGTAATCGTGGTGGAACACGACGAGGAAATGATGCGCGAGGCCGACTACATCGTGGACATAGGCCCCGGTTCGGGCCTGCAGGGCGGCAAGGTTACCGCCTGCGGAACACCCGGGGAATTCCTGAAGCAGAAATCCATCACCACCGACTACCTGAACGGCATCAAACGGATAGAGGTGCCCAAGAAACGGCGCCCCGGAAACGGCAAGCACCTCGTTCTGGAAGGCGCCACCGGCCACAACTTAAAGAACGTAAGCCTGGATATTCCCTTGGGAACATTTATCTGCGTTACCGGCGTTTCGGGAAGCGGCAAATCGTCGCTTATCGGGCAGACGCTGCAACCGGTGCTGAGCCGCCATTTCTACCGCGCCCGGACCGAACCCCTGCCCTATCGGGAGATCAAGGGACTGGACAATATCGACAAGGTGATCGAGGTGGATCAGGCACCCATCGGGCGTTCGCCGCGCTCGAACCCCGCCACCTACGTGGGTGTTTTCGACGACATACGCCAGCTCTACGCCGAACTGCCCGACTCGAAGATACGGGGCTACAAGGCCGGCCGTTTCTCGTTCAACGTAAAGGGCGGACGCTGCGAGAAATGCAGCGGCGCGGGCGTGGAAACCATCGAGATGAACTTCCTGCCCGACGTATATGTTACCTGCGAGGAATGCAACGGCAAACGCTACAACCGCGAGACGCTGGAGATACGCTACAAGGGCAAGTCGATCAACGATGTGCTGGACATGAGTATCTCGCAAGCGGTGGAGTTTTTCGAGAACGTGCCCTATATCGTTTCCAAGCTCAAGACGCTCAACGAGGTGGGCTTGGGCTACATCACGCTCGGCCAGCCCTCCACCACGCTTTCGGGCGGGGAGGCGCAGCGTATCAAATTGGCCACAGAGCTGTCGAAAAAAGACACCGGCAACACGCTCTACATCCTGGACGAACCCACCACCGGCCTGCATTTCGAGGATATACGCATCCTGCTCTCGGTGCTGCAGAAATTGGTGGATGCCGGCAATACGGTGCTGGTGATCGAGCACAATTTAGACGTGATAAAATGCGCGGACTACATTATCGACATGGGGCCCGAAGGCGGCCGGGAAGGCGGAAAGCTCGTGGTGCAGGGTACGCCCGAAGAAATAACCTCCGATAAAAAGAGCCATACCGCAAGGTATCTGGCCCCGATGCTGAAACAAAAGAAATAAATACCGATATGTCGCAAATAGAAATCATCTGCAAGAACACGGGAATACGCAAGGAATATCCCATGGGAACCACTTTGGCGCAGATAGCCGCCGACCAGAACGTCGTTCTGCAAGACGATATTTTGGGAGCCAAGTGCAACAACAAGCTGCGCGAGCTTTCGTATGAACTCTACAGACCCAAGACGGTGGAGTTCATCGATATCCACGACCCCATCGGCTACGCGATGTACCTGCGTTCCATGGTGTTCATCCTCTTTAAGGCCGTGCGCGACCTCTGGCCCGAATGCACGCTTAAGGTGGAACACGCCCTGCCCCTGGGCAGCTACTGCGAGATTATCGGACGCACCGGCCCGCTTACGCTCGACATGGTGCTTAAACTGCGCCACCGCATGCAGGAAATCGTGGACGCACGCATTCCGTTCCAGCGCAACGTGCTGCCCACCGACGAGGCCATCGAAATCTTCAAGAAAAACCACCTCAACGAAAAGGTGCTGCTTTTCCAGACCCGCCGCGAACTCTACACCACCGTCTATACATTGGACGACGTTTCCAACTATTTTTACGGCTACCTGGTGCCCGACACCGGCTATATCAAGCATTTCCACATAGACCGCTATTTCGGCAACGGCATCATCGCCATGCGCCCCGACGTGCAGGAACTTATCAGCAAGGATGCCAAACTGTTCATCAAGACCCTGATCAAGGACGCCATCAACGGGGGCAGCAAACTCTTCAAGACCTATCAGGAACAGAAGGAATGGCTCGACATCATGGGCGTTCCCTACGTGGGCAACCTCAACAAGGCGGTGCTGGAGGAAGGCTCGGGACGCATCATCAAGATTTCGGAAGCCCTGCAGGAAAAGAAGATCGCCAACATCGCCGACATGGTGGTGCAGGATCCCGACCGCCGCATCGTGCTCATAAGCGGGCCTTCCAGTTCGGGCAAGACCTCTTTCTGCAAGCGTCTTTCGATCCAGCTGCAGGTGCTGGGCTATCAGACGGCCGAGATTTCGCTGGACGACTATTTCGTGGACCGCGACAAAACGCCCCTGGATGAGAACGGCGAATACGATTTCGAATGTATCGAGGCCATCGACCGCGACTTCTTCAACCAGCAGCTGGGGCAGATGCTGGATGCCAAGAAAGACACCGAAATCAAGCTGCCCACCTACGACTTCAAGGACGGGAAACGCAAGTTCTTAGGCAAGAAAGTAAAGGTAACGCCCAAGACGATCCTGATTATCGAAGGCATCCACGGGCTGAACCCGGCCCTGACCACCATCGACAGCCGCTACACGTTCAAGGTCTTCGTTTCGGCGCTCACCCATATCAGCATCGATACCCAGAACCCGGTGAGCAGCACCGACAACCGTTTGATTCGCCGCATCGTGCGCGACAACAACTTTCGCGGCAACACGGCCCTCGACACGCTTAAACGCTGGGCCAGCGTGCGCCGGGGCGAGAACCAGAACATATTCCCCTATCAGGAAAACGCCGACGTGATGTTCAACTCCGCCCTGCTGTTCGAATTGGGCGTGCTCAAAAAACACGCCGAGCCGCTCCTGCGCGAGATTCCCGAAAACTCGGAACACTACGGCGAGGCGCACCGCCTGCTTAAGTTCCTGTCTTATTTCGTATCCATCGACGAAAAGGAAATCCCGCCCACCTCCATCCTGCGCGAGTTCCTGGGCGGCAGCAGTTTCATGTATTAAAACAAGAGAAAATGAACACGTGCCATTCCGAGCAAGAGATTTTCGAACTTTACCTCAAACACCGGCAGGTCTGCACCGACACACGCAAGATCGTGCCCGGCTCCATTTTCTTCGCGCTCAAAGGCGAGAATTTTGACGCCAACACCTTTGCCCGGGACGCCATAGCCAAAGGCTGCGCCCACGCGGTGGTGGACAATCCCGCATATGCGGGCGACCGCTGCCTGCTGGTAAAGGACAGCCTGGAAACGCTGCGTAAGGTAGCCATCCTGTACCGCCAATCGCTCGCGATTCCCGTTATCGGCATTACCGGAACCAACGGAAAGACCACCACCAAGGAACTGGTACGCTCGGTGCTTTCGGTAAGGTTCAAGGTGTTCGCGACCCAAGGCAACCTCAACAACCATATCGGCGTGCCTTTGAGCCTGCTTTCCATTCCCGAGGGAACGCAAATGGCCATTATCGAGATGGGGGCGAACCATCCGGGCGAGATCGCCGGCCTGTGCAAGGTCTCTAAGCCCACTTTCGGCATCATCACCAACGTGGGCAAGGCGCACCTGGAAGGCTTCGGTTCATTCGAGAACATCGTGAAGACCAAGACCGCCCTGTATGAGGCGGTGCGGCAAAACGGAGGAAAGGTCTTCGTGAGCGAGAAAAGCCGTATCCTGATGAACGCCAGCCAGGGCATGGAACGGTTCCTCTACGGCGAATCGAACGAGGTGTATCTGCGGATGAGCCGCATGGAAAGCCCCGATGCCTATCTGTCCTGCCTGCTGCACGCCGAAAGGGGAAGCGGGAAAACGGAAGTGCATACACACCTGGTGGGTTTCTACAATATAGAGAACGTGTCGACGGCCGCCTGCGCGGGGCGTTATTTCGGACTGAACGATGAGGAGATAAAGCAGGGATTGGAAAACTATGTGCCCACCAACCTGCGCTCGCAAAGCATACAGGCCGGCGGCAACACGCTTATCGCCGACACCTACAACGCCAATCCCACCAGTATGGAGGCCGCGGTGGAGAACTTCGCCGCACTCTCCTGCCCCGGCAGGAAAACGGCCGTTTTAGGCGATATGCTGGAATTGGGATCCGCTTCCGAAACCGAACACCAGCACGTGGTGGAACTGCTTGCCGCCCACGACATACCCGAGGCTTTCTTAATCGGAAACTGTTTCGCCAAGACCAAGCGACCGGAGAATTTCCACAGCTTCATTTCGGTGGATGAACTTTTGGAACACCTGCAACGGCATCCGCTTACGCAACGTTGCGTACTGATAAAGGGTTCGCACGGCATACATCTGGAAAAAGCCGTGGAATTCCTGCAGAAAGAAGCCCGCTAAACTTAGGACTCCCGCACGAAAACCCGTGTGGCGCGTTCAAAGATGCCGCTTGCCCAGGCCAGGGCCATGCCGTAGTTGGCCACCGGCAGGCCGGCTTCCCGCAAGGTCTTTACGCGTTGCGCCAGTTGCCGTTCGGTGGCCATGCAGCCGCCGCATTGCACGGCCAGGGCAAAGCCCGAAAGGTCTTCGGGCAGCGGGTCGTTGCCCGACACGAAACAGAATTCCAGTTCCTTTCCGCTTTTCCTGCGGATGGCCGCCGGCAGCTTGACCCGGCCTATGTCGTGGCAGTTCACCTGATGGGTGCAGGATTCGAGCATCAGTATTTTCTGCCCGTCCGAGAGTCTATCCAATTGCCGTGTTCCCTGCAGATAGGTGTCGAAGTTGCCCTTTTGCCGTGCCAGACAGATGCTGAATCCCGTAAGGGGCTGGCTGTCGGGCAACAGTTCCTCCACCTGGGCGAAGGCCTGGCTGTCGGTAATCACCAAGGCGGGCGCGCAAGGCAGCGAGGCCATTACCTCCGGCAATTCCTCCACGCGGCAAAGCAGCGGCACAGCGTGAAAGTCCAGACACTGGCGCGCCAGCATCACCTGCGGCAGGATCAAGCGGTCTTTGGGTGCCTCGGCATCGATCGGGCAGACCAGCACCACCCTGTCGCCCGGCTTCACCAGCCCCTGCAAGGCCGGTTCCTGAGAAGTCGAAGCGTTGCGCGCCATCAGTTCCCTTAATTTCTCCACAACCGGCGCCACCGCATCGTAGCCTCCTTCCTTTTGTTTCCGCTGTTTTTCTTCGGCCAGCGCCACGCTGAAATCCAGCACCCCGCATTCGGGATAACGGGTCTGCAACATGGCGCGCAAGGCCGAAGAAAGCGGCTTGCGGTCGGCCTTGTTGTGCAGTATCAGAAAGGGAACGTTTTCTTTTTTCAGTCCGTCGGCAAAGGCCTGCTCGTCGGCGGCAAAAGTGTTGTCGGAAATCACCAGCAAGGCCGCGTCCAGACCCTGCACGGCGGCAAAGGCCTTGGCTGCGCGGCGGCCTCCCAGTTCACCCGTATCGTCGAATCCGGCCGTGTCTATCAGCACGCAGTTTCCCAATCCGAAGAGTTCGCACGATTTCTTTACCGGATCGGCGGTGGTGCCGGGCGTTTCCGAAACAATGGAGGTCTGCTGTCCGGTAAGGAGGTTCATCAGGCTGCTCTTGCCTTGGTTGCGCTTGCCGAACAAGGCGATGCGTATGGTCTGTCGATTTTTCATGGCAGGCAAAATTAAGCAAGTTCGCCATACAAAAACGGATTTATCTCCCTTAAATTGCCCCTATGTTAACATCAAATACCTTTCAGATGGAGAAATTTAATTTCCAAAAAGTTGCCGGTTTATGGCGTCAGGAAAAACGCGAACTTGTAAAACGTTCCACCATGTCGGCCTATTCGCTGATCCTCGAGAACCACCTGCTGCCTTCCTTCGGGCGGATGCTGCACCTTACCGAAAAATCCGTGCAGGATTTCGTGTTCCGGAAAATCGAAAACGGCCTGAGCCAAAAGAGTGTAAAGGATGCCTTGTTCGTACTTAAGATGGTGACCCGCTACGGCGAGAAAAAGGGCATGCTGCCGCATTATGAATGGGATATAAAATTTCCCACCGAACAACCTTCCTCCGAACTGCCGGTTATCAGTGTGGAACATCAACGCAAACTCATGCGCTACCTGCTGAACCATTTCAGCTTCCGCAACCTGGGCATCTTCATCTGCCTGCATACGGGCATGCGCATCGGCGAACTGTGCGCCATGCAATGGCGGGACGTCGACCTGAGGCGGGACGTGATCACCGTAAGCAAGACCGTTGAACGCATCTACGTGGTGGAGGGCAGGCAAAAACACACCGAACTGATCGTTTCCTCGCCCAAAACGCCCAATTCCCATCGGGAAATCCCCATTTCGAAAGAACTGCGCAGGGTGCTCAAACCCCTGATGTGCTTTGCCGAACCCGATTTCTACGTGCTCACCAACAAGGCCACGCCCACCGAACCGCGCACCTACCGCGCCTACTACAAACGGCTTATGGAGACGCTCCGCCTGCCCTGCATCAAGTTCCACGGCCTGCGCCACAGTTTCGCCACCCGCTGCATCGAGAGCAAGTGCGACTATAAGACCGTGAGCGTGATTCTGGGACATTCCAACATCGCCACCACGCTGAACCTCTACGTCCACCCCGACATGGAGCAGAAAAAACGCTGCATAGAACGGATGAACAAGATCTTGGGGCGGCTGTAAAAGATTATCTTTGCGGCATGGAACAGCATGAGATTTTATTGGGCAAGAGCCTGGAGGAACTGCAGGGGCTTTGCGCGGAATTAGGGTTCAGGAAGTTTACCGCCAGACAGATCTGCGCGTGGATCTACCAAAAGAGAGTGCGGGACATCGCGCAGATGACCAACCTTTCGCTCAAAGACCGCGCCATCTTGGAAGAGGCCGCCGAAACCGGCATCCATGAGCCTTTGCAAGCCCAACAATCGGCCGACGGAACCAAGAAATACCTTTTTGCCAGCCCCGGTTCCGAGAACCGTCCGGGGCAGTCCGGATTTATCGAATCTGTCTTGATTCCCGACGGCGGGCGCGCCACCCTCTGCGTCAGTTCCCAGTCGGGCTGCCGCATGAACTGCGCCTTCTGCGCCACCGGAAGCCAAGGCTTCAACCACCACCTGCCCGCAAACCAGATACTGAACCAGATTCTCGCCGTACCCGAATCCGACTTCCTCACCAACCTCGTGTTCATGGGCATGGGCGAACCCTTCGACAATATCGCCAATGTGCTTAAGGCTCTCCAGGCGCTCACCGCCCCCTGGGGCTGGGCGTGGAGCCCCACCCGCATCACGGTTTCCACCGTGGGCATCACCCCGCAGCTGCCGCGTTTTATGGAAGAATGCCGCTGCCATCTGGCCATAAGCCTGCACAACCCCTTTGCCGACGAACGCGCCGAGCTGATGCCGGTAGAGAAGGCCTATCCCGTAAGGGAACTGGTGGAACTGCTCAAAACCTACGACGACTGGTACGGACAAAGGCGGGTTTCGTTCGAATATATACTGATTGACGGTTTCAACGACACGCCCCGGCACGCCCTGGCCACCGCAAGACTGCTGCATGGCCTGCCCTGCCGCGTGAACCTTATCAACTACCACGAGGTTCCGGGCAAGCCTTATCGGAAATCGAGCCCCCAGAAAACGGAAAGTTTCCAGAAGATATTGCAGGAAAAAGGCATTACCTGCACCCTGCGCAAATCGCGGGGCGAAGACATCATGGCCGCCTGCGGTCTGCTGGCCAAGACGAAGGGGGAAAAATAAGAGGGATTCGCGTTACCGGCTTCTCAAACGGGCCAGGAAATCGGGAGTCTTGTCCTCGCTCTCGATGTTCAGTTTCTTGCGTATCTTGTAGATGGTGGTCTCTACCGTGCGCACCGAACGGTTGGTGAGTTCGGCTATGTCTTTGGTGGCCATGCCCAACGAAAGCAAGGCGCAGAGCCGAAGTTCGTAGGGCGTCATTTCTTCGGAAGAGATGCTTTCCAGCTTCTGCCAGAAACCGGGATGTATCTTCTCGAAACAGTTCTTGTATTCTTCCCATTCGCTCTTGGCATCCAGCAGCTTCACGGCCGCCATCAGTTCCGAAAGCTTTTCCTTGCGCGAATCGTCGGTCTTGGCCGCCGCCACCTTCTTGATACCGTCGGTAAGGGTCAGCAGGAGTTCGTGGCTCTTGAGGAGCAATAACTGTTCATCGGCGTTCAGTTCGGGAAGCTGCGCGGAAACGGCTTCGGCCTTGACTTCGGGTTCACGCTGCCGCTTCGGTTCCACCTTGGCCGCCGGTTTGGGTTCGGGCATCAGCACCGACTGCAGTCCGGCTTCTTCCACCACCGGCTTTTGCTGTACGGGAGCCGGCGCGGGCATCTTCGCTTCCGGTTCGGCCACGGTTTTCTGCACGAAGCCGGCAAAAGAGGCTTCCTGTTTCTTTTCGGGCTTGTTGCGCTTGTAATCCCAACTGGTATAAGGACCTACGGGCGTGGCCTGCACCGCGGGGTCCACCTGGCGGAACACCGGCAGAATTTCTTCTTCGGGCTCTTCCTCGGGCTCGTCTTCCCGACCGTGCAGCGTATCGAAACCAAACGAGAGGTCGCGCATCTTGTGCACCTTGCCGTCGTTTATCTCGAATCTTTCCTTATTGCGCGTACGGCGCGACTTGGTGGCCAGCAGCACGATGCCTGCCACGATAAGCGCCACACAGAGGCCGATGACAATCCAGACGTACACCGGCATTTCTTCAAGCTCGATTAAATTCTCACCCATGGCTTATTTTCTTTTGGCGGGATTTTCCAATTGCAGTTCGGCCTCGATTTCTTCTTTCGTGGCCTTGCGCACACCCAGCACCTTTCCCATAAAGTGCAAGGTTTCGCCTGCCAGGGGATGATTGAAATCGAGCGTTACCTTGCCGTCTTCCTTCTTGAGCACCACAGCCTGGTATTCGGCGCCGTCCATATCCTCGATCGGAATGATGTCGCCTTCCTGAACCTCCACTTCCTCATCTTCGGGAACGGCCGCCATCAGTTCGGACTGCGGCACGGTAACCACCTTTTCCTCATCGTATTCGCCGTAGCCCTGGCCTTCCCCGATAATGAACTCGAAGCTGTCGCCCTCCTGCAGACCCTGCAGGTTCTTTTCGAGCACTTCCAGCATCACGTCGTGCCCCATCAGGGCTTCCATCGGTTCGTTTTCATCCACTTGCTCGATAATGTCGCCCTGTGCATCGTCGTATCTGAGCGTATAGACCAGCGTGGCTATGGTGTCTTTTCCTATCTTCATCGTTTTCTTTAAGATTTCAAGGGTGAACGCCCTCCATCGGAGCGTTTTCCCACAAGGGGCAAATATAGTTCAATTTTGGCTTTTGCGCCAATCAATCAGGGGTTTTGGAAAGCGTTTTTTGCCCCCTCTTGCATTTTAAAGCCAAAAAGCGTACCTTTGCAGTCCTTTTGTTGCAAACAATTAAAAGTTAAACAATATGCCGAGCGGAAAGAAACGTAAGAGACATAAAATGGCTACGCACAAACGCAAAAAACGTTTGCGCAAGAATCGTCATAAGAACAAATAGTCTGGAAACAGGCTGTTTGTGGTCGGAAAAAAGCCTCGCATGGATGCGGGGCTTTTTTTTTATGCCGTTCATTAACCGACCCATATTTTAAGAAATCTCTTTATCTTTGTGTGTAAACTTCTTTATTCTGTTATGAAAAACTACAATCTCGGATTTATTTCGGATGAGAATATTTATGACCACGTTAAACAGACCGTGGCCGCATACCGACACGAAATAGACTTAAAGCAATTCAACGATAATATCATTGACCCCATCAAACTCACTTTCGATGCTAAAGTTTATGGGAAAACCCTCAAACAGGCGGTTGAAGACGAATGTTTCAGGCAAATAGATAAATCAAACACCAATCGAATCGGATATTTCCATCAGAATCTGTTCCGTTATGCGGGAAACGGGTGGACTGTTCCCAACGAAGGTTTTGATGTGCAGAATCAAGAGAAGCACATCTACGTCGAGATGAAGAATAAGCACAATACCATGAATTCGGCTTCTTCCCAAAAGACGTATATGAAAATGCAGGCTCAGCTTCTTGACGATGACGAGGCCATATGCTACCTTGTAGAAGTCATCTCGACCAAATCAAAGGATGAAGCATGGTCTATGTCTCTCGATGGACAACACCGTTCCCATAAAAAAATCCGGCGTATGTCGATGGACAAGTTCTATGAATTGGTTTTCGGCGTTCCCGATGCTTTTTATCGGTTATGTGTTGCACTCCCATCCATCATTGAGGACGTTGTATCAGAGCACAAAGAATTCACCCTAAAGAATTCCGTTTACAAGGAACTTTCCCGAAAACATTCTGATATACTCACCAGCCTATATTTGTTAGCCTTTTCCACTTACGAAGGCTTCGACAACCTCCTATCCAGATAAAAAATGTGCCAAACCATATCCGTCAACAATTTTGCCGATTTATTAGGCGTTTCTCGAAGCACCGTCGAAACATGGATTTCGAATGGTAGATACATAGCACATACTGACAAATCCGGCAAACGCTTTTTTTATTTGGAGCAAATTTCCGATGTTCCCGAAATTGCATCTATGGTTTCGAGTAATTGGGATGCCGAAACTCAGACCCAGGCTCAAGGTTTCTTCACTTCAGCGGAACTCTTTGCCGGTGCTGGAGGTCTGGCACTCGGCATGCAAAACGCAGGGTTTCACCACCTGTTTTTAAACGAACTGGATCACACCGCCTGCGAAACACTCCGGCTTAACCGACCTGATTGGAATATCGTTGAAGGGGATATTCACGAAATCGACTTCTCTCCCCTTAAGGATAAGATAGACTTCCTTTCCGGTGGATTCCCCTGTCAGGCATTTTCTTATGCAGGAAAACGATTGGGGTTTGCCGAAACCAGAGGAACATTGTTTTTTGAATTGGCACGCGCAGTTGATGAAATACAGCCTAAGGTCTTTTTGTGTGAAAATGTACGGGGATTGCTGGAACACGATAACGGCCGTACATTACAAACCATAAAAAATGTCATTGCCGAACTTGGATATACACTGATTGAACCACGTATCTTACGTGCAATCCAATACAATGTACCCCAAAAAAGAGAAAGGCTTATCCTCATCGCCATACGCAATGACCTTGCCCCTTTCGTCCACTTTACTTGGCCAGATGTGTGTCCGTCAATTCCAACCCTCCGGGATGCGTTTTACAAAGGTCGTTTGTTCGATTGCGATGTCCCTGAATCTCCCGGACAACAATATCCTGAATCAAAGAAAAAAGTGATGGAACTTGTTCCGGAAGGCGGAGATTGGAGAGATTTACCCGAGCAAATCGCACGTGAATACATGAAGGGAAGTTATGGTTTAGGTGGAGGGAAGACCGGTATGGCGAGAAGACTCTCTTTAGATGAACCGAGCCTTACACTGACTTGCGCCCCTGCCCAAAAACAGACCGAACGTTGCCATCCTTTAGAAACCCGTCCTCTAACCGTACGCGAATACGCACGTATTCAAACCTTTCCTGACTCCTGGAAGTTTTGCGGTAATCTCAGTGCACAATACAAACAAATCGGGAACGCCGTTCCCGTTAATCTTGCATGGGCCATAGGCAGGTCTATCATCCGATTGTTTAATGAAATGATTGACCTTGGCCTAATCAAACCATCTGAATTGGTAAAATATCAAAAGCACCAAACCAGATTGCACGGGCTTTTCGAAGGTATGGTTTGCGATAACCATACATACAGAAAAACATCAAAGAGTAGAACGAAGAAAGAGAGATAGGTATCTTTAGCCGCGCTGAAATGTTTGCCGCCCCCTGCCCCTTTAGGAAAAAGAAATTTTTCCGTTTGCTCTCGACTTATTCGTATCTTTGGGTTTGCTGAATATACCGTAACTGCAATGGAATTAAAGACCTTGATAGCAGAATGCACTGCATACGATTTTAAATTGAAGCTTGAGGAAAAGAAACCTAAAAGCTGGCTAAAGAGTGTGTGTGCTTTTGCCAATGGTTTGGGCGGTTCCCTTTTCTTTGGAATAGACGACAATGGAACTATTCGGGGACTTGACAATGTGCAATATATTTGCGAAACCATCAGCAGCAAGATTCGCGACTATCTGGATCCCCTACCCGATATAAAGATGATTCCGCAAAGAATTAACCGCCTTGATATATTGCAGCTGAAAGTTCATGCCGGGCACTACACTCCTTACTATTATATCGGTGATGGTCAGCGTATTGCATTTATCCGCATTGGTAATGAAAGCATTCCTGCAACGGCAGAACAACTGGTTCGCTTGGTCTTGAAGGGCTCAAATAAAACCTTTGACTCCTTACACACGGAATATAGATTAGAAAACCATGCTTTTTCCATATTGGCAAATGCTTTTAAAACGCGTACAGGCCAGGAATGGAACGAAAAATACCTCTTGTCGTTTGGTCTTGCTACAAATACCGGTTCCCTTACCAACGCAGGAGCATTATTTGCCGATGATTGTCCCTTGTGGCAATCGCGCCTATATTGCACACGGTGGAGCGGCAAGGAGAAGGGCGATGCCGTCAATGATGCCGAGTTTACGGGCAATGTACTGATGTTGCTTCGTGAAGCCATGAATTTTGTAAAATCGAACACCAAGAGAGGTTGGGAAAAGCTGCCCGATGGCCGGAAAAACAAACCGGAGTATGCGGAGCGCGCCATTCTCGAAACGATGGTCAATCATTTCATCCACCGAGACTACACCGTGATGGGTGGTGAGGTACATCTGGATATTTACGACGACCGCCTAACCGTAACATCTCCCGGTGGAATGTATAATGGTGAGTTGATTCAAAATCTGGATATTGCAAATGTTTCTTCCGAAAGGCGCAATCCGATACTCGCCAATGTAATGGCGCAGTTGGACTATATGGAGAAGCGAGGCAGCGGGCTTACCCGTATCTGCAATGAAACCAAAGCCCTTGATGGATATCGGGACGAATTGAAACCTATCTTCAACTCCACTCCCGCTCAATTTCAAACCACCATCTTTGCCTCTGCCGATATGAGAAATGTCGGAGACTTTGTCGGAGACTTTGTCGGAGACATGTCGGAGGCAAAACTCCCTGAACGCCAGCAAAGAATACTCAATTTCATTAAAGCTTCCCCGACCATTACCGCCAAGCAGATGTCGGAGACCCTGTCGGTAAGCCAACGTACCGTAGAACGAGATATTTCCGCCTTGCAAAAAAAAGGTTTCCTAAAGCATGAAGGCAAGGACAATGCCGGAAGGTGGGTAGTACTGCCGAAGTGAAGTATCTTTAGCCGCGCTGAAGATACTCCGCCTCGGCATTGCTCAAATAAATTTGGCATTGCTCTCGGCTTATTCGTATCTTTGTAGTTCGCGGTTTCGCAATTGTTTTTTGGGTTCTTGCCATGCAACTTAAAAGCCTTGCCAAACAGACGGTTATCTATGGGTTGCCCTCCATTGTGGGACGGGTTCTCAATTTCCTTTTGGTTCCGCTCTACACCCATGTGTTCGCACCCGACCAATACGGCATCGTTACCGAGCTCTACGCCTACGTGGCCCTTCTTCTGGTGCTGCTTACCTACGGTATGGAAACCACCTTTTTCCGCTTCATGCAGAAATACAAGGGCGACCGAAGCGTTTACAGCACTTCCGTGTGGTCGCTGGCCGCCACCACCGCCGTATTCCTGAGCCTGGTGTTCGGGTTTCACGACCGGATCGGGCAGAGCATGGGCTATCCCGAAGCCGGGCAATACATCAGCTGGTTCGGCATCATCCTGGCGGCCGACGTAATGGTGTCCGTGCCGTTCTGCCTCTTGCGCGAACAGAACAAGGCCCTGCGGTTTGCCGTCCTCAAGTCGCTCAACATCGCCGTAAACATCTTCCTGAACCTGTTCTTTATCCTCTACTGCCCCGCCCGCCTGCACGCCAACCCCGATTCGTGGCTGCACCTTATCTACAATCCCGATATGGGCGTGGGCTATATCTTCATCAGCAACCTTATCGCCAGCCTGTTCACCTTCGTCTGCCTGGCACCCGAATGGAAACAGCTCCGCTTTGTCTTCAACGCCAGAATGTGGAAAGAAATGATGGTCTATACCCTGCCCATCATGGTCTGGGGCATCGCCGGCATTATCGACGGGACGTTCGACCGCATCCTGTTCAAGCACCTCAGCCCCGACCCGGCCTCCGCGATGGGTCAGTTGGGAATCTACGGCGCGTGCAGCAAGCTGGCCATCATCATGACCCTTTTCGTGCAGGCGTTCCGCTTCGCCGCCGAGCCCTTTTTCTTTAAGCAGATGAACGCTGCGGATGCCAAGGAAACCTACGCCAAGGTGATGAAGTACTTTGCGATAACCTGTGCCTTCATCTACCTGGCCTGCGTGCTCTTCTTAGACCAGATCATGTATTTCGTGGGCGCGGACTACCGTCAGGGCTCCGCCGTGGTTCCCGTCCTGTTGATGGCGAACCTGTTCCTGGGCGTGTTCTTTAACCTGTCGGTGTGGTACAAGGTAAGCGACAAGACCCGTATCGGCATGTACATCTCGCTTATCGGCGCGGCCATCACCGTCGGCATGGACTGTCTGCTGATTCCCGTTTTCGGCTACCACGGCGCGGCCTGGACCCTGCTTACCTGCTATGTGGCCCTGAGCGTGATTTCCTACTTCTGGGGCCAGAGATACTACCCTGTTCCCTATCCGGTAAAGCGGATCCTGCTGTATCTGGCGGCAGCCGTGCTTATCGGCATACCGGGGCTGTCCATCCCCTTCGGCAGCCTGTGGGGCAAACTGGCCTACGGACTGGCCGGCCTGATTGTTTTCGGATGGCTCGTGGTGAAGAAGGAACCCGAACTTCCCGCCCTGGGCAAAGGAATCCTGAACCATGCCAAGGGCATGCTGCACAAACGATAAAACAACACACCATGAACAATAACACCCTTACGGTACGCATCGTGAACAAATCCGGACACGCCCTGCCCGAATACGCCACCGCCGCCTCGGCCGGCATGGACATCCGCGCCTGCCTGGAAAGCCCCGTCGTGATCGAACCCGGCCGGCGCGCCTTCGTGCCCACCGGCCTGTTCATCGAACTGCCCGTGGGATTCGAGGCCCAGATACGCCCCCGCAGCGGCCTGGCCGCCAAGCACGGCATCACGGTGCTCAACACCCCCGGCACCATCGACGCCGACTACCGGGGCGAGATCAAGGTTATTCTCGTGAACCTCTCCCAAGAGGCCTTCACGATAGAGAACGGCGAGCGCATCGCCCAGATGGTGGTGGCGCGCCACGAACAAGTGCAATGGCAGCCTGCCGACAGCCTCTCCGACACCGAACGCGGCGCGGGCGGCTTCGGACACACCGGAAAAAACTAAGAAAATGAAGATCATCATCCCCATGGCCGGCATGGGCAAACGCATGCGGCCCCATACGCTCACCACGCCCAAACCCTTGATCCGCCTTGCGGGCAAGTCGATTGTGGAACACCTGATAGACCGGATCTCGCAGGCCGTGGAAGAACCCGTCGATGAAATCGCCTTCATCACCGGACATTTCGGGCAGAAGACGGAACACGACCTCAGGCAAGCCGCCCAAAACATCGGCGCCAAGGCATCCATCTACTACCAGGAGGAAGCCTTAGGCACGGCACACGCGATACTCTGCGCCGCCCCCTCGCTGCAAGGCTCGCTCACGGTGGCCTTCGCCGACACGTTGTTCTACAGTTCCGGCAAACTCGACACCACCCAAGACTCCGTTATCTGGACCAAGCACGTGGAAGACCCGAGCGCCTTCGGCGTGGTGACCACCGATGCCTCGTCCCGCATCACCGGCTTCGTGGAGAAACCCAAGACCCCGGTGTCGAACCTGGCCATCATCGGCATCTATTTCTTTAAGGACGGCGAAAACCTGCGCAACGAGCTGCAGTTCCTTATCGACAACAACGTGCGTAAGGGCAACGAATACCAGCTTACCGACGCCCTGCAGAACATGATGGAGAAAGGCCTGCATTTCTACAGCGCTCCCGTGGACGAATGGCTCGACTGCGGCAACAAGCAGGCCACCGTGCAGACCCACGCCCGCGTGCTCGAACACCAGGGAAACTACGTGGACAAGGGCGCGGAAGTACGGCAGTCGGTTATTGTGCCGCCCTGTTACATCGCCCCCGGCGCGCATATCGAAAATTCGGTAGTGGGGCCTTACGTTACGGTGGATGCCGGCAGCCGCATCGAAAACGCGGTGGTGGCCGACTCCATCATACAGAAAGACGCCCGCATCTGCGATACCGTGCTGCGCCATTCGATGATCGGCAACGAAGCCTGTGTAACGACCGCCGCCCGCAACCTCAACCTGGGCGATTTTTCGGGTATGGAAGCCTAAACGCCATGAGACTCTTGAAAAGCGACATCATTGGACTATTCCTGGCAAGCTGCCTCGGTGCGGCCTTCCCCGGCGGGCTTTCCGCCCAGACGCAACGGGAGCAGTACCGTCGCGACAGCCTGTTTCTGGAAGCCACCTCGGCCTACATCACCGACCGTCCGCAACAGGCGCTCGACATGTACCGCGCCCTCTTGGAGAAAGACCCCGACAACGCCACGGCCGCCTATCAGGTAAGCAACATCCTGGCCGAAAGCAACAAGTTCTCGGATGCCCTGATCTATGCCGAGAAGGCTTGCCTGGCGCAACCCGAAAACGAATGGTTCCAGCTCCTGCGCGCCCAACTGTACAAGACCACGCGCCAGTTCAAGAAAGCGGGCGAGGTGTTCGCCCTCCTCAAGAAGCGCTTCCCCGCCAAACTGGAATACGCCTACGAAGAAGCCAACATGGCGGTGATGCAGGGCGACCTGGCCGCCGCCATAGCCGTTTACGACGACCTGCAGACCCACTACGGCTTTAACGACGAATGGAGCATGCAGAAGTACAAGATGTACATGGGCGTGAACAACACCAAGGCCGCCCGCGCCGAAATCGCGAAGATAAGCGAGGCCATGCCCGCCCAGACCAAGTATCTGGAGATGCTGGCGCAGGCGTGCATGAAGGAGAAAGACTACAAGCAGGCCTACCGCTACTTCAAGAAGATACTGGAGATAAAGCCCGACGACCCCTACATCCATATCTCGCTGGCCGACTATTACCGCAACACGGGCAACTTCAACGAAGCCTACCGCTCGCTCGAAAAGGCGGTGGCCAACCCGCAGCTCGACTTCAAGACCAAACTGAGCGTGCTGCAGGCCTACTATACCGGCAAGGACGACTTAAAGCCCAAGGGCGACGTGCTCACCCAGGCGCGCAACCTGTTCGAGAGCCTCAACAAGGTGCATCCCGACCAGGCGGAAGGCTTCTTCATGCACGCCAAGTTCCTGATTCTGCTGGAAGACATACAGCCCGCCGTGCCGCTGCTGCAAAAGGCCGTGGCCCTGGATTCGAACGTGTTCGGAAGTTGGGAGCTGCTGCTCTACGCCGCCCACCAGAGCGTGGACACCTCCCTGATGGAGAGCGCCGGCAGGCAGGCCTGCGAACGCTTTCCCGAGCAGGCCTCCCCCTATATGTACCGCGCCGTGGCTGCCCTGCTGCAAGACAACTACGCCCTGGCGGTGGATCTGGCCGAAAAGGGCAGGAAACGCAACATGGGGGCCAATCCTTTCGTGGAAAAGGTACTGCTGCAGATTCTCGGCGACGGGTATTTCGCCCTTGAGCTATACGACAGAAGCCTGCAGGCCTACGAACAGTTGTTTAACTCGGATCCCGACGACCGCTACGTGCGCAACAACTACGCTTACTACTTAGCCGTGATCGGGCGCGACCTGGCCAAAGCCGAGGCCATGGCCGGAAAACTGTGCCGGGAAGAACCGCAGAACGCCACGTTCCTGGACACCTACGCATGGGTGCTGTTCCGGTTAGGCAACTACGCCAAGGCGCTCGAATATGTGGAAAAGGCGCTTAAACACGGGGCGGACAAGGATGCCACGGTATGGGACCACTTAGGCGACATCCGCCACCGCATGGGCGATACCGCCAAGGCCGTGGAGGCATGGAAAACGGCACAGAAGCTGGCTTCCGGAAAAACGAAGGAAGACATAGAACGTAAAATCGAAAATCCCGCCCTCGCCGATGAATAAGACGATAAAGAAAACAATCCGTCACGCGGTTTTCCTGTGCTGCTGCGCAAGCCTGCTGCTGGCATCCTGCAGGGAAGACCGTCAGGACACGGGCTGGAGGAACCAGGATTTCGTGCTGGACGAAGACTTGGTGCGCCAGTCGCGCGACTCGGTGGACTTTATCCTCCGCAAGGCCATGTCGCGCAACACCCGCTTCTCCACCTTCGCCGCCAACCTGGATATAAAGCTGAACGTGGAGTCCTACAGCATCGGCGTCGGCGGACAGCTGCGGATCCAGAAAGACGAAACAATCTGGCTCAGCTGCCAGAAACTCGTTTTCGAACTGTTCCGCGCCAAGATCACGCCCGACACACTGGCGTTCTACAGCAAGATGGCCAACAGTGCCTCGGTATATATCGACGACTCGGCCAAAGACCTGCTGCCCAAATCGTTCGGCCTGTTGCAGGCGCTCTTTACGCGCGGGGTCGATTCGGTGATGTTCGACGGCGAACGCACCCTGGACGCCGACTCAAGCAGCTGGATTATCGGCGGCGCGTCCGACTCCGTGGCCTGGCAGCTGCACGTGGGCAAGGAAAGTTTCCGCCCCGAAAGCATCGACATACAGGTGGCGCAGGGTGAGGCCGCCCTGCAGATTGCCGTGGTGTACCAGAATGAGAAAGGCTTCGAGATCCGGATTTCGGAAAACCGGAAACTCCTGGTGCAGGCACGGATTTCGTATAGTAAACCCCGCTGGAACGAGAACATAAGTTTTCCCTTCTCGATTCCCTCCGGCATAAAGACCGAAGTGAACCACGGGCTGCTGCGGAGTCTGGAGAAAAGCCGCGACAGCGGTTTGATGATGGAATAAAAAACGCTTGGAGAAATGAGAGCCATTGCCCGTAAATACCTACCTTTTCTGTGCATGCTGCTGTTGGCGGCAAGTTTTTCGCATGCGCCGGCGCAAGACCGCAAGACCCTCGAGGCCAACAAGAAAAAGCTGGAACAGGAGATAGCGCAGACCAACAAGCAGCTGAGCAAAACCAGCAAGCAGAAAAAGGCCACCGTGGCCGAACTGCAGTTGGTAAACAGCAACATCAACAAACGGCAGCAGCTCATCAAGGGACTCAACCAGGAAGTTACGCTTACCGAACGCGAGATTGGCCGGCTGCAGAGCAAGATAAACCGCCTGAGCACCGACATCGAAAACCTAAAGAAAGAATACGCCAAACTGCTCACGATGGCCAAGCGGCACCGCAACCAGTATTCGCTGCTCATGTTCATCTTTTCGTCCGACAACTTCAACCAGGCCTGGCGGCGGATCCGCTACATAAGCCAATACGACGACTACCTCAAGAAACAGGTGGCCATCATCACCGAAAAGCAACAGGTGCTGGCAAGCAGCCGCAAGACCTTGGAAACGGAGCGCAACAGCAAGCAGCAGCTGGTGGCCTCCCAGGTAAAGGCCAAGAAAGAGTTGGAAAAGGAACAGAAGAGCAAGAACCAGATGGTGGCTCAGCTCAAGAAGCAGGAAAAGACGCTCCGGAACAAACTGCAGACCCAGCAGAAGAAGGTGAACCAGCTCAACGACCAGATCAAGAAGAAAATCGAGGCCGAGATACGCGCCTCCCGGCAGAAAGACACACAGAAGAAACCTGCCGGCGCCAACACTTCCTTTGCGCTGACCCCTGAAGAAAAGACCCTTTCCTCGAACTTCGAAAGCAACAAGGGCATCCTGCCCTGGCCGCTCGAACGGGGCACCATTTCAGGACATTTCGGAACCCATCCCCACCCGGTCATCAGCAGCCTTACCGTTACCAACAACGGCATCGACATACTTACCGAGAAAGGGGCCTGCGCCCGGGCGGTGTTCAAGGGCGAGGTATGCAACATCGAATCGGCCTACGGACTTAAGTTCGTGATGGTGCGCCACGGGGCATACATGACCGTTTACGCCAACCTGGATCAAGTGTACGTTAAAAAGGGACAGACGGTAAATGTCAAGGACAAGATAGGCCGGGTGTATTACGACGCGGACGAGAACAAGACCGAGCTTCAGTTCCAGGTATGGAAGAACACCACCAAGCTGAACCCCGAGTCCTGGATCGCCCGATAAAACCGAATCAGACGATGAAGACACGAAAATATATCTGCGTTTACTGCGGTTCCTCGATGGGCAGCGGAAACGCCTTTGCCGAGGCCGCCGCCGAAACGGGGCGCATGATCGCCCGCTTGGGATTGGGATTGTCTTACGGCGGAGCCTGCTGCGGCACCATGGGCAAGGTGGCCGACGCCGCCATGGAAAACGGCGCGCCCGTACACGGTATCATTCCCGACTTCTTTAAAGACTACGGCTTCGAGGTGATCCACACGGGGCTTACGGAGCTTACCCGCGTAAAGACCATGGCTGAACGCAAGGAAAGGCTGATCGAGGTTTCCGATTGTTTTCTGGCCTTGCCCGGTTCCTACGGCACCCTGGACGAGTTGTTCGAGACCTTGGTTCTCGTGCAGCTCAAGCAGATCGACAAGCCCGTTTTTTTACTAAATTTGAACGGTTTTTACGACCCCATGCTGGCGCAGCTGGACACGATGCAGCAATGCGGTTTCCTGCAGGAAGAGAACCGGCACCTGCTGCAGGTGTTCAACACCCTCGGTGAGCTTGAATCCGCCCTGCGCCGCCTTGTCTGATGTCGAACCTTGTAAAAAACGAAACGATGAAAAGATATCTCCTCTCCTGCCTCGCGCTGCTGCTCGGTGCGGGCGTTTTTGCCCCGCTCCGGAGCGCCAACGACGGTTACGAAATCAAGGTAAGGATAAAGAATTACCCCGACTCGCTTAAAAGCGAGATTTATCTGGGATATTACAACTGGCAGTCGCAATACATCGCCGATACCGCCCGCTACGATGCCAAGACCAAGTCGTACCGGTTCAAGGGCAACGAGGCCAAACCCGGCGGCATGTATATGATCATCACTGCCGACAAGCGCTATGTAGACTTTATCTTCGACCAAGACCAGCATATCGAGATCGATGCCAACTATCCCGACCTGTTCGACGGCATCAAGTTCCGCAACTCGCCCGAAAACGAGGCCTATCAGGCCTTTGCCGCGATCGGAACGGCCGATTACAGGAAGATGAACCAGCTGCAGAAAGACTACAAGGAAGCCGATGAAGCCCAGGATTCGGAAAAAATGCAGCAATTGCTTGGCCAAATGGACGAAGTGCGCAAGAAAATGGAGGCGGATCGCGAGGATTTTGTTCAGAATAACCCGCAAAACCTGATGGCGGCCATCTTCAAGGCACAGAAAGACGTGCATGTGCCCGACGCGCCCGAATCCGTTCCCGATTCGCTGGCGGCCAACTGGCAGTACGAATACTACAAGAACCATTATTTCGAGAATTTCGACCCCTGCGACGACCGGCTTATCCGCACGCCGCTGGTGCACCAGCGCATCAAGTCGTTTCACGAAAAGGTGCTCAACATGCAGAGCCCCGACAGCATTAAATACGCCTGGGAACGGCAGATCGAGCGGGCACGTTGCGACAGCGGCAAAGGCGAGTTCTTCAAGTACCTGATCTGGTATCCGGTAGATGCCTACCAGCGTTCGGAAATCATCGGGCAGGATGCCATCTGGGTATATCTGGCCAAGAAATACTACTTAGGCGGGGATGCCTATTGGGCCTCGAAAAGCATCGTGGAGAACTTCCGCAAGCGTATCGAACGCGTGGAACCGCTGCTTATCGGCAACAGACCGCTCGAGTTCTACTGCCCCGACACGACGATCGCGAGCAAGGGCGACCAGCACGACTGGGTTTCGGTGTTCTCCTCGCCCAAGCGTTATTCGGTAATCATCTTCTGGTCCACCACCTGCGGGCACTGCCGCACCGCCATGCCGCAATGGCACCAGCTCTATCTCGACAAGAAAGACGTGCTCGACTTCGAGGTGTTCGCCATCTGCAAGGATTTCGACGTGCCCGAATGGATGAAATACATAAAGGAACACAACCTCACGGCCTGGATCAACCTCAACGGCAAGGAGTCGAACCTCGACTACAACGATGCCTGGGACATCACCACCACGCCCACCGTCTATGTGCTCGACCGCGAGAAACGCATCGTAACCAAGAAGATAGATCCTGCATATCTGCGGGATTTTATCCTGAACTGGCAGGAAACCTACTATCCCGACGAAGCGCCCCTCGAATAGTCATCGGGAAAATTGGGACGGGGCATCGGATTGATGATTTCGGAATGCCGAAAGGCCGGCTTGCCCGAGCCAAGCCATCCAAAACAAAAATATTCTTACGGATAAGGGCAAAGGATATAGTTAACAAATAATAAATGACTGTACAAAGAAAGCCCGTGGATTTCTCCACGGGCTTTCAACGCTTAAGAAAGGACTTTAGTTCAACCCCTGCCGTACCAGTTCCCGATATTCTTCGCTGGTGCAGGTGTAAATAGTATAACCAGTTCGCATAAGTTCCTCCATCTCGCTGTAACGACCTTCCCTATAAAGTCGCTGTAATTGAGGATAATTAGCCTCCATTAGGCTTTGCGGAATATAACCGATCGTATCTGTACGAAATGGACCGAAATGCCAATCAGGAGTATTAGCGTCACAATAAGGCAGATTTGGATCAAGATATTGTTGCTCTATCGTATCGTAAAATGCTACGACAACAGGATTATCTACCCAAAGTAACCAACCCGACACCTCTGATCCTGGCTCGCCATAAACGATTCCATCTGGACCCTTTTCGGTAATGTTATACATATATACCGCCCAAAAAGCAAAACTATAGACGCACTCAACCGTGTCACGCAAAAAATCTTTAAAATCCGGTGTGCCTAACTTTTCAAACCTTACTCCCTCCATACCTGGACTAGGTGCTCTGTCAGAAATCGTTGCAAATATAGCATATCCCCATCTTGCCAACCGCCTTACCGAAACACTATCCCCCACAATACCTACAGCCTTTGCCGGATTTTCTCTATTTTTTATTTCCATACGTACTTGGCTTTGCTGCCACGAACGTCCACGCCAGTCTTCTTCTGTTACTGCTTTTTTGCAGCAGATTGTTATGGCACTCAGTATAAAAAATACCGACAGCACCTGCAATGTTCTCGTTTTCATTTGCTTACTTTTGGTTTGTTAAAAAAACATTTGTCAAAGATAGTTTATAAGACCAAATCAAGGTGCTGGTGCTTTAGACCACGACATCTTCTTGTTTGAAAACAAAAAAGGTTGCAACTTAATAAGTTACAACCTTTTTGCGGTACCTGAGATCGGAATCGAAACAAACGCTTAATAAATTAATTTACATCATTTTACAGCGTTTTAGGTGGCCAATGGGTGGCCAAGTAAAGATTGTATATGTGCAGGGAATGTTGTATCTTTACCTATGCCTATCCGATAGGCGGAATACGATGACAATATTTGACAATTATAAGGATTACGCAGGGAAATGTACCATTTCTCCCACATTGCTGTGGGAGTATGACCTTTCTTCTTTCGACTGGTGGAAGTCTCGGAAGATTGTCGTGCAGAGGGTGATAGAACGAGGTTGGCTATCGGATTATTACGCGGCATTGAATCTTTACGGCGGTATAAAGCCTTTCCGGGAAATCATCAAGGAAGTGCCCACGTTGTCGGAACGGGACTTGCAATTCGTTTGTGCTGTATTCCATTTAAAAAAGATAGAGTTGCGATGTTACACACGGAAGTTATTGAGGGAACGACACTTGACCTCCTGAAACGTTTACAGCAGGAAGCGCCTTTACGGACGTTTTGTCTTGCGGGCGGAACTTCGTTGGCTCTGTATTTGGGGCATAGAATCAGTGTCGATTTAGATCTTTTCACGCCCGAATCTTTCGATACGAAAGACTTGGAAAAGTTTCTCGGAGACCATTATGGTTTCCGAACCTCGTTCAGTGCGCCCGACACATTGAAGGGCGTTATCGGAAATGTCAAGGTTGACTGCATCACGCATGCGTATCCATACTTGGTACCCTCCTATCAAGAAGCGGGGGTGCGTCTATATGGACAAGAGGATATTGTCGCCATGAAACTGTCGGCCATAGCGGATGACGGGTCAAGGCTGAAGGATTTTATCGACATAGCCTGTCTTTCGACCCGTTTCTCTTTTGCCGACATGTTAGGCTTTTATGAACGTAAGTTCCCTCAAGCCAATGTAGTCCGCCCGCTTAAGGCAATCACTTATTTCGAAGATATAGACCAAAATGAGAATGTGGTTATGTTGAAGGGGCGTTTTTCATGGAAGACCATCGAGAAACGCCTGCATGATATGGTGGCGCATCAAGAAAGGGTGTTTGAGACTATGCCTGTCATCGGGCAAGTACAGAAACAAAGGCACCCCTCAAAAGGAGTGCGCTTCTAGGCTATCGCCACCTTTGAATAGCGATGACAATGCAGAATCTGAACGGAATCCATCCGAAAGTTTGGGAAGGAAACAGCGCAGGAAGAGTATGGATATGGAAACAAAAGAATCCAAGCCTTGATAGGCAAACAGCAGTATCCCCGCTGACGTGACCCATCGGACTTGGATTCATTTAAAGGCTTTCTATTCAGCCTGTCTTTAGCCTTGGCTCTTGCTCTGCTCCTTTTTATCGTAGATAAGAAAGAAAGCACTGCCAACTATCGCGATGACAGACACCAAAATAAACATGACAATAGCTCCCATAATTACGCTCCTTTCTTTTTATCTGTTTTCGTTTCGGTCTTATAAACCATAAGCAAACCCAATCCCAATGTCAACAAAACACTTATCGCCCCAATGATATAGACAAACTTTCTATCAACGATTCCACCGAAAATGGAACTAATGATAACGGCTGTCGTGATATACTTGGCTATATCCATCAACCACTTTCCAAAAGCCTTTTACATCTCTTTCATACTCCAAAGATATAAATTGTTTTTGTACAAATGGCCATTTGTACATACATCCCTATGGCCATATGGACGTATGGCCGTGTTTAGGGAAAGACCTCGAGAGGAAAAGGTAGCCTGCCGCCTCTTTCCTCTCAAGGTCTAACCCCAATCACATACCCAAACCCCGGTGTTTGGCCTGTGCCTGGACTTGGGTTTTCCGTTCCGCTAAAGTTTTCCTTAATCTTTCTCCCGCCTTCTTGCAAAATTCCGACAGCGACATTCCAAGAAAGCCTTCCGCACGTCTTATTAGGTTTTTATATACGCCTATTTCCTGTACGTGTTTCTCCTGCATTGCTGCCATTTCCCGTTTGTGTTCCTCCCTCATTGCTGCTTTTTCCTGCTCGTGTTCTTGTTGCAATGCCGCTTGTTCTTGGATAAGTTTTCCGATAGTTTCCCGCTGTTTCTTGTTTGTTGGCCCACCCAAAGGGGAATTCTTTAGACCCAATCGGTCTGTTTCCTGCTTGATCTGGGCAAGTTCTTTTTTCGCTTCCTCTTTGACTGCCTCCAATTTTTTTTCTAACCACTGGTTGTTTTGTTTAAGTTCCTCCGCTTCACGCTCCAGCCTTTGGGTCTCTTCAGTCGCTTTCATTTCCCGGTATTCGGCCGCAGGAATATGTTCCAATCCTGTCTCCGACTTTGGGGTTCCTCGCTCCATGCCAAGGGCAATTGCCATAACATCTTGCAGTTCGGACATTTTCTTCTCATCAAGTTTAATACTCCGACCTGTATCGTGATCGACCCAATCAAACACGATATGGGCGTGACGATTGAGTTTGCGTTCTTTTGTCTTGGCATCGATATGCCCCTCATCAAAGTGTAGGTCTATCCGGATCACGTCCAATCCATTTCCCCTTGCCCAGTCAACTACAGGTTTAAAATCCTCGATAGAAGTGTCTTCTTTGATGGGAGAACATCCCTCCCGAATGGGAGACCACCCGGCAATGGTTGTTTTCTTTCCCGTCTTCTTATTGATTTTGTCCCGATCTTTCAGTTGGGGAGCCTGTCCAACTTTTTCTTTATAGAGAGTTATGGCCTCATTAAAGAGAGTTTGACAGGACTTACCATTATATCGTGGATTCTCCCAACTGACATTGTTGGAAGTAAGATCGGGAAAGAAGTAAAGCCGCTTTTCCGCCTTTTCCAAACCATCAAGGTACTGCTCAGTGCGCTTGTTGTGGTCTTCGACCGAACCCACATTGCAACGCTTAATTTTTATGCCTGTCTTTTCCATGATACTTAGTTTTGATGTTTCGTTTCGGTGTGGGTAGAGGTTGGCCGGACGGGACTACCGCCCCCGTCCCCAGGTTCTTAGGGCGAACGCCCTAAGCCCTCGGAGAGCCCACATAACCCTTTAAGCGAAGCGGGGGTTATAGTGGGCTATAACCATAAGGGGTTTGCGTTCCCTGCGCCCCTGCGTTCCCGGGTTTCTGCGCCTCTGCGTTTTTTAGGGGACAGACCTGGAGGAAAGAAGAAAGTCCGAGCCTTTTACCTTTCCGTTTCTTTCCCGGTTGAGGAGTGGAAACCTTGAGAAGGAGAAGGGAGAAATTTTCTTTCCTCGGCCTTTTTACTCATCACAGGTATTAGATTATATTGTATGACGGAATTGCATTGAGCGTATATTTTCTGTTGCTCGTATATATCTTTCCATTTTCCAATAGCACTGATGTACGGACAAACGATATATTCCGCTCTGACAGGTTTTCCTTGTGCGTCAAATTTGCGTATAAGAACCCTATAATCCATCAAAGCCTTAATCCACTTATTGATGACCCTCAAAGAAACATCCATTTCCTCTGCCATAGATGCCTTTAGGTGTTCGCCTATTCGTATCGCATTTTCACTTCCCATATTGTCGAGGATAATAGCCCAAAAACCCATTGGAACATCTTTGATCTTCCGAATATCACCCCCTTCCATCCCCCGGTAAGTTTTAAGATACGGTGGTTCTGCGCTATTGTTCCTTTTGATTTCCTTATATTCCCGGTAACTATGGATATCCCCTGTCTTTTCATCTCTGACAAGTTCTCTTATTTCTTTCAGCACTATGCTCATAATGTTCAAAAAATTTAAGTTCGCCCTATATTTCTTTTCTTATAGGAAAAACAATAACACATTATCAATGCTTTATAGGGGATTTTATGCACCACGGTGCATAACTTAGGCACCAGGGTGCACAAATTATGCACCACGGTGCATAAAAATCAACTGCACCGCCTCCGGGCTTCATCGTTGATGTCCTCCATCGAGGCAACCCGATTTCTCTGTAACCAACGCTCCAATTCTTCCCGATCGAAGTAACACATCTTTCCACGGGGCTTGAAATGGGGGATTTGCCGACTGCTTGTCAACTTATACAGGGTACTTTGGGAAATACCCATATAGGCCGCAGCCTCTTCACTTGTCAGAATCTTCTTGACCCCAATTGATTGAGGAGAGAGATTTTCATTTCTTTTCATTGCTATTTGTTTT
Source organism: Ruminococcus flavefaciens (assembly GCA_023667315.1). Taxonomy (GTDB): domain Bacteria; phylum Bacteroidota; class Bacteroidia; order Bacteroidales; family P3; genus Pullibacteroides. Next base: position 113,374 of record JAMPAI010000002.1, read on the forward strand.
ATGGGTTAAACACATCGATTGACAACTGCAATGATAGAGGCATTATTTGAAAGCACGGCAACTATCGATAGGTTATATTTTTTCTAAAAAAATATAATACAATGATTATCATATAGTTAAATTTTTATAACCCACTTACATGCAATAAAATCGGATGTGCTTTATGTGCTTTTTTGTGCTTTTTAGGACTTATGTGCTTTTTTGTGCTTTTTAGGACTTTTTCCAACTTAAAGAATTGAATACAAATGCATAAACACCTCTCAACAAGTGACCAACCAAGATTAAAGAGGAACACAAAACATTACGAATACTATCGCAATTACAAAGGCAACTCCGGCAAACTATTAATGGCCTCTTGCTTGAGACTATCTACGGCTCTCGTGTATTTCTCCGTGTGTTGCAGGCCGCTGTGCCCCAAAAGGCTTGCAACGGTCTTGATATTCGCACCATTATTGAGGATATTGACGGCAAACGAATGCCGGGCGCAATGCCAGGTTATATGCTTGTCTATTCCGGCATTCTTTGCCCACCTCCGCAAGGCTTTCGAACACATCGTATGACTCGGCAGTTTGAATATCGTTTGGCCTCTATCTCCATCGGAGGGCGTACCTATCAACTTCAAGATGGTATCGGAAAGTGGAATCTGCACCATACTTGCATTGCTGTGCCCCTTGGTCTTGCTTTGGTCGAACCGCAACATCCTGTTGGCCGTGTCCACGGCTGCGAAGGTCAATTGGTTCACATCGCAAAAACGCAATCCCGTGTAGAGACTAAAAACAAAGGCTCTTCTTATCTCTCCGTTTTCATTTCGATAATGCGTGTTTATCATCTGCATGATTTCATCTTGCGAAAGAATGTCTTTCTTGATGGCATTCTTATCTATCCTTATCACCACCCCGTCACACGGATTCTTGGCAAACAAATCTTTCTCAACGGCATTCTTCACAATCTTCTTGAAGCGCAAAAAGAGTGTATGTGCACCCTCGCCCTTGCTCCGCTGCTGAAGATAGTCCGCAAACTTCACCATCATTTCCTTGGTTACCATATTGGGCGTTATCCGTTGGGAAAACCTCTCATATTCGGGCTTTTCCCGCAAAAAATCCTTAAACCGATCTATCGACAAACTAATGACCCGCTTGTCTTTCTTCGTGTAACTATCGCAATATGCCCGGCACCAATCAAGAAAATTTACAGATTCCGTCTTTATCTTAAGCCTATAGCCATGGGTGCCTTCCAACATCTGTTGTCCACGTTCAAACCTTATCTTTTTAGCCAGGAGCAAGGTATCTTTATTCTCCTGCCGTTCATCCGGAGTTCTTGGCGCTCTCCATACATATAACTTCAAATACTCGCGTTGGCGGTCTTTCTTTAAGACTTCCTTTCCTGTAAGTTCGTTTACTTCCGTATGACACCCCAAATAATACTCCAAAAACAGACTATCCCGCCCGTTGGCCAACTCTTTCGCCATAAGTTTGGGGTTTTCCGTTGCATCCTTACTCACGCAATAGGTTTTTCCTGTTTGAGTGCTCTTTTCCATCTTCATTTCACAAATAATTGCAATCAACTAACAATCAACTTGTTTTCTTTTAATTTCCGATATTTTCGGATATTGAGAAAACCGCTTTTTTGGGTGGCCAGTGGGTGGCCAGAAGCGACAAAACAAAGGTAAAAAAGATAACCAAGAGTAAAAAAGAAAAAGAGCCAAAGTGTTGATTCTTTGGCTCTTTCTTTCTTTTGTTTTCCGTTTGAAAAGGGCATAAAGTACCTGAGATCGGAATCGAAACAAACGCTTAATAAATTAATTTACATCATTTTACAGCGTTTTAGGTGGCCAATGGGTGGCCAAGTAAAGATTGTATATGTGCAGGGAATGTTGTATCTTTACCTATGCCTATCCGATAGGCGGAATACGATGACAATATTTGACAATTATAAGGATTACGCAGGGAAATGTACCATTTCTCCCACATTGCTGTGGGAGTATGACCTTTCTTCTTTCGACTGGTGGAAGTCTCGGAAGATTGTCGTGCAGAGGGTGATAGAACGAGGTTGGCTATCGGATTATTACGCGGCATTGAATCTTTACGGCGGTATAAAGCCTTTCCGGGAAATCATCAAGGAAGTGCCCACGTTGTCGGAACGGGACTTGCAATTCGTTTGTGCTGTATTCCATTTAAAAAAGATAGAGTTGCGATGTTACACACGGAAGTTATTGAGGGAACGACACTTGACCTCCTGAAACGTTTACAGCAGGAAGCGCCTTTACGGACGTTTTGTCTTGCGGGCGGAACTTCGTTGGCTCTGTATTTGGGGCATAGAATCAGTGTCGATTTAGATCTTTTCACGCCCGAATCTTTCGATACGAAAGACTTGGAAAAGTTTCTCGGAGACCATTATGGTTTCCGAACCTCGTTCAGTGCGCCCGACACATTGAAGGGCGTTATCGGAAATGTCAAGGTTGACTGCATCACGCATGCGTATCCATACTTGGTACCCTCCTATCAAGAAGCGGGGGTGCGTCTATATGGACAAGAGGATATTGTCGCCATGAAACTGTCGGCCATAGCGGATGACGGGTCAAGGCTGAAGGATTTTATCGACATAGCCTGTCTTTCGACCCGTTTCTCTTTTGCCGACATGTTAGGCTTTTATGAACGTAAGTTCCCTCAAGCCAATGTAGTCCGCCCGCTTAAGGCAATCACTTATTTCGAAGATATAGACCAAAATGAGAATGTGGTTATGTTGAAGGGGCGTTTTTCATGGAAGACCATCGAGAAACGCCTGCATGATATGGTGGCGCATCAAGAAAGGGTGTTTGAGACTATGCCTGTCATCGGGCAAGTACAGAAACAAAGGCACCCCTCAAAAGGAGTGCGCTTCTAGGCTATCGCCACCTTTGAATAGCGATGACAATGCAGAATCTGAACGGAATCCATCCGAAAGTTTGGGAAGGAAACAGCGCAGGAAGAGTATGGATATGGAAACAAAAGAATCCAAGCCTTGATAGGCAAACAGCAGTATCCCCGCTGACGTGACCCATCGGACTTGGATTCATTTAAAGGCTTTCTATTCAGCCTGTCTTTAGCCTTGGCTCTTGCTCTGCTCCTTTTTATCGTAGATAAGAAAGAAAGCACTGCCAACTATCGCGATGACAGACACCAAAATAAACATGACAATAGCTCCCATAATTACGCTCCTTTCTTTTTATCTGTTTTCGTTTCGGTCTTATAAACCATAAGCAAACCCAATCCCAATGTCAACAAAACACTTATCGCCCCAATGATATAGACAAACTTTCTATCAACGATTCCACCGAAAATGGAACTAATGATAACGGCTGTCGTGATATACTTGGCTATATCCATCAACCACTTTCCAAAAGCCTTTTACATCTCTTTCATACTCCAAAGATATAAATTGTTTTTGTACAAATGGCCATTTGTACATACATCCCTATGGCCATATGGACGTATGGCCGTGTTTAGGGAAAGACCTCGAGAGGAAAAGGTAGCCTGCCGCCTCTTTCCTCTCAAGGTCTAACCCCAATCACATACCCAAACCCCGGTGTTTGGCCTGTGCCTGGACTTGGGTTTTCCGTTCCGCTAAAGTTTTCCTTAATCTTTCTCCCGCCTTCTTGCAAAATTCCGACAGCGACATTCCAAGAAAGCCTTCCGCACGTCTTATTAGGTTTTTATATACGCCTATTTCCTGTACGTGTTTCTCCTGCATTGCTGCCATTTCCCGTTTGTGTTCCTCCCTCATTGCTGCTTTTTCCTGCTCGTGTTCTTGTTGCAATGCCGCTTGTTCTTGGATAAGTTTTCCGATAGTTTCCCGCTGTTTCTTGTTTGTTGGCCCACCCAAAGGGGAATTCTTTAGACCCAATCGGTCTGTTTCCTGCTTGATCTGGGCAAGTTCTTTTTTCGCTTCCTCTTTGACTGCCTCCAATTTTTTTTCTAACCACTGGTTGTTTTGTTTAAGTTCCTCCGCTTCACGCTCCAGCCTTTGGGTCTCTTCAGTCGCTTTCATTTCCCGGTATTCGGCCGCAGGAATATGTTCCAATCCTGTCTCCGACTTTGGGGTTCCTCGCTCCATGCCAAGGGCAATTGCCATAACATCTTGCAGTTCGGACATTTTCTTCTCATCAAGTTTAATACTCCGACCTGTATCGTGATCGACCCAATCAAACACGATATGGGCGTGACGATTGAGTTTGCGTTCTTTTGTCTTGGCATCGATATGCCCCTCATCAAAGTGTAGGTCTATCCGGATCACGTCCAATCCATTTCCCCTTGCCCAGTCAACTACAGGTTTAAAATCCTCGATAGAAGTGTCTTCTTTGATGGGAGAACATCCCTCCCGAATGGGAGACCACCCGGCAATGGTTGTTTTCTTTCCCGTCTTCTTATTGATTTTGTCCCGATCTTTCAGTTGGGGAGCCTGTCCAACTTTTTCTTTATAGAGAGTTATGGCCTCATTAAAGAGAGTTTGACAGGACTTACCATTATATCGTGGATTCTCCCAACTGACATTGTTGGAAGTAAGATCGGGAAAGAAGTAAAGCCGCTTTTCCGCCTTTTCCAAACCATCAAGGTACTGCTCAGTGCGCTTGTTGTGGTCTTCGACCGAACCCACATTGCAACGCTTAATTTTTATGCCTGTCTTTTCCATGATACTTAGTTTTGATGTTTCGTTTCGGTGTGGGTAGAGGTTGGCCGGACGGGACTACCGCCCCCGTCCCCAGGTTCTTAGGGCGAACGCCCTAAGCCCTCGGAGAGCCCACATAACCCTTTAAGCGAAGCGGGGGTTATAGTGGGCTATAACCATAAGGGGTTTGCGTTCCCTGCGCCCCTGCGTTCCCGGGTTTCTGCGCCTCTGCGTTTTTTAGGGGACAGACCTGGAGGAAAGAAGAAAGTCCGAGCCTTTTACCTTTCCGTTTCTTTCCCGGTTGAGGAGTGGAAACCTTGAGAAGGAGAAGGGAGAAATTTTCTTTCCTCGGCCTTTTTACTCATCACAGGTATTAGATTATATTGTATGACGGAATTGCATTGAGCGTATATTTTCTGTTGCTCGTATATATCTTTCCATTTTCCAATAGCACTGATGTACGGACAAACGATATATTCCGCTCTGACAGGTTTTCCTTGTGCGTCAAATTTGCGTATAAGAACCCTATAATCCATCAAAGCCTTAATCCACTTATTGATGACCCTCAAAGAAACATCCATTTCCTCTGCCATAGATGCCTTTAGGTGTTCGCCTATTCGTATCGCATTTTCACTTCCCATATTGTCGAGGATAATAGCCCAAAAACCCATTGGAACATCTTTGATCTTCCGAATATCACCCCCTTCCATCCCCCGGTAAGTTTTAAGATACGGTGGTTCTGCGCTATTGTTCCTTTTGATTTCCTTATATTCCCGGTAACTATGGATATCCCCTGTCTTTTCATCTCTGACAAGTTCTCTTATTTCTTTCAGCACTATGCTCATAATGTTCAAAAAATTTAAGTTCGCCCTATATTTCTTTTCTTATAGGAAAAACAATAACACATTATCAATGCTTTATAGGGGATTTTATGCACCACGGTGCATAACTTAGGCACCAGGGTGCACAAATTATGCACCACGGTGCATAAAAATCAACTGCACCGCCTCCGGGCTTCATCGTTGATGTCCTCCATCGAGGCAACCCGATTTCTCTGTAACCAACGCTCCAATTCTTCCCGATCGAAGTAACACATCTTTCCACGGGGCTTGAAATGGGGGATTTGCCGACTGCTTGTCAACTTATACAGGGTACTTTGGGAAATACCCATATAGGCCGCAGCCTCTTCACTTGTCAGAATCTTCTTGACCCCAATTGATTGAGGAGAGAGATTTTCATTTCTTTTCATTGCTATTTGTTTTATGGGTTAAACACATCGATTGACAACTGCAATGATAGAGGCATTATTTGAAAGCACGGCAACTATCGATAGGTTATATTTTTTCTAAAAAAATATAATACAATGATTATCATATAGTTAAATTTTTATAACCCACTTACATGCAATAAAATCGGATGTGCTTTATGTGCTTTTTTGTGCTTTTTAGGACTTATGTGCTTTTTTGTGCTTTTTAGGACTTTTTCCAACTTAAAGAATTGAATACAAATGCATAAACACCTCTCAACAAGTGACCAACCAAGATTAAAGAGGAACACAAAACATTACGAATACTATCGCAATTACAAAGGCAACTCCGGCAAACTATTAATGGCCTCTTGCTTGAGACTATCTACGGCTCTCGTGTATTTCTCCGTGTGTTGCAGGCCGCTGTGCCCCAAAAGGCTTGCAACGGTCTTGATATTCGCACCATTATTGAGGATATTGACGGCAAACGAATGCCGGGCGCAATGCCAGGTTATATGCTTGTCTATTCCGGCATTCTTTGCCCACCTCCGCAAGGCTTTCGAACACATCGTATGACTCGGCAGTTTGAATATCGTTTGGCCTCTATCTCCATCGGAGGGCGTACCTATCAACTTCAAGATGGTATCGGAAAGTGGAATCTGCACCATACTTGCATTGCTGTGCCCCTTGGTCTTGCTTTGGTCGAACCGCAACATCCTGTTGGCCGTGTCCACGGCTGCGAAGGTCAATTGGTTCACATCGCAAAAACGCAATCCCGTGTAGAGACTAAAAACAAAGGCTCTTCTTATCTCTCCGTTTTCATTTCGATAATGCGTGTTTATCATCTGCATGATTTCATCTTGCGAAAGAATGTCTTTCTTGATGGCATTCTTATCTATCCTTATCACCACCCCGTCACACGGATTCTTGGCAAACAAATCTTTCTCAACGGCATTCTTCACAATCTTCTTGAAGCGCAAAAAGAGTGTATGTGCACCCTCGCCCTTGCTCCGCTGCTGAAGATAGTCCGCAAACTTCACCATCATTTCCTTGGTTACCATATTGGGCGTTATCCGTTGGGAAAACCTCTCATATTCGGGCTTTTCCCGCAAAAAATCCTTAAACCGATCTATCGACAAACTAATGACCCGCTTGTCTTTCTTCGTGTAACTATCGCAATATGCCCGGCACCAATCAAGAAAATTTACAGATTCCGTCTTTATCTTAAGCCTATAGCCATGGGTGCCTTCCAACATCTGTTGTCCACGTTCAAACCTTATCTTTTTAGCCAGGAGCAAGGTATCTTTATTCTCCTGCCGTTCATCCGGAGTTCTTGGCGCTCTCCATACATATAACTTCAAATACTCGCGTTGGCGGTCTTTCTTTAAGACTTCCTTTCCTGTAAGTTCGTTTACTTCCGTATGACACCCCAAATAATACTCCAAAAACAGACTATCCCGCCCGTTGGCCAACTCTTTCGCCATAAGTTTGGGGTTTTCCGTTGCATCCTTACTCACGCAATAGGTTTTTCCTGTTTGAGTGCTCTTTTCCATCTTCATTTCACAAATAATTGCAATCAACTAACAATCAACTTGTTTTCTTTTAATTTCCGATATTTTCGGATATTGAGAAAACCGCTTTTTTGGGTGGCCAGTGGGTGGCCAGAAGCGACAAAACAAAGGTAAAAAAGATAACCAAGAGTAAAAAAGAAAAAGAGCCAAAGTGTTGATTCTTTGGCTCTTTCTTTCTTTTGTTTTCCGTTTGAAAAGGGCATAAAGTACCTGAGATCGGAATCGAACCGATACGAGTGTTACCTCATTGGTGTTTGAGACCAACGCGTCTACCTATTCCGCCACTCAGGCGAAAGTGCCCTCGCGGAGACTCGAACTCCGGGCCCAATGATTAAGAGTCATTTGCTCTACCAACTGAGCTACGAGGGCTTTTCCCAAACGGGAGTGCAAAGGTAGTATTTTTGTTTGAAATTCCAAAACCCGATAAAAATTCTTATCTTCGCAACCCCTTAAACGCATAATACAATACGCGATATGAACATTACAAGAGAAAACAAAGACGCCCTGAGCGCCTACCTGAAACTGGAATTGCAGCCTGCCGATTACGAAACCCGGGTGGCCAACGAACTGAAAAGCTACCGTCAGAAAGTGCAGATGAAAGGTTTCCGCCAAGGTCAGGTTCCCCCTACCCTCATCAAGAAGATGTACGGCAAGGCCATCTTGATGGAACAGATCAACGCCCTGATGGCCGAAAGCGTGGATAACTACATTAAGGAAAACAAGCTCAACATTCTGGGCAACGCCCTCTTGGTTCCGCAGGAAGAAAAGGAAAGCGTGATGGATTTCGACAACCCCGGCAACTTCACCGTGTGGTTCGAAATCGGCATCGCGCCCGAATTCGACATCGATCTGGGCAAGATAAGCGTGGACGGCTATCAGATTGCCGTTTCCGACGATATGCTGGACAAACATCAGGAATCGCTGCTGCGCCGCTATGGAACGGTTACCAGCCCCGAAGCCGCCGGTGCCACCGACACCCTGGGCGGTGAACTGTTCGAACTTACCGAAGAAGGCGAAGTGAAAGACGGCGGCATCAACGTAACCACCTCGATCGCCATCGACCTCATCGCCCTCAAGACCATTCAGAAGCTGTTTATCGGCAAGGGCGTGGGCGCCACCGTGGATTTCGAGATTCAGAAAGCCTTCAAGAACAAGACCGACCTGGCCTCCATGCTGCGCATCAAGGAAGACGAACTGGCCAATATCGCGCCCAAATTCCGCTTCCGCATCAACAGCATCACCCACGTGGAACCCGCCGTATTGGGCGAAGACCTCTACAAGAAGGCCTATCCGCAGGAAGACATCAAGGACGAAGCCGGCTTCCGCGAAGCCATGCGCAACGACATAAGCCGCTACTACGTGCAGAACACCAACCAGAAGCTGTTCGTGGACACCGTTGACAAGATTATCGACTCCACCAAGTTCGACATGCCCACCGAGTTCCTTAAACGCTGGATCCTCTCGGAAAGCAACCGCCGTGCCGAAGAAGAAAAGAAGGAAGCCGTAAACGACATTCCCGCCGAGGAAATGAAGCAGATCGAACGCTCCCTGCGCTGGGAACTGATCCAGAACAAGCTTACCGAAAAATACCAGCTCAAGATCGAGGTGGAAGACCTGCGCAAGTTCTACAAGGAACGCGTGCTCTCGCAATACTTCCCCACCAACTCCAACGACGAGGAAATGAACAAGCGCATCGAGATGTTCGTTGACTCGATGATGAAGAACCAGGAAGAAGTGAAGCGCGTTTACGATATGGTGTTCGAAGAAAAGCTTACCGCCCTGTTCCGCGAAAAAACCAAGATCAAGGTTAAGGAAGTAAGCATGGACCAGTTTGTGGAAGTGCTCAAGAAAGACAACGAAAAGAAGAGCAAATAGTTTCTTGCCATGCAGAACGAATTCAGAAAATACGCCACCGGCCATCGGGGTATCAGCAGCCTGGCGTTGGACAGGTTCAACTCCTACACGATGGACTACATCTCGCCCTCCATCATCGAGGAACGCCAGCTCAACGTGGCGCAGATGGATGTTTTCTCGCGCCTGATGATGGACCGCATCATCTTTTTGGGCACCGCCATCAACGACGAGGTGGCCAACATCATCCAGGCCCAGCTGCTATTCCTCGATTCGGTGGACCCGAAAAAAGACATTCAGATTTACCTCAATACGCCCGGCGGTTCGGTATATGCCGGATTGGGCATCTACGACACGATGCAGTATGTGTCGCCCGACGTGGCCACCATCTGCACCGGCATGGCCGCCTCGATGGGCTCGGTGCTGCTTTGCGCCGGCGCCAAGGGCAAGCGCACGGCCTTGCGCCACTCCCGCGTGCTGATTCACCAGCCGCTGGGCGGGGCCGAAGGCCAGGCTTCCGACATCGAGATCACCGCCCGCGAGATACTCAAGGTAAAGAAGGAACTGTACGAAATCATTTCCGAGCACAGCGGCCAGCCCTACGACAAGATTTACCACGACGCCGACCGCGACTACTGGATGACCTCGAAAGAAGCCCTCGAATACGGCATGATCGACGAGGTGCTCGAAAAACACAACAAATAAACACGCCGTCATGGGTTGGATTCTGCTTGTAATCGTTTATAAACTGCTCCTTTGGCTCTCCTTGCAGGGCGTTTTCTCCGCTTACGGCAGGAATCCTTTGCTGAGCCTGGTTCCCTTTTACGGGGAATGGCTCTGGATAAAGCTGCTCAAGGTAAAATGGTACGCCTATTTTCCCTTCCTGTTTATCCCCTTCATCAACGTGTTCGTGTTCTGGCTGCTCTGCGTGGAAACCACCTACGGCTACAGACGCCGCAAGGTGTGGGAATGTTTCTGCGCCTGCGCCTTTTTCTTCGTCTATTTTCCCCTGCTTCACTTTAAGGACAAGGAAGTTTTTGTCTGCGCCAAAGACCTGCCGGCGGTAAAGAAATCGTCGGCAAGGGAATGGCTCGACACGATCGTGTTCGCGCTCACGGCGGTGCTCATCATCCACGCCTTCTATTTCAAGGGCTACGTGATTCCGTCTTCGTCGATGGAAAAGTCGCTCAACGTGGGCGATTTCCTGTTCGTGAGCAAGGTGGCCTACGGGCCGAGGGTTCCGCAAACGGTAATCTCATTTCCGTTCGTGCAGCACACCCTGCCCCTCACCAAAGACAAGCCTTCCTACCTTACCTGGCTCGAACTGCCCTACCGCCGGCTGCCGGGCTTCAAGAAGGTGGAACACAACGACGTGATCGTGTTCAACTTTCCCGACGGAGACACGGTTTCGAGCGTCTATCAGAGCAACATCAGCTACAACACGCTGGTTAAGGAAGTGGGCCGGCAGCGGGTATGGAACGACAGGCACGCCTTCGGCCGCATCACCTACCGCCCCGTGGACAAGCGCGAGAATTTCGTAAAGCGCTGCATCGGCCTGCCGGGCGATACGGTAAGGATCGTTGACCGCCAGGTGTTCATCAACGGCAAGATGGCCGAGAACCCGGCCAACCTGCAGTTCAACTACCGTGTGCTGCCTTCGCCTGCGGTGGTGGGCAACCGCACCTGGAAAGAACTCGGGGTGTCGAACGACGACCTCAAGATGCTCTTTCATCCCGACTACGGCTCGGTGCCCCTTACCTCCGAAATGGTTAAGAAACTGGAATCGGTGCCGGGCGTGGAAAGCGTTCAGGCGCTGATAGAACCCGAAGGCCTGGGCGACGGACGGCTGTTTCCCTACAGCCCCAAAGACTACGCCTGGAACGTGGACAACTACGGGCCTGTCTATATTCCCGCCAAGGGCGACACCCTGTACTTAGACGCGCAAAACATCGCGCTCTACAAACGGCTCATCACGATTTACGAGAACAACACGCTCGAAATCCTCTCTAACAGCACCTTCCGCATCAACGGCACGGAAACCGACACCTACGTGTGCAAAATGGACTACTATTGGGCCATGGGCGACAACCGCCACAATTCCGCCGACTCCCGCTTCTGGGGTTTCGTGCCCGAGGACCACATGGTGGGCAAGGCGTTCTTCGTATGGTTCTCCTGGAATAAGGATGGGGTTGGGATGAAAAAGGTGCGCTGGAACAAGTTGATGCGGGTCATTAAGTAAAAATCGATTTGGCGGCGGTCTGCCGCGTTGGAAGGTCAAGCTTAACTCGGTCACGTACGAAAGTACGCTCCCTCGCAAGCTTGGCCTTCCGCCTTGCATCCCATCCGCCAAATCGATTTTTACCCCTTCGATTTTACAACATTCATCCACCAATCGATTTTGTACTCTTGCTTTAAAAGATTTGCCGCGGGAAGGCCAGGCTTAACTCGGTCACGTACAATTAATTTTCCAAGGTAATATATTAAAAGCAAAAGTGCAAGTACCGAAAACTATTGCTTTTATAAAATTCCTTACCTTCGCGTCATAAAAAGCTTTGATTTTGTTTGTCAAATATCGTTTAACAACCAAAAACACAGCATATTATTTGTAAAAATAACTAACAAAATATTTTAACCAAACAAATTATCTCATGAAAAAGATTTTTTCTTTGTGGGTTGCGCCCGTCTTGATGGCAGGCCTGCTCTTTTCTTGCAAACCCGAGCAATCGGAATTAAGCATTGATTCTTTACCTGGAACAGCTACCGTTATCGGTAAAGTGGAGTACAATCCCGGCGTAAGCCAGGAAAACGGCGCCGTTATTTACGACAAGAAACTTCCTGCCGCAGGCCGCACGGTTCTTGTTAAAGTCAATATGAGCGAGTTTACCAACAGTTCCTCAGAAGAAAACGAAAGTTTCCGCACTTTCCAGGCCACTACCGATGCCCAGGGTCGCTATTCGGTTCAGGTACCGGTAGGATTCCAGCCCGTCAGCGCCCGCGTTACGGCCGTATCCTTTATTGGAAACAAAACAGCCGAAGATGCCGAGGGCAACATCATCACGATCGAAAACGCTGTATTCAATGTTGTTGACTATGAAAGGGTAACCCTCGAAGACCAGTGCATTGCGGAAGCCAACCTCCTGATGGTCAGCGAAACCGAACAGGACGATGTGGTTTACAACCAAAAGGTAAACCTGAAAGGTTCCGTTTTTGCCGCGAAAGAAGTCCGCGACAACGAAGAAGACATGTTGGACATCGAACTGTCGGCCTATGCGACGAACCTCATCGCCCGCGTGGAAATAACGAACGGTTACGAAGTTCTTTCTTCCTTGAAGTACGATATTTCTTCCAATGCCAAGGGTGAATACAGCCTGGACATGATGCTTCCCAACAACTGCTGGAACAATGGCAACAGCATTCGTGTAAAGGTGAGCAAGGAAATTTCGATGGATGAAAACTTCAAGCACTACTACCGCGAAGTGGGCGGCGACTGGCGCACCCAAACCATTAAGGTTTTCTACGGTGGCGAATATTCCTACGTATCTTCCGCCATCTCCGAACAGCACAAGTTCGTGCCGGTGGATATGCCTGCCTTGGAACTGTATCCCACAGCGGCCGAACCCGAAAAGGTTCACGGTATCGGCAGGGAAATCGATGAAGACGCCGAAGAAGAAATCGAAGTGAACAATCCCTTCAATTGGTAATCCATACTTCCGCTTCACTAATTTTAAATTGCACTTATCATGAAGTATCAACACATAATACTCTCTGTCCTGTTGGCGGGGCTGTTCTTGGGAACGCAAGCCGTACAGGCACAGGAAAGCGGAAACGAGGGTACCGAACAGACGGCCCAAAAGGCTAAAAAGAGAAACTGGTCGCCCGAAGAATTCCTGCCCCAGGCCGGCGATTTTGCGTTCAGCATCAACGCCAACCCCTTCGTGAACTTTGTAGGGAACATGTTCAACCGCAGCACCAACAACCGCATCGACAATACCCAGATCGGCGGTCAGTCTTACATCGCCCCTATGGTATCCCTGGCGGGTAAATACATGATTACCGACCACTTCGGCGTACGGCTCAATGTGGGCTGGATTTACTCCTACCAGAACACCGGCTTCTACACGCGCGACGATGCGGCTTTCTTCAACAACCCGCTCTCACACCAAAAGGTAAAGGACCGCTATGCCTATACCAATGCCGGCGGCAGCTTTAACGGTGCAGTCGAATACCGTATCGGCAACCGCCGTATCCAGGGCGTTGTGGGCGGCGGCCTGATTTATGCCTTTACCGTTCAGCGCGAACGTTTCACCTACGGAAACGCCATTACCGAACTGAACCCCAATCCCTCCACTGCGCTTACGGAATATCAGGAACCCATTTCCAGCCTGGACGGCTTTATGGGTCAGCGCTGCCTTTCGCGCTATCAGGGAAATCCCACACACCACTTGGGTCTGATGGGCTTCGTAGGGTTCGAGTGGTTCCTCTGCCCCTGGTTCTCCTTAGGCGCGGAAGTAAACGTATCCGCCCTGTACAACTGGTCGCAGGAAGTTTACGAAGAAGTGGAAGGCTTCAACACCCTGACCGGCCAACGGGAAAAATGGACGGAGCTGATCAGCCCCCGTTCGCACGGCGTGAACTTCGGAACCGGAAATATCGGCGCCAACCTCACGCTGACCTTCTACTTTAACAGAAACAGCAACAGCACGTATTAAGCGCTCTATTGTTTTTAGTTTTGGTGTCGGGCCGCTCTGCGAATGCAGGGCGGCTTTTTTGTAAAAATCGATTTGGCAGCGGTCTGCCGCGTTGGAAGGCCAAGTTTAACTCGGTCACGGATAAATCAAGGAAAAAAGCGTTCTGAATGGTGAGCTGCAAGGCGGGTACTTTCGGGATGCGCGGGAGCGTACTTTAGTACGTGACCAAGCAGCACGAAAGTGCCCAACGCAGCAGATCACCGTTCAGAACGCTTTTTTTGCCGGATTTCGCGATTCTTTTGTCGTTCCACCCTCCTCTCCTCCCTGCTCAGCCTCGGCGAAGTCCCGTGCAGGAACTCCTGCGCGTTGTCGAAATCGCGCTGGAACACGATACTTACGCCCTGGGTGTAGGAATTGACGGGCTTGGTAAGGTCTTCGTCGTTGGAATGATTGAAGCCGCGCAGGCGCAGTTCTTCGGTGAACTTCCATTCGATATCCACGTCGCCCACCACGGTGGTGGCGCTGGTTGAAGTTCCCGCCATATTGTCCGAGACCCCCACGTTGCCGTTGATCACCAGGCGGTCGTTGAACAGCTGCCCCGACATCATGACCTGAAATTCCGAATTGCTGGTGGTGCTGCCGGGCTTGTAGTTGATGCCCACGTTGAAATCGTTGCTGAGACGGGAAAGGAAGTTGTTGAACTGACTGAAGAGCATTTCGGAAGAAGAGGCCAGGGCGGAACTGCCCACCGAGGAGGAACTGCCGCTTTCCACCGCCATAAAGGAGTTGAACATCAACAGGGAGAAAGTCTGCTGCAGCATCTCGTCTTCGTTGTTCTTGCGCACCAGGGCCCAGAACTTGTCTTTGGTGTCGTCGTCGGCATTGAGCAGGTCGATATCGAACGAAATGTCCGGGTTGAGCAGGTTGCCCGACAAGGCGATGATGCTTTCCACATTCACCTTCTGCTTATAGCGGCTTTCATCGGGATCGAAAGCCGACAGAACCGGATACAGGCTGGCTTTGGTCTGATAGCCGGCCCGCACATCCACCCTCGGCTCGCCCGCGTTACCGAGCCAGGAAACCGTGCCGCCCTCCTTGATCTTGAACCTTTTGTTGAGCAGGTTCACCATCGAGAAATCGAAGCCACCGCCGCTCACGGTATAGGTGCCGAAAATCTTGGGTTCATTGTCGTCCATAAACAGACGCAGCGAACCCTTTCCGGTCGCGGTAAGCAGGCCGTCCATCGCCGAGTTGCGCAACCTCACCGAAACGGCCAGGTCGGGAGTAACCTCCAGGTTGAAATCCAAGGTAAGCTTTCCTTTCCGTTGGAACGCCGCCCTGTTCCGCGCATAATATTGCTCCAAGGTCATGCGTCCACTATCGACGGCAAGCACGACAGGCGCCTTGAAGGTGATGAAGTTGGCACCGTCGCCGCCCGTGGGATTGGAAAAGTCGAAGGATATGTCCGAGTTTTCGTCTGTCCTGGCATTCAACTGCAGCACGATATCATCCACCGGCCCCTTGATGTCCAGCCGGCCGGTGGCGAACACCGTTCCCCAAAAGGGAAGATTCGCCTCGCGGGTGGTGCGCAAGGCCACCAGATTATTGAAACCCACCCCCATATCCAGCCGGATATCCTTGAAGTTACGGTGCGTGATATGGCCCCCGAACGTTCCTTCCGTATTGAACACCTCATCCACAAAAGGCACGGTGGCGAATTCGATGCGGGAAGAACTCAGTTTTATCGGCACCTTCTTGAACAGATAGCGGGTGCGCAGCATGGAAACGGTAAGCCCGAAGTTCTTGCAGGTAAGGTCGGCAAAGAGCTCGGGAGAACGCAAGGTGCCTCCCAGCCGGAGGTTCCCGCTCGCCTCTCCCGTAAGGTCCTTGGCCACCGACACCAATATCCTGTCTAGGAAATTAACGGGACAGTCCCGCGCGAAACCCTTGAAATCGATTGCCCCGTTCCGCTTCGGATAATAGCGGCCGTCTAAAAAGAGCAGTGTTTTCTTATCGTCCTGCAAGATGTTGCAAGAGGCATGCACCTCGTCGTTCTTGCTGAACGAAGCCTCCACATTGCCCCGCCCGTAGAGCTTGTCGTTGATGGTAAGGTCTTTCATCATCAGGCGGGCGTTGAACATTTGGTTGCCGTAAAAATCACGCATTTCCGCGATGCCGTCCACCCGGGTCTCTATCTTCATGGGAATCTTGCGCAGGAAGAATTCCAGATACGAGAGGTCGAAATCGCTGAACCTGACTTTCAGTAGGGAGGCCGGGTCGCGCGAAACACTGCCCTCCACGCTCACCCCGTCGTTGGATTGCATGGAAAACATGCCCACATGGTAGATTTCCAGCCGTTGGGGCGCGAACAGCACATAGCCGTCCGAATAGCTCTTCCATTCCGTATTCCTGGTCTGCAGCCTGAAATCCTGCAATTCCAGACGCATACCGCCTTCGGGCAGGAAGTGGAACAATCCGGCGAACCGCCCGTTCGTACTCTGCCGGGTAAGGCCGTCATTGCCCCAAGAAAGCCGGTAGGCCACCGTATTGGTGTCGCTCTTGTCCACGTTTACGGCAAAACGGTTCATGCTCACACTGTCGTTCAGATAGAATCGGTCGGCGGTCGTTTCAAGCCGCACGACACGGTCGTTCACCGCCAGGTCGAAATAACCGTCCAGATAGGCAAGGCTTCCCATCTGCACGTAAGGCACCGCCATCTGCATACGTCCCCTGTTCACTTCGGAAGCGTAGCGCAGGTTCAGTTTCATGCCCAAGGGCAGCGAAAGCGGCGGATAAAGGATACTCATCAAGGAGTCGGCATTGTTTACGCGGACACGCAAATCGAAGTCCTGCGCCGAAACCTCCCTGCTCTCCAAATCGATATTCCGCGTAAGGCGGTTCCCCAGATGCGGCAGGCAGGACTGCACGGTGTTCAGGAAAGAATACTTCAGATCGGCAAAACTCCATTGTCCGTTCAAGTCGACATCCATCAGACCCGAACGCAGCCACAGCGTCCTTTCCAGACTGTCTTTCGTAAGCACCTCCGCCTGCAGGTTGTTCAACAGGTAGGTTTGCGACAGCCGCCGTATTTCCGTGCCGTCGATACGCAGTTTTCCCTGCACGGACTCGCCCCGGCAATCGATATTGTCCAACACCACGTGCGTCTTGACGGTAAACTTGCCCGTATCCCCCAGCAGGCGCAAGGGCTGCAGGTCGATATTGCGCATATCCAGGTTGCAGTTCAACCACGACGTATCGTTTTTCTTCTGCCACTCTCCAAGCAGGTCGAAGTCGAAATTGGGGTCTGCGCATTCCACGTCGGCCCTGAGGAAATCGCGCTGCCAGTCTATATGGAAAGGAATCTCCTTCAGCACCTTGTCGTCTATCTCCAAATCGAAAACCCGGCCCTTGGCGTGGCAGTAAAGCGCCTCCTGATCCTGTCTGCTCAAGCGGAAACCGGCATCCACCGCCACCTTTCCGAACAGGCTGTCGTTATTGAATATTTTGTCCAAGCGGATATTCCTGGCCTGGATGTTCCCCGCCATGATGTCCATCCCGTTCGCCGTATCGCGGGCGGCGTTAGTGATCACGATATCCCCTATATCGGTGCAGAGTTCCAGATCGACCGCGAACTGCCGCTGCCCACCCGAAAAAGAGCCCTTGGCCTTGACCCAATGCAGCGACTGCAAGGCTTCCGGCAGCGCCAAGGGCTTGCCGTTGGGCAGCGTCACGCCTTTAAAGTCTTCGGTATTGAGGCGCAGGCCGTCGAGTTGCAGCTCCAAACGCCCGTCCTTCAGCTTGGGAATGCCCGCCAGCGTAAAATCGGCGTTCAGGAAAGTGTGCCGGCCCGTATGGAGCCGCAGCCCCTTCAGGTCCAAGTCATCCACCGTGCCGCTCACCTTGCCCTCCGCCTTTATCTTCTGCGGCATTCCGGCAAACACCTGCGCAAAATAACCCAAGTCTGAGAGTGTTACTTCCGATGGACGCAGATCCGATTCCATCCGCACGTTATGGATAAAATCCTTGTACAGCTGCCAGTCGGCGGCCGCAAGATGATAATCCAGGCGCACCGTACTGTATGGGGTCTTGACATAGGCGTCGTTAAAATGCAGTTCCCCTTTGTTCAGGTAAAGCGCGGTGGAGAAATCATCGACCCGAAAGCCCGTCTTTTCGGTGCATTCCACGTGCTGCACCTTGACCAGCACGATACCGCAGCGGCTGTAGAAATCGGAGGCTTCGGCATACACCTTGCCCAATCCCACGTGTTTGTAGTCGATGATTCCCTCCGGCGAATGTTTGGCATCCTGCGCCTCGTAGGTAAAGGTTCCGTTAAAGATCCTGCCCTTCTCGATACGGAAAGGCTTGCGCAAGGCCGTGTCTTTCTTGGGCAGGGCGGCGATTTTCTTGATGACGCGCTTAAAGTCGGAAATCGTGTCGCCCTCGTACCGGGTAATGTGTATCTCGGGCTCGTACAGCGCGATGGAGGCCAGGGTAAGGTTCTTGAAGTCGTAGTTCTTGAGGGATGCCATGGCCTCGGCGATAAACACGGTGCGGTTGTGGCGGTAATCGAACACCTCCACGTTGCGCAGCGTGGCCGAGCGTTTAAACAAGTTGAAATCCAGTTTTCCGACCCTTACCTCGCATTCCATGAACCCGGTGGCGAAACCGGCCGCCTTCTTGGCCAGAAAGCCCTGCACGGGCGAGGTGTGCAGCATGCCGCCTAAAAAGACAAGAAACAGCACCACACCGCCCAAGGTGTAGCCCGCTATCTTTCCCGTTTTCTTAAGCCACTTGCTTTTCATCCGTTTTGCGTAAATTTGCCGCCCTGCCGTTTGGACAGGACACGACACCTTGCAAATTTACGCCAAGTTATGGCAAGTTTGCAACCGTTGAACAAATTCATTTTCCGTTAGAAATGGCATATCTGCTTGCGATAGAATCTTCGTGCGACGACACCTCGGCGGCCGTGCTCAACGACCGTCTGCTGCTTTCGAACATGATAGCCGGGCAGAAGGTGCACGAGATGTATGGCGGCGTGGTGCCCGAACTGGCCTCGCGCGCCCATGCGCAGAACATCGTGCCGGTGGTGCATACGGCACTCCTGTCGGCGGGTATCCGGAAAGAACAGCTCGACGCCATCGCCTTTACGCGCGGTCCGGGGCTTATGGGCTCTCTGCTGGTGGGCGTTTCGTTCGCCAAGGCCATGGCACTGGCCCTGGATATCCCCATGGTGGAGGTGAACCACCTGCAGGCGCACGTGCTCTCGCACTTCGTAAAGACCACCGAATACGACCATGCCCCCGAGTTCCCGTTTCTCTGCCTGCTCGTTTCGGGCGGACACACGCAGATACTGCGGGTCAACGCGCCTTTCGAGTTCGAGGTGCTGGGCGGCACCATCGACGACGCCGCCGGCGAATGCATCGACAAGGCGGCCAAGATCATGGGGCTTCCCTACCCCGGCGGCCCGGTGATCGACCGTCTGGCCAAGGAAGGCGACGACACGCGTTTCAAGATCGCCAGACCCCATATATCGGGGCTGGACTACAGTTTCAGCGGCCTCAAGACCTCTTTTCTCTATCTGGTGCGCGACCGCATCAAGGAAGACCCCGACTTCGTGCAGAAAAACGTAAACGACCTCTGCGCCTGCGTGCAGAAGGCAATCATAGACAGCCTGATGGATAAACTGGCCAAGGCGGTAAGGCAGACCGGCATCGAGCAGGTGGCCATCGGCGGCGGAGTCTCGGCCAACTCACTCTTGCGCAAGACCTTGCAGGAATATGCCGACCGCCACGGCTGGCAAGCCTTTATCCCGCCCTTCTCCTTTACCACCGACAACGCCGCCATGGTGGGCATCGCCGGCTATTTCAAATGGCAGGCGGGACAATTCTGTTCCTTGGATGCCGTGCCCTACGCACGTGCCTGACGCTCGATGGCCAGTTTCTGGTAGATACCCGGCTTCAATCCCGTAAATTTAGTGAAGGCCGCGATAAAGGTGGCCTGCGACTTATAGCCCACGCTCTCGGCGATGGCCTTGATGGTAAGTTTACCGTAACGCTCGGTGTCGCCCAGGCGCAGCATGGCCTTCTTGATCCGGTATTCGTTGAGCAGGGTGCGGAAATTCTTGCCAAACACCTCGTTCACCACCTCCGACACATAGCGCGCGTTCGAACCGATGGCGGCGGCCAGTTTATCGATACTGTAGTCGCTGGCGCAATAGTCTTCGGTGCTCTCCAGAATGCGGCGGATGTCCGAGGCGATCTTGTCGCGCTGCTCGCCCTGCACCACCGTCTTGCGTTCCGGAACCTCATCCGGTTCCAAAGGCCCGGATTCAGACACCGCCTTTAGCTCCTCTATCGTTTTCTCAAGATACTGAATGCGCTGCCGGTTGCCCAGTTCCTCCTCCAGCTGACGGCGGTTACGGTCATACAACTCCACCCAGGCCGCCTTCAGTTTCCGTTTCTGATAGCACAATATGGCTATCAATGCAATAAACACCGCCATGGCGATACTCAGCACCCAAAGCCCGCTCCGCTGCAGGGTCTTTACGGCGTTAAGCCGGTGTATCGTGGAGGCGTCGCGCTCCAGTTCGTAGAATACCTGCTTGTTCTTTAAACTATTGAACTCCTTTTGGTTGAACACCGAGTCGGAAAAATCCAGGTACTCCGACTTATAGTCCAGGGCCTTTTTCCGCACCTGCAGTTTGTCGTAGATCCGCGCCAGGTCCTTGAGAGCCGACAGCAGCAGATCGTCGGCTCCGGGCGTCCGGCGGGCTATCGCCTCGTTGGCGTGGAGATAAACCAGAGCGGAATCCAGTTGCCCCTCTTCCTCGAAAAACTGGGCGATGCTCGAATTGACCCCGGCGATATACAGCACCGACATGCCGTTCTCCTCGATGTAGCGGATCGCCTTCTTGGCATACAGTTTGGCCGAGTCGTTCATTTTCCTGCCGTTGAACAGAATGGCACGGTTCAGGCATATATCGTATTCATAACGTTTATCCCTGTAATTCAAATCCTTGAACTCACCGAAATAACGTTCCGCCGCCTCCATATCACCTTTATAATAGTTGGCGGCCACCAGGTTGTTCGTAAGCATCGACTTGACCCGGTCGTTCCCGAACCTTTCGGCATAGGCCAAGCCTCGCCCGTAAAAGTTTACCGCGCTCTCGAAATCGTTGTTGGAGGCGTAGATATTGCCGATATGTCCGAAAATACTGCCGAGAAGGTCGTCGAAACCGTGTTTTTCGGCAATCCGCTGCGCCCTGAGGTAAAAATCCATCGCCTCGGAATAATCGGCGGCACCATAGGCGATGTTTCCGTTCTTGTCGAAACTCTGTGCGTACAGATACTGGAGTTCCCGGCCGTCGGACTCGTCGCAGCGGGAGCAAAGCACCATAAAGAGCTGCGCGGCCTTTTCGTGATCGCCTTGCCTATAAGCCTCTTCCCCTCGTTCATAGAGTTCGCGGGATGCGTACCTGGACAGTTTTTCGAATTCGGAGGATTCCAGATGCCCGCCCACGAAAAACAGCCCGCAAGCCGCAAAAAACAAAAAAACAACGGACAATAAACGCTTTAGCATAAACTTACCGGCATTCCATTTCAAAAACAAATGTACGCAATAGCGGATAAATTGTTTCGATTTCGCGAATTTGAAACAATTGCCCTCCTTAAAGATTGGTGATAAGCTCACCCCGCTTTTAAATTTGTAATTCCAGAAAACAAGTATTCACAAATACAAGTTAAAGCCATGAAAACCTATCTTTTGCTAAAACACATGAGCGGTTTGACGCTTTCCGTACTGTTTTTGTGCGGAAGCCTCGCGGCTCAGAAACCCGAATCGCCCAAGAACCTGAAGGTGGATACCGTGATCGGCCATCAGGTAAGCCTGAGCTGGGAGAACCCCGACGAAGGGGAGGTACTCTTCGAAAGCGGTTTCGAGAAACAGAACGCCGCCGACAGCAACGACTACGGTTTTGAACAAGGCTGGACGGTAAAATCGACCAACACCTCTTATTACGCCTGCTCCTGGTTCAACTATCCAGCCCTGGACTTCTATGGAATGGACGACTACGGCACCTTGGTGAGGAGCGGCAAGAAAAGCGCCGTGATATGGTTCGATCCAGACGAGGAAGAACACCCCATGCATCAGGACGAATGGCTCATTTCGCCCGTTGTTCCCGGGGCAGCCTACCTTCAGTTTCATTCCTTTATCGACCCCCGTATTCTTGAAGAAGGGAGCAACGAAGAGTTTCCCGACCATTTTGTGGTGATTGCCAGTACCGACGGCGGACAGACCTGGAGCGAACCACTCTGGGATGCCCGTTACGATGCCTCTCCCGAAGGCGGCTGGCAGGAAGTAAGCCTCTCGCTGGCTTCCTATCCCACAGAGAATATGAAGGTGGCCTTCCGCGCTTATCTCGACATCTTTACCTACGAAGACGGCGACACGGTGAACCAGGGGCTTCACGCGGTCTGGGCCATCGATGATGTAAAGATCATCAAATCCACCCGACAGGCAAGCGCCGACGTTCTATTCAGCGACGATTTCGAAAGTACGGACAACGACGACAACGAAAATCCGGGATTCGGGGAACAATGGAGCCTGAAACAATACGAACTCCCGGAAGAAGATGCCGCCGATGCCATTTTTACCCGTTCCTGGTTCAGAAATCCTGTTACAGGAGATGAGGATATAGATGAAATATTCGCCGCAATGACCGTTAACGGAGAAAGAAGCGCCATGATTCTTCCGGATGATGCCGAACTTCCTCAGGATGAATGGCTTGTATCTCCCACCATTGATCCTCGGGTCGACAAAAAACTCAGCCTGCAATTTTCGTATATGAGCAACGCCGTATATTCCGAAGAAGATGAAGAAGGCAACGAAACATTCGTGTTCGGCGAAGGCAGCGGAAATTTCGTAGTGCTTTTAAGTAAGGACAACGGAGAAATCTGGCAAGAAGAACCCATCTGGAATATGGCAGATGACGATAAAGGCAGCACGAATGAAATGGATTTCTACACAAACGACATAAGCCTTACCATCGATGCCCTGCCCTCCGACAAGGTAAAAATCGCTTTCCGTGCCTATGGAGACCAAGGTGAAGACGAGGAATCCGGAGAAGAAAGGCTGATGGGACTGGCTGCTTTCTGGGTTATCGATGATATCCGCATCGTTGCCGGCGAAGGCACCCCCCTTTCCACCATCGACCATTACAAAATTACCCTGGACGGCAAGGAGTTAGCCGACGTCAGCGGCATCTCTTTCGTGGATAACAGCAAGAAAAACGCCGGCGAACACACCTATGCCGTTTATTCGGTAATGGGCGACGGCACCGAATCCGAACCGGCCACCGTAAGCGTGAAACTGGACTCGCTCGTTTTCGCTGCTCCCCGGAACTTTACCTGCACCCCGGCTTTGGAGGAATCCACCGGGAAATACACCGTCACCATGACCTGGGATGCTCCCGAGAGTGATTTCCAGCCTGTAGGCTACACCATATACAACGGGAAACTGTTGTTTGCGGTGGATCAGACGGAAGAAAACGGGCGGGAAGGCATCGGTATGACGGGTTGCTTCGGCGTATATCAGTTCAGCATCGTGGCCATCTACGAATCGCCCGACGGTGAGTCTGAACCTGTAATCCGCAACTTGGCCCTGGGCGTACGCTTCGGTGTCAACGACCTCCAGGCCGAACTTAAGGGCAAAGATGTGGCGCTCACATGGAAAGAACCCTACGAAAGCGAATTCAAGGTAGCCTCCTACACGGTTTACCGAGGGGATGAAAAAGTGGCCGAAGGGGTAAAGGATCTCACCTATCGCGATGCCGCGGTGGCCGACGGACTGTACCAATACACGGTGATTGCCGTTTACGGGGACAATGTGGAATCGGTTCGCGCCAGCGTATCGCAACAGGTGGGGGAACAAGTGCGCGTAAGCCTGCCCTACGCCCAGAACTTCAACACCACGTTCTGCCCCGCCAACTGGCAGGTGGTGAACCACAGTATCCGTACGCCCGACAAATACGGCTGGTATTTCGACGACCGAAGCCGCTTAGGCGTTAAAGGCGACGGATTCGAAGGCTGTTACGCCGCCATTGACTGCCTCGATGCCAAAGGGTACACCCGCGACGCCGCACTCGAACTTCCGGCCATCGATCTGAGCTCGGTAGAAAACCGTGGCGACATCACCCTCTCGTTCAATTACAGTTATGCCATTGGCGGCAGCTTCAAGGCCGGAACGGAATGGTCTGTAGATGGTGAAGAATGGTATATCTTGAACATGATCGGTTCTGAAACCGGATTCACGCCTACAGAAAACGGGGATTTCCATATCCAACGGGTACACCATAATATCGGTGCAGACGAAGCCATCAAACAAGCGGTGGATAATGCCAACACCCTTTACCTGCGCTTCCATTACACGGCCACCATGTCGAATTTCCTGGCCATCGACAACGTTTTGGTATCCACCGAGAAGGTTGCCATCGAGAAAAATGCAGGAGAACTGTCGGATATCACCGTTTTTTCCGACAACGGCATGCTGAATATCCAATCCTCGCATAACATCAAGCAGGTTGAAGTATATTCGCTTCAAGGTATGCGTATTGCAGATATGAAAGTTAATACGGGCACGACCTTTACGATGTCTGTTCCTAAAAAAGGTATCGCCATTGTCCGGGTAAGCACCGAACGCGGTTCCAAGGTGGTAAAAGTGCTGCTGTAACCAAGCCCCAACCGAGACACAGGCAAAGAGGCCGGGGAAATACGTCCCCGGCCTCTTTGTTTTTCTGTTCCCGCAAAATTTATGTATCTTTGATTTTAGCCTACGCTCAAAGCGGGGCCATTGCCCGATGAAACACTTTTTGGCTTTATTTCTTTCGTTGATATGCTGCACGGGAACGATGCAGGCGCAAACCTATCCGTCACCTTCCGCACGCAAGAGCTATTCCGTTCTGGCGGCGGGACAGACTCTCAAGGTGGCCGTAGCCCAAGACGCCGTCTATAAAATCGCTTATGAGGATTTGGTTCGGCACGGATTGCTCTCGCAGCCTGTGGCATCCGACAAAATAGCCGTCTACGGCAACACCGCAGGCATGCTGCCGTTTCTGAACACAAGCGGTATCTACGATGACCTCAGCCCTCTCTCCATTCTGGTGTCCGACGGTGGAGACGGCATCTTTGGCGCGGGAGACTACCTCCTGTTTTATGGACAAGCCCCCCACCGTTGGACCTATAACGGCTCAAGCGGCGAATTTTCCTATACACGCCATTATTTCTGCGATTCCTCGTTCTATTTCGTAAGTCTGAACGCCGAACTCGAACATCGGGTAAAGCCGTTATCCCAAACCTCTAATGGAGGAGAAACCATCACCTGGTTTCCGGAGCACATCCACCACGAAAACGATTTGATAAACCTGCGCAGCGGCGGATTCGACTGGTTAGGCGAAAGCTTTACCTTTTCCGGCAATAGCCGAAGCATTAACCTGGCCACCCCGGATCCCGTATCGGCACAGGAAGGAACCCTCTATGTAACCACCGGAGCGCAAAGCAGTGGCGGCACCGCGTCCTTCAGTGTACAACTCAACCAGACCACGCTTCATCTCTACCACGGGAGCACCGAGTTACCTTACACTGAAGCCTCGACAAAAGGCAATGTGCAGGTAAATTCGGGAACCAGTACCGTAAATATCGCCTTTTCCAAAACAGGCAGCACCAACAACGGCTACCTGGATCATCTCTCGCTGGTATATCCGCGAAACCTCCGGCTTACCGGCGCCAACCTGTTTTTCCGGCAGCCGAAGGCCATCGACAATACGGTCCGTTTCAGTTTGACAGCCGCCTCCGGAACCCAAATATGGGACATTTCCGATGTTTACAACATTCTTTCAATCAATTCCCAGCAAGACAACGGACGGCTGAATTTCAGCACCGAGCCCGACCAGACCCTGCACGAATATGTGGCCTTCAATGCCTCGCTCTGCCCCAGTCCTGCCTTCAAGGAACTGATACAACCGCAGAACCTGCATCAGTTGCAAAATATCGACTATGTGGTCGTTACCCATCCCCTGTTTCTCGAACAGGCACAGGAAGTGGCGCGCCTGCACCGGGAACGCGACGGCTACACCACCTGCGTGGCCACCACCGAACAAGTGTATAACGAATTTTCGTCGGGAGCCAAGGATCCCTCGGCCATACGCATGTTCTTACGGCATCTGGACATCCGTTCGGATTCGGCCCACAAACCGCTGTACCTCCTGCTGTTCGGCGCTGCCTCCTACGATTACAAAGGAATCTTGGGCGAAACGACCGACTTCGTACCGACCCTCGCATCCACCAACAGATCTTCCGAACAGAACGACCCGCTGGAAGACAGTTTCGGCTACTTAGCCGACGGTACAGGAACCACATTCTCCTCTTCCGGCTACACCATGCAGGGAAAGATTCAGGTGGCCATCGGACGCCTGCCGGTACATAACGTGGACGAAGCCCGCAACATGGTGGAGAAAATCGACATCTATTCTTCCCCTAATTTTGTTTCCGACCCCGCACAACCCAATCTTTCGGGAAATTTTGGCAATTGGCGGAATGAAGTGGTTTTCGTTACCGACGACGGCTTCGAATCAG
Source organism: Ruminococcus flavefaciens (assembly GCA_023667315.1). Lineage (GTDB taxonomy): Bacteria > Bacteroidota > Bacteroidia > Bacteroidales > P3 > Pullibacteroides. The sequence goes on from JAMPAI010000002.1 coordinate 140,000, forward strand.
AAATGGAGACCCGAATCATCAACAACAACTACATCCAAAACAAACTGCTGTATATTCACGTAAACAAGTTGTATTCGGACGCCTACGAAAGAACCACATCCTCCACCTCCGCCAGAATTCCCGCATTGGAAAACGCCATCAAGGACTTTGTGGAAAACGGCTGCCTGTTTTTGGGTTACGAGGGGCACAGCGGCTGGGATGCATGGTCCGACGAAAAAATCCTTACCAACAACATTATCGAGAACTGGAAGAAAAGCTACACCTATCCCGTTATCTTTTCCAGTTCCTGCACATTCGCCTATTTCGACCAACCGAGCCAACTGTCGGGTGCCGAACGTGCCGTATTGAGAGAACACGCAGGCGCCATTGCCGTTATCGCCTCTACGCGCATGGCAACTACAGGCTCCATCGAAGACATTCAGAAACGCACCGTCGAAACCTTCATCAACAAATCGAAAGGCGAGATAAAATCTATCGGGCAGGCATTCCTATACGCCAAGACTACATCTTCCGACCAACCGCTTCAAAAGTTCGTGCTGCTGGGAGATCCGGGACTAAAGGCCCCGCTGCCCAAACATCGTGTGCAAACCCTGCACGTTAACGGAAAACAAGCGGACGCTGCCGACATAGACACACTTAAGGCTCTTTCGCCCATCACCATCGATGGCCGCATTACAAGCGATGACGGAGATCCGATGAATCACTTTAACGGCATATTGTCCGTAAAGATTTACGACAAGGCCATCACCAAGCAGACTTTGGGTGTCTACAACCCCCAAATCCACAAGTACAACACTCCCTATCCCTACACCGACCAGAGCAGCATTATCTTTCAGGGCGAGACAGAGGTTAAGGACGGCTATTTCAGCTTCAGCTTTATCGTGCCCAAAGACATTCAGTACAACTACGGCAACGGACGCATCAGCTATTACGCCTACAACGACGAGACCGACGCCAACGGCAGCTTCGACGGCATTGTGGTGGGCGGCATGAACCCCAATGCGGTCATCGACACCACGGCGCCCGTGGTTGACCTGTACATCAACAAGAACACCTTCAGCGGCGGCACGGTGGGTGCAGCCCCCTCGCTGTACGCCGAGATAAGCGATGAATACGGCATCAACACCACCGGCGCCGGCATAGGGCACGACATGACCCTGGTTATCGACAACGACTACAGGAACTCCATTGTGGTGAACAACCAGTTCCGCTACAGCACGGGCAGCTATAAGAGCGGCACGCTCACCTATCCGCTGGAACTCACGCCCGGCAAGCACACGGCGCAACTGAAGGTGTGGAACATCAACAATATCTCCACCACCCAAGAAATCACATTCAACGTAAACGCTTCCGACAAGCTTAAACTCTTCAACTTCAAGGCCGTGCCCAACCCGGCACGGGACGGATACGTGGATTTCTATTTTAACCACAACAGCAAGAACGGCGGCATAGAACGCTGCACGCTGAGCATCTTCAGCCTGCAGGGGGCGCGTGTGGCGGAATTCAACTACACGATGAACGACCTTTCGGGCTACACGGTGGGGCCCTTGCGCTGGAACCTGTGCGGCAACGGCGGCAAGCGCGTGCAGGCCGGGGTGTACGTATGCTACATCAAGGCGGTGGATGCCCAGGGGGGCACGGTGCACAAAGACCTTAAACTGATCGTGGTCAACTAAGTTATTCCGCCAATTTTCCCAAGAGCGTGGCGGCGGTGCAACCGCTTACATCGGCACTTACATAATCGCCCACCTTTACCTTGAATTCTCCGTCGGGCAGCAAGGGATTGTCGAACACGACCACCTTGTTCTGCGAGTTCCGGCCGAAATATTGAGACTCATTCTTCTTCGACCTGCCCTCTACCAGAAGTTCGAACCGCTTGCCTACATCGCGGCGGTTGCTCTCGTGCGAGAGTTGCTGCTGCAGGTCTATGATCTGGTTGAGGCGGCGCAACTTCACCTCCTCGGGCACATCGTCCGCATAATTCTTGTGGGCGAAGGTGCCGGGGCGGTCGGAATACTTGAACATAAAGGCGAAATCGTAGCCCACCTCGCGCATCAGGCTCAGCGTCTGCCTGTGGTCCTGTTCCGTCTCGCCGCAGAAACCGGCGATTATGTCGGTGCTGATGCCGCAATCGGACACCTTGGCGCGCAGGGCGGCCACCCTTTCGAGATACCACTCCCGGTCGTACTTGCGCTTCATCCTGGCCAGCATGGCCGAACTGCCCGACTGAACCGGCAGGTGGATGTTCTTGCAGATATTGGGATAGGCCGCCATCACGTCGATAAGGCTGTCGGAAAGGTCTTTGGGATGGGAGGTGGAAAAACGCACGCGCAAGGCCGGGTCTATCTCGGCCACCTTGGCCATCAGGCCCGCGAAATCCAACCCGTCGGCACGGTAGGAATTCACGTTCTGCCCCAACAGGGTAACTTCCCTATAGCCCTGTTCAAAGAGTTTTCTTGCTTCGGAAACGATGGTGGCCGCATCGCGGCTGCGTTCCTTGCCGCGCGTGTAGGGCACCACGCAATAGGCGCAGAAATTCTGGCATCCGCGCATAATCGAGATAAAGGCCGACACCTTGTTGGATCCCAAACGCACCGGTTCTATGTCGTGGTAGGTTTCTTCGGCGGAAAGCAACACGTCGATGCCTTTCTGTCCCGCCTGCACTTCCTCGAGCAGATCAGGTAGGTTGCGATAGGCGTCGGGACCCACCACCAGATCGATGTTCAGGTCTGAATGCAGCAGTTCTTCCTTGAGCCGTTCGGCCATGCAGCCCACCAGCCCCACCTTCATGCCGGGGCGTTTCTTCTTGAGCGAGGCAAATTCCTTGAGGCGGTTCAGCACCCGCTGTTCGGCATGGTCGCGGATCGAACAGGTGTTCACCAGAATAAGGTCGGCCTGTGCATAGTCGGCGGTGGTATCGTATTGATCCTTCAAGATGGAGGCCAGGATTTCGGAATCGGCGAAATTCATCTGGCATCCGTAGGTTTCTATAAAGAGGAGCGGCTTCATCGTTTTCGAGCGGGTTTATTGAACCGGAAATCTCCGGCAAAAAAAAAGCGGAGCCAGTTGCTCCGCCTCTTTCTTACATCGCGCTGTTTTCGGCTTTCGTCTGCAACTGCTGGATGTAAATGGCCTTTAGTCTGCGTTCCCGAGCTACGACCGAGGGTTTGGTAAACTTTTGACGGTTTCTCAATTCCCTTACAACACCCGTTTTTTCAAACTTTCTTTTGAGTTTTTTAAGCGAGCGTTCAATGTTTTCGCCTTCTTTTACAGGAACAATGATCATACTAAATACCTCTTCCTTTCTAAAAAGTGTTAATAATTTGTTTATTTCCCCATACAAGCTCTCGCCTGCACAAGGGCTGCAAAGGTAGATTTTTTTTGCCAATTTAAAAAATTTGGGTACTTTTGCCACTCTTTTAGAGATATGGTCTCATGGCCGAGTGGTTAGGCAACGGTCTGCAAAACCGTGTACAGCAGTTCGAATCTGCTTGAGACCTCAGGGAAGCGTTGATGGATGTCAACGCTTTTTTTTGTACCGAATGATTTTTGCACTCTTGCGGGTGCTTAAAAAATAATAGGCTTTCAGAAAGTGCCCGGATGCAGTAACGAAGCAGACGGGGGCTTTCTGGAAGCCGTAAACATCTAAAACCTAAGGCTTTCAGAAAGTGCCCGGATGCGAGGCTTTGCCTTGCAAAGTTGAGGGAGCTTACTTTTGTAAGTGACCGAATCTTTGCAAGGCTGTAACGAAGCAGACGGGGGCTTTCTGGAAGCCGTAAAACCTATAATTGCCATGGATCTGTTTGAACAAATCAACACCGACATCAAAGCCGCCATGCTGGCGCACGAAACCGTTAGATTGGCCGCCCTGCGCGGTGTAAAGAAGGAATTCCTGGAAGCCAAGACCTCCAAGAACGCCAACGGGGAACTTACAGACGAAACAGCCGTGAAGATCCTGCAGAAAATGGTGAAGCAGCGCAAGGAATCGGCGGCCATCTTTACCGAACAGAACCGCGCCGACCTGGCCGAAAACGAACTGGCCGAAGCCGGCTTTATCGAAGCCTACCTGCCCAAACAGCTGAGCGCCGAAGAAATCGAGGCCGAAGTAAGGAAAATCATGGAACAGACGGGCGCCTCCTCGATGAAGGACATGGGCAAGGTGATGGGCGCGGCCTCCAAAGCCCTGGCGGGCAAGGCCGACGGCAAGGTAATCTCGGACATCGTAAAGAAACTTCTCGCCTAAGCGCTACGGCCATGCACTTCTCGCTTCTTTCGAAAACGGTGCGGGTGGGCAAGCTCCTGATGGGGGGCGAAAACCCGGTGGTGATCCAGTCGATGACCAACACCGACTCCCTGGATACCGAGGCCACCGTGGCGCAAAGCCAACGCATGTTCGACCTCGGCTGCCAGTTGGTGCGCATTACCGCGCCCGGACTCAAGGAAGCGCGCAACTTGGAGAACATCAAGAACCGCTTGGTGCAGAAAGGCTACGATTCGCCCCTCTGCGCTGACATTCACTTTCTGCCCGAAGCGGCCTTGGTGGCAGCGCAGATTGTGGAGAAGGTGCGCATCAATCCCGGCAACTACTGCGACCGCAAAACGGGCAAGACCGATTTCACGCAGGCCGAACAGCAGGCCGAACGCCAGCGTATCGGCGAGCGTATCGCCCCGCTGCTGGAGGTCTGCAAGAAGCACGGCACGGCCATCCGCATCGGGGTGAACCAAGGCTCGCTCTCGGAACGCATGGTGGGGCTGTACGGCAACACGCCCCTGGCCATGGTGGAAAGCGCGGTGGAATTCACCGAAATCTGCCATACCTTAGGCTTCGACCAAATCGTGGTGTCGATGAAATCGAGCCGCGTAAAGGTGATGGACGAGGCGGTGCGGATGTTCGCCGCCCGCATGAAACAAAACGGCCTCATTTACCCGCTGCACCTGGGGGTTACCGAAGCCGGAGACGGACAGGACGCGCGCCTGCTGTCGGCCATCGGCATCGGCAGCCTGCTGGCCGACGGTATCGGCAACACCATACGGGTATCGCTTACCGAAGCTCCCGAAAACGAGATTCCGGTGGCGCAACGCATCGTGAAGGCCGCCGAGGAATTACAGCAATTGTCCCAAGCCGAGTTGGCCGAAAAGCATTTGGAATTGACGGGCGACCCGCTTCCGGAAGAAGAAAAGATCCAGGCGGCCATCCGCTTGGGTCGGCTCATGCTACAGGGCGAGAAAGAAGGCTTCGCCATCGATGCCCCCGACGCGGCGGCGGGCAAGGCCTTGCTCAACGACATCTTGCAGGCGGCGGGAATCAGGTTTCATAAAACCCGCTTTATCGCCTGCCCTTCTTGCGGCCGCACCAAATACGACATTCAGAAAGCCCTGGCGCAGGTAAAGGAAATGTTTCCGAACCACCCCAACCTTACCATCGCCGTAATGGGCTGCGTGGTGAACGGCCCCGGCGAGATGGCGGGCGCCGACTTCGGCTACATCGGCTGCGGGGGCGGCAAGGTGAACCTCTACAGACAGGGCGTGGCCGTAAAACTGAACGTTCCCGAAACCCAAGCCCTCACCGAACTCAAACACCTTATCGAGGAATCCTCCATAGACTAAAAAGGGCACACGACACCGTGCGCCCTTGGATTTGCAATCAACCCGGCTTTTTAGAACAGGCCGCTTTTCTGCAGTTTTTCCAGTTCGGGATAGTCGGTCCAGTCGAAGTGGAAGGGCGTGAGGGAGATATAACCCTCGTCGAGATAAAACAGGTCGTGGTCTTTTCCGTTGTCCTTGTTCACGAAATCGCCCATCAGCCAATAGTATTTGCGGTGCGAGGGGTCGGTGCGTTCCACCGCGTCCTCGTCCCAGTAGGCCTTGGCCTGACGGCACACCTTAACGCCCTTCAGTGCCGGAATATCGGGGCAGTTTACGTTCCAGCAGATATCCTTGCGGCCCGATTCGATGCAGGCCTTCATTATCTTTTCCACATAGGGCAGGAAAGGCGCGAAATCGGCCTTGAGCGAATGGCTGGTAAGCGAGAAGGCCACCGAAGGCACGCCGGTAAGGGCGGCTTCCATCATGCCGGCCACCGTGCCCGAATACACGGCGTTCGACGATGCGTTGCTGCCGTGGTTGATGCCCGAGAAGATATAGTCGGGGAGCTGACCTTCGTAAACCACCTTGATGGCCAGTTTAACGCAGTCGGCCGGGGTGCCGCTACAGCTGAAATAGCGGATATTGCCCTCCTGTCCCGTTTCGTTGAGGCGCAGGGGCGTAACCAGGGTAACCGCATGCGACTGCCCCGAACGCGGGCTGTCGGGCGCCACCACGACCACCTCGCCGAACTTACCCGCCACCGAAGCCAAATGCTTGATGCCCGGCGCAAAAATCCCATCGTCATTCACAACCAGAATTCTCATCACTTCTCTCCTTTCTTGTTAAACTGCAAAGATACGAATAAGCCGAGAGCAGAGCCAAGCCGAAAGTTCACTTTTGGATGGGCTTTGCCGAGGCGGAGTATCTTCGGCGAAGCCCAAGATACGTATAAGGTGAGAGCAAAAGCAAAACTCGTTTTGGTTTTGCCGAACCGGAGTATCTTCGGCGAAGCCCAAGATACGAATAAGCCGAGAGCAGAGCCAAGCCGAAAAGGCTAAGACGTGTATTTTATCCGGAATTTGTCGAGCAGCGTCTTGAACTGATCCTGCGCCGTAAGGCAAGTGTCCATCAGATAGCCCTTAATCCTCGGCCAGTTCTGCAATCCCCTGTAATAAAACATTTTCAATTCATCCGTAATAACGAACGGTACATACCCCCAACGGAGACATTCGCGAAACATAATGAGCCGCCCCACCCTTCCGTTGCCGTCCTGAAAGGGATGGATGGCCTCAAAACGGTAATGAAAATCGATGATGTCCTCGAGGCCCGGATGCTTTTTTGCATGATACTCTTGCAAGAGCGATTTCATTTCAGCATGCACGTTTTCCGGAAGCGCCGTATCGTGACCACCCACCTCGTTGGGCAGTTTCTTGTAATCGCCCACCTGGAACCATTCCTTGCGTTCGTCCGAAGTGCCGGACTTCAGAATACGGTGCAGCAGTTTGATATAGGATTCGGTGAGCCGTTCCTCGGCATGGGCGATGATATAGTCAATGGCCCGGAAATGGTTGGTGGTTTCGATAATATCATCCACATTCACAGCCTGGTCGGAAAGCCCTACGGTATTGGTTTCAAAGATGTAGCGGGTTTGGTCATGGGTCAGGCGGCTGCCTTCGATATGATTGGAATTGTAGGTAAGATCTACTTGCACACGGTGATAGATGCCACCTTGAAGCCGACTTGCCTGTTGTTCCCGCAGGGCTTGCAGCAAAGGTGATACCGGAACCTTTCTCTTGCGCTCCGGCAATCCGGCACCGATGGGAATATTCCAGGTCTTGCCCACCAAATAAGCACCGTCTATCTTACCCTGCGCGCAATAATTACGCGCCGTCCGCGCCGAAACACCATGCGTTTCCGCCCACGCCTGTACTGAGATATAATCCATCTATCGGCAAGTCTCCGCTAAAATTCACCACGTAAAAGTAATGAATCTTGCCGATATCGGCAAGATATTAGTAAAACTAAAACTCAAAAACGCCCGAATAGCCCCAACATTACCTAATAAAATGACTGACACACAGTGATTTACACAATTTTATGCAATTTTATCAGTCTATTGATAAAATTGCACAAAACAATTTTGGAAAGGTGAAAGCAGTCTGATTCTTCGCTTTTCCAAAAGTGTTTCCGTTCCGTCGTGTTTTTCCATAATTCGATTAACTTTGCATTCTGTGCCTCTTTTTTCGAGGGCACGAAGGTTTTACCCTTAAATACAGACAAAAATGAGCAAAGTCCTGATTATCGGTGCCGGCGGCGTGGCTACGGTGGTGGCCCACAAGGTGGCGTCTCACCCCGAGGTTTTCAGCGATGTGATGATTGCCTCGCGCACCAAATCCAAATGCGACAACATCGTGAAATCGCTCGAGACGCGCGGCTTGAAGAAAGCGCAGTGGCAAACGGCGCGGGTGGATGCCGACAACGTGCCCGAACTCACCGCCCTGATGGAAAAATTCAAGCCCGAACTGGTTATCAACGTGGCACTTCCATATCAGGATCTGCACATCATGGATGCCTGCCTCGCCGCGGGTGTCAACTACATGGACACGGCCAACTACGAGCCACTCGACGAGGCCAAGTACCAGTACAGCTGGCAGTGGGCCTACCACGACCGCTTTAAGGAAGCCGGCCTCACCGCCATCCTCGGCTGCGGCTTCGACCCGGGCGTCACCAGCATCTTCACCTCCTATGCCGCCAAGCATCACTTCGATGAAATCCAGTACCTCGACATCGTGGACTGTAACGCCGGCAACCACGGCAAGGCCTTCGCCACCAACTTCAACCCCGAAATCAACATCCGCGAGATTACCCAGCGCGGCAAATACTGGGAAAACGGCGACTGGCACGAAACCGACCCGCTGAGCGTTCACAAGGCACTCAACTATCCGCGTGTGGGGTCCAAGGAATCCTACCTGATGTATCACGAGGAACTGGAATCGCTGGTGAAGCACTATCCTACCCTGAAACGCGCCCGTTTCTGGATGACCTTCGGCCAGGAATACCTCACCCACCTGCGCGTGATTCAGAACATCGGCATGGACCGCATCGACCCCATCGACTACGAAGGCCACAAGATCGTGCCCATCCAGTTCCTGAAGGCCGTGTTGCCCAACCCCGGCGACCTCGGCGCCAACTACACGGGCTGGACGTCTATCGGCTGCCGTATCCGCGGCATCAAGGACGGCAAGGAAAAGACCTACTACATCTTCAACAACTGCAGCCACGAGGTGGCCTACAAGGAAACCGGCACCCAGGGCGTAAGCTACACCACGGGCGTTCCCGCCACGGTGGGCGCGATGATGCACCTCAAAGGTCTCTGGAAACAGCCGGGCGTGTTCAACGTGGAACAGTTCGACCCCGATCCCTTCCTCAAGGAACTCGGCTCCAACGGCCTGCCCTGGGAAGAAATCATAAACGGCGATCTGGAACTGTAGGCCCTATGTTTGCCCCGCCCATTAACCACCTCTCGCAAGAGGAACACGACAGCGCGATAGAGGAAATGAAAACCTTCGAAGGGCTCGCTTTCGAACCCTCGGTAGGTATTTTTTGGTTCGACCCCGACAAGGGCGAATTGTTCGACACCGCCTCTTGCCCCGTGTCCACGCTCAATCCCAAGTTGGATACCATAAGCGTGCTGCACAAAAACATCTGGGCCAAAAACTACTGTCGTGCCAAGGCGAGGGGCAAGACCGACTCCATCTATTTTACCGACTACACGCAGATTCCGCGCGGCAGAATTTTCTACAACCGCAAGACCAGGCATTTTCGGTAAAGGTGGGGCACTGGATTGAGCAATACGAAAAAATCCTGCCCCCCCTCCTGCAGGAGGAATTCAACCTCAAGGAATTCTCATACGACATCGACATTCACTGGGATCTCGGCCACGGCTGGACCGAACACAATTTCAACGTGGACGCGGAATAGCCGAAACAAGTTCCCTACCTGTGCAGGCGGCAGTGCCTGCAAAAAAAAGCGCCGTGCGGATGCACGGCGCTTTTTCTATAAACGCATGAACGCGGAGTTACCGCACCACCACGCGTTTTACAGCCACCTGGCCGTTTCCGGCGGTGAGGCGCACGAAGTATATTCCGCTGTTGGACAGGCGCACTTCCTCAACGCCCGCGGCCATCGTGAAGGCCTTCACCAGCATGCCGTTCGCGCTGAAGATCTCCACCCTCGCCTCAACGGGCGCTTCCACGCTGAAGTCGCCCTCCGTCGGGTTCGGGTACAGCCGCACGCCCGCAAGTTCCGGCACGTCGTTGCCCACGTTCTCCGTAACCTTGAACCTGACCGTCTCGCCGGCCACGTAGGCGTACTCGCCGCGGTTGTTGCGCTGCCTCAGCTCGAAGGAGGCCTCGTACTCGCCGTTGTAGAACGTGTGCCCGATGCGCACGCTGTCCGCGAAGTCGTAGTCGAGGCTCACCGCCGGGGCTACCTCGTCGCCCTCGTAGACATTCACGTAGATCCGGTAGGTCGTGTCGCCAGCGGCCACGCCCGACACGAACATGTCGAACGCCGCCTTCCCGTCCGCGAACACCACCGTGCCGTCAGCCTCCGTGTTCCCCACAGGACGCACCGTGACCTCCGGAAGCTCACCGCCCCCCGTCACCTTGAAGACGACCGAACGCTCCGTCACATTGGCGTACTCCCCGCGCATGTTGAGCTGCCTCAGCTCGAACACCGCCTCGTACTCGCCGTTGTAGAACGTGTGCTCGATGCGCACGCTGTCCGCGAAGTCGTAGTCGAGGCTCACCGCCGGGGCTACCTCGTCGCCCTCGTAGACATTCACGTAGATCCGGTAGGTCGTGTCGCCAGCGGCCACGCCCGACACGAACATGTCGAACGCCGCCTTCCCGTCCGCGAACACCAGCGAGTCGTTCCGCAGCACGCCGCCCTCGGCTCGCACCGTGAGGGTCGGCTCAACGGGATCTTCGCCCTTGATCGTGTAGGCGGCCGAACCCGAGCTCTGGTACTGGCCCAGCACCACCACGGCCCTGACGGTCATGGCCTCCGTGACCGTGATCCTGGTGGTGTCGGTGTATCGGGGGCTGTCCTCCATGGTGGGCGCCGTGCCGTCGGTCGTGTAGTAGATGTCGGCCACGGTGGGGTTGCAGGCAATCTCCACCCTCGTGCCGGAGTCCACCGCTCCCGCCGGAACGCTGAACACGGGCGCGTCGGGATACACCACGTAGCCCGCGATGGCGCCGCCCGACAGACCGTTGTCCTTGACGGCGATGGCGCGGATCTTGAGCGCCCATACGCTGCCCTGCCGGATCAGCATGTCCTCCGTCAGCGCGAAGGGTTCCGTGTACTCGTGCACGAAGGCGGAATCCACCGCCACCGCCACGGGATAGCCGTCCCCGTCCATCGTGTAGGGAGCCTTGCCGTTGGCCGTGTAGTAGACCTTCGCTCCCGGGGTGCCGCACGTGATCCGCACGCTGTCGCCCATGTGCACCGTGGCGTCGTTGCCCGGCGTGATGACGGGAGCCTCCACATCCACAACCGGCGTCTCGCCGCCCGCCACCGTGAACTCCCTCACCGTGACCGCCGACCAGGTCAACCCGCCGTCGTCGGCCACCAGGGCCGCGGCCGCCGAGACGGAGGCCTTCGCGCCCGGAGTCTCCACACCCAGGTCGGCCAATGTGGGCTTCGAGCTGTTATAATACCGGATAATCGAAGGCATACTGTTTTCCTCCTCCGCATCCAACGCCTCCCCGGTCCCGAAGGCCGTGAACGTTTCTGCGGCGGCATCCAGGGCATAATAGATCCGGGCCTGCGGGGTGGACGTCGTTATGGTTATTTCCCCTTCGGCCTCTATCTCGCCCCCGTCCGGGCTGAACACCGGCGCGGCGACCCCGTCGCCCCCCGAAACCGTGCCTATCGTGAATTCTTTCGTTACTACCGGCGACCAGACAATCCTCTCTCCCGAGGTATCCGCCGTGGCCGCGTTGATCGTCTTGGCGGCGGTCAGCTCGATGCCGCCCGCCGGGTAGGCGATCAGTTTCTTGCTGATGCTGCTTAGGGCACTCTTCAACTCAGCCTTGCTCGAGACCTTGTCGAATTCCTCCGAACCGGTCGTCTTGAGGTTGTAGTAGATCGGCAGGGGGGCGGAACCGTTTTCCGTTCCGTTGGTCAGGAGCACCTTGGCTCCGGATTCCACCGCGCCGCCGTCGGGACTGAAGACCGGGGCGGGCACGTCGCCGGGTTCAACCTCAACAGCCTTCACCGTAAAGGCCACCGTCACGATGTCTGACAGGACTATAGTCATCCCATTCATCTCTGCCGTGGCCGCCTTTATAGTTTGATCTTCTTCAATAGTTACTTTTTCTACCTCCGGATCATACATCTTTATCGACAATGTCCCATCATATAAATCATACACGTTTATGTCTTCGAAATCTGCATCCGAACCATCGATGGCGTAGAACACCATGATGTTTTGAGCTTTTTCCGTTTCTTCATAACCCGTCACGAAAGATACCTCTGCACCGCCCTCCACTTCCATCGTGGAGGCTTCTACTTTCACACCGGCTACATAAAAGGTAGGGGCATTCGGTTTCGGAGCGGCCGTGACCGTATAGGTGGCCGTGAATTCATCGGAATACACGAGCTCATCGGTCATCGATGCGCTGGCCGCCAGACGGGCGCGAACCTTGACTTCTCCCGTGCCGGACAGCGTAATAGGTGCATACCATTCTTCTTCATCAACGTCATAATAGCCGACCTTGAAATCAGCACCGCCCATCATCGCCACAGACTGGAGAGACTCTACATTAGCGTCATCTCCTGACAATTCGAGTGTTACATCGTCATCATTCTCCACGTAGAGGATGAAAGCCATGCCCAGAAGGTTTTTCTCCTTCCATTCGTTGTCAAAATCCTCGGGCCAGGCGATTTCCAACGCCGCGCCCGCCTGCACATTGCCGGGGTTCTTGAAAGAGGGGGTGGACAACGTGACCGGGGTTTCCGGGGTCTCCGTGCCCTGCGCCCGCACCGGGCCGAACATCGAGAGGAGCATCGTCAGGGTCGTCAGACCCCAAAACAGTAACTTCTTCATTCTAAAAAATTTTTTGGTTAGAAAATCAGTGTCGATATATTAATAAAAATCCCGGGCAAATCCGATGCTCTGTGATACTCAACCACCAAGCACAGCCGCCAAAGACCTGCAAAGATAATAAAATGCAATCTCATATACAAGAAATTTCCTCCAAACGCTTTTTGAAATGCCGCAAGGTCTCTTGCGACAGCACCTTTTCGACCCGCCTGAGGTTTCGCGTTAAACATTTGCGTAACTTTGTAGTTCAACCGGTTTCTTAAAGACCATGACCTTAGACGACATCAAAACCTTAATCGCTTCCGGCGAATCGAGAACGCTGGAACTTAAAAAGACCACCGGGGAGTTGAAAGACGGCATGCACACCGCCTGCGCTTTCCTTAACTCCGACGGCGGCTGGCTTATTTTCGGTGTCGTGCCCAAATCGATGAAAATCGTTGGCCAGGAAGTGTCGGACAACACCCAACGGGAAATCGCACAGGCCCTGGCCGGTCTTGAACCCGCCGTATATATTCCGGTCGAATACATAGAGGTTCCCGACCATCCCGGCCACAAGGTCATCGCCATGTATTTCGACGGATGGAAATGGGGCGAGCAACCCCGCACATACCTCGGCAGGCCCTATTACAAACTGGAAAGCACCACCAAGGCCATGCCGCGCGAAATGTTCGACAAACGGGTCCGCGAACACACGCCCCAACGTTTCGAATGGGAAAAACAGGCGGCGGAAAACATCGCTGTCGGCGACTTGAATGCCGACCGCATCCGGGGTGCCGTTCACCTCGGTGTGGACGGAGGCCGGCTGCCGGTTTCCGCCATCACCGACCCCATCAGCGAAGTACTGGATAAATTGGAACTGTTATCCGACAACAGACCCAACAACGCCGCCGCCCTGCTGTTCACCACAGACCCCCGCCACTATCTGCAATTCCGCTTGCGGCTGGCCCGTTTTCTCGGCACGGACAAAAACGAATTTATCGACAACCAACAGGCAGAAGGCAATTTCTTCGACCTGCTGGATGCGGGAATGGCGTTTTTCTTCAAACACCTTTCGCTGAGCGGCAAGATTTCGGGCCTGATGCGCGAAGAACACCTTGAAATACCCCAGACCGCACTCCGCGAGGCGTTGATCAACGCCCTCTGCCACCGGCAATGGGAACGCCATAACCTTACCATCGGAATCGCCATATACGACGACCGTATCGAAATCAGCAACCCCGGCGTATTCCCGCCCGAAATAACACCGGAAAGTATCAAGCTGCCCCACGATTCCTACCCCTACAACCCCACCTTGGCCAAAGTGCTCTACAGAACCACCTTTCTTGAAAACTGGGGTTCGGGGGCAAAACGGATCATAAAGGCGTGCCGCGAACAGAATGTTCCGGAGCCCGAATGGAGCGTTAGCGGCAGCTTCATTACCGTTACCTTTAAACGGCTTGTTTCCAGCCAACAAGGAGGTGTCCAAAATCCGAATGTCGGTAAAAATGTCGGTAAAAATGTCGGTAAAAATGTCGGTAAAAATGTCGGTAAAAATGTCGGTAAAAATGTCGGTAAAGAACTAACTTCCCGACAGGAAAGGATTTTAACGTTGGTTAAGGGAAATCCTTCCGTGAGCATTGCGGAAATGGCAAAGATCATAGGCGTTACCACCCGCACCATCGAACGCGAGATCCCGGCCATGGCGGAGGTTCTGCACCACGTCGGGCCCAAGAACGGCGGTTACTGGGAAGTGACGGAAAACCGATAGGTTCTTATTTTTCACGGCTATCCACGGGGGTGAGACATCCTAAGTTTGGGGAAAGCAAAAATCCCGCCAGGCGGCTGCCTGACGGGATTTTTGCTTTCCAGAAACTTTGCCTCGGCTGGAGTATACTATCGCACCACCACGCGTTTTACAGCCGCCTGGCCGTTTCCGGCGGTGAGGCGCACGAAGTACACGCCGCTGTTGGACAGGCGAACTTCCTCAACGCCCGCGGCCATCGTGAAGGCCTTCACCAGCATGCCGTTCGCGCTAAAGATCTCCACCTTCGCCGCCACGGGGGCTTCCACGCTGAACTCGCCCTCCGTCGGATTCGGGTACAGCCGCACGCCCGCCAGTTCCGGCACGTCGTTGGCCACTTCCTCCAGTGTGTAGGCGGCCACGGCCACCTTGGAGGTCACGAAGCCTTCCTTGACGGCGATTGCACGGATCGTCATGGCCGAGTCGATCGTGATCTCACCCGTGTATTCGGCACTGTTAGCCGTTACCGTGTCGGCGTTCACCGAGTAGTAGATCTTGGCATCCGCCGTGTCGCAGCCCAAGGCCACTCTCGTTCCCTTGGCCACTTCACCGGCGGCTACGCTGAACACAGGAGCAGGCAGGGTGTCGGGGGCCTCCACCCCGCCGCCCGTCTTGATCGTGTAGGCGGCCGTAACCAGATCCGAGTATTCCCAGGTGGATTCCGGGGTACGCTGGGCTATGGTCCTGGCATAGATGGTGGTGTTCCTCTTGACCAGCAGCCCCTTGAATCCGGCCGAATCCCTGGGATAATAAGTCTTGTCGGGGGCGAGCTGGGGATCGTAGTTCATCATGTACACGATGTCCAGGGTGTCCACGGCGCAGCTTATCGTCACGTACACGCTGTCGGCGTATTCGCCCGGCGCGGGCGTGAACTCCGGCTTGGGCAGGCTCATGCCGAACGCGCTCGTCACCTCGTAGCTCGCCGAGTAAACCCTCGACCATACGCCGTCCGCACCCCTGAATACCGCGCTCAGCACGGGCAGGCCGTCCTCTCCGCCGCCGTTGGGCAGCACGTAGGGGACTATCGGCTTGGCCGAGGCTGAATATTCCTTGACGCGCCCCGCGGTATCGCTGCCCGTTTCCATGAAGGCTGCCAACAGGGAGCTCCCCACCATGGCGGAACCGTCCCATATGTAGTATATGGCGCCTTCGGCGTCGCCGGACGCGGTGATGGTCACGGTGTCTCCCTCGACGATAATGTCTCCGTCCGGAAAGTTGCTCTCCGGGCTGAAGGTAAGCACGACACCTTCTTCGGCATCGCCCTCGGTCACGGTGTATCTTACGACAATGGGATCAACGAGCCAATAGGCGTAATCGGCGTCACCGGCATCGGTGATACCGATGGAGATTACCGGATTGGCCTGCGTGAGCACGGGCTTTTCCTTTTCATTGTAAAAACCTGCCCCTTCGTACCAGCTGTTGAAACCCTCGTCTGCCTTGGCGGCTTCTTCTGTGGCATAGAATTTATAGGCTATCGCACCATTTTGGGGAGCGGTGGCGCTGCGGGTCACCGTAATGGTCTGGCCTTCCTTAACGGGGGCCGAGCCGTCGGGACTGAGCACCAATGCGGCAGCTTCCTGGACGGGTTTAACGGTATAGCGGAACTCCACCACGCTCGATCCGGCCGGCTCTCCCTCTTTGGGTGTGCCGTTGCCCGCCAATACGCCCGCATTGTCGCGTTCGATATAGGCGATGGCCTTGATCACCGTGTCTTTCGTGATTACGATGGTGTCGCCGGCGCCGTACGGTCTGGTGTCGATCCATTCCAATATCTCGTCACCGAGGATGGTCTCATCTTCCAAGACACGTCCGTAAAGGGGTTCCGTCCCGTTTACCGTATAGTAGATGGTGGCCGCCGCGGAATCACTCTTGAGCACCACTTTGGTGCCCGCCTCCACCAGACCGGACGCCACACTGGCCCTGGGCGCGGGAATGCTGTTCACGCGCACGGCGCGCTTCACCGGGGGAAGCGCCACTTCCTTGCCTTTTATCGTGACATAGGCCTGCGCCTTGAGCGTGTCGTTGGACTCCATGACCGCATAGGCATAGACTCTCCTGCCGGATCCGTCGTCTGTTGGAATCCAATGATAGCCCGTTTTCCGGATCGTGCTGTCGGGGTTCCTTTCGAAGGCCTCCTTGCCGGGTACCGTCTTGCTGTCGGTGGTGTAGTAAACATCGTATTCCGCATCCATTATTTCGAGATCCGGCGATTTGATGGACATCATGATGGGATAGTTCTTGCCCGCCACGGTATCGAAGACCAGTTCCGCGTCGATCTCTTCCCCGGGGTCTTCCGTTCCGCCGCCGTTGACGGTGTAAACGGCATAGGTGACGGCTTCCCACTTTCCACTGAATGCAGCCGCCTTGAGAACCGGCCTGGCCGCCGTGATTTCGGGCTTGTTGTCCTCTAAATACAATTGACCCATCGCCAACTGGCTTTCATTTTCAGCCTGGGCTTCCTCCAAAGTGGCATACATCTTGTAGTCGATCTCTGACACCTCCTTGCTGGCCGTAATCGTAACCTTCGTGCCGGCCTCCACGGTGGCGCCATTGGCGGGGTCGAAGGTAAGGGCTGTTTCTTCGTTGGCTTCGGCTTTTATGATGTAGGTGGCCGTCGTCATCTTGGAACCGGCCATCGCATACGTTTCTTTATCCTCTCTGTAGTTGATGACGTTCAGGGTTACCGTCTGACCCGCCTCGCCCTTCATGATTATCCCCTGCGGGACATAGTTCTGCGCCGGCTCCGTGCTGACTATGGGAACCTCTCCTTTCAGGCTATAGTAAACCTCTCCCATATCACCATAGTTCGACACCTTGACAAAGGAACCGATCTCAACCTCCGTGCCGGAGGCCACGTCAAGCGTCGGGGCGGTCGCCGCAAGGAACGCAAGCGGATAGGAGAACTCTTCGGAAACGGCCTTGTACTCTGCGTCCCCGTCCGCAAGCGGAGCGAGGCCGGCTTCGGCGGTGGAACTTACATAGACCTTGAGGCGGAGCGTCGCCTCATCCTGGTCCGTGCTTGTAAAGAGGAATGTTCCGTCGATACCGACACTCGCCTTCATGACCTTTCCTTCCGTCTGCGAAGCGTACGCCTCGGGCGTCAATGCCGCCGTTCCGTCGAAAGTATAATAGACATCTCCGCCGGTCACGCTTTCCTCTCCCACTTTCGCCGAGAACATCAGAGCGAAATAGCGGGCCACCGTGGCCTTCTTCCCTACAGTCAGCATAGGCTCTTCTTCGTTCTGAGTATCCATAAGCTGCACCGTAACCTGCCGGACTGCAGGATCCGTCTCCGACTCGTCTGCCCTTGCAAGGCCGGTGGCCGAGAAGAGCGTCATCAGGGTCGTCAGACCCAAAAGAAACAATTTCTTCATCTTGAAAAGTTTTGTGTTAGAAAATTTATACTTTATTAATAATATCTCGGGCTGATCCGATGCCATGTGATGACTCTCGCCCGAGACGCACAAAGATAATAAAATACAATCTCATATACAAGACTTTTCCACCAAGCCCTTTTGATTTATTTATTGTACCGCAATCCATTCCCTTTGTCCGAGAACCGGTTTCGTAACGGAATGCGATTAATAAAATTTCTAAACCATACAAATAAGACCATACAGCAGCTTTCGGATTCCTGCAGGATTCCGCCCCATGAAAGACATTTCGGGCGGAGGAGAAGACAGCCTCCATATAAAAAAGATGCCGTGCGTTCCGCACGGCATCTTCACCTCATCCATACAACGGCGGCCTATATCCGGTTGTCGCTGCCCAGCACGTTCACGATCTTGTGCATGTAGAGCTGCTTGAGGCTGTCGCGGGCGGAGCCGAGGTATTTGCGGGGGTCGAATTCGGAAGGCTTGTTCACCAGCACCTCGCGCACGGCGGCGGTCATGGCGATACGGCCGTCGCTGTCGATGTTTATCTTGCAGACCGCCGAGGAGGCCGCCTTGCGCAACTGGTCTTCGGGAATGCCGATGGCGTCTTTCAGGTCGCCGCCGTAGCGGTTGATGACCGCCACCAGGTTCTGCGGCACGCTGCTGGAACCGTGCAGCACGATGGGGAAGCCGGGAATGCGTTTCTCCACTTCTTCGAGAATGTCGAAACGCAAGGGAGGCGGAACCAGCACCCCGTCGGCATTGCGCGTGCACTGTTCGGGCTTGAACTTGTTGGCACCGTGCGAGGTTCCGATGGAAATGGCCAGCGAATCCACGCCCGTGTGCTTGAGGAAGTCTTCCACTTCTTCGGGGCGGGTGTAGGTGTGGTGTTCGGCCTGCACTTCATCTTCGATGCCTGCCAGCACGCCCAGTTCGCCTTCCACGGTAACATCGTACTGATGGGCGTATTCCACCACTTTCTTGGTAAGGGCTATGTTTTCCTCGTAGGGAAGGTGCGAGCCGTCGATCATCACCGACGAGAAACCGGTCTCGATGCAGTCGCGGCACAGTTCGAAGCTGTCGCCGTGGTCAAGGTGCAGCACGATGGGCACGTTCACGCCCAATTCCTTGGCGTATTCCACCGCGCCTTGCGCCATATAGCGCAGCATGGTCTGGTTGGCGTACTGGCGTGCACCCTTGGACACCTGCAGGATAACGGGCGATCTGGTTTCCGCACATGCCTGCACGATGGCCTGCAGCTGCTCCATATTGTTGAAATTGAAGGCGGGAATGGCATATCTGCCCTCCATCGCCTTGCGGAAAAGTTCACGGGAGTTTACCAACCCCAGTTCCTTATAACTTGTCATATCCGTTTTATTTTTTGGTTTTATTCTTGCCTGTCTTTTTGGCAGCCGGAACCGCCTTTTTCTTGGCCGCCGGCTTGTGGGTCATGATGTCGAGAATCACGGGGTCGACCTCGTTCATGGCATCGGAAGCGATACGGCCTATGTTGCGGATGGTGCGTTCCACATCGTCCTCGATAATGCCGTTGGTACCCGGCACGAACACATCCCTCCGCGCCAGGATAGCCGCCTGCATGGCCGCGCTGGTGCCCGAGGCCACCTTGAGGGCGCAGCCTAACTTGGCGCCGTCGCACACCATGCCGGTAAGGTTGCCGATCATGTTCTTGATGGCGTATTTAACCTGCCCGCAACTGCCGCCCACCAGATAGCAGACCCCGCAGGCCGCGCCGGTGGAGGCCACCACGCAACCGCAAGCCGCCGAAAGACGGCCGAAGCCGTGTTTGATATGGATTGCGGTAAGGTTGCTCAATATAAGCGCCCGCGCCAGTTTCTCGCGGCTTGCCTTGGTCTTTTCGGCCACCGCGAACACGGGAACCATGGCCGTGATGCCCTGGTTGCCGCTGCCCGAATTGCTCATGGCCGGCAGCAATGCGCCCGACATACGGGCGTCGGAAGCGGCGGCGGTCAAGGCCATGGCGTATTCGGTAAGGCAGTTCGTACCCGAGAGCCTGCGTTCCTTCATCCAGTCGAGCAGCGTGGCGCCGATGCCCATGCCGCTCTTGTGCCTGAGGCCGTAGTCGGAAAGTTTCTTGTTGTATTCGCCCTCGGCGATGATGAACTCTATCTTGGAGAACGGCTGCTTGTCGGCGAACTCGTAGATCTCGTCCATCGTGATGTCGTACAGCCCGTCTTCGCACTGTTCGCCCGTCTTGGCCTTCTTCTTGACGAAAACCTTCTTGCCGTCGGCTTCCACGAGCACGATGTTCTGATGCGTCTCTTCGATCACGGCGCGCGCCTGATGCCCCTTTACCGAGCAGATGGCTTCGGCATACACCTTGTTCACCTTGCCCGTGGCCTCGATCTCCACCCCGCCCTTTTCCACAAAGGCCTTGGCCGTTTCCACATGGGCGGGCTTCACGCCCGAGAGCACTTCCAGTTCCTTCTGGGAATCGCCGACGATGGCCCCCAAGGCCGAGGCGATGTACAGCCCCGTCATATCGGTGCCGGGAATGCCCACACCCATGCCGTTCTTGTAGATATTCAGGCTGGTCACGATCTTGATTTTCTCGGGAAGCAGTTTTTTGTTTCCCGTTACCTGCCGCAGGGTCTCGGCGGCCTTGGCAACGGCCAGCGCCACCGCGATGGGTTCGGTGCAGCCCAAGGCGGGAACAACCTCTTTCTTGAGGAGGCTGTACATATTGTTCACCTTTTTCGCGCTCAACATGGTAGTATCGTTTTTATCTTTTTCTTAACTCTCGACCCTACGTCGGCGTAGAGCCTACAAACTTACTAAAATTGCGGGAATGGCGGCTACCAAACCACCGTATCCAGATATCCGGCCACAAACCGCATGGTCTGGTGCGGGCGTTCGTACATACCCATATGCCCCACCGGAAGCACCTGCACGCAGGCTTCCCTGGGCAGCAGGGTCTGCGCCATGAGCTTGGCCTTGTCCATGCGCTCGTCCTGCGTACCGATGATGAACAGGAACGGAACATCCAGTTCATATACCGACAGCCGGCTCTCGCGTTCCAGCATGCCGGCCTGGGCGGCGGCGATGGCCTGCGCCCCCATGTTCTTGGCGTTCTCCCGCAGAAAGTCGATCTGTTCCGCATACTGTTGTTCCGTGCCCGGGGCGAACAGCGTGTGCATGGTGTCGGTAACGAAACTGATCCGGCCGGCGCGCAACAGCTCCAGCGAGCGGCGGCGGTTTTCGGCGGCCTGCGGGCTGTCGGGGCCGGGATGGGAGTGAAAGAAGCCGATGCCCTTCACCATCTGCGGATAGAGGCAGCCGAAAGCCGCCGCCACGTATCCTCCCATGGAATGACCTATCACCACAGCCTGTGCGATGTTCTCGGCTTCCAGCACCCGCTTGGCGATGCCCGCCTGCAGATCCATGCCGTGCACATCCCCGAACATATCCGTCTTGCCGTGCCCCGCCATATCGAGGCAAAGCACGTCGTAGCCGCGTTCACACAAAAAGGCGGCCAGTTCCTTCCACACGAAAACGGCTTCGGTAAAGCCGTGCAACAGCAGCACGGGCTTCGATTTCTCCGTGGTTCCCGGCCAGAAGGTATAATGCACGTTCCTGCCCTCTACCGATATATTCCTGTCTTGACAAGCCTTCATGTTTCAAAACAATTAGCGTGTTTATTTCTTAAGGTTCATCAGTTTCTCGCGCTCCCGCATTTCTTTGGGCGTAAGTTCCTCTTCGGGCTCTTCCATCTGCCGGCTTTGGCTGTAGGTGCGCCATTTCTCAAGCACAGCCTGCATGTCGGAAGGCATTTCCGACTCGAATCGGATGGTTTTGCGCGTAACCGGATGCACGAAACCGATGGTGGCCGCGTGCAGCGCCTGCCGGGGCAGGATATTAAAGCAATTCTCCACGAACTGCCTGTATTTGCTGAACGTGGTGCCCTTCAGGATGCGGTCGCCCCCGTAGGTGGCGTCGCTGAACAGCGGATGCTTGATATAGCGCATGTGGCAGCGTATCTGATGGGTGCGCCCCGTTTCCAGCACGCATTCCACCAAGGTGACGTAACCGAAACGTTCCACCACGCGGTAGTGTGTAACGGCGGGCTTGCCCTTGTCGCCCTCGGGAAAGACCGCCATTACCTTGCGGTCCTGCACGCTGCGGCCTATATTGCCGGTAACGGTGCCTTCCTCCTCATCGAAATTGCCCCACACCAAGGCGCGGTACTTGCGTTCTATGCTGTGGTCGAAGAACTGCTTGGCCAGGAAGGTCTGCGCCTCCTCGGTCTTGGCCACCAGCAGAAGCCCCGAGGTGTCTTTGTCGATGCGGTGAACCAGAAAGGGCTTCCCGCCCTTGAGATGATGCATGAGCGCGTTCACCAACGTACCCGTAAAATTGCCGAAACCGGGGTGAACCACCATGCCGGGCGCCTTGTTGACCACCAGCACGGCTTCGTCTTCATAAACCACCTCGATGGGAATGTTTTCGGGCGCCAGATCCACGTGCTGGGGCGGATTGGGCAGCACGAGCGTAACCACGTCGCCGGGCTTTACCTTGTAGTTCGATTTCTCCCCCTTGCCGTTCACCAGGATATTGCCGGCCTTGGCGGCGTTCTGTATGCGGTTGCGCGCCGTGCCCGACAAACGGTCCACCAGGAACTTGTCTAAGCGCAAGGGGGTCTGGCCGGGGTCGGCCACCACGCGGAAATGCTCGTAAAGTCCCTGAGCCTCTTCGTCTTCGCTCTCGTCGAGTTCCTTGTCGTCGAGCGGTTTTTCGTCAAATTCCCGTACCTCCATTACACTTCGCCTTGCTCGTTGATATCCACGTCTTCTTCGGGCAGCAACTCATAGTCTTCGTAGGAATCCTCGTCCATATCGTCTTCCTGCTGCGCCACGGTATCCTGCACCACCGGCATCTTGCCCTTGCCGTCGCCTATCTGCAGGTCGATCGAGGATCCACGCCGTATCATGCTTCCCGGCTCAATCTCCTCGCCTTGGTACAACTGGCCGATCACCGCACCCTTTACGATAGAAGGCACAGTAAACTTAGCCCCCACTTTCAGGCCGTAGGTTTCCAGCAGCGCCTCCGCCTGACGCAGCGAGAGGTCTTGCAGGTCGGGCATCTGCACCGATGCCGGAAGCGAGGCGGCCACCACCACGTAGAACGTGCGGTTCTTCTTTACGTGCTCGCCGGCCTGGGGCGACTGGGCGATAATCTCGCCGGGTTCCTTGTCGGGGTCGTACACCGAATCGCGAATCACGAACTTAAAGCCGAATTCCTTTGAAAAAGGTTCCAGATCGCGCAGATACATACCGCGTATGTCCGCCACGCGTATGTCTTGCCCGTGGTTGGTAAAGAACCTCAACGAAAGCAGTACGCCGGCCACCAGCAGTACCAGAATCACAATCATCAACAGGAGCTGTTTCCAGAAATTTCCTGTCTTTACATAAGACCAAAAACTCATTTCACTATTAAATTTTTCCGGCGAACCGGATTTCTCGTTCATTAAAATTCTAGTGCGCGTCCAGCCAATTGGAGGCGCTGTTCACTTCCACCTCCACGGGAACGCGCATGGGCAGGGCGTTTTTCATTTCCTCCACCACCAAGGCCATAAGGGTTTCCACTTCGGCCTGCGGCACATCGAACACCAGTTCGTCGTGCACCTGCAATATCATGCGGGCGGCCAGGCCTTTTTCTTCCATCCTGCGCTGCACGGCAATCATGGCCAGCTTTATCATGTCGGCGCTTGAACCCTGCACGGGCGCGTTGATGGCGTTGCGTTCGGCATACGAGCGAACCACCGAGTTGGCCGAGTTTATGTCGTTCAGGTAGCGGCGGCGGTGCAGTATCGTTTCCACATAGCCCTTTTGCCGGGCTTCATCCAGAACGCTGTCCATGTAGGTGCGCAGTTTCGGATAGTTGGCGTAGTATCTCTCGATAAGCGCCGCCGCTTCCTTGCGCGGTATCTGCAGGCGGTCGGCCAGTCCGAAGGCCGAAATGCCATAGACGATGCCGAAGTTCACCGTCTTGGCCTGACGGCGCATCTGCGGCGTAACCTCCTCGGGCGAAACGCCGAACACATTGGCCGCCGTGGCCGTATGCACGTCTTTATGGCGGGCAAAATCGCCCAGCATAGTCTCGTCTCCGCTCAAATGGGCGATGATGCGCAGTTCTATCTGCGAATAGTCGGCCGCCAGCAGCAGGTTGCCCGGTTTGGAGGGCACGAAACAACGGCGTATCTCCTTGCCCAGGTCGGTGCGTATGGGAATGTTCTGCAGGTTGGGGTTCTGCGAGCTGAGCCGCCCCGTGGCGGTTACGGCCTGATTGTAGGTGGTGTGAATCTTGCCCGTCTGCGGATCGGCCAGTACCGGCAAGGCATCCACGTAGGTGGACTTGAGTTTGGTAAGGCTGCGGTAAAGCAGCACCTTGCTCACCACCGGGTGTCTGTCCACCAGTTTCTGCAACACGTCTTCGGCGGTGCTGAACTGCTTGGTCTTGGTATGCTTGGGCTTCTCCACGATCTGCAGCTTCTCGAACAGCACCTCGCCCAACTGCCTGGGGGATGCGATGTTGAACCGCTGCCCCGAAAGTTCATAGATTTCCTGCTCGGCAGCGTTTATCTGCGCCTGCAGTTCCGCACCGTATTGCGCCAGGCGTTCGCGGTCCAATTTAACGCCCGCGCGCTCCATGCCGCAAAGCACCCGGCAGAGGGGAATCTCCATATTGCAGAACAGATCCTGCGCCTGAACCTCTTCCAGTCCCAAACGGAATTTGGGGTACAGTTCCAAGGCCAGTCTGGCGTTCTGTATGCAGTAGCGTATGTCTTCGTCGGTGGCAGAGGCGCCGCCGCCAAACAGGTTCTCGCCGAACGAAAAATCCAGGTAATTGGCGGTAAGCCTCGGCAGGTCGTGCGGCGATTCGGGATCTATGAGATAGTGCGCCAGCATGATGTCGAAGGCCTCGAAACCGGCCTCCACACCCATGTTCTTAAGCAGGTGCAGCTGGGTCTTGAGGTCGTGGCACACTAAGTTTTCCAAGGGGCGCGGAGCCGCAAAAAAGGCCTGCAGGGCGGCGGTTTCTTCCGCGCTGTATACCGGCAGGTAGTAAAAGGCCGCCGGAGCGGAGGTATCGCCCGTTTCCGGCTTGCGGCAAAAGGCCATGCAAAGGGTCTTGGCCTTGCGGATATGCGGCGCCTTGGCGGCGCACAGGTAAAAGCCCACCGGCCTGCCTTCCGCCAGCAAGCGTTCCAGTCCCGCCCTGAGCGCGGCTTCGTTTGCCCACAGGGCCACGTCCGCATCGTCCTTGCCACGGCAGATCAAGGCCTTGCTTTCGGGCAGGTTCTGCATGTCGAACAGATCGAGCGTGTTGTCCTGCATCTTGGCTGCGCGCGGGCTTGGACGCAGGGCGGAGGTCTGCGCCGGTTCGGGCCGCTGCACCGGAGGCACGGCGGCGGGCGCGGGGTTTATCCCGCCCGCTTCCTTACGGTAGTAGGAAGACAGCCGCGTGGCCAGCGTGCGCATTTCCAGTTCGTCCAGCAGGCTGAACACGGCATCGAAATCGGGTGGACAGAGCGCCAGGGCGTCGGGATCGAATTCCACCGGGGCATCCAATATAATGGTGGCCAGCATCTTCGACTCCAAGGCCTGGGCGGCGTTCTTCTGCACCTTCTCGCGCAGTTTCTCGTTCTCTATCTCCGAGGCCTTCTCAATCAGGTTCTCCACCGAGCCGAATTGAGCCAACAGCTTGCGCGCCGTTACCTCGCCCACGCCCGGAATGCCGGGAATGTTGTCGGCCGCATCGCCCCACAGGCCCAGCATGTCGATTACCTGCAAGGGATTGGAGATGCCGAATTTCTCGCAGACTTCCCTGGGGCCGAGAATCTCGATGTCGTTACCCATCCTGGCCGGACGGTACATAAAGATGTTCTGGCTCACCAACTGCCCGAAATCCTTGTCGGGCGTTACCATATACACGGTGTATCCCTCTTTCTCGGCCTTCTTGCTCAGGGTGCCGATCACGTCGTCGGCCTCGTAGCCGTCGGCATAGAGGATGGGGATGTTCATGCCCTGCAGGAGCTGCCTGATGTAGGGAATGGAAAGGGCGATGTCTTCGGGCAGCGGCGGGCGGTTGGCCTTGTATTCGGTAAACTCCAGGTGACGCGCGGTGGGCGCCATGGTGTCGAACGCCACCCCCAGGTGCGTGGGCTTCTCTTTTCTGAGCAGTTCCAGCAAGGTGTTGGCAAAACCGAGAATGGCCGAGGTATTAAGCCCTTTCGAGGTAATGCGCGGATTCTTGTTCAGGGCGAAATACGCCCGGTAAATCAAGGCCATCGCATCCAACAAAAACAATTTCTTCTCTTGCATCGCTCCGTTCCTCCCGATGTGAGACCCTCAGTCTCAGTAATTCTCCTTATAAAACTTCTCGTAAGCCGTTTCGTCGCTCGCCTCGCGCAAGAGCTCGAGGTTGTCGCGCGTAATCACGAAGGCCTTCTTGTTTTCGAGCGTACCCAATGCATAGTCGTTCTTCAAGGCCATCTTGACGTATGCCTGCGCCACCTTGGCCGACGAGAAGTCGGACACCAGCACGAAATACCTGTCGCCCTTGGGAATCAGCTCCAGCATCATCTCGCTTTCCGAGTAGAATTTCTCATTAAAGCCCTTAAGGCGCAGGCGCATCACTTCCGGGTCGCGTTCGGCAGAGGAACATACGAACAGGGCAAAATGCCGCTCCACGCCTTGGGGTTTGGTGTATTCCTTCGGCTTCTTCGGCTCTTCATTCTCCGGGGTTTCTCCGGCAGTTTCCTCCGGCTTTTCCTCCACCTCGGGCGCCACCGCCACGGGGTCGGAATCAGGATACAGGATATGTTTCTTCATATCCTCCTTGGCGCGGGCTATGGCCGCCTGCACCTTGGGCAGGAGCGGGCTTTCGGGATACGAGCCCGTAAAGTTCTCGGCCAGGGGCAGCATATGCTTGTAACCGGACGTATGGGCGGTGGAGAAAATCTTGAGGAACAGGAACTGCTCGCGGTAGGCGTTGATGGGATAGCCCCTTTCCACCTGATCGACCACATTCAGCACCCCGTTGAAGTCGTTGCGGCTGAATTTGTCGAAAGCCTGGGTGTAGAGGCCCTCCACCGTCTTGGCGTTCGCCGCCAGATCCTTGTAGTAGTTGGCGTTGTTGACCCGTTCGTTCTGTTCGGTTCCCGGATAGCGCTCGGCCAGGATATCGGCATATTTCCGGAACTTTGTCATCTCGCCCGACTGGCGGTAAATCTTGCACAGCGTCTCGCAGGCCGAGGGAATGTAGTGCGAGCCCGGATATTCGTTGATGAGCCGCACCAAGTACTTCTCGCCCTCCTCGTTCTCGCCCATCTTCTCGCTGTAGATCGTGCCCACATGATAGAGCGAGGGTTCTATAATCGAGTCCAGACGCCGGTATTCGCTCTCGCTCTGCGGCAACTGCTGCAGATAGTAATCGGGATCGGCCTGCGTAAGCACCTGCGATGCCGCCTGCATTTCCTCGTCTTCCTCCATCTGCTTGGAAGAACGCAGCACCGCCGCCTTGGGCTTGGAAGAAAGGAACCAAAGGTCTTCCAACGTACGCCGGCCCCACTTGCGGTTAAACTCCGCCAGACCCGCCGTCTTGGTCTGTTCGTTGTAGAAATACCAGTTGGAACGCGGCGCGAGGCTGGGTGCGTTGCCACTGTTCTTGGCCAGGCGGGCGGCTTCCTGCTGTTTCTGGAAATCCTTGGCCTTCTGTTCCGCGTACTTCTTCTGGTCTTTCTTGTTCATCCGCCCCACCTGCCGCAGGGTATCGGCTTCCACCAGGCTGTAGTAATGCCCCGTAAGTTCCGAAAGGCTCTTGGCGCGGCTCACGATATCGTAGTAGTCGGGATCGTCGTCCCTTACCACCTGTGCCGCCGCCGTATAGTATTTGTGCGACTCGATGTATTTCTTGTTCTCGTAGAAATAGGTGGCCAGTTTCTTGGCCGCCATCAGCGTCCGTTCGGGATCGCCCTGGCTGGCGGCGATGCTCAGGTCGAGGTAACGCACCGCGCTTTCCTCATCGTGCCGGCGAAACGACATCTCGCCCATCACATAGTAGATACGCCCGAAATAGGCCTGGTTCTTGGGGTCTTTGAGCATACGCTGCAAGCCCTTGAAGATATCCTTGGAGTTGATGTTGCTGCCGTCGTAGCAAAGGGCTATGTTCAGACGGGCGTTGAACACCAAGTCCAAGGGCGGGTTCAGGTTCAGGCACTTCTTGTAGTATTCGTAGGCCTGCATGTTGTTGCCCTCCCGCTGCTCGATCTGCCCCAGGATAAAGTTGATGCGCGCCCGCATATCGCGGTCCCTGCACAGTTGCATGCCGCGTTGCAGATAGGGAATGGCTTCCTGATACTTTTCCTGCTGAAGGCAGAATTCGGCCTGCACCAAGGGCAGGTCGCGGTAGGTCTCTTTCATCAGGCTGCCCTCGTTCTGGGCTTCCACCTGGCTTATGAACGAAGAGGCCATGCCGAACTCTTTCTCGCGCATATAGGTCCTGGCGATCCAGAGCATGGCTTCGTAGCGTTCCTTGTTCTGGGCGAATTCGGACAGCACGAAATTGAACACCGAACGGGCTTTCGAATAATCCTGCTGGTAGAAGAAGCCCTTGCCCAGCAGCAGGTACGCGTTGTCGATCGTCTTTACGTATTCCTTTCCCCGAATGGAAATGGAGTGTTTCTTGATGGTCTTCAGCGCCTTTTCCTTGATGCGCGCCGTCTGCTGCGAGATCAGCGCGGTATCTTCCGCGTTCCCGTACTTGAAGACGGGAATCACGTTGAAATAGTTGTCCACCGACTTTTCCTTCATCAGGAAGTCGGCGTCTTCCAAGGCCTGCGTTCCATTCCAATACACGTTGTAATACGACGTAAGGTTATGGAAATTACGCGTAAGGAAAGTATTGCGCTTGGTCGAACAGCCTGCCGCAAGAAGCAGGCAGGCTGTCAACACCGGCGGCAATATCCGGCTATGGAAAAAAGAGCCGGTTTTAGTCCACTTTGTTTTCAATGGCGGTATTGTAAATATGCTTGTAATCCTTAACGTTGCCGAAATTCACCTCGTCCACGAGAATGTTTCCGTCCGTTACCTCGCCCAGATAAACCATAGGGGTCTTGGTTTCCAGCATCAGGTCTTCGAACTCATCCACCGTGGCCGGATCGATCGACACCACCACGCGGCTCTGGCTTTCGCCGAACAGGAAGGCGTCCAGACGGATGGAATCGTCCACCATAAGCGTGAATCCCAGCTCGTTCACCATGGCGCTTTCCAGCAGCGTGGTCATCAAACCTCCGTCCGACACGTCGTGCACCGACTTGGCCAAGCCCGACTCGATCAGGTCGAGCACCACCTTCTGCAGGTTGTGTTCCTCGTCTAAGTCGAAATAGGGCGCGGGCGAAAATCTTTCGTTTCGGTAGCTGTAAAGATACTGCGAACTATTGATATCTTCGCGCACCTTGCCGAGCAAATAAATCGAATGGCCTTCTTTCTGGAAGCCGACGCCCATATGGTGGCGTTTCTCGAGCAATCCGATCATGCCGATTACCGGCGTGGGATAGACGGCCTCCACCGTACTGCCCTCGCTGTACTGGTTGTAGAAACTTACGTTGCCGCCCGTTACCGGGGTTCCGAATTTCTCGCAGGCCAGGCTCATGCCCTTGATGGCACCCACGAACTGCCAATAGACCTCCGGATTGTAGGGGTTCCCGAAGTTAAGGCAGTTGGTGATGGCCAACGGACGGCCGCCCGAGCAAACGATGTTGCGCGCGGCCTCGGCCACCGCGATCTGCGTGCCCACCAGGGGGTTCGCATATACGTAGCGCGAGTTGCAGTCCACCGTCATGGCGATGGCGCGGTCGGTGTGCTTGAGGTTCACCACCCCGGCGTCCGAAAGCTTGTTGGTGCCCATGTTCTTGGTGCCCACCATGCTGTCGTACTGTTCATACACCCAGCGTTTGGAGGCGATGTTGGGATGGGAGAACAGGAACTTCGTCACCTTCCTGGCTTCTTCCAGGTCGATGTCTTTCACCGTGTGGATGTCGAAACGCTTGCATTTTGCGAAGGCCTTATGTTCCTTGTACTTACGGTCGTAAACCGGTGCGCCGCCACCCAGCACCAGCGTGGATGCCGGCACATCGGCCACCAACTTGCCGCCGCGGTAGAACATCAGGCGATCCTGGTCAATCACCTCGCCGATACATTCGCAGCTAAGGTCCCATTTGTCGAAAATGGCCTTCACTTCCTTCTCGCAGCCTTTCTTCACCACGATCAGCATGCGTTCCTGCGATTCGGAAAGCAGGATTTCCCAAGCCTCCATGTTGCTTTGGCGCAAAGGAACCTTGTCGAGGTCGATGCGCATGCCACTCTTACCCTTCTCGCTCATTTCGGACGTGGAGCAGATGATGCCCGCCGCGCCCATGTCCTGCATGCCCACCAGAGCCTTGGTCTTGGAGAGTTCCAGCGAGGCTTCCAGCAGCAGTTTTTCCTGAAAGGGGTCGCCCACCTGAATGGAGGGGATGTCGTCGGCGGAGTCTTGGGTGATGTCGGCCGAGGCGAACGTGGCACCGTGAATACCGTCCTTACCGGTGGCCGAACCTACGATGAACACAGGATTTCCTTTTCCTTTGGCAATGGCTGAAACCAAATCTTCCTTGTGCATGATGCCCACCGACATGGCATTTACCAGCGGGTTGGCGTTATAGCAGTCGTCGAAGGCCACTTCGCCGGCCACGACGGGTACGCCGAAGGCATTGCCGTAATCGCCGATGCCTTTTACAACGCCTTTCAACAAATGTTTGGTATGGTCCGAGTCGAGATTTCCGAAACGGAGCGAATTGAGTTGTGCGATGGGACGCGCCCCCATCGTGAATATATCGCGGTTGATGCCGCCCACGCCCGTGGCCGCGCCCTGATAAGGCTCGACGGCGCAGGGATGGTTGTGCGATTCGATTTTAAAGACGCAGGCATAACCGTCGCCCACATCCACCATGCCCGCGTTTTCCTCACCGGGAGCCACCAGCATCTGGGGCCCGCTCTTGGGCAGGGTCTTGAGCCACTTGATGGAGTTTTTGTACGAAGCGTGCTCGCTCCACATTACCGAATAGATGCTCAATTCAGTAAAATTGGGATTGCGTCCCAGAATAGCCTTGATGCGGGCATATTCTTCGGGCAGCAATCCCAATTCCTTGGCCGTTTTTTCGGTAACTACCTCATCGGTACGGCCTTTCGTTACCTTGGCTTCGGGAGTGTTTATTTTCCCATTATTTTTTTTTTAGCAGCAGTCTTGGCAGCAGTGGCTTTGGCGGCCACTTTCTTGATACCGGCCTTTACCGCCTTTTCGGCTTTCTTGCCGGCTTTCACCGCTTTCTTGCTTTCGGCTTTCAAGACCTTTTCGGCTTTCTTGCCGGCCTTCACCGCCTTGGCTACCGTTTTCTTGCTTTCGGCTTTCAGAACCTTTTCGGCTTTCTTGCCGGCCTTCACCGCCTTGGCTACCGTTTTCTTACCTTCGGCTTTCAGAACCTTTTCGGCTTTCTTGCCAGCCTTCACCGCCTTGGCTACCGTTTTCTTGCCTTCGGCTTTCAAGACCTTTTCGGCTTTCTTGCCGGCCTTCACCGCCTTCTTAACCGTCTTTTCGGCCTTGGCCTTCAAGGTTTTGGCAGCAGGCTTCGCGGCCTTTACCGCCTTCTTGGCCGTAGCCTTTACAGCGGGTTTGGCAGCCTTTACGGTTTTCTTGGCCGTGGCTTTCGTTGCCGTTGTTTTCGCGGCGGCTTTCTTGGCCGTGGCCTTTACAGCGGGCTTGGCGGCAACCTTCTTGGTTGCGGTTTTCTTGGCAGCCGGTTTAGCCGCAGCCTTGGCCGCGGTTTTCTTGGCAGCAGTTTTTGCAGCGGGCTTGGCAGCTGCTTTCTTTGCGGCGGGCTTGGCAGCCGTCTTCACCGCAGCTTTCTGAGTCTTAGCCATTTTTTTTGTTTTTTTCTTCCATCATGTAATGATGCAAGTGCGAAGTTATTATTTGTATTGCTTTTTCGTTGGCACCACCTTCGGGCACGATAATGTCGGCATACCTTTTGGTGGGTTCTATAAACTGCATGTGCATCGGTTTCACCCATTGTTCGTAATGGGTAAGCACCTGGTCGTAATTGCGACCGCGTTCGTGAATGTCGCGGCGTATGATGCGCATAAGGCGTTCATCGCTGTCGGTATCCACAAAGATCTTGATATCCATGCGCCGGCGCATCTCGGGATCGGAAAGGATCAGGATGCCTTCTACAATCACGACATCGGTAGGCTTTATCTCGATGGTTTCCTTGGCACGCGCGCAAGTGAGGTACGAATAGACGGGCATCTGTATCGTCTGCCCGCCGCGCAGCATATCCAAATGTTTTACCAACAACGAAAATTCGATGGAAGAGGGATGATCGAAATTTATCTTCTGCTTTTCTTCGGCGGAGAGTCTGCCCTGATCCTTATAGTATGCGTCCTGCGGAATAACCGTAACCGATTGCGAACTGCAACCGGCAGCTATTTTTTTCACCACTGTTGTCTTGCCGGAACCTGAACCTCCGGCAATCCCGATAACGAGCATACTATAAACTTGTTTCGCTAAGGTGCAAATGTACAAATTTTTCATAGATTTGTAACAGATAAAAGACGATTGGAAATTCACAATCGCGTGTTAATTTCAATCCTTACAGAAGCAAGATGGAATCCAACGATATTTCTTCTCCCCAAAACCTCTCCGGACTTACGCAAAACCAAGTGCTGGAGAGCCGTCTCAAATACGGTGCGAACATGCTCACCCCACCTGAGAAAGTGCCGCTGTGGAAAAGGTTCTTCAAGAAATTCGGCGACCCGCTGATCCTGATCCTGCTGATTGCCGGCGCGCTTTCGGTGGGCATTTCGTGCTACGAGTTCTTCGGAACCGAGAAAGGCGCAAGCGTTTTCTTCGAACCCGCCGGCATCTTCATCGCCATACTGCTGGCCACAGGACTGGCCTTTGCCTTCGAGCTGAAGGCCGACAAGGAATTCGCCTTGCTGAACCAGGTAAACGACAACGAGGCGGTAAAGGTGATGCGCGGGGGAAACACCACGCAGATAGCGCGAAAGGACGTGGTGGTGGGCGACATCGTACTGCTCGACACCGGCGAGGAAGTGCCTGCCGACGGCGAGTTGCTGGAAGCCGTCTCGCTCCACATCGACGAATCCACGCTTACGGGTGAACCCATCTGCGCCAAGACCACCGACCCGGCGCAGTTCGACCAGGAGGCCACCTTTCCGTCCAACCACGTGCTGCGCGGCACCAAGGTGCTGGAAGGTCACGGCATCATGCGCGTCCTGGCCGTGGGCGACCGCACCGAAAACGGCAAGGTGTTCGAGGCCGCGCGTATCGACGACAGCGTAAAGACCCCGCTCAACCAACAGCTGGAAGGCCTGGGCTCGCTCATCTCCAAAATAAGCTATGTGCTGGCTGGCCTCATCATCGCAGGGCGCATCGTGCTTTATCTCACCTCCGCCTCAAACATCGACTGGGGCAGCATGGATTTCTGGATGCCCTTTACCGCCTACCTGCTGCAAACGCTCATGGTAGCCGTCACGCTTATGGTGGTGGCCGTGCCGGAAGGCCTGCCGATGGCCGTTACGCTGAGCCTCGCCTACTCGATGCGCCGCATGCTCAAGACCAACAACCTGGTGCGCAAAATGCACGCCTGCGAGACCATGGGCGCCACCTCCGTGATCTGCACCGACAAGACCGGCACGCTGACCCAGAACCGCATGCAGGTCTATCAAAGCGAGTTCTACGGAAACCCGCCCCAGGAAACCGTTTACGAAGGCATCGCCCTGAATTCCACCGCGCGCCTGGACTTTACTGAAGGAACACCCGCCGTGCTGGGCAATCCCACCGAGGGCGCGCTCCTGCTGTGGCTGCAAAAACAGGGCACCGACTACAAGGCCCTGCGGCAGCGGGCGCAGATCCTGGAGGAACTTCCGTTCAGCACCGAACGCAAGTATATGGGCACGCTGGTAAGGTCGGGCAACGGAAAAAACATACTCTATGTAAAGGGCGCGCCCGAAATCGTGTTCGGGCTGTGCCGGAACATTCCCCAAGGCATCGACCGGGCGGGACTGAACGCCCGGCTGCTGACCTATCAGAACCAGGCCATGCGCACGCTGGGTTTCGCCTATCAGGAAACCGACGGCCACGAAAGGGTTTTTGAAAACGGAAAGGTGGTGGCGGGGAACCTCACCTTCCTCGGCATCGCGGCCATTTCCGACCCAGTGCGCGAAGATGTGCCCGCCGCCGTAAGGGAAGTGCTGGATGCCGGCATCCAGGTAAAGATCGTTACCGGCGACACGCCCGGAACCGCCAAAGAAATCGGGCGGCAGATCGGGCTTTGGAACGACGCCTCCGACGGGGCGGAGAACCTGATTACGGGCGTGGAATTCGAGGCCATTCCCGACGCGGAACTGCCCGCGCGCGTGGGCAACTTCAAGATTATAGCCCGCGCCCGTCCCATGGACAAGAAACGCCTGGTGCAGGCATTGCAGCAAAACGGCGAGGTGGTGGCCGTTACCGGCGACGGCACCAACGACGCCCCCGCGCTCAAGGCCGCGCAGGTGGGGCTTTCGATGGGCGACGGCACCTCGGTGGCCAAAGAGGCGTCCGACATCACGATTGTGGACAACTCCTTCTCCTCCATCGGCCGTGCGGTCATGTGGGGGCGCTCGCTCTACCGGAACATACAGCGGTTCATCCTCTTTCAGATGACGGTGAACGTGGCTGCCTGCCTTATCGTGCTTTTCGGGGCGTTCATGGGCACGGAATCGCCGCTTACGGTAACGCAGATGCTTTGGGTGAACCTGATCATGGACACCTTCGCGGCCATGGCGCTGGCCTCGCTGCCGCCCTCGCCCTCGGTAATGAAAGACCGTCCGCGACCGCGCCAGGCCTTTATCATAAGCCGCCCCATGTGGACGCGGATCATCGGCACGGGCGGCGCGTTCTTCGTGCTCCTGCTGGCCCTGCTCTACTATTTCGAACACACGGACATCTGTTCGCTCACCCAGATCGGGCGGGCGCCCTGGGGCGGCGGCAACGGGCTTTCGGCCTACGAACTCTCGCTGTTCTTTACCCTTTTCGTGTTCCTGCAGTTCTGGAATATGTTCAACGCGAGAACCTTCGCCACTTCCCGTTCGGTGTTCCGTGCCAGAAGCGGCAAAGGTTTCGGCTTTATCGCGCTGCTGATCCTGGCCGGGCAGATCCTTATCGTGAGCACGGGCGGCGCGTTCTTCAGCGTTACGCCGCTCAGACTCACCGACTGGCTGATCCTGATCGCGGCCACTTCCCTCGTGCTGTGGATCGGCGAGATCGGCCGCCTCTTTAAACGCAAATAATCATGGATATGAAAACCCGATACCTTGTCTTCGATTTCGACGGAACCTTGCTCGACACCACGCCGGTAATCCTGGCCACCATGCGTGCCACCGCGCAGGCCATGAGGCTGCCCGAGAAAACGGAAAGCGAATGCCGCGCCACCATCGGCCTGCGCCTCAAGGACGTGCCGGCCAAGCTCTACCCGCAGCATCCAGGCATCGAAGACAACTACGTGAACGTATATCACGATATTTTCAACGAACAGAAAACGCGCTACAAACCGGTCATGTTTCCCGGCGTGCCGGAAACGCTCCGCGCCCTGTCGCGGCAGGGCTACCCGATGGCGGTGGCCAGCAGCCGCACCCGCAAGTCGCTAGTGGAATTCCTGGATGATTCGGAACTGGCGCCGCTCTTTGCGATGGTGGTGGGCGGCGACGACGTTGCCCTCGGCAAGCCCAATCCCGACCCGGTGCTCGTGCTATGCAGGGCGCTCGGCTGGAACCCGCAGGAAATACTGGTGGTGGGCGATGCCGACGTGGACATCCTGATGGGCAAGGCGGCGGGCTGCCGAACCTGCGGCGTAACCTACGGCAACGGCACCCTGTCCGAACTGCAGAAAGCCGCCCCCGATTTCCTGATAGACCGCTTCGGGGAGTTGCTGCCCATTCTCTGAGCAAAAAAACGCGTTCCAGTACGTGACCAAGCTCCTCTACGGCGTTCAGCGAAGCAGATTGCCGCCCAAAACGTTTTTTAAGTTTTTTTTAAGAATTCATTAGGTTTAGATAACCTATCTTTGCATCATAAATTTAAGGAGGAAGAACGATGGCAAGACCTATTAAAGACACTCCCGTTTTGAGGGGAGAAGATGCCCGGCGTTTTGTGGAGAGAATGAACGAAGACCGTAAGGAATCCGAAAAAAAGAAGCAACGGCGACTGGAAAATTACAAATTGGCGATGAGTATATTCACCAACAAGTAATTTTATGGAAGCCCAGAATTTCTTTTCCGATTATCACATTCAAAAACTTGAAAACGGGAAAATGGTGTCCGCATTTGATTGCGGGGACGATGATTTGAACGACTTTCTGATTAATGACGCTCCATTATATCATAACGCCCTTTTAGCCACAACTTATATCTTGCAGAATAAAACAAGCGGAAAAACAATCGCCTACTTCAGCGTTGCCAACGACCGTATTTCGATTGATGACTTTCCGAACAATACCGAATTCAATAGGTTCAGAAAAAACAAATTCGTTAACGACAAACGGATGAAAAGCTATCCGGCGATAAAGATCTGCCGTTTGGGTATCGATAAATCCATGCAGGGAAAACAGATTGGCACTTTCCTAATTGACTTTATTGAAACACTATTTATTACCAACAATAAATCAGGATGCCGCTTTCTTTCGGTGGATGCTTATCAACAAGCGATTCCTTTCTATCAGAAAAACGATTTCGAATTTCTCTGTTCTTCCGACAGGCAACAAAGAACCCGCTTAATGTTCTTCGACCTAAGTGACCTCTTGGACTAATTAACCACCCATTTCCCGAAAGTAAAAAACACACTCCAGTACGTGACCAAGCCCCCTACGGCATTCAGCGAAGCAGATTGCCGCCCAAAACGTTTTTTTTCGTATCTTTGAGAGACAGACCGATGTTGATAAACCTAAAAACTCAAGCGATATGAAAACATTCGAACTCCCCCCCCTCCCTTATGCCGAAAACGCGCTGGAACCCTATATCTCCGCGCAGACGCTCTCGTTCCACTACGGAAAACACCACAAGGCGTATGTCGATAACCTGAACAAGCTTAAGGAAGGCACGCCCTTTGCCGAGGCCGGCCTGGAACAGATCATCATGGAAGCCGAAGGCGGAATCTACAACAACGCCGCACAGGTCTGGAACCATACGTTCTACTGGAACTGCCTCTCGCCCAAGGGCGGCGGCGAACCCAGCGGAAAACTGGCCGAGGCCATCAACGGAAAATGGGGAAATTTCGAGGCCTTCAAGACCGCTTTCTCCACTGCGGCCGCCGGCCTGTTCGGCTCCGGCTGGGTATGGCTGGTCAGCGGCAAAGACGGCCTGGAAATCGTGCCCACGCCCAATGCCGGCAACCCCTTGCGCGACAAGAAGAACCCCATCATGGTAATCGACGTGTGGGAACACGCCTACTACTTGGATAAGCAGAACCGCCGCCCCGACTACATCGCCGATTTCTGGAAAATCGTGGATTGGGAAACGATCTGCAGCCGCTATTAAGACAATAACAGGTGAACATCTACCTGATCGGCTTCATGGGGTGCGGAAAGAACACCTTGGGCGCGGAACTGGCTTCCGCCCTCAACCTGGAGATTTCCGACACCGATGCCCTGGTACAGAAGGTTTCGGGGATGAGCATTCCCGAAATCTTCGACCGGCAGGGCGAGGCGGCGTTCCGCCAACTCGAAAGCGATGTTCTCCGTTCCCTGCCCGACCGCAGGCTCGTGATTACCGGCGGCGGACTTCCCTGCAGCCAGGCCAATATGGACCACATGAAAGAGAACGGATATGCGGTCTGGCTCGATGTTCCGGTTCCGGTACTTCTCGAACGCCTTAAAAACGGCAAAGACAAAGAACAACGGCCCCTGATTCGCCGTTTTAACGATAAAGAATTAGAAAACTACATTACCAAGACTATCGAGAAAAGAAAAATGTTTTACGGACAGGCGCACTTTACCTTTCGCCCTTGCGAGCAAAGCATCGACCTTCTTATAGAAAAACTTAAAACCATAAAACTATGAACGACTATCAGACCGACAAGATTAAGAACATCGCCATTCTGGGAAGTTCGGGAGCGGGCAAGACCACGCTGGCCGAAGCCATACTTTTCGAAGCCGGCGTGATCAAGCGCCGCGGCAGCGTGGAAGCCAAGAACACCGTATGCGACTATTTTCCGGTGGAAAAAGAATACGGCTACTCCGTTTTCTCCACCATTTTCAGCGTCTCGTGGCAGGACCGCAAGCTTAACTTTATCGACTGCCCCGGTTCCGACGACTTTGCCGGTGCCGCCGTATCGGCGCTCAACGTTACCGACACCGCGCTCATGGTGCTCAACGCCCAATACGGCGTGGAAGTGGGCACCATCAACCAGTTCCGTCAGACCGAACAGTTCCACAAGCCCGTTATCTTCGTGGTGAACCAGCTCGACCACGACAAGGCCGACTACGAGGGAACGCTGGCCCAGCTTCGCGAGCAATGGGGCAGCCGCGTGGTGCCCGTGCAGTATCCAGTTACGGTGGGCAACAGTTTCCACGCGGTGATCGACGTGCTCAAGATGAAGATGTACCAGTGGAAGCCCGAAGGCGGCGTGCCCGAGGTGCTGCCCATTCCCGAGGCCGAGCAGGAAAAGGCGATGGAACTGCACAAGGCCCTGGTGGAAGCCGCCGCCGAACACGACGACGCGCTTATGAACAAGTTCTTTGAAGAAGGCACGCTGAGCGAAGACGACATGCGCGCCGGCATCCGCGCCGGGCTGGTTACGAGAGGCATCTTCCCCGTTTTCTGCGTATGCGCCGCACGGGACATGTGCGTGCGCCGCACCCTTGAGTTCCTGGGCAACGTGGTGCCCTGCACCGACAAGATGCCCCGCCCCGTAACCACCGACGGCCGCGAGATAACCCCCGAACCCGACGGCCCCGCCTGCCTTTTCGTGTTCAAGACCAGCATCGAGCCCCATATCGGCCAGGTGGCCTACTTCAAGGTTATTTCGGGCACGGTGCGCGTGGGCGACGATTTGGTGAACGCCGACCGGGGCTCCAAGGAACGCATGTCGCAGCTCTTTACCATAGCCGGACAGAACCGCGAGGAAGTGAACGAGATGCGCGCCGGCGACATCGGCGCCACCGTAAAGATGAAAGACGTGCGCCGGGGCAACACCCTCAACAGCAAGGACAGCGACTGCCGCTTCGACTTTATCCGCTATCCCGAGCCCAAGTACCGCCGCGCCATCAGGCCCGAAAACGAGGCGGACGCCGAAAAGATGATGGAAGTGCTCTTCCGCATGCACGAAGAAGACCCCACCTGGATCATCGAACAGTCGAAGGAACTGAAGCAGACCATCGTTTCGGGGCAGGGCGAGTTCCACCTGCGCACCCTCAAATGGCGCATCGAGAACAACGACAAGATTCCCGTGGTGTTCTCCGAACCCAAGATTCCCTACCGCGAAACCATCACCAAGGCCGCACGCGCCGACTACCGCCACAAGAAGCAGTCGGGCGGTGCCGGGCAGTTCGCCGAAGTGCACCTGATCGTGGAACCCTATTACGAAGGCATGCCCGCCCCCTCGGTATATCGCTTCAAGGGGCAGGAATTCAAGGTCTCGGCCCGCGACACCCAGGTGATAAACCTCGACTGGGGCGGCAAGCTGGTGTTCGTGAACAGCATCGTGGGCGGCGCCATCGACGCCCGCTTTTTGCCGGCCATCCAGAAAGGCATCCTCGCTCGCATGGAACAGGGCCCGCTTACCGGCTCCTACGCCCGCGACGTGCGCGTTATCGTTTACGACGGCAAGATGCACCCGGTCGACAGCAACGAAATCTCGTTCATGATTGCCGGACGAACCGCCTTCAGCGCGGCCTTCCGGGAAGCCGACCCCAAGATTCTGGAACCCGTGTACGAGGTGGAGGTTTCCGTGCCCTCGAACTATATGGGCGACGTGATGAGCGACCTGCAGGGGCGCCGCGCCATTATCTCGGGCATGAGCAGCGAAAAGGGCTACGAAAAGATCATGGCCAAGGCGCCGCTTAAGGAGATGGCCGATTTCTCGACCGCGCTCAGCTCCATTTCGGGCGGCAGGGCCTCGTTCACGATGCGTTTCGACAGCTACGAGCTGGTGCCTTTCGACATTCAGGAAAAACTGCTCAAGGAATACGAAAGCAAGGACGAGGAATAATCCGACGTGGAAAATTCATCTTTCGAAAACCTCTATGCCAAAATTTCGCGCTACTGCGCCTACCAAGAGCGCAGTAGCGGCGAAGTGCGGCAGAAACTGCGGCTGCTCGGCGCCGATTCCGACACCTCGCGCAAGCTGTTGCAGCGTTTGTTGGACGACAATTTCGTGAACGAGGAACGCTTTGCCCGTGCCTACGTGCGCGGCAAGTTCCGCATAAACGGCTGGGGGCGGCTCAAGATAAGGAACGGCCTGCGCGCCAAGGGCGTGGACGAAAAACTGATACAGACCGCCCTGCGCGAAGAAATAAGCGAGAACGAGTATGCCGCCCTGCTGCAACGCACCGTAACCGAAAAAGGCCCGAAAACCGCCCTCTCTCGCGGCTTCGAGCCCTCGTTGATCCGGTTTTCGGAGTAAGGTGTAGTGTCGATATCTTTATCTAAGTCTTTCTTTCTTGCTTGAAGTTATTATTTCCTGCGGTTCTTTACCTTATCCCATTCCTCGCTGAAGGAGGTCTGGAGCAGGGATGCGGTTTTTTCTATCGAAAGGGAGCGGTTTTTCTGTATCAAGACCAAGGATTTCTGCACAAGATCCTTGTAGGCGTTAGAATAACGGTATGCCGGATGATAGATGCTCACAAACAGCAGATCCTTATGTCTGCCAAGCATCAGGCGACGGCCAAACACCTCAACATACTGAAAATTCTCGCGAAGTGCACCTTTCATTCTATTGAAGTTATTGGGAGAAAGGCTTATCACCATTTCGGGCGACAATATCCCGATAAGATCTATGGTGCACGGAAGTGTCTGATTGTATAGTCCCTCAAACACGTCTTTTGCTTTGGGGGTGTTGAAGAAGGTGGCATTGGTGAACACACATTCTTTCTCTTCATTCTTCTTTATGTCGGGATAAACCGCCGAGAGAAGGTTCATCACATTGTTCCAATATCTCCATCTGGTGTGTTCCTTCTGCCAGGTAAAGTTGCCGCGTATCAAGTGCCGATATTCTTCCCCTAATTTGCCGAATCCCCAGTTGGGATTGTCTTTCATATCCGAGAAACTGCCGCCCGAGCCGGGATTGATGCCCATCACCACCACCTTTACCGGTTCCTGGATATCGGAAAGGGGCGTTTGGTTATAGAAGCCGATGTCATACTTCTGATCCTCCACCAGCGCGGAATAGACAGCATAGGTTTCCTTTGCCCAATTTAAAAGTTTGGTCTGCATGTTCTTTGTTTTATTGGTTAAACATGGATAATTAAACGTCTGTTTTATTTGGATATACCGTAGAGCAGGACCGTGTAGGTGCCTGGTGTACTGTATTTATGATAACAATCCACTCGGTATCCCGCTCTTTGATAGGTGTCCGTTTCTCCATCGCCCCACTCCACCTTATAGGTTGCCCCTTCTTCGCCACGAAAGGAGAATTCTTTGGAAGAAGACGTATTTTCTACTTTCCAAGTCATGCGGATTGTATCCGCCTGTGCGGCCTTGGGAGTGAGCACCGGTTGTTCGTTATCCAATACAAGGCTTTCGGTGGCCGAAAGCCACACGCCCGTCCCTACCAAAGACACGAGCAAAAGCCCTATTCTTACCTTTTTCATGATATTCTTTCTTTTTAGATTGTTATCTTACCATTACCTTATAACTGTTCCTGCCTATCCTTACAATATACAGGCCGCCGTTCCGCACCGGGATGACCGTGGCACGACCGCTGTAGAGGCATTGGCCGAGCGCGTTATACACCTGCACTTCGCCTCTGTAAGCCGACAGATGGATAACGCGATCTTGCGCATACACGCGGAAACTGTCTTTATCGGGCTCTTCGTTGTCCACGCCGCCCGATATCTTCTCGAAGTTGGCTGTCAGTTTCAGATTCTCCGTTACCCTAAACGTGTGCGTTGCCTCCGTGCTGAACACCGTACCCTCGGCTTTCGTCCAGTTCACGAAACGGTAGCCCGATTTCGGAGTGGCGGTAACGGTGGCTTCCGAGCCTTCCTCGTACGTACCGTTTCCGGTAATCGAGGCCGTACCCCATTCCATGTTGTTGGACGCCACGCGAACCATGCGGTAGTTCTCGGTTTTCTCAAACACCGAAACACCCCA
This sequence comes from Ruminococcus flavefaciens, assembly GCA_023667315.1. Lineage (GTDB taxonomy): Bacteria > Bacteroidota > Bacteroidia > Bacteroidales > P3 > Pullibacteroides. The sequence goes on from JAMPAI010000002.1 coordinate 182,291, forward strand.
GGTAAAACTTACGGTTTTGCCCAAAAAAGAGTTCTCCAAAACCAACCGATATGAAAGCGGCTCCTCGAATTGAAACACAAACTCGTTTTCTGTCCAATAGCCGAAAGGCAACTCGTTGCCGTTCACATCCAACACCTTGTAAGTTGAAGTATTCTGGCCTAAAATCCACTCCGAAGACAAATCAAAAGGCTGATTAACGGATAGGGTGACAGCATCAAACTGATTGGCATTAAACAAAGACCAAGATGGATGTTGACTATATACCTCATACAAGCGGGCAAGAGGTATCCTGTTTCCGCCGCAATCCAAATGCCTCAAGACCGTGCAGCCACTCACATCCAGACTCGTCAATTGATTGCTGTTGCAATACAAAGTCGTCAAGGCTGTGCAGCCCCTCACGTCCAGACTCGTCAATTGATTGCTGTTGCAATACAAAGTCGTCAAGGCCGTGCAACCGCTTACGTCCAAACCCGTCAACTGATTGTATTGACAATTCAAATCCGTCAAGGCTGTGTAGCCCCTCACGTCCAGACTCGTCAATCGATTTTCGCCACAAGACAAATTCGTCAAAGCGGTACAGCCCCTCACGTCCAGACTCGTCAACTGATTGTCGTAACAAGTCAAAGTCGTCAAAGCCGTGCAACCGCTTACGTCCAAACCCGTCAACTGATTGTCGTAACAAGTCAAAGTCGTCAAAGCCGTGCAACCGCTTACGTCCAAACCCGTCAACTGATTGTCGTAACAAGTCAAAGTCGTCAAGGCCGTGCAGCCGCTCACGTCTAAACTCGTTACATCATTATTCTTCTGAAAGAGTCTCGAGCAATTAAACTCCAAAATCCGGGGCGCATCGCTGCCGCTTTCCTGCGCCTGCAGCGAGCATAGGCTCAGGGCGATGGCCGCCAGGCCAATCCATAGTCTTTTCATTATCTTGTTGTATTTCATTTTATTCTCCTTGTTTTACAGGAATACATTCCCTGCATCAGGCCGCTACAAATATAGTATAATTTAAATTTTATCGATATATGAATGTTTTTAGAACGAAAAGTAAAATTTATATTATTATAATTTTGCCAACGCGCAGGATGCTGCCAACGCACGTGGCAAAGCCACAGACCCATGCGCGAAGGCAAGGCTCTCGCTGAAATTATAATAATATAAATTTTACTTTGGAAATGTGCGGGTCGTCGAGGGAGTTTTCGGAGTTATCCAGGGAAAGCCATCCAAAACAAAAAAACGAAAGTTCGTAAATTTTTGAGAGTGTCGCCAGATAAATTTGCCTGAATTTAAATTTTATCGTAACTTGCAGGATAAACGAAAGAGATGGTGGCTGGCGATGTTATTCCTCAACACCATTCCATTTAAAGCTTGACGCCTATGGAAAATAATGAGATAATTCTATATCAGCCGGACAGCACGCTCAAACTCGATGTAAGGGTTGAAGATGAAACCGTATGGCTGACCCAGTTGCAAATGGCCGAACTGTTTCAAGCAACCAAACAGAACATAAGTTTTCATATTTCAAATATTTACAAAGACAAGGAAATATCAAGGGCATCAACTGTCAAGGAATATTTGACAGTTCAAAAAGAGGGAAGCCGTAGGGTTCAACGAAAAACCAATTTCTATAATTTGGACGTTATCATTTCCGTAGGCTATCGTGTAAAGTCCGTCAGGGGTGTACAGTTTCGCCAATGGGCCAACAAGATTCTGAAAGAATACTTGCTTCGTGGATATAGTGTCAACCAACGGCTGTTGGCTATGGATGAAAAGATGGATCGTCGTTTTTTCGAACATGACCGTAGATTGGATGAACTGTCGAATAAAGTCGATTTCTTTGTCCGCACATCGCTTCCACCGGTAGAGGGAGTTTTCTTCAACGGCCAAATTTTCGATGCCTACCTGTTTGTGAGCGATTTGGTGAAACGCGCCAAATCACGCATCATTCTTATTGACAATTATGTAGATGAAACGGTGCTTTCCTTGTTAGACAAAAGGAAATCCAATGTAGAGGCGCTTATTTATACGCGAACAATCTCAGGGCAATTTCAACTCGACATTGAAAAACATAACAGTCAATATCGGCCAATCCTTGTGGAAAGAGCGACACAAGTTCACGACAGGTTCCTTATTATAGACGATACTCTATATCACCTTGGAGCTTCGATAAAAGACCTTGGCAAAAAACTTTTCGCTTTTTCAAAAATGGAGGCGAACCCTGAATTTATTCTTAAGAATATCACGATGGAATAAAATCGGTTCGCCGGCAAAACAAAACGAGCCCGACCTAAGAGACCGGACTCGATTTCACCTTGTTTATAGTGCAGTTGGCGACATCGGGGTCATCCAGATATCACGCATCGGGTAGCAGAATCAAACAAAGAGTTCGTTCAGCGTAACCGTTTGCGTCACAATATCTGTGTTCTGCCCCTCCCTCAGGCCGTTCGTGGTAACAAGCACCGGCAACAACGCCTTCCTGCAGGAGGTTTCCTCCCTAAAGAGAGAGTTGCGTCGCAGTATCTTGTCGCGCTCGGCCTTGCTCATCACATAATAATCATCGCTATACTTTATTTCGCAAACATTTATGATGCCGTCGGCACGATCTAGAATCAGATCGATTTGCGCCTTTTCCTTTTGCGAAAAACTCCGCCAGGCATAGCCCTCTACATATATCTTATCCAGGCCGAGGGCCTTTCGTATCTGTTCTATATGAGCCATGCAAAGCCGTTCGAAGGCCAATCCCTGCCACACATTCACCGTAGGGGTATTAAGATTGCGGCTCCAAAAATTCGGCTCGCTGATAGCCTTGGTGCCGAAAGTAAGGTGAAACAAGGAAAAGAAATCAACAAGTTGATAAACACCCGACGCGCTCACCCTCGTCTTGAGCCGGATATTGCGGCAACGCAGGAAGTCGCAATTCACCAAATCGCGCAAGGCATCGGTAAGGGTTCCCCCGGTTTTGATTTTTAATTTTCGGGAAATTTCCTCCCGTGTCATACCTTGCTTGGAAGCGGCAAGGAGCGAGATAATCTGCATATAGATATCCGCCTGACGGAACAGGGATTTGTAGAGGCGCGGATATTCCCTGCTCAACTCTCCACCTCCAAAATAGAGAGCGTCTATATTCTGGGCAAAACTCTTGGTGGCATCGAGCAATCCGAGATAATAGGGAATCCCGCCAAGCGCCATGTAGGCCTGCGCCATCATTTGCCGGTTCCATTTAAAACCCAACGATTTGAAATAGCGTTCCGTTTCGTGCAACGTAAAGGGTCTGAGATGGATTTCGCGCGTAATCCTGTTGTGCAACCCGCCCTTGCTGTCGATAAGGTTCGTTACCATCCAACTTGTGGCAGAACCGCAAACCACCAGCTTGACACCGGGGCGGCGCGATGCCCATGTGTTCCAAAAATGATCGAGTGCCGTAACGAGATCCGACCTGGGGGTATCAAGGCTTGGAAGTTCGTCTATGAAAATAACCTGCGGTGCAGAGGCAGGCTTTTTGTCGAGAAAATCCCTCAAGATGGCAAAAGCCTCGTGCCAATTTTTAGGCATTGGAATATCCTGACATCCGGCCCTCCGCAAGGCATCCGTAAAATAGAAAAATTGCTCTTTCGCGTTCCCGTCTATCCCCCCCGTCATCTCGAAAGAAACTTTATCCTTTAGCGTTTGGGTAATAAGATACGTCTTTCCCACCCTTCTCCGTCCATACACCGCCACAAATTCCGCCTTCTTGGATTTTATGCAGCGAAGAAGTTCGTTCCGTTCTTCCTCACGTCCTATCATTTGTATCATTTACAGGGAGTTTTGTGCTGCAAAGATAGCAAAAATCGAGATATACAACAGCCAAAAGTTTCAAAAAAGCAAACTTTTGGCTGTTCGATAGAGTGATATAACAGCCAAAAGTTTTGAAAAGCCGAACTTTTGGCTATGCTTCTTTCTTGGCTTTTGTCCGGCTCTTGTTGTACAACGGAAGTATGCAGAGGGAGGCCAGGCCGGCCAGGATGATGAGGGCCGTTTGGGTGCCCCAGGCGATCCAGCCTGCCGTGTAGCCGATGGTCTTGGCCACGCCGAACACCGACAGCGTTTCGGAAATGATTACCGGATACACGCCGATGCCGCCGGGAGTCACCATGATGCCGATCGTGCCCATCGCCAGCGCGATCAAGGCCAGTTCCAACGAACTGCCCGACAAGGCCTGCAGGCTGTGGAAGGCGTAGTGCATCATCAGCAGGTAACACAGCCACAAACCGATGGAATAGGCCACGAACAGCCAGGGTTTCCTAAGATGACCCAGGGAGGTGAAGCCCTCGCCGAAGCCTTTCAGCACATTGGCGATCTTGGCCATGACGCTGCCGGGCTTGAACCGGGAGATATTCTTCCGGCAATAGACCACCAGCCACCATATTCCGGCAACCAGCAGCACGCCAAAGGCAATCATGATCCAAAGCCCGCCATGGCCGTTGCCGGCCTGACGGTTGAACAGGCCGCTCACATAGTTGTGAAGCGCCTTGTATTCTATCAGGAAGGAGGCGGCGAAAATAAGCAGGAAGGTAATCACGTCGATGACCCGTTCGCTCAGCACCGTGCCCAGCGACTTCTGCACCGGCACCTTTTCATAGCGGTAGAGGAAAGTGCAGCGCAGCACCTCGCCCAGACGCGGTATCGCCAGATTGGCGAAGTAGCCCACCATCACGCTGCAGAACGTGTTCAGGAAGCGGGGTCTGTAGCCCATCGGCTCAATCAGCAGGTTCCAGCGCAGGGTGCGGAAAACGTTGCTCAACAGCCCGAAAACGGCGATCCAGAACACCATGATCCAGCGCGCGTTGCGCAGTGAATGGCCGATTTCGGCCTTTTCTTCCGCACTCAGGTTGTTTTGAAAAAGCCAGATGATGAAGATGCCGAAAGTAAAAAAGACGCAGAATTTTAAGATCTGCCTTAAGATATTGGCAACCGAACGTTGTTTCTGAGGCGTTTCGGATGCCGTGGCTTCCGACTGAGGGGTATCGTGGTTCATCGGCAGGGGCTATTTCACGACTTTGTTGTCTTCGGGAAAAATCACGGTGGGCTTATGCGTCTTGGCCTCTTCGGGGGTCATGGAGGCAAACGAGACGATAATCACCAGGTCGCCCACCTGAACCTTGCGCGCGGCCGCTCCGTTGAGGCCGATCACGCCGCTGCCCCGCTTGCCCTTGATAACGTAGGTGTCGAGCCGTTCGCCGTTCATGATATCGTAAATATGAACCCGCTCGTACTCGCAGAGGTTGGCGGCATCCATCAAATCTTCGTCTATGGTGATGCTGCCCACATAATTAAGGTCGGCATACGTTACCTTGACGCGGTGTATCTTGGATTTCAGCACTTCAATTTCCATAGTCTGACGGCATTAAAATTGGGCGACAAAAGTAAAAAATATACTTTATAGAACCTTATAAAAATTACCCGAATTGGCTTGCGCCGTGGGCATGACAACGATGTCGTTGAGGCATACGTGGGCGGGCAGGTTCACGCAATAGGCCACCAGGTCGGCTATATCCTCGCCCTTAAGCGGCGTAAAGCCCTTATAGACCTGCTCGGCCCGCTGGGTATCGCCGTGAAAGCGCACGGTGGAGAACTCGGTTTCGACCGCACCGGGGCAAATCTGCGTAACCTTGATGTTGTAGGGAAGGCACTCCATGCGCATGGAGCGGCTCAGCGAATCGACCGCGTGCTTGGAGGCGCAATACACGTTGCCGTTCATATAGGTTTCCTTGCCGGCAATGGAGCCCAGGTTGAACACATGGCCGCGCTTGCGGGCAATCATGCCGGGAAGCACGGTGCGGCTCACGTACAGCAGCCCCTTCACGTTGGTGTCTATCATGCGTTCCCAGTCGTCCACCAGGCCTTCCTGCAGGGGTTCAAGACCCGCGGCCAGCCCCGCGTTGTTCACCAACACGTCTATGTTTTTCCAGGCTTCGGGCAGGTTGCCCAGGTTCTGCTCCACTTCGGAGAGGTGGCGCACGTCGAACACCAGGGGCAGCACCTCGGTCTGCTTAGAGAGTTCGGTGCAGACGGCCTCCAGTTTCTCGCGGCGGCGACCGGTAAGTATAAGCGCGTAGCCTTCGTTGGCCAGGCGGGCGGCAATGGCCTTGCCGATGCCCGAGGTGGCGCCCGTTATCAAAGCTGTCTTTTTCATTTTCTTGTTTTTCGATTGAAGTTATTCCACGCCGATAAGCTTATGCACCTGCAGGGAAAGGTTCCAGCGCGGATGCGCCTTGGCGTATTCGATGATTTGTGGAAGTATCTTTTTGTATTCGCCCCATTCGGGTTGCAGGAAACAGAGGCAGGCGTCGGATACCTGCGCCGCCTGCTGCTCGGCAAAATCGAAGTCGGAGGCCTGCCCTATCACCACCTTGAGTTCGGAGGCCGAGCGGTAATACTCGGGCAGAACCTCAATGTTCTTTTTAGGCGAGAGGCAGATCCACTCCCATGCTCCCGAAAGGGGTTCGCTGCCGGAGGTTTCCAGCCAGCGTTGCAGGCCGGCCTTCTTGAGTTCGGCACACAGGGCGGTCAAATCGTGCAGGGCCGGTTCTCCGCCGGTAACCACGCAGTGCCTGGCGCCGCTGCGGGCGGCTTCCCGCGCCAGTTCCGCCACGGGAACCGAGGGATAGCCCTCAGGGTTCCAAGACTGCGGTGTGTCGCAGAAGGGACACGCATTACGACAACCGGCCAGCCGCACAAAATAGGCGGGCCAGCCGGCATGTGTCCCCTCCCCTTGCAGGGAGTGGAAGGTTTCTACAACGGGAAGCGAATCCATGGCTTAGCACATGGGCTTCAAGTCGGGCGAAATGATCAGGGTGGCTTCGGTGGCCGCCTGAACGTCTTCGGGCTTGAATTCGGGATTGATTTCAATCAGCTCGATGCCCTTGGGGGTAACCTTCATCACGCCCATTTCGGTAACGATAAGGTTCACGCGGCCTTTGGCCGTCAAGGGAAGGCTGCATTTCTTCAAGATCTTGGGATTGCCCTTGGCGGTGTGTTCCATAGCCAGGATCACGAGCTTGGCGCCGGTAAGCAGGTCCATCGCGCCGCCCATGCCGGGAGTCATCTTGCCGGGAATCATCCAGTTGGCCAGGTCGCCCTGCTCGTCCACCTGCATGGCGCCCAGCACGGTGGCGTCCACGTGGCCGCCGCGGATAATGCCGAACGAGGTGGCGCTGCTGAAGGTGCAGGAACCCACGGTGGGCGAGGTGAAACCGCCGCCGGCATTGATGTATTCGGGGTCTTCCTGACCTTCGGCGGGGGTGGGTCCCATGCCGAGCAAGCCGTTTTCGGACTGCAAGATAACCTTAACGCCGGGTGCCAGATAGTTGGGCACCATGGTGGGCAAACCGATACCGAGGTTCACCACATCGCCGTTCTTCAATTCCTTGGCCACACGCCGGGCGATAACTTCGCGAATTTGATTCTTATCCATGATTGCAATGTTTTAAGCAAAAAAAAGCCGACCTGCCCTCGGCAAATCGGCTGTGAATTTACAAATTATTTTTAAGATGGTTCCACCACCTTCCCAACGCATTACGGAATCATCGCAATGCGGAAACCGCAGGTGCTGTGGCCGGGATCGTAATTGATGCGGGTGGAAACGCGGGCGGCGCGGTAGTTGTCATCGTAACTGCCGCCGCGGGCCGAATAGCCCTTGCCTGCATCTTCCTTGGGGCCGGTAGGATTGTCGGTGTCGGCGGGGTCGTAGTCGTCATAGAAATCGGAGCAGAATTCCCATACGTTGCCGCACATATCATAAATGCCCAGTTCGTTGGCAATTTTAGTGCCTACCGGATGGCTTTTCCCATCGCTGTTGAGGTTGTACCATGCAATCTTGTCGAGATCGTCGCTGCCGCTGTAGGAGAGATAGCCTTGGCTCTTGTTGCCTCCTCGGGCGGCGTATTCCCATTGCGCTTCGGTGGGCAGCACGTATTTCTTGCCCGTTTTCTTGCTCAGACGTTCGCAGAATTTCACCGCTTCTTCGTGGCTTACGTAATACATCGGGTAGTTGTCGCCCTCGCCCGCCAATTCTCCTACGCCTAACAGCACTTCTCCTGCCGCTTCAGCCTGTTGGGCCAAAGTGGTGCCCATCACGGCCTTCCATTCGGCCTGCGTAATTTCATACTTGCCGATATAGTAGGAATCCAGTTTGACGGTACGTACCGGGTTTTCGTTGACAAAGCCATTGTCGTCCACGGGACCCATCTGGAATTCCCCTCCTTCTACATACACCATCTCGATGTCTACATCGAAGTCCAGGTCTTCGCCACCGCCACCGCCGCCACCTTTGTTGTCTTTTTCCTTGTCGCACGAGGCCAACAGACACAATGCCATTGCACCCAGTAAGCCGAATTTGATCGCTTTTTTCATCTTTTTTGTTTTGATTGGTTAATACTATTGGTTTTCAAAAACTCCTACAAAGGTAAGTATTATATTATAACAAAACGCAGACATCTGCAACATAAGGTGGCTTTAATTTTTCAACAGTTTTTTAAGGATTATCGCTCCAGAAAAGATTCTATCAGGTTGTTCAATGGAATATTACCGTTAAAACAAGTTTTTTTGACCTCCGTCCAAAATATTTTGACGGATAATTTCAACTTGGTCTTTCAATGGCTGCAAGTCGTTTTTGAGAATAAAGAAGACTTCCTGCGGGTCGGTCATGGCATATTCATGAGAGACTATATTTCGAAATGCAAAGATTGTTTTCCATGGAATGGAAGTATATTGAGACAGCAATTTTCCTTCTGTATGCCTATCCATTTGCCGCAAGGTTTCACCTATGGTTTGCAAACACATACAAGTGGAATTAAAGGTAATCATACCCAACATATCCTTGCCGAAATCTTCAAAAGAAAGAATCTGCAAAGTGGACTTCTCCACAAAGGATATTTTGTCTAAAACGTAATCCAATAAGTCGAGAACCCTTGCTTTATTAGACATAGATAGCGTCTTTTTCGAGTTCTTCCTTAAAAGCGGGACGCATATTGGCGCGCAAAGAAATCACATCTACCTTACAGCCAAACAGCTTCTCCAAATCACATTGTATGTCAAAGCGGACAAAGAAGGAAGGCTCCGATAAGAGTATACAAACATCAATATCGCTCTTTTCAGTGCTTTGCGCACGCGCCTGACTGCCGAAAAGCCCCATTTCCAGAATACCGTACTTCTGACTGTTGGCTCTTTTATAGTCACTCAAACTTTGCAATATTTGACTCTGTTGGAGCATAAAATAGGAATTACTGCCACAAATTTACACTTTTTTTTACAGTATACAGGGATTCTGTTGGAGAATAAAAAAGCGGCAGGGAACTTTAATCCCTGCCGCTACGAGTTCGGATGTATCGAGGCACCGCGCGCTACTTTCCCATCCGGGCGGCGATTTCCTGGGCGAGGTAGGAGGCCACGTCATCGGCGTAGGAGTTCATGCCGAAACCGGCGTCGAAACCCAGTTCCTTGCCCAATTCGTAGGTGATGCGCGGGCCGCCGCAGCATACAATCAGTTTGCCGCGCAGGCCTTCGGCCTCCAGCATCTCGATCATCTCGGTCATGTTCTGGATATGCACGTCTTTCTGCGTTACCGTCTGCGATACCAGAATGGCGTCCGCCTTGAGCTCGATGGCCTTGGCGATCAACTCTTCGTTGGGCACCTGGCTGCCGAGGTTGTAGGCATCGATCATCTCGTAGCGTTCCAGACCGTAGTGGCCGGCAAAACCCTTCATGTTCATGATGGCATCGATGCCCACCGTGTGCGCGTCGGTACCCGTGCTGGCACCCACCACCACAATCTTGCGGCCGATGTGTTCCTTGATGTAGGCGTCGGTTTCCTCCATGCTCATCACGGTCGATTCCACCTTGGGCACGTGAATGGAGGTGTAGTCCACCGTGTGCGTGCAGGCACCGTAGGCGTTAAAGAAGGTGAAGCCCTCGGTAAGCTCGTGGTAATACACAATCTGCGGGTTCTCGAAACCCATCTTGCGCAAGAGCTGCTTGGCCGCCTCCACCGCCTCGTCGCCGCAGGGCACGGGCAGGGTGAAGCTAAGCTGTGTCTTGCCGTCGTTCATCGTGTCGCCATACGGCTTGATCTTCTTGGGGTCGTAAGTCTTGTCGATTTCTTCGTGTGAAGTCGAATATAATCCGCCGCTCATGTTATTCTCCTTTCTTCATTAAGTCAATAAACGGGTTCTCGTAATGCTCGCGTTTTTCGGCCACGCCTTGCAGGCCTTTCCCGCCGTTCTTGGGGCGTTTGATGTCGGCGAAGATACCCTTTTCGAGAGCCGTGAAAAGCCCTTCCTTTTCCATCTGCTGCAAGAGCGCGGTGGCCTTGTCGAGCACTTCCGCGGCACGCTTGCGCACCAGGCCGCCTTCCTTGAACTCCATTTCCTCGCCGATGTTCTTCATGTTGTTGAAGATATAGCGGGCGTTCTCGATAGACAGGTAGCGGTCGCTCATAAAGGGCGTGTGGATGGCCTCGGTGGGCATGCCCAGCAGTTGCAGACCCTGGTGTGTCCAGATGCCGATCATGTTGAAGAGGGCATCCTGCAGGTGGCCGCGGAAGATGTTTCCGGTCATGAACTTGGTGGGAGGCATGTATTTAAGCGGCGCGTTGGGGAAGATCTCGCGCAACATCTGCGCCTGCGCCAGTTCCATCAGAAAGCCGTTCTCCAGTTTGGGATCCATTTCGAAGGCGTGCCCCAAGCCCATCTGTTCTTCGGGAAGCCCCGCCAGAAGCGCCAGCTGCTCGTTGATGAAGTCGGAGGCCAGCACGGTGTGCGCCTCGGCCACGGCGTCGGCGGTGGTGAGGTAGTTGTCTTCGCCCGTGTTGATGATCACGCCCGCAAAACCGTTGATGACGCGCGAGAAATACTGGTCGACAAGCGTGCGCTGCATGTTGATGTCGCGGAAAAGAATGCCGTAGAGGGCGTCGTTCAGCATCACGTCCAGGCCTTCCAAGGCTCCCATCACGGCGATTTCGGGCATACACAGGCCGGAGCAGTAGTTGCAAAGGCGGATGTAGCGTCCCACTTCCTCACCCACTTCGTCGAGTGCCTTTCGCATGATGCGGAAGTTCTCCTGCGTGGCCATGGTGCCGCCGAAACCTTCGGTGGTGGCGCCATAGGGCACGTAGTCCAGAAGGCTCTGGCCGGTGGTGCGGATCACGGCGATGATGTCGGCGCCCTGACGGGCGGCGGCCTGCGCCTGGGTAACGTCTTCGTAGATGTTGCCGGTGGCCACGATCACGTAAAGATAGGGCTTGGGGCCTTCGCCGATGGTGTCCAGGTAGTGCTGACGGCGGGCGCGGCGGGCGCGGATGCGCTTCATCGAGGCGTCGATATAGGGCTGGAGGGCTGCATGGCGCTTCTCGGCCGACGCCACAGGCACCTTGCCCAAATCATACTGTCCCGCGCCCACCATTTCGGCAATCTGCTGCGGAGTCTTGCCGGTTTCCACCACGGCATTGCCCATCACGAACATCACCCCCTCACCCAACAGACCGGCGTCCTTGAGGGCGTCCACCACCACGTTGGGATAGGGCACCCCGTCTTCGGTTACGCCGTCTATGCCCAACAGACGGGCAATCGTCCTTTCAGTGGCCACGGTCGTGTAACCGTCCACAAAACGCTGCACCTGTCCGGCGATATTGCCGGCGGCCGTCCGCGCTTGTTTCACCTTGTCGAAATCAAGGCCTAATTTGCTTTTTTGGTTCATTGTATGTCTATGTATTTCTTCAGGATATATTGTTCTCGTAATATTTCCGGGCCACAGCCAGTACCTCGGCGTCGAAGCCCAGCAGCCCGGCAATGCGCAAGGCTTCGGCCGGCGGCACGCTTTGCGCGTGTTCCTCCTCCACCGAATAGTCCATGCACGACTGTATGCGCGAAAGCTCGAAATGCGCCCCGGCACCGGGCGTTGAAGCCGTTGCCTCCACGCCGTTTTCCGCACCACGGTTCATCCAGTCTTCGCGGAAACCCCTTACCCGCAGGCGGCGCAACGCATTGGGAATGGGGCCGTAATGGGTGCTTACCAAGGCCACGCAAGGCAGGTTCTTCAAGGCGTCCAGCACGGCGCACACAATGGCCTTGCCCTCGGTGGGATTGGTGGTGCGCGCCAGTTCGTCTATAAGCAGCAGCATGTCAGTGCCTCCCCGCAGCTCCCGCAGGATACGGTTGAGCCGCTGCATCTCGGCGCCGAAAGACGAAAGGCCGCGTTCCTCGTCCTGATTGTCCTGCACCAGCAGTTCCACGCGGTCGAACAGCACCATATGCGCCTCCTGCGCCGGCACCGGAAAGCCGAACTGCAACAGGCACTGGGCCAAGGCAAGGCTCTTGAGCAGCACGGTCTTTCCACTCATGTTGGCGCCCGTAAACAGGCACGCGCCCGATTGCAGGCTTATATCGATGCTTTGGTAGCGATGTCCCTTTTCTTCCAGTATCCGCTTCACCACAGGATGGAACAGCCCCTTGTAGCGCAGTTTCCCCGCGTCCGCCGTGGCTTGCAGGTCGGGCAGCACCATGCCGTACTCGAACGCCATATACGCCTTGGCTATCAGCAGATCCCAATAGGCCACCAGACGCATGGCCGTTTGCAGGGCCTCCATGTGCGCGCTCAATCTGCGCGAGAGTTCACGCCTCACCTCGTATTCGATGCCGGCGCATTCCTCCTGCAGCCGCGCCGCTTCCTGCAAGGCCGCCTCGTCTTCCGACTTGGCCAGTTCCTGTATCTTTTTCCGCTTCTGCGCCAAAAGCGGGTGATATTCATCGTAAATATAGAAAGCGGGCAGTTTCTCGTTCCTCGGATCCAGAATGGAAACCACCCCGCTCAAGTCAGGAAAATTCTCCGGCGCCGGCTTAAAGGCGCACGCCCGTATCAATCCGGACACCAGGACGGCGCAATCGGCCGCCAATAAGGAGAACCGCTTTACCTCAAACAGCTGCACATCGTCCACGTCGCCTTTCCCGATAAGGCCGAACGTGCCGCGTATGTCCAGCACCTGCGAGAACTTGCGCTTCAGTCTTTCAACCTCAGCCGTCTGCCCTCCGCAAAGCAGGTCCTTGATCTTTTCGACACGCGAAAGTTCCTGCAAAAGAGCCGCCTCCTCGCCTTTTCCGTACCAATGCGAGCGGGCAAGCAGCTCGCGTCCCACGCCCGACTGCAGGTCCAGTCCCTGCAGCAGGCATGCCAAGCCGCTTATATTCTCTTTTGCCGAATTTACTTCCATATGACAGAATACACCAAAAAGGCTGCCTGACACGTAGTCGCGCCATGCAGCCTTTTAGCAATTGTTTCCAAGAAAGACTTAGAAACGACGTTCTTTGATACGCGCTTTCTTGCCGGTAAGGTTACGCAGGTAGAAGATACGGGCGCGACGAACGACCCCGCGTTTGTTCACTTCCACTTTTTCGATAAAGGGGGAGTTAACGGGGAAGATCCTTTCCACGCCGATGTTGCTCGACATTTTACGTACCGTGAACGTAGCCGTGGTGCCGCTGCCCGAACGTTGCAATACAACGCCCTGAAACTGCTGGATACGTTCCTTGTTACCTTCCTTGATCTTGTAACTTACGGTTATGGTGTCGCCCGCCTTGAAAGCAGGCAGCTCGTTGCTTTTTGTGAGCGTGTCAACAAATTGCATTAAAGCCGGTTTGCTCATGGTTTTCTGTTTTTATATGTTAACAACTCTATTTTACGCTATCTACGACAGCCTTGAAAGCTTCGGGATGGTTCATCGCCAAATCGGCCAGAACCTTGCGGTTCAAGTCGATGTTCTTCTGATGAAGCTTGCCCATGAATGCCGAATACGACATTCCGTAGGGACGGATACCGGCATTGATACGTACAATCCAAAGGTTGCGGAAACTTCTCTTTTTGGCCTTGCGGTCACGGTAAGCATATACCAGACCCTTTTCCAAAGAGTTCTTGGCAACTGTCCACACATTTTTTCTACGTCCGAATTGACCGCGGGTCAATTTCAGCATCTTTTTCCGGCGTGCCCTTGCGGCAACCACATTGACTGATCTTGGCATCTTTTTTGTTTTTTGTATGAGCGTTCCGTTCTTTCAGGAAACTTTGTGCTCATAATCAATTAATAAATTTTTTCTTCGGGAGGGTTTAGCGGCGTTCCCGAACGCCTTCGGGCGGCAAAAGCCTACCTGTTCAGCATATCGCGCACCGCCGCTTCGTTGGCGTGGTGAACAATGGCCGAATAAGTAAGATTACGTTTACGCTTGGTGCTTTTCTTGGTCAGGATGTGACTCTTGTAAGCATGCTGGCGTTTAATCTTGCCCGTTCCGGTGAAAGAAAATCTTTTCTTCGCAGCCGATTTGGTCTTTTGCTTTGGCATGATTTGTTGATTATTGTTGGTTTTCTACTCTATTCTTCCGTTTCCTCGGCCTTGGGGGCGGCCTTCTTGACCGAAGCCTTGACGGGGCTGATCATCATCATCATCCGCTTGCCTTCCAATTTAGGCATGCTTTCGGGCTTGCCGTATTCCAAAAGGGCCTCGGCGAACTTAAGCAGGATAACCTCGCCCTGTTCCTTGTAGATGATGGTACGTCCCCTGAAGAACACGTCCACCTTTACCTTGGAGCCTTCCGAGAGGAAACGCTTGGCGTGGTTCAACTTGAAGTTGAAATCGTGGTCGTCGGTCTGCGGTCCCAGACGGATTTCCTTTACCACGATCTTGGCGCTCTTGGCCTTGATTTCCTTCTGCTTGCGCTTCTGTTCGTAAAGGAACTTCTGGTAATCGATTACCTTGCACACGGGAGGGTTGGCCGAAGGTGAGATCTCCACCAAATCCAATTCCCGTTCTTCGGCTATCTTCAAGGCATCCTTAAGGTGCATGATGGCCGTTTCCACATTCTCGCCCACAACGCGCACAACCGGCGCGGTGATACGGCGATTGATCCGGTGTTCGGGTTCCTTCTTTACCGGAACGCGAAAACCACGGTTCTGACTTCTGTTACTCGTGATAGCGATGGCGCTGTCCTCCTAAAATTTTATTACAGGTATTCTTTAACTTCTTGCTGAACCTTGGCGATGAATTCGTCTAACTTCATCGTGCCGAGGTCGCCTTCTCCGTGCTTGCGTACCGAAACGCTGCGTTCGGCGGCTTCTTTCTCGCCCACAATCAGCATATAGGGAATGTGACGGAGTTCGGCGTCGCGGATCTTGCGGCCCGTCTTCTCGCTGCGGTCGTCCACTTCGCCGCGCAGGTCGGCGTCGGCAAGCAACGACTTCACTTCCTTGGCGTAGTCCAGGTACTTGTCGCTGATGGGCAGCACGCTGAACTGAACCGGCGTGATCCACAGGGGGAACTTGCCGGCGGTGTTTTCGGTAAGTACCGCCACGAAACGTTCCATGGAGCCGAAAGGCGCCCGGTGAATCATGATGGGACGGTGCTTCTGGTTGTCGGCGCCCACGTATTCGAGGCCGAAACGCTCGGGCAGGTTGTAGTCCACCTGAACCGTGCCCAACTGCCACTTGCGACCCAGAGCGTCCTTTACCATAAAGTCGAGCTTGGGACCGTAGAAAGCGGCTTCCCCGTATTCCACGTAGGTGTTCAGACCCTTTTCCTGAGCGGCTTCGACAATGGCTTTCTCGGCCTTTTCCCAGTTTTCGTCCGTACCGATGTACTTGCTGTGGTCCACCTTGTCGCGCAAGGAAATCTGAGCCGAATATTCCTTGAAGTGCAGGGTTTTGAAAATCAACAAGATGATATCGATTACCGACTCGAACTCAGCCTTGAGCTGGTCGGCGGTACAGAAGATATGGGCGTCGTCTTGGGTAAAGCCGCGCACACGGGTCAGCCCATGCAACTCGCCGCTCTGTTCGTAGCGGTAAACGGTTCCGAACTCGGCGATGCGCAAGGGAAGATCCTTGTACGAATGCGGCTTGGAACGGTAAACCTCGCAGTGGTGGGGGCAGTTCATCGGCTTGAGGAAGAACTGCTCGCCCTCGATGGGCGTATTGATGGGTTGGAAAGAATCCTTTCCGTATTTGTCGTAGTGACCCGAAGTCTTGTAGAGTTCCACGTTGCCGATGTGCGGGCACATCACCTGCACGTAGCCGGCCTTGCGCTGCACGCGCTTGAGGAAGTTCTCCAGCTGCTCGCGCATGGCCGTGCCGTTGGGCAGCCAGATGGGCAGGCCCGCCCCCACCTTGGTGGAGAAGGTAAAGAGTTCCATCTCCTTACCGATCTTGCGGTGATCGCGTTTCTTGGCTTCTTCCAGGAATTCGAGATAGTCCTTAAGGTCTTTCTGCTTGGGAAAGGCCACCCCGTAGATACGGGTAAGCATCTTGCGCTTTTCGTCGCCGCGCCAATAGGCACCGGCCACGGAGGTAAGCTTGAAGGCCTTGATGAAGGAGGTGTCGGGAAGGTGCGGCCCGCGGCAGAGGTCGGTAAACGTACCGTTTGTGTAGAAGGTAATCTTGCCGTCTTCCAGGTCTTTGAGCAGGTCGAGCTTGTACTCGTCGCCTTTCTTGGTAAAGTAGTCGATGGCCTCGGCCTTGCTTACGTCCTTGCGCACGAACGCCTGCTTTTCGGCGGCCAGTTCCATAACGCGCTTTTCGATTTTCTCGAAATCGTCGGACGAGATTTCCCTGTCGCCGAAATCGATATCGTAATAGAAACCGGTATCGATATTGGGCCCGATGCCGAATTTGGCGCCGGGATAAAGCTGTTCGATGGCTTCGGCGGCCAAGTGTGCCGTGGAATGCCAGAAAGCGGCACGACCGCCCTCATCCTGCCAGGTAAGCAGGGTCAGGTTGCAATCTTCCTCGATAGGACGGGTGGCGTCCCATATCTTATCGCCCACCTTGGCGGCCAAAACATTGCGCGCCAAGCCTTCGCTGATACTCTTGGCAACCTCCAAAGGCGTAACGCCCTTGGGGTATTGCTTCACTGAACCGTCAGGTAATGTAATGTTTATCATCATCTTATAAAAAGCATTCCCCTCGTACAAAAGGGAGGGCAAAGATAACAAAAAAAACGAGAGAAAAAAACTCTTTACAATCTTTCTATCCTCCGCAAAAAGAGCAACTTACAAGTACGCAACTTTTAGTTATCAACAAGCGGCGGTCAAAAGCATTCTTTCTGTTTCCCATTCTTTTCTTTGGCAAATCTTTGACAAAGCGAAGAAAAGTAATTTAGCTGCCGCACCTCAGTGCGCAAAAAAAACTACCTTTACACTATGATTCGCGTAGAAAACATCAAAAAGGCCTACGGGCAGCTGGAAGTCCTTAAATCGATAAACCTTAGCATTGAACCGCGCCAGGTGGTGTGCATTACCGGGGCGTCCGGCGCCGGCAAGACCACCCTGCTGCAGATTATGGGCAGCCTGGACAAACCCGATTCGGGTTCGGTCTTTATCGGCGACACCGACCTTTACCGGCTCTCCGCCAAGAAGTTGGCCGCCTTCCGCAACAGGCAGATCGGCTTCGTGTTCCAGTTCCACTACCTTTTGCCGGAATTCAGCGCAATCGAAAACGTGATGATGCCCGCCCTTATCGGCGGCGAAAAAACGAGCGCGGCCAGGGATAGGGCCTTGGAACTGCTGCAATTCCTGGGACTGGAAGACCGCAAGGACCACAAGCCTTCGGAACTCTCCGGAGGCGAACAGCAGCGGGTGGCCGTGGCACGCGCCCTGGTGAACCGCCCGCAGGTGATTTTTGCCGACGAGCCTTCCGGAAACTTAGACACCGCCAACGCGCTCTCGCTTCACAAACTCTTTTTTGAACTGAAGGAAAACTACGGACAGACCTTCGTGATCGTGACCCACAACCAGGATCTGGCCGCCATGTCGGACCGCTGCATCGAAATGAAAGACGGCGCCATTATCGCCGACCGGAATTCCGCCATTCTTTAAAGTAAATTTGCGCTATTTCTTAAAGTAAAACTGCGCCATTCTTTAAAGTAAAATTGCGCCATTTCTTAAAATTATCGTATATTTGCATCACAACATACTGAATATGAATACTCCCAAAAAATCATATTTACCCCGCGTATGCGATGCCCTTTTGCAAAAAAAATTACGTTCCTCGGGAGCCGTTCTCATAACGGGATGCAAATGGTGCGGAAAAACAAGAAGCGCCGGTCAATTCGCCAAAAGCACCCTGTTTATGCAGGATACCGACCGTTCATCCACCTACCTTGAACTGTCCCAGACCCTCCCCTCCATACTCCTTAACGGAGAAACCCCAAGATTGATAGACGAATGGCAAATGGCGCCTGTATTGTGGGATGCTGTACGCCACGAAGTTGACAAACGGGAGGAACCGGGTCAGTTTATACTAACCGGCTCCGCCGTACCCAAAGATAACGTTACGGCTCATACCGGAACCGGCAGGATTGCCCGATTGCTGATGCGCCCCATGAGCCTGTTCGAATCGAAAGAGTCCAACGGTGCGGTTTCCCTTGCCCATCTGTTCGAAAACAACCAGCAAGAAGGAGCCATATCCTCCCTTTCCATAAAAGACATATCGTTTGCCATTTGCAGGGGCGGCTGGCCGGCATCACTCTTTTTTAACAAAAAAGATGCCTTGGATGTGGCACGGAACTACGTGGATGCCGTTATCGAGGAAGATATATCGCGTGTGGACGGGATTGAACGCAACCCCCAACGGGTCTTCAACCTGTTACGTTCCCTTTCGAGAAATATCGCCACAATGGTTTCGAACACAACCATCATGCAGGATATTGCCGCCTCTGAAACCTCCCTGTCTGCCCCCACGCTCGATTCGTACCTCAACGCCCTACGGCGTATATTTGTAATTGACGACACCTTGGCCTGGTCTCCGGCTCTGCGTTCAAAAACACCGCTGAGGACCTCTGCCAAACGTAATTTCGTGGATCCTTCCATTGCCGCCGCCGTGCTGCGTTCCAATCCGGACCGACTGCTCGAAGATTTCAACACCTTCGGTTTTTTGTTCGAGTCGCTGTGCCACCGGGACATGAAAGTCTATGCCCAGGCAAACGACGGCGACGTCTTTCATTACAGAGACAAAAACGGATTGGAGGCGGATATGATTATCGCCTTGCGGGACGGGCGGTGGGCAGCCGTGGAAGTAAAGCTAGGCAGCAGGCAAATCGAGGAAGCGGCGGCCAACCTCATTAAACTTTCCAACCAAATCGACACCGAAAAAATGGGGAAACCCTCTTTTCTGATGGTGCTGACCGGAGGTGAATACGCATACAAACGCAAAGACGGAGTTTGGGTCGTGCCCCTCGGTTGCATGAAAGACTAAAGGCTACCCGGCCAAACGGCGGGTGTCCATCTTGATGAAGATGAACAGCAGCAGGGTGAACGCCCACAGGGAGGAGCCCCCGTAACTGAAGAAAGGCAGCGGAATGCCGATAACGGGCAGCAATCCTATGGTCATGCCCACGTTTACGAACAGGTGCATAAAGAAAATGCAGGCCACCCCGTAGCCATACACCCGGCCATAGACGGTGCGTTGCCGTTCGGCCATCTTGACGATACGCAGCAACAGCGCCAGATACAGCGCCAGGAAAACCGTGCAGCCCACCCAGCCCCATTCTTCGCCGAGGGTACAGAAGATAAAGTCGGTGCTTTGCTCGGGCACGAAATCGAACTTGGTCTGGGTTCCCTGTAGGTATCCCCTGCCCGTAAAGCCGCCGCTGCCGATGGCGATCTTCGACTGGTTCACGTTATATCCCGCCCCCTTTACATCGATCTCCTTGCCCAGAAGCACGTTGATACGCGTCTGCTGGTGCGGGCTGAGCTTGTTGAACGCATATTCGACCCCCAAGGTGTAGGCCGAACAGATGCCGAACAGCAACACCGCCAGACTGATGTTCTTGAACGTACGCTTGTTGCAGAACAGAAGCGCCGTAACCGCCACGAAAATCACCCCGATAAGCACGTAACGGTTCACCAGCAGCGCCGCCACGAACAGCGCCACCGCCACCACGCCCGCCAGCAACACCTTGCCCGACATACCCTCGCGGTAGAGCACCAGCACGAAAGCCACGAACACGAGCGCCGAACCCGCGTCGGGCTGCAGCAGGATCAATCCCATCGGGACGAGGAACCACAGCGAGGCGGCGATCTGGTTGCGCACCTTCTTCATATTCATGGCCGGCTGCGATACATAGCGCGCAAAGGCCAGACAGGTGGCCACCTTGGCGAACTCCGAGGGCTGAATGGAGAGCGGGCCTATCTTGATCCACGACTTGGCACCTGAAATCTCGGAGCCGAACACCAGCACCGCCAGCAGCAGCACGATGGCTATGCCGTAGTAGAGGTAGGCGAACTGCACGAATATGCGCAGGTCGGCAATGAGCACCGCCGTGCCGAGAATCAGCGCCAGCCCGATAAACATAAGCTGCTTGCCGTAACGGGTGGCAAACGAAAAGCCGGTGTTCTCGGGGTCATACACCACCGAGTAGATGTTGAACCAGCCCGCTATCACCAACAGCAGGTAGATGAGCAGCAGCGGCTTGTCTATGTTCTTGAATGTGTTTCCTCCCGCGTTCATAGGTTTTCGGGTGTATAAACGGTAAATTCCTTTACCTGGCTTTCCAGCCACTTGCGCGAAATCTTGCCGGTAAGGTATCTCTCGATGAGCAGGCTGGCCGTAGGCGCCGCCCACGTACCGCCGAACCCGCTGTTCTCGAGAAACACCGAAATGGCGATCTTGGGGTTGTCCTTAGGCGCGAAACCGATAAAGACGGCGTGATCCTTGCCGTGCGGGTTCTCGGAAGTGCCCGTCTTGCCACAGACCACGATGCTGTCTATCTTGGCCCGCCGCGCCGTGCCGCCCGGCAGATGCACGGCTCCATACATGCCTTCCACCACCGGGTCGAAATACTTGCGGTCGATGGCCGTGTAGTGCCGCGCGGTATCAATTCGCGGATTGGTGAGCTCTTCGCCGATGGCCCGTACCAGGTGGGGCGTGATATAGTACCCCCTGTTCGCCATGATCGACGCCAAGTTGGCCATCTGCAGGGGAATCAGGCCGATTTCGCCCTGCCCGATGCTCAACGAATAGATGGTGCTGAACGCCCACTGGTTGCGGCCGTAATAGCGGTCGTAATAGGCCGCGTTGGGTATCAGCCCCGCCTTGACTTCCATCTGGTCGATGCCCAGGCGCGTTCCCAAACCGAAGGAGCGCATCAGGGTGTCCCATTTCTCAAGCCCGAGGCGGCTGTCCACAAAACGGTTGGGATCCTTGCCTTGCATGATGATACGGCGGAACACCTGATAGAAATAGGGGTTGCACGACATCCTTACCCCTTCGGCCACACAGAGCGCGTCGGGATGGTTGTGGCATCCCACCAGGTACTTCTCGCAGGCGAAGCCCGAATAGGGAGTGATTACCTTTTCCTGCATGCCGATAAGCGCCTGCGGCAGCTTGAAGATGGATCCGGGCGGATAATAGGCCATCAGCGCACGGTTAAAGAGGGGCTTGTGCTCGTCGTTGAGCAGTTTGGCGTAGTTGTTGCTGCGGATACGGCCCACCAGCAGGTTGGGGTCGTAGGTGGGCGCCGAAACCAGGGCCAGCACCTCGCCCGTGGCGGGCTCTATGGCCACGATGCTGCCGCGCTTGCCCACCATGAGTTCCTCGGCGTAGGCCTGCAGCTCGGCGTCCAGCGTGGTGTAGAGTTCCTGTCCAGACACCGCCGCCGTATCGAATATGCCGTCTTTGTAGCTGCCTTTCTCGCGGTTGAGCACGTCCACCATCACCACCTTTACCCCGTTGTGCCCCCGCAGCTGTTCCTCGTAGTATTTCTCCAGGCCGTTCTTGCCGATGTAATCGCCCATCTTGTAATAGGGATTGCGGGCAATCTCGCTTTCGCTCACCTCGCCCACATCGCCCAGCACGTGGGCCGCTATCGGTTTGGGATAACGCCGCAGGGTACGGCTCTGCACATAGAATCCGGGAAACTTGTAGAGGTATTCCTGCAGCTTGCCGTAGACTTCCTTGGAAATCTGTTTCTCGAACACCGAATGGGCGTAGCGCGAATAGGCCCGCGCCTTTTTGTAACGTTCCATCGCGCCTTCTTCGGTAATCTCCAACAGTTCGGCCAGGAGCACCCAGTCTATGTCTTTGGCCTGTCCGGGAATAATCATCAGGTCGTACACCGCCTCGTTATACACCAGGATCTTGCCGTTGCGATCGTAGATAAGCCCCCTGCCCGGATACTGCACCTTGTTGCGGATGGCGTTGCTCTCGGCATCCAGCTTGTAGCGGCTATCGACAATCTGCAGCTGGAACAGGCGGATCCAATAGATAAACGCCACGGCCAGAAAGATAGCCACAATCACCGCACCTCTGTTGATATTCGTCCGTTTCATCCTACAATGCTATCGCGTCGGTATAAACCACATTGCTCTTGTGCAGCGCCCGGTCGTACAGGTAAAAGCTGTAGCAGACCGTTTTGCCCTGCATGAAGAAAGCCGTGCTTGCAAAATCGTCCACCTGCCAGGTAATAGTGCCGCTCAGCGAGTGGTTCCCGTTTACCGGCTCTATGTAGTGCAGATGGTATTTGTACGTAATCGGGTAACGCGCACCGGTGCTGTCGGTCTGAAAAACCGGCGCGTAAGTGCTGTCAGGCATCATCTCCAGCAGGTTGAAGTGCAGGTTGTGGAAATACTCGCCCACATAGGGTTCTTTCTCCTCTTCGTCCTTGCGTCCGATGTCGCCGTCACCGTCCTGAAAATAAAACTCCACCGCCAAGGTCAGGGTGGTGTCGCCGCCCACACCCGCCTGCATGCCCAGGATATTCTGCCGGAACTCCAGATAGGGTTCGTCCGGAAATTCCTTAGGCTTTACGCAGGCGCACAGCAAAAGCGAGAGCGCCAATATCATCCAAATTTGTACTTTTGGTATGGTATGCAATTTAAAATCAGGATTTAAAAAATTGTAAACCAAATTTTTGCAGGACAAAGACAAGGCTTCGCCCCAAAGTTGTAAAATTATAAAAAATGTTGTTACAGAAAACGGTACAGACGCTTGTTCCCCGCATTTTCGATATCCGGAGCGAAAAGGATTTCAACGACTTGACGTTGCAGGTATTCCGTCTGCACTGGGAACACAATGCCGTTTACCACCGTTTCGTGCACTACCTCAAGCCTTCGCTGAAGCCCGAAGACATCACGCATTTCAGCCAGATACCCTTCCTGCCCATCGACTTTTTCAAGACCCAGAAGATATTGTTGGACGGCCTTACGGAACAAGACTACTTCATGAGCTCGGGCACCACCTCGCAAGGCGCCGTGCAAAGCCGCCACTACATTGCCGACAAAAGCATCTACGAGCAATGTTTTCTGAACGCCTTCCGCCTGTTTTGGGGTGAACCGCAGGATTATGTTTTTTTGGCCTTGCTGCCCAATTACCTCGAACAGCCGCATTCCTCGCTTATCTGCATGATGAAGAAGCTTATCGAGCTGAGCCGGCCCCGGCATCCCGAAAGCGGCTTTTACCTCTACAACACGCAGGAATTGGCACAGACGTTGCAGAAACTGGAAGCCCAAGGCACGAAAACCATGCTGTTCGGCGTAAGTTTCGCGCTGCTGGATCTAGCGGAAAGCTTTCCGATGCCGCTCAGGCACACGCTGGTTCTGGAAACCGGCGGCATGAAGGGGCGGCGCCGGGAAATGGTGAAGGAGGAACTGCACCAAATCTTGAAGAACGCCTTCCAGGTGCCGGCCATCCATTCCGAATACGGCATGTGCGAACTTTTCTCGCAGGCCTACTCCACCGGTAAAGACGGGCGGTTCCTGTGTCCGCCCTGGATGAAGATACTTATCCGCAACAGCCAGGATCCCCTAAGTCCGGAAAAAGACGAAAAGACGGGCGGCATCAATGTGATCGACCTGGGAAACATCTGTTCCTGCCCCTTTATCGCGACCCAGGATCTGGGAAAGAATCATGCCGACGGCAGTTTCGAGGTGTTGGGAAGGTTCGACAACAGCGACATCCGGGGCTGCAACCTGATGGTGGAATAAGGGAAATCAATCCTCCAGCGTCCAGGTTTCTTCCACACGCCAGTCGGCTTCCACCCGCACGGTCTTGGGAAAGAACCAGCGTCTTTCGGGCTGTATGCCCTGCCTGTAATCGCCCGCATCCCATCTATGATTCCTGTTCTCATCGCGCACCAGCACGAAGCTCACGTAGGCGGGCTGCACGTATTCGAACTCCACGTTTCCGCTTTCGGGAACGGGCAGCGAGAGAAGCACGTTTTTCTTGGCATCCACCATCTGCAGCTCGTAATCGCCGGGCTGGAGGTTGCGTATAGAAACAGCCACCTGCCCGTAGGTTTCCAGATCCGGACAATTCATATTCAGAATCGTGGTATCGGCATCGCGGAAAAAATAATCGGAAAAGCAGGAGGCGGGAAGCATCAGCTGATAGGTGCTGCCGGGCTGCCAGGCGTAGTTGAGTTGCAGCCTGTCGGGGCGAAGCTGCCTTACCGACACTTCATCGATGGGTATCTGAAACGTGTCGCGCCGCCCCTCGATATCCACATGATAACGGGTCAGGGAGGCGTGCTGCAAATCGAAACAACTGAGCGGAAACGAGAAGTCGAGCAACAGGCTGTCTTTAAAGAACAGGCTTTTTTGCCGGCTCGAGACCCGGAAGGCCGCCGTATCTTTCTGCGCCGCCGCACCCGCGTTCAGCATCAGTTCCGCCGTGTCCGAGAACTCCAGATGATCCACGATCAGGCGCAAGTCGGAAACATTGTAGTTATTGAAATAGATCTTGCCCGACAAGGGATTGTCTTGCGGTATATAATAGAACAACAGCGAATCCTGCCACAGAAGGTTGGGCATCTCTTCCTTTTCGGCCTGTTTGCGCCGGCCGCGCCCCTTGTGTTCCTCGGCCGCCGTATCGGCGTTCATCAGCATCTTGGCCAGTTCGTAATCCTGATAGGACGGCAGGAAGGAAAAACGGAGGCTGCTGTCGGGCACATAGTACCAGTTTAGCTCAATCTCGCCTTTCTTGCCCCATTTGGCTTCTTTCAACAGGAATTTCTCATCCTTGTCCTGATAGAGGTAAAGAATCCTGTCGGCCGCCTTGATCTCAGCCAGTTCTTCTTCCTTGCGGGCCTGCAAGAGAGCCGTATAAGCCTCGAAACTCGCCGTGTCGCTCTCCTTTACACCGCGTTGTTTATCGAAGTATATGGCGGGCTTAAGGGGAACCGTCTGCCAGCATCCGGAAGCGAAAGCCGTTTTTTCTTCGGTGGGCTCAATCAGGTAGTTGCGGTTCTCGTCGCTGCCGGCCAGCACATAATAGCAGCCCTCCCTGACGTATTGCAGGTTGAATAGGCCCGCCGTGTCGGTAACGGCCATATAATCGGGCGGCGTAACAACGGGATATTCCTGCGGTTTCTCGGCATAGAACATCACCGAGGCCTCCTTGACCGGCGTAAGCTCGAAAGCGTCCAGCACCCGCCCCGCCAAACGCCCGCTGTCGATGCGCTTTCCCGTAGAGAAATAGTAGGTGTAGTTGCGCAGGGGCGTGGACTCGTGCAGGTCGCCGATGGCGTCCTTGAAGTCGATCGAATAGGTCCGGTTTTCGAGCAGCGTATCTTCTATCTTGATATACAGACGCTTGAGGTTCGCCCGATAGGAAATCTTAGAGATGGCGGGCGAGGTGACGATCTTATCGGTGTTCTGCAGCACGATGTATTCATCGAAATCGAGCGTAATGTCCTGTTGGTTGAAGTCCGTGCAACCCTCCTGCGGCAAGGCTTTGAGCAATACGGGGGGCGCCAGGTCGGGAGGACCGCCCGTGGGAGCCGACCCGATGCGGGCGCAGGCGGCAAGAAGCGCCGCCCCCAAGGCCAAGCACGCCATGGCGAATCCCGTTCCTATCGTATATCGTTTTCTCAACATCTTTCTATCTAACAAGTGCGCACTTCCATACGGCAATGCGCGCAGTCGAAATGCAACGCGAATTTATGCCGCCCGTAACACAAATACAAGTCGCCGGCATAGGCCGCTTCGGGTTTCTCCCTAAGGCATTGCCCCAACTGATGCCGTATGCAGTGCCTGCACACCATCAGCAGCTGTCCGGGACGCTCCTTTTCTGGCGCGGGAAGCAGTTCGAACGCCTTTTCAACCGTTTTCGCCCCGTGTCTGCGGTAGAACTTCTCTGCCCAGGAATTGGCCACGTTCGCCCGATAGTCGAGTTCTCCGTTTTCCATATCGGGATAAGGAATGTCTTCCAAGGGAGTGATGCCGCTTGGTTCAGGGGCATAGGATTCCTCCCGAAGCTTATCCATGGCCGCCACCAATGCACGGCGGCACTCGTTGAGCACCGCCACCGGCACGAAAATCCTGTTCTTGCCCGTAACCTCCACATTCTGCGCCTCGTAGGCCGTATCACCCAACTTCACGAAAGCCCCTGCAAGCGCCTGGTCGGCGGTTTCGGGGTGTTTGGATTCCTGCACCTTGCCGGCATCGATAAGCGCCTGCACGCCATGTCCGTAGCCGTCGTCCATCGTGGCCGTCAAGCGGTCGGTATCCACCTTTATGCTTACGGCTATCTTACGGTTCACCTTGGCCTGCCGCCAGGAGTTCTCGAAAGCCGTGTCGCGGTTGCGGTACAGTGCCGAACCCTTGCGGGGCAACTCCGACAGATCGTCCACGCCCGGCATCGTAAGCAGGCATTCCTTTCCCCTCGGCTCGACATTCTCGAGGTTTTTCCCGCAGAGCTGGCCGTTTTCGCCATAGAAACACAGGCCGTCGCCTTTGGAGAAAGCGATGGACGCGGAATCGGGCTGCACGCGCAGCACCAGCCCTGAATAACGTCCCGGAACATGCCTTTCCACCGCAAGGATCTTGCCTACCCGCTCGCCGGTGGCCTTGGGGGTGTCGAACACAGCCCAGTCCCCGCGCTTGCCCGAAAGGTTGAAGGAGGTATAGGTACGGTGATAGCTTTTCTGCAAATCGGGAACGCAGGAGCAGACGGTCTTGCCCTGCGAGGGTCTTTGCGTGCCGGGTTTTCCGGCCAGAACCTGGTCGAGCCGCCGGCGGTACCAGGCGGTGATGTTCCGCACATACACGGCGTCTTTCAGGCGTCCTTCTATCTTGAGGCAGTTTACGCCGGCATCCACCAGGTCTTCGATATACGAATCGGCGTTCAGGTCTTTCATCGAGAGCAGGTAACGCCCTTTCTGCAGCACCTGCCCCTGTGCGTTCTGCAGGTCGTAGGGCAGACGGCAAGACTGGGCGCATTCGCCCCGGTTGCCGCTGCGCCCGTTCATATGGCAGCTCATATAGCACTGGCCGCTGTAACTTACGCAGAGCGCGCCATGCACGAAGGTCTCGATTTCAATCCGTACCGCATCGGCAATGCGCCTTATTTCTTCTATGCTCAGTTCCCTGCCCAGCACAAGCCGCTTGAAACCCACGCTTTCCAAGAAGCGGGCTTTTTCGGGGGTCGTTATATGGCATTGTGTGCTGGCATGCAGTTCGATAGGCGGTAGCCCCGCCTCGATAAGCCCCATATCCTGAATCAGCAGGGCATCCATGCCCATTTCGTAGGCCTGACGTGCCAACTGCAGGGCCTGCGGCATCTGGTCTTCGTAAACCAAGGTATTGAGCGTAAGGAAACAACGCGCCGCATAACGGTGGGCATACCTCACCACCCGCTCCAGGTCTTGCAGGCTGTTGCCCGCCCGGACCCGCGCCCCGAAGGCCGGCCCGCCCATATACACGGCGTCCGCCCCGGCGTCGATAGCGGCCAAGGCCACCTCGGCATTGGCCGCCGGCGCCAGCAATTCCACAATTTGAGGCTTGTCTTTCAAGGTGATGAAACTTAAAAAAAAGGGCTGCACACTTGCATGTACAACCCTTTTATGCAGTACCGGATTATCGGTTAGCGTTTGGCGCTGATAGTACCGCCGTTGGCAGCCCCTACGCGCGACATGGCGCAGCGGAAGCCGACCCAGGCCGCGCTTCTGTCTTGATCCATATAGCGGCGGGTGGCGGGCGAGAGATAGTAGGCGCGGTCTTTCCACGAACCGCCCTTGATAACTCGCGACTTGTCGGAAATCAGCGAACTGGTTCCGTATTCGTACAAGAGCGAGGTGGTGGACTTGTTGGCTTCGGCACCGTTTTCCTCAGGCTTGGCCAACCAATCGTCCACGATGGCCGATTCGTAATCGCCGTCGAGGTAGTTGCGGTTGTCGGAACGCTGGAAGTTGGCACGGTCGGCCAGTTCCTCGTCGGTAAACTGACGGTAGGCGATACGTCCCAGACTGTCTTTTTCGGCAATCAGGCCGTCTTCGTCGCGAACCACGGTGGTATATACGTTACCGCGGAAGGGGTTCAGGTCGTTGGCGTCTTCGAACGTAAGCGGACGATATACGTCCAGGCACCATTCGGCCACGTTGCCGGCCATATTGTACAGACCGAAGTCGTTGGGAAAATACGAATAGACGGGAGCGGTATAGTCGGCACCGTCGTTCAAGGCACCGGCGGTTCCCATATAGTCGCCCTTGCCACGGGCAAAGTTGGCCATCATCTGGCCACGGTAACCGCTTTCGGGGTTACGCACCTGCAGGGGCTTGCCGTTCCAAGGATACACACGCCTTTCGGCAACGCGTTCCTGATTGCTGTTTCCCACCAAGGCCAAGGCGGCGTATTCCCATTCGGTTTCGGAGGGAAGACGCAGTTTTTCGATCAAAATACCGTCTTTTTTCTGAACACCGCGCGTCTTTTCGCTGGCGTTGGGGTTCATGTCGGTAAGGCCTTTGTTGACGATACCGCTGTACTGGCCGGCCAGATAAGCGTCGGTGTTAAAGTTGTTGTCGGCCGTCTGCCCCATATCCTTCTTGAGAATCTTGGACTGATAGAGGATGTATTCGTTGACACGGTCGGTACGCCAGTCGCAGTAGTCGCGGGCCTGTTCCCAACTTACGCCCACCACGGGATAATTGTTGTAGGCCGGATTTTCGAAATAATCCTGCATGGGGTCGCGGTAACCGGAAATCGTATTCCACACCAAGGCGTCGGGACGGGCGCGTTCCACCACTTCGGGGTAGTCCTGACCGTAGATACGCTCCAACCAATAGATGTATTCGTTGTAGTCGGTGTTGGAGGTTTCCACCTCGTCCATGTAGAACGAACTTACCGTGGCCTGATGCGGCGCGTTATTGTGCTCGAACTTAAGATCTTCCTGATTGCGGCCCATCGTAAAGAAGCCGCCCTGGATAAACACAAAGCGCAAGGGAACGGGCTGTGTGTAGTTATCGTTACGCTGAAAACCGCCCCAGCTGGGGTCGTTCACGCCCCAACCGGTCGATTGCGACTGATTGGTGGACGAACTGCAGGAAGCCAGACCGGCCACGCAGCCAATAGCAATAATTGCCTTAAAAAATTGCTTCAACATGAATTACGGTATTTTAAGCAGCGGCAAAGATAACAAATTTCCGCCGAAATAGCAATCGCGCTAAAATTTGGGACAGGGTACCGGCATGATTTCCTGACGGTACGAACGTTTCTTGGGACAAGGCAGACGGAAGCCCAGCGAGATTTCGTGGCTACCGCCGCTCTTGGTGAGTTTCGACACGGTAAGGTCGTAACTGTAGGCCAGACGGATGCCCTTGAACTCACCTCCGAACATAAAGATAACCGCATCAGGGTTCGAGAAGCTCTGGCGGAACCACACCCCGGCCACAAAGGGATAGAAGTTACCGTACAGACCGTAGTTCAATTCGGTAAACTTGCCCTGTTGCGTATAGATGATGTTGGGCGAGAGCGAATAGTCGCGTTCACTGTGGCGTTCGCCATAACTCTTCCTGAAATAAATCATCCCCCCTACCTGGCCGCTGAATTTCATATCCAGACGGCTGCTGCCCATAAAGCCCACGTCGGGGCGGTTCAGGTGCAGGGCGGCGAAACCCACGTAGAAATACTCGCCGTATAAGGTAAAGCCCACGCCCACATCGGCATAGTGCTTGCTGAGCGGCGTAGTGATGATATCTTCATCGGAAGGACGGCCGGGAATAAGGCCGGTAAAGGGATCGTACTGGTCTCCGAACGTAAGCGAGTTCCAGTTTACGTATTTGTTCATGTAGGCACCCTGCACGGCCAGGGTGAGGTACAGTTTCTGACCCAGGCGGACCCGGAACGAATACATCAGGGTGGCCGTAATGTCACGGTAGGTGTCGCCGCCTTGGAAATCGGCGTTCACGTAGGCACCTATACCGCCATGCAATGCCT
This sequence comes from Ruminococcus flavefaciens, assembly GCA_023667315.1. Taxonomy (GTDB): domain Bacteria; phylum Bacteroidota; class Bacteroidia; order Bacteroidales; family P3; genus Pullibacteroides. The sequence goes on from JAMPAI010000002.1 coordinate 212,503, forward strand.
TGAAATACTGATCGTAAGATACTGTCGCAATCGAAAATCCCCCGCCCACGTTAGGCCATTGGTTCCGATAGGCCGCCGTAATGCGACCGCAGTCGGACGTTCCGGCAAACGCGGGATTGTTGTACATGGGATTGGAGAACAACTGGGATAGGTGCAGGTCTTGGGCACAAATACACGAAACGCCTGCCGTCAGGAACAGGTTCACTACCAAAACACGTATGGCTGATTTGCCGCGCATAAGGCTTTTGTGCTTTAAATTCAAACAAATACGATTCCTGCAACCGTCTTTTTCGAACAAATCGCAGGAGCAAAGGTAAAAATTTTTTACCGTTCAAATGCAAGTTTGGCGTTTAACGACAAAAATATCTGAAAATTACCAATGAAAGGAAGACTCGTCGAACCAGTCGCCGCGCACCCGCATCACCTGTTCGATCACGTCGCGCACACAGCCTTCCCCTCCTTTTTTATGGGAGATATAGTCGGCCGCCTCCTGTATCTCGATGGCCGCGTCGGCAGGACAGGCCCCCACCCCGCTCATCTTCATCACTTCGTAGTCGGGAATATCGTCGCCCATATAGAGCACCTCTTCGGGCTTGATGCCGTTTTCGCGCAGATATTCCTCGTACTTGTCTTTTTTGTAACGCACCTGCGTAAACACGTCCTTGACCCCGATATAACGCATCCTTTCGTGTATCGAACGGCTCTTTCCGCCCGAAATGACCGCGACCCGGTAGCCCTTTTTCAGGGCGTGATGCAGGGCGTAGCCGTCTTTCACGTCGGCGTTGCGTATCTGGGTTTCCTCATCCAGCATCCATACCTTGCCGTCGCTCATCACTCCGTCGTAATCGAAGATAAAGGTGGTGATATTCGGCAGTCTTTCCTTATAGTTCGCCATGGTCTTCTGTTTTTCTGTTTTGAATCGCCTGCGAGAGCAAACGATATACCTGAACATATTTTCCGCCTTGTTCCGAGGCTTCGAGATAGCGCAGGTGTTCCCGCAGCACCCTTTCGTCTCCGCGCGCGGCGGGGCCGGTCTGGGCTTGGGCGGGGGGCATCCGCAGGGCTTTGCACAGGGTCTGTTCCATAAGCGGTTGCAGCAGGGAGAAATCCATGCCTTTCTCGCGGAACAGGTCGGAGGCGGCCGTGTACATCAGGTTCACGAAGTTGTTCACGAACACGCCGCCGATATGCAGGGTCTCACGCCGTTCTGAATCCAACACGCAGACATTGCACGAGATTTTCTCCGCCAAGGTCTTCAGCAGCCGTTCCGTCCCGCCGTCGGAAGCCTCCACGCACACGGGCGTCCGCGACAGGTCGGGCGCGGGAGCTTCCCGGCTGAAAGTCTGGAAGAAATACAGCACGCCGTGGTGTTCCGAAACGGGGCTCAGCACCGAAAGCGGCATGGATCCCGACACGTGCGCCACCGTTTTTCCAGGCAGGCGCAGGCTTTCTGCCAACATGGGCAGGGCTTGGTCGCTTACCGCCAGCAGATACAAATCGGCGTCCGTGTCTATTTCCGACAGTCCTGAAGTAAACGGCACCCCGCCCAAATGTGCGGAGAGGCGCTCGGCGTGGGCAGGCGTGCGGCTATACACCTGCACCCACTCCACGCCCGCCACACGCAAGGCCGGCGCGATATGCCACGCCGCATTTCCCGAACCCAGGAGAACCGCCTTCATGCCTGTATGCACCTTGTTATTTACGGGATTCCAGAATCTGCCGGGTCTTTTGATAATCGATGTCGGCATTCTCGCCCAACAGGGTCTCGCGCACCTTGAAGCGTTCCACGATGGCATCGATCAGCGCCTGCGGATCCTTTACCGAAGGATAGTCCGAGAAACGGGTCCCCACGCCCATGTCGCGGAAGAAGTTCTCGGTTTTCTGCAGTGCTTCGTCGATATTATCCGTGTTCCAGATGCGTTGGGCGAACTGCAGTTGCTTGCCGTGCTTGGACTCGCCCATCACCTTTTGCAGGCCGGGCCAAACGATCGCCAGGGTCTGGCCGTGATCGAGGCCCGCCAGAGCCGTGATTTCGTGGCCGATACGGTGGGTGGCCCAATCTTCGGGCACACCGGCGGCAATCAGGCCGTTCAAGGCCAGGGTGCAGGCCCACATGATGTTGGAGGCCGCCTCCATGTCTTCGGGATTCTCCACATAAGTCTTGCCGTTATCGACCAACACGTGCAGCAAGGCTTCCGAAAAGCGATCCTGCACGTCGCCCTGCACCGGATAGGTAAGGTATTGTTCGGTTACGTGGATAAAGGCGTCCACCACGCCGTTGCCGCGCTGACGGGGTGGAATCGTAATCGTTACCGTGGGATCCAGCACCGAGAAACGCGGATAGAGCAACGGGCTGGAGAACGCGAATTTTTCTTGGGTGGAAAGACGGCTGATAACGCCGCCGCAGTTCATTTCCGAACCGGTGGCGGGCATCGTGAGCACCGAGGCCAAGGGCACGGCCTTGCTGATCCTGGCCCGTTCGGTGCAGATGGTATAGGGGTCGGCACCCTCGAAATAGGTGGCGGCGGCAATGAACTTGGTGCCGTCGATCACCGAACCTCCGCCCACGGCCAACAGGAAATCCACATTTTCCCTGCGTACCATTTCCACGGCTTTCATGAGGGTCTCGAACTTGGGATTGGGCTCTATGCCAGAGAACTCCACATACTCGAAAGCGGAAAGTGCCTTGACAACCTGTTGGTAAATGCCGTTTTTCTTGATGCTGCCTCCCCCGTAGGTAAGCATGACCTTGGAACCCTGCGGGATATTGGCGGCGATATTGGCGATTTGTCCGGCGCCGAAAAGAATCTTTACCGGATTGCAGAATTTGAAGTGGTGCATGAATTCAATTTTTTTTGTTAATCCAAGGCAAAGATAACAAAGAGTTTATAAGGGAGAAAACAAAAAATGAAACGGAACGGCTTCGATAAAAACGGATTTCGGGGTTTTATAATAAACGGAGAACGGAAATGAAGCACGGATTCTTGGCTCGCTGGCAAGCCCTCTGCCGCATACGGTTCGACCATCTGCACACGCAAATGGCAAGGACCCTGTACCGTTTCGCCTTTACCAGGAGCGACCGGCGCGCCATCGGCATCCTTGCCTGCGTCATCGCCCTTACCGTATGCCTGCGCGCCTACGGCCTGGTCCGCCCCGCCAAAGAATGGAACCTTGCCCCCGGCGATCTTCCCGATGCAAAGATGGAATTCACCCCAAAAACGACCCTACATGGAAATCAAAACAATAAGGATATGGAAACGCAGAAAACCCTCAGCGACACCACCCGCCCCAAGAAACGCTACAACCCGCCCCAATATATGGTAAGAAAGAAATTTACCGTAGACCTGAACAAAGCCGACACCTTCGACCTTCAGGAGATTCACGGCATAGGCCCGGCCTTTGCCAAACGCATCGTAAAGTACCGCGAAAGTCTAGGCGGATTCGTATGCATTGAACAATTGCACGAAGTCTGGGGTATCGATTCAAGCCTGTTCGAGAACATCAAGACCCACGTTTATATAAAAGACGCCCGCCCCGTACAGATCAACATCAACGAGGCGGACATCAGAGCCTTGAAACGGCATCCCTACCTAGACTATTTTCAGGCCAAGGAGATTTACCTGTACCGGCAACAATACGGAGCTTTCGCGCTGGTGGACGATGTGCGGCAGGTTAACCTGATGGACAGCGGCACCTTTTTCCGCATCGCACCCTATCTTTGCGTGGAAAACGATACGGCGGATCAATAGTTGATAAGGCGCACCAAGACGGTTTCAGGCATACGCCCCATGCCCTTATATATAACCTGCTGTATCCAATTGCCACGTTCGTCATAGGTATATTCAACGGTATAGTATTCCGTTTTACCTCCTGCCGTAGTCATAACGATCGTAGCGGGCAAACCTTTTACATTGTACGTGTATTTGCTTTGTGCAAGCGTTTTGCCAGATCCATCATAAACTATTTCGGAAATAACACGACCTTCTTCATCGTAAGATTTTTCCGTTTCACTACGTTTGTTTCCCGATGGTTCCGTACGGATTTCACTTTCCACCCAACCATCGATATTGTAGTAATAATTGTCGGAATACTTTTCTTTACCGCCTTCATCCAAATGCCTGACAACGGACACCTTTCCCTTTTTATCTCGCATAAACTGCTCGTTACAAAGCATTCTAAGATCCGTGGAACTATACACCCTCTTTTCTTTCAATGAGTTTGCATCTTTAGGATTCGCATAGAAATATTCCTCACGGATCTGTGCGTTTTGATTTTGATCCTTTTTACGCACAATCGACAAATTGCCGTAGTTGTTGTATTCAAGTTCGTACTTTTCCTTCAGGTTTCCGCGCAGGTCATATTCCCAACATGCCGTCTTACGGTTATCCTTCATATCTACAACCAATATGTTATTGATCGGACTGCCTATCTCCACCTTAAAACCTTTGTCTATAGGCGTGAAATACTTAAGGATAATGCGCGATGGACGCGTATTTGGACTTATCTCGAACAGTTCTTCTGTAAAATGCGGGGGCAGCAATGCCCAGCCTGGAGCGGTTACAAACAAGAACAAGACAACAGACAGGAAAGGCTTGAAAGTCTTCATGGCTTTTAGTGTTTTTGTCGTTTTTACTATCTCAAGGCGCAGCCCAGATCGTTCTGCAGGGCGGCGGTGATTTTTTCCATCGTCTTTTCGATCTGCTTGTCGGTAAGGGTCTTGCCTTCTTCCTGCAACACGAAGCTTACCGCATACGACTTCTTGCCCTCGGGCAGGTTCTTGCCTTCGTAAACGTCGAAAAGCGACACTTTCTTAAGCAGGTTCTTTTCGGTCTTGCGGGCCGCCTGCTCTATCTGCGAGAACTTCACGCCCTTATCCGCCAAGAGCGCCAAGTCGCGGCGCACTTCCGGAAAACGGTTCACTTCCCTGTATTCGGGAGCTTTCTTAGGCATGGCCTTCAACACGGCATCCCAGTTGAAATCGGCGTAGAACACAGGCGCCTTGATGTCGAAGCGTTCGCAAACGGAGGCCTTTACCTCGCCGAACTTCACGGCCGGCTTTCCGGCCAGTTCCAGTTGAAGTCCGTAGGCGAAGAACGGACTGTCCAATTCGGTGCAGCGGCTCTTGGCCATATTGATACGCAGAAGGTTGCAGATTTTTTCCACAAACGACTTGAGCGTATAGAAATCGAAAGCCTTAGGCGTGTGCTGCCAAAGTTCATCGTAATCGTTGCCACACAGCCATAGGCCGAGGTGGTTTTCTTCGGTAAAGCGTTCGGTTACCCCGGCGGCGGCATCCGCACCGGGTTTGGAAAAATAGGTACGTCCAAATTCGTAGAAACGGATATTGCCCTGCCTGTGGTGCAGGTTGAACATGATGCTCGAGAGCGCGCCGAACAGCAGGTCGGTACGCATCAGGCTCATTTCCTTGCTGAGCGGGTTCAGCATCTTGACCGTGTTCTGCAAGCCGAACCATTCGATATAGTTTTCGGAGCAGAGCGAGTTGTTCATGATTTCGTCGAAACCGTTATGGCTCAGGAACTCGGAAACCTTGGTGACCACCCGTTCGGGCTCGGCACTGGTTTCGGCGCGCATCCCGTACGAGAGGCGGCTGCCCGAATCGATACGGTTGTAGCCGTAGATACGCAGGAATTCCTCGGCCACGTCGGCCGGACGGGTCACGTCGGTCTTGTTGAGCGGAACGGTAACCTTGTAGCGGGTTTCCCCGGCGGTGACGCCCTTTGTCATTTCCACCTGCATTTCCATGGCTTCCAGCACACGGCGTACGTCTTCGGCCTCGATGTCCTGCCCCACCAGACGGTTTATATAGTCTAAGGTGAACTCGACCTCCGGCTTCCGGATGGGTTCGGGATAGCAGTCCACGATATCGCTGGCCGTCTGTCCCCCGGCCACTTCCTGCAACAGCAGGGCCGCCCGCTTAAGCGCGTAGAGGCAGATATCGGGATCGGCGCCGCGTTCGTAGCGGAAGGAAGCGTCGGTGGCAAGGCCGTGTTCGCGAGCCGTCTTGCGGATGCTCACGGGATTGAAGTAGGCGCTTTCCAGGAATACATCGGTGGTGGTGTCGGACACCCCGGCGTCCAGCCCGCCGAAAACGCCCGCGATGCACATCGGCTCGCTCTCGTTGCAGATCATGAGGTTCTGGGGGCTGAGCTTGCGTTCCAGCCCGTCGAGCGTGGTCATGGTTTCGCCCGCATTGGCGGCACGCACCACGATCTTATTGCCCTTTATCTTGCTTATGTCGAACGCGTGCATGGGCTGTCCGGTTTCCATCAGCACGAAATTGGTGACGTCCACCACATTGTTGATGGGACGCAGCCCCACGCTCAAAAGCCTTTTCTGCAGCCATTCGGGCGAAGGCTTAACCTCTACGTTCTTGATACAGAGGCCGCTGTAACGGGGACAGTTCCTGGTATCGCGCACTTCCACCGCCACGCTCAGCCCTTTGCCGGGCGCGAAGGCATCCACCGAAGGATACCTTACCTTTATGGGATGGTTGTTGCGGATGGTTTCGAGCGCCGCCAGGTCGCGTGCCACCCCTATATGGGAAGTGGCGTCGGAACGGTTGGGGGTAAGCCCGATCTCGAACACCGTTTCACTTTGCAGATGAAAGTATTCGGAGGCCGGCACACCCACGGGTGTATCTTCGGGCAACACCATGATACCGTCGTGGCTCTTGCCCACCCCTATCTCGTCTTCGGCACAGATCATGCCGTAGGAATCGCTGCCCCTGAGCTTGGATTTCTTGATCGTGAAACTTTCGTCGCCGTCGTAGAGCACGGTGCCCACCGTAGCCACGATTACTTTCTGACCCGCCGCCACGTTGGCCGCCCCGCACACGATGGGCAGCGGTTCGCCCGCGCCCACATCCACGGTGGTTACGTGCAGGTGGTCGGAATTGGGATGGGGTTCGCAGGTAAGCACCTTGCCGGTAACGATACCCTTCAGACCGCCCCGGATGCTTTCCACTTCTTCCACGGCATCGATTTCCAAACCGCAGTCGGTAAGGAGTCTGGAAACCTCGTCCACGCTCAAATCGAAGTCGGCGTACTGTTTGAGCCAACTGTATGCTACTTTCATCTTCTTTTATTTTCGGGAAGGACGCGGAATAACGGACGTCCTCTACAAACTGCCAAAATTAATCATTTTTCCCGGTGAGGCATAATATGCCCTGCCTGTGCCCCCGGCTTATCGTATTTTGAACTATCTTTGTACTTATGTTTACGTTTACCATTTCCGAGCGGACCATCGACATTCAGCAGACGCTGAAAGAAAAAGCCCCCAAGGTATACAGGAAATTGCCGGGATTCGTGTTCCCCATCCTGCGCAGGCTCCTGCACGAAAAGGAGGTGAACGGATTCCTCTATAAGGAAAGGGACAAGGTGGGGGCCGACTTCGCCACCGCCATCCTGGAAGACTTCGGCTGCAAGGTAAACGTTACCGGCATGGAGAACCTGCCGCAGGACGGGCGTTTCCTGCTCTGCGCCAACCACCCCCTGGGCGGTCTGGACGGCATGGCGTTCCTGAGCCGCATGGGGCAATGGCGCAAAGACCTGCTTTTTCCCGTCAACAGCATACTGCTGGCGCTGCCGCCCTTCCAACCCGTGTTCCTGCCCATCAACACCCTGCAGAAAAACACCGAGAACCGCCGCGCCCTGGACGAGGCTTTCGCCGGTTCGTCCACAATCCTGTACTTTCCCGCCGGACGGTGCTCCCGCAAGGGCAAAAAGGGCGTAATTGCCGATCTGGAGTGGAAAAAGACCTTCATCACCCAGGCCCGCAAATCGCAACGGAACATCATTCCGGTACATATTTCCGGAAAGAACTCCAATTTTTTTTATAACTTAGCCAACTTCAGAACCAGGATAGGTCTGAAAGTAAACATAGAGCAGGCGTTTTTGGTCAACGAGATGTTCAAGCTCCGCGACCAGGAAATCCGCCTCACCGTCGGCAAGCCCATTCCTTACGAAACGTTCGACAAGCGTCACACCGACAAAGAATGGGCCGCCTTGATCAGGGAGCACGTCTATAGACTTGCGCTCGACGCCAAGGCTCCGTTCGACTGCTAATTTGATTGTTATGCAAGCCATCATACCTCCCGTAGAACGGCATTTCATCGAACAGGAACTGACCCAAGACAAGTTTCTGCGCTACACCAACTTCGGCGACCGAATGGTGTATGTGGTAACGGCGCACGATTCGCCCCACATCATGCAGGAAATAGGCCGCTTGCGGGAAGAAGCCTTCCGGCAGGGGGGCGGCGGCACGGGCAAGGAAACCGACATCGACGAGTTCGACACCATGCCCGACCCCTACAAGCAGCTGCTGGTCTGGGATCCGCAAGACAAGGAAATCGTGGGCGGCTACCGCTTTATAGAGGGAAACCGCGTAAAGTTCGACGCCCAGGGCAATCCCCTGCTCTCCACCACCGAAATCTTTACATTTTCCGATAAGTTCATCAAGGAATACCTGCCCAAGACCATCGAGCTGGGGCGTTCGTTCGTGCAGTTGAAATACCAGTCGTCGCGCAACGGCGTATTCTCGCTCGACAACCTCTGGGACGGCCTCGGCGGGCTCGTTACCTCGAACGAAGACTGGATGGAATACTTTTTCGGCAAGGTGACGATGTACACCAACTTCAATAAGGAAGCCCGCGACACCTTGCTCTACTACGTGTCGGTCTATCATAAAGACCCCGACCGGCTCGTCATCCCCATCAACCCTATCCAAAGGGTTACTTCCCTCGAGAAACTGCAGAAACTCTTCGACGGACTGAGCCTGGAAGAAGCCTACAAGGTTACCGCCAAGCGGGTGCGCGAATTAGACAAGAACATTCCGCCCCTGTTCAATTCGTACATCAAGCTCTCGCCCAAGATGCGCTCGTTCGGCACCTGCATCAACACCCATTTCGGAGGAGTGGAGGAAACGGGCATACTCATCAAGATGGACGAGATCTATCCCAGCAAGAAGGAACGTCACGTTCCGCAGACCATCGAGGAGGTCCGCACGCCCAAACATAAAACCCTCTAAGGCTTTATGGAAATCAAGAACGCCGAGTTCGTTGCCTGTTGCGTGGATTACCGCAAGTGTCCGCCGGGCAAACTGCCCGAATACGCCTTTATCGGGCGTTCCAACGTAGGGAAATCATCGCTCATCAACTGCCTTTGCAACCGCCAGGGGCTGGCCAAGACCAGTTCCACACCGGGCAAGACGCAGTGCATCGTGCATTTTCTGATAGACAAGGCCTGGCATATCGCCGACCTGCCCGGCTACGGCTACGCGCAGACCGGCAAGAAACTGCGCGAGCAATGGCAGAAGATGACCCGCGAATACCTGCTCAAACGCCCCCAGCTCTACTGCGTTTTCGTATTGGTTGACCTGCGCATCCCGCCCCAGAAGATCGACTTGGAATTCATGCGTTTCCTGGGCGAGAGCGAGGTGCCTTTCTGCATCGTGGGCACCAAAGCCGACAAATTGGGAAAGAACGAATTGGCTCAATCGGTGCAAGCCTATCAAAAGGTGCTTTCCGAAACCTGGGAACCCCTGCCGCCATTCATCGTTTCTTCGGCGGAAACGGGCATAGGCAGGGAAGAGATACTGGCGTTCATCGATCAAGCCAACAAGGCTTCCGAATAGGGAAGTCTGCCTTACGCTGAAAAAACGTAAATTTGCGCCCGCTTCTCGCGAGCAAAAAACAACGAACATGGAAAGAGAAAGACTTTTTTCTGAGTTTCCGGCCGTTTCCACCCAGGAGTGGATGGACGCCATCGTAAAGGACCTCAAAGGTGCCGATTTCAATAAAAAATTGGTTTGGAAAACCCCCGAAGGCTTTAACGTGAACCCGTTCTACCGGGCGGAAGACATCGAGAACATAGCCTATTCGGATGCCGAACCGGGGCAGTTCCCCTACGTTCGCGGCAACAAGACCGAAGGCAACAACTGGGAAATACGCCAGGACTTCCATATTTCCGACATCGCCGCCTGCAACCGTCTGGCTGCCCAGGCCGCCGCCAAGGGCGCCGAAGCGGTGGGGCTCTGCGTCAAGGAAGTAAACGACGCAACGCAGATGGAACAACTGCTCCATGGCATCGACCTGACCCGCACCGCCGTTCACTTTATCGGCAGCCGCGACTATGCCAAGACGCTCGAACTGTTTACGGAATACCTCAAGAAAAGCCGCATCAAGCCCGAACAGGTAAAGGGCTCCATCAACTTCGACCCCCTGGCCTACGCGCTGCTGCACGGAAACTACTACCAGTCGCTCGAAAAGAACATCGACGAATGCGTGGCCATCTTCAACAGATACGCCGAAACCCTGCCCCACTTCAGGCTGCTGGGCATCAATGCCTCGCTGCTGCACAACGCCGGCGCATACGGGGTTCAGGAACTGGGTCTTGCGCTCAACTGGGCGGTGGAATACTTTGCCCGCCTTACCGACAAGGGGCTGAGCATCGACACGATCGCCCCCAGAACCACCCTGACCTTGGGCATAGGTTCCAACTACTTTATGGAAACGGCCAAGCTGCGCGCCGCCCGCCTCTTGTGGGCCTATATGATGCAGGAATTCAAGCCCGCGCAGGAAAGCAGCAAGGTGGCCTTTATACACGCTGAAGTCTCCACCTGGAACAAATCGGTGTACGACCCCTACGTGAACCTGCTCCGTTCGGCCACCGAGGCCATGAGCGCGGCCATCGGCGGCGCCGACTCCATTTACGTGAACGACTTCTCGGAAGCCTTCCGCGACTCCGACGAGTTCTCGGCCCGTATCGCCCGCAACCAGCAGATCATATTGAAGGAAGAGTCTTTCTTTAACCGTATCGTGGATCCCGCCGCCGGTTCCTACTATATCGAGAACCTTACCGCGAACATGGCCGAACAGGCTTGGAAACTCTTCTTGGAAATCGAAGACAAGGGCGGGTTCGCCGCCTGCTACGAAAGCGGCCTGATTCAGGACAAGGTGGCCGAATGCGCCGCCAAGCGCAACGAAGACCTGGCCAAGCGCAAGATCGTGCTTACGGGCGTGAACCAGTTCCCCAACCTCAACGAAAAAGAGGCCGAGCATATTCAGAAAACGGAACAGGAAGCACCTGAAGCCGGCAAGTTCAAGACAATCGCGCCCTATCACGCGGCGCGCGCCTTCGAGGAACTGCGCCTGCAGACCGAAGCCTTCGCCAAGAAGAACGGCCGCCGTCCCAAAGTGTTCCTGCTTACCTGTGGCAACCTGGCCATGCGCAAGGCCCGCGCCGGATTCGCCACCAATTTCTTCGGTTGCTTAGGCTACGAGATCATCGACAACGCCGGTTTTGAAAACGGCGCACAAGGCGCCAAGGCCGCCCTGGAAAGCAAGGCCGACATTACCGTACTTTGCAGCAGCGACGAGGAATACGCCGATCTGGCCGCACAGGTCTGCCCCGCGCTCAAAGGCAATACCCATATCGTGTATGCCGGCGCCGCAGCCGACGAAGAACCTTTCCGTGCGTTGGGCGTGGAATGCTTTATCCACGTGCGCAGCAACGTGTTGGAAACGCTGCGCCATTTCCAGCAGCTGCTTATTAAGTAAAAAACGCGGTCGATGGGCCTTTTCTCGCTCCTGCTGCTCGCCATATCGCTGTCGGTGGATTGCTTTATCATCTGCCTTATTTTCGGCATGCAGCGCGCGGCCTGGAAAACCTCGCTCAAAGCGGGCGAAAAAGACCCTTTTCCCGCCTTATCCAAAACCACCCTGCAGGCCGCCCTGGTGTTTGCCCTCTGTCATATCCTGATGATTGTCTTGGGATGGCTCCTGGGCTGGGGAATCCTGCCGATCGTGGAAAGGTACGCCTACTGGGTGGCCTTCGCCATCCTGTGCGCGGTGGGGCTCAAGACCATTATCGACGGTTTCAACAAGAAGGAAAATTCGTTGAAGGCACACGCCATGTTCGGCGGCAAGTCGATGCTGCTGCTTTCGGTAGCGGTGAGCGTGGATGCCTTCGCCGTGGGCGTGAGCATGAAGATGGTGGGCATGCAGCTGCCCCTTACCTGCCTCAGCGTGGGCGCCATCGTGTTCCTGCTGAGCTGCGCCGGCGTGCTGACCGGCTTTTTCCTGCACAGACAGATGCAGAAAGTATCCACGGCCACCCTCAACCTGATCGGCGGCCTGGTGTTGATCGGCATCGGGGTGCGCATCCTTGTGTCGAACCTCAACGCATAATTCCTTATGGCAAGAATCAGCATCACCAAGATATTCACGTTCGAGGCCGCCCATCTCCTGAAGGGCTACGACGGCCTGTGCGCCAACATTCACGGACATTCCTACCGCCTGGAGGTAAGCGTTTACTCGCCCGCCCTGAGCGTGAAGCCCGGCTGTTTCCTGCATTCGGACGAAAGCGACCCCAAGAACGGCATGCTGTTCGATTTCTCGGAACTTAAGAAACTGGTGAACCAGGCCATCATCGACCGTTTCGACCACAGTCTGGTGCTGAACGAAAACATAGGCGAAGACTTGTTGCAGGCCTTGCAGAAGAACTCGCTGCGCATCGTGCGCGTGCCCTACCAGCCCACGAGCGAGAACATGCTGCTCGATTTCGCCGCACGCCTGCAGCAGGTGCTGCCCGCCCCCATCGAATTAAAGAAACTGCGGCTCTACGAAACCGCCACCTCCTATACCGACTACGAAAGTGAAGCCTAAAATCCTATACGCCCTCTGCCTGTTTAACTGCCTTTTCCTGGCCGCCTGCGCACCAAGCGAGGAAAAGATGGAGAAGATGACAGGGCTGGCGCAAGGCTCCTATTACGCCATAAGCTATTACACGAAAGACCCGCGCCTGGGCGTGGAGAAGTTGCAGCCGCGCATCGACTCGCTGCTGCATGCGTTCGACCTCTGCGCCTCGCTTTGGAACGACAGTTCGGAGATTTGCCGGGTGAACCGCAACGAGGATTTCTCCCCCAGCTCCATGTTCTGCGATATGTTCGGAAAGGCGCAGCAGATCTCGCGGCTTACCCACGGCCGGTTCGACATTACAGTAGGTCCCCTCACGCGGGCGTACGGCTTCGGCGCGGCCAAAAAACAAAGCCTGAGCGAGGCTGAACGCAAGGAGATACTTTCTTACGTGGGCTGGCGGAAAGTGCGCCTGAACAACGGAAGGATAGAAAAAGACGACGCCCGCCTGCAGCTGGACTTCAACGCCATCGCCCAGGGCTACTGCGCCGACGTGGTGGCCGGATTCCTGAACGGACTGGGCATTACCCGCTTTCTGGCGGACATAGGCGGGGAAATCCGCAGCCAAGGCAGCAAGACGGGACAGAAACCCTGGATCGTGGGCATAGAACGCCCCGCCCCGGACGCGGATGCCGAACGCAGCATACTGTCGAAACTGGAACTCGAGAACCGTTCGCTGGTGACCTCGGGCAACTACCGCAAGTATTTCGAGGAGAACGGCAGGCGTTTTTCGCACACAATAGACCCTGAAAGCGGGATTTCCACGCAGCACAACCTGCTGAGCGCCACGGTGCTGTGCCAAGACTGCTGGGAGGCCGACGCGGTGGCCACCGCCTGCATGGTGATGGGCAAAGACAGCGCCATAAGCTTTCAGCAGCGCTTTGCCGACCGCTACGAACTCTTTCTGATCTACGCCGAGAACGACAGCCTCAAGACCTGGCATTCGGCCGGTTTCCCGCTGGCGGAATAATTCCTGTATATCCATAGGCTTCTTTTTGGTTTCTCCAATAATTTTGGATACCTTTATGTGTTGTTTTGAAGGTTTTGACGATTGTCGAAAACCTTCAAAACAACACACCAACCAAACCAACAAAACATTAAACAAACATCTTTAAAACCATGAAGAAGTTCTTCTTGGCATTAGGGTTGTCTGCTACAATCCTTCTGTCTGCCGCCTTGGGGCAGCCCGCTGCAAAAATGCAGCCCGCCGCATCCGGCTCGGTAAAAAAAATCGAAACTACCGGCCAGGTGGATTTCAAACAATGGCAAAAACAGAATCCGGAGCTTGCGAAGAAACTCGGTATCAACACCGCGAAGCGTTTGCAAGGTGCCCTTACGCTGCACAAGCCGCAACCCACCGCCTCTATTCAACACGTATCCACTATCAAATCCGATAACCCCGACAAAGCCACAGTAAAATTAACTGTAGGCAACGCTTGGGGCGATGGCTCCGGATATCAAGTGCTTCTCGATGCAGATGCGAAATTCTGCGACGACCTTTCGACTGACGACGGATGCCTTCCCAGCGGTCTCATTCAAAATTACTACGACCAGGCGGAAGGCAAAATTCCCGCCAATGCAACACCCGAAGTCGGCAAAACCTCCATTTTAGACAAAAAGGAGGCCTCTTTGGATATTGATGGCGGAATTTACGACATTCTTGTAGTAAACCCCGCCATAGAAGAAGATGAATTCAATGTATGGATCGTCGGAGGCAATGCTTTATGGGACAATTTCCAACTTATGGCCGGTTATACCTATACCTTCTCCGTATCCATAAATTGGGATATTCCAAGCGAAGATTGTACGCTTGACCTTCCCTTGAACATCTCGGCCGACAGAATCAATTTACCGGCCGTAAGTTGCGAGATTGGCTCCGAAGCCAACGTAACCTTACACCTCAGCAACAATGGTTCCGCCGACATCAACAGCTACAAGGTATGGTACCAGGTAGAAGGCAGCAGTGATGTTGTTACCGAAACCGTTTCTACCGTATTGCCGGCAGGAAAGCAAGCCGAATATACATTCAACAAAAAAATATCTGTTGCCGATCCCGACTCCATTTATACGGTTTACGGCGGACTCGTTGCCTTTGAAGGGGATGCCTCTAAGGCAGACGACACCGTAACAGGCTGCATTATTAAAAGAAGCGCCGTAAATGTCCCTTACACTTTCGATATCGGGAAATACGACTTGTTCGGTCAACCGATTGCATGGAATCTCGGTAAAGAAGCCGTAAACCTATGGGAACCCGGATATCCCTTAATGTCGCGGTGCGTAAATCTGGAGGAAGGTAAGACCTACCGGATTTCCTGCGAATTTTATGCAGGTATAATCTTTTTAGGCTTTCTTCCTCTACCCGAAACTTACCATGTGGGGTTCGGCCGCACCTCCACGCCTTTCTCGGAATGGGATACCGTGGCCTCAGACGAACAATACCTATCGAGCGATTGGGCTCCTCTTGAATTTACGGTTAGACCGCAAGAATCCGGTACCTACGCATTTTATTTCCAGGCTGATGAAATCGGATTTTTCGGAATCCGCGATGTTTCCATCAGCGAGGTAGCTGCCCACGATGCCCGTTTGAGTTCCATTTCCACTGGTTTGGCCCGCTTGATTCCCGCCGATCAGGCAAATGGTTCCTTTACCGCTTCCGTTGCGGTTCAAAATAGAGGTTATGAGAACATCGACGAGGCAGAGGTCTCCATCAGCCTGAATGGAAACATTATCGGCAATTCTAAAATAAAGGATATCAAACCCAATCTGACTAAAAGCACCGATGTTTCCATAACGACAAGCGGCCTCAAGATAAATGACCTGGCTAAATTTACCGCCACGGTAACCATACAGGGAGAAGACGAAAACCATCTGTCCGATAACGCCAAAGAACAGACCATTGAGATAACCGATGTCGATATGGTTTACGACTACGTTACAGAAGATATGTACACGGACCGGTATTCCATCGGTACGGACGGAGGCAGTGTGGGATGCGGCATTCCTTTCAGCCTGAGCCAGAAAGATACCCTAACCGCCGTTTCTTTTGGATGGGAAGCCTTTATTTCCGATTTGAAAATAGGTATCCGTATTCAAAAATGGAATAAGGAAACTTTCCTTCTGGATGACCCCCTATACGATGTAACTGTTTACAGAGGCACCGAAGCCGGACAGCACTCGTATAAAACGCCCGCCATTATCCTGGAAGCCGGCGACTATATGATTTCAGCCATACAGCTTACCGCCGAACCTTACGGCCTGATTACCGATGCAAGAAAAGACGGCACCCTGTATGTTACGACAAACTATCCCGTTACCTTTATGTCGGAATTGGGAACACCGTCTATCCGCGCCGTATTCGGACATGACGGAAAACCGATGAAGAAAGACGTTTATGTTGCTGAAATCACCAGTCCTCAACAAACGGGAATCTTCGCCAACAACCAGGTAATTACAGCAAGGATCCTCAATCAAGGATACGAACAGTTGGAAGCCCCCCTTACCTTGATGGTGGACGGAAAAACGGTCGGGAACAAAACCGTGACGTTAAAACCTTACGAACAAACCGAGGTTCTTTTTATCGCGGACCTATCCACGCCCAATACCGAATACGAACTTACCGTTTTCTCCTCGCTTGCCGATGACGAAGATCCGAGCAACGATAAGTGCACAAAAAAAGTAAAATCCCTGCAGCCTGCCGACCCCTATGTGATGGATTGGGAAAATTGCGAGGACTTTTCCACCAATGGGTTTAATCCCGTATGGAAAGCTGTTGACGAAGACGGGGCACCCACATACGGATTCCAGACCCTTTATTTTCCCCATATGGAAGAAGCTTTCGCCTTTATAGCCTTCAACCCAAATGTCTTGGAAGGCGCAGATGAACATATGATGCCTCATAGCGGACAACGTTTCGGGGCTTCTTTCTGCTCTTCGGCCGGCGTAAACAACGATTGGCTAATTTCTCCAAAACTGAAGATCATAGAAGGGAAAGCATTTATGTCTTTCTTTGTAAAGACCTACAATGACGCCTATGGTTTGGAACGCTATAAGGTTTTAGTTTCCGAAACTGATGACGCAGTAAGCAGTTTTACCCAAATCGGTGAAACACTTGAAGCTCCTTCTCAAAATTGGGCTAAAGTTGAAATCGACTTGAACAAATACGCTGGCAAAGAAGTGCACCTGGCGATTCAATGTCTTTCCGAAGACCAATTGATGTTTATGATCGATGACATTACTGTGTGCACCTCCTTAAGCAATGAAGGGGTTGCCAAACTTTCCTCCCTGCTGTCGCTTTATCCCAATCCCGCCCATGAAACGATTATCATCCATGCCGTGGACGTGGCGATTAACGAAGTGGCCATCTACAATCCAGCCGGAATTTTGCTTCAGCATTTCAATGACCTTAACACAACAGACTTCATTTACAACGTAAGGAATCTTGCCGCCGGCGTTTACTTTGCCCGCGTCGCCACCGAACAGGGTGTTGCCGTGCTTAAGTTTATGGTTCGGTAAAACCTGCCTGTTCCCTGCGGGGAATATATGCGAAGGGCGGAAACTTTCAGTTTCTGCCCTTCGTTTTTGTAAGGAATCTGTTTTATCCGAGCGTGTCGCGCACCACTTGCAGGATCTCGTCGCCGTACTGGGCGGCCTTTACCTTGCCGATGCCCTTCAGGCCGAGCAGTTCCGCCTTGGTGCGGGGGGCGGCTTGGGCGATGCTTATCAAGGCCTTCTGTGAAAGGATCATGAAGGCGGGCTTTTCCTCTTCCTTGTATTTTGCCGTGCGCCAGGCCCGCAATGCCTCGAATAGGCGGGCGTAGTCTTCGCCTACCGGCAGTTCATGAGTTTCGTCTATATCTGTTTCGGACTTCGTTTTCGGGGTCGCAGAAGGGCTTTCCTTTTTCGCGGTTTTTGTTTTTCTTTCCGGCAACGTGTCTTTTTCCTTTTCGAAGAACTGTTCCGACTTAGCGCGCAGATAGGCGGTGATGTCGAAGGCCTTTTTCTCGCACAGCAAGCGGAGCGTGTTCTGTTTTTCGGTAAACAGCCGCTTCAGTTCGGCCTTCCTGTCGGCCAGCCTTTCCTGTTCCTTTTGGTTGTCGATTTCTACCGACAGGCGCGGGATAAGCCCTTGCAGTATGGCTTCGAGCTTTTGCAGGAAGTACACGGCGGCCTTGGTGCAGCGTTCGTCCTGATGAGCCCTGTCACGATATTGCAGGCGGTTTATCTCCACGAAGAAACGTTCGCCCACGGAAAATACATCCTGTTCGAAATCGGCCACAGCCTGCAGTATATCGCCGTACAGGCGCGGATAGACATCGGGCAGCACCCTGTGCGCCACATCGCTTATCTCCCGCAGGCACTGCCGCAGGGCGGAGAAGTTGAACTGGTGCCGTATCAGGTCGAAACGGTAATCTTCCTTGCATTGCGCCAGAAAACCGGCGTTGGAGCCGAAATCGTTGTTCTGGACAAAGCTGTCTATGCGCTCGTCGCCCACGATCGATTCGGGCGTGAGGGGCGAACGCAGCACGATGCCTTCCAGCGTGCGGCAACGGCTCAGCGCCACATACACCTGCCCGTGGGCGAAGGCGCGCCCGGCATCGATCACCACCTTGCTGAACGTAAGCCCCTGGCTCTTGTGTATGGTTACCGCCCAGGCCAGCCGCAGGGGAATCTGCTTGAACGAGCCCTCCACATCGGCCTTTATCTCTTTGGTCTCGTTGTCGATAACGTACCGGGTGTTTTCCCAGGATTCGGCCTCCACCTTTATCTCCTCAGGCTCCCGGTTTTCCTCGTTACACCTGACCCATACGGCGTTTTCCCCGCAGCGGGTCACGAAGCCTATCTTGCCGTTGTAGTAGCGGCGGTCGGGCGAGGAATCGTTCTTTACGAACATTACCTGCGCCCCTGGCTTAAACCGCAACGCGAATGCGGTGGGATACGAGGATTCGGGAAAGGTGCCGCTTATCTGCGCCTCATAGACACTCTCCCTTTCGGGCAGCGCGGCCAGACTCGCCTCGTTGATGCGGTCGCTCTGGTAGTTGTGGGTGGTAAGGGTGATGTAGCCGTCTTTTTCGGGCGGAACGAAGCCGGGCACATAGCGCGAATGCAGCAGTTCGAGCACACCCGGGTCGATATTCCGGGTGCGGATCTTTTCCAGAAGCCCGATAAATGCCTCGTCGTTCTGCCGGTAGATCTTTTGCAGTTCCACACACGAAAACCCCACGCTCTTAAGCGCCTCGCTCTCGAAAAAGTAAGGTGAGGCGTAGTATTCTTTCATCTGCTCCCACTCGTCGTCTTTCACGATGGGCGCCAGCTGCTGCAGGTCGCCGATCATCAGCAGCTGCACGCCGCCGAATGGACGGTGGTCGTTGCGGTACCGCTTCAGGATGCCGCTTACCTCGTCCAGGATGTCGGCGCGGAGCATACTCACCTCATCGATCACCATCAGATCGATGCTGCGCATAAGGTTTATCTTCTCCTTGCCGATACGGAACTTGTTCTTGCGGCTGTAGCCGGGCAGGTAAAGCCCGAAGGGAAGCTGGAAAAAGGAATGGAGCGTGCTGCCGCCGGCATTGATGGCCGCGATTCCGGTGGGCGCAAGCACCACCATGCGCTTGGCCGAACGCCGCACCAGTTCTTTGAGGAATGTGGTCTTTCCGGTACCCGCCCTGCCGGTAAGGAACAGGTTCTGGTCGGTTTCCTCCACCAGTTCCATCGCAAAGGCGAACTCCGGGTTAACGTCTACTTTCATGTATTCTGTCTTGCACGCTTCAGCCCAAAGTTACAACAAGCTTTCCGATTTTTAATACACCACCGTGCAGGGCGCCGAATACGCCGACCAAAGCCCGTCTTGATACTCGTACTGGAGTATGTAGGCATATTCGGTGTTCATCCTTACCGAAAAATCGGTATAGAACCCTTGGGCGGCGGTTTCGGCATCCAGGGTTGCCAGCAGGCGCAGTTTTTCGTTTTCGGCACGGCGGTACAGGTACACCCGCGCCACCGGCTTGCCGTTCTTTTCTTTCCATTGCAGCTGCACATAGCGGTTATCGGCATCCACGACCGCGAAAGGCGTCTTGGGTTTCAATACGGGGGTATATTCCGCCTCGTAGGTAAACGGACCGTTTACGGTGTCTGTCTCCTTATCGGAACCGTAGGCCACGATGTTGAAGGTGTACCGGGTCCTGTAATGGCGTTCGGGCATGGCGAAGGTAAACGAGGAGGTTTCCGGGATGCCGGTCTTTGGATTCGCGGGAAAATCCTTTAGCAGGAACCACGAGGACGAATCGCAGCGGTAATACAGCGCATGCCCGCGTGCGTTGGAGGTCTGGCTGTTGTACCAGACCAACGCCACCTTATCGCCCTCCACATGGCTCTTGCCCGAAAAAACGGCGGGGGCAGGCTTGTCGGGCAGCAGGTTCCTTACCGCCAGCAGCTCGCTCGGCTTGGAGATATTGCCGCTGGCATCGACTGCGCGCACCGAATAGTAGAAACGTTGCAGGGTGTTGAGCGACACGGTGTCGGTAAACACCGTGTCGGCCAATGATCGGGCGGTTACCTGCACCGGCTCGGCCTTTTCCTCCACCTGACGGAACACCCGGTAGCCGGCCACATCCGCGTCGGCGGAGGGTTTCCAGCTAATAAAGACTATACCCGCCGTATCTACAGTATAGGCCAGTTCCGTGGGCGGAAGCGGCGGAAGGCTGTCTTTCTTCCAGTAGAAAAAGGCGCGCGAAAGGGTGCTTTTTCCATCGTTTCCCAGCGTCTTGACGTAGAAATAGGAAGACACGTCCATCTGCTCGGGACTTACCGTAAAACGGCGCGTTGGGGGCGGCAGCTGCGCGGCCAGCAGATGGCTTTCGCTTTCGTTCCAGTCGGGCAGCGAGGTAACATATACCGAAAAACCCTTTACCGAAGCCATGCTTTCTTCGGGATACGACCAGTAAAGACAGCACTGGCCTTGTTCATCGCCCGTTACCGAGTCGATTTCGGCCACCGCCAAGGGCATACCCGCACTTTGGACGGCACGGCCCTGCGCCACCGTGAATTCCTGCCCGAACAGATCCACCCCGATCACGCGGTAAACATAACGGGTCTGCGCGTCGGGCAGACTGTCGGCATATCCCATGCGATGGGTCCGGTTTTCCTGCAATACACTGAGCGGAGTCCGGTTCAGGCGCTCATACTTCCGCAGGTTCGGTTTCTTGGCTTCGGCAGCCCTTTCCACGTAATAGCCGACGCTCTGACGGGCCGCAAAGCGGATGTCCCATTCCAATTTCGCCGTAAGGTAGCCGCTTTCCACCTGTATTTCCTGCACGGGCGGCAGGAGCGTGCCGCTTTCCATACGGGTAAAGTACAGCGCGGTATCGGGCGCCTGGGCGGAAGAATCGGCCCTGTCCACGCCTGCCGCGTAGAGGCGGTACAGATAGTAATGCCCTTTCTGCACGTTAGCGTCCACATAGCCCATGCCGCCCAGACAGGCCACGGCAAAGGAGCGGTCGCAGGCCAGGTTCGCCAAGGCGAAACGCATCTGCTTCCGTTCCATTTCCCTGGAGATCTGTTCCCAGGGCGAAAGCGCGAGCCCGCCCATCGACAGCGCGATGTCGGGATTATACACGGCCTCGCCCAACACGGCGGCATACATATCCGTTTCGGCCAAGGCCGCGATCCTCGCCGTATCCACCTGCATGAAAGGCGGAATGTCTATCTGTGTGCGCACCGGCGCATAGGCCAGGTTCGCGCGTGCCGAGCGCCCCATCTGCAGCGTATCGAAATCGTAGCGTTCCAGTACCCAACCCTGTTGCAGGCTGTACTGCCAGAGTTCGGGCGTAGCGGCCGCCCAGCGCAGCCATACCTGATTCCTGCACACCTTGCCGGTAAGATACACGGAGGCCGAATCGGAGGTCTGTGCCCTTAATGCCGACACGCCCAATAGAAGCAGCCCCACGATAATGCAGAGCACCGCATTGCGCACCTCCGCCAGGCCGCGCCGACCATTGCGCGGCGCGGCCATACAAAAACCAAACAACATCTTTTTCATCTTATTCGCTATTTTAATCTTGCACATTGTATTTTGTTTTGATGAACCCTATTCCACCTTGTTGTCGAACACCGCCCGCTGCACCGAGGTCTGTGTGCCGTCGGGCAATACGTAGCGCATCTCCACGGGATACTTCCCTTTTTTGATAGGTACGAAATGCTTGTTGAGCCATTGGTAATAGTAGGGCAAGGCCAGCACCCCGGCGTTCGCCACCCCGATAAGCACCTTGTCGAAATCGTCCTTGTATTGCAGGGGCTGGCAGTAGATCCAGGGAAAACGGAGGTTTTCCTTTTCTTCGTACAGTTGGGAAGCATACACCGCCCAGTCGGGCACGGCTTGCGGATGTTCCTCGCTGCGTTCGAAATTCACCGCCCCCGCATACGGATAGTGTTCATACACCAAGGGATAGATATGGTTGCGGTAGTAGTTCTCGTTGCCTAAGTCGGCCGTAACACGCACCAAAGGCTTGTTTTCGCTGTACAGCGTGCCCTGGCGCTCCGCCTCATCGAAAGCCTCCACGGCCTTCATCTCGGCCTGCAGGTAATGCACGTCGGGCGAGTTGGTGTAGTAGCCGCCCTTGCCATCGCTGTGTATTACCGGCGTGCGATAGGTGGCGGGCAGCCTTACACCGGCAATCTTTTCCGCGAAATTATCGTGCCGGCTGGTGGTAAACGTGTAGCGGAGAACCAGTTTGTCTTTGTCGGAAGCCATGATGGAAGCCTTTCCCAACTTGATGCTCTGCTGTTCGAGCTTGCCGCCCTGCCCTTCGTAGAGGGTAACGTCCGTGCGCTGCGCGCCCTGCTGCAGGGCCGCCGAAGAAGCCGACACGTTCGCGGACACGGCGGGATTCGTTACCGGTGCCGTAGTCTGCCCCTTGTATTCCATCACGAACAAGGCCTCGTATTCGGTTTGCGGCTTGAAGCCCTGCGGGAAATACCACATGATCCGTTTTTCTCCCTGGTTGTAGGTAAAGGCCGCGCTCAGGGTGTCTTTGGCCGAAACGAAATACACCCGTTTGGAATAGTCTTCGCTCACCAACAGTCCGGGCATGCCCTTATGGAGATACACGAAACCCGTCTTGTGTTCCTTAGGCAGGAAATACCGCTGGCCGCGCAAGGGATAGCAGACCCGCACGTTCGACCAGGGAATGCTGTCGGGAGCCTTGCCGGTGGTAAACGCATGCTTCTTCTCTTCCCTGTAGGCCGAACCCTCGTCGGTCTTTAAATCGACCCAGGAGGTACCCTTCTTTTCCTTGGCCGCCACCGCCAGGCGGTAATCCAGCTTGACTTCGCCGGGAAGTATATCGCGGCTCTGGAATTCGACCACACGCTTTTCCTCGTTCCAAACGAACTTGCCCTCTATCTTGCTGCCGCCGTGCCAAAGCTCGTATTGCGAGAGCTTAAGCTTGAGGTCTTTCTTCTCGTTGTCGTATTCTTCGTTGATCTCCGTTTCCATGGGCAGGTTGAACGCTGCCTGCGGAATGGTGAACACGTCCACGTTCTTGGCATCCGCCGCCGGCTGCATATCGGCGATAACCTCCGCACCGTCGGCAAAGCCCTGATTGATCAGCGTGCAGGACTGCCCCAAATCGAACTCCACATGGAAACGCCCCTTTACCAGACCGTTCAGAATCGACACATTCACACCCAGACCGCCGGCAAAAGAAGATGGATTGGGCAGCGCGGCCTTCAGCATCGCCCCCACTTCACCCTTCAGTATCGAGAAGTTGCGTTTCTTGCCGAACAGCTTAAGGTACAGCCCCATGTCGGCCATCATATAGGCATACGCCTGCCCTTGCGCATACCAGCCCTTGATGCCGGGCTTTTCGCCGGTTTCGGTGCAGAGCGCGTTGGGATATTTCTTCATCATGATGTCGAAGCCTACTTCGGCATCGAACGCGGCATAGAAAATAAGCAGCGGAATCGTGCCTGTGCTCAGACTGAAACTGGAACCGAAGGCGAAGCCCGCGCCCCTTTCCAACTGGGTCAGATCGGGTTTCTCGTAATTGGAATGTCCCAACAGGGTGGCCACCTTCTTGGGCATAGCCGGAAACGCAGGCAGATGACTGCCGGTCATGAAATACGAGCCGAGCGATGCCTGCAAGGGCCCCACCTTGAGTTTCAACGCCAGGGGATAGGCCGGCTCGCCCACCTTGATATACCAGTTGTGGTCTTCGCCGCCGAACGCCATGCCCATGTTGCCCAACTTGCCGTTGCTGCCCGCTCCCTTGATAATGCCCAGATCCATAAACGCATCGCAATTGGCGGTAAAGCGCTTGTTGGTGATGTCCATACGCAGATCCACCTGCGCGGTAATGGCCGCTTCCTTGGCGATGGCGCGCTGCTGGTCTTCGAGCGTGGGCTGCACTTTCGCCGCCAGTTGGTTCACTTTCTGCACGAACCTGCCCAAGCCGGCGAACTCGGTGGCCATCAGCTGCCCCGCCCCGCGCAGGGAAACATCGGCCAGCCCGCCGTGTTTATTGAACAGCATCTCGAACGTAAGCTCGGCATTGAAGGCTTTTTCATCGTTGGTGGCGAACAAAACGGAAGTCTTCAAGCCAAAAGATGTGTTCTCGTCGGGCACGTAGTTCAGGCCACTCTTGTTGGGCGATTGAGCCGCCTGCTCGAACCGCATCTTCTTATAGGCGCCCCCGCCCAGCCCCGAAATCTTGAAGCCCGGAAAGACCGGAATGCCGGTGGGGCCGAGCGTGGCCATCACATCCACATACCAGTAGCGGAAATCGGTTTTGCCCAGCATCAGACTGGCTTCCGACGAAAAATTAAGATACTTGATCCCCAGTTTTACATTTCCCTGAAAACCGTCGCCATAGGTCTTGTCGTTGTCGAGCATCTTCACGTGGCCGTTAAACGAAAAGAACTGATTCGAGAAATCGACCGCCACCTCGCTCACCTTCACGCCCTTGTAATTCCAGCGGTGCTTGCCGTTTTCCTGTTCGATAGCCGAATGGATGCCCATACCGAGCTCGCCCCCGAAATTCCAGTCCTTATCGCCTCCGAAATGCACCACGGTCTTGAACGAAAACGAGATATCCTCCTGCTCCGCGGTAGCCTGAATATCCTTGATGGAAACCGGAAATTTCTTGATCTGCAGTGCATCGTCCCACTTGATGAGTTTTATACCGAAATAGGGTGCCTTATTCTGTATCTTCATCTCTTTGAACTCCACGTTGGCCAACCCCAGACGCTCGTTTTCCTTGGCCACGGGATTAAGCTGCATATGCCCCGAAAGGCAGGCGGTAAGCAGCAGGTCCTTGTCTTTCTCTTTCTGCGCCTTGAGGTAGGAAGACTTGTAGATTTCCACCTCGCGCGAATTGATAAAGTCGAACTTCACCTTGTTGCCCAGACTCAATTCCATGCTCCAGGAACCATCGCTCTTGAAATAGGCGTCGTAATCATAGGCGTTGGCCTTGCTTACCGGTATCTCGATGCGACCCTCCATGCCGCCTCCGCTCAATTCGTTCTGGGTAAAGTCCATCTCGAACTTCTCTATCGAAAAGCCCCAGCCTCCCAATACGCCCTCGTCTAGATTCAGCACGTCTTCGGCCTCCACATGGCCGGTAAAGCCCGTTTCGTCTATCCACAGGTTCTGAATGCCCACCGCCGGGCGCACATCGTTGCGCTTGGTGATGTAATCGGGAAACTGCAAACGGATTTTCTTCAGGTAGAGCCCCTGCCAGATCTCGCTGAAATCAATCTGGTTTTCCGTGCCTTTCAGGGTCTTGTAGCCCTTGAAGCCGGAAGCGTTGCGGGTCTGGCTGAAGTCGAAAACCACGTCTTCGGCCGTAAACGTCCATTCCGGCAACGATTTCAGCGCGAATTCGGGCAAGTTCACCTGCACCACGATATCGTCCAATTCCTTGGCGGTGCAGGCAAAGCTGAACTGCAAGGGGTTGTCCACCGGCTTGCCCTTCTTGATGGCGGTGAGGTGACTCTCGTTCAGTTCCAGCATCGCGCTTATCTGCAGTTCCTTGAAGCCCTCGCAATTCACCACCGCATAGGTGGGCGGCAGTCCGTCGGAGGTGGCGGCGGGCGCGCCCTCGTCTTTCTTGCCCAAGAAGCGCACCCGGAACATATCGCCCTTGCCTTTCAGCGTAACATCCCCCATCAGCGCCAGCTTTACATCGCCCACAAAACCGCCGGTCCTGCTGATCAGTATCTTGTCGGCACCGAAATAGAGCTTGCGTTCCTTGCCCTGCCAGTCGGGGCCCGATATGCACAGGTAAACCGCCAGTTCGGTGTTCTCGGGGCCGAACACGGCCTCTGTTACCAACATGTCGTAATTGGTGTTGCCGATGGTGGTGCGCAGGCCTATGGGCAGTTTCTGCAACTGACCGGGCGTTATCACGTCGGTGCGCCCCACATAGTCTTCGAATTTCCCGAACCACTGCTGCACCTTGTTCAAGGCTGCCGAAAGGTTTCCGCCGTTTTCCTGCGCCCGGAGCGAGCCTCCGAGCATCAGCAAGCCGACAAAAATCAAGTATAGAATCCTTTTCATAACGGAATTTGTTTTGTTCTGCGGCAAAAGTAAATTCCCAAACAACCCGACACTCTTAACGAAACGTTAAACTTCAAGGGCGTTTAACATCTTTTATGAAAAAACGGACACTTTTAACATTTCAAGCTCATATTTTAACGTTTATTAAGACTCTTCACATATGGACGATAGATAAAAAAAGCCGTGCGGAATTTTTTCCGCACGGCTTTCCGGACCTTACCGGTCCAACTTCAAAAAAGTCGTTTAGCGAACCACCACCTTGAAGAAGGAAGACTGTTCGTTATTTACGAAACGAATCAGATACATACCCTTGGCACGGTTCTGCAAGTCGATGGTATAAACCCCTTCGGCAGGAATTTCCATGCGGCGGATAATCTGTCCGTTCATCGTGTAAACTTCGGCCACGCCCTTGCCGGCGGCCTGCAGGTAGAACAGACCGTCGCTGGGGTTGGGATAGACCTTGGTGCGGGGCGCCATGTCGAAGTCTTCCACGCCCACGACAACGTTGACGGTAAACTCGACGCTTGCCTTTTCGGATTCGCCGGTCTCATACACGGCCACCACAGATGCGGTGTAGGTTCCATTCGCAAGATCGCTGAACGTGTAGGTCTTTTCGGTAAGGTTCTCGGCCTTCTGTTCGTTGCCCAGGAACACCTTGTAACTCTGGGGGGCGAAGCCTTCGGGCATGTCCCAGGTAAGGACGGCCGTACTTTCCTCTACGGTCGCTTTCAGGTTGATGGGCATGGCTTCGGCCGAAACCTTTACCGTCTGTTCCACCAATTCGGAAGCCCCGCTGGCATAGATGGCCTTCACGCCCACCTTGTGCTCGCCTACGGAAAGATCCTTGAAAGTGTAGGTGAGTTCGGTGGCGGCGGCATCCTTAACCTTGACACCGTCTAGATAGAGTTCGTATCCGGTGGGGTTGGCAAGTTCCTCAGTCTGGTAAGACAAGTCGTCAACCAAGAGGCCGAATGCATTGTTGGAGATGCAGTGGATACCGATAAACCTGGCGTTTTCGGGAATCGTGAACCTACCCCTTGCCCAATTGGTTGCGGTAAAGGAAGCCACCGTGGATCCGGGAAGGGTCTGGAACGCGTTCAAATCGGACGTAGTGGTGGAATAAACCAATTCAAAACTTTCGGGATACTGCGAGTTTACCGCACGGACAAAGAAGGTGAACATGCCGCCACCCTTGGTTACGGGATGAATCAGGTAGTCGTTGTTCTGCGCCTTCGGGTTATACATCGCGGCAAAGTATCTGTCGCCCGAATAGGGAGCCCAGCTCAAGGCGGGTTGAGTTTTCGAGGGGTTCATCACAATCCAGCTTTGAGGATCCCGGCTGTGAGACCACGTCGTTCCTTCTACACCACCCTTGGCCACAGCCTCGCTCAAAATCCAGGGATCCACGCCCGAAATGGCGAAATCATCGTAGGATTCCACATCGTCGGACCAGTTGTGCAGGTTCACGCCGTAGTTCACCACCACATCCAGACCCTGCACTTCGGCGGTGAGTTCCGGGTTCACGATCACTTCTTCCAGCTTGATGCTGAGCACGGTGTCGCTGCTCAGGTGCAGCACGCCCTCAACGACCCTGTGGTAGGGAAGCGACACTTCGTATTCGTAGGCATCGCGCCATACCTTCTTGGTGATAAGGGCATTGCCTTCGGCATCCACCACGGCTTCGTAATCGCGGGTCATGCCGGTATCCACCATATAGACGGCGGCACCCTTGGCCGAACCGGCGTTGGATGTCACCTTAAAGCTTACGGTGAATTCCATATCCTTGTTCAAGGTGTTCGTGTAGGCGGGTTCCGCAAGGTCTTCGCCATAGAAGTCGGCCACAACGGCATAGTTGTACTGGCCGAAGGCAAGTCCCGAATAGTCTGCATCGGTATAGGTGGTGGCCTTTACGTTTTCCTGCGTAAGCAGCGTATAGTCCTCGAAATCGTCCTGCAGCAGGCCGCGGTACACACGGTAGCCGTTGGCGGCTTCAATCTGCGTGGATGCGTCTTCCACCAGCAGGCGGATCAACATATTGCCGGCTCCGTTTTCAAATAATTGATTGATGGTGTACCATTTGTTCTGATAACACATCAGGTTGCCCTTGCCGGCCACGGTGCCCACGGTGGTGGCGGCACAAGCATAACCTTGGTCTTCGCTTTCGGCCACTTCCACTATCAGCCACAGTTCTTTTGTAAGGTCGATGGCGGCCTTGTCGGCGGGAATATCGATATTGCACCATTCGCCCATCCTCAGTTTATCCATAGGAACTTCCTGACGATAGATCTCATGCGTGGTATCGGCGGCCAGCACAATGCTGTAGTGAGCCGTTTCCGAACCCGCCACGAAACCGAAGCGGAGCGCCTTGGGTTGGGCGCCGAGCTTAAGGGCGGCCAGATCCTCGGGCGTGAAACGCTGGGCGTACTTGAAGGCCGTTTTATTGTCGATGGTAAGGCGGCGTATCTGCGTAACGGTGCCGACCCAGCTCATCATGGCGGAAGCGGCGGGCTTGTTCCATTTTACAACGGCCTTGCCGTCTTCCACGGCCACCGAGGCCATGGGAACGGGAACGGGATCATACCTCATTTCCACATCGGCCAGAACGGTGTCTTTTTCTTCCAGACCCAACTTCATCGCGTAGGGTCTCATACCCGCCTTTTCAAAGGCAAGGTCATATTCGGAAGAACCGTAGATGTCGAGTTCGTAGCGTCCGTCTTGGCCTGTTGTGGTCTGCGCGGCAAAAACACCGTCATCGGCCTTGACCGCCACATCGGCGAGAGCCTTGCCGCCCTTGTCCACGACTTTCCCACCGGCCTTGCGGATGGCAGCCCTCTCGATGAAGATTTCCATCTCGACAGGGGAGGCCGTTGCAACGTTCAATTCCTGCGGCTGGCTGGCGATATAGGCCGCCTTGCGGGCCACCACAAAGAATTTGCCGTCGGGAAGGCATTCGAAAGTCGCCACACCGTCATCACCGGTCAATACGGTAACGTCCAGATTCTTTCCAGCAACGGTGTCCGGTTTGAAAATGCGGACACTCACACCGGCAACCGGGGCAGACACGGTGTTGTCTTCAGGATTCTGCCATTTTACCGTGATCCTGGCGGTCTTGAGGTTCGTGTTCGGGGCGGCCACCATGGAAACCGAATAGCCGCTGGGCGTACCCGTGTAGTCGTTGTAGCGGCTTACGGTGTCGAAATCCACGGATGTGCTGGTGCTACGGTACTTGAGCATGTTGCCGTCGGACACGGCCACGTAGGCGGCGGCAGCGAAGGTGGTCCCGGGCTGCATGGGCTTGACCACGTTCATCACCAAGGTCTTGGTGCCGTCGTAGTAGAAGCCCTGCAGGGGCAGCCTGAGGGTGTTCTCGCCTGCCTTGAAGCGCAGGGTGTCGGCAAAGACGAGGGTGAGGTTTTCCTTTTCCACAAAGTCCTTGGCCGGGCTTGCAGTGCTTCCGCCAAAAGCCGCAGAGTCGGTGGTTCCCATGTAGATCTTCGTGAATTGCTTGGCCTCGCCCGTGGTGGGGGCGGTGGTGAAGAGCAGCAGGGTGTCGATGTACATGGCCTTGCCGGTGGCCGGATAGATCATCTGGGCAAAGGCGGAGTTGTCGGCGGTGCGGCTTACGTTAAGCACTCTGGATTCAGTGGTTTCGGAGACGGATACATTGCTGTAGATCATGCCGTCCCTGATGCCGGCCAGGGTGCGTACCGAACGCGACTTGGATTCCCACGCGTTGGCGAACTCCAGGGTGAAGGTGTGCATGCCGGTTGTCAGGGCAGCCGTGGTGAAGGTGGTGTCCGAACCGCTGTAGAGATCGGTGCCGGCGGCATCCTTCAACTTATAGGAAACCGTGCCGATATAGCCGTCGTGCGAGGCTTTCGGCTTGCCCCAGGTCAGCCTGACCGAGCCGTCGGCCTGCGGTTCGGCGGCAGCCGTTACGGATGTGGGCATATCGGAACCGATCCACGGGCTTATCAACAGATAGCCGTCAGCATCCGCATAGGAGGAATATTTAAGGGAAGCCCCGTATCCGTTGTACAGCTTGGCCCGGAGGCAATACTGGCCGGCCTTGGGAACCTCGGCCTCGAGATCGAGGGTCGCCCCGGGGGTAAGCCCCGTCTTGACCGCATTGGAAGGTGTCGGGTTCCACGTTACACGGGTTCCGGAAACCGTTCCGAGATAAAATTCAACGCTGTCTATGCCCGACAATGTGCCGTCGCCCATGGTCTTGGCAGGCAGGGTCATATTGACAACCGCCTTCAGGGAACCGTCGGTGGCGGCGGCGACACTGTTGAATGTGGCGTAACCCGGCACATCGGGCGGGATGACTTCCTTTATCTCGATATCATCGATATACATCGGGTTCTCCGCATCTTCCGCACCGATCCAGACAGCCATCTGACCGGTGGCGTCCACGGCATAAAGTGCCTCGAATCTCACCCAACCGTCGGCTTCGGCCACATCGCTATATCCTATAAGGGATCCATCGGCATATACATCCACACAATTTGTGGAAGTGGCCTTGTACCAGAACGAAATCTGATACCCGGTGCCCTGGCGCACCGAAAGACCCTCTATCTTCAACAGACGGTCTTCGTCATAGTAGTAGTCGCTGGTAAGCCTGTAACCGTAACTGCCGGTATGCGCCGTGTCGCGGACACGGCCGCATCCGCCCAATCCGTCAAGGTCTTCGAGCGTGATGTTCTCCATCTTGCCGGATTCATCTTCTTCGAATCCGTTCGTATAGGGCAGCTGAACGTTGATCAGGCGCACCTCGGCCATCGATATCGGGGAGGCCTTGCCGGCCTTGTTCTTAAACTGAAGGACGTATGTAAGCGTTCCTTCGGTTTCGGCAACGGCAATCTCTTCCGTGTATTTCTGTCCGGGAACGGGATTGTTGACGGTCTTCGCCAACGACAGGCTCGTGCTGCCGGACTTGTAGATTTCGGCGCTTCCAAGTTCAGCAAGGGGGTCGCCGTTGCGGGTGTATTCCGGTGCGGTGAACCGGGCAATCACGTTCGTGCCGTCGTAGGCAAGCGCCAGTTCCGCCGCCTCCGGGTTCTCATCCACGAAATAAACGGAAGCCAAGGCCATAGTCTGCGTAAGAGCTCCCAGCTGGACAGAAGTATCCTTTTCTGCCGGATCCCAGACGGACATATAACCGGCATTTCCTGTTTCATTGATATTGGCCCAATAAATCTTGTCGCTACGGTAATCCCAGGCGGCAGACTGATTGTATGTGGCGGTGGGCTGTTTGGTGTCTCCGATCTCTTCCAGCGAATACGTGTCATTTTCCTTCTTCACGGAATATACCTTGCCGTCCGTGCAGATGATATAGAACTTGCCGGTCTTGTCGATGGCCATGGCCACCGGGATATTGGCTGTGGAGATGTCTATCCGGAACGCCTTCCCGAAGACCGCCGTACCCTTGTCGGCCGAATAGAAAACGATTGAATCCACCGCAGTGTAATCAGCCGTGTATCCGTTCTTCAGGGTATAGACCTTGCCGGAGGAATAGTCGTACGCACAGGCATCCGAAATCATCCCTCCCTGGTCGCCGGTTAGATAGGCTTGTGTAAGCTGTGTTGCCTGTTGCGTAAACGGATCGAAAGTGAAATACCCTACTATCGAATTTCCTGCCGCCCAGATCCCTTCATAGACGGATCCGGTCCACGTTCCCCAATACGGGTGCAGCCTCGTGCCACCCGAAGCGTAAGGAAAGCCGCACGTCGATAATGCCGTCCTTACTCCGTCAACATAAACGGCCTTGATCATGTCGTGATTCCTCGAACTTCCCCCCACGAACACATGGGTCTGCCCGGCTGCATCCCCGGCCTTGGGGGCGGCGGCAAAAGCCTGCTGCATGTAGTCTTTCACCATGTCGAGCTTCTGCCTTTCGGTAAGCGCCCGGTTGTCGAAGTCCACCGAAAGGTTCCCGGCCCCTATGCCCGGCTTTTTCTCTCCGATCACTTGAACGTTGGCTGTCACCGACCCTTGGGCATCGGACACACGTTCCATCTTCGGGATGATTTGATCCATCCTGGCCACCGTGCTCCCGCCGGCAAACTGTTTGGTGAGTTGTTGCGCTCCAACCGGGTTGAACCACAACACTGCGCAAATGAGCATCGCGCAGATCCTGTCTGTTCGTTTCATTTCTTTGGTTTTTAATCAATACTCCGTGAACTTAACTTTTGAATCTATGAGCCTCGCCCCGACCCTTTCCGAAGAACAAAGCCGTTAACTTTATTCTTGCCTCGGATTGAACCGGTTCTTGACTCTCCGACTCTTTATTTCTCTATAAACTCCTTTTTGCTTATCGCAATCTTTATATAAAAAAATGCGGAAGCAAGCCCCATGGCCTACTTCAGCACACGGGGTGTAAAGATAATACAAAATTCTCACATAACGAAACTTTTTACGTCAACACAACAATAATCTCCCCCTTTTTATGACAACGGTATCTAAAAAATTTACTGTATCTTTGCCTACTCACTCTGCGGATTTTCTTTAAAAATCTGCAATTACTCTGCGGATTTTCTTTAAAAATCCGCAACAATAAAAAACAAAGATACAGCATTAATGCCATGTATAACAGAGTATTAAAAATAGAAAATAAATTAGATGAAGCGATGTTTCTATTTGGCGCACGTCAAGTAGGAAAATCCACCCTTCTGGAAAGCCGTTTCCCAGATGCGGTTTACTTCGACCTGCTTAAACCCGAACTTCGGCAAAGGCTTCAAAAAGCCCCCTCCCTGTTTGCCGAAATGCTCGAAAGGTATCCGGCCGAAACCTTGGTGATTGTTGATGAAATCCAAAAAGTTCCCTCTTTATTGGATGAGATTCACTCGCTGATGGTAAAAAAAGGACTGTACTTTATCCTTAGCGGTTCCAGCGCGAGAAAACTAAAGCGTTCGGGATCCAACACCTTGGGTGGACGCGCCATTCCCGAAGTATTATACCCTTTGGTGAGTGCCGAAATACCCGATTTCAACCTAGACAAGGCCTTACAGAACGGAATGATTCCGAGGCATTACATGACACAGGATGCAAGCAAACGACTCAAAGCCTACGTGGAAGTTTACCTACAGGAGGAAATACGGGAAGAGGCCATGCTCAGGGGGGCGTCTTCCTTTAGTCGATTTATGGAGGTGGCCGCCATTTCAGACTGCGAGATAATCAATTACGAAAACATCGCTTCCGATTGCGGTGTGGCGGCAAACACCGTAAAATCCTACTTCCAGATTCTATACGACACCCTTATCGGATACGAGGTGCCGGCCTTTCGGAGAAGCGTAAAACGAAAACTTTTCCATGCTCCCAAATTCTATTATTTCGATGTGGGGATCGCAAACTATCTGATGGGGCGAAACCATATCCAACCCGGCACCCCCGAATACGGACACGCCTTTGAACACTTCATCATACAGGAACTCATTGCCTACATAGGCTACAGCGGCTCCAAAGATAAGCTTTCCTATTGGCGCACGTATTCCGGATTGGAAGTGGATGCGGTTCTCGGCGATGCCAAAGTGGCTATTGAAATAAAATCCACCGGTGAGATCCAAAGGCGACACCTAAGCGGGCTTAACCGTTTTTTGGAGGAATACCCCAATGCCCGTGCCATCATCGTTTCGTTAGACAAATTGAGCCGAAAATCGGGCAACATCGAGGTATTCCATGTGTTCGACTTCCTAAAAATGCTTTGGAATGGCGAGATAATATAGATGTAACAAAAAAAGTCCGATGCGGAAATCCGCACCGGACTTGATAAAGAAACGCGGCAGATTGCCCGTTATCAGAAACTTGCCTTGATGAACTCGCGGTTCAGCCTGGCGATATGCAGAATCTTGATGCCTTTGGGACATTCGGCCTCGCAGGCTTTAGGAGACGGAAGACTTATGGGACAATGCCGTAGAAACGGGCTATTTCCTGCTTCTCCTGTTCGTTACCGCGCTCGGCAACCCGGACGAGGATTGCCTGCTTGTAACGCCCCCAGTCGAGGGTATCGAAATCTGTATCCCAAAAGAGCGACGGGCGGATGTTCGGAACTCCGGTAATGGAACGGCTTGCCGCCCGGCTTTTGTGGGTGGCAATTTCATAGAAAGTTTGAAGCACCAGCAACGAGCCCTCTTCGTAACCGAAAGCCTGTTCTACCTTAAGGGCCATTTCAAGGGTAAGGGCGCGATGACCGGTAATGACGGCGTTCAATGTCTGGCTGTGTTCGCCAATGGATTGGGCAAAAGCCCGCTGGCAGAGATGCCGTTTCTGCAAATCCCTGCCGATGATTTTTCCAGGATGGAAACCCTCCGGAGAGATCCGGATTTGCCGGACTGATCATGCGGCCGCCACGAGGCAACACGAGGCGGCTGAGACACGGGAAAGTCCTCTGGATTTATACCGAATTTGGAGATTATACCCGCTAAATTCATACCGAATTTGGCGGTTTGGCGGTTTTGCCTATTTTCGCAAAAAATAAAACCATGATAAAGCGCATTATCAAAAACTCCATATTGTCGGATTATAGACGCAAAAAGGCAATCGTGTTGTTGGGATCCGGCCTGTCCTTTTTTTTAGGATATTTTTTGTTATTTTTGTCCCCCAGAAAAGGACACAATGGATAAGGCATATCTAAAAACACTGATAGCCACACGTCAGGCGGAATTTCCAACTGACCTCAAGAAGCGGGAAAATCCGTTGCCTGTGGGGGGCGGCAAGATAGTCATCATACCGGGGGTCAGGAGATGCGGCAAGACATCGAGAATGGAAGCCGTTGTAAATGAACTTCTTGCTAATGGTATAGCCCGCGAGCGATTCCTATGGGTGGGCTTTGATGACGAACGTCTTGTCAAGATGACTTCCGACGAACTCAACCTGATTATCGAAGCCTACAGGGAGATGTATCCCGGCATAGAGATGAAGACTGTTTATATGTTTTTTGATGAGATACAACTTATTGAGAATTGGGAATATTTCATCATGCGCCTGTTCAGGCATCATTCAAAAAACATATACATAAGCGGCAGCAACGCCACCATGCTGAGCAGTGAACTTAAGACGGCACTGCGGGGATGGCCCGAGGAAGAAGAAACCCTGCCGCTTTCCTTCAACGAATATTGCCGTTTTCTGGATATCAACACCAACAGTTGGCTGGAATCGGACATGGCCAGAATCCGCAATGCCTTCGTTGATTTCAACAACGAGGGGGGATTCCCCGAAGTGGTATTGACAAACAACCCTTTCAAGAAAAACAAGATCCTGCAATCCTATTTCGACACCATGCTGTTGAAAGACCTGGCCGAACACTACGGGGTGTCGAACATCGAGGTTCTGCGCTATTATCTGAAACGCATCATGGCCAATCTGACCAAACCCACCTCCATACGCGGAATCTATGGCGACATTAAGTCGAAAGGGTTGAAGGTAAGCAAGGACAACCTGTACGACTGGGTCGGGTATGCATGCGGCATATTTATGTTTTTCCCGGTGTCCAACTACAGCAAGTCTCTGCAGAAAACCGAGAGTTCGCAACCCAAGTACTATTGCATCGACAATGGTTTGCGCAATGCCGTTCTTCTTCCGCAGAGCGACGATGCCGGGAAGAAACTTGAAAATACGGTGTTCTTGCAACTGTACAGACAAAAGACACCGGTCGATCGGATTTTCTATTATCTCGGAAAAAAAGAATGTGACTTTATTGTGCAGCGCGGCACCGACATCCATCAACTCATTCAGGTGTGTTGGAGCATTGACGAGAATGAATCCAGGGAACGGGAAATAAAGGGACTCTTGGAGGCTTCTTCCGCAACAGGATGTAACAATATGTTGCTTATAACCGCCGAACAGGAAGAGGAAATCCGTATGGAAGACGGACGGCTCATAAGGGTGGTTCCCGCATGGAAGTGGTCTTTAGGCGGAACGTTTTGATTCAGCCAAACGGGCAGAACCGAGCTCGCTCGGACTATGCCGTGGCGCAAAAACGTGCCTTGAAAAGGAACGTTTTTCTACAGCCGAGAGCAGAGGCCGAACTTGTTCGGACTATGCCGAGGCGCGAAAAAGGTCGGTTGAAAACCAACCTTTTTTCTACAGCCGAGAGCAGAGGCCGAACTTGTTCGGACTATGCCGAGGCGCGAAAAAGGTCGGTTGAAAACCAACCTTTTTACTGAAGCCGGGGGCAGAAGCCAAACTTGCCTGGATTATGCCGAGGCGAATGAAAGACCTCCCGGCCAAATAACGACCGTAAGGCATCGAGAAAGCCGGAATGGCTGTCGGCGCAGTTGTTGTGGTTTATTCCCCAAACCACACTCCCCGCGTAGAACCATACCCCTCCCATCCTCCCGTAATTTTCTGAATTGAAAATTTTATTATTTTTGTGGCCACTTATTTTGTGGCCGCTTAGGGTTTTTGGCCGCTTAAGGAAAAACCGGTGTTTTCCCTAAGCCGACACGCCTCCCACACCCTTTGTACAGATATACAGACCTGAAAATAACCTATATACTAACCTAAAAAGCTGAATCATGAAAAGACTCGCCTCTTTATGCGCGGTCGTTGTCGCGGCTTTCTGCCTTACGGGCTTCGCCCGGGGCGAAAAACCCGGGGACATCCGCGTTTCAAGACAAGACCGGCACATGACGGCCTTGAACACCGGGGTGCAGGCCATCGACGCACCCAAAACAGTTTCCGTAACCAAAACGCTGTTGAACGCCGACGGCCTCGGCCTGCCCGCAGACAGATCCGCCGCCCTGACGGACGCCCGCATCCTCTCCGCGCTCAAGACACCCGTGGCGAAGGCCGACGGGCCCGTCCTGACCATCACCAGTCCCTCCGCGGAAGCCGTCTTTTCCGAAACCAACACCCCCACCTTCGAACTCGAGATTGCCAATCTGGAAGAAGGTGCCGTTTTCGGCACGGAAGAAGGGAACTACCTCATAAAGGTGGATATCATGAACTCTTACACGGGAATGATTCTCTCCGCCCAAAACATCGCGGAAAAAACCTACACCACTCCGGCGCTTCCCAAAGATCCGTATCTGATTGGCTTTTTCTTAGGTAAAGTAGTGAGCGGAAGATTCCAGGCAATATCGGGGGTACAGGCGTTAACCACTTTCACCGTCGACTACGGCGATGTGCCCAAAGACCCGGCCTTCGGCATCTTGAATCCGAAAGAAAAAAGTGGAGAAACGATAGACACCACATATACCCGGACCAGCTGCCCCCTCATCCAGGTGGGTATCGAAAACACCACGGCTAAGTTCGGCGGAAATGAGGGCGATGCCTGCTTGATTGCCATGGTTTATAATGCATCCGGTTATTCCGTTCTTTCTCGCCCTTTGGCAAATGCTTCGGACTCCCTTTACCTTCCCGAACTCCCCAAAGGCGCGTACATAGTTGAATGCAGTTTGGGGGTAATGACCAAAAGCGGTGTTGATTATTGGAAAAATTCCTGCGGCGGATATATTGATGACACCCGTGCCATTCTCATCAACTACGAACACCCCGCCCTGACAATGGCGGATCCCGCCAGGGACACCACCTACAGGCTTACCCGCACCCCGACCTTCAGGCTGGACGTAACGGGCGACAACGTGGATTTCGGTGTGGGCGCCGGCAAGGCCGCCATCCAGATGGTGGTGTATGATGAAGAGGATAACGCAGTGTGTCTTTTCAACTCCGACAGCCCCGAGATCACCTCGCCGTTCCGTCTCGAAGACGGCAATTACACGGCTTCCTTCATATTGGTGATGCAGACGGAAGAGGGGCTTGACCTTTGGCCGGCCGAGGGTGGAAACAGTAGGCAGATTACGGCAGAGGCAGATTTCACCATCGCCTACGAGGGCGCCGGGGCCGATCCCGTCCTTACGGTGAAGAATCCCGCCGGGGACACCACGTACAGCGAGACCCGCACGCCTTCCTTCGAACTGGAATTGGTGAACGGCGAGGGGATAACGTTCGGCGGAACCTATTCCGGGGCTCCGGCCATCGTGTATGAAGTTTACAACCGCGACAGCCTGGCCGGGAATCCCGGTGCGGAACCTGTCGCCGAAGGTTATTCGCTCAGCCTCACCCCCACGGTGGGTGCGCCTTTGGCCAAGGGCGACTACAAGGTGGTGTTCAACCTCTATCAGATTGGATACGGAGGATACTTCTACAACTGGCCCACGACGGAGGGTGAGGGTATCTCCGCAAGCGCCGTGTTCACCGTCAACTATGCCGAACCCGACCCTGAGTTGAGCATGAAGAATCCCGTCAGGGACACCGTCTATGCAGAGACCAATACGCCTTCTTTCTCGGTGTCGGTTGCCAACGGCGAAAAACTCGTCTGGGGAGTGGAAGCGGGCAACAACGCGGTGATGATGCAGCTCTACACCGAAGAAGCCTGGAACGCAAAGGGAGATCCTTTTGTGCAGCTCTTCGATGCCGACACCACCTTCACCACGCCGCGGGCCCTGCCGCAGGGCAGATACCACGGGGTGTTCTCGCTGATGACGGTGGCGCAGGAAGAGGGCTACTACAACAATGTAAAGAACATTGCCGGTGAAAACATCTCCGCGGATGTCGCCTTCACCATTGCCTACGGCACCACGCGCGACACCATGCTGGTGATGAAGAACCCCGCCAGGGACACCGTCTATGCGGAGACCAACAAGCCCACCTTCGAGGTGTCGGTGCTTAACGGTGAAAATCTGGTCTGGGGAGAAGATGCCGGAAACAACATGTTGAGGATTCAACTCTTTACGGAAGAAGCCTATGCGCAGGGTGGAACCGCCGGTTTGACGGATTATGTTCCCGACACGGTCTATACGCTTCCCAATGCCCTGCCCAAAGGAAAGTATTACATTACTTTCCAATTGATAAACATGGTGGACGAAAGTCATTTCAGATATCTGACCAATTATTTCGGACAAATCAACACCACGGCCGCCTTCACCATTAACCACGGCGACGTGCGCGACCCGGCCATCGTCTTGATTGACCCGGCCAAAGACACCGTCTATGCCGAAACCACCACGCCCACCTTTACGGTGAGCCTCGACAAGGCCGGCAACGACATCACCCTGCGCCACGCGGTGGGCGATGCCGCCATTATGGTTGAAATCTACAGGCAGGGTGCATCCACGTCCTTGCTTGAGGATTTCATTACCGACACCACCTACACCATAGCCAATGCCGATGCCTTGGACACCGGCAACTATAAAGTGGTGTTCACCCTGATGCAGTGGGTAAGCAGTACGGGGCTCAATTACTGGCCCGCCACCGGGAATGTTGCCGCAGAGGTGAACATCCGCGTCACCAGCACCGAAAAGCCCAGGCAACTGATTGTCCCCACCAACACAGGCCACCGCATCAGTCAGGATACGGTCTGGTTCAGCTGGACCTCGAAGGAAGACCGCTATCAGCTGGTGGTGTTTAACGCCGCCGGAAACGCGGTGGTGAACTCGGCGGTGAACGCCAACACCCAGGACACCGTTACAACGGCACGCATCACCGGCTTTGTCGACGGAACGTACAGATGGCAGGTTCGCGCGGTGGTAACCGTTGCGGAACTCAATATCCTCGACTACTCGCAGTGGTCTGCAACAAAGTCGTTCACCGTCAAGATAGACCGACCGAAAGGCCTGGCTGTTCCCCTCGACCCGAACACCTGCACCAGCCGGGACACGGTATGGTTCGGATGGTCCTCGAAGGAAAGCGACTTCGAGCTGTGTGTGATGGACAACACGGGCAAGGAGATGCGCAGCGAGAAGGTGAATGCCAAGTCCGCGCAGCTTAGCGGCTTTGCCGAGGGAGACTATACGTGGAAGGTGCGTGCCATCGAGCTTAGGCAGGGTGCCGTGGTGGATTCCTCGGCCTGGACAACTGCGAGGAGCTTTACCGTGAAATACGGCTCCGTATCCGTGGAAGAATCCATCCTGGCCGGGGTGAAGGTCTATCCCAACCCCAGCACGGGTGAATTCAGGGTGAGCGTTCCCGTGGACGCCTCCGTGGACGTTTACGCGGCGGGCGGCCAGCGGGTTGCCTCCCGCAAGGTGGCCGCCGGCACCGAAGCCTTCACGCTGAAGGCGAGCGGCCTCTATTTTGTCCGCGTGACGGCCGACGGAAAGACGGCTGTACGTCGCATCGTGGTTCGGTAGTTTTTTCAGCTTGTATTACAAAAAAGAACGGCGGGGAAACCCGCCGTTCTTTTTTGTAATGAGCATTTACTGCAACACCGCAGATTGCCCGTTATCAGAAACTTGCCTTGATGAACTCGCGGTTCAGCCTGGCGATGTGCAGGATCTTGATGCCTTTGGGGCATTCGGCCTCGCAGGCTCCGGTGTTGGTGCAGTTTCCGAAACCGAGCTCGTCCATCCTGGCGATCATCTTCTTTACGCGTTCGGCCGCTTCCACCTTGCCCTGCGGCAGGTGCGCCAGGTGAGACACCTTGGCGGAGACGAACAGCATGGCCGAAGCGTTCTTGCAGGCCGCCACACAGGCCCCGCAGCCGATACAGGCCGCCGCATCCATCGCGGTGTCGGCGTCTTTCTTGCGCACGGGAATCGCGTTGCCGTCGGGAACACCGCCCGTGGTGGCCGAGATAAAGCCGCCCGCCTGCACGATCTTGTCGAAGGCCTGACGGTCTACCGTAAGGTCTTTGATAACCGGGAAGGCCGCGCTGCGCCAGGGTTCGATGTAGATGGTATCACCGTCCTTGAATTTGCGCATATGCAGCTGGCAAGTGGTAATCTGGCTGTCGGGGCCGTGCGGGTGCCCGTTGATGTACAGGCTGCACATACCGCAGATGCCCTCGCGGCAGTCGTGGTCGAAGCAAACGGGCTCCTTGCCTTCCGACACGAGGTTTTCGTTCAGGATGTCCAACATTTCCAAGAAAGAGCAGTCGGACGAGATATTGCTTATCGGATAGGTTTCAAAACGACCCTTGGCCTTGGGGCCGCTCTGACGCCATACTTTTAATGTAAAGTTCATTTCTTTTCGTGTTTAGTTTTTGTAATTGCGCACCGCCACCTTGATGTTTTCGTATTCCAAAGGCTCGATGTGGCGTTCGGGTTCGGCATCCTCGCCTTTATATTCCCAAGCCGAAACGTGCATGAATT
Source organism: Ruminococcus flavefaciens (assembly GCA_023667315.1). GTDB lineage: Bacteria > Bacteroidota > Bacteroidia > Bacteroidales > P3 > Pullibacteroides. The sequence goes on from JAMPAI010000002.1 coordinate 253,856, forward strand.
TTTCATCGTCGCGCCTGGCCTCGCCTTCGGGGGTCTGATGCTCCTCGCGGAAGTGACCGCCGCAGGATTCCTCACGCAGCAAGGCATCTTTGGCCATGAGTTCGCCCAATTCGAGGAAGTCGGCCAGACGGAGCGCCTTTTCGAGTTCGGGGTTCATCTCGTTGGCGGCACCCACCACTTTCAGGTCGCGCCAGAATTCGGCACGCAAGGCCTTGATTTGCTCAATCGCCCATTCGAGGCTCTTGGCGGTACGTCCCATGCCGACACCTTCCCACATGATATGTCCCAAACGTTTGTGGAACGTATCGGGAGAGGTCTTGCCGTTGATGTTGCACAAGTGGTTGATGCGTTCCTTCACGTCTTTTTCCGTCTGTTCGAATTCCGCCGTTTCGGTAGAAACAGGGCCGTCGGAGATATGGGAGGAAAGGAAGTTCTGCAAGGTGTAGGGAATTACGAAATAACCGTCGGAAAGCCCCTGCATCAAGGCCGAAGCGCCCAAACGGTTGGCACCGTGGTCGGAGAAGTTGGCTTCTCCCAAGGCGAACAAGCCCGGCAATGTGGTCTGCAATTCGTAATCGACCCAAAGACCGCCCATCGTGTAGTGAACCGCCGGATAAATCATCATCGGGGTTTCGTAGGGGTTCTGGTCGGTAATCTTCTGATACATCTGGAACAGGTTGCCGTAGCGTTCCTCTATCTTCTTCCTGCCCAGACGCTCGATGGCGCTCTTGAAATCGAGGAACACGGCCAGACCCGTTTCATTGACCCCGTAGCCGGCGTCGCAGCGTTCCTTGGCGGCACGGGATGCCACGTCGCGGGGAACCAGGTTGCCGAAGGCCGGGTAACGGCGTTCCAGATAGTAATCGCGCTTTTCTTCGGGAATGTCCACGGGGCGGATCTCGCCTTTGCGGAGTTTTTCCACGTCTTCCTTTTCTTTGGGAACCCAGATACGGCCGTCGTTACGCAAACTTTCGCTCATCAACGTGAGCTTGCTCTGATAATCGCCGTGAACGGGAATACAGGTGGGGTGAATCTGCGTGAAGCAGGGATTGGCGAAGAAAGCGCCCTTCTTGTAGGCTTTCCAAGCCGCGCTGCCGTTGCTGTTCATGGCGTTGGTGCTCAAGAAATACACGTTTCCGTAGCCGCCCGTGCAGAGCAACACGGCGTGTGCCGAATAGCGCTCAATCGCACCGTTCACGATATTGCGGCAGATGATACCGCAGGCACGGCCGTCTTTCACCACCACGTCCATCATTTCGCGACGGGCGTAGAGCTTTACACTTCCTTTGGCGATTTCGTTGCTCAACGCGCCGTAGGCACCGATAAGCAGCTGCTGGCCGGTCTGACCGCGGGCGTAGAACGTACGCGAAACCTGCGCGCCGCCGAAGGAGCGGTTGTCGAGATAGCCGGCATAGTCGCGGGCAAAGGGCACGCCCTGAGCCACACACTGGTCGATGATGTCGTTGCTAACCTCAGCCAGTCTGTAAACGTTGGCTTCGCGGGCGCGGTAGTCGCCGCCCTTGATGGTATCATAGAAAAGACGGTAGGTGCTGTCGCCGTCGTTCTGGTAGTTCTTGGCCGCGTTGATACCGCCCTGGGCCGCGATGGAGTGCGCCCGGCGGGGACTGTCGGAAATGCAGAAGATCTTGACGTTGAAACCCAACGCGCCCAAAGAGGCGGCCGCCGAGGCTCCCGCCAGACCGGTACCCACCACAATCACATCCAGCTTACGCTTGTTGGCGGGGTTCACCAAATGCTGTTCGGACTTATATTTGATCCACTTCTGCGCCAAAGGCCCGGAGGGGACTTTGGAATCTAACTTGCTCATATATCGTTGCGTTTTTATCGGTTAGTAAAGAATATTCATGCCTATCGCCACCGCCCAGAACATCAGAACCACAATCACGGCATATACCGCGCCGATGCATTTGATAGGCCTGTCGTAGCAAGGCCCGTTGAGCCCGAGCGTATGCAATGCCGAAGGGAATGCGTGCACCAAGTGGATGCCCAGGGCGAGAATCAACACGAGGTAAAGCACCAGATAGGCCGTGTTGTTGAACAATTCCTGCGCCATCGTGTAGAAATCGGGTTCGTAGGCGGTGAAGCCGGGGCCGAAGGCTTCGGTAAGCTCGGCTTTGGTAATGCCGGTGGCCACTTCCTTAAAGGGAGCGTTGCCCGTGGGCTCTTCCGGCTGGAAGAACGCCAGCACCTGTTCCATGTGTTCCTGCACATAGACGGGATCGGCTTTCTGCACGTCTTCGATTTCCACCAGATACTTGCCTTCCACCCAATCCATCTTGACAAAATAGAAATTCATCAAATGGATCACCAGAAAGATGGCCACCAGGATACCGGTGTAAATCATGAATTTGGAACCGGGCGCGGTGGCCGACTTGTTCGGCACCTTGTAACGTACCGGACGGGCCTTCCAGTTCTGCAACTGCAGGATGACACCCAGCAGGATGTGCAGGAGCAGGGCGGCGAAAAGCACCACCTCGAACACCTTCACGATGTAGTTGGTTCCCATAAAGTGGGCGGCGGCACGGAACCACTCGCCTCCGTCGGCACGCAGCAAACAAAGGTTGATGCCGGCATGCACAAGCAAAAAGAGCATTAAGAAACTGCCCAATATCGCCAAGGTGATTTTTTTCGTTACCGAGGCGAACTTCTTAAAGTGCGACATATCTTTTTATGTTTTGTTTTCTAAAAAAGGCTGCCGATTATCGGCAGGAACACGATAACCGGCAACACAATCCCTGCAAAAATACAAAGATTAAATCATTATAGGAAACCGCCCTATGCGGCCTTCACGAACTTAACGGCATAGCGGCTGCCCGAAGCGGTCTCGAACACGAGCACATACACGCCCGAAGCCAGACCGGCCACCGGGAACGAAAGGGTCTCCGTGCCGGCATCCACACGCATGCCGGAAGCCAGGGCCCTGACCCGCTGCCCCATCGCGTTCACTACATACAGGCTGCCCGAAAGCGGTTCACGGGAGTCGAAACGTACATTCAGCACATCCGAGACAGCACCGGTTACCTGCATCAGGGCAAGCGATTCCACGGGGGTTTTCCTTTCGTTGGCCACGGGCGTGTGCGACCCGATGGGAAGACGCACGTCGTCTATCCAGACCTTGTCTTCGCCCTTGCTTTCCGAGGCATCCTTGGCATAAGTCCAGGCAAGCGTGCGCTCGCCGGCAACAACAGGGAACTCGGCATAACGCCAAACGGAATCGATTCCGCCCCAGGAACCTTGACGGACACCGTCTATATAAAAACAGAGGAAATCGCCCAAGGTATTGTTGAGCTTTTCGCTGGACGTACGGAAATAAAATCCCACCACATCATCGATGGGCACATCCACCTTTATGGAAAGCGTGCTCTTGCCGTTGTCGGCAACAGGGGCGCTGGCGGCACTGTATTTTCCCTGATGAGCGTTATCCTGACCGATGGTCCAGTCGGAGGCCTCATCCCAGTCCACAAAACTGAAGTCGCCGCTTTCGAACGTCTCGACCACCGGGCTGATGTACGAAACCACCTGGTCCGTGCACTTCCTCCCCTTGGTGTCAAAGTCGAAGTTCAATGTGTAAAGGGCATAGTGAACGTTTTCATCTGTTGCGCCATATCCGAACGTAAAGGTTTTCTGTTCCATGCCCGCCAACGTGCCGATTTCAAAAACCGAATCGGGCAGTTTTAAATATCTTGCCTGGGAAGATACCCTTACCTGAACCGACTCGGCGGTGATTTCACTCGGGTTGACAAGCGTCACCTCCGCCTTTACCGTTTCTCCATTGTCGATCACGCCGTTTGGATTGCTGCCGGCGGCATCGTCTATCTTAAACCCGGCTACCCTTATTTCGGGAGCCTCCACTACAAACTTTCCTTCTTTTGCAAGCGTGCTGTCGGTTTCCCCGTCCATCACCATATTCAAGGCAAAGGCCAACGTATGCCTGTCCGGCACATTTTTGTCCACCTTCAACGTAAAACCGTGGTCCAAGGCTACGGTTTCGCCCGGTGCCAATGCCTGATCCAGCGTATAGGTGTTGTCTTCCACCGTCAGGTATTCATCCTTGCTCTCCAAGACAACATCCACCCTGCCGATATCCATCTTGCCCACATTACGTAAAGTGTAACTGAGCCTATACGTTTCACCATATAACCCGCTGCGCACCACATTGCCGGAGGCATCGGTCATTTCCTGTCCGGAAACAATCAGGTGCTTGCGCCTTCGGGCAAGTACCTCCACTTCTTTATGTACCGGCAGATAATCCTGGGCCACCACCGTAAGGTTGACCATACAGGCGGAGTCGAGCCCCTGCAAGGCAAGACGGGCCTCACCTCTTCCGTCGGTTATGGCAAAACCGAAAATCACTCCGTTTTTGCTCAATGTAACACGGGCATAAGGAACCGTACTCACGTCGAATGAAACATCTCCCACCACCAAAGAAGGAGTGTGTTCCAGCCGAAGCTCAGCCGGACGACGTGTATAAGGCATATAGGAGGGATCACCAAACACGTGATATACTTCCCAATAGTATTCTTCCAGATCCTGATTGGCACGCTCCACCGCCATATTGCCCGTATAAACGATTTCATGTGCTGTCAACGCCCAATCTTCATAAGCTTCATTGTGAGAATGATACCAGGCGTCGTTAGCGCCCAAACCGGTATTTTCGTACGTGAATACCGTTCCGTTAACCAAGCGATTCGTATAACCTACCGCCCAATACACGTCCTGGTCAAAATAGGTGCTGTTGGATCCACCGATATATACCACCGCACCGGCATCCTTCTTACGAAGAAGCGCTTCGGCAAAACAAGTCTTGGTATCGAACGCTCCGGTAAGGCAGCAGTTCCCCACCATCAAGGGATATTTTCCCTCGTTGGTGAACGCAGACACATCAGCAGTGGAAATGTACGGTTCCGCCCAACTGGTTTGCGATCCATGCGCCGTATAGATGGCCACTGAGAGCCCGGCGTCTATATTGCGGATGATATCAGCCGATTGATTGCCTGATTGCGGGTAAAGATACTTGTAGCCGTAGCGGCCCAGCGTATCCATATACAACGAGTGTAAGTACTCTACCGTGGGATTGAGGTGGGAACGTCCATACGTATCGTCCACACCGGCGATAACCACCGCCGTATCCAGGAACAATGACCTTTCGGAAGTAAGCGACTCCATATAGATGGTCTTGTTAATCTGCGGCATCAGTTCCTCCACGGTCGAGGCCGACATACGCCCGTAATGCACGTCGGGGAAATGGTCGTCCGTATATTCGCAGAGATAGAGATCCGAATAATGGCCGTTGTCGCCCCACGCTCCCGTTCCGCTGTATTTTTTGGTGGGAATCTGCGCCAGATCCCCCACAAAAAGCACGTATGACGGTGCCGGCTCTGTTTCCGAAGCATTGTCGTACAAATTCTTGAGGTGATAACGGATGTTGGGCTTCCCGCCCTCGATCTGATCCGTATAGACCTGAACCACCTCGTAACCGAGACGCGTCTTCCACTCCACGAATTTCTGCAGCGAATCCCTGAACATGGGGTCGGCCACGATAACATAGCGCATCGGTGATTCGGCCATCACGGCCTTGGTGTCCACGGGGTTCGCCACTTCGTTGCGCAACAGGCCGAAGGCGGGCGAGGCGTAACGGGCTTTCTTGGCATAGGTGGCGTTCCAGTCGGCCTGGTCGTAAACGATTTCGAAATCGAGCACGGTATATACACGCAGGGTGTGGGTGGATGCATTGTACTGCACAGGATTCACCACCACCTTGGCGATACGCGTGGCCCGCATCTCGCCCAGCACCTGCACAGTCACCAACTCTTCGCTGCCGTTCGACAAAAAGCCGTCGGCACGGTAAGCCTCCGCGTTGTAGGCGAAATCGGGGCTGGCCTTGGCGCTCTTGCTTACCGGCGCCTGCACCGGATATATGGGCTGCGGATAGCCTGCCTTGGCCAGATCGATGTCTTTGCAGGCCGTCTTGCCATACACCACGCGGGGGGTCGCGCCTTGCGGCACTTCTATCAGTTCCACACGCACGGGCAGCATGGGATATCCCACCTTGTTGGTATAGGTGTAACCTTGAACGGACAAGGTGGTGAACGCCTGGGGAACGCCCGCCGTGGAAGCGGCAGTATAGGCGTCCGCCGGCACGGAGAAGGCCGCGGCACGGTCGATACCGCCAAGACGGTTGCTCAGTTCCAAGGCTTCCTCGGCATCGGACACCACCCGCAAGGCGGTCTCCATTCTTGAATTGACGGAAAGGACCCGTCCGGTCTGTGCCGGAACGAAGGCCGAAAAAGCAAGTCCGCATACAAGGGCGGACATCAACTTTCCTGCTTTCATAACAAAGGTTTCTTTTTTACTCGTGCCCCAAAGGGCTGGTAAAGATACAAATATTAATCCATATCTTTGGACTCCGTCCAAAATACTCCGGCTCGGCAAAAAACAAGCAAGCTTGTTTTTTGCTCTCGACTTATCCGTATCTTTGACTTTCGTCCAAAATACTCCCGGCTCGGCAAAAAACAAGCAAGCTTGTTTTTTGCTCTCGACTTATCCGTATCTTTGCGCTTGTGGTACAAAAGGCCTTTCGCTTAGGTTTGTACGCGCGTTTTTATGAAAAAGACATACCTCTGGCTTCTGTCCCTCTTGAGCGGTGTGCTGCTCGCCCTGGCCTGGCCGGCCAACGGATTCGCCCCGCTGGCGCTTGTCGCCCTGGTGCCCCTGTTCGCCGTGGACGATTTCGTGCTGGAACGGCAGACCGCACAGGCGGGACTGCCTAAGAAGGAACGCATACGCTATCACATTTTCGGCTATTCCTACCTTGCGTTCGTGGTGTGGAACGCGCTCACCACGTGGTGGATATGGTATTCGACCCCCGCCGCGCTGCTGGCCGTTACGCTCAACGCGCTCTTGATGGCCTGCGTGTTCACGCTCTTCCATTTCAGCTGCCGGGTGTTCTTCAAGGGCGGCAAACGCTGGTTCATCCTGTTCGTCTATTGGCTCGGATTCGAGTTCTTTCACCACAACTGGGACGTTTCCTGGCCCTGGCTCACGCTCGGCAACGTGTTCGCCAACTATCCGGCCTGGGTGCAGTGGTACGAGATGACGGGCGTTCTGGGCGGAAGCCTTTGGATTCTGGCCTGCAACGCGCTGTTTTGGCATTGGCTCAGAACCTGGCGCAAGAACAGAAAGGAAGGCCTGTCCTTTCCCGTGCGCCCCTTGGCGGCGATATTGTTGCTGGTGCTGGTTCCGCTAACGGCCTCCCTCTTGCGCTACAGGAACTACGAACCGCAGGGCGAACCGGTGGAAGTGGTAACGGTTCAACCCAATATCGACCCCTATCGGGAGCAGTTCCATATTTCCGCCCGGGAAGCGGCCACGCGCATGCTGGATCTGGCGGCCTTGCAGCTTACGCCACAAACGCGCTTTATCGTTACGCCCGAAAGCATGTTGCAGGAAAACATCTGGGACGACGAACTGCACCTCTGCCCCTCGGTGATCCGCATCCAGCGTTTCCTGCAGGATTGGAAGAACGTAAAGCTGATGGCGGGCATCTCGTCTTACTCGCATGTGTTGCCGCAGGATTCGGCGCAGGCGGGCATAAGGCGGCTGCGCCGGGAAGACGACCCTTTCCTGAAATTCTACAAGGCGCACAATTCGGTGATTGTTATCGGACACGACCGCAACGCCCCCATTCCGCTCTATCATAAGTCGAAACTCACGCCGGGCGTGGAAATCATGCCCTTTGCCGGCAAACTGCGGTTCATCGAGAAGATGGCGGTGAACATGGGGGGAACCACCGGCACCTTGGGCATCGATCCCGAGCCGAAGGTATTCGGCGATTCGGTGAAGTTTACAGACGTTATCTGCTACGAGTCGATTTTCGGCGACTACGTGGCCTGGAGCGTGCGCAAAGGTGCGCAACTGCTCTTTGTTTCCACCAACGACGGATGGTGGAAGAATTCGCCCGGACACCGTCAGCACGCAGCCTACGCCCGCTTGCGCGCCATCGAGAACCGGCGCGAGGTGGCGCGTTCGGCCAACACGGGCATTTCCTGCTTTATCGACCAGAAAGGCCAAGTGTTCCAGGCCACCGCCTACGGTGAACCCGACTGCATACGGCAGACCCTTCTGGCCAACTCCAAGCTTACATTCTATTCGAAATACGGCGACATTCTCGGCCGCGGCTGCCTGCCGTTCGCCCTGTTGATTGTTCTTCTGAGTGTCGTTTACCGCCGGTTCCCGAATGCCTTGAAACGCGGGGCGTAGTAATGATTATTCTTCCGCCAGCGCGAACACCAGCGCGGTGCGGTTCACGTTGTAGATGGAGAGTTGATGGGTGTTCCCGCAGGGTTCACTGAAGAAAAAACCGTTTTCTTCCACACGCGAGAAACCGCCGAATTCCGCCGAATCGCTGCACAGCACCAAGCGGTATCGACCGGGCGTCTGCACCGGAACCTTATAGTCGGGCGTGCTTCGGCTCACGTGCCAGTTGAACACGAACAGATGCGTTCCGTTGAGGCCGAATGCAAGCGTCTTGCCCGCCTCGTCCACCATCAACAGATCGGCGGGTGCGCAAGCCCGCAGGTTCAGTTCCGCGGCCAAACGCAGCATGGCGCGGTCGAAAGCGGCCAAAAACTTATAGCGCAGAAACGGATTGTCTTGCAGACTCCACTGGCGGCGCGCATAGCGGTAAGACTGCCCGTTGCCCGGACGCGGAAAATCAATCCACTCGGGATGGCCGAACTCGTTGCCCATAAAATTGAGGTACCCCCCGCCCTCCGCGCCGACGAACAGACTCAAAAGGCGTATCATCTTGAGCAAGGCCAAGCCCCGGTCTATTTCCGGACTGTGCGAATCCACCGACATCTGCGTGTACATATTGGCCCCCATCAGGCGGAAAGCCAGCGTCTGGTCGCCCACCAAAGCCTGGTCGTGGCTTTCGGAGTAGGCGATCTGCGGTACCGAACCGATGCGGTCGGTAACCGTATGCCAAAGCTCGGACATAATCCAGTCTTCGTCCCTGCGTTCCTTGATAATCTTTATCCAGTAGTCGGGAATGCCCATCGAGAGCCGGTAATCGAAGCCGTAGCCGCCCTCTTGCGTGGCCACGGTCATGCCCGGCATGCCGCTCACCTCTTCGGCGATGCTCAGATGCGTTCCGGGACGCATTTCCCTAATCAAATCGTTTGCCAAGGATAGATACACCAAGGCGTTCTCGTCCACCTCGGAGCCGAAATAATTCTGGTAGGTGCCGAAATTGTCCACATAGCCGCGATGGTAGTAAATCATGGCCGTAACGCCATCGAAACGGAATCCGTCGAAATGGAATTCCTCCAGCCAGTAGCGCAGGTTTGAGAGCAGGAAACGCTTTACCTCCTCGCGCCCGAAGTTGAACATGCGCGAACCCCAGTAGGGATGCGTGCCGGCCTGGCCACCATAGCTGTAGAGGTCATCGCTGCCGTCGATGCGGTTCAAGCCCTCGTTCACGTTCTCCACAAAGTGCGCGTGAACCACGTCCATCACCACGAAAAGCCCCATTTCGTGGGCGGTGCGGATCAGTTCCTTCAAGTCGTCGGGCGTTCCGAAACGCGAGGACGGGGCGAAAAAATTCGATACATGATAGCCGAAACTGCCGTAATAGGGATGTTCGGCAATGCCCATAAGCTGCACCACATTGTAGCCGGCATCCTTGATGCGCGGCAGCACGTTCTGCCTGAACTCGGCATAGGTACCCACGCCCTCCCTCTCCTGTGCCATGCCGATATGCGCCTCGTAGATAAGGGGCGTCTGCCTGGAAAAATCAGCCTGGGGGCGTATTTCATGCGTGCCGGTATTCCAACGGAAATCTTTTCCGGGATGCCACAGCGCGGCCGAGAAATCCTTGCTGGCCTCGTCTTGCACGGCGTAGAAGGTGTAGGCGGGAAGCCGCATTTTCCAACTTCCATAGCAGTCCTGCACATACATCTTGTAGCGCGAGAGATGCTTGAGACCCGGCACGGAAGAGGCCGGCATCTCGATTTGCCAGACGCCGTTTCCCTTGCGTTCGAGTGCGTGCGAGGTCTGGTCCCAGTCGTTGAAATCGCCACAGAGAAACACATGGCGCGCATTGGGCAGCCATTCGCGGAAGACCCATGTATCACTTTCTTGATGGTAATGCAAGCCGAAATAAAGATGCGCGGAAGCGAAGCCGTACAACCCGCCCCACGCCTCCTCGATGCGGTTTTTAGTGCCGAGATAAGCGTTGTGGCGGCGTTCGACAACGTCCGAAACCGGCCACAGCCAGGAATCTTTTTCGATAAAGGGCAGCGTTTTTTTCACGGCAAGGCGAATGTAGAGCTTTCCGGCTAATCCAGTTTAAGCACGGCCAGGAAAGCCGACTGAGGCACTTGCACGTTGCCCACCTGACGCATGCGCTTCTTGCCCTCCTTCTGTTTTTCGAGCAGTTTGCGCTTACGCGAGATGTCGCCGCCGTAGCACTTGGCGGTAACGTCCTTGCGCACGGCCTTGATGGTTTCGCGGGCAATGATCTTGCTCCCGATGGCGGCCTGCACCGCGATGTCGAACTGCTGACGCGGAATCAAGTCTTTCAACTTCTCGCACATCCGCCGCCCGAAAGCGTAGGCGTTGTCCTGATAGATCAGCGTGGAGAGGGCGTCCACCGTATCGCCGTTCAAAAGGATCTCCAGCTTCACCAATTTGGAAGGCTGGTAGCCGCACTGGTAGTAGTCGAACGAGGCATAGCCCTTGGATATGCTCTTGAGACGGTCGTAAAAGTCGAACACAATTTCGGAAAGCGGCATCTCGAACGTAAGCTCGGTGCGGTCGGTAGTGATGTATATCTGATTCTTGAGGATACCGCGCTTGTCGATGCAAAGCTTCATGATGGGCCCCACGAAATCGGCCTTGGTGATGATCTGAGCGCGGATATAGGGCTCATCGATATGGTCCACGTAGTTGGGGGCGGGAAGCCCGGAAGGGTTGTGGATCTCGATAACCTCTCCCTTGGTGGTGGTTACCTTGTAGGAGACGTTGGGCACGGTGGTGATCACGTCCATGTTGAACTCGCGTTCCAGACGTTCCTGAATGATCTCCATGTGCAGCAATCCCAGGAAACCGCAACGGAAACCGAAACCGAGCGCCACCGACGATTCGGGCTCATAGGTGAGCGAGGCGTCGTTGAGCTGCAGTTTCTCGATGGAGGCCCGCAGGTCCTCGTAGTCGTCGGGGCTCACGGGATAGACCCCGGCGAACACCATGGGCTTTACGTTCTCGAAGCCGTCGATGGCCTCCTGACAGGGACGCTCGATATGGGTGATGGTATCGCCCACCTTGACCTCCACCGAACTCTTGATGCCCGAAATGATATAGCCTACGTTGCCGGCCTGCACGCTGTCGAGCGGAATGGGCTTGTAGCCGAGCACGCCCACTTCTTCGGCATCGTATTCCTTGCCGGTATGGAAGAATTTGACCCGGTCGCCCTTGCTCAGGGTGCCGTTCATAATGCGGAAATAGGAGATGATGCCGCGGAAGGGGTTGAACACCGAGTCGAAAATCAGGGCCTGCAGGGGGGCTTCGGCATCGCCTTGGGGCGCGGGAATGCGTTCCACGATGGCCTGCAAAAGTTCGGGAACGCCCAGGCCTGTCTTGCCGCTGGCCGACATGATTTCCTCGCGCTGACAGCCCACCAGATCCACGATCTGGTCTTTCACCTCTTCGGGCATGGCGTTGGCGAGGTCCATCTTGTTGAGCACGGGAATGATGGTGAGGTCGTGCTCCATGGCCAGGTAGAGGTTGGAGATGGTCTGCGCCTGAATGCCCTGGGTGGCGTCGACGATAAGCAGCGCGCCTTCGCAGGCGGCGATGGAGCGCGACACTTCGTACGAGAAATCGACGTGCCCCGGCGTATCGATCAGGTTGAGGGTGTATTCTTGGCCGTTATGCTTGTATTTCATCTGGATGGCGTGGCTCTTGATGGTGATGCCGCGCTCGCGTTCCAGCTCCATATCGTCCAACACCTGCGCCTGCAGGTCCCGTTGCGAGACCGTGCCGGTATATTCCAAAAGACGGTCTGCCAAGGTGCTCTTGCCATGGTCGATATGCGCGATAATGCAAAAATTCCGAATGTTCTTCATAATTCCCGCGAAGATACGGAAATTTAAGTTGCCTACACAGCCATCAACGCCCGCCCCAGTTCATGCAGGGCCTCGATGATTTCCCGTTTCCTTTTCTCCCCAGGTTTCTTGATGCCGTATATATACTTCGAAAGAAGGCTTTTGTTGATGCCGATATTACGGGCGATTTCCGACACGTTGAGTTGGGGAAAGTGGGCGAAGATACGGGCGATTTCGTTGTCGCCGTCGGGTTCGGCCGAATCTTGGGTAAAGCTGGAAATATGGATGTCCTCGTCTAAAGACGGCCAACGCACATCATCCCCGAAACGCCCTATCTTAAAATCCATACGTTGCTGTTCGGAAGCCTCTCTCAGCACGGGAAAAGCCTCCAGCGGGCGGGAAAAACACGCGCCCTTGTCTGTCTCGATCCACACGCGGTTCCTGTTGAACCAAAGCTTATTTATCTTCTCCATGATATTCCCTCCACTTTGCAACTATCTCCTCTTTATACAGGGTAACTATCTGTAAAGCCCGTTTAATATCTTTCGGTTTGATGCCCAAATTCTCCTTCACTTCAAGTGTTTCCACCTCAATCTTTGCCCGTCCATCCCCGTTTTCAACATGCACGTGAACCGGTAGATGCTCCAAAGAGTAAAAGAAAAACCTCATCCCGAAAAGCTCAAACAGCGTAGGCATATTTTCAATTTGTTTCTCCTTGCAAATATAGGGATAAAATTTTATCCCTTCAAACAAGACAAAAATCAACATGCTTATTTTGATGATTAAAAAATATTATTAATTTTGCAATTCATCACATGCTCTATGAAAAATTCAATCAACAGAAAACTTGGAAAGTTACTTTGCACACTTTTCGGGGCACATATTATCGGTGTGTTACTATCAAGCATCATATCAAGATACTGTTGGACCTTAGAATTACAACTTTTCATTTGGATCATGATTGATATTATCTACATCTGCATGATTGTGGCTATTGCTCGTAAGGCTCCGTTCTTTTCAAAGAACACATTGTGCAAAAGTTGCGCTGTCTCTCTTGCTGCATTTTATGTTTTACTAACAGTAAACAGCATATCCTATCTTTTTAATTTCCATCTATTCTCTTTTTTAGGCATAGCCAAACCCATGGTACTCAACAGTATCAATGTATTCTTATTCGCCGGACTTTTTTTGGGGCTCAAGATACCTCTATCTCTTAAATTTCTAGGCATTTCAACATACATTCCCTCTATCTTTGTCAGTCTATGGAGTGTACGTATCCAATCCTGTCTGGACTTTGATAACTTTCTTAAACCAATAGTTTATTCCTCCTATTTCGAGTTAGCCTTGGCTATTGTCTCATTCGTGCTAACTATCCTATGGATGAATAAAAAGAATATTCTTTCTTTTACCCCCAATCAACCCGCTAACATAATCTAACAACTTACAACATAATGAAAAAAATCGCATTACTTGCCTGTGCACTCATTTCTACAACAAGCGCACTCGCTTACTCCGGCAGTTATTATTCGAGTTCTTCGGATGAAATGTCGGGATTCGCAATCTTCACTCTCATTGTGATGATTGTCTAATTATACTTTCAATCATCATTCTCGTTCGTTGGTGGAAAATGACTTCAAACGTTAAAGAGATTCGACAACACTTGATGCCTCCTAGTACTAAATTAACATATCTAGTTGCCATAGGAGAAAAGGATCAGGCTCAGAAAAAAGCACTTACCATGCTTGTGAATCTGCTCTATTCTATTTATCAAGACCCCTTTGATGAATATAAAGCCCGATCCATGAACACTATTATTGAAGATCGCTTACCCTTGATGCTTAAACTTGGACTTTCCGTCCCCGATTACGTCACCTCTGGGGAAAAATTTATTGACTACATGAATAGACTAACAGACAACAAAGTGCCTTACGAAATGAATGCGAACTAATATCAAACACAGTGTACCCGAAAAGCCGATTTCGGGTACACCTTGAGATATAAATCCTCGGTTGTCTTAAAAGTTATCAACACCATATCTGTTTGTTCCACAAAGTTTTATTCATAATTTTTATATACAAAATCGAGTATTACTTTCGATAAAAGCAGTCTTTGGGCATTCATAAAGTAAACGGGCTCAGGTTTCATTCCACACCTCCTATTTTTACTAACTTTGTAAATGTTGTTGATATGACTAAAATGCACGCAATTAAACTTTTTGAAGAAAAAAAAGTTCGCTCGGTATGGGATAGTGATACCGAAGATTGGTATTTTTCAATAGTGGATGTGATTACAGTATTGACAGAAAGCGTCAATCCGAATGATTACATAAAGAAAATGAAGAAAAGGGACGGGGAACTTGCAAAAGGATGGGGACAAATTGTCACCCCCCTTTCTCTTGACACACCGGGCGGCAGACAACGCTTGAACTGCGCCACTGCCGAGGGGCTTTTCCGTATTATTCAATCCATTCCCTCCCCCAAGGCAGAACCTTTTAAACGATGGATGGCACAAGTGGCGGCGGAGCGCCTCAACCAGGTGCAAGACCCCGAATTAAGCATCGAGCAGGCAATAGCGGACTATCGCCGATTGGGTTATTCAGAGAAATGGATTACACAACGTATCCGCAGCATAGAGGTACGTAAAGAACTTACCGATGAATGGCGGCGAGGCGGCATCAGTGAAAATCAAGAATTCGCTTCGTTAACAGATATCATCTTGAAACAATGGAGCGGCAAGCAAACCAAACAATACAAGCAATTCAAGGGGCTAAAGAAAGAAAATCTGCGTGATAATATGACCAATTTGGAATTGGCTCTTAATACCCTTGCCGAGGTTTCGACCACTGAAATATCGCGTGCGGAAAACCCGTATGGCTTTAATGAAAATGCCAATGTGGCGCGGCGTGGCGGAAATATCGCTAAAAACGCCCGCAAACAATTAGAGGCTCAGACAGGCCGTTCGGCTTTATCTCCAGAAAAAGCCAAAGATTACCTTTTACCTCAACCTAAAAAGTACCAATAGCCGTTATACGGAAATCCACGGTTTGTATCAAAAAATCCGAAATTCGGGTAAACGGATAATTTTCTCTAATTTACTATATTTGCGCACCTTAGTATATTTGCACACCTTAACTACTACATTATGTTGCGCAAAATCAGAATTACGCTGGCGGCGCTGTTCTTTGCCTTGATTACGCTGCTGTTCCTCGATTTTACGGGAACGCTGCACGCCTGGTTCGGATGGCTCGCCAAAATCCAGTTTTTGCCCGCCGTCCTGGCTTTGAACGTGGGCGTGGTCGTTGCCCTGGTGCTGCTCACCCTGCTGTTCGGGCGCGTTTACTGCTCCGTTATCTGCCCCCTGGGTGTGTTTCAGGACATCGTGTCCTGGATCAGCGGCAAACGCAAGAAACACAGGTTCCGCTTTTCGTATTCGCCCGCCAAAAAATGGCTCCGCTACACGGTGCTGGTGCTTTTTGTCATCGCCCTTGTGGCCGGTATCGGTTCTTTCGTGGCCTTGCTCGCCCCCTACAGCAGCTACGGACGCATCGCACAGAACCTCTTCGCCCCGCTCTGGCAATGGGGCAACAATTTCCTGGCCTATCTGGCCGAACGCGCCGACAGCTACGCCTTTTACCGCACCGATGTATGGATCAAGAGCCTGCCCACCTTTATCGTGGCGGCGGTTACCTTCGTGGTGTTGGTAGTGCTGGCATGGCGCAACGGCAGAACCTACTGCAACACGATATGCCCCGTGGGCACGGTATTGGGCTTCCTTTCCAAATTCGCCCTTTTCCAGCCCGTTATCAACAAAAACAAATGCAACGCCTGCGGCCTGTGCTCGCGCAAGTGCAAGGCTGCCTGCATCGACGGCAAGAACCATCTGATTGACTACAGCCGCTGTGTGGCCTGCATGGACTGCATCGACACCTGCCAGCACGGCGCCATCCAATATCGGCTCCGCTACGGTAAGAAAAACACGCCGGTTCAGGCCGAAAACAAACAAGAAGTGGACACCGCCCGCCGCGGTTTCCTTACCGGCGCCGGATTACTTCTCGGTGCCACCGCGCTCAAGGCTCAGGATAAGACGGTGGACGGCGGCCTGGCCACCATCCTCGACAAGAAGATTCCCGAACGGCAGACCCCGATCGTACCGCCCGGCGCGCAAAGCCTCGAACACCTGCGCCAGCACTGCACCGGCTGCCAGCTCTGCGTGTCGGCCTGCCCCAACGGCGTGCTCCGCCCCTCCTCCTCGCTGATGTCGCTCATGCAGCCCGAATCCTCTTACGAACGCGGGTACTGCCGCCCCGAATGCACCAAGTGTTCCGAAGTATGCCCGGCCGGTGCCATCCTCAAGATAGACCCCGCGCAGAAATCGTCCATCCAGATAGGCCATGCCGTATGGGTAAGGCAGAACTGCCTGCCGATAGAAAAAGGCGTTACCTGCGGCAACTGCGCCCGCCACTGCCCCACCGGCGCCATCACGATGGTGCCCTCCGACCCCGAGGACGAGTATTCGGTAAAGATTCCCGCCGTGAACGAAGAACGCTGCATCGGCTGCGGAGCCTGCGAGAACCTTTGCCCCGCCCGTCCCTTCAGCGCCATTTACGTAGAAGGCCACGAGGTTCACAAAACCATTTAAACTGCAAGAAAGATGAGCGAACAAGATAAGAACAACGGAATGAACCGCCGCCAGTTTTTAGGCCGTTTGGGAGCCGGGGCGGCCGTATCCACGCTGGCCTTGTCGGGCTGCGCCCCCAAAACGGGAAAAAGCACCGCCGGTCAAGGCGAGATTCCCACCGACAAGATGACCTACCGCACCAATCCAACCACGGGCGACAAGGTGTCCATTCTCGGCTACGGCTGCATGCGCTGGCCCGACGTGGAAGGCGGGGTGGGTCGCGGCGATGCCGAACTCGACCAGGAAACCATCAACCGCCTGGTGGATTACGCCATCGAGCACGGGGTCAACTATTTTGACACCTCTCCGGCCTATTGTCAAGGGCGTTCCGAACGCGCCACAGGCATTGCCCTGAGCCGGCATCCGCGCGACAAGTATTTCATCGCCACCAAGCTCTCCAACTTCGCCCCCAGCACCTGGAGCCGGGAGGCCTCGATGGAGATGTACCGCAACTCGTTCAAGTACCTGCAGACCGACCACATCGACTACATGCTGCTGCACGCCATCGGCATGGGCAACGACGGCATGAAGGAGTTCGAGGAACGCTACCTCAACAACGGCATGCTCGATTTCCTGGTGGAGGAACGCAAGGCCGGACGCATCCGCAACCTCGGTTTCTCCTATCACGGCGACATCGCCGTATTCGACCGCGCCCTGGCCGAACACGACAAATACCAATGGGACTTCGTGCAGATCCAGCTCAACTACCTGGATTGGAAACACGCCAAGGAAATAAACGAGCGCAACACCAACGCCGAATACCTCTACACCGAACTCGAAAAACGCGGCATTCCCGCCGTAATCATGGAGCCGCTCTTGGGCGGACGTCTGTCAAAGGTGCACGACCATGTGGCCGCACGCCTCAAACAGCGTGAACCCGAACGGAGCGTGGCCTCGTGGGCCTTCCGTTTCGCGGGCACTTTCCCGGGCGTGCTCACCGTGCTCAGCGGCATGACCTATATGGAACACCTGCAGGACAACCTGCGTTCCTACGCGCCCCTGCAGCCGCTTTCCGATGAGGAGATGCACTTCCTCTACGACACGGCCGACATGATGATGCGCTACCCCACCGTGCCCTGCAACGACTGCAAGTACTGCATGCCCTGCCCCTACGGCATCGATATTCCGGGCATCCTGCTGCACTACAACAAATGCGTGAACGAAGGCAACCTGCCCGAAAGCAGGCAGGCGGAGAACTACCGCAAGGCAAGGCGCGCCTTTTTGGTGGGCTACGACCGCAGCGTTCCCAAGCTGCGCCAGGCCGACCACTGCATCGGCTGCAACCGCTGCGTTCACCACTGCCCGCAAAGCATCGACATTCCCAAGGAGCTGCAGAAGATAAACGACTTCGCCGAGTTCCTCAAGCAAGGGCTCGACCTGGTGCCGGCCCTGCAAAAGGCATAACTCATGGCGGAACTGTTCGATCTCCTGCAACAAAGCGGCTTTTCCTTAGCGATAAAAAACAAGGGGAAAGTGAAGACCTTCGGCGGACGCGGGGTATCCGACCTGTACCGGCTCTACACCCGGACACCCGAAATACTGCAAGACGCCGAGGTGGCCGACAAGGTGGTGGGCAAGGCCGCGGCCGCCCTGATGATACTGGGTGGCGTGCGCAAACTCAGCACGGGAACCGTAAGCCGTCTGGCGCTCGACCTGTTGAAGGACTACCCCGTGGAGGTAAGTTTCCGGCAGGAGGTGCCGCACATCATAAACCGGAACAAAACCGGCTGGTGTCCCATGGAAAGCCGCTGCAAGGATTTGCAAACACCCCAGGCCTGCCTGCAAGCCGTTGCCGATTTTATCCTTTCACAAACAACAAAACCTCAATAACCAAATGAAAAGATTCATTTTATTTCTCGCCCTGTTGGGGCTTATCGGATTGGGAAGCGCGCACGCGCAGAGTTTCAAGGCCGAAAAAATGCTTATCGTCTATTATTCATGGGGCGGCAACACCAAGGCCGCGGCCGAGATAATCCAAAAGGAAACGGGTGCCGAAATGTTCGAGCTCAAAACGCAGAAGGCCTATCCCGAAGACTACCAGGAGCTGCTTAAGGTGGCCAAGAGTGAAATCGACACCAAGAAGTATCCCGCCCTGCAGGCCATGCCCAAGAATCTCGAAAAGTACGACGTGATTTTTGTGGGAACGCCCAACTGGTACAGCACCATGGCTCCTGCCGTAAGCGAATTTCTGGCTAAAGCCAATATCGGCGACCAGATCGTGGTGCCTTTCGTTACCCACGGCAGCGGCGGCATGGCCAACTGCGAGACCGACATGCAGGCCGCCTGCCCCAAGGCCATGTTCCTCAAAGGCATTGCCATGAACGGTTCCAACGCCAAAAACGCCACTGTAAGCATTCAGAAGTGGCTTAAGGAATTAGGCTTGGAAAAATAAACGACTTTCATTTTTTGAAACAAGGCGGATTTTGTACATTTGTAAATTCTCGCCTTGAGAAAGGCGAAATTCCCCATGCGAGGATTCCGTCTTTTTTATGCGCTGATTTTTCGAGAGACACCGAAACAAAACAGACATATGAAAATTCTCATCACTCACCAGATACCCAGGGCTCCCTTCATAAATATGCCCGCCGACTGGGTCATCACCTTTCCCGAGGAGGGGAAAACCAATTTCTCGCCGGAAGAACTGATTGAACTGATTCCCGATTACGAAGCGATGATCTCGTATTTTACCGACCCCCTGCCCAACGAGGTGATCGACGCCGCCAAGCGTCTCAAGATCATTTCCAACTTCGGCGCGGGCTTCAACAATATCGATATCGAATACGCGCGCAGCAAAAGGATCGCCGTCACCAACACGCCCGCAGCCGTCTGCAATCCCACGGCGGAACACACCATGGGGCTGATGCTGGCCGTTAGCCGCCGTATCGGCGAGATGAACATCAAGATCCGCCTGCAGAAGGAAGCCCTCTGGAAAACGAACGTGCTGGGACACACCCTGGAAGGCAAGACCCTGGGCATTATCGGCATGGGCAGAATCGGACAGAACCTGGCCAAGAAAGCCGAAGCCTTCGGCATGAAGATCGTTTACTGCAACCGCAACACCGAAGTGCCCGGCTACCAAAGGCTGAGCATGGACGAATTGCTGGAAACGGCCGACGTTATCTCGGTTCACGTGCCGTTGACGGCCGAAAACACCAAGCTTATCGGCAAGAAGGAATTTGCCAGGATGAAGGCGTCGGCTTACTTCATCAACACCTCGCGCGGCCCCGTGGTGGACGAGGACGCCTTGGCGAACGCGCTCGAAACGGGCGAAATCGCCGGTGCGGGACTGGATGTTTTCGAAAAGGAACCGGCGGTAAACGAACGCTTGTACAAACTTTCGAACGCGGTTTTGGTGCCGCACTTAGGCACCGCCACCCACGAGACCCGCGAAGCCACGAGCAAGGAAGCGCTCTACAACATCATAAACTTCTTCGCCCGCAGCCCCACGAACGTGGTCAACTAATCGGCCTCACTTAAAAGACGGCGGCAGAGTTCGGGCATCCCCTCTGCCGCTTTTTTTTGTATAAAGTGCACCGGATTGGCGATGTGGCTCGTATCGGGACTGCCCGGATCCACCAGATAGACCGGAATGTCCTTGCGCACGGCCATCACCAGTGCCGCCGCCGGATAAACGGCTAAAGAAGTGCCGCACACGATAAGGATATCGGCCGTGGAGGCGATGCGGCAGGCCGGATCGTAATTGGGCACCGACTCGCCGAAAAACACCACGTGCGGGCGCAAGAGGTCGCCGTATTCGTCTTTGGCTTCCAAGCCTTCTTTCCATACCGAGGCGTAATCGTCCACATCGGTGCCGTTCTCAACGGCTCGGGCGGCTTCCTGCCAACCGGGAATGGCATAGATGCGGTCGGGGTCTTTCATGGAACGCAGCTTGCTCAGCTCACCGTGCAGGTGGGTGATGCGGGTGCTGCCCGCCCGCTCGTGCAGGTCGTCTATGTTTTGGGTAATCACCTCCACCTGATACTTGCTCTCCAGGGAGGCGATGGCCGTGTGGGCGGGATTGGCGCGCTTCTGCAACAGCTCGCGACGGCGGATGTTGTAGAACTCAATCACCGTGGGGCGGTTCACGGCCAAGGCCTCGGGCGTGCAGACGTCTTCTATCCTGTAGTTGGCCCAAAGGCCATCCGAATCTCTAAAAGTGGCGATGCCGCTGTCGGCGCTCACGCCGGCACCGGTAAATACAACGATTTTCTTCATGATGTTTTTGATTTGTCAACTGGGTTTCTCCAAGTGGTTTTCTATATCCTTTTCTCGAAACCGCAGGCTGAATACAATCTTACAATTCCCCTCCCACTCCCTTAAACTTCTCAATAAACGCGGATATCTTTTCAAAAACCTTACGCTTTTTTGTCAGGTACTGCGGATTCAACGGACTCATCCTCGGCAATATGCCATTAAAGTCTATACCGTTTTCACTCGCAAATTCACGTTTCAGAGAAACCTCTAGGTAATGTTTGGCTTCTTTTTCATTCAAACTTTCACTCGCAATCAATTCTGACGCCTCTTCTTTCTGCTTTACTTGTGCATATTCAAAAAAAGCTTCTATAACACCTGTCTTATCCGTTATAGAATCTAAATTAGTTTCATTAATAAAACCGACAATCAGGCTCTCTTTTGCCCTATTGCCAACACTTGCACGAATGATACGACGGACTTCTTCTATCAGCGAAGATTTGTCCATTTTTTTCTTATTGTGCTCAAAAATAAGTTCAAGAATATAGTCAAGGTTTATTTCCTGCGATTTAAGCAAATCTATTTCAAATACAACATCATCCCAATCAATCTTTGATTTCTCGGATTGTGCCCCACTTTTTTCCCGTCTCAGCCAGTCTCGAATATCGTTATATGTGGACCTGTAATCCTGTATTGTTCGCTCCGCCGGCATTTTCAGTTTTTGCATCGCCGCAATATCCTCATCGGAAACAAAATACTTGCTCTTGAAACCTTCTATTGCTTTCGGATCATTCAAGTTAAGTGTTTGAAATGCTTTAAGCGCGGTAAACTCGTCGTAATTCTGCAAGATATTCTCCACACGCAAATACTCTCCAAATAGCTTTACGAACGCCTTTTTGTCCTCTTCCGTAGCTATATGGTCCGTATCGGGGAATTTGGCACTCAACTCTTTTACTATTTCGATATATCCCCTGTGCGCCTCTCCTGATGCACTGTCTTTAAAACCCTCCAGATATTCTTTGTATCTCTTTTCAAGCACAACCTTCCTCATATCCTTATTCTTATCTCCGAATAAGGTAATGGCATCAATCGTGGGCTGCTCCAGATTTCTAAAGGTTACAATATTCCCGAATGTCTTGGAGGAATCATATATTCTGTTTGTACGCGAAAAAGCCTGTATCAATCCATGATAACGCAAGTTCTTGTCCACAAACAACGTATTTAGCGTGGGGGCGTCAAATCCCGTCAAGAACATACCCACCACAATTACAAGATCAACTTCTTTATTCTTGACCCTCTTGGCTAAATCACGATAATAGTTCTGGAACTCCCTGCTGTCAACGCTATAATTTGTCCTGAACATAGCGTTATAGTCGTCTATGGCCTTCGTCAAAAACTCCTTGGCGCTGAGATCCATGGCCGAGGGTTCAAAATTTTCATCTGGGATTTCGCCTTTTGCGGCTTGTTCTTCGTTAGCGGCAAAAGAAAATATGGTTGCAATCCTTAACGGTTTCTCACAATCCTTTTGCAATCGGCATAATTCGTCATAATAGCATTTGGCGGCATCTACGCTACTTACGGCGAACATAGCATTAAAACCTTTGTTTCCCCCTTGATTGCGATGTGTCTTAATCCTGAAATTTTGCAAGATGTATTGGGAGATTTCCGTGATACGGGTCGGGTGAAGCAATGCCTTTTTATTCTCTGCCGCACTGAGTTTTGCTTCATCAAGTTCTGTTTCTATATGTTTGAAACGAGGCCGGACATCATTGTAATCCACCTTGAACTTCAACACTTTCTCATCTCGGATGGCATCGGTAATCACATACGAATGCAATTCCCTGCCGAATACACTGGCGGTCGTTTCCGAACCATTTGCATTTTCCGGAAATATGGGGGTTCCCGTGAAACCGAACTGGTAATATCTTTTGAATTTCTTTTTCAAAAGCTTTTGAGCCTCCCCAAATTGAGAACGATGACACTCATCGAAAATAAAGACCACCTGTTTATGATAAACAGGCAGATTATCCTCGCTCTTCATCAGGTTATTCAGCTTCTGAATCGTGGTAACGATAATCTTGTTGTCTTCTTTATCGATATTCCGCCTCAAGCCGGCCGTACTTTCCGAACCGTTGACACTATCAGGCGAAAATCGCTGATACTCCTTCATGGTCTGATAGTCCAGATCCTTACGGTCCACAACGAAAAAGACTTTGTCTATAAAGCCAAGCCCGGTTGCCAATCGGGCGGCCTTGAAACTGGTGAGCGTTTTCCCTGATCCGGTCGTGTGCCAGACATATCCCCCCGCATCAGGCACCGACCACCTTTTTGCCTGATATGAACTCCTGATTTTCCATAACATCCGCTCTGCGGCTGCAATCTGATACGGACGCATGATGAGCAACGTATTATTGACATCAAAAACCGAGTAAGTGAAAATGATGTTCAGCAAAGTGTTCTTTTGGAAAAAGGTTCCGGTAAAATCCTTAAGGTCTTTTATCAAGGTATTGTCCGCCTTTGCCCAATTCATCGTAAAGTCGAAACTGTTTTTGTTGCGCTCTACCGTATTGGCAAAATAACGGCTGTCCGTTCCGTTTGATATGACAAACACCTGAATATACTTGAAGAGTGAATTATCGGTATTTAAACTCTCCTTGGTATATCGGTGCACTTGGTTGAATGCCTCACGGATGGCGACACCGCGTCTTTTCAATTCAATCTGTACCAATGGCAAGCCATTGACCAATATCGTGACATCGTAACGGTTCGCTTGGGTTCCGGTCTGCTCAAATTGAGAAATCACCTGAACCTTATTCCTGGCAATACTTTGTTTGTCTGCAATATAGATATTCTTGATGTGACCGTCGTCAAATACAAAATCGTAGATATGGTTATCATGAATCTTACGTGTTTTATCTACAAGAGATTCGCCCGGTTTGTCCAGATATTCCTCCACAAACCTTTTCCATTCAGTCTCGGTAAAAACGACATCGTTTAAAGCCTCTATCTGCACTCTTGCATTAGCCAACAAGGCTTCGGGGGTAGCCATATCCTTACGGTATTCATAGCCTTGGCTCACCAGATCTTGAATGAACTCGCGCTCCAGACCCGCCTCTGATTGATACACAAACAGTGGTTCGTGAAGTTCACTATACTTGGTATAGTTGTCAAGTACAATGAAGTTGTTGGTTTCTGCTATGGTGTTATTCGGTTTCATCTTTCATCAAGGTCTTTTTCCTTAAATTCACGGGACAGACGTGTTTTCCCAACACCGTTAAAGGCGTATATCAACTGCACCTTTTTCTTGGTATCTCGTAAAATTTCCGCTATTTCTTTCAATGACTGTCCCATCTTATGCCGCTATTTTAGGAAAAGACAACAACCGATTTCTATAATACTCGTATTGCTCCTGCACTGCGGCTATCTCAGCCGGCAAACCTTGCGAAAGGTCGCTTACCAAAGCCTCGAATTTGTCGAGAATGGAAACAATACGGTTTTGTTCGGCAAGAGGTGGTATTGGAATAGCAAACTCTTCTAATTTTGACTGGTGCAATCTAATAACCTTTGTCCCTGTCACCTTAGTCCTTTTGTAGTCTGAAAATGCTGTTGTCTGAAAATAATATGCTAGATATTTAGGGTTTTGGTTATGACTGAAAGCCAAACTATCCCCACTTATGCATATCTCCTCATCGCCCAACCAAGCAACACATTTACAAACATCTTCTATGTTCTCACTCACTGTAGCAAATATCAAATCGTTCGTATGTGCCTTTTTACATTTCCTCGCGGTCTCATTCTTTACAAACGATTTTGTTTTCATGGCAAAAGTTCCATAATACGTGTAGATTTGCCCATAATGGATGCAGGGGACTCCACTTTCCGTAAAATCCTTTTTCTGCAAACCATTTCCTCTTATAAATGTTCCTATCTCACTCATTTTCATCCAAGTTACGCTTGCGTACCCCCCCCCATTTATATTACTGAAATTCAATAACTTATCTCTGTAATGCTCATATTGTTCCTGTCTCGCTTGCAACTCCGCTTGCAACTCCGCTGCAAGGTTTGTGAATTTATCAAGAATACGAACTATTTCTTCTTGAACTAAACGGGGTGGGAATGGTATTTCTATTTTCGCAAAATCATATTTAGAAAGGCCAAATCTTGTCAAACCTTTTGCCAGCTTGTAAATCTGTTTTTGGACAATCTCTGTTTCCAAAAGGTATCTAATAAAAAATGAGGTTGTCATATTTAATTCGAACAAACGAAAACGCATAATATGATAACTATAAACCGTATTTACGAGGGGCTCTATAATAACAGATGCATGTCCTATATCATCTCTTGTTTCTGATGTTGGTGTTATAAATATATCTCCTTTTTCACAAGAACAGCCATCAATTTTTTTTGGTGAGGCTGATACAATCATTTGTGGAATATCATTGTCAATATATATGTTTTTATATACATCAACATAATTTAGTAATTTGACAAGAGGTTGCCCTTCAATAATTTTTTTGTCCACTCCAATATTTTCAAAAACACCCAAATCCCCCAATTTCTTATACGACACCCCGTTCGGGCAAAGTTTCTGTATCAGTTCGTGTATTGATTTCATAATTCCGTTTCCTTTCTGCTTTTGTTGATAAGATTGCGCAGTTCCTCCTCGCTCGGCATATTCGTAAGATACTGTGATGCGAAAATCTGCTGGTTTCCAGCATTCTCTGGCAGTGTAAAACGCACAACCGTGTCGTTCTTCTCGGCACAAAGAACAATACCAACGGGCGGATTATCACCCACATTCATCTGCGTGCGGGTATAGTAGTTGGTGTACATCTGCATTTGTCCGATATCCTGATGTGTCAGTTTTCCCGTCTTCAAATCAATCAGCACATAGCAACGCGCCGGAATCGAATAGAATACAAGATCAATATAAAAATGGTCGTTATCGAACGAGATGCGCTTCTGTCGTGCCACAAAGGCAAATCCACGCCCCAACTCAAGCAAGAAACTTTGCAGCTTAGAAATCAGCAAGTCTTCCAAATCACTCTCCAAAAAATGCTCCCCTTGCGGTATACCGATAAAATCAAGTATATAAGGGTCGCGAACAATTTCACGGGGATTAAACACCTCTTCAGCTTTTGGCGTATCGGCCTCTGCCTTTACCATATCCTTGTCGCGGCTCGAAAGCAGACGCTCATAATAAAGCGTATGTATCTGCCTCTCAAGCTGCCGAGTGCTCCAATTCGACTCTGCACACTCTTCCATATAGAAACGCATGGCATTGTCATCTTTAACATTCAACAATTTGCGGTAATGGGTCCAACTCAATTGGTGACGCAGTGCATCACTTTTTTCAAACCTAATATACAACAGCCTCATGTACTTTAGGTTGGTGACATTAAATCCATCTCCGAACTCCGGGACAAGAATTTCTGACAGACGCTTCAGCAATCCGGAACCATACTCGGCGCGTTCACGCCCTTGCTGTTCATATTCCACAATATACCTACCCACATGCCAATAGGTCTGCACCACAGTGGTGTTTATACTGCACTGTATAGCCGTTTTAGCTGTTTGCAACAGTTGTCGAATCTCACCAAACAAGCGTTGCTCGCCTTTGAGCGTTCTCCCTTTTTTCAACAGGGGGGCTTGCGTTTTGTTCATACTCTATCCTCCTCTAATTCCTCTACAATCTTATCTATTTCTGCCCGCAATTCATTTTCATGTGCCACAATGCGGCGGATTCGAGCATTCAATTCCTTGATATCGGTTACAGGGCGGGTGTCTTCTTCCTCAATATAACTGCTTACCGACAAATTATAATCGTTCTCTACAATGGTCTTGTAGTCAACCGACTTCGCAACATATTCCTCATCTTCCTTTCGGTCGAACAAATCTACAATCCTATCGATATGCCTGTCCTCAAGCACATTGTTATTGGTTTCTTTCGTAAAGAAACCTTCTCCGCCTGCTTTGATAAACTGAATCTTCGTATCGGACTTGTGCTTTGAAAGGACCAGGATATTCACCGCTATCGAAGTGCCGTAGAACAAATTGGAAGGCAAGGATATAATAGTCTCAATGTAGTTGCTGTCCACCAGATATTTTCTGATTTTCTGCTCTGCTCCGCCACGATAAAAAATACCGGGGAAGCAAACAATGGCCGCCCTTCCCCTGCCTGAGAGATAACTCAAAGCATGCAATACAAAAGCGAAATCCGCCTTTGATTTCGGGGCAAGCACTCCGGCCGGAGCAAAACGGTCATCGTTAATCAGGGTCGGGTCGTCCGAACCAATCCAATTGACCGAATAGGGCGGATTGGACACGATGGCGTCAAAAGGCTTGTCGTCTCCAAATTGAGGGTCTATAAGCGTATTGCCAAGGGCGATATTGAACTTATCGTAATTGATATTGTGCAGGAACATGTTCATACGGGCCAGGTTGTAGGTTGTATGATTGATTTCCTGACCGAAGAAACCGTCTTCGATGACATGGTTTTCGAATTGTTTCCTGGCTTGTAGAAGCAAGGAACCCGAACCTGCCGCGGGATCATATATTTTGTTGATTGTCGCCTGTCTGTGCATGGCAAGTTTGGAAATGAGCTTCGACACATTCTGCGGGGTAAAGAACTCTCCTCCCGACTTTCCGGCATTGGCCGCGTAATTGTTTATGAGAAATTCGTAAGCATCGCCGAAAAGGTCAATCTCATGGGTTTCAAAACTTCCGAAATCCAATCCTTCCACCCCTTTTAAGACAGCCGCCAACCGACTGTTCTTATTTTCAACAGTATTACCAAGCCTTGTGCTGGTCGTATCAAAATCGGCGAACAATCCTTTGATATTCTTTTCGGAAGCATAACCATTGGCAGAACTTTCAATGGAATCGAAGATGGCTTTCAAATCCGTATTGAGATTCGGATTGGTATTGGCGGTCTTTACCACATTGACAAAAAGCTGGCTCGGATAAATGAAATATCCTTTCGTCTTTACGGCATCGTCCTTTATCTCCGGAGTTATTACACTATCCTGTAAAGACGCATAGTCTATGCTGTTATCCCCACCCTCAATGTAGTCGGTAAAATTCTCGCTTATAAAACGGTAAAACAATGTTCCCAAAACAAATTGTTTGAAGTCCCATCCGTCAACCGCCCCACGCACATCATTGGCTATCTTCCAAATCTGAGACTGCAACTGTTCCCTTTGCTGTATGCTTGTCATATCTTTATCGTTCTAAGGATTACCAATTGCTGGACCTTTGTAAAATGCTGAAACTAAAAATCCAACAAATCAAACACCTTAACCGGAGTTACCAATCGGGTTGTACCGTCTTGGAACGCCATCTGGACACTGAACCAAACACAAATTTAGTGCATTTGCCTGACATTTTTAGACATAAAACGGCAGAACATCTCTGTATACCAGGCCCCCAAACCCTCCCCCTATCAATCGTAAAAAATGTACTTTCAACTTCGTTGAAAATACTCCGCCTCGGCAAAATCAAAACGAGCTTTACTTTTGCTCTCAACTTATTCGTATTTTTGCTCTCCAAAAATGACCGGGCGGAAGCCCTAAAAAATTAATGTCATGAAACCTACCCACATCGAACATCTCGGCATTGCCGTCAAGAACCTGGAAGAATCCATCCGCTATTACGAAGACGTGCTTGGCCTGGAATGCTACAACATAGAGGAAGTGAAGGACCAGAAGGTGCGCACCGCATTCTTCAGGCTCGGAGACACCAAGATAGAACTGCTCGAATCCACCGATCCCGAAGGCCCCATCGGCAAATTCGTTGAAAAGAAGGGTGAAGGCATCCACCATATCGCCTTCGCGGTGGAAGACACCCAGACAGCCTTGAACGATGCCGAACAGAAAGGCATCCAGCTTATCGATAAAGCCCCCCGCAAGGGCGCCGAAGGCCTCAACATCGGATTCCTGCACCCCAAATCGACCCACGGCGTGCTTACCGAATTCTGCTGCAAAGACAAATAGCATATGCCCCCGCTTCTGCCGCACATACCGCTTCAGGCCAAGGAACTCTTAAACTTCAACGTTTGGAGCGCGGTATGTGCGGGCGGATTTTTCCTGACAGGCTTCGGGCTGCTGCTCTTGTGCGAGAAAATCTTCAAGATTTCGTCAAAAGGACTTTTCCGGACCCTGTTTCTGAGTGTTTATTGCCTTGCCTGCGCCACGCTCGTTTATATCAACGGTGTCCGGCAGGAACAGCATGACCGCCTGCAATGGGCGCGGAAGATTGCCATGAGCCGCGACCTGCCCGCCGAAGTTAACTTCGCCCTCCGCCTCCAGAAATTACAGGAAGAAGACTCGTTCGGACAAGACTTTTCCCATATAGGAAACACCGGCGAAAAAGGCCTGCTGGAAAGCCGCTGGCAGAAAGTGCTGGAACAGAGCTTCAGCCATTACCGCTTCTTCTTTACCCTCTGCGAACCCGAAGGATTGCTGCTCCTGGACGACAGCCTTACCGAGAACTGCCGCCGCTTTTTTGCCCATAAGGCCCAATCGGGCATCCCCACCGAAGTGCCGGGACTGTACGGCACCGACTACGGCATCGAATACTACGCCTATCTCTACCAGACCCCTGTCTATCTCGGTTCCGACACCCTGTTGCTGAATGTGGAACTGGGACGCAAGAAATTCGCCGACGCACCGGGCAGCGAGGGCCTGCAGCTGCCACCCTCCTACTCGTACGCCTTTTATTCCGAAAACGAACTGTGGAGCTACAACGGCAGCTTCCTCTATCCGTTCCGCCTTAAAGGGAACACGCCCGATTCGCTGCGGTTCCTGAACCTGAAAGGCTACGACCACCTGTTCTATCCCCTGCCCGAAGACCGCCTGCTGGTGCTGAGCACGCCCCAGGCCGACCCCACCGACATACTGCCGAACTTCTCGCTGTTCTTTATCCTGTTCGGCATCGCGGGCGCGCTGGTGCTGGCCCTGTTCGACAAGAACTTCCTGGGCACCGCCGGCACCTACACCCGGCAACTGCGCAGCGGCATGTTCGTGCTGCTGCTCTCGGTGGTGCTGGTGTTCGGGGCGGTGGCCGTGGTGTTCATCCGGCAGATAAACCTGAACGAGAACACCAAACGCCTGCGCAACCAAAGCCTTTCGGTGCTGGCCGAAATGGAAAGCCGCAGCCTGAACCTGCCCGGCAACTGCCTGCTTACGCCCGACAACGACAGCCTTCTCCTCAAACTGCAATCGGAAATAGAGAGCCTGGGCAACCTCTTCCGCAGCGACATCTACCTCTATTCCCCCCAAGGCCGTCTGGTGGCCAGCCCCCGCCCCGAAAGCCTGCTGCCCGAGCAGCTGGAGGCCGACCTACTGCACGAGATCGCCGAAGAACAAAGCCACCTGATCATCCTGCCCAGAAAACGCTCCCTGCTCTCCTTCGCCTCTTTCCGAAACGGCAACGGCGAGGTTATCGGCTTCTTCTGCATTCCCCACTACCTGCAGGTGGAACGGCAGCGTGCCGAGATGAGCCGTTTCCTCTGCACCTACCTCAACATCATGGTGTTGCTGAGCCTGCTCACCTTCGTTTTCTCCTCCCTGCTGGCGCGGCGCATCACCAAGCCGCTGCAATTGGTGACCCGCATGGTGGCGCAGATAAAGCCCGCCCAGAAGAACAACCATCTGGAATGGAAGCGTCAGGACGAAATAGGCGTGCTGGTAAGGCAATACAACCTCCTGGTGGATGAACTGGAAACGAGCCTGCGCAAGCTGGCCGAATCGGAACGCGAGAACGCATGGAACGAGATGGCGCGGCAGGTGGCGCACGAGATAAAGAACCCGCTCACCCCCATCAGACTGCAGGTACAGCTGCTGCAACGCGCCTACAGCGACCCCGGCTGCCACGATTTCAAGGAGCGCCTGGACCGCTTCACCCTCCTGCTTACCGAACAGATAGACCGGCTGGCGCATATCGCCGGCACGTTCTCGCAGTTCGCCAAATGGCAGAAACCGCAGATGCAGGAAATGTTTCCGGCGCAAGTCATACGCAAGACCCTCGACCTGTTCAAGGCGAACGAACAGGTGGAATTCCGCACCGAACTGTCGGTTGAAAGCGAAAAAATCCGCATATATGCGGATCCCGGATTCCTCGAACAGATACTTATCAACCTGATACGGAACGCGATACAGGCACTGGAAGAAGCGCATACCGAAAAACCAGAAATACGCGTGGGATTGAAAGAAACCCAAGACGGCCTCTGTACGATTCACGTGGCCGACAACGGCCCCGGCATCAGCCCCGAAAAACAGGAACGCATTTTCGAGCCCCGCTTCACGACCCGCAGCACCGGCGCGGGACTGGGACTGGCCATCTGCCGCCGTCTGGCCGAAAGCATGGCGATGGAGATACGCGTGGAAAGCCCAGCCGGAAAAGGCGCGGAATTTACGCTCAGAACGAAGTCAGTTCGTTAAAGTATTCGATGGCGGCGCGGTCGGTAAGCAGCGACAGGAAATCGATGATGGCGCGGTTGTACTGCGCTTCCTCGCGCAAGTCGTAGAGTCGCTTGTGGTAAGATGTCCCACCCGTTTTCACCAACAGTTTTATCCACGAAAGGAAAGCCGTTCCCAGTTTGGGATACACCGGCACGAATTCCCTTTCGATATGCCGCAAGGTATCCTCGCCCACGAATGCCTGCGCCAGAGCCTCGTACAGAGAATCGATGACCAGTTTGGCGTAGGCCTCGTAGTTCTTGAGGCGCGGATGCTTGTAGATATGCCGGTAATTGAACTTCATCAGCGTCTTCATCAGGCCATACACCTCCTTGCTGAAGCAAAGGCCGTTCTCAGGCGAGCTGTTGCGGCAGAGGTCGGTGATGAAGATATGGATGAAGTTAGTATTGTTGGCCGCCTCGATATGCGGGAAACCCAACAGGATATGGTTCAGTTCGTCGATCTGCGATTCGGTGAGGATGCCCAGGCACTGCGCGTCTTCCAAATCCCGCCCCAGATAGGCGATCTTGTCGGAAATCTTCATCACGCAGCCTTCCCAGGTATAAGGCTCGAAACGGTTCTGCTTGGTGAAGGCGTTCAGGTCTATCGCCTCCTGCCTCGGGAAAAGCCGCGCCTGGTTCACCTCCCCGCAATGCGACACGATACCGTCGCGCACGGCGTAGGTAAGGTTCAGGTTCTTGTGCTGCCCCTGGCTATCGTGCAGGAGCTCGATGTCGTCCACCACCCGCAGCGAATTCTTCTCGTGCCAGAACTCGCCCAGACCGTACTTCTTGCAGAGGTCGTCCAAAAACACCTCGCCCGAGTGACCGAAGGGCGCATGCCCCAGGTCGTGCCCCATGGCAATGGCGTAGGTAAGCTCCGAGTTGAGGCCGAGAAAACGGGCAATCGTGCTGCTCACCGAAATCACGTGGTTCACGTGCTCGATACGGGTGCAGATACGGTCGTCGTTGGTATGGAAAAAGACCTGCGTCTTGGATTTTAGGCGGGAATAGGCCAGCGAGTGCAGGATACGGTCGTTGTCGCGGCCGAACTCGCTGCGTATCTCGTCGGGCTTAAGCGGCGATTCCTGCTGGCGCCTTACCGCCTGCTTCCATGCCGGATGCCCCGGTTTCATGGCCAGCGCCGCAAACGAATCCCTGTGTTTCTGAATGTCGCTCTGCATAGTGTTCATCAGCCGCCCGCCCGTTTAAAGCGGTAGCCTTCTTTGGTTAATATCTCGCAAACCTTGTCGCGCACGTCGCCCTGCAGCACGATCTCGCCGTCTTTGGCCGTGCCGCCGATGCCGCAACGGGTCTTGAGCGTCTTGCCCAATTTCTCCAGATCTCCGGTTGTACCCACAAAACCGGTAACCAGCGTAACGGTCTTGCCCGCCCGCCGCTTGCTGTCGCGCATCACGCGCAGGTCCTGCCGGGCGGGTTCCAAGGTTTCGGCCTCCTCGGTTTCCTCGTAGCGGTACTGAAAATTCGGGTCGGTGGAATACACCACCCCTATCGGCGTTTTCTTGCCCATCTTATTGCGTATTCCATTGGCGGCAGGCGTGGAGGCTTGCCGTTTTACTTTAATTTTTCGGCGATGTAGGCGGGAATCTCCCGGATGGAGATGCGTTCCTGCCTCATCGTGTCGCGTTCGCGCACCGTAACCGTGTCGTCGCTCATCGTGTCGGTATCCACCGTTACGCAGAAAGGCGTTCCTATGGCGTCCTGACGGCGGTAGCGGCGGCCGATGGCATCTTTCTCGTCGTACTGGCACATAAAGAGCGGCTGCAGGTTCTGCAAGATCTCGCGCGCCTTTTCGGGCATACCGTCTTTCTTCACCAAGGGCAGGATGGCCACCTTGTAGGGCGCTATCTTGGCGGGAATCTTCATCACCACGCGTTCGCTGCCGTCTTCGAGCTTTTCTTCGGTATAGGCCTGGCTCATCACGGCAAGGCACATGCGGTCGAGGCCGATGGAGGTCTCCACCACGTAAGGCACGTAGCTTTCGTTGCGCTCGCTGTCGAAGTACTGCAACTTCTTGCCGCTGAACTCCTGATGGCGGCTCAGGTCGTAGTTGGTACGCGAGTGGATGCCTTCCAGTTCCTTGAATCCGAACATGAAGTTGAACTCGATGTCGGTGGCGGCGTTGGCGTAGTGCGCCAGTTTCTCGTGGTCGTGGAAGCGGTAGTTCTCGGCCGGCATGCCCAGGCTCAGGTGCCAGCGCATGCGTTCCTTCTTCCAGTATTCGAACCATTCCATCTCGGTGCCGGGGGCGCAGAAAAACTGCATTTCCATCTGTTCGAACTCGCGCATGCGGAAAATGAACTGGCGTGCCACGATCTCGTTGCGGAAGGCCTTCCCCGTCTGGGCGATGCCGAAGGGGACCTTCATGCGGCCGGTCTTCTGCACGTTGAGGAAATTCACGAAGATGCCCTGCGCCGTTTCGGGACGCAGGTAGATGGTGTTGGCCTCGTCGCTCACCGAACCCACCTTGGTGGAGAACATCAGGTTGAACTGGCGGATCTCCGTCCAGTTGCGCGTTCCCGAAATGGGGCACACGATTTCCAGTTCCTCAATCAATTTCTTGAGGTCGGCCAGGTCGTTCACCTCCAGGTCGTGGTTCATGCGGTGGGTGATGTCGGCTATCTTCCGGCTGTGTTCCAGCACGCGGGGATTGGTGGAAAGGAACTGCTGCCTGTCGAAAGCATCGCCGAAACGCCTGGCGGCCTTTTCCACTTCCTTGTCGATCTTGGCCTCCAGCTTGGCGCAGTAATCCTCAATCAACACGTCGGCACGGTAACGCTTCTTGGAATCCTTGTTGTCGATCATGGGGTCGTTGAACGCATCCACGTGGCCCGAAGCCTTCCAGATGGTGGGGTGCATGAAGATGCCCGAATCAATGCCCACGATGTTCTCGTGCATCTGCACCATCGATTTCCACCAATAGTCGCGGATATTCTTCTTGAGTTCGGCTCCGTACTGGGCGTAGTCGTAAACGGCGGCCATCCCGTCGTAAATCTCGCTCGAGGGAAAGATAAACCCATACTCTTTGGCGTGGGAAACCAGTTTCTTGAATTGTTCTTCGTGATTTGCCATTGTTCTAATGTTATTCAAAAATGCCCGACAACACAAGCGGTTGCCGGGCATCACTTAGAAAAAACCTTTACGGTTTACTTGGACTGTTCCTTCTTCAGTCTTTCCACCAAGGCGGGAACCACCTTGTGGAGGTCGGCCACGATACCCATGTCGGCCACTTCGAAGATAGGCGCGTACTTGTCTTTGTTCACGGCAATGATGTATTCCGAATTTTCCATACCGGCCAAGTGCTGGATGGCGCCGGAGATACCCATGGCGAAATACAGGTCGGGACGAACCGTCTTACCGGTCTGACCCACCTGACGGCTGTGGTCCATAACGCCGGCATCCACCATGGCGCGCGAGGTGGAAACCTCGCCGCCGATGCAGTCGGCCAGCTTCTGCAAGGTGGCGAAACCTTCCTTGTTGCTTACGCCACGACCGCCCGAAACCAAAATCTTGGCCTTGGTGATGTCCACACTGCCCTTGTCTTCCTTCACCACCTGCTTTACCTTCACACGGGCAATCTTTTCGCGGTTGAAGTTTACCGTAATCGTTTCGATCTCGCCCTTGCGGCTGGCATCGGCTTCGCGGGCCGACATAACGCCGGGACGGACGGTACTCATCTGCGGACGGTGGTTGGGGCACATGATGGTGGCCATCAGGTTTCCGCCGAAAGCGGGACGGGTCATCATCAATCCCTTGGTTTCCTCGTCGATGTCGAGCTTGGTGCAGTCGGCGGTGAGGCCGGTGGACAGACGGGCCGAAACACGGGGGCCGAGGTCGCGGCCAATCGTGGTGGCACCCAAGAGGATGATGCCGGGCTTCTTCTGTTCCACAATCGAGACGATGGCCTGCGCGTAGGCTTCGGTGGTGTAGAGTTCAAGGTCTTTGTCATCTACCACCAGCACGCGGTCGGCACCGTGCGCTATCAAGTCCTTGGCCTGATCCTTGAAGCCGCAGCCAATCAACATGGCGCATACTTCCTGACCCAAGGTGTCGGCCAAATCGCGGGCTTTGCCAAGAAGTTCGAAAGCCACGCTCTGGATTTTGCCTTCGCGCTGTTCGGCGAAAACAAAAACGTTCTTATATGCTGCAATATCCATTTTCGTGATGTTTTTAGATAATGTGACGTTCTTTTAACTTATTGACAATAAGCTCGGCGGCTTCGGCGGCATCCACTTCGTGAACTTCACCCTTGCCTTTGAGTTGCTTGCCGAACGATTTCTTAACCTTGGTGGGCGAGCCGTTGAGGCCGAGGGTGGCGGGATCGGCGCCTACCGAGGCGGCCGTCCAGATTTCCACTTCCTTGTCGAAAGCCTTCACGATGCCGCTCACGGTCATGTAGCGGGCCTTGTTGGCCGAAGCCAGCACGGTGAGCAGGCAAGGGGTTTCCACTTCCAGAATCTGATAGCCTTCTTCAGTCTGCTTGCGTACTTCCAAGGTCTTCTTGCCGTCGAACTTCAAGCCTTCCACATAGCTTACCTGCGGCAGGTCGAGCAATTCGGCAGTTTCGGGACCCACTTGCGCGGTGTCGCCGTCGATAGCCTGACGGCCTGCGATAATCAAATCGTAGTCGATTTTCTTCAAGGCTGCCGAAAGGGCGTGGCTCGTGGCCAAGGTGTCGGCACCGGCAAAGGCGCGGTCGGTAAGCAGGATGGCGCGGTCGGCACCCATGGCGAAGGCTTCGCGCAGGATGGCGTCGGCTTGCGGAGGTCCCATCGTGATGACGGTGACGTGGGCGCCGTACTGGTCCTTCAATTGAAGGGCGAATTCCAGACCGCCCTTGTCGTCGGGGTTCATGATGCTGGGAACACCGTCGCGGATAAGCGTGCCCTTAACCGGATCAAGCTTGATTTCGGTCGTGTCCGGCACTTGTTTGATACAAACTACAATATTCATGGTTGTTTCTTTTTTTGAGTGAGGGTTCGACTATTTGAACAGTTTGCCGGCGATAACCATACGCTGAACTTCGGAAGTTCCTTCGTAGATTTCGGTAATCTTGGCGTCGCGCATCATCCTTTCCACCGGATATTCGCGCGTGTAGCCGTAACCGCCGTGGAACTGAACGGCCTTGGTGGTCACTTCCATCGCGGTTTCGGCGGCGAACAACTTGGCCATGGCCGCGTCTTTTGAGAAGTCCACATGCAGGTCTTTCTTGTAGGCCGCACTGCGAACCAGCAGACGGGCAGCCTGAACCTTGGTCTCGAGGTCGGCCATCTGGAACTGGGTGTTCTGGAACTTGGCCAACGACTTGCCGAACTGCTTGCGTTCCTTGGTGTACTTGACGGTTTCGTCCATCGCGCCCTGGGCGATACCCAAAGCCTGCGAGGCCACACCGATACGGCCGCCATCGAGGGTCATCATGGCCACCTTGAAGCCGCCGCCCACCTTACCCAAGACGTTTTCTTTGGGAACGCGAACGTTTTCGAAAATCAACTCGGCGGTGGCGCTGCCGCGGATACCCATCTTCAACTCTTTCTTGCCGATGCTGAAGCCAGGCATGTCGCGGGTAACGATAAAGGCGGTGATACCCTTTACGCCCTGGCTCTTGTCGGTCATCGCGAAAACGATGAACACGTGGGCGTAGTTGGCGTTGGTGATGAAGATCTTGGTTCCGTTGAGAATGTAGCTGTCTCCGTCTTCAACCGCCATGGTCTGCTGACAGGCGGCGTCGGTACCGGCACCGGGTTCGGTAAGGCCGAAAGCGCCGAGCCATTCACCGCTGGCCAGCTTGGGCAGGTATTTCTTTTTCTGTTCTTCGGTACCGTGTTCCATGATGGGCGCGCAGCAAAGCGAAGTGTGGGCCGAAACCACGATGCCCGTGGTGGCGCAGGCGCGCGAAAGTTCTTCCACGCACATGCTGTACATCTGGTTGGTGGAACCCGCACCGCCGTATTCAACGGGAACGGGGATACCCAAAAGGCCCAACTTGGCCATCTTGGCGACGGTTTCTTCAGGAAATCTTTCCTGCTCGTCAACTTCGGCAGCCAACGGCTTCACTTCCTTTTCCGCAAATTCCCTAATCATCTGCAAGAAGAGGGTTTCTTGTTTTGTGAGACTGAAATCCATGTTAATATGCTGTTAAATGTTTATTTTGCGTTGCTTTGATGCCCAAAACACATAGGCTTTGCCCTCGGCCTACCCGTATCTTGGACAAAGTGTCAAAGATACGGTTAAGCCGAGAGCAATGCCAAATAACTTTATTTGAGCATTGCCGAGGCGGAGTATCTTGGACAAAGTGTCAAAGATACAAAAAAATGGGGATTCGGAGAATGGGGCGGGTCGGGAAAAAACAATCTACTTACTTCGTGAACATGGAGTGAGGCCCAAATAACCTCTTAGCCGGATAGGCCTCCCCATGAAGCAATACGGGATGTAGACTATAAATGCACGAAATGGCATTTTTGGCAAAAAACATGCGGCTGTCCGGAAATCCACGATTGGCGGAATCTTTTGGCGGAACCGCTGTTCAGTACATCCATTACAGAGGCCTCCGAAACATTGCCGAAAGAAAATTCTTTCGAGAAAGGTTTGGCACAGCAAGGCGGGATTTCTCCGTCGTGGTTTATCTGGTAATGATTCCACATCAAAGGGCATTTCCTTATGCCCGGATTGCCGGGAAAATCCAAGCCGGTAACCTCTACTTCGGGATGCTTCTGTGCCATTGTTTTTGTAGCAGAAAGAATCTCCTTGAAGTCCTCCGAGGCGAAAAAACGGTAATATTCGATGGACTCCCGGGTTACGCTTGCCAGATTGAAATAAGTGAAGTTCACGAACCTTACCCCGTGCCCGGCGGCAAATTCAATGACATGCGGCATGGCCGCGCAGTTCAGTTTGGTTATCACCATATTGAACATCACATCCAATTTATGGGCAATGGCCAAGGGCATCAGGGCGGAGATGTTCCGTTCCAACATTTCAAAGCTTGCACCATGCCGTATGGTTTCGTAGGTTGCGCCCACCCCGTCGGTAGAAATCTGCACGGTGTCGATAAAGGGAAGGACCGGCGTGATTTTTTCAATAAAATCGGGAATGTTCGCGTTGGTGGAAATAAAGGTGACAATGCTTTTCTTCTTGCTTTTGATGTATCGGGCCACTTCTTGTAATGTAGGGGCAAAAAGTGTTTCCCCCATACCTGTAAGTCCGATGGATTGCAGGTAGGGATAGCATTCGTCAATGATTTTATACGCCAAAGAAAGATTCATATTTCCGATAGACATTTCTTTACCGTAATCGTATTCGCGGGGACAGGTTATGCAATGAAGGTTGCATTTGTTTGTGAGCTCAAGCATCAAGGTAGTAGGGAATGGCAGATCCTTGTTTGCATCCCGATGACGGGAAAACCGGATCTGTCGCGATAGATTCCGGATAAAACGGACAGTGTCCCTATTCCACGAGGTTTGCCGAATGAGATGTATGACCCTACCTAATTTTCGCTTTGTCAGTTTCATTTTGAATGGTTTTGCTCCCAAAGGTTATTG
The DNA here is from genome assembly GCA_023667315.1 of Ruminococcus flavefaciens. Lineage (GTDB taxonomy): Bacteria > Bacteroidota > Bacteroidia > Bacteroidales > P3 > Pullibacteroides. The sequence continues at coordinate 292,861 of JAMPAI010000002.1, forward strand.
CTTGCTTTGGTTTTGCCAAGGCAGAATTTCTTGGAAAATTGTTAAAGATACAAAAAAATCACGACACCTACCACACAGCGGCCACCTTGCGGATTTGCTTGAACCTGACCATCAACTTACGGTTCTTGCGCGCCACCTGCATATTATAGCGGGTCTGCATGTTGAAAAAATTATTTTTTTCACCTATATTATAATCTTAATGTATATAATATAATTTATTACAACACTTTCATCACCCGAAATATCCAATAACCTAAGTTCGACTCAGACACGATGAGAAAATCATGGCGATAGCGGGTGAGTTGTTTCAATTCTAACAAGTTCGATTTAGACAGCCGTTTGAAGCCCGGTGCCGTGAATGGAACTACATTTCAATTCTAACAAGTTCGATTTAGACCATCGTGCGCTGCGCCTCCATCACCGAGTTCCCCAGTTTCAATTCTAACAAGTTCGATTCAGACTGGCTGTGCGCATGCGACACGGAGCCGAGGGCTAGTTTCAATTCTAACAAGTTCGATTCAGACGGCAGCGCGCAGCCGGGGGTTGCCGATCTTTCGGCGTTTCAATTCTAACAAGTTCGATTCAGACTGAGCGAGTATGTGTGCAAGAGGCCGATATCACTCGTTTCAATTCTAACAAGTTCGATTCAGACGCCCCACCTCGGCCACACGCTCGTGACCGTACGCGTGTTTCAATTCTAACAAGTTCGATTCAGACTGCGCAGCGAGGCGCGGAAGCGGTAGATGTTGCATCGTTTCAATTCTAACAAGTTCGATTCAGACGGGCTTGTAGCTGCGGGCGTTCATCTTGTACTTGCGTTTCAATTCTAACAAGTTCGATTCAGACTGCGGGGCTGGAAATAATCGCCCTCGTAGAGGATCACGTTTCAATTCTAACAAGTTCGATTCAGACGCGAACGGCACCCCGTGCCGCTCCAGCTCCAGCCTCGTTTCAATTCTAACAAGTTCGATTCAGACTGCCGTTCTCGCTTTCGGTTAAGCATTTCTTGACGGTTTCAATTCTAACAAGTTCGATTCAGACTTTTCTTTCCCCAACGCGCCAAAGCGGCCGATTTGTTTCAATTCTAACAAGTTCGATTCAGACTCTGCTCCTCGTCCATATTCAGCAGGGCGTCCAGCTGTTTCAATTCTAACAAGTTCGATTCAGACGGTTCGTCGATGTAGTAGGGATCCATTTCGTTATGTTTCAATTCTAACAAGTTCGATTCAGACCAGTGCCCGCAGCCGCCCCCGGCATTGCTTCGGGTGTTTCAATTCTAACAAGTTCGATTCAGACCGGCAGGAGGGTCACCGGCTCCCGCTCGGCCAGCTTGTTTCAATTCTAACAAGTTCGATTCAGACGGATCCCCAGGTCGGTGTTGTCGCGGTTGTTGTCCGGTTTCAATTCTAACAAGTTCGATTCAGACCGCCCGTGTTCAGCTTCACGACCATGAAGTCCTCGGTTTCAATTCTAACAAGTTCGATTCAGACTCCATGTGTCGTCCGGCAATACAATGTCTTTGAAGCAGTTTCAATTCTAACAAGTTCGATTCAGACCGTTTGACTTGATCCTCATCGTTATTTTAGTTCTCAGTTTCAATTCTAACAAGTTCGATTCAGACGGTGATACGGAATGCCAGTGTGCCGACACTCGTATGTTTCAATTCTAACAAGTTCGATTCAGACAAAGCAGGACGAAGAGGTATGGATGCCCATGATCGGGTTTCAATTCTAACAAGTTCGATTCAGACTTGATATTTCGTTTGCCCTGCCTGCAGTTACACGCCAGTTTCAATTCTAACAAGTTCGATTCAGACGAAGCCCAGCGCGGTCAGCAGCGCGGCGAACATCGTTTCAATTCTAACAAGTTCGATTCAGACGGAGGCCAGCACGGACCTAATGAACGCTCAAGGTAAAGTTTCAATTCTAACAAGTTCGATTCAGACAAAACTACCAGTTTTGGGGAGGAATAGTCCACGATGGTTTCAATTCTAACAAGTTCGATTCAGACAGAAAAATTGCTGTAAATGGCGCAATAAATGCGCATTAGTTTCAATTCTAACAAGTTCGATTCAGACGCGATGACGCCCACTATCGCGGCCAGGGTGAGCACGATGTTTCAATTCTAACAAGTTCGATTCAGACGAAACTTTACAACATCGAGCCGCGAATCAATGAGGATGTTTCAATTCTAACAAGTTCGATTCAGACTGTTTCCTTCCGCCATCTCTCGAGGAACCTTCTTAGTTTCAATTCTAACAAGTTCGATTCAGACAGGCTCACGAGCGGGTTGCCGAAATCCGTCACGCGTTTCAATTCTAACAAGTTCGATTCAGACGCGAAGGCCTTCTGCACGTAGGTCGATTTGACCTTCGTTTCAATTCTAACAAGTTCGATTCAGACGGAGCCGTTGTTTTTTGTCAACGTGATTTTGTAGCTGGTTTCAATTCTAACAAGTTCGATTCAGACTCCAGGATCGCCCGCACCCGCCTGTTGAGGGGCACGGGTTTCAATTCTAACAAGTTCGATTCAGACGGTGTAGCGGAAATCCACCACCAGAAGCACGATCAGTTTCAATTCTAACAAGTTCGATTCAGACTGATACGGAATGCCAGTGTGCCGGCACTCGTACTACGTTTCAATTCTAACAAGTTCGATTCAGACCGCACAAGCGGCCGCCCTTAATGCCGGGCTTACATGGTTTCAATTCTAACAAGTTCGATTCAGACTTGCATAAGGTCTTCAAATCCTATTCCGTCTAGTGCGTTTCAATTCTAACAAGTTCGATTCAGACCCACCATCGGCGAGGTGGCGATCGCGGCCATCTCCTGTTTCAATTCTAACAAGTTCGATTCAGACAATATCCACTCCTTGATGATGTCCACGAAGCCGAAGTTTCAATTCTAACAAGTTCGATTCAGACGCTGCGCGGCCAGCGCCTCCCGCTGGTCGTTCTCGAGTTTCAATTCTAACAAGTTCGATTCAGACGGCTTCCGCATCGAGTGCAAAAGTGCAGTTGCTCGTTTCAATTCTAACAAGTTCGATTCAGACCTCCACCGGCAGCGTGACCGTCACCGTCTGGTACGTTTCAATTCTAACAAGTTCGATTCAGACCGTCGTCGTACTCGAATACGGGCGCCAGCGTGGAGTTTCAATTCTAACAAGTTCGATTCAGACCGCAGCGTGACCATCACCGGCTGGCAGATGCCGCTGTTTCAATTCTAACAAGTTCGATTCAGACTCTTGCCGGTAGTGAACTATAACACCTCTAACGGAGTTTCAATTCTAACAAGTTCGATTCAGACTTCAAATCTTGACGGTATTTTGCTTTCGTTTTCAATGATTTGAGGATGCAAAAATAATTTTATTTCGTTTAAAAAAGTGTCGATGGCCGAAGATGGAAAAATGCCCGGCCATCGACACTTATCTTTATCAACCTATAAATCAATATGTCAAAGAACTTTTCCGTATTCTTGCCGCCTTCTTTGTCTGCAAGAATAGCTTTGGGGAATCGGCACCGACAGAATTTTATAGAAACTGATCGATGGAAGCCCGCTCCTTTCCTATGATTTCCTTGGATGTAAAGATATCCGACTTGCTTTTGAAAAGAATGATACTGTCGGTCGCCTCATCCATGAAATCCTTCGCCAAATATAACATTTCCTTAAGTTTCACCTCCGATATCTCACCTTCGAACACAGAATTCTGTATCCAGTTCAGGTAACGGCGACACAGTTTAAGCATCTTGCCTACCCTTTTCTCTCCAAAATCATAGACCAGCACCACGTACATCACCAATACATTTTAAAAGGTTTATATTCCTCGATACCAAGCAGATGTTTCGCCAACTTATAACACTCCAACTTCACCAAATGCCGGTAGCTGACGTTTCTGCCCAAGGTGCGGTGCTGAATCGTTTCCATCAATCTTGCCTCTATCGCCTTGATAAAAATCTGTCTTCCCGTGTTGTTCAACAGACACTTGTTCAGTTTATGTTCAAAATGATTGGACTGTATCTCCTTTTTATTCAGAACCTTAAAGATAACCCGATCCACCAAAATCGGCTTAAAGATCTCCGCCACATCCAAGGCCAACGAATATCGCCGCTCGCCCGGCGTGTGCAGATAGCTGATGGTCGGATTAAGCTGCGTTTGGTGAATCGCCCGCAAACAGATGGAATAGCACACCATATTACCGAACGAAATCAACGCATTGACCTCGTTTTGCGGAGGCTGCTTGGTTCTCAATCCCATTTCGAAATCGTTGATGATGGCATCGAAAGCCTCGTAATACAACTGCCGGATCGTTCCCTCAACTCCCATCAATTCATCCACTTCCTGCGTGGCGGAAATTTTGGCAGCATGCGTTTTTATCGTCTCTATAATCGATTCGACATCCTTTCCCCTGCGGTTATAATACTGCAGGTTCTTTATCATATTGTGCGCTGCGCCTTCTATGAATTTACACGCTATTGCCTGCCGTTTCTTCTTGTTCTGATAGGCCGCGACCTGCGCCAAAATCATTTTCCCGGAAAGCAACGAATCTCTCGGCATGAAAGAACCCGTATAATTCTCATAATAGTCGAAAAAATGAACGGCGATGTCTTTTTGTCCCAAGAAGTTCAGTACGGCGCTGTTTACGTTCAATGAACCAAAAGCGTAGAATTCGCCGACATCTTCCACCGGCAGGTAACGGGGCGCTCCGGCAACACGCTCCCCGTTCTCGTCAATCGAATAGGGCGTAAACTTCAAGGTATTGTCTCGTCTTTCCAGGGTTCCCGGATTAAAAAGGTAAAAGGTCTTTTTCATGGTTCTTCCACTTCCTCGCTGTAACAAAAATCGAAATAACTACAGTTGGCGCAACGGCTTCGTTTTTCCTTGGTGGGACACATTTCCGATTGGGCGATGGCTTCTATCTCTTTTTCAATAACGCTGATACGATCCCTGTCTTCATCTGTCAACACCACCGTCTTGGTACGCCTTAAGGTAGGATATTCGATGATGCCGCTATGGTCGAGCAATCCGTTGCGTTCAAAGACATATAGATAATACTTCAACTGCCATTCGTGCGCCACTTCTATCTTGTTCGATTTCTTGATTTCGTGAATCACTTTTTCCCGTGGATCATAAAAATCCACCTTGATGCCGTCTATCGCGATTTCCTCGTACCGAGCCGATCGTTGAGGATAACTTTCCTCATGGATCAGCCGGCCTTCAAAAACCAAATCCGACGTATGCTCCATCATGATGCCGTTCGAAAACAACCAAAGCTTACGTTTGCAAACATGATAGTATTGAAAATGTGTGCCGGTGATGTGCATGTTACAAACAAGAATATAGAAACAGGCAAGTACCATGAGCAATGATACCTGCCTGTGTATTTAATCAAGACAATTAAAGTTGGTGTTCGTAGTCGAAAGCCGACAACAACTCAATGAGTTTTTCTTCAGCTTTCTGCATTGCATCGGCAGATTCCAATTCGGTTTGTACATAACCGGCACAGGGCAAGGTGACAAAAACATCCGCTCCAACTGTAGCGTCCAATACGGGTTTCGCCTTCGGCTTTTCCGAATCATCCAATAATTTGGCCCGTATGGCTGCCGACAATGTATTTGCATTATCACTGATAGCGACAGCCAAGGTCTCCATAAGGCTGAAAGTTCGGGCTTGATTGGAAGTGATCCGCCAATTCAACAATGCTTTCGCCAAAGCCGGAATGACTTTTTCGCGTTGCTCCTTCGGCAAAACAAGACATTTCCCAAAGATATTTTCCGATTCTATCCAACCTTTTTTCTTCAGGGATTCTATCATTTCCGGTGTAATCTCCGGTTCATGCTGATTGGTCGATACACAAAACAGCGTGCGCAAATCCACCGCAACATCGTAAATATACAAACCTGTCGTCCTATCGTTCTCCGGAATCCAATTACGACGCGGCAATGTCCGGTTATTGTCATTCAAAAACTTTTCGATCTCTTCCTCCGACAATAGTTTGTCGCCCATACGAACATTAACAGGATGTTGATCCGGACGGTCACTACGGTCGAATGTCAGGTTTTCCTTTTCCATACCCGCCAATAATGGATGAAGCGGATGCATGGCGGATATCGACAACGGACTTCTCCTTTTCTTTGTGGGGCCATCTCCCGCTCTCATCCACCCCCCCAATAACTGATCCATATAATTGGGATCACAAGGTGACCAAGGCTCCTTATTCTCCAATTCTTTCTTGGCATTAATGTTATAGTTAAACGTAATGGGAGCCATTTGAACGCCCAATAAATCAGTCAATTCTTGCAGAATCGACCGTTTAACCTGCTGACCGCTTGAATACGCGGAATAACGGTTAAACTGCGAATCAAAATATTTCTTTTGGCCATCCGACACACAAAAAACTGTGTGATCGACGTGCTTGAGTGCACGTAAATAAATGTAAGGTTTCATAATTTTATATGATTAAATTTATTTTACTGCGTGGTGAAAACGCACCAGAACCAAAAAATAGGGTACGTTATCCGTCGGCATATTATTCACCAACTTCCCTATTGCTTCTATGGAGGCCTTATTTTCGGCATCTTTGGCAATCTCCGTCAAGGCTTCCAAAAAGCTTTTTTTGTTCGTAGCCTCTAAAACGGCTTTAACTTTATTCGTGTTTACCGTCTTGCCTCTTGTTCCTGCTGAAGTATACGCATGTAAGACTTCAGCTATCTCCCGGGATTTATCCCATAGTTCATCATTGTTCAGCATAGCCATAATCCAGATTTTATAGGTGTTAAAACTTATTTGTTGTTCTTCGTTTTTTGCTTTAGCGGGGATCTTTCCTTGAAAATATTCCCGCAGGCCTTTCGGCTCCATCGCCTTTATACCGATGGTTCCATATTGACAGGCTTTGGCAAATCCGACTGCCGTTCCCCAAAGGGCATTGGCACTTTTTCCCTCTTCAATGCCAAAATATTTCACATACAAGTCATACGGCTTTTTTATCCCATTCAAATCAAATGGAAGAAAGCCAAGGGTTGTATTGGTTTGTCCATGATTATAGACATAGCCTACCAAACGTGAATCCTCAATCCGTTTAGAAATAGCGTGTATGACATCCGGCCAACGTTGCATTTCTATCGATGCCACTTCTTTGTCGTTTGCAATCTTCGGGGAAAAATCCTTTGCATATTCATCCGTTTCTTTTTTTCGCGTACACGCATAGACTATCCACTGTCCGTTCCATGTATTGATTTGGTTTCCCTTTAAATGGGATATCGTATCCAACCTCCTTCTATAAGCCTTCCATCCCTTGAATATCTCCAAAAGGATCTGTGGATGATCGAATAAAAGGGAGAAACCTCCTTGTATTCCTATCCCTAATCCCGCCCCAATCCAGGAAAGGTAAATGTCTTCTTGGGCAATATCCAACAATAAGTTACTGACCTGCCCCGATGTGGTGGCGTTAATATCCAAAGAAGGATAACCAACGGCAATACTGGCATCCGCCTGACCCTGTTCGATTTTCTCCATTAAACCGGAAAAACGTTCTTTTCTTCTTTCCTCCGTTTCAAAAGGAATCTTCCCAAGAATCATTTTCTCCCAACTCAATTTCGGGTTTTCCAGCGGCGAATTCCCTGCGGTCATCATATATTTGGGATGATCGAAAAACAAAGGATAGAACTCCGATACAAAAAAAGTCTTTGCATCGTAGTCTTTGCCGTACATTTTGTTGTAGGCATTCAAAAAAGTCCTGCCTATTTTTGATGTTATCATGGTTAAATTATTTCAAATGTTTGAGCATATCCCGAAGACAGAAAATCCATAAGCAACCCTAGTTCTTCCGAATACGCCTTGTCCGGTATCAAAAAAGGCCGCATACCTTCCCGCAGTTGTTCCAAGTTTCGATGCCCAATCGAATGATAGTTGACAGGTATCTCATATTCTTGTATATCTGTTTTCCGACCGTTCCGATAGGCGTCTTTATCACTCTCTGTAATACAGATAGCCGAATCTATTTCCATCTTTTCTAACAGCACGGATTTAGCTTTATGCACCAACTTACCTATTTGCCATTCTCCGTCCGCAAACGTCGCACCGCTATAATCGATATCGGTTATGGCAATCTCAGGGTACACATAGTCCAGCATTTCCTGAACCTTATCTTCTCTCAGCAAGTCGTTATCCGGCAATATGTCGAAACTCCGTTGCAAAACAGCCTGCTGATAGGGTTTTGCATCCTTTTCATCTTGCGGAGGTACCAAGACACATATCGGTTTATATTTTCCAATAGTAGCCTGCGTCCGTTTCCTGTTAATACGTCCAAATCTTTGTATCAATGCATCTATGGTTGCACATTCCGTTAGCATAAGGTCAAAACTGATATCCAGACTCACTTCAACCACCTGCGTAGATACCACGATACAGGCTTCATTCATGGTGTTGAACACTTGTTTCAACTGCCATTCTGCCTGCTGTCGGTGTCCACGTTTAAAACGGCTATGTATCAACATCATTTGAACACCCGGATACAAAGATTTTAACCGGCCGTAAAGATCTTGTGCCCGTCTTACCTGATTGCAAACCACCAAGATCTTTTCTTTCCTTTCAACGGCAGCATCCATCACCGGAATACATTCGTCAAACGATTGTTTCTTATGTATTATATGACGGTTGAACGACGCCAATGTCTTGTTGTCCAACTTGACTTCATAAACATTCTGCGCACCACCGAGTAAATCCAAGAGCTTATTGTAAAGAACCGTAGGCATTGTGGCGGTTCCGATATGAATCCGACAACCCAAATTGACTAAAATTTCCACAATCCGCCATACGATAGCCTGAATAATATCCGAATAGGTATGTATTTCGTCCAAAATTACATCACATCCCTTCAAATCTGTTATCATGGCTTCATAGCCCTTGATTCCAAAAACAATGGATGCCATTTGGTGAGGAGTAAGAATCTTGACGGATGCACCAAGATGTCTTTGAATGATGCGTTCTTCTACCTCTTCCTTTGTACCTTTTTTCTTTATCTTCAGATTGGATGTTGCATGCAACAAATGTATTTGTGCCGGCGTAGCGGAAAGATCAGCCTTTATCCGATCATACATTGCATTGATGGAGGCTTGAAACGGCAGAGTATAAAAAACTCGCCCCTTGCATCTACGTAAAAGGAAATCCGTTTTTCCTGCTCCTGTCGGTGCCGTAACCAAAGTATGTGGCCGTTTGTCTTCTACAGATAAAGTGGACAGGGGGTATAATCCGTTTGCTCGCGAGTAAAAAGACAAATCCGGTTTGATAAACAGTTTTGGCAACACATACTCTATTTTCTCTCCAAATGCCGAAGCCAAATGGTCTGCCGCCATCAAAACGCCTTTCCATATGGAATAACCCGAATCCAATTCTTGGCAATACGCCAAAGCTTTCTCATAGTTGTCTCGCGCTTCGTCCAAACTTATCGGATGGATTGCCATTCCACATTCTTCAAGGATACCCAGCGCTAGATCCACCCAACTCGAAAAATCCTTTGAGTGTCGTCCAAAACTATCGGAGGAATCTTCCAAATCCAGAAATCCCAATTCCCGCACATCGTCTTTTAAAGATTTATGGTGTGCGGCTATCATTTCTATGACAGCCGGGATTTCTTCCTCTGAAACCAATGACAAGAAAAACAAAGACGCGATTTCATGTCGGAAGAAAAAATTGGGCCGTGGACGATAATCTTTTTTAAGCGTTGCCTGAAATTGTGAACTTACTTTTCCTATATCATGTAACAATGCACCTTTCCGTGCCGTTTCAGGATTCAATCCCAAATACTCAGCTATACGGAATGCCGCGTCCGCCACATCCCGCAAATGTTGCGACAAGGAGACCTGTGCATCCTCGCTCTTGGCCAATATGTAATCGTATCGGCTCATACCAAACCTGCAACAGGTTTTCCACACGTTTCCAGCCACCCATACATGGGAGCATTGGAATAACGGTTGTATCCTACCAAAAACGAATCTTGCGTCTGTTCAAAATGCAACTCAAATCCATCCAACGCATTGAATTGATCTTCCATATACTCCAATATCGCGGCATCCGGCAATAAAACATCCTCATTCCTGCAAAGGCAGATGTGCTGCACCGATGCATCTTCCGCATCTTTTCTTTCTGCAAATGCCAAATACAAGACTGGCTTCAAAAGAACCCCCCTTTTTATCACAGACCTATCCCGCACAAGCCGTTTTTCTTTTTTCTTATCTTCCCATCCTCTCGCATGGGTTTGTTCCTGTTGCACATCCATCGCCTCATAAGCCAATCTATGTCGCACAATCTTGCGAATATGCCCATTCTCCACAAGAAGTTCCGGAAACAGTTTTTTTTCAATACCTTCCACTATGGAAGGCGTAACAAACTGCTGGCTATAAGTTTCCCCGTCGCGAACAGCCGTCCACGGCTTAATAAAACCGAACGGCCCCGTATATTTTACAACATAATACTTCATTTCTATGCCCTTTCTATCATTCCAAAACCTATACTTCCTTTTTCACCCAATCCACATTCATAAGCAATCCGCATCAAGGGCTCTGGAAGAGACAATTCACATTTGTACCTAAAACCCCTCACATAGGTTTGCTGAGGAGTATCCGCTTTTATCTTCACCAATGCAGACCTAGGCCTATCCAACAGCCGGAATCCACAAGCCTCACTCCCCTTGTAATCCTCCCCGTAATAAGCTTTGTAACGCGCTTTCAAACCTATTAAAATGCCATTTAAATAGTCTGGATGTTCCGGGCTTAGATATACCTGTTTCCCCGACTCATTGCGCAATGAAACGACAACCGGCGAAAGCGTCCGAAAAATCTCGGTTTCCTTCAAAGACACCTCCGGAAACAATTCTATATCCCGAACCGCAAACTCAACCCTCGAAACCCTGTCTCCAACAGAGAACACCTGATGGTTAAATACACCCTTAATAAACTCCTTGGTACTCTTATCCGGCAAAAAGCCCATCTGCCAATATACTTCGTCAGACAAAATATGTAATCTCCCAAGCTCTTTATCCACTTCATAACGGGGAACCCGAAGATTTGAAAAAGTAAACAACTTGAACCTTTTATTATCCGCCTCAAAACCATTTTCATGGAGCCATGTGGCATATTTTTCATCTCCCAGTGCAAGAATCCGATAAATAGCCGCCGACAACTCATATTGGTAGTTGAGAGGAAGGGCACGGTGTTTATCCTCCGGATCCAACTGCAATTTCAATACAAATCTCATAGTTTCTTATTTTAACGCCTTACAGCGTTTTACTGCTTTTCAGATGCAAAGATACAAAATTTTCCAATAGTTTTTTTATTTCAGAATTGCTGTCACGCAACAAAACATCTATCTTTGCATTGTTAAAACATCGTACCATCAAGGAATTGAAAAATAGTTTTTTTCTTTCACGAAGCCCTCAATTACATGTGATTGAGGGCTTTATTGTACATCAAGTTCTCTTTCCCCGAAATTCCGTAACTTTGTAGTCTGTGCGCGTTTAGCGGCGCACAGAGCAAAGCGCAAACGCTTTTAAACAAAATACAGAAGACAATGTCTATCAATCAAGAAAAATGCAAGGACTTGCAGCAGCGCAAGGCCGTTGCTATGGCTGGGGGTGGCGAGAAGGCCATCGCCAAGCAGAAGGAAAGCGGAAAACTTACCGCCCGTGAGCGTATCGACAGCATTCTGGATCCGGGTTCGTTTCAGGAACTCGACCTCTTTATCAAACACTCCGCCCGCGATTTCGGCATGGAAAAGAAAGACCTTGCCGGCGATGGTGTGGTGGCCGGGATCGGCACGGTAAACGGCCAGCCGGTGGGCATCTACGCGCAGGACTTTACCGTTACCGGCGGTTCGCTGGGCTATATGCACGCCATGAAGATCTGCAAGGTAATGGATCATGCCATGAAGATGCAGATGCCCCTTATCGGCATCAACGACTCGGGCGGCGCACGTATCCAGGAAGGCGTCCGCGCCCTGGCCGGCTACGGCGAGATCTTTTACCGCAACACCCAGGCTTCGGGCGTGATTCCCCAGATTTCCGTGATTTTAGGACCTTGTGCCGGCGGTGCGGTCTACTCGCCCGCCCTTACCGACTTCGTGTTCGTGGTTGACCAGGTTTCGAAGATGTTCATCACCGGCCCGGAAGTAATCAAGTCGGTTTTAGGTGAGGAAATCTCGCAGGAAGACCTCGGCGGGGCGCGCACCCATGCCGAAATCACTGGCAACGCGCACTTCTTTGCCGAAAGCGAAAAGCAGTGCTTCGACCAGATCAAGGAACTGCTGAGCTACATTCCGCGCAACAACCGCGAGAAAGCTGCGGCCACCGCGCCCAAGATGCCGCAGAAAACCTACAATATCGACGAAATCGTGCCCGACAACGTGCGCAAGCCTTACGACGTGCGCCACATCATCCGCACCATTTCCGACGATTCGCAGTTCCTCGAAGTGCAGGAGCTCTTCGCCCCCAACATCGTGGTGGGCTTCGGCCGCATCGACGGGCAGACCGTGGGTTTCGTGGCCAATCAGCCGCTCTGCATGGCCGGGGTGCTCGACGTGGACAGCTCCGACAAATGCGCCCGCTTTATCCGCTACTGCGACGCGTTCAACATTCCCTTAGTAACCTTCGTCGACCTGCCCGGCTACCTGCCCGGCATCGACCAGGAACACGCGGGCGTGATCCGTCACGGGGCCAAGATACTCTACGCCTACTCGGAAGCCTCCGTGCCCAAGATCACCGTTATCCTGCGCAAGGCCTACGGCGGCGGCTACATCGCCATGTGCTCCAACCACCTGCACGCCGACTTCGTGTTCGCCTGGCCCACCGCCGAAATCGCCGTTATGGGAGCCTCCGGCGCGGCCAACATCGTGTTCCGCAAGGAAATCAAGGAATCCGAGAATCCGGAAGAGACCCGCAAGGAAAAGGTGGCCGAATACAGCGAGAAGTTCGCAAACCCCTATGTGGCGGCCAGCTACGGCTACGTGGACGCCGTTATCGAACCTAAGGAAACGAGGGATTCGGTGATCCGCGCCCTCAAGGTCTCGCAGAACAAGAAGGTGGATTCGCCCTGCAAGAAGCACGGTCTTCCCCCGTTTTAATCCCCTTATCCCTACATTCCCTAACTAAAAAAACACAAAGACATGGAAGAAAATATGCCGGCTTACCGCCGCCCCGATCCTTACCGTCTGGAAGCCTTTATGCCCGGAACCATTCAGGAAATCTGCGTAAAGGTGGGCGACAAGGTTAAGAAAGGTCAGAAAGTGTTGGTGCTCGACGCCATGAAGATGGACAACGAACTCTTGGCCGCCGTTGACGGTGTGGTCAAGAACATCTGCGTGGAAGTGGGCAAGAGCATTCCCAAACACGCCCTGCTGATTGAATTCGCACCGGTTCAATAACCGAAAACCGTTCGCGATGTTACGGAAAGCGACCCTGTGGCACGGAAAAGACAAGGCGAATCCTTTTCGGATGATGCCGGGATTCCGCCGTTACGGGCTCGCTTTCCTTTTTTTGCCGCTGCTGGTTTCGTGCAGGAAACTGGTTCCAGAAGACATTTCCCTGCCCTACGCCAAGAAGAAGTTTACGCCGGAAATGAAGGCGGACAGCGCGCTTGACGCCCGGATCCGGGTTCGGTTCGACCGCATCGACACTTCCGCTCCGTTCCTGCGTCCGTTCCTGTGGCTGGAAACGCCTTGTTTCGAAGAGGAGCGGAAACTTTGGACAGAAAAGCAACACCGGGCAAGCGATTGCTATCTCGGCATGCTCTCGTACCGCGGCGATGGCCGGAACGCATCGGACATTTCCTGGAAGAACCGACGCCCCGTCGCCGACACTTCGCTTTTCCACAAGATTATTCCCGTCTGCCTGCCGTTGCAAAGCGACACGCTTCCCCTGCATCTTTTCTATCGGGAGAACGCCTTTGAAAACGGGCAGAACCCCACCGTGCTGATGCCTTACGACGAACATCTGCAGGCTTACCTGCCGCCGCCCGAAGCATTTTTCGAAACGGGGGGCATCCTGGCCGTACTGGGCGAGCCAAAACACGTGATTATCCGCGACAGCAGCCGCTTCTTCGCCAAATGCGATTCGTTGGCGCGATGGATATGGCGCGACACAGCCAACGCCTCGCTGCACCGCCGCAATTACCGCACGTTCCGCCACGATTCGGCCATGGCGGTAAGATACACCAAGGTAACGGAAATGGACGTGATGCCGGATTTCGAGACGGCGCACCTGATACGGGCGGCCAATCTTCTGGTGGCCTCAATGTACACGACACCCGAGAAGATGGCGTTGCTGGCTGTTGAAAACGGAAATTCCACCCCCGAAAAAACGCTTTTCGAACGCTCTGACCTGTTCCGCGCCGCCGTGTTCGACATCCGTCGCGATTCGGCGGATATGAGCCAGGATTTAACGGAACTGAAACCGCTGCTCGCCTCAGCCCAAAAAAAGGTGTCGGTATTGATGAACGACACTGAAAGCCGCCATACCATGGTGGCCTTCCTGCAGGATCAGATGCAGCGCAAGACCGGCGCCTACCCGTGCCTTTTCGTAAAGGAACTCTCGGCGCAGGACGCCTGGCGCTTCATGCTCTACCACATCGCCAAAGAAGAGGGCGTGGTGGAGGTGCGGTAAGATTATATTTCTGAAAAATTATTTTTCCAAAATATAATTCGCCCTACAACAGAACGACATATATTACGCGGAGTCTCTCACTCGTTATGGTAAGGCTCGCCCTTGAGGATGGTTAAGGCGCGGTAGAGTTGTTCGGTGAACAGGAGGCGGATCATCTGGTGGGAGAAGGTCATCTTGGAGAGGGAGATGCTGCCGTGGGCGGCGGCGCGGGCCTCGGGGGCGAAACCGAACGGGCCGCCCACCACGAACATCAGGTTCCTTACCCCGGCGTTCATCTTCGACTGCAAGAACGAGGCGAATTCCACCGAAGTGTATTCCTTGCCGTGTTCATCCAATAAAATCACGCAGTCCGACTTGTCGAACCACTTCTTCATCAATGCGAACTCCTCCTGCTTCTGCTTAGCCACCGGCATGTTGCGCGCGTTCTTCAAGGCCGGAATCACCTCGCTTTTATAGGGAACATAGTGTTCGAGCCGTTTCTCAAAAATGGCGATGCCCTCCCTGAGGTAGGGTTCCTCCGTTTTTCCGTTCTGTAGAAAGCTTATCTGCATGGCTAACGCTTGATGAATTTGAGCCGCCGCACCGCTCCCCCTTGGGCGCGAACTTCCACGACATAGATACCCGGCACGAACGAAGAAACCTCCAGTTCTTGGCGGTTCGCCCACTGTTCATTGCCCGTTCCCGTCCTTTTCATTTCGCGACCCGAAACGGCATACACCGCCCGCACCGCAAAGGGGAAATCCGCCTGCAACACCAACCGGTCTTGCGCCGGATTGGGCGAGATGCGGTAATCGGAAACGCTTTCAAGGAATCGGTTCGCCACCGTATCGCTGCCTGTCGTGTCTTGCTGCGGGATACGCGCCAGCAGCACATTGCATTCGACCGCCGAGAAATCGCGCACTTCCACATCCGGAATCACCTTGTCCGCATAGCCCGGCGCGGAAAAACGCAGGTCGTAGCGGCCGGCGGCCATCGGGCGGTAAAACATGCCGTGCATAGCCGAACTATACACCTGCGAACTGTCTTTGTCGTGGCCTTCCACCGTTACCAAGGCCCGCAGCGGTTCACCCGAAAGCGAGTCGCATACCCGCCCCTTGATGCCGTACAAGGCTTCCTTCATATAGTTGATGAGCGAGCGGTGGTTGATGTTCCAGAACGAGGGCAGGCGCGAGGAAGCAGGCATCTTGGTGACCGAAATCTCGAGCGTCTGCTCCCGTACGTGACGATACACGTTCATGTAGTCCTGACGGCCGTTGTTCACCACATACCAATCACCGCCGTCCACATAGCCGTTGGCGTTCACGTCGCGGTAGGCCGTGGCGTCGATCAGGCGGCAGCTGTCCACGTAGCGCCTGGAAACCTGCGTCCACCAGTCGTAGTCGGCGTGTTTCTTGCGCGAGGATGTAAAGCCGTCCCAGGGAAAGTTGAGCACGTCGGAACCCCCGTGGATATTTACCGACATCACGAACTCGTGCGCCCGCACGTAGTCCATCATCGCCTGGTTCTCCTTCTGTATCGTGGCGGGATTGCCCGCCCAGAAATCGGGATAGTTCCGGTTCAGGTCCACCCGGTTGGCGTTGTAGCGCGTGGCGCCCGAAACGCTGTTGTCGGAGGCCGCGTACGCCCCATCGGGATTGGAAAGCGGGTTGATGTAGAGCCGCATGCCGTTCAAAAGGCGGGTGACCTCCTCGTCGGAACCGTAGCGTTCAAGCAGGTAATCGGCCAGCCGAAGCATCAGCACGAAGCCCGTAAGCTCGTCGCCGTGAATCGAAGACGAATAGAAGAATCCGGGCAGTTCCTCCCGGTTCTCCGCCCCGCCGCACAGGCGCAGGCACAGGATAAGCCGCCCCTTTACCGAGGTCCCTATCGTGTCGATACGGCACAAATCGGGATAATTTGCGGCAAAATCCCGCATCATTTCCAGATATACCGGATAGGTAGGATAACGGTTCCAGTCCTGCATTTCCTCTACGGTCGAGGCCATCTCGATGCCGGCCTTGGCGGCGGGTTCCTCCACTTCGAGGGGCTGATAGCCGAGCGCGAGAAAACGCGCGAATTCCTCTTGGCTGGCGTAGGCGGTGTAAAGCGAATCCTTGCGGCGGTCTATCGACACGATGCGGCTCAGTTCCGCTATCTTGGAGGCATCCGGCTCCACAAAACCGAACTTCACCTCCCCGCGCTGCGCCAGAATCTGCGTCCAGTCCGATTGTTGGCTTTCAGCGGGAAATGCCGACAGCGAAAGTGCCAGGCAAAGAAATAGGTTTCTGCATGTTTTCATGGCTTTACTTGCTTAAAGTTCTCCATCGCCCAGGAAATAAGGCTGTTGATGTGCGGCATCAGGCTCTCGCCCAATTCGGTGAGCGAATACTCCACCTTCGGCGGAATCTCGGCGTAGATCTTGCGCCTGACCAGTCTGTCGGCCTCCAAGTTCCTAAGCGTATCGGTAAGCACTTTGGCCGAAATGTCGGGAATGGCCTTGCCGATGGCGTTGAAGCGGGTGGCGCCGTTTTCCTCCAGCACGCACAGGATAAGCATCGCCCATTTGCCGGAAAAATGGGAGACCACGTTCCGGATAGGACAGGAATCCGTGCAGGTGAATTTCTTTAGGTTTTCTTGTAGTTCCAACGCGCTCATTTTCAACTTTACTTACATCGAAGTAACTGGCTTACATTTTCGTAACTTCTTGTTTTTCTGTTTTTAAACATCTTATTTTGCACTTACGAAAAGAAAGGGGCTTTCCCCTGCAAAGTTAAACAATAAAAACACAGAAAAGCCATGAACGAAATCAAGACCTTGAACAAAGGCGCCAAGTTCGCCCACGTTTCGGTAGGAAACCTGAACGGTTTCGAAGGAAAACAATTCGTAAAGGAAGCCTCCGAAGCCACTTCCTGCGAAATTTCTTTCGGTTCGCTGCCCTGCGGCGAAGCCGTTCCGTTCTTTCACAGTCATGCGGCCAACGAAGAGAACTACATCATCCTCTCCGGCGCGGGCAGATTCCAGGTGGACGACGAGGTGTTCGACATTGCCGAAGGTTCGGTGATCCGCGTTTCCACCAACTGCGACCGCAACCTCAAGTGCACCTCCCGGAATCCGATGGCCTATATCTGCATACAGGCCAAGGAAGGCAGCCTGGGCGGCTACACGATGACCGACGCCAAGATTACCGAACGGGCGAACCTGCTGTAATTTCAGTATCTTTGGACTTCGTCCAAGATACTCCCGCCTCGGCAAAAAGCAAGCAGGCTTGCTTTTTGCTCTCGACTTATCCGTATCTTTGACTTCGTCCGAGATACTCCCGCCTCGGCAAAAAGCAAGCGAGCTTGCTTTTTGCTCTCGACTTATCCGTATCTTTGCGGGGCTTTCGGCTGGAAGCAGAAATCTTTCGGCCGGAGGCAATCGCCATGAAACAGAACCAAACCATATTCGAGCGGTTGCGGAAACGGTATCCGCTGTTCGTTTACCGTTCGTTCAGCCATATTCTCGAGGCGGACCAACTGCATGTCCGCTTTCATTTCTCGCTCTGCAACGCCAAGGGGCAGGAAAAATACGCCTTTACGCCCGATCTGAGCATTCCCCTGCGCCCGTTCTACAAACCCGAGGCCGTTCCCGAAAGCCTGCTGGACAACCTCGTGTTCCACTGCGGCATGGTGGAACTCATCAGCTACTGGAAATGCGCCTGCAGCCCGCAGGTGCGCGTGGATTGCGGCCTGCTGGACGAAGCCCAGATTGCGTGGTTCAGGAAACTCTATTTTCTCGGACTGGGCGAGTTCTTCTACCTCAACGGCATCGACACCACGCCCGAAGACTTTATGCAGATAAACTGCGATGCCCAAAGCCCGGCACGCTGCAAGTCTGCCGCCGAAGCGGGATTCTCGGCGCAGTTCGGCAGCCTGCAGGTTCCCGTGGGCGGCGGCAAGGACTCGGTGGTTACGCTCGAGATACTGCGCAAGCTCTTTCCCAACAAGCTGCGCCCCATGATCATCAACCCCCGCGGCGCCACCCGCAACTGCTGCCTGCAGGCCGGTTTCGAAGACCAGGACTGCATCGTGGTGAACCGCACCATCGACCCAACCCTGCTGCAGCTTAACGAAGAAGGCTTCCTGAACGGACACACGCCCTTCTCGGCCATGCTCGCGTTCACCACCCTGCTTACCGCCGCC
Source organism: Ruminococcus flavefaciens (assembly GCA_023667315.1). Lineage (GTDB taxonomy): Bacteria > Bacteroidota > Bacteroidia > Bacteroidales > P3 > Pullibacteroides. The sequence continues at coordinate 311,666 of JAMPAI010000002.1, forward strand.
CTGAACCAGAGCCGCCACATCGCGCTCAGCAACGAGAACAGCGCCAACGAAAGCACCGTTCCCGGAGAGCAGATAAACCACCAATACTCCAAGAGCCTCGAATTCGAGAACGACTTCCGCCTCTACGTAAAGACCTACATTTCCGACCAGTTCAACTACTTCAGTTTCCTGCGCCCCTTGAGCGAATTGGGCATCGCCCGCCTGTTCGCCTCCCTGCCGCTCTACCACAGCGTGTTCAGAAGCTGCAATGCGGGCAGCAAGACCGACTCCTGGTGCGGGAAATGCCCCAAATGCCTGTTCGCGTTCATCATCCTCTCGCCCTTTATGGGCATGGCCAAGACAAGCCGCCTGTTCGGAAAGGACCTGCTGGACGATATGGAACTGAAGCCTTTCTTAGACGAACTCACGGGGGCATCGCCCGTAAAGCCTTTTGAATGCGTGGGTACGCTGAGCGAGGTGAACTGGGCGCTGCAACAGCTTAAGGACGAAGCCGACAAACACAGCCTCTTGGCCTATTATTTCTCGCTGCCGGTTTCCAAAAACCCGGTTCCCGACAGCGTGCTCAACGATTTTTCGGCGGAACACAACCTGGCTCCCCTCTTTCTCGAAGCCCTGCGGGAGGCCGTGAGCGAAGTGCGGCAAACCGAGGATGCCCGGCACCGCATAAAAGAGCCTCTTTCGGAGGATGTTAGAGAGAATTTCCTGCCGTTTTTCAAAGACAAGGAGCGCATCGCCATCGTAGGATTGGGGCGCGAGGGCATGAGTTCCTATGCGTTCATACGCCGTCTTTTTCCGCACAAGGAATTGTTTTTGGTGGATGCCGACTCCGACATACGCAACCGCCCGGTCTTTGCGCAAGATGCGCACCTCTCGTTTGCCACCGGCGCCGATTATTTAGAACAGCTGGAGCGCGAGATGCCGTACCTCGGACTGGTGCTCAAGACGCCCGGAATCTCGTTCAAAGACCATCCCGCATTATTGGAAAGCGCCAAACTGAGTTCGCAGACCGACCTGTTCCTGCAGGCCTACGCAGACCAGATTATCGGCATTACGGGCACCAAGGGCAAAAGCACCACCACCTTGCTGACCCATCACCTGCTGAGCCCCTTTTTGCCTTGCGTGCTGGCGGGCAACATGGGCATTCCGCTGTTCGACATCGTAGGCGAGATAAGCCCCCGCACCTGCATTGTGTGCGAGTTCTCGGCCCATCAGCTCGAACAGGCCAAAAAAGCGCCGCATATCGGGGTGCTGCTGAACCTTTTCGAGGAACATTTAGACCACTACCGCAGTTTCGAGGCCTATCAGCGCGCCAAGATGAACGTGGCCGGAAATCCCGAGAACGGGGATGTGTTCATCTTTCATTCGGATGATGCGCTGATTAGGAAACGCCTGGAGGAAAACCCTTACCTGCAGGGGGCGAGGAACAAGAACCTGCTGAAGGCGTACAGCCTGTCGGGCATAGCGAGAAACGGCCTCTGCTGCCGCAACAACCTTATCCTGAACGAAAGGAACATCACCGTGTTCGACCTGGCGCAGCCGCATCCGCTTATCGGCAAACACAATCTGCTGAACCTGATGGCGGCTCTGCTCGCCGCGCACGCCATGGGCATTCCCTACGCCAAGCTGCGCACACGTATCGCCTCCTTTACGCCCCTGCCCCACCGCCTGCAATATGTCGGCTGTTTCGAGGGCAAGCATTTCTTTAACGACTCCATCTCCACCATTCCACAGGCGGCCATCGAGGCGGTAAAGAGCGTGGAAAACCTGCCGTTCGTACAAGGAGTGGACTGCCTGATCTTAGGTGGTCTGGACCGGGGCATCGACTACATCCCCTTGGTGGAGTTCCTGAGCCAACATCCCGTGGAAAACTTAGTGCTGGTGGGAGCGGCCGGAAAGCGCATCGCCGAACTGCTTTCGGAAGCGGGCGCCCTGCCCGAATCGGTGCTGAAAGGCAAGGATTACAAGCGGATCGTGAAATGGGCCAAGCAGCACACCCGCCCCGGCCACGCCTGCATCCTCTCGCCCGCCGCGGCCAGTTACGACCAGTTCAAGAACTTCGCCGAACGGGGCGACGTGTTTACGCGGCTGGTGCGGGAGATTATATGCAAATAATATCATTGCGACAATCAACAGAATACCTCGAGTCCGCGATAGCCTACTTTCAAGACAAGTGGGCTTCGGAAGAATCCAAGATGGTGTATGACGATTGCTTTCGCAACTGCCTGAATGCAGAAAACCCGTTGCCACAGTGGTATCTGTTGCTTGACAATGAAACCATTGTCGGCTGCGCAGGGCTTGTTACCAACGACTTCAATTCCAGAATGGATCTATATCCTTGGTTGGCGGCACTGTACGTTGAAGAATCCTACAGGGGCAGAAACTTGGGAAAACGGCTCATTGACAAGGCAATGCAGGATGCCGCTTATTACGGTTTCAAATACTTGAACCTGTGTACAGACCATGTCGGATATTATGAAAAGTTCGGTTTCCGATACATAGGAAATTGCTATCATCCTTGGGGTGAAACCACAAGGATATATCAGATTAAACTTTAAAATCAGACCAAAATGGAAATAGGGAATTTAGAACATACCGATTTTGAAACCCTCTTTCACGTCTTTGAAAAAGCATTTGCCGATTACGAGATACATTTTGAGAAAGAAGAGGTGCGTTCCATGCTCAAACGGCGCGGATATAATCCACGATTATCATTTGCCGCCTTTGATAATGGCGAAATTGTAGCATTCACCTTAAACGGAACAGGAATATTCAATGGTGTCCCTACCGCCTATGACACAGGGACTGGAACCGTAAAGCAATATAGAGGGCAGGGTATAGCCGGGAAAATCTTTACCCATTCCCTCCCTTTTCTCAAGGAATCGGGCATCAGCCAATACCTGCTGGAAGTTCTGCAAAACAATCAAAAAGCAATTGGCGTTTATCGCCGGATGAATTTTGAGGTAACACGGGAATTTGACTGTTTCAGACAAACGATTGAGCATATTGACAATCAAAAAGTAAACACAGACTGTATCATAGAGCAGGTCGATACAGATTCCATCAGACAGGCACAACACTATTGCGACTTTAGGCCTTCGTGGCAAAACAACTTTGAGTCCATTGAAAGAGGAATATCCGAACTGACGTGTCTTGGGGCGTTCTTGAGCGGAAAGATGGTTGGCTATTGTGTGTTTGACATACATACAGGTGATTTAGCTCAAATAGCCGTTCTAAGCGAATACAGACGGAAAAGAATTGCTTCCCGATTATTGCAGGAAGCCATAACCAGTATGAAGACAGACTTTATTAAAATATTAAACATCAGTTCCGACAATCCAACCATGCCTGTTTTTCTCCAAAGCAAGAACATTCCCTTGGCAAGCAAGCAGTTTGAAATGATATTGCCACTTTAACAATGATAAAACAGTACCTTTGTTTCGATAGATAATTAAATGCCATGTTGCGTGTTGCGGACATACTCAATTTGTAATAAAATAGGAGCAAAATTGCCACGATTTTGTAATAAAACAGGAGCAAGTGGCTCAATACAGGAAGCCGAAAAGCCACAGGGGAATCTTGTTCCCTAAGCCGAACTCGATGTCGTCGGCCACGACAAAACTGTCGGGAATGTTCCTTATCTGGGCAAAGCCTTTCCCCTTGCCTTCCACCTCGAAAAGATAGCGGCCATCCACCACAAAATCGCCCTGCTTGGCAAAATTCACGCGATGACTGACGCTTAGAAAAGACGCAAAAGCGCTTTCACGCGCCGCACCTATCTGCGGAGTCTCGAAAGCGTACATCAAAGATGCATTGTCGAGGAGAATCTTCTGAGGCTTGGCAAGGCTTTTGGATCCGTTGACTCCCATAAAAAGCTGCCGTATGATGCCGGCCCGCTCCAGCAGGTCGAACAATTTGAGGATATGGCTTCTGGTGGATCCCATCACACCGGCAAGCGTACTCATGTTGGGGATATACGGGAGCGAACCCGAAATGATCGACACCAGCCGCTTGGCCTTTATCAAAGTTTCGTAATCGATTTTATTTTCCACGGCGGGGATATCGGATTCTATTACCGTGGAAACGGTCTGTTCAAGCCGGTTGTAATAGTCGTCGCGCTTCATGGATTTGTAGAAGGGGTAATAACCTCTTTCCAGATAACGCCTGAACAAGGGAAGCACCTTGAGACTCGAGGATACGGAAGGCGCGATGGTTTCATGGGCATAGAGCACGTCCTGAAGGGAGAGCCTTTCCCGCACTTCGTGGCCCTCGAACATGAGGTATTCGCGGAAAGAAAGCCCCGGCAGCGTATGCATCGACACTCGGCGGGACAAGTCTCCAATCGAATAGTCGATTTCCAACAGGGACGAACCAGTAAACACCACGTGAAGTTCCGGATAGGAATCGTAGAGGTTCTTTATCTGCCGTTCCCATCCGGGCATTCTGTGCACCTCATCAAGATAAAGGTGCTTGATTCCCGATTTCAAGATTTCTTCGGCAAGGTCGATGAGGGAGTGGTCGGCAAACCATAAATTATCTAAGGATACATAAAATGATTTTGCCCCTGTGGGGTCGGCTTTCTTGATGCGTTGAAGCATCAGGGTGGTCTTGCCGACCCCTCTTTGTCCCTTGATGCCGATCAAGGGCTGTGTCCAGTCTATATCCTCAAACAAAAAACGGTGGATGCGGCTATCAACCGCGTCCAGACGCCTCCTATACGCACGCATCAGAACATCCATCGGTGTGCCAGTTTAAAATTTATGCAAAGATACAAAATTGTTCTCACGAGAGTACAATTCATCAAATTGTTCTCACGAGAATACAATTTAATAGATTGATCTCAACAAAGAACAATCAAAGAAAAGCGTCATTTCCACAGCCAACACCAACAAATCGGGATAGGAAAAATCCCCAATCTTTGATGTCATCTTTCAAACCCAACCCATAAGGAATGGATAAACCGCGAATTAATCCCCCTCTGATATTTTCCCTATCTTTGCACTGGTCTGTCCCGACGCGCTTTGCGCCCCAAACGCCTTGCGTTTTAAACAAACCCATTAAAAATTTCTAAAATGGGGGATGAAATGCAAGGCCGGAGCGAGGAAGCGTGAGGGAATGTACTTTTGAACGTTTTCGTTAAGCCATGCGTAGAAGCCAAGCTTGCTTGGATTATACCATGGCGAGAAAACCTCGGCGAAGCCAACGTGACCGAATGCTGACGAGCGACAACGCAGCAGCTCGCCCCAGTTTAGAAATTTTTAATACCTATTACAAGATGAAGAAGATTATAGAATGCGTGCCCAACTTCAGTGAAGGCCGCGACATGTCGGTAATCAAGCAAATTACCGACGAAATCGAAAAAATCGAAGGCGTTACCCTCCTGGACGTGGATCCGGGTGCGGCCACCAACCGTACCGTGGTAACCTTTGTGGGTGAACCCGAAGCCGTGGTGGAAGCCGCCTTCCAGGCCATCAAGAAAGCCGGACAGATTATCGATATGCGCGTGCATCACGGCGAACACCCCCGTTTCGGCGCCACCGACGTATGCCCCTTGGTTCCCGTGGCCGGCATCACGATGGAAGAAACCGTGGAATACGCCCGCGCCTTGGCCAAACGCGTAGGCGAAGAACTGGGCATCCATGTATATTGCTACGAAAGCGCCGCCTTCGACCCGCGCCGCCGCAACCTCGCCTACTGCCGCGCCGGCGAATACGAAGGCCTGAAAGAAAAGATCAACACCCCCGACGGCAAGCCCGACTTCGGCCCGGCCGAATTCAACGCCTTCTCGGGCGCTTCCGCCATCGGCGCCCGCGACTTTCTGGTGGCCATCAACTATAACCTCAACACCACCTCCACCCGCCGCGCCAACGCCATTGCGTTCGACGTGCGCGAAAAGGGCCGTCCCCAGCGCGAAGGCGGCAAGGTGACCGGCAAGCCCATGAAAGACGAAAACGGCAAGCCCATCATGATTCCCGGCACGCTCAAGAGCACCAAGGCCATTGGCTGGTTCATCGAGGAATACGGAATCGCCCAGGTGTCGATGAACATCACCAACATCTCCGACACCCCGGTTCACGTGGCCTACGAAGAAGTGTTCGCCAAGGCCGCCGCCCGCGGGGTGCGCGTTACGGGCGCCGAAATCGTGGGTCTGGTGCCGAAGAAATGCCTGATCGAGGCCGGCAAGTACTACCTGGCCAAACAGCAACGCTCCTTGGGCGTGGATGAAGCCGAAATCATCAAGATCGCCGTCAAGTCGATGGGACTGGACGACCTGAGGCCCTTCAAGCCCGAAGAAAAGATTATCGAATACGTGATGGAAGCCGGTAACAAGCAGAAGAAGCTGGTGGACATGACCTGCACCGGTTTCGCCAACGAAACGGCCAGCGAATCGCCCGCTCCCGGCGGCGGCTCCATCTCGGCCTACATGGGCTCCCTGGCGGCTGCCCTGGGCACGATGGTGGCCAACCTTTCCGGACACAAGGCCGGCTGGGACGAACGCTGGAAAGAGTTCTCCGACTGGGCCGAAAAGGGTCAGGCCATGAAGGACGAACTGTTGCACCTGGTGGATGAAGACACCAACGCCTTCAACAAGATTATGGATGCTTTCGGCCTGCCCAAGAAAACCGACGAAGAAAAGGCCGCCCGCACCGCCGCCATTCAGGAGGCCACCAAATACGCCACCGAAGTGCCTTTCCGCACCATGAAGAAGGCTTTCGAGACCTTCGAAGTGGTAAAGGCGATGGCCGAAACGGGCAATCCCAATTCGGTATCGGATGCCGGTGTAGGCGCGCTCTGCGCCCGCTCGGCCGTGCTGGGTGCCCACCTGAACGTCAAGATCAACGCCGCCGGACTCAAAGACCGCGCCTTCGCCGACAAGATCCTGGCTGAAGCCCAGGCCATCGCCGACAAGGCCGTGGCCCTCGAACAGGAAATCCTGGCTATCGTTCATCAGAAAATCGACGCGTAAGACGTTTTTCCGCGGCGCGGATGCGCCGGAAATTAAAAAGGAGCCACCCAAGGGTGGCTCCTTTTTTTGTGCCTTAAAATGGCTTCGTCTGCATCTACCCTCACTTTTCCCTCAAGCGTTCCCCGCCCATCTGCAGCAGGTCTGTTTCCTTGAGCAGGCGCAGAATCTTGCTTATGCGCTTTTCCGGCTGTTCGCCCGCCGCCGGTAAGGAATCCTCGGTTTCCTCGTATTCGGCCCTCATATAGGCCAGATATTCCCCGTAGGAGCCGAATTTCTCCCTTACCTTTACCTCCACAAGGGTCGGCTTGTATTTCTCGGTCAACCGCCATTCCATCACCGAACCGTTGTTCTTCCAAAGAGTTTCGGCCACTTCCTCCAGCGTCTTGAAATAGCCGGTGTTCTTGTTCATGGCCAGGTTGTAGATGTCTATGAGGCCGTGCGCCATGGTTCCCGAAAGCTTGTTGCCGTCGGAAGGATAGATGGTTACGGTCTTTCCGATACGCTGGCCCGTGGTGCTTGCCGCACTGATCAGCGAACGGCATATCTTGTAGTTGGTTACATACCTGGCGTTCTCCTTCTTGGCCGGATCCAGAGTTACCGACACCCCGATGCCGGCCGGGTCGAAAGTAACCCCGGTAATGCCGTATTCGTAGGAGATAAGCTGGGTCAGGTTGCCGCCCAACGAATGGCCAGTGTTCTCGATTCTAAAGCCTTTCCAATGCTCCCTTACCATTTGGTAGAACCTGCGGGCGGAGGGGTATTGCGTGCCGAACGCCCGCATTTCCCGTACCGACTGCGAGTCCCGAACCACCTCGGCCACCTTGTGCACCGGCCACGACAGCCATTCCACACCGGCGATCCGGGCATCCGCGAGTATATCCAGAATGTCGGTCGAGGCGGTTTCGGTGGCGAAATGGGTCAGGATAACCGTATTGTCGCGCTTGTCGATAAACACCGCCCCGCCGTAGCCAGTAAGCGCGTCGCGGTAGAATCCGTTGGCATCCAAGGCGGAAAAATCCTCCCGACGCACCTGCCGGATATACCACGGCAGCGAGTAGGCGTCTTTCGCCTTATCCAACGTGGATTCGGCGGCGCAATAGAGATAGTCCAAGGGCGTTCTCGGCCCGTCCTGCCCCACGGCGCCAAGCCAACAATGCAGAAACGCCAAGAAAAGGAACGCCCGTCTATAAACCCTGTTCTTCATACGATTCAACATGGTGCGAATATACGAAAAAAGGCCCGGCGGATGCCGGACCTTTCCTTATGGCTGAGCGGTGAACTACCGTACCACCACGCGTTTTACGGCTTCCTGGCCGTTGGCGCGCACACGGATAAAGTAAACACCGGCGTTGCCAAGCTGCATGGAGGTCAAGCCGGCGGCCACTTCCATCTGTCTTACCACCTGACCGTTGGCGTTAAAGATTTCCACATTGGCGCGGGCGGGAACATTGAGGTTGAACACGCCGTTGGCGGGGTTGGGATAAACGCTCACGCCGGCCAGTTCGTTGCGTTCGATGGACGCACCGATGTTCTCTTTCTGAGGGATAAACTTAACGAAAAACTCCAGTGTATCGTGGGCAACAGTATCAATAAAAGCACACCCTAAAAGCGCAATATCTAAATCGGCGTTGGGCGTGTAGGCGATGTGGGCATCTTCGTCGTCTTCATCTCTACCCAAAAAACCGTTCGCCTCTATTTCGATAACGGAAATATTGTTGATATTCGCGAAACAATTGCGGGCGCAAAACATCGGGGTACCGCCTGCGGGTACATTATCCGTATTGAAAATAGGCTGGAGGTACAGAACTTTGGAAGACGTATTGGCAAAAACCAATTTTACTTCCAATTCTAAATGTACATCATCATCTATAACTCCAGATACCACAATGGTATCGCCTTTGGCAATTGCCTCACCATCGGCTTCCACCTTAAAGTTCTGCTGTGCCAACGACAAACCCATGCATGCCATGGCAGCCACTATCGAAACAAAAATCTTTTTCATTTTATCTAATGTTTTTTATTGGTTTCTATTTAAATCATTGAAGATGTGCATAGGCGGCCTGCAGCACTTCCTTGGTGGAAGCGTTCACCACCGTTATCACCAAAGCCAGATCTTGGGTTTTCCATGCCTCGTTGAGCGTTGTGTTGTATGGCTTGGAAAACGTATCACCTTGCGCCGGATGCGCATTCAAAACTTTATCTCCCCAAACATCACTGCTGATTACGGTACGCAACACATGGTTGTGGATATACTCCTTGTTTATCCCATCGCTTGTATTTTGCCTTACCTGAATATTGTCTTCCACCACCATAGCGATTACATTTATCTCGCCGTCCTCGGGATAATCAGCCTTAAAGCTGCCGGAAATATCCACCTGTATGCTCGTCCCGCTCAATTTAGCCGAAGCGGTAAGATCCACATAATCGGAAGTTGTATCTTCCAACACATTCAGAACAGCACCTCCCCAAGTACGGTAATCATCCAACACACCACTCTTGCGGTTCACCATACCTTTGGGCAGGTCCGCGATTTGGTAATATTCGGCATAGACTCTCGCCTCTTCGGTACGTAAATCCTCATCCGTTCCATAGGGAGCCGTCAATCCATTTTCCTTGGGATGAAGAGCCACCACTACCAAGTTGCTTCCGTAATTGGCTTGCAACACCTTGGTTTCGGCTGCAGCATTAGGACAGTTCACACAGCGGACACCCGTATAGTCTTCCAATAAAACGCAACGCTTGGACGTTATCTTTATCACGCCTTGATCCACCAAACGTTCACCATCCTTGATGGTATCACAAGCCACAAAAGCCGTCAGCACACCGGCTAAAACAAATCCGCTGATATATTTTATTGTTTTCATGAAATTCGGCTTTTTAGATTAAAACGAAGAACTGATAGTGAGCATCACCCCGTTCGAGGCCGGCATCTCGCGGCATACCCCGCCGGCACACATGATACCTTGACGGATCTTGCCGTAGGAAAGCGAGATACGGGTGGCATCGTGGATATACCCGGCCGACACGTAGTAGTAGTGCAGGCGCAGGTTCTTGTCGTGGTTACCCACGTTCCACTGATCGGAAACCGACACGAACCAACTGGGCGCGAAAGTGTATTCAAGCGTTCCCATGACCCAATCCTGTTCCAATTGCTTGGTGTTCATATATTGCAATTCCAGACGCAGGGCGTGTTTCTTAAGGAACATATAGGTAAAATCGCCCACCACGGTATGGATATACGCCTTGGCGTTGGCCGGATCGTCATTGTCGAGATGGCCTTCCACCACTTGCTGGTTGTAGCGTTCAAACATATACATCAAGGTCATCTTGAAGTTCTTGCTGAACTTGTGGGCTATTTCCAAGTTGGCGTCGATAAAGTAAACCTCATCGGCGTTCATGTGGAACATCCGGCTCTTGTAGCCATAGGTACCCATATCGGGTTCAAGTCCACCCGTGGCGCTGGTGATACCGGTTTTTTCAGGGGCGAAAGCCACGCTGGCGTTCACCTTTAAGTCGGTGCCGTATTTGCCGCCCAAGGCCGTTCCGCGCTTGAACTTATACTGCACGTCGGCCTGAAAAGCCACTTCGCCCAACGACTGGCAGGCATACGGATAAAGCGAAGCCAGACTGTAGGCATGCTGGCGGGTCAGCGCCGGCATATAGTTGATGAAGCCGAAATTCCCCAACTCGCTGCGGTCGCCCCGATAGGACATATTATCCACGCTCTTGGCCTGCAAAAGGATACCGAAACCTTTCATGGAGTAACCGGCGTTGAGCAACAGAGCCTGTCCATGCCGGAAGATATAGCCGTTTTCGGCCGAAGGGTCGTTGGCCTTATACACGTATTCGCCGCTCAGGGTAAAGCCATGGCTTTCCACATTCAGACGGGCCGCGGCCGAACCCACGTTCTTGGGCAGGCCCACCTTGTAATGGTGTGTTCCGTCTTCTTCCTCCTTCAATACCGGAACCGTCTGGTCTTCCTGATATTTGGATACGAAACTACCACCCAAGGTGATGCGGGTTTCCCAATTTTCCATGGGCTTGATCATATCGTTGAAGGCCAGATCCAAATCCACGCCGCGAATCAAGCCCACATGATCCCAGAAATGGCGCTGGGTTCCCACCAATCCCTTGATGGTGATACCCTTATAGGGGCGGATAATGGCGCGTACCCCGCTGATGGCGTTGTCGATACCCAGATTCCAGTCCTGATAGGCGCGCAGGATCATACCCGAACCGAACTGTTCGTAGAACGAACCGGCGGTAACGTCGATAATGTCGCCGCTGAAACGGGCAAAGTAATAGGGAACACCCCAACCGTCCAAGCGGGCATCGTAGCCAAGCATGGGTTTGAAATATCCTTCAAAACGCGCCCCCAAGGAAAACTTTCCGTTGGTGTATTGCAGATAGGCGAAACTGTTGCTCCTGAATTTTTCGGGTACTTCGGGCGCCCCGATCAGGGAGTCTTTGAAGTACATCTGGGCATCAATCTGGATGTTGCCCGAAAGCGTACCCCGCCCCAACACTTCTTCGAACTTACTTTGGGCCGAAGCTGCCGCACAGAGGGCAAGGAGTGCGAGAACAGCGGTAAATAGTTTTTTTTTCATCACCGGCAACGATGTGTATGGTTTCTAATTAAAGAACACTATCGCGAAGCCGGCTTCGCGGCAGCCTTTTTGGCCTTGCGCTCGCCAGCTCCCCAAATGGCGTTATATAACGTTCATTTCTGCTTAACTTCTTCTCCGGCATTGAGGCGGCGAACCACATCGATCAGTTCCTGTTCACTACCGTCGGAATAGCCGTTGTGCTGGAACACCACGTTGCCCTTGCCGTCGATCACGAATACGTGAGGAGGATTGGCCACGTTCATGGCGCGCTTAAAGTCACCGTTTTCATCCAAAAGCACCTCGAATTCCCAAGACTGGGCGTTGGCCAGCGTCTTTACGCGGGCCGAGGAGCGGGAGTCGTCGATCGAAACGGCATACATCTTCACGCCCGTTTCATCCACCCAATCCAGATAGGCGTCGTTGATGGCGCTCATTTCCTTGAGGCAGGGCTTGCACCAGGTGGCCCAGAAGTTGATGATCATGGGCTTGCCGTCATTGGTAAGCTCGGAGGTATTGATTTGCTTACCGTTCAGGTTCTTGATGTTTACCGAAGGCAACTGTTGGGCGAAGCAGGCGCAGGCGAACAATGCCACAACGGTGGATAACAGAAGTTTTTTCATGGCTTTCTTGTTTTAAAGGTTGGTTTTTACCGACCTTTTCCCGCCACGGCATAATCCAAACAAGTTTGGCTTCTGCGCATAGCTTAATGAAAAGGTTCGCGAATTTAGTTAAAATTCCCGTTTATTGTATATCATAGCCGTAAAACCGCCCCTCTTCCTTGTTTTCCCATACGGTAAGCTTGCGGTCTGGCTTGAGCCCCACGAACTTGATAACCTCCGCTTCCGTGCTGAAAATCCAGGCCTGGGCACCGGTATAATGGCGTTTGAGCACGTTGCCCACCTCGGTGTAAAAGTCTTCGGCCTCGAAATTTTCGGGCGAACCCACCTTGGGCATACGAATCACGATATGCCAGCCGGCGGTATCTTCCATGCCTTCGGGTTTCTGCGCCTTCATGAAATCGGCAAGCTGCAGGTTCACGTCCAAATGCAGGCGTATCTTCCGGAGGCGTTCCCCGGTCATTTCCACGGCCAAGCCGTCGGCATCGATGGCGATGATCTCGCCCTGCGGGTCGCATATTCCCTTGATGGCGGCATCCTTTATCTCTTTCCAGAGGTTGGGGTCGAAGTCGTTCCAATACTGAAAGGAATAGCCCTTCCGGTAGTAACCGGCCGGCATATTGCTGGCCTGCATGGCGGCCTCGATGGCCAAAAGCCCGTTGCCGCAGAAAGGAACCAGCAGGTTCTTGTCGGGTGTCCAGCCGCTCAGGGCCAGCAAGCCCGAGGCCAGCACCTCGCTGAACGAATTCGAATGCGGTTTCTGATAGCCCCGGTTGTGCAGCGAAAGCCCCGAGGAATCGAGCAGCAGCTCGCAGTGGTTCTCGCGCATGAACAGCTCCACGCGAATGGTGTAGAACTCGTTGTCGATGGTGGGGCGTTGGCCGAACACGCGGCGGAAACGGTCCACGATGGCATCCTTTATGCGCTGGGAGGCGAAGCGGGAGTTCGAGAACACCGAATCGATGCAGGTGGCGCTCAGCGTCATGAGGGCGTCCACGGGAAAGATCTTCTCCCAGGGCACATCGTACACCTGGTCGTAGAGGTCGTCCTGAGTCTTGATGTCGAACGACTTGACGTTCCTAAGGATACGCAGTGCCGTGCGGCAGAGGTAGTTGGCTTTGTACAGCACCTTTTGGTTGCCTTCGAACAGTACGGCACGGTTCGCCTCCTTTACGTCGGTGGCGCCTAAGGCCTTCAGTTCCTTGGCTAAAACGGGTTCCAGTCCTTGCAGGGTCTTGGCTATGTAACTCGGCATCGTCTAAAAAATTATTCCAGTTCGCACTTCTTCTTGTTTTCTCCGGTTTTCTGCATAAAGGGCTCTGCCATTACCGAAAACCTTTCGTGGCGCGCCGTGCCCACCACCGAGAGGGCGTCGCGCACCTCGATGTCGAACACCGTCTTGCGGCCTTCCACGCCTACGAGGGTGGCCGTGCAGCTAAGCTTCATGCCGCTCAGGCTGGCCTTGAGGTGCTTGAGGTCGAGGGCCACGCCCACCGTGGTCTCGCCCTGCTCCATATAGGGTTCCAGCAGCACGCAGGCGGTCCTTTCCATCAGCGCGGCCATGGCGGGCGTGGCATACACCTCCAGCGAGCCGGAGCCGTGCACGCAGGCCAGGTCCTGAGGTCCCACCGTTTTCTCCACCGTGGCCGTAAGGCCTTGTTGTATCTCTTTCATCTTTCCGTGGTTTTTACCGCCCCATTAAAAAAGCCGGCAACCACAAAAGTAGTTACCGGCTTTCAATATTGCAATTATCGGGACTATTTCAACACGCCCAATTCCTTGCCCACTTTGGTGAAGGCCTGGATGCACTTGTCGAGGTGCGCCCTTTCGTGGCCCGCCGAAAGCTGAACGCGGATACGTGCCTGACCCTTGGGAACCACCGGATAGTAGAAACCGGTAACGTAGATGCCTTCGTCGAGCAGCTTGGCGGCGAATTCCTGCGACAGCTTGGCGTCGTAGAGCATTACCGCGCAGATGGCACTCTGGGTGGGCTTGATGTCGAAACCGGCCTCTTTCATCTTGCCGATGAAATATTCGGTGTTGGCATGCAGTTTGTCCTGCAGTTCGTTGGTTTCGTTCATCATGTCGAACATCTGAATGGCGGCCGCGGCCACCATCGGAGGAATCGAGTTGGAGAACAAGTACGGACGTGAACGCTGGCGCAGCATGTCGATGATTTCCTTGCGGCCCGTGGTGAAACCGCCCACCGCACCGCCGAACGCCTTGCCGAGCGTGCCGGTAAGGATATCCACCTTGCCGCGGCAGTTGTATTGTTCGGTAACACCGCGACCAGTCTTGCCCACAACGCCCGCCGAGTGGCTTTCATCGACCATAACCAAGGCTTCGTATTTTTCGGCCAAGGCCAGGATCTTGTCGAGCGGGGCCACGTTGCCGTCCATCGAGAACACGCCGTCGGTCACCACGATGCGGAAACGCTGCGCCTGGGCTTCCTTGAGGCAGTTTTCGAGTTCGGCCATGTCGCCGTTGGCGTAACGGTAGCGTTTGGCCTTGCAAAGACGCACCCCGTCGATAATGGAGGCGTGGTTGAGCGCGTCGGAAATAATGGCGTCTTCTTCACCCAAGAGAGGTTCGAAAACACCGCCGTTGGCGTCGAAGCAGGCCGCGTAGAGAATGGCGTCTTCGGTGCCGAAGAATTCGGAGATCTTACGTTCCAGTTCCTTGTGCAGGTCTTGCGTCCCGCAGATAAAACGCACCGAGCTCATGCCATAGCCTCTTTCGTCGAGGGCTTTCTTGGCGGCGGCAATCAACTTGGGATTGTTGGAAAGGCCCAGGTAGTTGTTGGCGCAGAAGTTGAGCACTTCCTGGCCTGTCTTTACCTTGATGTCGGCTTTTTGCGGGGTAACGATAACCCGTTCTTCCTTGTAAAGTCCGGCTTCACGGATTCCCTTAAGTTCGTCCTGAAGGAAATTTTGAAATTTTCCGTACATGGTATATTGAGTTTTTAGATTTCGAACCTGCAAAGATACGAATAAGTCGAGAGCAAAGGAAAAGCTTGCTTTTACTTTGCCGAGGCGGAGTATCTTGGGCAAAGCCAAAGATACGAATAAGTCGAGAGCAGAGACAAGCCAAAAGTTTACTTTTAGATGGGCTTTGCCGAGACGGAGTATCTTGGACGAAGCCAAAGATACGAATAAGTCGAGAGCAAAGGAAAAGCTTGCTTTTACTTTGCCGAGGCGGAGTATCTTGGGCAAAGCCAAAGATACGAATAAGTCGAGAGCAGAGACAAGCCAAAAGTTTACTTTTGGATGGGCTCTGCCGAGGCGGAGTATCTTGGGCGAAGCCAAAGATACGAATAAGTCGAGAGCAAAGGAAAAGCTTGCTTTTCCTTTGCCGAGAATCCTTATTGTATCAAGAATTATTATACCTTTGCATACTTTTCCAAGAAAAACTAAACAACAATATGATGAAAAAAAGTTTGATCGTTGCCGCCTTCCTTTTCGTGTTAGGCATGGCAAGCGCGTTCGCCCAGCCCCGTGCCGTGGGTGTGCGCCTCGGTTATGGTATTGAATTTTCCTATCAACACACCTTGGGCAACAATATGTTGTCGGTTGACGCGGGTCTTCCCGGTTTCCATGGCATTGAAGCCGCCGTTACCTACGATTGGATCAACCCTTTCAACACCAAAATTCCCTGGAACCAAAAAGGTGAATGGAACTGGTCGCTCGGTGTGGGCGGTGCCGGTGGTTTCTGGTTTGGAAAAGATTACGGTTATGGGTTTGTCGGTGTGGCCGGCCGCGTAGGCGTGGAATACAACTTCTGGTTCCCGCTCCAGCTTTCCATCGAATGGCGTCCCGCTTTCGGTCCTACTTTTGGCGATGGCGTCCGCTTCTATGGCGGCGGCTTGTTTGCCGGCGGTCTCGCCATCGGCGTCCGCTACAAATTCTAACCGGAATTTCAACGCATAAAAAAAGGAGGTCGTTTGACCTCCTTTTTTTATCTCTTCCTCTATCTGTTAAAAACTGTAATTCACGCCGAGGCTGACCCATGCCTGTTCAAAGTTACCGAAGTCCAATTCAAGATTGACACTGATGTTTCGCGTAAAATGGTAAGCGGTGCCCGCAATGAACGAACCGGAAAGATAACCTTTGCTACCGGATTCCTTCGCCTTGGTTGATTTATTTTCGATTGTCCACACCTTTACGGCACCGCCGAGGCCGACCCCTCCATAAACCTCCCATTCGGGAACCACCACATTGAAACGGTATGTTGTCCTTACCTTAAAGTCGATATAGTTGTCCGCCCACTTGTTCACCTTGCCGTTATCCCCGTTCCACATATACCCTACCTGTCCTCCGATGGTGAACGTACCTTTCCAGACACGGGCCAAGGCATAGTCGTAGGTAACGTTGACCCCCACCAACTTGGAGAGCCCAAGCCGAAGTCCCCAGATAGACTTTCCGGGAGCCACCCCCTCGTAAACACCGCCGGCCTTCGCCGTGTCCACACCCGCAAAAGCCAATGCGATAACTGCGAACAAAAACAGTCTCTTCATCTTTTTTTGTGGTTTTTGAGTTTCCATTCCCTGATATGTGCGCTACGGGTTACCCGCCTATTCGGCGCGGGCGCAGGATTCCTCCACCTCAGCCACCGTCTTGGGAATATGCTGCCCCAAAACCTTGCAGCCCTTCTCGGTAATCAGCACGTCGTCTTCGATGCGGATGCCGCCGAAATCCTTGTAGGCTTCCACCTTGTCGTAGTTGATGTACTGGGTGAACTTGTCCTTGCTCTTCCACAGGTCGATGAGCGCGGGGATAAAGTAGATGCCGGGTTCCACCGTAAGCACGAATCCGGGCTGCAGGCGGCGGCCCAGACGCAGGTAGGAAAGCCCGAACTGGTCGGAACGCTTTATCTCGTCGTCGTAGCCGAACAGGTTCTCGCCCATGTTCTCCATATCGTGCACATCCAGCCCCATCATGTGGCCGAGGCCGTGGGGCATAAACATCGCGTGCGCGCCTTCCTGAACGGCCTGTTCCACATCGCCCTTCATGAGGCCGAGGTCTTTCAGGCCCTGGGCGATCACCTTGCAGGCAGCAATATGATAGTCGCGGTAAGGCAGGCCGGGCTTGAGGTTCTCGATGGTACTCATATTGGCCTTGAGCACGATTTCGTAGATTTCTTTCTGACGGTTGCTGAACTTGCCGCCCACGGGCGTGGTGCGCGTGATGTCGGAACAGTAGTTGCTGTGCGCCTCGGCACCCACGTCGGCCACCATCATGCGGCCTTCCTTGAGCATATTGCCGTGGGCGTGGTTGTGCAGGGTCTGCCCGTTCATCGAAACGATGGGCGCGAACGACATCGAGCCGTGGTGCTGCAGGGCGATGCCTTCCATAGTGCCGCAAATCTGGTATTCGTAGGTACCGGGCTTGCACATGCGCTGCGCCGTGGTGTGCATCTTGTAGGCGATATCCATCGCGATCTCGATTTCGGCCAGTTCTTCCTTGCCCTTGATGGAACGCTGCTCGGAAATGGCCTTGATGAGTTCCACCGACTGGCTTTCCTTAAGCTTGCCCACCGGTATCGACATCCATTCGCTCATCTGCTGCGCCACCTGCATGTTGTAGGGCGCCACGAAATGTATCTTGCGACGGCTCAGAACGGCCTGGTGCAGGAGATTTTTCAATTCGCTCACGGGAGCGGTTTCGGTAATGCCCACTTCGGAAGCCATTTCGGATACGGAAGGCAGATGCCCCATCCAGATGATATCGTCCATGGTGAGGTCGTCGGCATAAATGAAATCCTTGTCCGCGTCCAGATCGATGACCCCGTACATGTCCGGCTTCTGCAAGCCGAAGAAGTACAGGAAGTTGCTGTCTTGACGGAAAGGATAGGTATTGCCCGCGTAGTTGCAGGGAACCTCGGGGTTACCCGGAAAGAAGACAATGCCGCCTTGCAGGGATTGTCTGAGTTTGGCTCGACGAGCCGCGTAAATCTTCTTGTCGAACATATCGCTTGTTTCTAAAAAGCCTCGGACTCCGGCCAATCCGCCAAAATCCTAAAGCCTGCGAAGATACGAATTTTAATAGAATCGCGTTTTCCTTAGAGGAAAAGGCCGCCGATACGGAACACCAGGAACGACACCACCCAGGCCACGGCCGTGGTATAGACGGCGGTGAAGACCGCCCACTTCCAGCTTCCGCTTTCCCGGCCGATGGCGGAGAACACCGCCACGCATGGGAAATACAGCAGCACGAAGGCGATGAACGAGAGTGCCGTAAGGGGGGTGAAGGTTTCCTCGGGGTTCATGATGACGCTCATGGTGCTCACCACCACTTCCTTGGCCGACACACCCGCCAGCAGGCAGATACCCATCTGCCAGTTCATGCCCAAGGGCCTGATGACCGGTTCGATGAACTTGCCGATCCTGCCCAGGTAAGAGTTCTCCATATGCAGTTTCTCGGCCTCGGGTTGCAGCAGTTCCGCCGTCTGCACGGCATCGGGTGCCGTTGTCTGGGGCGACACTGGGAAATAGCCCAAGGCCCACACGATTACGGAGGCAATCAGGATAACGCCCCCCATTTTCTTGAGGTACTGCATGGTGCGCGTGCCCAGGCTCTGTCCTACCGAACGCCAGGTGGGGAGGCGGTAGGGCGGCATCTCCATCACGAAAGGACTGTCGAAGGCCTTGAGTATCGTATGCCGGAACAGCAAGGCCGAAAGAATGGAGATGAGGATGCCGAACAGGTAGATGAAAAAGATGACGGTGCCCGCCTTGGAGCCGAAGAACATACCCGTAAGCAGTACATAGACCGGGAGCCGCGCGCTGCACGACATAAAGGGCAGGATCAGCATCGTGATAAGGCGGTCTTTCCTGTTCTCGATGGTGCGCGTGGCCATGATGGCGGGCACGTTGCAGCCGAATCCGATGATGAGGGGGATGAACGACTTGCCGTGCAGGCCTATCGTGTGCATGAGCTTGTCCATGATAAAGGCCACCCGCGCCATATAGCCGGTGGCTTCCATAAGCGAGATGAACAGGAACAGGATAAGGATATTGGGCAGGAACACGATGACTCCGCCCACCCCTTGGATGATGCCGTCCACCAAGACGGCGCGCAGGATGTTGTCGGGCATCAGTCCGTAAAGCCATCCGGCCAAGGCATCCACCCCGGCCTCGATCCAGTCCATCGGGTACTGCCCCAAGGTGAAGGTGGCCTGGAACATGATCCACAGAAAGGCCAGGAAGATGGGAAAGCCCCAGATCCTATGGGTCAATATGTTGTCTAACCTCTCGGTAATCCGGCCGCGCGAGGAGGTGACAGGCTTGGTTTCGTTCTTTTGGGAACGCGCCGGCCTGTAGCATTCCTTCAAGGCGCCGCGCACAAAGGCGTAGCGATAGTCGGCGAACACCTGGTCGATGTCTTCGCCGTAGATTTTCTGCAGGCGGTTGCGTTCGGTCTCGGCCATGCGTTTCATCTCGTCGGAATGCTCCAGCACCTTGGCCCTGTCGAGCCATTCGGTATCGCCTTCCAGCAATTTGATGGCCAAATAGCGCGACGAATAGATGGGGTCGTACCAAGGGTCCTTGCGGATAAGGCCCTGCATGTCGCGCAGGCTGTTTTCCATCTCTTCTGCGTAGGGGATATGGGTGTGGCGAACCGTCTGGTCGCGGTCTTCGTTCACGTCGATCACCTTGTCCAGCAGGGCTTCCGTGCCGCTTTGGGTGCGGCCTACGGTGGGCACCACGGGCATGCCGAACAGTTTGCCTAAGTAATCGTACTGCAGGGACGCGCCGGAGGCTTCCAGCTCGTCGTACATATTGAGCGCCATCACCACCCGGTAGTCCATGTCGATAAGCTGGGTGGTCATATAGAGGTTGCGCTCCAGGTTGGAGGCGTCCACCACGTTCACGATCACGTCGGGGCGGCGTTCCAGAAGCTGTTCCATCACCACCCGTTCTTCGGGCGAATAGGGCGAGAAGGAATAGGTGCCGGGCAGGTCGGTAAGGCGGATACGGTGGCCCTTATAGACGAACTCGGAGGTCTTGGCATCCACCGTTACGCCGCTGTAGTTGCCCACATGCTCGAAACTGCCCGAAAGGGCGTTGTAGAGCGAGGTCTTGCCGGTGTTGGGATTGCCCACCATGCACACCTCGATCACCGAATGGCTGTCGAGTTTCTTTTCCAGGGGATTCTCCTGGGGATTGCCGTGGCAACCATCCTGATCCTGCCGGTGGAAAGGCTGCAGGGCGGCGTATTCCTGCGCTTCCTCGGGGGTGCATGCCAGCACCTCTATCTGCATGGCCTCTGCCCGGCGAAGCGACACCTCGCTGTCCAGGATACGGAAAACGACAGGATCCTTGAGGGGTGCGGAACGCAACACGCTCACCATCTGCCCGCGGACAAAACCCAATTCGATGATCCGGTGGCGGAAGGTTCCGCGTCCCCGGATTTTGAGGATCATGGCCTGCTGGCCTTCTTTCAAATCGTTTAAAGTCATTCTCTTTTTCTCCTTCCGGTTTTAAACATTTCCCGATGCTATGTCCAAATGGTTTTGCAACATGGCAAACGGTTTAAAAACGGCTGCGATTTTACGGTTTCCGTTCCGCAAACGGATTGCGTTTTTTTCTCTCTTCGCTGCAAGCGAAAACAAAATTACAATGGCTAAAGAAAGCAGGAAATACCTGCAAGTAGGTATTTTAAGAAAATACACGGAAAAACGGAATCCCAAAAGGAATTCGGAGAAACAAAGGATTTTGCGGAGAACCAGTAACGGTCAAAATTACTCGACCGTTACCGATTTGGCGAGATTACGCGGCTGATCCACGTTACAGCCCTTCTGCACCGCGATATGATACGCCATCAACTGCAAGGGAATGCAGGCCACGATGGTGGAGAGGATCGCTTCGGTGCGGGGTATCTCGATGGTGAAATCCGACAGCGCCTTCACCTCCGTATCGCCCTCGTTCACGATGGAGATGATGCGTCCGTGACGGGCCTTCACCTCCTGGATATTGCTCACGATCTTCTCGTAATTGCCCCGGTTGGTGGCAATCACCACCACCGGCATCTCGGCATCGATAAGCGCGATGGGGCCGTGTTTCATTTCGGCCGCCGGATAGCCCTCGGCATGGATATAGGAGATTTCCTTGAGTTTGAGCGCACCCTCAAGCGCCAGCGGGTAGTTGTAGCCGCGGCCCAGATAGAGGAAGTTGCGCGAATAGGTGAAGATCTTCACCACATCGGCGATCTTCGAATCCTTTTTCAAGACCTGCTCTATCTTCTCGGGCAGTTCGAACATGGCCTTCACCGTCTGCTCCAGCTGCGATTTCTTGATGGTCTTCTTTTCTTTGGCCAGCGAGAGTGCCAACAACATGAGCACACATACCTGCGCCGTAAACGCCTTGGTGGACGCCACCCCGATTTCGGGGCCGGCGTGCATGTAGCTGCCGCTGTCGGAAGCGCGCGCGATAGAGGAACCCACCACATTGCAGATGCCATATACGAAAGCCCCGTTCTGCTTGGCGATCTTCACGGCGGCCAAGGTGTCGGCCGTCTCACCCGACTGGGAAATGGCGATCACCACATCGTCGGGATAGATGATGGGGTTGCGGTATCTGAACTCGGAGGCATATTCCACCTCCACCGGAATGCGCGCCAGTTCCTCGATGGCGTACTCGCCCACCAGTCCCGCATGCCAGGAAGTTCCGCAGCCCACGATAATGATGCGGCGCGCCTTGAGGAACTTGTCCTTATTGTCGATCACACCCGAAAGCGCCACCGTGTTGCGCTCGCTGTTGATGCGCCCGCTCAGGCTGTCGTGAATGGTCTTGGGCTGTTCATAGATTTCCTTGAGCATGAAGTGCGGATAGCCGTTCCGTTCAAGTTCGGACAGGTTCATCTCCAGTTTCTGGATCAAGGGAACTTTCTTTACGTTCTTGAGGTTGGTTATCTCCAACTTGGGCTTGCCCTTGACGGGCACGGTCATCACCGCGATTTCCTCGTCTTCGAGATACACCACATCCTTGGTGTATTCCACGATGGGCGTGGCATCGGAGGCGGCAAAAAGTTCGTGTTCCCCGATTCCGATCACCAGAGGGCTTCCCTTTCTTGCCACGATAATGGTTCGGGGCGATTCCTTCGACATGATGGCCACCGAATACGCGCCTATCACCTGGCTCAGGGCCTGATGCACGGCATCCACCAGCGAAATCTTGCTGCTGACGCGGATATAGTCGATAAGCTGCACCAACACCTCCGTATCGGTCTCGCTGTAGAAGGTACGGCCTTGCTTAAGCAATTCCTTCTTCAGGGTCTGGTAGTTCTCGATGATGCCGTTGTGGATCAAGGCCAGATCCTCGAACTGCGAATAATGGGGATGGGCATTGTTCTGATTCGGCTCGCCGTGGGTGGCCCAACGGGTATGGGCAATGCCTATCGTACCGCTCACGTCCTTGTCTTTGACCGAGTCTTCCAGATCGGAAACCTTGCCGAGTTTCTTATAGACATTGAGCCGGTTATGATTGTATATGCAGAGCCCCGCACTGTCGTAGCCCCGGTATTCGAGCCGGTGCAGGCCTTTCATCAAGATGGGAAACACGGGCTGCTTGCCTATGTATGCAACTATTCCGCACATAATGGAATCAATTTTTAAGGGTATCGTTCACCACCGTGTAGATCACCTCCAAACGCATGCCCTTTTCGGGCACGCCCGGTCCGTAAAATACGGCGCGGGTCGGCTGCTCATAGCGTTCGTCGGAGGGAGGCACGATATCCAAGTAGTTGTCGAACAATTTTCGGTTCGCGGTATCCACCGTGGTAAGATAAGCCAATCGTTGCAGATAGCGCGTTACATTTATCCGGTATTGCCCGCTATTGCTGTTGTAGGTTCCCCCGGGATTGGATGCGTCCAGAATATCGGCTTCCAATCCACGGTTGAAATAGCGTATGCACTGCAATTGCTCCGGGAAACCTATGTCCGGCGTAGTTCCGGCATCCACATTGTCCAACACCACCACCGCCTGGTTGATGACCACATTTCCGGAAACCACATCCTGGAATTCCGGAATACGGAAACGGATACGGCTCCCGCCTGAAGCCTCCACATACAGACGTTGCGAACCGCCGGCCGTATCGCCAGCCGCTTCCATTTGTTCTTTATAGAGATTGTCTGACGAAAGACTGCGGTCGCGCTTCACGTGTGTGTAACGCAATGGTCCAAGCACGAATTTCTGATATGATGTTGACGTACTGCCCACTTCTGAACCGGAACCATTAAAATACACCGTAATATCCGCTCCCAACGCAAACAGATTGGAAACCGAAAAAACAATGCTTTCCTTTTCGGTAGCACAAGGTTCAACCTTTAGATAGAGCCCTTTCAGATAACCCAACTGGTGTAAGGAAGCCAAATCCGAACACTGGTCTTCATCCATGTCCAAAATCCAATTGAGCAGGTCTTTGCCGAAAGATTTATCCAAATGCATACTCAGGTCGGCAACAGAAGTCATGCCCGAAACCGAATCATATACGGTGTCTAACGGCTTGGGATATACGGTAATCATACTTCCTATAGGCGTGGGGTCATAAACGGGTTCACGGTTGGAACAATAGGCACTGTCGTAGCCCTGTCCATCTACCAGACCTTCGGTAATTTTATGGATGCTCAAGTTAAGTTTCCGTCCGTCCATACGGCCATGATCCGGGAAATTACCCGAATACGGCAAATTCAACACCACGGAATCCACTCTACTGTTCCTATCCAAATCGGTACCCGAATAGTAATTGTAGGAGTCATCGCCATCAATACGCAGCGTAAGAACCTGAACCACAAGATTGTATGTTTCCGAACCGAAAACAGGACTGAACGAGGTTCCCAACAAAACGGAACTCGAATTCTGAATGATAAGCGAATCGTCGCTGATACTGAAGGCTTCTATCCTGAAAGCCGTGTCGTATTTGGACACCAAGTCGTCTTCGGGATGGAAGTTCTTGCCCAATATGGCATCGGGATCCGTCTTGCAGGAGGAAAACATCAACAACAGGGCGACTAAAGCAAAAATACCGCGAAACATGCCCTTATTTGTTGGCTTGGAGAAACTTTCCATAAAACGCATTCACTTTTTCCACGTAGCCTTCCTCGCCGGGATAGTTCAAGACCGGCTTTTTGGAGGCCTTCACCATGGATTGGAGCCACGCCTGGTCGGCAGCCTCCTTATCGGCGAACATCAGTCCGTCGGAATAGTCGATGGCCATCTGATGCAGGTCCTCGCACGAGAACCGACCGTATTTCTTGATGTCTTTCTCCTCGAAATTGTCGAACAGCAGTTTGTCGCCGAACGATTCGGGAAAAGAGCCTTCAAAACCGTCGTTACACAAGGCCGTGATAATCTTTGCATTGGCGAAAACCGGGCTGTCCTGATAGAACTTGCGTACATAGAACGGCAAGAGGGAGGTGAACCAGCCGCTGCAATGGATGATGTCGGGAGCCCAAGACAGTTTCTTTACCGTTTCCAACACGCCGCGGGCAAAGAAGATGGCCTTTTCGTCGTTGTCGGGATACAGTTTGCCGCTATTGTCGGCGAACATGTTCTTCTTGTAGAAGAACTCTTCGTTATCGATAAAGTATATCTGCATCCGGGCCGCCTGGATGGAAGCCACCTTAATAACCAAGGGATAGTCCGTGTCGTTGATTATCAAGTTTATTCCGGATAACCGTATCACTTCGTGAAGCTGATTCCTGCGTTCGTTGATAATGCCGTAACGAGGCATGAACGTCCGAATCTCGTTGCCTTGTTCCTGAATGCCCTGAGGCAAATACCGACCCATCTTGGACATCTGCGTCATCCGCGTATAGGGGTATATTTCCTGACTGACAAACAATATTTTCGGTTTCTCCATCGGAGTTTGGTTTTTTACGCCTTACCGGAATATTCCGGAAATATGCAATATGCAAAACGTGCGAAGTTACAAAAAATTTACGACAGAATCAACCCCCGCACCCCTTCTGGCTATTTTTAAGCGGCTTTTTCCATGTTTTCTCCTCCAAACCATTGGTATCACACGTTATGCGGGCTTGCAAAGCATAGCGGAAAGAACTACCTTTGTATGTTGGCGTAAAATTTACATCATGTATCAAACCTGGGTGTCCAAACAAATCGACGGAAAAGTGCCGGAAGGCCTTCACGCCAATCCTCATGTGGCCAGACTCCTTTTCCAAAGGGGCATCAGGACCCGCGAAGATGCCGACAGATTCTTCCATCCCAACCTGAACCAACTGCACGACCCCTTCCTGATGAAGGACATGGATAAGGCCGTGGAGCGTCTGCAGCGCGCCCTTACCGACAAAGAACGCATCTGCGTATATGGCGATTACGACGTGGACGGCATTACGGCCGTGGCCCTGGTCTATTCCTTCCTGGAAAAGATCATGCCGGACACCGAAGACCTGGGTTTCTTTATCCCCGACCGCTATCTGGACGGTTACGGACTTTCCAAACGGGGCATCGACTACGCTCAGGAAAACGGCGTGAGCCTGATGATCGTGCTCGACTGCGGCATCAAGGCCAACGAGGAAGTGCTTTACGCCAAAGAGAAAGGCATCGACGTAATCGTTTGCGACCATCACTTCGCCGAAGGCGAGATTCCGCAGGCCTACGCGGTCCTGGATCCCAAGCGGGAAGACTGCCCCTACCCTTACAAAGACCTTTCCGGATGCGGCGTGGGGCTAAAATTGGTTTGGGCCTACGCGCTTAAGAACAACATGGATCTGCGCCAGCATATCTACCCGCTCCTGGACCTGGCCGCCATGAGCATCGCCTCCGACATCGTGCCCATTCTGGGCGAAAACCGCGTGCTGTCGTACTTCGGGCTGATGCTTATAAACACCCGGCCCCGCCCCGGCGTGTTCACGCTGTTCAACTACGCCAACATCAAGGCCTACAATCCGGCCATGAACCGCAACCAGCCGGCCCCGCTGGCCAGAGGCAGCGCGAAGAGCCACCGCGTTTTCGACCGTGAGATAACCAACAACGACCTCGTGTTCTCGCTCGGGCCGCGCATCAACGCCGCCGGACGGGTGCAGGACGGAAAGACCGCCGTGCGCCTGTTGCTGTGCCGCGACCTGTCTTCCGCCCAGGAGGTGGCCAAACTGATCAACGACAACAACAATAACCGCAAGAACTTAGACAAGGAAGCCACCGAAGACGCCTTCGAGCTTATCAGCCAGGATCTGGACGATGCCGGAAAGGCCACCACGGTGGTGTTCAAGGAATCGTGGAACCAGGGCATTATCGGCATCGTGGCCTCCCGGCTTATCGAGACCTATTACCGCCCCACCATCGTGTTCACCACCGCCGCCAACGGAAGCCAGGACTCTCTGGTCGGTTCGGCTCGTTCGGTAAAAGGATTCAACATTTACGAAGCCATTTCCGCCTGCGGACATCTTCTGGAACACTACGGCGGCCACAAATACGCGGCCGGGCTCACCATCAAACTGGAAAACTTCGAGAAATTCAAGGAGCTGTTCGAAGACGAAGTGAAAAAGCGGCTCAACGGCGAGGAACTGCAACGCGAGATCGAAATCGACGACGAACTGCTTTTTGAAGAAATCAATCAGGAACTGGTGAACACCATCAAGAACTTCGCGCCTTTCGGCCCCCGCAACCTCAACCCGATATTCGCCAGCAAGCACGTCAAGGCGGCCAACACACCCGGCGTTTCCGGCTCGCGCATCGTGGGCAACAACCATCTCAAACTGATGATGTTTCAGCCCGAATCACGCTCGGAACCTATCGACGGCATCGCTTTCCAGCAAGGGGAAGCCTATGCAAGGATCAAGGAAGGGAACTCGTTCGATATCTGCTATCACCTGGAAGAAAACACCTTTAACGGCAACACTTCCATCCAGCTCAACATACAGGACATACGTTTCCGCTAAACCGGCCCCCGTTACCTATTTCAACTGAGCGGCAATCTGCCTGCATTGTTGGGCTTCCTTGGTTTGCCCCACGGATTGATAGATCCATGCCATCAGTTCGTACGCCTGAACGTAATACGGCTGGACTTCGACAACCTTCGTCAAGTCGTTCATGGCCCACTGCAACTCCTGCCGGGCTAAATAGCAATGTGCCGCCAACCAATATCCAGCCATATCTTCAGGGGCTATCTTCTTTATTTTGTTGGCAATTGTCAAGGCTTGATCGATATTGCCCCAGGCATAATATACATTACATAAAAGGGCAAGGGCCATAACATTGGTGGGAACGTTTTCCACCCAAACGGAGGCGATTGCAAATGCACTGTCAAGCCTATTTTCGTCGAGGTATAGGTTCGCCAGATTTTCGAGCACCTGCTCGTTGTACGGATTATATTCCAACGCCCTACGGTAAAACATCTTGGCAGAATCAGTCTTTCTCGCCCGCATGGCTTGATACCCCCGGAAATCATTCCTGTCGATCCGCTTAAGCACGATGCAGATAGGCACTCCGTCCACTTCCTCCACATGAACCGTATTGACGGGCGGAAACATTTTCTTGTTGGTAATCCAGTCGGGATTCATGCCGGTAACCGTAAACACCGCATAATCCCAATCGTTGTTGCCCATCTGGTAAATACGGGAAAACACGGAACGGAAGTGAGCCGTGTCTTTCTTAAGATAATAACCTACCGAAGCGGTGTGCCAAGATGCCACGGTGATCTTTTCTCCAGGCTTCAAATCCGAAGTGTCGGCATTCTCCATGACCCATTCGGTGGCCTTGCGCGTGGAATGGTAATAATAGTCCAGTTCGTATTTTCCGTAAGCCTTCTTAGCCCCGCCGACAAGTTCGTTGAAGTAAACGTATTGATAGGGATGATTGGCGAATACATGATAAATCGGTCCTGCCAACAACACCAAAGGCAAGGCCACGCCCAAGCCCCAACGCAAGGCAGGCCGCTTGAATCGTTCGTAAAGAGAATGGAAACCCAAGCCGGCCATCGCCACCAAGGTGGGATAACAGAACATACTGTGCCGCCAGCCGCCATAGACATTGGCCTTGGTATAAACAATCCAGCTTACGGGAAAGACAAAGCAGAACAGCAGGAAAAAAGTAAAGAACCTGTCTTTTCTACCCCAGCCCGTAACCAGATAGACCAACGCCCCCGCGATAACGGCTATGGGAATGGTCATGAAAATGAACTTCGGTGTATAATACCAAGGCAAGGTATTGCTCATCAATGATTTTCCCTCAAACACCTGCCGTATGCTAATGGCAAAGGAGTTCATAGAAGACAAGGAATCCAATACATTCGCTATCGGGGCTTTCATGGCGTAAGGCCACAACAGCACACACAGCAGATAACCTCCTGCGGCGGTAAGCAGGCCGTAACGGAGAAGCCGCCCGAAAGCCGCCCCTTTGGTCAGTCCGCAACGCTGATCCTCGTTGCTTTCCTTACACAAGGCTATCCAGCGCAAGAAACCGAAAAGCCCGAAATAGGCAATCAGGATCAAACCGCCCACACGCACTGCCATGGCAAGACCGATACTTACGGCCAACATCACCATGGTCGAAACCTTGACCTTGGGAAAATCCTGCAGGAAAACGGTCATGTAAAACAGCGCCATAGCCGTAAACGTAACCAGATTCACATCTTTGAGGTCGTTGAACGAATGTCCGATAAAACGCGGGGAAAACACGAACAACACAAAAGTAAGGATGGCCGGAAGATACTTGCGGCCTGCAATGCGGAAAGCGATTAACGACGTAAACAATATCGCCAGCCAGCCGCAAAGGGTGTTGACGGTATGGCGCACCTGCATAATGTCGGAAATGCCGAGCCAACGGGCAAACGCATAAGCGAAATTGTCCACCACCTGGCCGTACAAAGGCAGGTTATATTGTGGTGTAACTACCGCAGCCGTGGAATCTTTGCCGAAAGTGCGATAAAAATCGTAAATATGCTCCGCCTGCGTGTTATGAAATTCTTCATCGCCCGACATACCGGCTCCGAAACTGCCCGCAAGCATAAAGACCAAACCCACCGCACAAAGGATATAGAAAGCCAGTTTGGACTTGTCTTTCTTAAAGCTTTCCAAAAAATCTTCGCTCTTGGCATTGTCTTGTTTTTCTTGTGAACGCTCGAATACAAAGAGCTTATTGAGCACGAAGCCCAGAAAGCCTACGGGGATGCTCATCACGGCGGCGTTTACATAATCGCTGATCTCAAGGAAATGGTCGAGCACCGCCATACCGCCGATATTAGCGAAATACATAATCACATAAACGGCTATAAAACGGGGCAGAAGATAGTATTTGCCGTTTTTGAACACAATGGAGCCGTAGGTCTTGAAATTGAACAGGATGCCTATGATCTGTCCGATAAGCGCGGCGATGTTGCGGTTGTCGGTAACCAGAAGCCGCAGCAGGGAAAACACACACCAGCCGAAGAGCGTGTTCAGGCCCGCCACCAAGAAGAAGCGTATCAGTTTTTTATCGAGCATCCGCGAGCAAAAACGCCCCAACGCGAATGTTTCAAGCCAGGATGTAAGTTTCTGAGGCATGGAATTCCGGTTTTGCTATAGATAATCGCCGTCCTGATTTACCCAGTTGAACTTTGCCGGGGGCGTGATTTCCAGATGAACGCGCCTTTCCTGAAAGGGATGCGGAAACGAGATGCTGTAGGCGAACAGCCGCACCGCCCTCTTTACGCGGGCGTCGGCGCCGTATTTGCGGTCGCCCACGATGGGGCAGCCCATATCGCTCATGTGCACGCGTATCTGGTTCTTGCGGCCCGTCTCGAGCCGTATGCGCAGCAGCGAGAACAAGGCCTGTTCGCGCGGAGCCTGTTCGCCGTCCCAACCGAAGGTGTCGATAATCTTGTAATGGGTAACCGACCACTTGGCGCCCTCTTCTTCCTCAGGCACCGAATACACCACCTGACGGGCGTTTTCCTTGAGCCACGACTGCAAGGTGGCCTCTTTCTTGCGGGGCACGTTGTGCACCAGGGCGCAGTAATGCTTCTCGACCCTTTCCCAGTTGTCCTGCAGGTATTCCTGCGTCCGCTCGCTCTTGGCGAAAAGCAGTATGCCGCTCACCTCCCTGTCGAGGCGGTGCACGGTATAGGCATGGCGGTTGCCCCGGCTTTTCTCGAGAACGTATCTGTTGACCGCGCCGAACATGGAACGCACCTTTTCGGTGGTGCGGCCGCTGGAAAGGATACCCGCCGGCTTGAATACGGCTATGATCTCCTCGTCTTCGAACAGCACCCGGAAAGGGGGTTTCTCGCGATGGGTGTCGCGGTCTCCGTATTTCTTGAACGTGATTTCCTGACCCGCCCTAAGCTGGAAGTCGGGATGCCGCAGCACCGCCCCCCGGAACGTAACGCAACCAAAACGCACGGCCTTCTTCAGATGCGTCTTGTTGCTGTCGGGAAACGCCCGCAGCAGCACATCCAGCAGGGAAGCGTTTTCGGTTACCTTGATATTCATCGCCTAAAGCTTTATTTCCTCGCCGTTGCGGTCCAGGAACTTGTATTCCAGGAATCCGTTGGCGTTGCCTTCCTCGAGCCGGATCCAGCGTTTGTACTTGCTCCACCATTTGCGCTGGTATCTCCAGAAACGGCGCATATAGGCATACACATAGGGACTCAGCACCACGCTGAACCGCCTGGCGTTCGTGTCCTTTATCAGGTATTCCACATCCCGGTCGATATCATCGACCACGCACACGCTGGGGCGTATCTTGCCCGTTCCCCCGCAGGCCGGACAGGTTTCCAGCACATCCACCTGGGTCTGCGGACGGAACCTCTGGCGCGTAATCTGTATCAGGCCGAACTTGGTGGGCGGCAGCACGGTATGGCGCGAGGGGTCGTTCTCCATGAACTTGACCATGGAATCGAACAGTATCTTGCGGTTCTGCGGCTCGCGCTGGTCGATGAAATCGACGATGACGATACCGCCCATATCGCGCAGGCGCACCTGACGGGCGATTTCGGCGGCCGCCTCCAGGTTCACTTCCAGGGCGTTGGTCTCCTGGCTCTGTTCGGCGTTGACCCGATGGCCGCTGTTCACGTCGATAACGTGCATGGCCTCGGTGTGTTCAATCACCAGATAGGAACCGCTGCGCTTGATGTTGACCACCTTGCCGAACGACGCCTTTATCTGCTTGGAAACCCCGTAATGGTCGAATATCGGCTCACGGTCTTTATAGAACTTCACGATATTCTTCTTCTGCGGGGCAATGGTGCCCACGTAGGCCTGTATTTCTTCGAAGAGGTCTTCGTTGTTGGTAACGATCTGGTCGAAATCGTTGGTGAGGAAATCGCGCAGAATGCTTACGGTCTTGTCCATCTCGCTGCACACCTTTACGGGCGGCGTGGCGGTATGGAGATGGTTCTTTATCTGTTCCCACTTGCGGAAAAGGGCGTCCATGTCGCCGTGCAGTTCGGAAGCGGTCTTGCCCTCGGCCACGGTGCGCACGATCACCCCGAAATTCTTGGGGCGCACGCTCTGTATAAGGTTGCGCAGGCGCATCCTTTCGTCGGGGCTCTTTATCTTCTGCGATATCGATATGCGGTTCGAGAATGGAATCAGCACCACGTAACGGCCGGCGAACGATAGCTCGGAGCTGAGCCTCGGCCCTTTGGTGGAGATGGGTTCCTTGGTTACCTGCACCAGAATGTGCTGGTTCTGCTTCAAGACCGAGCTTATCTTTTCGGTCTTGGATAATTCTTCCTTAAGCTTGTATGCCGAGATGTCCAGCTGCGCCTGGTCTCCGTTCAACGCGCAATTGGTAAACTTGTGCATGAGCTGCACCTGCGGCCCTAAGTCCAGAAAATGCAGGAAGCCCTCTTTTTGGGCGCCCACATCCACGAAAGCGGCGTTCAAGCCGGGCATGATCTTCTTGACCCTGCCCAAAAATATATCGCCTACCGAATGCTGTGTATTGCTCTTTTCTCTATGGAGTTCCACCAATACCTTGTCTTCCAGAAGGGCTATCACCACCTCCTGGGAGCCGGCATCTACTATCAGTTCTTTATTCACTCGTTAAATCCTCTAAAAAAAACACAGGGTTTACCTGCAATGGCAAACCCTGTGCTACATCACGGAAAAGAAATTATTTCTTTTCACCTCTAACAGCCACCATAAAGGGCTTGGCGGGCTTGAAAGCGGGAATATTGTGCGCCGGAACAATCATCGACTTGTTCTTGGTGATGTTACGGGCGGTCTTCTGGGCACGATGCTTGATGATAAAGCTGCCGAATCCGCGCAAATACACATTATTTCCCTTGATCATGTTGTCTTTAATGACTTCCATCATCGTTTCAACCGTAGCCAATACGGTAACTTTTTCAATTCCAGTCTTGTTGGCGATTTCAGCCACAACTTCAGCCTTTGTCATAGTGCGATATGTTTTTAAGTTATAACCCAATGGGACAGAGCCTATACAAGGCTTTAAGTGAGACCCTGCCTCCATAATTCACAACCTTTCAGAAAATTAACTTTTCCGCAAGGCAGGCGCAAAGATAACATTTTTTTTGAATTTAAAAAGCTACCGCACAAACCTTAGAATGGAAGCACGTCTTCCTCAGGGTCATACTCCGGCTCGCCCTCTATTTTGGGGGGAATCGAAGGCATGGCCTCCACCCCTTTCAGGACGGCGGGCTTTTCGTCTTTCTTGCCGAGCATCTCCATGGTCTTGGCCTCCACCTCAACGTAGTAGCGCTTCTGCCCTTTGTCTTCCCAGGTACGGGTGCGCAACCGGCCTTCTACATAAATCTTCATACCCTTCTTCAGGTATTTCTCCGACACTTCCGCCAATCCGCCGTACAACACCACCGAATGCCATTCGGTATGTTCGACCCGGTCGCCCTGCCTGCTCCTGTAATACTCGGTGGTGGCCAGCGTAAGCCGGGCCCGTTTGCTGCCGTTGTCGAAAACGTACACCTCGGGGTCTTTTCCCAGGTTGCCGATCAGGATAACTTTGTTTACTCCACTCATAACTTTAAATTTTTAGGGGTTTGTACTATACATAAAACCCACTAAAGCCGTTTTTATCGAAGTTTTTTCGATCAAAAAATTTTCAAATCCTTTAAAAACCGCCCTACAGACATCGGCAGGGCATATTCCGAAAGCGAATTTTTTTTGACCCGGAGGCAGTCCCCTCTGTTCTCCAGGTACTTTTCGAACTTGAACGCCCCTTCCTCCGCCCGGTAAAAGTAGAAGTGCATCCTGCGGTGGCTCAGCAGCTGGGTGCGGTGTTCCAGGAAAGTCACGCCCTCGGCCTCGCACACGGCGGGTTGGACACTATCCACGGCAGGTGCGCCGGGCAACTCGGGCAAATCGTACATACCTCTCCAAAGGTCGTCGTATCCGCGCTTGCGCAGCCAGATGAAATCGCTCCCGCACACCAGCAGGTAGTGCAACTGATAGACGGGAAGCGGCTTTTTCTTTTCCTTTACCGGCAGATGGGCGATTGCCCCGTGCGCGAAGGCGTGGCAGACCTCCCTGAACGGACAGGACGCCGGATCCTGTTGGCAAACGGGATTCTGCGGCGTGCAGGCCAAGGCCCCGAACTCCATGATGGCCTGGTTGAACGCGCCCGGTTTCTTCCTGTCGATGCGGTCGGCCAGCAGGCCTTCTATCTTCTTGCGGCAGGCCGACGACTGCACGGGTTCGTAGATGCCGTCCAGGCGGCAGATAAAGCGGATCACGTTGCCGTCCACCACCGGATGGCAAAGGTTGAAGGCGAACGAACCGATAGCCGCCGCCGTGTAGGGGCCGATGCCGGGCAGGGCCTTTATGCGCTCGTAGGTGTCGGGAAAAACGCCGCCGTATTCATTCTGCACAACCTTGGCGGCCGCGTGCAGGTTGCGCGCCCGCGAGTAATAGCCCAGACCCTGCCAAAGCGCCAGCACCTCCCCTTCGGAAGCCGCCGCCAGGTCGCCCACCTCGGGAAAGCGCTCCACAAAGCGTTCGTAATAGGGCAGCCCCTGGTTCACGCGGGTCTGCTGCAGGATAATCTCCGAAAGCCAGATCCTGTACGGGTCGCTTATGTCCCGCCAGGGCAGATACCTCCGGTTGGCCTCGTACCAAGAAATCAAGCGCTCCGAAAAATGCATGTAGAACCCTCCTTAAACTAATAATCCGGTGATGTAAAGATACACCACCGGATTATCTATTATTCGAATCTGTTCCGGATTATTTTCCGAAAGCGTCCAGACCGCCCTGCAGATAGGCGATAAAGGCCTCGATATCACCGGCATAGCCATAACCCTTGTCGGTAATGGGGTTGCCGTCGGCATCCAGCAGGTGGTAGTAAGGAAGCGTGTTGGTCTTGAAGCGCGTTACCTGAAAGTCGGAATTGCGCTTGCCCATGGTCTTCTTTACCTTGCCGTCGATGGCGGAGGTAACCCATTCGCTTTCGGGCAGCTCGGTCTTGTCGTCGCAGTACATGGCGACGATCACGTATTTCTTGAGCAGTTCCTGAACGCGGGGATCCGACCACACATCGTTTTCCATTTTCTTGCAGTTGGCGCAGGCATGACCCTTAAAGTCGATGAACACCGGCTTGTTCTGCTGCTTGGCGCAGGCCAAACCTTCTTCGTAGTCGAAGTAGCCCTTAAGGTTGAAGGGCAGGTGCAGCTTGTCGGCGTACTTGGGCGTGCCGCACAGTTCCTGGCTCGTGCCGGGCATGGCCATGGTATTGGCCACGGCCGCGGGCTGGTTCAGGTTGAACTGCTGGGTGGTGAGCGGCGGAACCAGAGAGGAAACCATCTTCAGGGGCGCGCCGAACATACCGGGAATAAGGTAGAGCACGAAGGTAAACGTAACGATCACCAGCAAGAGGCGGAACACGCCCACGTGGGGTACGTCCGAGTCGTGCGAGAACTTGATCTTGCCCAGGAGGTAGAAGCCCATCAGCGTAAAGATCACGATCCAGATGGCCAGGTAAACCTCGCGGGTAAAGATATGCAGCTCATACACCTGGTCGATGTTCAGGATAAACTTCATGCCGAAGGCCAGCAGAACGAAGGCGAACACCACCTTGACCGAGTTGAGCCAGCCGCCCGACTTGGGCATCTTGGCCAACAGGGAGGGGAAAAGCGAGAGGATAAAGAACGGAAGGCCCATCGCCAATCCGAAGAAGAACATGCCCAGGAGCGGCTTGAGCACCGAGGTACCCATGGCGGCTTCCACCAGCAGCGTGGCCACGAAAGGACCCGTGCAGGAGAAGGAAACGATGGCCAGGACGGCCGCCATGAAGAAAGCCGAGATGTAACCGCCGTTATCGGCCTTGGCGTCCAGTTTGTTCGACAATCCGGAAGGCAGGGTTATCTCGAACATTCCGAAGAACGAGAAGGCGAAAATCAAGAACAGGAGGAAGAAGATAAGGTTGGGAATCCAGTGCGTGCTGAGCACGTTGGCGAAATCGGCGCTCTTGGTGATAGCCACAATACCGCCTATCAAGGTGTATATCAAGGTGATGGACAGGGTGAAGATGGCTCCCTTGATGATACCGGCCTTACGGCTGGAACCGTCGTCGGTATCCATGAAGAACGACACCGTCATGGGAATCATCGGGAACACGCAGGGCGTGAACACGGCGGCCAGACCGGCCAGGATAGCCAGCAGGAAGAATCCCCAGAGCGACTCGCCTTCTTCCATGGGCAGGCTCGCGGCTTCTTCAACGGCGGCCACCACCTGGGCGGCTTCCTCCTTCACGGCTTCCACCGTTTCCTTGGCCTGAGCTGCCACGGCCTGAGCCTGATCCACGGTTTCTTCAACGGCGTTTTCCACCGCGGCAACCACCGAGTTCTTGCAGCCCTTTACCTTGAATTTTAAATCCACGTCGTTGAACGGAATGCAGGTTTCGTCGTTGCACACCTGATAGTCCACCGTGGCGGCGATTTCAAAATCCTTGTCGGTGTTGATGGTTATCTT
Source organism: Ruminococcus flavefaciens (assembly GCA_023667315.1). Lineage (GTDB taxonomy): Bacteria > Bacteroidota > Bacteroidia > Bacteroidales > P3 > Pullibacteroides. Next base: position 347,731 of record JAMPAI010000002.1, read on the forward strand.
CTGACGGAATTCGGCGTTCTTGGCGAAGAAACGCACCAAGGTTCCGAAAATCTCGTCGGTTTCCTCGATGGGTTTGGGGCTTTCCGACACCTTGCCCTTTATCGTAAAGCTTTCCGATTTGGGAAAGTTGAAAACGGTAGGCTGGGGGCCGCCGTCCTCCATGAACTGCGAATACAGGTGATATCCGCCGCCCACTTCGGCCTTCATGACCAATTCGGCCTGGTTACCGTCGAGGTACTTTACCGAACAATTCCATTTTACAGGGTTGTCTTGCGAAAAACCTGCCCACACGAAGGCAATCGACAACCATGCCGCAAAAAGTAACTTTTTCATTTTTATCGGGTTGTTTTGAAATTTACGCTTTCTCGATCTTGTACTCGTAGCTTTCCATGATGGGATTGTGCAGCAAATCCTTGCAGGCCTTTTCCACGATGGCGGCCGCTTTCTTCTGGTCGGCGGCTTCCACTTCGAGGGTTATGTGCTTGCCGATGCGGATATTCCCGGCATCCTTCACGCCCATGTTGTGTAAACGGGCTTCAACGGCTTTCCCTTGCGGGTCGAGCAATGCCTTCAACGGCATCACGTTTACTTCTGCTTTGTATTTCATGATATATCGTTGTTTCCGATGTTTCTACTCTCCATATAGAAATGCACCCACGAGAAGAGCGGGTACAGGAATACCGTTACCGCCAGGCCCAGGAATCCGAACAGGGCGAACAGCACGATGGCCGTGGCCAGGAAAAGATAGACGACGCGCTGCGCCTGCCACGAACGGTTCTGTATCTTGAACGAGAACATACGGTAGTTGCATACCAGCAGGAACGACATCACGAGCACCAGACCCAGCAGGTAATAGCCTTTGAGGAACACGCCCTTATGGCAGGCATGCAAGGCCAGCGAGGCCCAGAAGATGGCGTTGGCCGGCGTGGGAACACCCCTGAAGAAATCGCTGTCGTCTTCGGTATTGAACTTGGCCAGGCGGTAGGCCGAGGCCGCCGCCATGACAAAGGCGATGCAAGCCCAGTAATGCCCCCATGCGGGCTGCAGGGCCAGCATCATGTAGGCCAGCACGGAAGGCGCCACGCCGAAACTCACCACATCCGAAAGCGAGTCCAGCTCGCGCCCGATGGCGCTCTTGGCATCCAAAAGGCGGGCGGCCATGCCGTCGCAGAAATCAAAGACCGCCGCAATGAAGATAAACGCGCAGGCCATGCGCAGGTGTCCCCCGAAAGCATACGCAATCGACATACAGCCGCAAAGCAAATTACAAAGCGTAAGTATATTAGGTATCTTCTTGACGAACATAGCACGCAAAGATACGAATAAGCCGAGAGCAATGCCAAATTTATTTGAGCATTGCCGGGGCAGGAATCAAGGTTGCAGCATCAAAGCCGCGGAACTACCGTACCGAAAACTTTTCCGTAAGCATCCCGCAGGGAGTCTTTACGCGGGCAAGATAGATGCCCGAGGGCATCCACGACACGTTGTAGCGGAATGAGGTTTGATTATCCAATGTGATGGCATACAGGATGCGCCCGTTCACGTCCAAAATCTCCACCTTTTGCAGGTTGCAGCCCGTGGTTGTTAGCGTTATCGTTTCTGTGGCGGGGTTGGGGCTTAGGATTAATTCCGCTTTTTGGTGCTTTTCGATTGGGGCGGCGCCCACTTTCCGGATGCTTTCGAGTTGCATTTCGGAATACAGCCTGCCGCCTATATCGTAACTTGAAGAAACATATCCTTTTATTTCCACACTATCACCCTCCGCATAGTCCACGCCTTCAACCTGAAGAGGTTCCCAGTCGAACGCCCATGTGGAATTGTAACTGAGGATAGGCGTGAGTTCCCCTATCTTCATCGCTATCGCCCTAAAGCAACAATCCAAGAGAGGATAACTCAAAGTGGGGGTCCTTGTATAAATCAATTTTCCCTTACTGGAAACATATTCGGGTTCGGCTTCCGAAATATAACAAGACGCATACGCAGGATTTTTATAATCCCTCCCGCCGTTGGTACAGAGTACGGTTTCGAGTGTGTCCAACGACCGCCCGAAATCCTTACGCCAGGCTATTCCGTGCGAAACGGAGCCAACCTCAGATAACCACATGTCCGTAACTTGATGGACGGTATCATACACTTTCAGATAATGTAGTTTTTCTTGCCAGTTAGCGGTCGCCTTGAGGGTATCGCCAACTTCCAATACCCGAAACACCGGATTCTTGCGCGTGTCCGTTTCTTCCACCCAATCCATGGCCAACACATCGTTCACTTGCAGGGAAAAATCGAAAAGCAGGTGTTCCCGTTGGCCGGCATAATCATAGACATAGACCCGAACGCTGTCTTCCCGCAATGCGTAACCTGCCGATACCTCGTTTCTTTCATCACTATTTTTGCGCCAAAACACCTCCCAATATTCATTGTTTCCTATCGTTGTATCCCTTGCGTTCCGACTAAAGAAATATTGATCGGTTCGATATTTCCGCCCCCCGTCCACAAGGGAATATTCCCGATACATTGACCATACCCTCCATCGAGCCTCCCCTTGCCATGTAATTATATCGGGGTTCGCCCATACGTTTAGCGATAATAGGCAAAGGCATAGTATGATTATTGATTTTGCTTTCATGATCTTAAGCTTTCGTTACAGGAGGGCGCAGTTCTATTGAACCACGCCCATTCCTCTGATTTGAAAAATTTTCCAATGTTACTATCCGTCAATTTTGCAGCATTGGCTTTGCTCTTCCTTGTTCTTTTTCCATTCTCTATTTGATACTTTTCCAGCTTCCTTATCCCCCATTTTGAAAAATTTCTAATCTCCGGGATGGTGTCCGACTTTAATTCATTCAACAAATCAAAACTCTTTTTTGTAGGAATAAAGCCAAGTCCAACCGCCGCATGTGAACGACATTCCGATTTTTCGGATTTGGCGTATTCCTTTAGAACCCTGAATGATGTTTTTGTTTCGCCATTACGAGCCAAATACATGGCAAAAAGGGCTTTCTGTTCATCCGTTTCGGCTTCGTTCAAACGATACTCGTAATACTTTACCGCAGCTTCCGGGTTGGCACTCTCATAATACCATTGACACGCTTCGCAAAGCTCAACATCTTCCGTTGCATAACAAATGCCATCTAAAATTTGATATGCTGACGAATCTCCAAGGTTAAGCAGTGTTTCCGCTATATACGCTTTTTCTATCGGCAAGATATTTTCTTCAACTCTTTTCCATAGGAAAGGTATGGCTTGCTTGGCATCCACCCAAATCAAATATGTCAACGCCCATTTTCTATACTCGAACAATTCATCGTGCAACGCCACTTCCAGTAAGAAATCCTGAGATTCAGGACATACATAGTCAGCCAAATGACGCAAGGCCATCCACTTTACATCCCAGTCAATACTATCCGGATTTCCCTGAATATAATTCTGCTTATAAATGGATATCAGCGAATCGTTACATCCTCTTTGTTTCCGTTCCTCCAACAACTGTCTATTGGCTGCATTCGTCTCATCTCTATAGGATTGGCTGAGGGTCGCTTTATTTTGCCCCGTTGCAGACAAACAACATACAAGGAGAGCAAACAAAAGGAATATACCTTTTGCGCACAGATTTTTATAAGGGTTTCGTTTTATGGCCATGTAAGTCTTGGTTTAAACAGGGAGGTCTGAAATAAAGGCTCCGCGCCTCCCTGTTTTATCCATATTACCTCACCGAAAACTTTTCCGTAAGCACCCCGCAAGGGGTCTTGACGCGGGCAAGATAGATGCCCGAGGGCATCCACGACACGTTGTAGCGGAACAAGGTTTGATTATCCAATGTGGCGGCATACAGGATGCGCCCGTTTACATCCAAAATCTCCACCTTTTGAAGGTTGCAGCCCGTGGCGGTGAGCGTTATCGTTTCGCCGGCGGGGTTGGGGCTTAGGATTAACTCCGCTTTTTGGTGCTTTTCGGTTGGGGTGGCACATATCTTCTTTAAGTCCGAGGGAGATGTTTCTATGAAAGGAAATGGATACCCCCTCAAATCATAGTATGAATAAACAATCTCCGCAAACAGATGAACACTATCTCCGATCATATACTCCTCACCTCCAATTTGAAAAGGACCGTCCCCATATTTATATCCTTCATCTATAAAGGAAAGCCCCCATACAACACTGGTATCGCCGACGGTCCACTTAAAAGACAATATTTTGTCTGTTCCAGGAAACGAAAACATTGGTTCCGTGAATACCAGTCTCCCGTTTCCTCCATAAAAATGCATGTGATCTACGCAATTTAATAGATAACATGCATGTGCCGGCCCCATATAATCTTTTCCCCCATTAACACAGAAAACGTTTTCAATAGTGTCTAACGAGCTCCCGAAATATCTATGCCAGGTTATGCCGTGTGAACTCGAACCTACCTTGGTCAACCAACTATCCGAAACTTGATGAACAACATCATAAACATCCAGATATTGAAATTTGTTGCCCGAAATAACGGTGTCTCCAACTGCCAATACCCGATAAATCGGATTTTTGAGATTATCCGTTTCCTCTATCCAATCCGTTTCCCAAACATCGTCTGCTTTTAGGGAAAAGTCCATAATCACATATTCCCTTTGAGTGGCATAGTCGTAGGCATAGAGCCGTATGTCGTCTTCCCGCAGCGCATAACCCGCCGAAGCTTCGTTTTTTTTATCACAAGATGCCCGCCATAGCACCTCTCGATAGGTATGTTCTCCAATAACAGTGTCTTTTCCGTAACAATATTGGTCATTCCGACAATAGGTTTCTTTATAACGAAACAAAGACCAAACCCTGACACGAGCTTCTTCTCCGCTTACTATACCTGGACCCGCCCATACATTCGGCGATAAAACACACAAGAGCAGTATGATTGACAATTTTCTCTTCATATTTTTGGTTTTTACAAGGTTGTAATATTTACTTTCGCACCGAGTTCTATGGTCGTACCGGGATGCAGTTGTATGTCGGTTCCATGGAAGTTTACGGTGGCATCAGACTTAATCACAACGTTTCCTTGAGGTTTAGCGGTCGTAACGTTCGAGCCGACTTTTATCGTCTTTCCGAAATACATTTGGGTTCCCGATATAGTTTCGTTTTGGATGAAAAGGTCGTCCAGAAGTGTCATGCCGTCAACATGGGGTATTTTGTTGTGCCCCGATATGCAAACCGTTACGTATTGTGGTGATGCAGTCGTATAAACGGCCGTCGTGCCTACATATGACACTACCTCTCCGCTTGCCATGTTATAAAAGGTAATCGTTGCCTCCCCTCCCGGCAGGGTAACCGCAACCCTGTTCGTTCCTCGGTTTACCGCCACACCAGAGAAATTCGTGGGTTGTTCCGTATAAATTCGCATGCTCGGATCGCCGAAGCAATGGTACATTTCTCGGCAACAGCGCACCTCGTTCGTTGCCCCGTAAACCTCACTCACACGCGACAACCCTTGCTGGAGGATCTGTCCTAGCCGATAAGTGGGTGCTGGGGTCGTTCCTGTCGATTTGTACGTCGGCAAGACGATTCTAAGTCCTGGATTCGGCCAGATGGCGTCGAACATTCCCCCGATCAACACATCGTTAAGCTTTATCTTACTAAGCATTGTCGACCCAAAGATGGCCACACAGCCTCCGTTCGCCTTGCGCAAGAAGGCTTCGGCAAAGCATTCCTTGTTATCGAATTTTCCCGTTTCGCAATTTATGCTGAAGACTACCGGCAGCTTGTTTCCGTTAGATAAGCCACCTATGTCTTCTATGGTGAACTGGGGATGCTCCCACATAGAGGGAAGCCCATGATCGTGGTGGAGTACATAGAAGGCACCCTGGTTGACGGCCCTGAGGATGTCGTCCGCATTCCCGTTCCAGGCGAACCCGGGTTTAAGTAACTCTTGTGGCAAGGGTTCCCCGTAGGAATACTCTCCTTTATTCCAATGAGTCGGCGTGACGTCCGAAGGGGTGTAATAAATCCGCGTCACGGACTTTCCCTTGGTCATAAGGTAATTACGCACGTCTTCCGAGGTTTGAACAAACCGATTGTCGGCATAACCATCCTTTTTGACATTCAAAATGCGCCCGTCTTCAAAAAACGAGCAGTTCACCCCTGTTCCGTAAAACGAGGCCGCTGTTACAGGGTTCCTTTCGTAATCGATCACCTTGTTGATTACTATATCTGCTTCTGAGGGACTGGAAACCGATAGCCTGCCCATGTATAGATCCGGCAACACATCGCTTTCCCCGTCCATACAGGCGTACGGCAAGTCCGTTATATGCGATGCAGGGCTATCTGCTCCCGAAGAGGATGAATGAGACAAAAAATTGGTCGGCACATCCTCGTGATCCCCTATAATAAGCATAAAATAAAGGTGCGCGTTTTCGTTATAGACTTTCTGCACCTCGCTTTTAACAGTGGCCGCTGTCCAGTTTGACCTGATAAGGATGTGCACGTTGAATCCCATCAACTTTTTCCATTCAGCAAACCGTTTGACGGCAGACTCATATTCGGGCACCGAAATTATCAGGTAATCCTGTTGGTTCAACCGTGTTGATGCGGTTGCTTTCCGACTCCCTTCGTTGGACGCGTTCAACAGGGTGTTCGACAGAAAGTTGTCGTCGACTGCAATGGAATGGGCAGGCCTGTCTCCTCCCGAAAGGACGCGGGACGGCTCGCCCTTGTCCATAAAGTTTACCACATACTTGATGTGCGTGAACGCCCGTGTCTTGCCCGTGACGATGTTGTATAGGATCGGGGATATCCTTACGTTGAGGATGCCTTTCCCCCTGTATGTCTGGATACATTCTTCTCCCACAGGCGTTTCGGGGTAAACTTCTATCGCCGGGTCTATCGGCCTTACGGCCTGAGTTCCGTCTTCCATCGAGGAGGAACGTGCCGGGGACAGGACATATTCAAAATCCCTGTACGCCGTTTCGACAATATCGATTTGAAAGGCCTTTCCGTCTGGAATGCCGAACCGATCCACCCGTTGCAGGGTCGACGGGGTGCCGGATATGCCGTTCATGCCGAAACCGTCTATCTTCCACAGGTAACGGTTGGGGAACAGATCGTCTCTCATGATGACAGCCGCCGAAAAATCGTAGGTGACTTCGATTCCCGTTTCCGTGTTAACAATGCTTCTTTGTGGTGTTGTGGATAGAACACTGTCCACCAAAGCTCCGTTTTCAAAGAAAAGTGTCTGCTGTCCGAAGGTGTAACACCCCAAGAAGAAACACAAAAGAAATATCGCTATCTTTTTCATGGCTCTGCCCTCCGTAATTATTTCGTTACCACCATTCGTTTCGAATCGACAGTTTGGCCGCCCACAAGCAGGCTGTAGGTGTAGATACCGGGGGTAAGGGAATAGAATTCAACCGTTATTGCACCTTTTCTGTCTCCCGAGGGAAGAACATAGGAACGCACAAGGTTTCCCGTGTTTGAATAGATGTTGAGGGTCGCCGCTTTTGTCTTGGCCGGCAAGATGTATTCGATGACGGTGCTTTCCGAAAAGGGATTGGGCATGTTCTGCATCAATGCCGCTTGGTCGGCACCCGTTTCCTTTTCGGATTTTCCTGCCTTGGGTGCTTTGTTCACCGTGTTTTGGGGTGCGGCGAGTTGTTCCCGCAACAATTCTACCGCCTCCTGGAGTTCTTCCACTTCGCTGCGGAGACTTTCGTTTTCGGTATAGGTTTCTTGAAACGCACGTACCAGATAAGGAATCATCGAAACATAGTCGAGCGTATAGATATCGGTCTCGGAAAGATACTTCACCTGGTTGGGCAGTACGTTCTGCACTTCCTGGGCAATGAATCCCACCTTTCCTTTCAGATCGGCCGTATCGAAAAGATCGTTGTCGGCCTTGAAGTCAAAAGAAACGGGACGCAACTTTAACAATGTAGCCGTAGCCCCCTGCAAATTCTGAATGTTTTCCTTGTAGCGGACATCCGACAACTGGGTAGCGGAATTGGCATACTGAATATTGCCAACGTAAAGAATTTTAAATCTGTTAGATAAAGAGCCTAAGTCCATAAAATTAGTTATCGTTGGTGTGATAGCCGCTCTATCATAAAGGGAGGGGTTTACAATCACTGCCGGTTGAGCTTCGTCCGTTGTCGATAACGGACTTATGATAATAGGCCCTCCTGGGTTGTTACTCATCCAATTGCTGAAAGTCACGCCACACCTACCTAAATCCACTTTCAAAGTACCGGACGCTCCATAAAGAGGCTTGCTTATCTCCACCTGCGAAGAATTTACGGTAATCTGCGCCTTTAAACTGGCCGTTGTTACGAAAGCGGTACAGGCCGCCAATAAAAGAATTCTGTTTCTCATGATTTTTGGTTTTTAAAGTTGTTCTATTCGTTGACTTTTTGTTCAATATTTTACTGATGTTATGTGCTCCCTTAGCATTGCAAATATATGCCAATACCTCTAAAAATAAAATAGTGCCATACCAATAAGTTTTTCGTACCTTTATAGGTTTGATTTCATTTTCTGTGCCAGAAACGGCAATTCCTAAAAAGAATAAGAATCCTTACCACCATACGGGCGAGACGTCGAATTTCGACTGGGGCCAGTGTTCCGGTTTCCAGTGGAAGCCGCGCAGGGTGCGTTCGCGGCGGGTCAGTTTCCCTACCGGATAGAGCGCCGTCTTGGAAGGCTGCACCACCGTGATTCCGTTCACCGTGTTTTCCTTGAAGTACATCTTGAGGCTCTGGCTCTCAGTCTTGTTGACCCCTAATAGTTCATCGGGCTTGTCGCCCAACACGTAGTAGACCGACTGCGCCCCGCCCACCACGTGCGCCAGACGGAATTCCGAGCTGTCGTTGAAATAGCCCCATATCCGCCGGCCCTTCACCTGGTTGTAGTAATGCTGCCCGGCAGAAACGGGCGTGGTGACGAAAGCGTTTTCCTGTATCAGCACATGGTGCGGCCTGTTGTCCGAGAACCACACCTTTATCGAGTCGCCGTCTATCTGATAGCCCTGCAGCCACACCATCGGCTCGTAAAAAAGCTGCATGAGCGTGTCGGCATGGATGTAGGAAAGCGAGTCGCACTTGCCCTGGATGCCTTCGCGGAAGAACTTCACCCCGTGATACACGAACAGTTCCCTGATATGGCGCGCCGTGTCGTAGGTCATTATCATGGTGTCGCCCGCCACAAAGAGCGAGTCGCCGTTTTCCACCATCACCCCGCGCGGGCCTTGGGTTATCATGGCGTAGCCCGCCCCCTCGTCGTTCTCCGCGTAATCGCCCGCAAGGTAGCAGTTTCGTAAGGTATCCTGAATAAAGACATTGCCGAACACCTGCCCGCTTTTCCGCCCCAGGTCGTAGTAGATGCTGTCGCCGAAAAGGGTCTGCGTGGTCTTGGTCTTTACATAGGCGTCTTTCTGCAGGCTCACCTTGTTCTCGTCCTGGTTGAACCAGCCCTTGCCGCCGTACATCAGGTAATCGGACGTCTCGATGTCGGTATGCCCCTTGAAGCGGGTAAGCCCCTTCTTGCTGTAGTAGAGCGAGTCGGTCCATATCGTGTAGTCGGGGTTCACGATCACCACGCTGTCGAAACAGTTGAACATTTCCGTGCGCCCGTCGTAGAAGCCGCGCAGGGAGGTGAGTTCCGTCTCGCCCGAAACCATGTGGCCGCCGTTCCTGTAGTACGCCCTGTTCTTAAGCCCTTCGTAGAGCAGGGAGGGCGTTTCCATCGTCATCTCCCCGTCTTTGAGCACCACGTTGCGGTCCACCACGTAGGAACCCGTGGCGCCGTCGTAATCGAGCACCTCGCCGGTAATATACACGTTCTCGGCCGTGTAGATGCGCAGGTTGTCGTAGGCCTGGCAGGAACCCGTCTTCTGGTCGTAGTCGGCGAAATCGCTGAAAATGCGGTTGCCCCCGTGTTCAATCCTTACATGACCTATCAAGCGGTACACGCCCGGACGCTGCGGCAGGCTCACGATCGAATCGCCCGTAAACGACTGCCCCATGGCCGCCTGCAACACAAAGAGCAAGCACACGGCGACACCTGTAATTCGGTATGGACGAAAATTCCGGGGCATCTTCCTATCGCAGTTTGCTGTAATCGTAGGGAACCTTCGAAACGAAATGCGCCTTGTGGTCGAAGGTAAGCATGAAGTACTTCCTTTCCTTGGTCGCCTTGTCCTTTACCCAGACGATAATCTCGTAGTAGTTCTTGGGCTTTTCCTCGGCGGAGAAACGCTGGCGGTATTTCGATTCGTAAACCACCCGCTTGCCGGTCTCGAAACGGTATTTCTCGGGCGAGTTCAGGATATACTGCATGATGGGATACGACACGTCTTTCTTGCCGAAGAACAGCGCGGTGGTGGTATGCGTGCCGTCGGGCAGGATCACGGCCTCGGCGCGCTGCCCGAAATTGGTGAAGATGGCGCGGTAGGTTCCGCTCGTATCCTTGTATTGCCTTACGCCCTCGGCCTTGGGGAAACGATGGTTGAACGCCTTCTGCACATTGTCGGGAAAGATGTTCTTTACCGAGATCTTGGCCGCCGTAAAGCTTTTGCCCTCCATGTTCGACACCATGCTTTCCCTGCGTTCCATCGGTTTGGGCCGAACCTCTCCGGGCTTTTCTTCCCTACCCCCTTCGGGTTGAACCCCAACGGTTTCTTCGGGTTGAACTTCCGCTTCCTGCGGCTTTTCTTCCGCTATCTCCGGCTGAACCTCCGCCACTTCTTCGGGTTCCGTCGGCTGCGGTTCCTGAACCTCAACGGGCTCTTCGGTTTTTTCTTCCAGCTCTTGCTCCTGCGGTTGAACCTCAACCACCTCTTCGGGCTGCACCTCTATAACCTCCTCAACCAAAAACTCCCTCTGTTCCACGGGGCGGCGTTCCTCCGCCGGTTCTTCCCGTACTTCTTCCTGTTCGGATGCCTGACGTTCCTGAACCTCAACAGTTTCTTCGGGCTGCGGGGTTTCGTGCAAGGCCAAGTCCCCGCCCTCTTCCTGAACGATCACCTCTTTCGGCACCACGGCCAACTCTTCGTTCGGGCGTTCGGCCAACAGCACGCTGTCTTCCCGTTCCATGCGCTGTTGCGCCGTCTTAGACTGCACCGAGACCTTGGCGGCGATAAACTGACGCCTGGTCTGCGGCCTGTAGATGGCCCGCCGGTTCTTTTTCTGCTGCTTTACGGTATCCACGCTCGCCAGATCCCTGTCGGCAGCACGGAGCTTCTTCTCGTTGCTTACGTTCAGCTCGTTTTCCTGCATGCGCAGCACCTCTTCTTCGGTAAGCGGCTCGAAATCGTCCAGGTCTTCTATCTCCTTGCCATCTATGCTCACCACATTACCCTTCATGTCGAAGCAGACCTCGGTAAGGTAGCCTTCTATGCCGTAAATCGAGAACAGGGCGTAGTAATGCCTGCCCTGCCAGCGGTCTTCCTCATAGGTGCATGAACGCAGCATGTAAAAGGCGTACTTCTCGCTGATAAAGTCGTGCGCCAAGAGCGGCAGCTGGCTTTCGGGCACCACCCGGCGGGTGCTCACCCATTCGCCGTTGGCCTGAAAGAGCGAGGATATCTCCTTGGGTTCAAGGTTGATGCGCGCCACATAGCCCATATCCGCCAGTTCCCAGTGCACAATCTTGTACTGCGAGTGCGGATGCGCCAGATGGAAGCTCGTAACCACTTCCTCCGGCAGATCCGACCACGCCACACGCTGGGCCGCGGCACGTTGCACGCCCATACAGAACACACAGGCCAGTAAGTACAGCGAGGTTCTCCTAAGCATTCACTATCGTTTCTTCCCTGTCGGGACCAACCGAAATCATCTTGATGTCCAGACCCGTGTTGCGTACGATGTACTCCACGTAGGCCTTGAATTCCTTGGGCAGGCTGTCGTAGGTGCGGGCGGCGGAAATGGGGGCTTTCCAACCCGGCATCTTCTCGTAAACGGGTTCCACCCGTCCGGCCTGCTCGGTATCGGGATAGCGGCCTTCCACCGGCTTGCCGTCCAGTCTATAGGACTGCGCCACCTCGATGCTCTCGAACTCGTCCATCACGTCGGCCTTCATCATCACCAGGTCGGTAACGCCGTTCACCATAAGCGTGTAGCGCAAGGCCGGCAGATCCAGCCAGCCCGTGCGGCGCGCACGTCCCGTGGTGGCACCGAACTCGTGTCCCTTTTGGCGCAGTTCCTCACCCGTGGCATCGTGCAGCTCGGTAGGGAAAGGACCGCTGCCCACGCGGGTGCAGTAGGCCTTGAAGATGCCGTACACCTTTCCGATGCTCGAAGGCGGAACGCCCAGACCCACGCAGACCCCCGAAGTGGTGGTGCTGGAGGAGGTCACGAACGGATAGGAACCGAAGTCCACGTCGAGCAGGGTGCCCTGCGCGCCCTCGGCCAGGATTTTCTTGCCCTGGCGCATGGCCTCGTCTAAGTAATATTCGGTGGAGACCACCTCGAAACCGCGCAGTTCCTCCACGCCTTCCAGCCATTTGGCCTCGTAGTCCTTCCAAGGCATGCCGTCGATGGCGGCGGCCTCCAGGTCGAAGCCGTACTGCCTCAGCTGCAGGATATGCTCGGCCTTGAGGTCGTTGTAGCGTTTGTCGAAATTAGGGCTAAAGATATCGCCCATGCGGAGCCCGCAACGCGCCGTCTTGTCGGTGTAGGCGGGTCCTATGCCCTTTACGGTGGAGCCGATCTTCCGGGCGCCCTTGCGGGCTTCCAGGGCGGCGTCCAATAAACGGTGCGTGGGCAGGATAAGATGTGCCTTGTCGGATATCTTCATGCGCTGGCGCGGCTCGATGCCGGCCTGCCGCAACTCGGCCGTTTCCTGACAGAAAATGCGGGCGTCCACCAACACGCCGTTGCCTATAACGTTTACCTTGCCTTCGTGAAAGATTCCCGAAGGAATAGTGTGCAACACGTGCGTGGCACCGCCGAACTTGATGGTGTGTCCGGCATTGGGCCCGCCCTGGAAACGGGCAATGATATCGTATCGGGGAGCCAATACGTCCACAATCTTGCCCTTGCCCTCGTCACCCCACTGGATCCCCAGTATCACATCTATTTTAGATCTCTGCATCTGTTTGTTTATTTGCTTTTTAAACACAAACAACCCGGCACGCCGCAACGGCCGGATCATCCTTTTTCTATTGAACCGCCTTCAGGCTCAGGTCCAGGGAGGCGATATGGTGCGTGAGCGCGCCCACCGAGATAAAGTCGACGCCCGTTGCGGCATAGCGCGCCAGGGTCTGCCGGGTGATTCCGCCCGATGCCTCGGTTTCGTACTTTCCCCCGATAAGGGCCACCGCCTTCTCGATGTCTTCGGGACTGAAATTGTCGAGCATGATGCGGTTCACCCCGCCGTGTTCCAACACTTGGTTCAATTCATCGAACGAACGCACCTCGATCTCGATTTTCAAATCCTTGCCCTTTTCCTTAAGGTAGGCGTGCACCGAATCGATGGCCTGCGGGATGCCGCCGGCAAAATCGATATGGTTGTCTTTAATCAAAATCATGTCGAACAGTCCGAAACGGTGGTTCATGCCCCCGCCTATCTTTACCGCCAGTTTCTCGAAAACACGGTTGTTGGGCGTGGTCTTGCGCGTGTCGAGCAACACGGTCTTGGTGTTGCCCATCAGCCTTACCAGCGAACGGGTGTGGGTGGCGATGCCGCTCATGCGCTGGATGTAGTTCAGGCTGAGGCGTTCGGCAATCAGGATGGAACGCGAGGAACCCTCTACGGTAAACACCTTGTCGCCCACCTTCACCTCGCTGCCGTCCTTTACCAAGGGCGTGAAAACGGTCTGCGGATCCACTTCCCTGTACACCATCTCGGCCACTTCCATACCGGCTATCACGCCCGCTTCCTTGGCCACCAGCACGGCCTTGCCCCTGGCGGAGGCGGGAATGGTGGACAATGTGGTATGGTCGCCGTCGCCCACATCCTCCCGGATGGCCTGGCGGATGTAGTCGAGCATCATCTCTTTCTCGTTTATCTGCATGGCGCTACTTTTTGGCCTTTTCAGCGGCGTATTCCTGGTTCAGTCCGTTCAGGATGGCCGAGGTGATGTCCATGGAAGGCTGCGAATATAAGATATTGCTGCTTTTTCCGGTATAGATGATCATGCTGAAGTTCTGGTTCTGCTCGTTGTAGCGCTTCACGTAATCCAGAATCCGGTTGGTAACTTCCTCCATGCGCTGCACCTGCAGGTTGGCCAGCTGGTTGGCATAGGTCTGCTGCAGTTCGCCCAGCGACTGCTGTTTCTTGGTAAGTTCTTCCTCGCGTCTGTGCTGTTCGCTCAGGGTAAGCGTGGCGCCGATCTTAAGGTAGTTCTCGTATTCTTTCTGAAAGGCGTTCGCCTGGTTCTGCACGTCGGCCGTAAGGCGGGTCTCGGTGCGTTCCAGCTCGCGCTGGATGTCGGCCACCAGCTGGTATCCCATGTTGATGCTGTCGATGTTCACGGTGGCGATGGTAAGGCCTTCCACGGCGGCCACCGGCTGCACCGCACCGGAGGTTCCGGCGGCGTTCTGTTTGTCTTGGCAGGAAACGGCAATCATGCAGAGCGAAAGCGCGAGAATGCCGGTCTTAAACATTTTCTTATTCATGGTCTTGTTTGTTTTTCTTATTCTTGATGCCTAATTGCCTTCGTTGCAGAGGAACTGCAGGCGAACCAGGCGGATTTCGGTCTCGGTGTATTCGTCGTCGCCCAGCTCGTCGAGGGCCTCCTGCACCGAACCGTCTTCGGCTTCCGAAAAGTAGTCGTAGATGTCTTCCTGATGGTCGGAATCCACGGCTTCCTCTATATAATAGTCTAAGTTGAGGCGGGTCCCCGAGTCCACGATGCGTTCGATCTCGGTTAGCAGCTCGTCCATCGTAAGGCTCTTGGCCTGCGCGATCACGTCTAAGGGAACCTTGCGGTCGATGCTCTGGATGATGTACACCTTGAGCCCCGACTTGTTGACCACCGACTTGATGACGAAATCCTGCGGACGCTCGATCTCGTTGTCTTCCACGTAGCGCTTTATCAGGTCAAGGAACGGCTGTCCGTGCCGTTTGGCCTTGTCCACGCCTACACCGGTAATGCGGGTCATATCCTCCATCGTGATGGGGTACTGCACCGTCATGTCCTTGATCGAGATGTCCTGGAAGATGACGTAAGGCGGCAGGTTCTCCTTATGGGCGATGTCTTTGAGCAGGTCTTTGAGCATCAGGTAGAGCGTCTTGTCGACCGCTTCCACCGAACTGTTGCCGCCGGCCATGTATTCCTCGTCTTCGGGATTGTATGTATGGTCGCGGATCACCTGCACCGGATAGGGTTCCTTGACGAAGGCCTCGCCCTTGGGCGTAACCTTGATCACGCCGTAGTCCTCGATGTCCTTGCTGAGCAGGTCTTCGATGATGCACTGGCGGATTACCGCCTTCCAATAGCGCTCGTCGCGGTCCTTTCCCTTGCCGAACTGGGGCAGCAGGTTGTGCTTGTAGTTCTTGATGGAGGGCGACATCTTGCCCATGCAGAGCGCCACAATATAGTCGGTCTTGAACTGCTGCTTTACGTCGAAGATAAGCTGCACCACGAAACGGGCGTTCTCGGTGGCGTCTTCCTTTTCTTTGGGATAGAGGCAGTTGTCGCAGTTGTGGCAGTTCTCCTCCTCGTATTTCTCGCCGAAGTAGTGCAGCAGGTTCTTGCGGCGGCACATCGAGGTCTCGGCATACGAGATGGTTTCGGCCATCAGCTGACGCGCCACTTCCTGTTCGGACACCGATTTGTCCTTGAGGAACTTCTCCAGCTTGATGATGTCTTCCTCGCAATAGAAGGCGATGCACTTGCCCTCGCCCCCGTCACGTCCGGCACGCCCCGTTTCCTGATAGTAGCCTTCCAGGCTCTTGGGCATATCGTAGTGTATCACGAAACGCACGTCGGGCTTGTCGATGCCCATGCCGAAGGCGATGGTGGCCACAATCACGTCCACTTCCTCCATCAGGAACTTGTCCTGGTTGGTGGTGCGGGTGGCCGAATCCAGGCCGGCGTGGTAAGGCAGGGCGCGGATGCCGTTGGCGCAGAGCACCTCGGCGAATTCCTCCACCTTCTTGCGCGCCAGGCAGTAGATAATGCCCGACTTGCCGCTGTTGTCGCGGATAAACTTAACGATGTCGCGGTCCACGTTCTTGGTCTTGGGCCGTACCTCGTAATACAGGTTCTGCCGGTTAAAGGAGGAGATGAACACCGAAGCGTCGGTCATGCCCAGGTTTTTCTGAATGTCTTTCTGCACCTTGGGTGTGGCCGTGGCCGTAAGCGCCATGACCGGCACCTGCTGGCCTATCTGGTCGATGATGGGACGGAGCCTGCGGTATTCGGGCCTGAAATCGTGCCCCCATTCGGAAATGCAATGGGCTTCGTCTATGGCGTAGAGCGAGATGTTGAGGGTCTTGAAGAACTCCACGTTCTCCTCTTTGGTAAGCGTTTCGGGCGCCACATAAAGCAGTTTTGTCTTGCCTGCGGTAAGGTCTTCCTTTACCTGCTTCATTTCCGCCTTGGTAAGGGAAGAGTTCAGGTAGTGGGCGATCTCGGAGGTGCTGCCGAAATTGCGCACCGCGTCCACCTGGTTCTTCATCAGGGCGATGAGCGGCGAAACGATGATGGCCGTTCCGGGCAGTATCAGTGCCGGAAGTTGGTAGCAAAGCGACTTGCCGCCTCCGGTGGGCATGATCACAAAGGTATCTTTCCCCGACAAGACGTTGCGGATAACGGCTTCCTGATTCCCCTTGAACCGGCTAAAACCGAATACTCGTAAAAGTTCCTGGCGGAGAAACTCACTGTCGTATTCCATGACAATTCGGGTTAAGAAATTTGTTTACTTTTGTGCGGCGCGCAAGCGCTGCACAATATCAAAGATACAATTTTTACAGAAAAACAAAAAGCCGCCATGATACTCCGCACCCAAGACATCGTTAAGATTTACAAGCAACGCACCGTGGTTGACCACGTTTCGATAGAAGTGAAACAAGGCGAAATCGTTGGCTTGTTGGGCCCCAACGGTGCCGGAAAGACCACCTCTTTCTATATTATGGTGGGCTTGATCAAGGCGCTTTCGGGAAAAGTTTTCTTAGACGACACCGACATCACCCGCCTGCCCATGTACAAAAGGGCACAGCTGGGCGTTGGATATCTGGCGCAGGAAGCCTCTGTGTTCAGGCACATGAGCGTAGAAGACAACATCGCCTCCATCCTGGAATTTATCGAGAAAGACCCTGCCGTGCGCAAGCAGCGTCTGGAAGAACTCTTGGGTGAATTCGGCATCGACCACGTGCGCAAGACAAAAGGCATCAGCCTTTCGGGCGGCGAGAGAAGGCGTACCGAGATTGCCCGCGCGCTGGCCGCCAATCCCAAGTTCATCCTGTTGGACGAACCCTTTGCCGGCATCGACCCCCTGGCGGTGGAAGACATCAAGAAAATCGTGCTTCAGTTAAAGCAGAAGAACATCGGTATCCTGATTACCGACCACAACGCGCAGGAAACCCTTTCGATCACCGACCGCTCCTACCTGCTCTACAGCGGCAAGATCCTCAAGTCCGGTTCCTCCAGAGAACTGGCCAACGACCCGGAAGTACGCGAGAAATACCTCGGCAAGGATTTCGAATTAAAAGAAATCCGCTAACCCGCACCGTCGCCACGGGCAGCCGGTCGGCTTTTAGAACTTGCAGCCGAGGGTAATCGTGCAGGTGTATTTGGAGAATCTCAGTTTGGCGGGGCTTACCAACGGCGATCCGTCTGCATCCAGGAGATAATAGAAGTCGTCGATCCGTTTGCCCAGGTTCGCCATAAAGCCGAAATCGAGGTTCCAACGTCCCAAGGCCAATCCAAGACCCGCTGTAGCCGTGTGGTCCGACCAACGGTTCTTCAGCAACTCGCTCTTATACGGGCAGGACTGCCACACATAACCGGCACGGAAGCTCACGATGCCGGCCCGCCACTCGGTTCCGAAACGGAACACGCCCGAAGTGCGGTAGTTGTCGCGCACGATGGTGCGGATATATTGGTTGTATTCTATATCGTCGTCCAAATCCATACGCATCTGGCGGTAGTTGATCAACTCGCCCTCTACGGCAATCGCCCCGAAATTCTTAATCAGGAAAGCCGCGCTCAGAATGCCCTTCATCGGCGTGGACAGGCCGTAACGGTCTTCGTAACCGCTATGTATCGCGTTAGGCAATGGTTCTCCATCCCAAAGACGGTACATATCGGTAATCATATCCATATCTGCGGTCTCTTTCATCCAATAATACGTAGGGGTATGAAATGCCAGGCCTATGCGGAAAAAATGTACTGGCTTGTAGATCAATCCCAACTTTAGGTTAATACCCGAACCGCTTATATCCATCCGATTCCTTATTTCATACGAATTAAAATTGTATGGAAGAGCCAACCCCTCGGTATTCGATTCTTCGATTACACTTTTTTGCGTGTAATCCACGATGGGAACGCCCAGGGTTATACCGAAAAACAGTTTGTCCGACCAGTTTCCGCCAAAGGAGAACACCATCTCTGTAATATTGCCCCATTCTTGCAAAATATGTTTTTGAGTCAATCCTCCCGTACCAAGAATGCTTTTATACATAAATCCAGGTCGAAGTGTATCCTGATCCAGCAATCCCGTTTGAAAGGCTAAATATCCAGCGTTCGCCACTTCATCAGATAGATTATAACCTTCACTTCGCTTAGCCACGTCTTCCATATACGAAGACTGGGGATTGACGGCCCGGGTATAGACGTTGTTATTGAAATCTTTGACGCGGTTGGCGCCGAAACCCAGATGCAGGTTCCATAGTCTGCCCTCCTCGCGGTTTCCGTTCTTGATGCAGAAAATCCCGCCGCCCTGCGGCAAGTGGATGCGTGTCTTATCCAAACTGTTGAGGCGGTTGTAATAGTCCGACTCCGTGTTTTGCATAACCGTACCCAAAGTGAGGCTTATCTCGTGGCGGGTGTAGAAACCTATGCCCGCCGGATTGGTGCTGAGCGTGGTGAAGTTGGCGCCCAAGGCACCGAAGGCTCCGCCCATGGCGTTGAAACGCGCCGTTCCCACCGGATTGAGCATAGAGTAGCGCAACAGATCGGCATCGTCCTGGGCGAACAGGCTGCCGCAAAGGAGCAGCGCGCCGGCTGTAAGTATATGTCTTATTCTGAACATGGCTGAATGATTCTTTTTTGTAACACCTAAACAATGATGGCTGATCCGTTTTTAGCGGGTACGCCTCGTGGAGGAACCCGACGAACCGCCCGATGTGGATCCGGACGAACGGGAAACCGAGCCGCTGCTTGAAGTGGAGCGCGGCGAAGACACCGTGGTGCTGCGGGTCGTGGTGGCAGGACGTGATGTCGTGGCCGGACGCGCGGTGGTGGCCGGTCTTGTCGTGGTGGTGGCGGGCTGGGTGGTCGTGGTGGCCGGGCGCGGGGTAGCGTTGTAACGCGGGCTCACGTAGGAAGAGGTGCTGCGGCCACGGTCGTAAACAGGCGTGCTGTAGGGGCTGGGCTGCGACTGGCGGGTACGCGTGGCGGGCTGCTGCGTGCCGGTGGTGCCGGCAGGGCGCGTGGGCTGCGTGCCGCGAACAGGCTGGGTAGAAGTGGCGCGCTGGGGCGTTCCCGTGGCGGCCGCGTTCGTGGGGGTGGCACGGCGCGTGGGCGTGGTAGGAGTGGTGGGTGTGGTGGGGCGTGTGGGCGTGGTGGGCAGCTTGATGGTTTCCTTGTTCGACAGGCGTGTGGAAACGCTTTCCATCATGGCCGAAGGCGTGGCCGTGACGCGGCGCGCGGGCGTCGTGGGGGTTGTGGATGTGCCGCCGTTCGCGGGGCGGGCAAGGCTGCCCGAAACCTGCGTGTTGGTCGTGGAGGACACCGCGCGTTCGTAACGTTCGGCAAAGGTGCGGCGCGTGGCCGTGGGTAACGAGGGCGTGGAGGTATTGGCTACCGTACCGCCGACGGTGCCGGCGGAGGTGAGCGAACTGGCCGTGCGGCGCGAGGCCACCGAGGGGTTGGTTACGGAACTGCTGCGGGTGCGGCGGCCGTAATAACTCTGCGTATAGGTGTTGCGGTCGTAGGGATTATAGCAGTAGTCGTAGCTGTTGCCGAAACGTCCGTCCCAATAACCGTTCCAGTAGCCGTTCCAATACCCGTCATGATAGCCGTGGTGGTAACCGTGTCCGTAATTCCAGCCCCAGGAGTAACTCGGCCAGTAGCAGGAAGAATAGCCCCAGTAGCCGCAATTTCCGTAGGCGAACGAGAACGGCCCGTAACTGAAGCCCCACGACCAGCCCGGCCGGTAGTAGGTGTATCTCGGATACCACCAGTCGTAGCCTAAGTAGATGCTGGTGCCGTAGCTGTACGGATCGGCATCGTACCAGTAGGAGTTCGTGTAGTAGTCGGAATAATAGTCGTCGCTCACGTAATCGTCGTTCTGAAAGCGGCGCAGGCGCGAGGAGTATTCGTAATCGTAATAGTTGTCGTAATTGAATGTATCCACCGGTTCGGGTTCCGATCCGTAGGAATAGGAATCGGCATACCCGTTGTCTTGAACCTGGTTCTGCGATTGTTTCCACTGCTGTTCGAGGCGTTGGCGGCGTTCCTGCTCACGGGTGGGCATATTGCCGTACACATCGTCGGCGGCCACCATAAAGGTGGTGCCGCAGGAAGAAAGCAATGCCGAGGCCGTTGCCACACAGAGGAAAGCCAATTTTTCGAAAAGGGAGCGTGCCATATCTTTTCCTTTCTTTTTTAAGCCCATAACCGCCTGCACCGGTTTTACCATACGCTTTTTTAGCGTAACTTTGCCGCGCTTTCGCAGAATCGGGCATCGACCCTTTTACTGCAATAACCGTACCAAAGTAGAAAAAAATGGCTAAAGATTTCTCTACCAGAGCCGAAAGCTATTCGGAATGGTATAACGAACTGGTTACCCGCGCCGACCTGGCGGAACAGTCTGCCGTGCGTGGCTGCATGGTGATCAAACCCTATGGTTACGCCATCTGGGAAAAGATGCAGCACACCCTTGACCGGATGTTCAAGGATACCGGACACCAGAACGCCTATTTTCCGCTGTTCATTCCCAAATCCTTCCTGAGCCGCGAGGCCGACCACGTGGAAGGTTTCGCCAAGGAATGCGCCGTGGTTACCCACTACCGCCTCAAGGCCAACCCCGACGGTGGCGTGACGGTGGACCCGGCCGCCAAACTCGAAGAGGAACTTATCGTCCGCCCCACTTCCGAAACCATTATTTGGAACACCTACAAGGGCTGGATCCAGTCGTACCGCGACCTGCCCATATTGGTGAACCAGTGGGCCAACGTGGTGCGTTGGGAAATGCGCACGCGCCTGTTCCTGCGTACCGCCGAATTCCTGTGGCAGGAAGGGCACACCGCCCACGCCACCAAGGAGGAAGCCGAGGCCGAAGCCCGCAAGATGCTGGAAGTATATGCCGACTTTGCCGAGAACTACATGGCCATGCCGGTAATCAAGGGTTACAAGACCGCCAACGAACGTTTTGCCGGCGCGCTCGAAACCTATTGCATCGAATCGATGATGCAGGACGGAAAGGCCCTGCAGGCCGGCACCTCCCACTTCCTGGGGCAGAACTTCGCCAAGGCCTTCGACGTTACCTTCCTCAACAAGGAAAACAAACTGGAATACGTATGGGCTTCGTCCTGGGGCGTTTCCACCCGTTTGATGGGCGCACTCATCATGACCCACTCCGATGACAACGGCCTGGTGCTGCCGCCTAAGCTGGCGCCTATCCAGGTGGCCATCGTACCCATCTACAAGAACGCCGAACAGCTGGCGCAGATTTCGGAAGCCGCCAACAAGATAAAGGCGGAACTGCAGGCCAAGGGCATCAGCGTGAAGTACGATGACGACGACAAGCAGAAACCGGGCTGGAAGTTCAACGAATACGAGTTCAAGGGCGTTCCGGTGCGCATCGCCATCGGCCCCCGCGACATGGAGAACGGCACGGCCGAGATCTGCCGCCGCGACACGCTCGAAAAATCCATCCACAACCAATCCGAACTGGGCACGCTTGTTCCCGAACTGCTGGACCAGATCCAGCAGAGCCTGTTCGACCGCGCGCTCAAGCACCGTCTGGACAATACCGTGAAGGTCGATACATGGGAAGACTTCAAGGTGCAGATAGAACAGGGCAAGTTCCTGCTGGCGCACTGGGACGGAACCACCGAAACCGAGGTGAAGATCAAGGAGGAAACCAAGGCCACCATCCGCGCCATTCCTTTCGACACGCCCGAGGAAGAAGGCAAGTGCATCTATACCGGCAATCCTTCGCACCGTCGTGTAATCTTTGCCAAAGCTTACTAAACCATGAAATTCCTCATTGTCGGACTGGGCAATATAGGCGCCGAATACGAAGGCACGCGGCACAACATCGGCTTTATGGTGCTGGACAGGCTGGCTGCCGAAAGCGGCGTGAAATTCAGCATGGACCGCTATGCCTACTGGTGCGAGATTAAATGCAAGGGGCATCTGCTGGAGCTGATCAAGCCCACCACCTACATGAACGACAGCGGCAAGGCGGTGCGATACTGGCTGGAACAGGAAAAGATTCCGGTGGAACGCTGCCTGGTGATCGTGGACGATCTGGCGCTGGATCCCGGCCAGTTGCGCATGAAATCGGGCGGCAGTGCGGGCGGACATAACGGATTGGCGAACATCGAGGCCCTGATCGGCACGCAGGCCTATCCGCGCCTGCGCTTCGGCATCGGCAGCAATTTCCATAAGGGACAGCAGATTGATTACGTGCTGGGGCAGTTCAGCCGTCAGGACATGGAGGCGGTGGAACCCAAGATAGACATGGCCTGCGAGATGATAAAAAGCTTTGCCTTCGCCGGCATCACCAACACGATGAACGCCTTTAACAACAAGTGATATGGCCGCGTTTTCCCGGTTTAAAAGACTTTTCGGCAAGAAAGAGGCTGCGGTTCCCTCCGTGGAAACGGTAAAGGAACCCGACCTGGGCGAGGCCGCACCCGAGGCGCTTAAATTCTTTGCCGGATTCTCCGAAATCGAGGCCAGCCAGATCATGACACCGCGCGTGGGCGTGGTGAGCCTGCCGCTTTCGGCCACTTTCGAATCGGTGATCGAGACGGTACAGGAATCCGAATACTCGCGCCTGCCGGTGTTCGACGGCGATCTGGACCATATCAAGGGCATCCTCTACATCAAGGACCTTATTCCGCATATGCGCGAGAACGAAGACTTCGCCTGGCAGAAACTGCTCCGGCCGGCCATCTTCGTACCCGAAACGCGCAAGATCGAGAACCTGCTCAAGGAGTTCAAGAAAAAGCGCCTGCATATCGCCATCGTGGTGGACGAATACGGCGGAACCAGCGGTATCGTTACCTTGGAGGACATTCTGGAGGAACTGGTGGGCGAGATACACGACGAGTTCGACACCACCGAAGAAGAGAAACTCTACCAGAAAACCCCGCACGGCGACTATGTATTCGACGGCAGGATGCCGATTCACGACCTGTGCAAGCTGCTGGAGAAAGACGACGACTACTTCGACCTGGACGGGGGCGACTACGAGTCGCTGGCGGGATTCGTGCTCGAGAAGTTAGGCTATTTCCCGAACGTGGGCACCCACTTCAATTTTAAGGAATTCACGCTCAACATCGAAGCCACGGGCGAGAACCGCATTACGCGGATAAGGATGAAAATCAACCGGAATGAAAATTGATTTCCGTTCGGTCTTGCATTGGTGCGCCCTCATAGGGGTGCTAGCGGGTCTGTGCGCCTGCCGCGAGGACTACACGCCCAAACCGCGCTGTTACATGCGCATCGACCTGCCCGAAAAGGCCTACCGGAACTTCGACACGGCGGCCTACCCCGCCACGTTCCGCATGCCGGTTTACGCCCGCTTCGTGCCGGTGGAGGCCAGGCAGAAACAGAAGAACACGCTATGGGCGGACATTTCGTTTCCGGGTCTGAACGCCGCCGTCTATTGCAGCTATATCTTCAGGCCGAACCTGGATTCGTGCATCACCAACACGCTGTTCTTTATACAGCGCCATATCTCGAAAGCCACCGGGGTGGACGAATGGGAAATCAACGAACCCGATCAAAAAAAATATGGTTACCTTTACCATATCAAGGGCAGCGATGTGGCCTCACCCTACCAGTTTTACCTCACCGACAGCAACCGCTACTTCGTGCGCGGCTCATTCTCGATAAACTGCACGCCCAACAACGATTCGCTCGCGCCCGTGATCCGCTTTATCAAGGCCGACATCGACACCTTGATTGAAAGCTGGCGGTGGAAGTAAAACGAGAAACGAAAACAGAAAACCTAAAATCAACCATACTATGAAAGCGATTAAAAAACTCTTTATGACGGTATCGGCGGTTACCTTGATCGGTGTCTGCCATGCCCAGCCTTCCGTGCGCATCGACTGCAACCAGCCCACCGTTACCAAGAACCACGATATTACGGGCTTCAATGCCTTGACAGCTTCGCATGCCTTCGAAGTGGACATGTTTCCCTCCGACCGGGAATCGGTGCAGATTATGGTGCCTGGCGACATGGAAAAATATGTGGTGGTTTCTCAAAAGGGAAACACCTTGTATATCGGTTTGAAAGACGGTTTTTCGTACTCTTTCCGCGACAAGGATTGCCTAAAGGCTTACGTCTATTTTAAGGATTTAGCGCAGGTAAAGGGTTCGGGGGCCGCAGAAATAGACATCAAGGGAGCCTACGATGCCCGCAACGGGAATCTGACGATCGACCTTTCGGGTGCATCTTCGTTCGACGGCCGCGTGCTGAACCTCGCCAAACTGAAAGCTGAACTCTCGGGTGCTTCGGAACTGGACATGAAGGGTTCGGCCACCGATGTGGAACTGAGTGCCTCCGGCGCTTCGGAAGCCGAATTGGAAGACCTTTTCGTAAAGAACTTCAGCGGCCACGTTTCGGGCGCCTCCAAAGCCGAGCTCAATGTATCGGAAACCTTCTCAGGCAGTGCCTCCGGCGCTTCCAAGATAGAGGTAAAAGGCCGTCCGCGCGTGCTCAAGGCCGACGACAGCGGCGCCTCCCGGATTGTTTTCGAATAAACACGTTGCCAGATACAGGAAAGAGGTCGGTTCTTGGAGAACCGACCTCTTTTGTCTTATAGGTTTTGCAACAGCCTGAGAACCGCCTTGCAGACGGGTGCTTACCGTTCTTCTTTCCGTGCTTTACCTTTCTCTTGACCGGTAGGGGCAGGCTCGGAAAGGTGAGACCTGTAGCTGTTGATGTAATAGACGGGACGGCGCTTCGATTCGATGAAAATGCGTCCGACATATTCCCCGATGATGCCGATGCTCAGCAGCTGCACGCCACCTAAGAAAAGAATCACCACGATCAAAGTGGGGAAACCGCCCACGGGGTCGCCGAAAATGGCGGCCTTTACAAGGTAGAACACGCCCAAAATCAAGGCCAGCGAAGCGGTAATCGAACCGATGAGGGTGGATATGCGCAAGGGAAAGTTGGAAAACGAGACGATACCGTCAACCGCCAGGAAAAACAGTTTCTTGAAGCTCCACTTGGTGGTGCCGGCCACACGGTCGTCGCGGTTGAAGTCGATGGCGGTTTTCTTGAAGCCGATCTGGCAGAAAAGCCCCTTGGTGTAGCGTTCCGACTCGCGGAGCTCTTTCAAGGCCTCGATGCACTTGCGGTCGAGCAGGCGGAAATCGCCCACGTTTTCGGGGATATCCAGACTGGAGCCTCTTTGCAAGATCCTGTAGAAAAGAAGCGAGAACTTGCGCTTGAGCCACGATTCCTTGCCGCGCGAAATCCGGTGGGCGTACACATCGTCATAGCCCTCTTCCCATTTCTGCAACATCTCCTTTATCAGGCGGGGAGGATCCTGCAGGTCGGCGTCGATAATCACCATGCAATCGCCCGCCACATGGTCGAAACCCGCCAGCATGGCCTTTTCCTTGCCGTAGTTGCGCGACAGATCCACCACGCTCACACGCTTGTCCGTATGATAGAGTTCGTTCAGAATCTGCAGGGTACGGTCTTTCGAGCCGTCGTTCACGAAAAGCACCTCCCAATCGTAATCGTCGGTCATTATCTTCTGCAATTCCGACCAAAGGTGCGGCAAGGAAGCCTCCTCGTTATAGCAAGGCACCAGAATGGAAACAAGTTTTTTCTGCACGGCGTTCATCTCGTTAATTTTGGCGTAATCGATACAATTCGAGTTGGCAAACGGAAGGATCTGTTTGGAAAGCAAGGTCGTAGTTCGTTTCGATATACTCACGGCCTTTCGGAAAATAAGACGTTCTGTCCACCACTACCCATTTCGGACGATGCGTTTCTATACTCTCGGTCTCCTCTAAATTACCGTATTCTAAATGCCAGCAACAGAAGATACGGTTGCCGGGCACAATACCGTGATACGGAAAAATGCCCATATTCCCTCCACCGAAACTCACTACATTATAACACCAAACATCGTTTTTCTCGTTGTCTGGAACACAGGCAAAAAGTCTCCCCGCCTCTTCATATACTTTTTTGATTTTCTTATCTTTTTTTAGATTCCTCACCCATTCATCCGTGGCCTGGCGGACATTTCTACCTGGATGCGCGAATCCGCAACCGGCAATCAATATCCACAAAACAAGCGAGATATAATACTTATTGAACAACAGGCTTATACAAAGGGAAAACAAGGGCATATAGATGAGATAGTAATGGGGAAAGTTATATTTCCCCACGAGAAAATAAGACAATACCGCTACGGGAACGAAAACGAAATAAAGATAGGCCAACTCTTTTTTCTTTCCGACTGCCAAAATACAAGACAAGAGAAAAAAGATGAGGATATTGGTATTTCCGTAGTTGTAGCGTACATGATGGGATTTTTGAGAATACAGATAGTTGAAGGTGAACTGTCCGTCCCAAAATTCCGGCAGCGCGTTCTGTGCAGCGAAATAGATGACGAATGGCAGAACCAAGGTGACGACTCCCGCTAGAAACCAGAGGATGGAAATCAAGGTCTTTTTGTATCTTTTTTTAATACAGCCATACAAGCACAGACCTGCAAAAAGCCCACCTACCTGCATCACCGCATCACTCATCCGCAACAGAAAAATCCACGCAAAACAGAGACCGATAAAATAACTTCCGAGTACTTTGTCGGGATTTCTATAGACACGCAAGGTAAGATAAAGTGATAGTGCGATAGCCGGTACCATAAAACCCTCAACCAGGTTCCCCCCTTCACTAAAAATTGCCCAAAAAAGAAGGGCAATCAATGAAATCCAAAAAGCATTTCTACAAGAGGTGAAAAAACATGAAACGAGATATATGAGGTAAAGGGTAACGGAAAGAAAGAGGACACTCAACAAATAAAGTCCGGTTTTTCCTCCCATCCCAAGACCTACTGCATTTATATAAAAAATAAGGGGGCCTTTATGATCGAATAAATCCCGGTATGGCAGTTTTCCGTCCAAAATCCCCAAGCCCATAATCTTGAAAATGGTACTGTCCGCACCTTCGAATACAAACAATGGCGATACCGTCCATGCGAACATCATGCAGAAAATGGCGGCAAGGGCAATCCAAATCAGCCAAAGGAAAGGACTGTTGAAAAAAGACGGCCTGTTGGTCGAAGTTAAGGTCGGACAACGAAAATTCATAATTCAATCCTCTTGCTTTTCTGCAAATGTATGATTAATCTTTCCTTTCCCAAAATCGACGGGGAACGGTTAAGGATGGTCCGGAGATATTCCGCTATTGAAACCTGACCGGCAGTAGTCCCTACTTCTTTCCGTATTTTTTCTCGAAGACTTCGTAGTGGGCCGTGCCCCATTCGAGCATGGCGTCGATAATCGGCAGGAGCGAGGCGCCGAGTTTCGTTATTTTGTATTCGGAGCGGGGCGGAAGTTCGGGAAAGATGGTCTTGGACACCAGGCCGTCTTCCACCATCTCCTTCAGCTGGATGTCGAGCACGCGGGGAGCGGCTTCCGAAAGGCACTTGTGAATCTCGCTCGGACGCATGGACTCGCCGCTCCTCAACTCATCGAGGATGCACGATTTCCATTTCGATTCAATCAGGCTCATCGTGAGCCGCAGGGGGCAGTCGAGATCGACGGGTATTTTCTTTTCGTAGGCCATGGCGTGAACTTTACCGCAAAAATACTTAATACTATGTAAAACAGGGATACCGAAAAATTTTTCAATACCCGAATCTTTTTTCGGTACTTGTGCAGAATTTGATACCCGCATAATTTTGCCGCTGAAAATTCACCCTAAAAAAATAATATCATGAGAGCATCCATCAAGGAATATGAAGCGGTGCAGGCCGCGGCGAAAAATTTCGTGAAGAGCGTAGCCGAGGGCAACAGCCAACACGCGAAGAAACTGTTTACGGACGATGCCGTATTGTTCGGCATTCTGGACGGGCAACTGGAACACGGCTCCATCGAGCAGTTCTACAAGAATGTGGACACCGTGGCCGCCGGAAAGGACTTCAAGGCCCGCATCGACGTGGTGGCGGTTGAGGAGACGCTGGCTGTAGTGCGTGTGCTTGAGGAAAACTGGGGCGGACGCATCGACTTTACCGACTACCTGCTGCTCCTCAAGCTGAACGGCGAATGGAAATGCGTGGCCAAGGCCTATAACCAGAACTCCGATACGATTAAGAGATAATTGGCCGGGGATTTTTTATCCGTAATTTTAGTAATTCTATCCGCAATTTGTCTTAACTCCATTTGAAGATGGCGGGGTACTTTTGCAAAAATGAAAATAGCATGAAAAAGACAATCCTGATCCTTGCCGCGTGGGCGTTTTCCTTAGTGTTTACGGCCTGCGCGCAGAACGGCAAAACGCAAAAACAAAACGAACAGACGATGAATACGGAAAAGAAGGTGCTTGTGGCGTTCTTCTCGCACACGGGCGAAAACTACGGCGTGGGCTACATCACCAAGGGAAACACTCATATCGTGGCCGAAATGATTGCCAATACCACAGGCGGCGAACTCTTTGAAATCGTTCCCGTGCAGGAATATCCCAAGACCTACAACGCCTGCGTGGAAGTGGCCAAAAAGGAGAAGGAAAGCGGGGCGCGCCCCGACATCAAGGCCGACATCGCGGCGGAGGACTACGATGTGATTTTTATCGGCTACCCCAACTGGTGGGGCGACATGCCGATGCCGGTCTATACCTTTATCGAGAAACACGACTGGCAGGGCAAGACCGTGATTCCGTTCTGCACGCACGAAGGCAGCGGGCTTTCGGACACGGAGCGATACATAGCCGACGCCTGCAAGGGTTCCACCGTGGGCAAGGGTCTCGCCATGCAGGGAACCACCGCCCAAAAGCATCAGGAACAAGCCCTGAAGGCGGTGCAGAAGTGGTTGGAAGGCGTGCTGTAAGAAATTACCCCCTTATTTGCAGGTGATCCATCACCTCGCCGGCGAAAGGAGCCTCGCCCACTTGCCGGAAGCCGAGGGCGTCGTAGAGCCGGCGGGCGGTGGCGTTGGTCTTGTCGCACAGCAGGCCGAGGGGTTTGCCGCTCTTCAGGCCGCGCTGCGCCATCGCCTGGATCAACGCCCGCGCCACGCCCTTGCCGCGATAGGCAGGAAACACGGCGAGGCTGTCGAGATAGAACTCGCCCGCCTCGCATTCATCATCCACCTTGCCATCCATTTCCCTTTCGAGCACAAGGCGGACTTCCTCAAAGAAGGCCTTGCGCAACTGATGCAACAAGGCGCCGTCGTAGCCGACCGCAAACCCCATGGGTTCACCGTTTTCATCGACGGCCTTCAGGCTGTTGCGGTAGGAATACTGCGAATCCTCGCGGGCGGCGAGTTTCGTAAAAAGGCGTTTCACGTCCTCCACCGTCTTTTCTCCCGCAAAACTGTGCGCAAGTTCGTCCCCGATGGCGGCCACAACCACCTCCCCGATAAGGGGTGCATCCGATTTCTCGGCATTCACAATTTTTATCTCCAGTCTGTCCATAGTGCAAAAGTAGGAAATCGTTTTTCAATGCTGTGATTTTTTTGATTGTGAAATGAAACAATATTTTATTAATTTTGTGGGGACTCGGTTTTGGGCGCACGGGGCGGTCGGGATTCGGGTTGAAAACCAACCTTTTCGTTAAGCCAAATGAGCCATCGAAAACTTGTTTTCAGATGGCCATGGCGAGAAAAGGTGCCTTGAAAAGGAAAAAAAGGATTTTACTATGGAGAAACGTAACTTATTGACGATTTGGGCGAAGCGTGTGTTCTTCGCAGTGGCATTGGCGGGCACCGCCGGATTGATGTTACCCGCGTGCGACAAAGAGCCCGAATACCCGGATCGCGAACCCTATGAAAAAATACTGTGGTTTAATGCTTATAATGGAGATTCCATACAGCCAAAAATCATCAAGTATTTTGCAGGGGACAAGGCCTGCACCCACATATACCTGACCCTGACCGAGGATGCTAGATATGATCATTTCCTAACTACAACTATAACAAATTTACGCAACGCATTACAAGAACGTGTAAATATTTCGGACAAGGTTGCCGGTCGTGGTGATTTTTGGTTCCAACGTGGCGAAGCATTACCCGCAGACAGTTTATGGTTTGTTCAACATGGTTGGACGGTTAACCAGCGCCAACATTAGAAGTAAGACAAAGGCACCGCCCGGGCGGTGCCTCCTTTTGCCCTCACGCCCCGCCTTCCGCGAGGCGTTTTTTTATGCAACTATCACCCTGTTTTTACACTGAATAGTTTGAAAAAATGTATTTGTTCTACACAAAATCGAACTATTTTATGTAATTTCTGACTTTCCCTGAAAAAGGTTGACACATTAGGGGCTGTTTAACTGTTTTTGTT